>NZ_JBEZYV010000015.1:0-178311 GCF_040638905.1 Streptomyces virginiae | reverse complement strand
CCCCCAGCTCATCGCGGTCACCGACAACGTCAACCAGGCCAAGGGTGACCTCGACTCCGGCAAGTGGCTGCCGCCGCGGACCGCCTATCCCCGTGGGAGACCACGGGGACGACGCCCCTCTCGCTCCTGGATCACCAGGTACCGACCGAAGGACCGAAGAAATATGGATACTCGCTTCTTCACGGCACGACGCCGTGGAAGAGGGCCCCGGGGCGTCCTCGTCGCCGCCCTGGTGCTCGGTGCGCTGACCGGCTGCTCGTCGGGCTACGACGCCGCCGACGTGGAGTACGCCGGGGACTACAGCAGCCACCCGCCGCTCGCGGTGGTCGGGTATCCGTCCACGGGGACGCTGGGGATCACCCAGCAGGTGGTGTGGCGGATCGCCGACGGGAAGGTCGACGCGCTGGCGTCCTTGGCCGACCCCGACAAGGACCGGGGCACGATCGAGAAGACCGCAGAGAACTGGATCACCGCGTTCCGCAAGGGCGCCGGCGGGAAGGTCACCGCGGAGTTCTACGACGAGGGCTCGTACCGCCAGACCGTGGTGCTCTACCTGCACGACACCGGCCAGATCAAGGAGATCTACGTCCTGCCCGTGAACGTGGACGGAAAAGGCGTGTTTCGGGTGAGCATGGCCGAGCCGGAACCCGGCGGGGCCACGGCCGTGGCACCGTGGGTGCCGAAGACGCCGGGCGGACTCGGTTCGAAGATGGTCCCGTGAGCTGATCCGGGACGTGTACGGGCAAGGAGGCGCCGCCCCGCGGATTTCCGCGGGGCGGCGCCCCCATGCGTCCTCCGGGCGGGCCGGCGTCAGTAGCGGTCCAGCAGGGTGGTCAGGACCTTGTAGAGGACCGACTCCGGGTCCGCCACGGCGTCCGGCGAGCGCCAGGCCACGAAGCCGTCCGGGCGGACGAGGACCGCTCCGGAGGCCGTGGTGCCGTGCGCCTCGGCCCAGTCGCCGCCGTCCTCCGGGATCAGGTCGGCCTCCGGGCCGGTGCCGATCGCGTAGGCGTCCAGGCGTACGTTCATCCGCTTGGCGACCGCTCCCGCCGCTCCGCTCCACGCTGTGCCCTCGGAGCTGAGCAGGACGAAGGACCGCTCGTAGAGGTCGACCGTGGACCTCCGCCCGCCCCGCGCCGGATCGCGGAGCCACAGGTGCGGGGCGCGCGTGCCCGGGTCCCCGCACAGCCGCATCCGTTCGGGCACGACGGGCAGGTCCGGGTCGGCCCCCACGACCGCGCCCTGGCCGTACCGGTACCCCATGGCCACGGTGAGGACGCCGTTCTGGCGGCCGCCGCCACCACGCGCGGGTGCTCCGGCGACGGGCTCCGCAACGGTCTCGGGGTCCGGTTCGTACCCCGGGTGGCTGTGCTCCGCGGAACGGGCCGAGGCCCGCTCGCTCGTGGCCCGCGCCACCGGGAGCCGCTCGGACTCGTACGTCTCCAGCAGCCCCGGGCCCGCGGCGCCGTCCAGCACCGCGGCGATCTTCCAGGCGAGGTTGTGCGCGTCCTGGATGCCGGTGTTGGAGCCGAACGCCCCGGTGGGCGACATCTCGTGGGCGGAGTCGCCGGCCAGGAAGACCCGGCCTGCCGCGTACCGCTGGGCGACGCGCTCGGCTGCGTGCCACGGCGCCTTCCCGGTGATCTCTACGTCCAGGTCGGGTGCGCCGACGGCCCGCCGGATGTGCTCAACGCAGCGCTCGTCGGTGAACTCCTCCAGCGTCTCGCCCCGGTCGGGGTGCCACGGCGCGTGGAAGACCCACCGCTCCCGGTTGTCGACGGGAAGCAGGGCCCCGTCGGCGTCCGGCTTGGTGAGGTAGCACACGATGAAACGCCGGTCGCCGATCACGTCCGCGAGCATGCGGGACCGAAAGGTGATGCTCACGTTGTGGAAGAGGTCGCCGGGACCGCTCTGGCCGATCCGGAGCTGTTCGCGCACGGGGCTGCGCGGCCCGTCGGCGGCGACCAGGTAGTCGGCGCGCACGGTGCTGTGCTCGCCGGTCTCGCGGTTCTTGACGATCGCGGTGACCCCGCTCTCGTCCTGTTCGAAGGAGAGCAGTTCGGTGGAGAACCGCAGGTCCGCCCCGAGCGTGGGGGTGACGGACATCAGCACCGGCTCGATGTCGTTCTGGCTGCACAGGCACCAGGTCGAAGGGCTGAACCGCGCCAGTGCGCCCCCCGGGTCGATCTGCTCGAACAGCCACTCCTGGTCGTCACCGGTCAGGGAGCCGCCCTGCAGGATGCCGTGGTTGTCCGCCAGGACCGAGGCGGCCTCGCGGATCCGGTCCTCGACATGGGCGACCCGGAACAACTCCATCGTGCGTACGTTGATACCGCGTCCACGCGGGTGCAGCGAGGTTCCCGCGTGCTTCTCGACCAGCATGTGCGTGATGCCGTGACGGCCGAGGAACAGCGAGGTGCACAGGCCCACCAGCGAGCCGCCCACGATGAGGACCGGGACGCGGTGGTCGACGTTTTCCTTCATGGCTCTTCCATGCCCTTTACGACGGGGGTTCCCTCGCTCGTTCACCCGGTTGGTTCTCTCCTCTCGCGCCGACGGGGCTACCGGACCACGATCGGTTCGGGTGGCGCCGCCCCGTGGCGACCGTGTGGTCTCGAAGGAGTGTGAACGATGACAACCTTGTCGGAACGGATATCCCAGTCCGCCTTCGACGACTCGAGGCTTCGGGTCGTGCTGCTGCTGGATCTGTACGACGGTGCTCAGAACCAGTTCCTGGAGGTCTACGAGGACCTCCACAAACATGTCTCCTCCGTCCCCGGGCACATCCGGGACGAGCTGTGCCAGTCGATCGAGAATCCGTCGCAGTGGCTGATCACCAGCGAATGGGAGAGCGCACCGCGGTTCTTGGCCTGGGTCAACAGCGAGGAGCACGTCGCGTCGGTCCAGCCGCTCCACGGCTGTGTACGGGACACCCGCTCGCTGCGGTTCAGCGTGCTGAGGGAGACCGGCAGGGACCACGGTCCCGGCGCCGCCGCGGCCTTCTCCCCCGGCCCGTCCGCCGCTACCCCCTTCTCCGCCGCCGCTGCCGCCGTGTCCGCTTCCGCGGACGGACCGGACCGGGCGAGGGGCCGCCTGCAGGTCGCCCCTCGGCGCGGGGACGGCGTCGTCCGCCACGCCCTGACCTTCACGGTGAAGCCGGGCAGCGAGTCCGTCGTGGCCGAGCTGCTGAGCGGGTACGCGTCGCCGGAGGCGCAGGTCGACGAGAACACCCGGCTGCGCCGCACCTCGCTCTTCATGCACGGCAACCGCGTCGTACGGGCCCTGGAGGTCGAGGGCGACCTGCTGGCGGCGCTGCGCCACGTGGCCCTGCAGCCCGGGGTCAGGGCGCTGGAGGAGGCCATCAACCCGTACTTGGAGCAGGACCGCGATCTCAGCGATCCCGGTTCGGCCCGGAACTTCTTCACCCGTGCGGCGCTGCCCGCCGTGCACCATGTGGCGGCGGGCGGGGGCGACGGCGCGGAGCTCGGACGGCACGCGCTGTTCTATCCCGCCAAGAAGGGGTGCGGCACGGAACTCGCCCGGCTGCTCGCCGCACAGGACGAGGCGGCCGTGGACGACGCGACGAGCCCCATCGTGGCGAGCACCGTCTTCCAGCGCGACGACATCGTCGTCCGTCTCCTCGACCTGCGCGGGCCGCACGACGCGCGGCCGGCCCTGACGCTCGGAGTCGAGGGCGGCCACAAGGCGGCGGTGCTCGCACGGCTGCTCGACAGCGCCAAGGACGGCGTCCCCACCACCCACCAGGAGATCTCGCGCTTCCTGGAGCGCTCCGAGATGCGCCTGATCACCGACCGGCGTTCGCCGGCTCGAGCCTGAGGAGAAGCCCGCCATGACCGACCGACTGACCGTGGAAGAACTGGCCGCGCTGATGAAGAAGGGTGCGGGCATCGCCGTCGACCCCGCCGTCATGGCCGACCGGCCCGATGCGAAGTTCGACGAGTGGGGGCTGGACTCCCTGGGGCTGCTCGGCATCGTCGGCGAGCTGGAGAACCGGCACGGCCGGTCCCTGCCCGCCGGTGCGGACCAGTGCAAGTCTCCGCGCGAGTTCCTCGACCTGGTCAACGAAGCCCTGACGGCCGGAACCTGACGGTTCCGGGCGGACGGGCGCCGCCGCCCGGCACGCATGACGACGCCCCGGGACCGGCCGACCGCCGGTCCCGGGGCGTCGTGGCGCGTGCCGGCCGGGATCACCCGGGCACGGTGCACTCGAAGGCGTGCAGGTACGCGTTGACGGGGCGGACGTCGCCGAGCAGGAGTCCGGCGTCCGCCAGACGGGTGCGGAGGCTCTCCTCGGTGTGCTTCGCGCCGCCGACGTTGAGCAGCAGCATCAGGTCCATGGCCGTGGTGAACCGCATCGACGGGGTGTCGTCGACGAGGTTCTCGATGACGACGACCCTGGCTCCGGGGCGCGCCGCGGCGACGACGTTGCGCAGGGTCCTGCGGGTGCTCTCGTCGTCCCATTCGAGGATGTTCTTGATGATGTAGAGGTCGGCGTCGACCGGGACGGCCTCGCGGCAGTCGCCGGGGACGATGCCGGTCCGGTCGGCGAGGGGGCCGCCGTCGCGCAGCCTGGGATCGGCCTTCGCGACCACGCCGGGCAGGTCGAGGAGGTGCCCGCGTACTGTCGGGTGCTTCTCCAGCAGGCTGGCCAGGACGTGTCCCTGGCCGCCGCCGATGTCCGCGACGACCGAGACGCCGGTGAGGTCGAGAAGGTCCGCGACGTCCAGTGCCGACTGCCTGCTGGAGGTGGTCATGGCGCGGTTGAAGACGTGCGCCGACTCGTGCGCGTCCTCGTGCAGGTAGTCGAAGAAGCCCTTGCCGAAGAGGTCGTGGAAGACGCTCCCGCCGGTGCTGACGGCGTCGTCGAGCCGCGGCCACGCCTGCCAGGTCCAGGGTTCCGTGCACCACAGGGAGATGTAGCGCAGGCTGTGCGGGTCGTCCTCGCGCAGCAGCCGCGACATGTCCGTGTGGACGAAGCTGCCGTCCTCGGTCTCGGCGAAGATCCCGTAGCAGGACAGGGCGCGGAGCAGCCGCTGCAGGGGCTGCGGCTCCGCGTGCACCGCGGCCGCGAGCTCGGCGGGGGTGGCGGGCGACTCCCCGAGGGCGTCGGCCACCTTGAGCCGCGCCGCGGCGCGTACGGCGGCGGCGACGGCCGCACCGAAGGCGAGCTCGCGCAGGCGCATGGCCGGCGGGGGTGTGTGCGGGGGGCCGGCGTTCGGGGCGGGAACGGGCGCGGGGGCGGCGGCGGGGGTGGAGCTCACCGTGGTCATACGGTCTCGATTCTCCTCATGAGGGGGGCGCGGTTCAGCACAGGCCGGCCGGCACGGAGGTGTCGCACCGGTTGTCGAGGAACCGGTTGCCCGATCCGGCCCCCTGGTTGGCCAGGTCGTACGGCAGGTTGTCCAGCACCACGTTGTCCTCGATGACGTTGTCGGTGTTGGTCGCGCCCACGAAGCTCTTGAACAGCAGGATGCCGCCCGACAGGGGGGAGGATCCGACGTTGCCCCGGATGGAGTTCGCACGCACGATCGTCTCTTCGGCGCCGGTGAGGACGACGCCGACGCCCTGGATGTCGGGGAGGCGGCTGTTGCCCTTGCAGAACTTGTTGTTCTCGTGGATGCGGTTGCCGCGGATGGTGAGGTCCCCGGCGCCGGGCTCGCCCTCGTCGCCGACGACGAACACGCCGCCGCAGTTGCCGGTGAGGTGGTTGCCGCTGACGGTGAGGTTCCGCACGCGCCTGACCGTGACCCCGATCCGGTTGCCGGTCAGCCTGTTGCCGCGGATCACGGTGCCGCCGGTGTCGGTGGCGCCGCCCTCGCGCGCGACGGTGTTGGCGATGAAGATGCCCGACTCGGCGTTGTCGCGGGCGATGTTGTCGCGGAAGAAGCCGCGGGTGGAGCGTTCCTGGGCGATGCCCCAGGTGCTGTTGTTCTCGGAGATCACGCGCTCGACGCTCAGCCGGTCGGTGTAAGAGGCCCAGATGCCGTTCCGCTTGAAGCCGGATACGGTCAGCGCGCGGATCTCGACACCGGTGACGGGCTGCTCCTCCGTACCCATGACGCAGATTCCGGTGTCGGCCTGGGAGCAGGCGGGGGCGGCCCGTCGCCACGCCTTCGGCGTGGCGGGCAGGGTCTTCGCGGCCGGTGGCTTGATCACCGTCCGCTCTCCCCACCCCCGCAGGGTCAGCCTCTTCGTGATCAGCACGTTCTCGTAGTAGGTGCCCGGCATCACGGTGATGATGTCGCCCGGCCGCGCGGAGTCCACCGCGTCCTGGATCGAGTCGCCCGGGCGCACTCGATGTCCGGCCGCGGATGCGGGAGGCGCGAAGACGCCGAAGCCGGCGGCCATGACGACGGCGATGCACGTGAGGGACTTGAGTTGTCGGTTCGTCACCCTGCAGAAGTTATGGGGCGATTGCGACAAATCGCCACACTGGGTGAGCGGATCGACGCATGCCGTCGGCAAACGGCCGAATTTTGACGCCTGGAGAGTGGATCGTCGTACCGCAGGCGGGTCCCGCGGGCCCTGCCGCTCGCGTTGTTGCCCCCTGACCGGCAACGACGCAGGCCACAAGGGGTTTCCCGGTCCGACGGAGGACGGTCAACGGGCAACCCGTCGACCCCGGGGCCCGGGCGGCACCAGGCTGGAGCCGTCAGCACGAGGCACGAACCGCAAGGGGAAACCATGCGCAAGCTGTTCCGCGGCACCGCCGCTCTCGCCACGTCCGTCGTCGCGGTGATCGCGCTCAGCGCCGCGGTGGAGGCCAAGCCGGTCGGCGCCTGGGCGGGATGCCGAGCGGTGTGCATCTACCCTCAGAACCAGAACCCGGCCGTCAAGCCGACGCACGTCTTCCACCGGTACGGGGCCCACAATCTCAGCAACCAGTTCGGACATCACTGGGTGCTCAACAACCAGTACGGCGGTGCGACCGCAAACCTGTGCACCCGCACGGGCGGCGCGGGCTGCGGCAGCCCCATCGCCGCCAAGACCGGTGTGTACGCCGACCTCACGCCGGTCAACTCCATCCGCCTCAACCGCTAGCGTCCCCGCGAGGGGGACGTCCGGGTCCGCCGCGCGGCGGACCCGGACGTTCCTGTGCTCGTCATACCGGCTGGAAGATCCACATTTCCGGCCGCCCCGCGCGGTAGCCTGGGCGACGCCATCTCACTGCCTGGGCGCACTGCCATGGGGGATGCTTTGGGGGATCCGGACCGCCGGCGCAAGGCCGACCAGCTGCGGGAGTCCGACGACACCGCGCGGCCCTTCCCGGCCCAGCTGAGACGTCTGCGGTCGCAACGCGGCCTGTCCCTCGCGGACCTCGCGCGCGCGACGCACTACAGCAAGGGCTATCTGAGCAAGATCGAGACCGGCTCGAAGCGGGTGACCGTCGACGTCGCGCGGCGCTGCGACGACGTCCTGCGGGCGGGGGGTGAACTGCTGCGGCTGGCCCGGGACACCGAGGCTGCGGAGGGTGCCGTCGCCGGCGACGTCCGCGTGGCCGGGCCGCGGACGGAGGGCGAGTGCCCCTACCGCGGCCTGCCCGCCTTCACCGCGCGGGACGCCCGCTGGTTCTTCGGCCGGGAGCGGGCCACCGCCGAGCTGGCCGAACGGGTCTTCGAGCGGATCGGCGCGGGGCCCCTGGTGCTCGTCGCCCCGTCGGGCGCCGGCAAGTCCTCCCTGCTGAACGCCGGCCTCGTACCGGCCCTGCGGGGCGGCGGCTTCCCGATGCCGGGCGCCGACACCTGGCCGGTCGTCAGGCTCACCCCCACCGCGCAGCCGTTGGACGAACTGCTCGGCCGGTCCGCGAAGGTGCTGGGCGGCGATCTCGGCCTCACGGCAAGGGGGTTGCGGGAGCGTCCCCACGCCCTGCTCGAAGCGGTCCACCGGCTGTGGGACCCGCCCCCGGCGGCCGATCCGGGCCTGGTTGCGCCGCCGCTGCGCCCGGTGCTGCTGGTCGACCAGTTCGAGGAGCTGTTCACCCTCTGCGGCGACGAGGACGAGCGGCGCGCGTTCGTACGGGTGCTCTGCGCGCTGGCGGTCCCGGGCGCGGAAGCCGTCCCGTACGACCCGGCCGTCGTGGTGCTCGGCGTACGGGCCGACTTCTCCGGCGACTGCCTGGACCTGCCGGAGCTGGCTCCGGTCTTCACCGGCGGGCTGTTCGTCCTGCCGCCCATGTCACCCGCGGAGTTGCGGGAATCGATCACCCGCCCCGCCCGGCTCGCCGGTCTCGCCCTCGAACCGGGGCTGGTCCCGCTGCTGCTGCGTGACGTCGGCCTGCGCGACGACCCGTCCGGCGGGACGACGCCCTCCGGCGCGCTGCCCCTGGTCTCCCACGCGCTGATGGCCACCTGGCGCCAGCGCGAGGGCGCCACCCTGACCGTCGCCGGATACGAGCGCACCGGCGGCATCCAGGGAGCCGTCGCCCGGACCGCCGAGGAGGTGTTCGGCCGCCTCTACCCCGCCGAGCAGAACACGCTCCGCCGTGTCCTGGTGCGGCTGGTGCACGTCGCCGACGGTACGGGTGCGACGCGCCGGCGGATGAGCCGGACGGCCCTCATGGAGCAACTGGTCGACGCGGGCCCGGCCGCGGCCGCGCTCGACGCCTTCGTACGGGCCCGCCTGATCACCATGGACAGCGACACCGTGGAGATCACCCACGAGGCCCTGCTGCACGCCTGGCCACGGCTGCGCGGCTGGATCCGCGCCGACCGGGCGGGGCTCCTGATCCACCAGCAGCTGGCCCACGCCGCTGCTGAATGGGAGCGCGAGGGCCGCGACCCGTCGGCGCTCTACCGGGGGACCCGGCTGGACACCGCCCGCTCCTGGGCGGACGAACTCGACGGCAGGGGCCGGCTCGCGCCCAGGGAGGCGGCCTTCCTCCGGGAGAGCCGGGCCGCGCAGGACGGCCGGGAGCGGCAGGCCGCCCGCCAGGCGCGGCTGCGCCGGCGGATGCTGGCCACGCTGGTCGTCCTGCTGGTCCTGGCCGTGGGCGCCGGCGGGCTGGCGTACCAGCAGCGCGCCGGCGCGCTGGGCCAGGAACGGATCGCCCGTTCGCGGGCGCTCGCCCTGCAGTCGGCGGCGCTGGCCGCGGGCCAGCCGGAGGCCTCCATGCTGCTCGCCGGCGACGCGTACCGGACCTCGCGGACGAGCGAGGCGCTCGGGGCGCTGCTGAGTACGCAGTCGCAGCCGTTCGTGGCCCGGTTGGGCGGGCACGGCGGGCCGGTCAACACGGTGGCCTTCGGGCCGGACAACGGCATGCTGGCAACGGGCAGTTCCGACGGGACGGTGACCCTGCGGCGGCTGTCCGACCGGCGGACGACCGCGACGTTCACGATGGCCGGGCGGGTCCGCGCGGTCGCCGTGAGCCCCGACGGCCGGACCCTCGCGGCGGTGTCCACGGACGGGCCGGCCCGGCTGTGGGACACCGCCGACGGCCGGCCGAAGGCGGTGCTCCCGGCGAGCACGGCGGGCTCGCGGACGGTGGCCTTCGCACCGGACGGGCGGACCCTGGCGACCGGCTGCCCGGACGGGACGGTCCGGCTGTGGGCGACCACCGGGGAGTACCGTGCCGTCGCGTCCCTGGCCGGGCACACCGGGCGGGTCAACGCCCTGGCCTTCGCCCCGGACGGCCGGACGCTGGTCTCGGCCGGCGCCGACCGGAGCGTACGGCTGTGGGATCCGGTCCGGGCCGCGCCGCTGGCCGTGCTGTCCGGGCACACCGACGAGGTGCTGGGGGCTGCGTTCGCCCCGGACGGCCGTACAGTCGCCACGGGAGGCGTCGACCGGACGGTGAGGCTGTGGGACGTGGCCGGGCGCCGGACCACGGCCACGCTGACCGGGCACAGCGACGACGTCAACGGCGTCGCCTTCACTCCGGACGGGACGACCGTGATCAGCGCGGGCGGCGACGGCGCGACCCGGATGTGGGACGTCGCCGGCGGCCGGCTGACGGCGACGCTCGCCGGGCACACCGACTACGTGCTCGGGGTGGCCGTGGACAGCCGGGGCGCGTTCGTGGCCACCGCCGGATTCGACCAGTCGGTGGTGCTGTGGGACCTGCGGGGCGCGGTGCTGGCGTCACGTCCGTTCACGGAGATCTGGCAGGCCGCCTACAGCCCGGACGGGAAGCTGCTGGCCACCGCGGAGGCGGATCACGCGGTGCGGTTGTGGGACGTCGCGGGGCGCCGGGTCGTGGCCACTTTCGAGGGGCACAGCGAGACGGTGTTCTCGGTGGACTTCTCGCCGGACGGTCGGACGCTGGCCTCGGCCGGTTCCGACGGCACGGTCCGCCTGTGGGACGTCTCGGCGGGGGGACCGGCGGCCACCCTGGCCGGCCAGGGCGGGACCGTGTTCGCAGTGGACTTCGCACCCGACGGGCGAACGCTGGCCTCGGCCGGATCGGACGGCACGGTCCGGCTGTGGGACGTCGCCTCGCGCCGTCGGCTCGCCACGCTCAGCGGGCATACGGATTTCGCCAACGACGTGGAGTTCAGTCCCGACGGGCGCACCCTCGCGAGCGCCGGCGACGATCTGACCGTCCGCCTGTGGGACGTGGCCGGCCGCCGGCCGCTGGCCGCCCTCACCGGACATACGGGTGCGGTCCGGGGGGTGGCCTTCAGCCCCGACGGACGGACGCTCGCCACCAGCGGCAACGACGGGACCGTACGGCTGTGGGACGCGCGGCGCCACCGCTTCGAGGCGTCGCTGGCCGGCCACACCGGCTCGGCGCGGGGCATCGCCTTCTCCCCCGACGGCCGGACGCTCGCGAGCAGCGGCAACGACCGGACGGTGCGGCTGTGGGACGTGGCCGACCGGCGCACGCTGGCGGCGCTTTCCGGACACACGAACGCGGTGTGGGGTGTTGCCTTCGCGCCCGACGGCGGGACGGTGGCGAGCAGCAGTACGGACGGCACCGTACGGCTGTGGAACCTGGACGTGGGGGCGCGGTTGGCGGTGGTCGACCGGTTGCGGGAAGGGCCGGCCGACGCACCCTCCCAGGGCGTCCGGGCCACCCGCAGTGGGGCCCTTTTCAGCCGCATTTGACGCAGCGACCATAAAGACTCGGCCAGAGTTTGGCTGAAACTCCTTTGCAGAAAACGTTGTTGAAAACCCGCCAATCGATAGTACGATTTACACCGAACATGTGCCCTTGGCAACCATCGACCGGGACCTCGACCATCCAGATCTTCCGCCAAAGGCGCATGCCGCATTGCTGTTCGTCCACCGGCACCGTCAGGTGCCCGGCCGAGGTCACAAACCTTGACGGGCGGGATGCGGGCGACGCGCACATCATGCACGCCGCCCGTCCCCCGCCGGCAACAACTAGGGGAGATTTTTCGTGTCGCACATGCGCAAGATCGTCGTTGCAGCCATTGCCGTTTCGCTGACCACCGTCGGTATTACGGCCAGCGCCTCCGCGGACCCGTCGAAGGACTCCAAGGCCCAGGCCGCCGTCGCCGAGGCCGGCATCACCGGCACCTGGTACAACCAGCTCGGTTCGACCTTCATCGTGACCGCGAACGCGGACGGCAGCCTCACCGGCACCTACGAGTCGGCCGTCGGCAACGCCGAGAGCCGCTACGTCCTGACCGGTCGTTACGACAGCGCCCCGGCCACCGACGGCAGCGGCACCGCCCTCGGCTGGACGGTGGCGTGGAAGAACAACTACCGCAACGCCCACTCCGCCACCACGTGGAGCGGCCAGTACGTCGCCGGCTCCGAGGCCCGCATCAACACCCAGTGGCTGCTGACCTCGGGCACCACCGCGGCCAACGCCTGGAAGTCCACGCTCGTCGGCCACGACACCTTCACCAAGGTGAAGCCGTCGGCCGCGTCCATCGACGCCGCCAAGAAGGCCGGCGTCAACAACGGCAACCCGCTCGACGCCGTCCAGCAGTAGAAGCGTCCGGGCACCCAGGGTGCCGAGACGCCGGACCGAACACGCGCGGGCGGTCCGGAGGCATGCCCTCCGGACCGCCCGCCGTCGGCGGACCGCCAGGGCGGCGTCCGCACGAGACGCGTCTCACAGGATTCTTCCCCGGCTGGTATTCAGCGTGATCGCGACGACTTGGTACCGTCGACCGGGGGAAGGTGGAATTGACGTGATGGCAATGCCCGTTGACAGTGTGGACCTGTTCGACCAGGGGTATGCGCTGGACCCGTATCCGGCGATGGCGGCGCTCCGAGAACACGAACCCGTGAAGTTCGACGAGAACACGGGGCTTTGGCTGATCAGCCGCTACGAGGACGTGCGCGCCATTCTGCTCGATCCGGAGAATTTCCTTCCGGACAATGCGATCGACGCAATAGGACGATTCTCCGTACAGACGCTCCGTGTCCTGGCGCGGGTCAAGTTCGACCTCCCGCAAACACTCGCAAACAACGGTTCCGACAGCCACGCCGGCTATCGGCGCATCATGACCAAGCTGTTCAACGCCCAGGCCGTGAGCGCCTCGGTGCCGATGGTCGAGAAGGTCGTCGCGGAGGCGCTCGACGACGTCGAGCAGCGGCTCGCCGCCGATGGCGTCTGCGATCTGGCGACGACCATCGCCCGGGACGTTCCGTTCCGGGTGATGCTGCGGCTGCTCGGCCTGGAAGCGGCCATCGACGTGGACATCGACACCCTCGCCCGCTGGAGCGACGCCTCCCTGGAGCTCTTCTGGGGACGGCCGCGCGGGGAGCGCGAGGTGGCGCTGGCCCGCGAGGCCGCCGAGTTCTACGCCTGGCTCACCGACCTGGTGTCGAAGCCCGCGTCCGAGGAGGGCACGCTCCTCGGCGCACTGGGCGCGCACCGGCTGCCGGACGGGGAGCCGCTGGGGGTGACCCAGAAGGCGGCCGTGGTCTACTTCATGATCATCGCCGGTCAGATGACGACCACCCAGATGCTGAGCACCATGTACCGCAGGGCGCTCCGGGAACCCGGCCTGTGGCAGCGGTTCGCCGCCGAGCCGGCGGCCGTGGAGCCGTGGACCGAGGAGGTGCTGCGGCGGGACCCGCCCATCACCACCTGGCGCCGGGTCACCGGCCGGCCGATGACGCTGTCCGGTGTCGACCTCCCGGCAGGGGCTCCGCTGCTGCTGATGCTGTCGTCCACCGGCTCGGACACCGAGGTCTTCGAGAACCCCGAGCAGATCTGTCCGCACCGGGCCAACGTGCGCAAGCACCTGTCCTTCGGCATCGGACGCCACCGCTGCTCAGGCGCCGAACTGGCCAGGATGGAGGCCGACGTGGTGATGCGGATGACCGCCGAGCGGCTTCCGGACCTCCGCTTCTGTGCCGAGTCCTCGCCGGAGATGCTGGCGCTGCTGTCCTTCCGCGCCCCTCTCCAGGTGCTGGTGCGGCGGGGCTGACCCCGCCGCGCCCGTACCGCCGTCCGGCCGGCCGGCACCCTCAGCCGGCCGCCGTCGGGCGGCCCCCCTCAGTCGGCCGGATGGCGTTCAGTCGGCCGGATGGCGTTCGAAGAGGGTGGCGATGCCCAGACCGCCCGCCGCCCCGAGCGTGGCCAGGCCGTAACGGGCCCGGCCCGCCACGGGGTCGGCGGTCCCGAGCATGTCCGAGAACATCCGGGTCACCAGAACGGCCCCGGAGGCACCCCAGGGATGGCCGAGCGCGAGTGCGCCGCCGCCGCGGTTGACGCTCTCCTCGGGGATGCCCAGCTCGTCCAGACAGGCCAGCACCTGTCCGGCGAACGCCTCGGTGAACTCCACCACCTCGATGTCGGCCAGCTGCAGCCCGGGGTTGCGCTTCAGCAGCCGCCGTACCGCCGGCACCGGACCCCAGCCGAGGATCACCGGGTCGACGCCGGTCACCGCGGAGTCGACCACCCGCAGTCCCCCCGACAGCCCCAGCTCACGGAACTTGCGTTCGGAGACCACCGCGACCATCGACGCACCGTCGTTGACCGGGCAGGAGTTGCCTGCGGTCACGGTGCCACCCTCGACGAACGCCGGTCCCAGCCGGGCGAGCTTCTCCATGCTGGTGTCAGGGCGGGGGCACTCGTCCGACGCCACCGCCACGGCGGCGGCCCTGCCCACCCGGACCTGAACCGGCACCAGTTCGGCGTCGTAGCGCCCCGCGCGGGCCGCCTCGACCGCCTTGCGGTGGCTGGCCAGTGCGAAGCGGTCCTGCCGCTCCCGGCTGATCCCGCCGCGCCGTGCCACGTTCTCGCCGGCGACCCCCATGTCGGGGTCCCCGTACTCGGCGGGCACGAAGTGCGGGCGGGCGTAGAAGCGCGGTGTCCCGTGGGGGACGGCGGGGCGCTCCACCCGCCAGGGCGCGGTGCTGGCGCTCTCCGCGCCGCCCGCGAGGATGACGTCCCCGGCCCCCGACGCCACGAGCCGGGCGGCGAGGTTGACGGCCTCCAGGCCGCTGCCGCACTGCCGGTCCACGGTCGTCGCCGGCACCTCGATGCCGAGGCCGGCGGTGAGGGCGGCGTAGCGGGCGGGGTTGCCGCCGGAGCCGCCGGCGTTCCCGACGATCACGTCGTCGACGTCCGCGCCGGTGATGCCCAGGTCCTCCAGCAGCGCCGTGAGGACGGGGCTGAGGAGCTCGTGGATCGGGGTGGTGGCGAAGGCGCCGCCGATCCGGCCGATCGGGGTCCGCCGCGCCGCCGCGACGATGGGCCGCTGCCCGTTCACAGAACCTCCCGCATGTCGTGCCGACCCTCCAGGAGGGCGCCGCGCACCCGCCCGTGGTCGATCTTTCCGCTCGATGTGTGGGGCAGCTCGTCCGTCTCGAAGAGCCGCCGGGGGCACTTCTGCCGCGACACGTGGGCCGATGCCCGGTCGCGTACCTCCGCCAGGCCGAGGCGGGCCCCCTGCCGCCACCGGACGACGGCGCACACCAGGTCGCCCCAGTGTTCGTCGGGCAGTCCCACGACGGCGGCCTCCTCGACCTCCTCCAGGCGGAGCAGGGCCGCGGCGACCTCCTCGGGGTGCACGTTGAGCCCGCCGCTGATCAGCATGCCCTTCTTCCTGCCGACGAGGTGCAGGTAGCCGCGCTCGTCGACGCGGCCGATGTCACCGACGGTGAACCAGCCGTCCCCGTCCGGGCCTCGGCCGTCCTCGTCGGACAGGTAGCGGGTGAAGAGCATGTCGCTGCGGACGTGCACCTCGCCCGGCTCGCCGGCACCGACCTCCTCGCCCGTGGGCGAGCGCAGCGACAGCTCCACTCCGGACACCGGCCGGCCCACGGACTCCTCCGGGCCGTCGTCGCCACCGTGCAGCACGGAGACGAGGCTGAGTTCGGTGGCTCCGTAGAACTCCACGGCGTCGGCGTTCGGGAACAGCCCTCCGGCGAGGGCTCGCCGGGCAGGGGACCATTTGGCGCCCACCGAGAGCAGCGAGCGCACGTGCGGGAAACTGCGGCCCGGGTGCCGGCGGGCGTGTTCGAGCAGTGCCTGGAACATGGTCGGCACCAGGTAGAGCCGGGTGACGCCGTGCCGCTCGATGTCTTCCAGCGCCCGGGTCGCGTCGAAGGCGGGCATGAGACGGACGGCCGCGCCGACGTGCAGGGCGTGCATCAGCCCGAAGAGGAAGTGCGAGTGCGCCAGCGAGCCGGGCAGCAGGACGGTGTCGGACGGGCCGATGTCGAACTCGGCGGTGTAGCGGTCGAAGGTGCGCAGCCAGGAGCGGTGTGAGCGGACCACTCCCTTGGGGCGGCCCGTGCTCCCGGAGGTGAAGCCCACGTAGAAGGGCCTGTCGTCCGGCACGGGCGGCAACTGCGTATGCAGGGACGGGCCTTGGGGCCTCCCGTGGCGGCGAAGCCACGTCTCGAAGCCGGGGCCGGTGACGTCCACCAGCGTGGCGGGGTCGGCGTACCGGGCGACCGGCCCTCCGGGGGAGTCGCAGAAGAGCCGTGCGGGCGGGGCGTCCCGCAGGACGGCGCCCAGTTCGGCGCCGCTCCATGCCGGGTCGAGCACCATCACGGGGATGCCGGCGAGCGCGCCGCCGAGGAATATCCGTGCGAACTCCTCGCGGTTGCCGAGGAGTACGGCGATCCGGACGCCGGGGCCGGGGTCCGGGCCGAACTCGGCGCGCAGGGCCCGGGCGACGGCGAGTGCGCCGCGCCGCAGCGCGTCGTAGCTCCACCGTCGTCCGGTCCCGTCGCCGACGGCGAGGGCGGCCCGGTCGGGTGACCGGGTGGTGTGCGTGAGGAACCCACTGGCGATCGTCATGACGCCCTCCGTCACTCGGCCCGGGCCGTCGTCCGCCCCAGGTCAGCTGCCCTACCAGGGACTGTGCTTGACCACCACGTCGATGGCGCGGTCGATCTCCGCCTCCGTCAGGTCGGCCCGGGAGGTGAGCCGGATGCGGGAGAACCGGTCGGGCACCGACGGCGGGCGGAAGCACGCCACCTTGACGCCGTCGGCCAGGCAGTTCTCCGCCCACTGCGCGGTCTGGGCCGCGGAGGGTCCGCGGACCGAGACCACGGCCGCCTGTGCCTCGGTCACCGGCAGGCCGGCCGCCGTGAGGCGTTCGGCGAGCGCCACCGCGACCGCGCGGGTACGTGCCGGACGGTCCGGCTCGGCGCGCAGGACCCGGAGCGCGGCCAGGGCCCCGGCGGCGGAGGCCGGGGCGAGCCCGGTGTCGAACAGGAAGCTGCGGGCCATGTTCATGACGTGGTCGACGACCCGGCGGGGGCCGATCACCGCGCCGCCCTGGGCGCCCAGGGACTTCGACAGGGTGATGGTGGTGACCACGTCGGGGCTGCCGGCCAGGCCGGCGGCGGTCACCGCGCCCTCTCCGCGCTCGCCGATGACGCCGAAGCCGTGCGCGTCGTCGACGAGCAGTCCGGCGCCTTGCCGGCGGCAGACGTCGAGGACGGCGCGGAGGTCGACGAGGTCGCCGTCGACCGAGAACACCGACTCGGTCACCGCCACCGCGCGCTGCTGCTCCCGTTCGGCGAGCACCCGTTCCAGCGCCTGCGGGTCGGCGTGCTCGGTGTCGATCACGTCGGCGCCGGAGAGGCGGTAGCCGTCGATCAGGGAGGCGTGGTTGAACGCGTCGGAGGCGATCAGGGTGCCCGGGCGGGCCAGTACGGTCACCGCGCCCAGGTTGGCCAGGTAGCCGGAGGAGAAGACCAGCGCGGCCTCCGCCCCGGTGAACTCGGCCAGTTCCCGCTCCAGTTCGACGTGCACCTCGGTGGTGCCGGTGGCCAGCCGGGAGCCGGTCGACCCCGCCCCCCAGGTCAGGGAGGCGTCGGCCACCGCGTGGACCACGTCGGGGTGGCGGGTGAGGCCGAGGTAGTCGTTCCCGCCGAAGTCGATCACGTCCGGGCGGGGGCCCCGGACCTGGACCCGGCGGGTGAGGCCCGCCCGGTCCCGGCGCCGGGTGCTGTCGTCGATCCACGCGAAGACGTCGTGCGGATCACTGTGTCGCTCTGTTTCCATCGCTTCGCTCCGAACGCTATCCGGCAGGGCCGAGGACGAGGACGCCGTTGTGGCCGCCGAAGCCGAACGACTGGGTGAGGGACGGTCCTGGCTCCCACTTCCTGCCCTCGCCGGTCACCACGTCCACGGCGAGTGCCGGGTCGAGCGCGGTCAGGCCGACGGTCGGGGGTATCACTCCGTGGCGCATGGACAGGAACACCGCGACCGCCTCGAACGCGCCGCCCGCTCCGAAGGCGTGCCCGGTGGCCCCCTTGGTGGAGGTCACCGGCGGGCAGTCCGCGAAGACGGACAGGATGGCGTTGGTCTCCGCCTCGTCGTTGCGCAGGGTGCCGGTGCCGTGGGCGTTGATCTGCCGTACGTCCTGCGGGCTCACCCCTGCGTCCTGGAGGGCCAGGCGGATGCAGCGGGCCGCGTCGGCGCCGGTGGGCGCCGGCATGGTGATGTCGTGCGCGTCGGCCGTGCTGCCCGAGCCGAGCACCTCGCCGTAGACGGTGGCGCCGCGCGCCACCGCCGTGTCCCATTCCTCCAGGACCAGCACCGCGGCGCCCTCGGCGATGGCGAAGCCGTCGCGTTCCGCGTCGAAGGGCCGGGTGCGGCCGGACGAGGACAGGGCCCGCATGTTGGTGAACCCGGCCACGACGGTCGGTGTGATGGCCGCCTCGGTGCCGCCGGCGAGGACCCGGTCGCAAGTGCCGTCGGCGATCATCCGTGCCGCGTGCCCGATGGCGTGGGTTGCGGCGGCGCAGGCGGTCTCCAGGCTCTCGCACGGACCCCGCCAGCCCTGGCGCATGGCCACGGTCGCGGCGGCGGCGTTGGCCATCATCATCGGCACGAGGAAGGGGGAGACCCGCCGGCCGCCGCGCTCGTGGTGGATGACGCTCTGCCGTTCGAAGGTGCTGACGCCGGCGAGGGCCGTGGCGACGACGACACCGCTGCGCTCGGCGTCCACCTCCGTCAGGCCCGAGTCGCGGTACGCCATGTCGGCGGCCGCGACGGCGAACTGGGTGAACCGGTCGGTGTGCCGGGCTTCCCGGACGTCCATCCAGGGTGACGGGTCCCAGTCCGCCAGTTCTCGGTGGCCGTCCGGCGGCGTCTGGAAGAGGCCCTCCCAGAAGGCCTCCGCCCCCGTGCCGCAGGCGCTCACGACACCGAGACCGGTGACCGCGACGCGGCGTGCGGACTGTGCTTCGCCGGCCATCAGGCGACCAGCGACAGGATCAGTCGGTGCAGGTCGCCCACGGTCTGGATCTCCTCGACGGACTCGTCGGGCACCGAGATGCCGAACTCCTCCTCGACGGCCATCACCAGCTCGACCTGGATGAGACTGCTGGCGCCCAGATCGTCGGTCAGGCTCGCGTCCGGGGTCACGGACTCGGCCTTGACCTGCAGGACGTCGACGGTGCAGGTGGTGAGCCGGTCGAAAACGTCGTCGTTAGCCACGGGTGGCCAACCTCCCCCAAAATCAGATGAATTGTCTAGGTTTCATACTTTTCCAGCTTTCGCGTCGCTGTGTCAGCGCCGGAAGTCCGGAAGTCGTCAAGGTCACACTTCGGGCACGGGCTCCCGCAGCACACCGGCGGGCTTCCCGGCCCGGCCCTTGCGGCCCGCGTGGACCCTGGGCAGGACGACCAGGGCCAGGGCGATCAACTCCAGGCCCGCCCCCGTCCAGGCGAGGGCGGCCGGCGAGAGCCGGTCGAGGACCGCGCCGCCGACCGCGCCGCCGAGGGCGACGCCGAGGTACGACGCGGAGCTGTTGACGGAGATGGCCACGCTCGGGGCCGTCGGCGCCAGGTCCAGCACGCGGTGGATGGCGGTGGGGGGTTCGGCCCAGTAGACCGTGCCCCAGGCGACCGTGACGGCTAGGAAGACGGCCACCACCGCCGCCGATCCGGAGGCGAAGAAGCTCGACAGCACCGCGAGCAGCGCCATGGTCAGTGCGACGCCCGACACCGAGGCGGTGAAGGTGCGTTCCGCTCCGATGCGGTCGCTGAGGCGGCCGCCGACCGCGTTGCCGACCGCTCCCGCGACGCCGAACACCAGCAGGACGATGCTCACCTTGGCGTCGTCCATGCCCGTGGTGGCGCGGGTGAAGGCCGCCAGGTAGGTGAAGACGGTGAAGCAGCCGGCGACCGCGAACAGGTTGGCCAGGACGGCCAGCAGCACCGGACGCTGCGCACCGATCCGCACCCGGTCCCGCATGCTGACCGCGGGCGGCTGCGGCACCGCGGGCAGGACCGCGAACAGGCCGATGAGGACGGGAAGGGCCAGCACCACGACCAGCGCCAGCGTGAGGCGCCAGCTGCCGAGTTGCCCGACCAGCGTCCCGCCGGGCACGCCGAGCGCCGTGGCCACCGTGAGCCCGCCGATGATCATGGAGACCGCCCGTCCCCGGTACCGCTCCCCCGCGAGCGCCGTCGCGGTGGCCGCGGCGGTGTTCATGTAGAGGGCGGCGCTGATCCCCGCCAGGATCCGGGCCGCCATCAGTACCCCGTACGTCGGGGCGAGTGCGCCCAGCAGGTTGGCGAGCAGGAAGGCCAGCATCGAGCCGCGCAGCATGACGCGCCGGGACAGTCCGGCGGTCAGGGTCATCAGGACCGGCGCGCTGATCGCGTAGCTCAGCGCGAAGGCCGTGATGAGCTGCCCGGCCATCGGCTCGGACACGTCCAGCTCACCGGCGATACGCGGAAGGATCCCACTGATGACAAAGCCGTCCGTGCCGACGGCAAAGGAGCCGATTGCGAGAAGCGCCAGAATCACCTTGTGGGGCATGACGCCTCCCCGGGACCCTGCGCGGGATCACGCATGTCAGGATCGTGAATTTCCCAGCTCCCCTTTCAAGTCGAGCCGGTCTCGTGAACCGGCTTTACGAACGGGGTTGTTCCGATCAACGTACCAGCAAGCATGTACCGACAAAAACGGCGCGGGCGTGAGGGCGATCACGCTCACCAGTGGCCGAAATCGCCCGCCTTGCCGCCGACTTGACCGGGAAGGAAAGTCGGTTTCCGGTCAACCTCCCCCCGGCCCCACTACATGCGGCTTGAAACTATCGGGTCGGTCGATATGTTCGGATCGGTTGTCAATACCCGATTCCGACGGAGTGCCCGCACATGGGCGAACCGCGAAGGAGGATTCCGTTTCCGGGCCCGGCGGCGACGCGGACGTGGCGGCGGCCTCGCGCGCCGCCGGGCGCGAGCGGGTGCGGTGCGCCCTACCGCGACGTGGTCTACCGCGCACCCCGTTCCCCACCGGCGACACCGACCTGGCCAGGATTGCGGCGGGCGTTCCGGCGGCCGCCGACGACGACTGATGGTCCATCAATATTCGCTTGCGGCGGGGACGTAGAGAGTGTGACAACTGACTCGGTTCACGACCGCGGGAGTTACCGCAGGTCGCAGTGGGTTGAGTCACACAAGGATGCATATTCGGCCCGGCATGACTAGCATCGAACGTTGGAACGGCCTTCCCGGACCGCAGTACCGGCCATCGACCAACGGCCATTTATGAACGTCCGGTGAAGATCCGAGCAGTGACAGACGCAACGGGGGCTTGAAAACATGTCACTTTCATCCGCATCGCCATGCCCGGCTTCCGCCTGAGCGTGCCGTCGTGCGCTCAATTCGGCGCAGTGGATTCACCGATGAATCACCACCGGTAGAAAAGTCGGTCAGCCGGTCCACCGTGCCCAAAAGGCCGGACCGGCCGTCAAGGAGCTCGACCACATCGTGATAGACCTGCGGATCCTTCTCGTAGACAACTATGACTCCTACACGTGGAACCTCTTCCAGCTGATCTGGAAGGTGGCGGGTGTGCCGCCCGTCGTCGTGCGCAACGACGAGGCGACGGCGGACGAACTGCTCCGGCAGGACTTCACCCACGTCGTGATCTCCCCGGGCCCGGGCACCGCGGCCAGGGACGAGGACTTCGGGCTGTGCCGGGACCTGCTGGAGCGGGCCACTGTGCCCGTCCTCGGGGTGTGCCTCGGCCACCAGGGCCTGGCCCTCGCCTTCGGCGGCGACGTGCGCCACGCGCCGGAGACCGTGCACGGGCAGACCAGCGGGATCACCCACACCGGGACCGGCGTCTTCGCCGGCATCCCGCAGGGCTTCCGCGCGGTGCGCTACCACTCCCTCACCGTCACCGAGCCGCTGCCGGAGCACCTCGTCGCGACCGCCTGGTCCGAGGACGGCGTCCTGATGGGCCTGCGCCACCGCGAACGTCCTCTGCACGGCGTGCAGTTCCACCCCGAGTCGGTGGACAGCGAGTACGGCGAGGAGATCGTCGCGAACTTCCTGGGCATCACGCCCGCGCTCCGCTGGAGCGAACTGGAGGCGGACCTCGACGCCGAGGGCCTCTTCCTGCGCGCCTTCGCCGACAGCCCGTACAGCTTCTGGCTCGACAGCTCGCGCACCGCCTATGGGATGGGCCGCTACAGCTACCTCGGCTCCTGCGCCGGGGACGGCCTGGAGGTCCTCCGGGCGTACGCGGGGGCGGGCGTCGTGGAACGCGAGACCCACGAGGCCGTGGAGCGGCTGCCCGGCACCGTCTTCGAGCACCTGCGGGCCGGTCTCGCGACCGCGCCCGTACCGGCCGGCGCGTCTCCGGTGCCGTTCGCGGGCGGCTACCTCGGCTACCTCGGCTACGGCGTGAAGGGGAGCGTCGGCATCGGCCGGGCCGGCAGCGGCGAGCGGCCGGACGCCGAGCTGCTGCGGGTCGACCGGTACGTGGCCTACGACCACGAGGCCGACCGGCGTTACCTGGTCACGGTGGGCCTGTCCGCCGAGGAGCACCATGCGTGGTGCGAGGAGGTGCGCACGCTGGCTCGCCGCCCGCTGGTGCCGCGGCCCCGGCGCGAGAGCGCCCCGGCCGTACTGGAGCCGGGCGTCGACCGGGAGACGTACCTGCGCCACTTCGACACCGTGCAGCAGTGGCTGCACGACGGCGAATCGTACGAGGCCTGCTACACGTACCAGATCAGCGGCACCAGCGAGGCCGACCCGCTGGAGACCTACCTGCGGCTGCGAGCCACGAACCCGGCACCCTACGCCGCCTACATCCGGCTCGGCGAGCGCTCGCTGCTGAGCTCCTCGCCGGAGCGGTTCGTCACGGTCGCGGGCAACGGCGAGGTGGAGGCGAAGCCGATCAAGGGCACCGCCCCCCGGCACGCCGACCCGGTGGCCGACGAGGCCGCCCGCGAGGCGCTGGAGACGGACCGCAAGATCCGCAGCGAGAACCTGATGATCGCGGACCTGCTGCGCAACGACCTCGGGCAGGTCTGCGACGCCGGCACGGTCCACGTGCCCAAGCTGATGGCTGCGGAGTCCTACGCCACGGTGCACCAGCTCGTCACCACCGTGCGCGGGAAGCTGCGCGCCGACCGCGGCGCGGTGGACTGCGTGCAGGCGCTCTTCCCCGGCGGGTCGATGACCGGTGCGCCGAAGAAGCGGACGGTGGAGCTCCTCGATGCCCTGGAGCCGGAGGAGCGGGGGGTCTACTCCGGCAGCCTCGGCTGGTTCGGCTTCGACGGGGCGGCGGACCAGTCCATCGTGATCCGCACCATCGTCTGGGAGGGCAACCGCGTGCGCATCGGCGTGGGCGGCGCACTGATCGTGCTCTCCGACGGCGAGGAGGAGTTCCAGGAGACGCGGCTCAAGGCCCGCGCGCTGCTGCGGGTCCTCGGCGTCGAGGAGCTGGACGGGGCCATATCGGGAACGGCTGCGAGGTGCCAGGGATGAGCACGGTGGAATGCGGGACGGGCTTCGAAACGGGGCCGGCCAGGCCCGAGGAGGCGCAGGCGGTGGCCGATGCCGTCACCGCGCTCCTGCGGGAGCTGCGCGGGGACGCCTCGCACACGATCCCGGGGCTCGGTGCGGCGGTGGCCGACGCCATCGCCGGCCGGGACGGCGCCGGGGTGCTGGTCGCACGGGACGGGCAGGGACGCGTGGCCGGCGTACTGGGGTACACCACCCAGACCGCGCTGCGGCTCGCCGCGCCGTACCGGCACGTGCAGGAGCTGTGGGTGGAGCCGGGTCTGCGGTCGAAGGGGGTCGCCGCCCTGCTGCTGGCCGAGCTGGACGCGCTGTGCGCCGCCGACGGCGTGCGCCGGGTCGAAGTCTGCCTGCCGGCCGAGCAGTTCCCCTCGTACCCGCGGACGCTGGCCTTCTACGAGCGCTCCGGCTTCCGCGTCATCGGCCCGCGCGTCATCAAGGATCTGTCATGACCCTGCATGTGGTGGTACCGGAGGAGTCCGAGGCCCTGCCGTTCACGGTCGAGCCGGGCGGCGCCCAGGTGGCCAGCAAGGAGGTGCCCGAGCGGATCCACCGGATCCTGGCCGGGCTGCTCGACGGCGGGGCGGTCCTCGCCCCGCCCGGCGGCACGGACGAAACGGTCCGGGCCGAGCGCCTCGCCGAGGCCGTGCACGGCAAGGAGCTGCTGGAACACCTGCGCCACGGGGTGCCCGCGGGCGCGGAGTCCGTCCTCGACGACGCGTTCGCGGCGCCCGGCCTGGAGCAGGAGACGCCCGTCACCCGGGGGGTCTGGCCCGCGGCGCTGGGCGCGGCGGCCGCCGCGGTCCGCGCGGCCGGGCTGACGGCCCGCCGGGGAGAGCACGCCTACGCGCTGGTGCGGCCCCCGGGCCACCACGCGGGGCCCGGCTGGTACGGCGGGTACTGCTTCCTGAACAACGCCGTCATCGCCGCCCGGGCCCTCCAGGAGGACGGCGCGTCCCGGGTCGGCATCCTCGACGTCGACTACCACCTGGGCAACGGCACGCTCGCCTGCGTCCAGGGCGACCCCACGCTGCCGTTCGCCTCGGTGCACTCCAGCCGGCCCGACGACTTCCCGTACGCCTTCGAGCCGGGCCCCGGCCTCTTCGGAGCGGGGTCCGACCCCGGCCCGGAGGGGTTCCTGGCGCTCGTCGGGGACGCCGTGTCCCACCTGCGCGGCCAGGACGTCGAGGCTCTGGTGGTCTCGGTCGGCTACGACGTGCTCGCGGGCGACCCGCACGGCTCCTGGAGCCTGGCACCGGAGGTCTTCGGTCCCGTCGCCGCGCTCGTGACGGAGCAGCGGCTGCCCACCGTCTTCGTCCAGGAGGGCGGATACGGACTCCCGTCCCTGCGCGGCGCGGCCCGCGCCCTGGCATTGGAGGCATCGCGATGAACGCGACTCCCGAAGAGGTCCTGCGGCCGTTCCGCGAGCGGCTGGAGGCACTGGACCAGCAGCTCGCGGAGCTCGTGGCGGCCCGCCTGGCCGTCTGCTGCGAGGTGGCCGAGGTCAAGCGGGCCAACGGCATCCCGATGATGCAGCCGCAGCGGGTCACCGCGGTCCGCGAGGCGTACGCGGCCCGGGGCGAACGGCTCGACCTCTCCCCCGACTTCATGCGCTCCCTGGCGACCCTGCTCATCGACGAGGCCTGCCGCCTGGAGGACGAGATCATCGACGCTCCCGCGGCGGCCGGCGCGGAGGCACTGCGATGACCCTGACCTTCACCACCCTCGGTCCCGAGGGAAGCTGCCACGAGAACGCCGTACAGCACTACTTCGCCTTCCAGGGCATCGAGGACGACGCCGAGATCGACCTCACCATCGACCTGCACGAGGGCCTGGAGCGGGTGCGCCGCGGCGAGTCCGACTACCTCGTGCAGTGCAGCGCGCACCCCGAGGTGCACCTGCTCACCGAGCGGTACTTCAGCGAGGTCCACGTGGTGGACACCTTCGTCCACCCCACGAAGGAACTGGTACTGCTCAGCCGCGCCGACGTGGAGCGGCCCCGGTCGCTCGGGCTGGTCCCGGCGACCGCCGGCTACGTCGACGTGTCGCAGTGGGAGGAGGTCGTGCCCGTGGCCTCCAAGCCCGTGGTCGGCGCCGAACTGCTGGCCGGGAAGTACGAGTCCGGGCTCACGCACCTGGAGTACCTGGAGAAGTCCGACGGGGCACTGCGCCTGGACCGCTACATCGGCGCGGTGACCACCACCTGGGTGGTCTACGGACGCCGCCCCCGGTTCTCCGGTGAAGTCATCGGCACCAAGTGCCGCGCATACCTGCTGGGAGAGGACGCATGAGCCGGACCGCATCCGCCGCGCGGAAGATCCGCGTCTGTGACACCACGCTGCGCGACGGCGAGCAGACCTGCGGCGTGGCGTTCCAGGTCGAGGAGAAGGTGAAGATCGCCCGTCTCCTGGACGAGATGGGCGTCGACGTCATCGACGCCGGTTTCCCGGCCTCCTCACAGGCCGACCAGGACGCCGTGCGCGGCATGGCCGAGCTGGGGCTGAACGCGCGCGTGGTGGCGTTCTGCCGGCCGAACCGTACCGAGATCGACCTGGCCAGGGCCTGTGGCGCGAACGCCATCTACACCTTCCTCCCCACCTCCGACGTGCACATGCGGGTCAAGTTCGGCGGTACGGACAGCTCGGTGCGCGACCGCCTCAAGCGCGAGATGGCCGACGGCGTCGCCTACGCCAAGGACCTCGGCATGTACGTCGGCTGCGGGTCCGAGGACGCCACCCGGACCCCGTACGACTACCTGGAGGAGGTCCTCGTACTCGCCCAGGAGAGCGGCGCGGACCTGGTCGGTGTCGCGGACACCGTGGGCTCCACCACTCCCGACGCCTTCCGCGCCCTCATCCAGCGGCTGCGCTCGCAGATCCACGTGACGCTCTCGCTGCACTGCCACAACGACTTCGGGCTGGCCACGGCCAACACGGTCGCCGGCATCCTCGGCGGCGCCGACGAGGTCCAGTGCACGATCAACGGCCTCGGCGAGCGCGCCGGCAACGCCTCCCTGGAGGAGGTCGTGGTGGCCCTCACCCAGCTGTACGGCTTCGAGACGAACATCGACCTGTCCCGGCTCAAGCCCATGTCGAACCTGATCGCCGACCTGTCCGGCATCGAGGTCAGCCCGATGAAGCCGATCGTCGGCGGGAACGCCTTCTCGCACGAGTCCGGCCTGCACGTGTCCTCCGTGATGAAGGACTCCACCGCCTACGAGCCGCTCCGGCCCGAACTGGTGGGCCACACCCGGCGGATCGTCATGGGCAAGCACTCCGGCAAGGGGATCATCTCCCACGTCCTGGACAAGCACGGGCTCGCCTACGACGACGCGGTCCTCGGCACGGTCCTGCGCGAGGTCAAGGAGGCGTCCGTGCTGACGAAGTCGAGTGTCACGGAGGCCCAGGTCGTCGCGATCTACCACGAGCGAACGGCCATGGCGGTATGAGCGAGGAGCACGACACCGGCGCCTGGTTCGCGGACCAGGCGTTCTGGAGGGACTTCTACCCGCACCTGTTCTCGGCGGAGCGCGCCGCGCAGGCGGTGCGGATCGTGGAGCGGTCCCCCCTGTTCCGCTTCCCGTCCGGTGCCCGTGTCCTCGATCTGTGCTGCGGTCCTGGCCTGTTCACGGTGCCCCTGGCCCGGGCCGGGCACGCGGTCACGGGCGTGGACCTGAGCGCGCCGCTGCTGGAACGGGCCAGGGTGAGCAGCCGCCACGCGGGCGTCGACGTCCGTCTCGTCGAGGCGGACATGCTCGCCTTCGCCGAGCCGGAGGCCTTCGACGCCGCCGTCAACATGTTCACCTCCTTCGGGTACCTGGACCGGCACGAGGACAACGTGCAGGTGCTGCGCAACCTGCACACCAGCCTCGCGCCGGGCGGGACCCTGCTCGTCGACGTCGTCGGCAAGGAGGTCCTCGCGCGCCGCGACGAACGCGTCTCGCTGTCCGAGCTGGACGGGAAGGTACTGGTCCAGCGCGACACAGTCCTCGACGACTGGAGCCGGCTGCGCAGCGACTGGTACTCCATCGAGGGCTCGCGCGCGGCCACGGGGTCGATGACCCTCCACCTCTACAGCGCCGCCGAACTGCGGGACATGCTGCACAGCGCGGGCTTCGCCGAGGTCCGCTTCCACGGGGACTACGACGGCGGACCGTACGACCACCGGGCCGAGCGCCTGATCGCGGTCGCCACGAAGGGCGTGGACGTCCGTGGGGACTGAGGTCGTCGTCATGCGGTCGGCGTCCGCCGTCGGCCGTGAGGAGTGGGACGCGCTCGTCCCGCCGGCCCAGGTGTACCTCTCGTACGACTGGCTGCGCGCGGTCGAGGAGTGCTTCGGGTTCGAGCTGGTCCTCTTCCTGCTGCGGGACGGCGGGCGCACCGTGGCCGGCGTACAGGGTCTGCTGGTCCGGGATCCGGACGCGTTCCCGTACCACGATCCGACGGGCGCCCTGTTCGGAGACTACGAGATGGACCACCTCCGGCAGGCGCTGGAGCGGGACCGTTCGCCGCAGGAGTCGGCCGAGGCGGGCGCGCTGCTCGCCGCCGTCGTGCGCGCCGAGGCCGGGCACACGCGTGCGGCGGGCTATCCGGCGCTCGTGATGACCAGCCCGTACGGGTACGCCAGCGACGTCCTCACCCTGCCCGGGACCGACCGGAAGGGGGCGATCGGCGAACTGCTCGACGCCGTGGACGCGTTCTGCCGGGCCGAGGAGATCCCCTCGCAGTCCTTCCTGTGGGAGTCCGGCGGGGACGCGGACCTGCACGGGGCGCTCGCCGGCCACGGATACCTGGAATTCCTCTCCGACCTGGAGTACGACCTCGACACCGGGTCCTGCGCCTCGCTGGAGGAGTACCTGGGGACCTTGGAGCGCAAGCGCCGTACGGTCGTCCGCGCCGAGATGCGCAAGTTCGGCGAGGCCGGGCTGCGCGTGGAGCGGATCGCGGACCCGGGCCCGGCGGTGATCGCCCGCTGCGCCGAACTGTCCGAGGGACAGCAGAAGAAGTACGGGCTGCCCGTGGACCGCGGCGCGATGGAGCGGCTGTTCACCGCGCTGCTGGCCGCCCCGGCGCTGGGACCCGCGCTGTACGTGGTGCGGCGGAGGGACGCGCAGGGGCCGGACGTGTCGGGCTTCCTGCTGTGCCTGGAGGCCGGGGGCGTCCTGCACCCCAAGTTCCTCGGCTTCGACGCCACCGCCGTGGGGGCTGGCTACGCCTACTTCAACCTCGTCTTCTACCACCAGGTCGAACGTGCCGTCGCGGGCGGCGTCCGCCGCATCGCGTACGGCATGGGTTCGGCGGACGCGAAGCGGCTGCGCGGCTGCCGCCCGGCTCCGGTGCGCGGATGGATCCGGTTCTCCTCGCCGGCGGCGCAGCGGCGGATCGAGCCGTACGTCGCCGTCTTCGACTGCCTCAAGAAACAGCTTCTCGGCGACCAGGATGGACGCGTTCAGCGATGACTCTCGTAAAGCAGCTCTTCGAGCACAAACTCGGCCGTCCCGTCAGCACCGGCGAGGTCGTGGACCTGCCGTTCGACCTGTGCTGGGGCAGCGAGATGACCGTCAAGTGGGCCCTGGACATCCTGCGCGACTCGGGCTTCGACGACGCGTACATCGCCGCGGGCCTCGCCGCGCAGCGTGAGAGGACCGCCTTCGTCTTCGACCACGTCGTCCCCACCCACACCGCTTCGATGGCGTCGATCCTCGTGGAGCTGCGCCGCTTCGCGCGCGAGCACGGGATCAAGGTGTTCGACGTCGGCTACGACGGCGGCATCCAGCACAAGATCCTCATCGAGCAGGGTCTGATCCGCCCCGGCGACGTCGCGGTCGGCGCGGACTCGCACAGCTGCACGGCGGGCGCGATCGGCTCGCTCGCCACCGGCATCGGCTCCACGGACCTGGCCATGGCGCTGGTCCGGGGCAGCTGCTGGATGCGGGTGCCCGAGGCGACCCTGGTCCGCTTCCGCGGGAGCCTGCGTCCGCACGTACAGGGCAAGGACGTGGCGCTGTACCTGTGCGGCCTGATCGGCGTGCACGGGGCGGTCTACCGCAGCCTGGAGTTCGGCGGCCCCGGTCTGGCCTCCCTGGCGATCACCGACCGTCTCTCGCTGAGCAACATGGCGGTGGAGATGGGCGCCAAGTACGGCCTGTTCCCCACGGACGGGGTGCTGGCCGACTACCTCGGCGACGAGGTGGAGTACCCGTCCTTCACCATCGACGAGGACGACGCCGAGTACGTCGACGTGATCGACGTCGACCTGGGCCTGATCGAGCCGACGGTCGCGCTGCCGTTCTCCCCGGACAACGCCGTGGGCACCCACCAGCTCCAGCACCTGCTGCGCAACTGGGGCGAGTACGAGGGCCGCGAGGACCTGATGACGGGCGTGGCGCCGCTGGCGCGGAGGGCCAACGAGAACGGCGAGATACCCGTTGACCAGGTCTTCATCGGTTCCTGCACCAATGGTCACCTGGAGGACCTGCGGGTCGTCGCGGACGTCCTGCGGGGCCGGCGCGTCCACGAGGGGGTGCGCACCATCGTCATCCCGGCCTCCCAGAAGGCCTACCGGGCGGCGATGAAGGAGGGCCTGATCGACGTCCTGATCGAGGCCGGCTGCTACGTGGAGTCCTCCAGCTGCGGACCGTGCATCGGCATCAAGTCCGGTGTGCTCGGCAAGGGGGAGGTCGCGATCTTCACCTCCAACCGGAACTTCCGCGGCCGGTGCGGCGACGTCGACGCCAGTGTCGTCCTGGCCAGCCCCGCCATCGCCGCGCGGGCCGCGCTGACCGGTGTGCTCGCCCCGATCGGCGACCGCGGCGACTACTACGCCGACGAGGACGCGGTTCGCGACAGCATCGACGAGCTGTTCGCGCTGCACTCGGCGCGCGAGGGCCGGGCCCCGCTCACGGGCGGAACGGACGAGGTACCCGCGGCGGCGCCGGAGGCGGGCGGTTCGGGGGGCGGCGGAAGCCTGGCGTGGGTGTTCGGCGACCACGTCAACACCGACGTCATCCTGCCGGGCGTGTTCTGCCAGATCCCCGACCCGGCCGAGTACAAGAAGCACATCATGGCCCACGCGGGCAACCAGCCTTTCCTCGACCACTACGCGGCGTCCGGGCACGACCTGCGCGGCTCGGTGATCGTCGGCGGGATGAACTTCGGCTGCGGCTCCTCCCGCGAGAACGCCCCGATGGGCATCAAGGCGTCCGGCGCGCCCTTCGTCGTCGCGCACAGCTTCGCGCGGATCTTCTTCCGCAACGCCCTCAACATCGGCCTCAGGCTGGTGGAGGTCGGTGACTTCGCGTACGAGATCCGGGAGGGCGACCGGCTGGTCGTCGACGACGAGCGCGGCGAGCTGGTCAACGTGACCCGGGGGACCTCCGCCCCCATCACCCCGCCGTCCGCGTTCGAGCGGGAGCTGCTCGCCGCGGGCGGCCTGGTGGCCTACGCGGGGGCGCAGGTACGGGCGGAGGCGTCGGCCGTATGAGTACCCTCGCGGTCATCCCGGGAGACGGCATCGGACCCGAGGTCATGGCCGAGGTGCTGAAGGTGCACGCGGTGGTCGAGGACGTCTTCGGCACCGGCCTGAAGACCGAGGTGCTGCCCTACAGCGCCGACTGGTTCCTGGAGCACGGGGACGTCGAGATCGACATCCAGGCGATCCGCCGCGACCACCGGGCGGTGCTGCTCGGCGCACTCGGTGACGCCCGGATCCCCGACAACCGGCATGCGATCCGCGTCATCGGCGGGCTGCGCCAGCAGCTCGAACTGGGCGTGAACCTGCGCCCGGTGCGCCTGCGCGCGCTCGCGCACTGCCCGCTCAAGCACGTGAGCGCCGTCGGGGACGTGGACCTCGTCATCGTGCGGGAGAACACCGAGGACGTGTACGTGGGCGTCGGTGGCACGGTCCGCGGCGGCAGGCCCGGACACGTCGCGATGGAGGTCGGCGTCCACACGCGCTGGGCCGTGGATCGGGTGGTCACGGCGGCCTTCGAGCTGGCTCGCTCCCGCCGCCGCCGGCTCACCCTGGTGGACAAGAGCAACGCGATGCCGAGCGCCGGCCCGCTGTGGCAGGGCCGGTTCCGCGCGATCGCCGCGTCCTACCCAGACGTGGAGTGCGACCACCTGTACGTCGACGCCGCCGCCATGGAACTGATCCGCAACCCGGCCCGCTTCGACGTGGTGGTGGCCGGCAACCTCTTCGGGGACATCCTCAGCGACGAGGCCTCCATGCTCGCCGGCGGTCTCGGGGTCGCTCCCTCGGCGAGCTACGACCCGGACGACACCGACTTCGCCGGCGTGTTCGAGGCGGTGCACGGCAGCGCCCCCGACCTCGTGGGCACGGGCCGGGCCAACCCGCTGGCCTCCGTGATGAGTTACTCGCTGATGCTGGACCGGATGGGACTGCGCGCGGCGCACGCCGCCGTGGAGCGCGCCGTCGACGAGGTGCTGCGCGGGGACCTGTTGACACCCGACCTGGGCGGCACCGCGCGCACCGGCGAGGTGGGCGACCTGATTTGCCGGGCGGTCGCCCGGCACGACAAGGACTGAGAAGGATGAACGAACCAGCGAAGCTCATGTGGTGGCAGGGCAGCGTGGTCCCTGCCGGGGACACCGCCCTGACGCTCGCCAACCACAGCCTCCACTACGGGCTCTGCGTCTTCGAGGGCGTCTCCGCCTTCCCCTCCGGGGAGGGCGGCCACCACGTCTTCCGGCTCGAGGAGCACATGACCCGGTTCGCCGAGTCGTGCCGCCTGGTGGGGATCTCCCTCGCACAGTCCCCCGCCGAGCTGGCCGCCGCCTGCCACGAGACGCTGACCGCCAACGGCCTGCGCCGGGCCTACCTGCGTCCCATCGCCTTCCTCGGCGACGGGGTGCTGGGCCTCGCGGCACCCGGCGCCGAGGCCCAGGTCGCGGTGCTGGCCTTCGACGTCTCGTCCTTCGACTCGGTGATCCGCGCGCAGCAGCCCCGCCTGACCCTGTCGCCGGTCGCCCGGCTCAGCCCGCACGCCTTCCCGACCAAGGCGAAGGTGTCCGCCGGCTACCTGGGCTCCCGGATCGCATGGACGGACGCCCGGCGGCGCGGCTACGACGACGCCCTGCTGCTGGACGACACGGGCTTCGTCGCCGAGTGCACCGTGCAGAACGTCTTCGGCGTGCGCGGCCGTACGCTGCTGGTGCCCGACTCCCCCGCCGCGCTCGACGGGATCACCGTGGCTTCCGTGATCGAGATCGCGGGCGGCCTCGGGTACGCGGTGGACCGGAGCCCGCTGACCGCGGCGGACCTGTCGGCCTGCGACGCGCTGTGCGTGGCCAGCACCGCCGGCGGGGTGCGCCCCGTGCAGTGCCTGGACGACGTCGCCTTCGACACGGACAACGCCGTGGTCGCCGAGATCGTCCGCGACTACCGGCAGGCCGAACTGGGCCTGCTGCCCGGTCACGAGGGGTGGGCGGCCCGCCCATGAGCGACGCACGCGGCGACGCACCCGTGGTCGACCTGTACGACACCCTCCCCGAGGAGGTGCGCGCCCGGATCGACGCGCTCGGCCGGGAGCACTGGCGGCGGGGACACGCCGGCGTGCCGCGCCTCGCGGACTCCTGGTGCCCCACCCGTCCCCTGCTGCTGGACGCCGACGCGTACGCACTGGTCGGCGCGGTCGCCGACCGTGCGGCGGGCCTGGTGCTCCAGGCGTGCCTGCGCCGGGTGTCGACGGCCGGGGAGCTGCTGGAGGCGCTCTCCATGCCCCGCAGTCAGTTCCCGCTGCTCGACCCGGCCGAGCCGCTCACCGAGCGGCTGCTGACCTCGATGCGCGCCGACGTGATGGTCGAGCGGGGCGTCCCCAAGGTCGTCGAGCTCAACATCGACGGGGCGATCGGCGGAGCCATCGAGGCCGACCTCATCGCCGGGCAGTTCCAGGAGCTCTACGCCGGCCCGGCGGCGGCCGGGGACCCGTCGGGAAGCCCGCTGCGCACCCCGCCGTCCGCGGTCGACGCGTTCTTCACCGAGCTGGTCTCCTTCCTCGGCCTGCCCGAGGGCGGCTGCCTCGTCGTGCCCGTCTTCAACGAGGACGGCCTCGACCACCTGGCGGACCTCGACGACTTCATCTCCTTCCTCGCCCCCATGGCCGAACGGGGCAGGGCGCACGGCATCACGGTGGTCGGCCACCCGCTGGACGGGCTGGCCCTCGACGACCGGCAGCGGCTGCTGGCCGGCGGGCACGTCGCGCACGGGGTGTTCCGGCTCTTCCTGCCCGTCGAGCAGGCCGGTCCCGGACTCGACGCCCTGGGCGCGGCCCTGCGGGCGGGCACGGCCCGCATGTACACCCCGGAGGCGACCAGCCCGGTCAGCGACAAGCGGGTGCTGGCCTGGATCTGGGAGGACCTCGACCTGCTCGGTCCGGACGACCGGGACTTCGTACGCCGGCACGTGCCGTACACCGTGATCGCCCGGGCGGAGGCCCTGGGCGAGGAGCGGACCTCTCTGGTGCTCAAGCCCGGTGACGGCTACGGCGGTGCCGGGGTGACCCTGGGCCGCTCGGTGGAGCAACGGGAGTGGCGGGAGCGGGTCCTGGGAGCCGCCGGATCGGGCGACCACGTTCTCCAGCAGGTGGTGGAAGCCGACCTCGTCACCTTCGAGTTCGCGCACGAGACCACCGGGGAGATCCGCAGCGCCGCCGTCGCTTGCGTCCTCGGGCCGATGATGTACGGCCGCAGGCTCTCGGGGATCTACGTCCGGCACGGCAGTCCCAAGCGGGGCGACCTCATCAACACGCACCAGGGCGCTGCCTCCAACAGCGTGCTGATCGTGGAGAGGCCGACGGTCCGACGATGAACGCCGAAGGGACCCGCGCCCCCACCCTGCTGGACCCGCTGCGGCAGCGGAACTTCCGCTGCCTCGCGGGCGGCCGGATGGCCACCTACTTCGCCAACGCCATGGCGCCGATCGTGCTCTCCTTCGCGGTGCTCGACCTGACCGGGTCGCTGATCGACCTCGGGATCGTGGTCGGGGCCCGGTCGGTGGCCAACGTGGCGCTGCTGCTGTTCGGCGGGGTGATCGCCGACCGGCTGCCGCGCAGGCTGGTGCTCCAGGGGTCGAGCGTGGCGGCCGGGCTGGCCCAGGCCGTGATCGCGGCAAGCGTGCTGTTCGGCTTCGCCTCGATCCCGGTGCTGGTCGTCATCAGCGTGATCAACGGCATGGTGTCCGCGCTGTCCCTGCCGGCGGCGGCCGCCCTGGTACCGCAGACGGTCCCGCACGAGATGATCCGGCCGGCCAACGCGGTCGTCCGGATGGCCGTCAACGCTGGCATGGTCCTCGGCGCCTCGACCGGCGGCATCGTGGTGGGCCTCGCGGGCCCCGGCTGGGGCATCGCCGTCAACGCGGCGGTGTTCCTGCTGGCGGGGCTGTGCTTCACCGGACTGCGGGCGGCGGGGACGCCCGCGGCGCCGGCCGGGCCGGCCCGGCCGCTGGCCGAACTGCGCGAGGGATGGAAGGAGTTCACCTCCCGCACCTGGGTGTGGGTGGTCGTGCTCCAGTTCCTGGTCATCAACGCGGTGGTCGCCGGCGGGCTCCAGGTCCTCGGGCCGACCATCGCCGACCAGTCCTTCGGGCGGACGACCTGGGGGCTGCTGCTCGCCGCGCAGACGGCCGGCGCGTTCGCGGGCGGCTTCGTCGCGGCCCGTACCCGGCCGCGCCACGCCCTGCGGATCGGCGCGGCCGTCGGAGCGTTCGAGGCGGTGCCGCTGCTCGCCCTCGGGACGACCTCGCACGTCGCCCTGCTGGTGGCCGCGATGTTCATCAACGGTGTGGCACTGGAACAACTGGCCGTCGCCTGGGACGTCTCCCTCCAGGAGAACATTCCGCAGGAGCGGCTGGCCCGGGTCTACTCCTACGACGCACTCGGCTCCTTCGCGGCCATCCCGATCGGGGAGGTGGCCGCCGGCCCGATCGCGCTGCACGCGGGCATCGACACCACGCTCGTGACCGGCGCCGTACTCGTCGTCGCGGCCACCGGCCTCGCCCTGTGCAGCTCCAGCGTGCGCCGCCTGACGGTGAAGCCGGCCGCGCCGCCGCACCTGCCCGCCGGGGAGGTGGCCGCATGACACGGACCACCGCGGCACCACCGCAACGACCAGCACCACGAGCACCACGAGCACCACAATCAGGGGGACCACCATGCCGCACGGCATATCTCTAGTCGACAAACCGGGCTGGTACGGAGGGGAACCGTATCCGGCCGAAGCCCTCGACCACATCGCCGCACTGCCCGCCCTGCAGCAGCCCGACTGGGCCGCTCACGAGGACCTCCCCGCGGCGCTGCGGGAGCTGCGCTCCGCGCCGGGGCTAGTCGGCCCCGGCGACGTGAACGACTTCGGTCTGCTCGTAGCCGGGGCCGCACGGGGCGAGGTGAACATCCTGCAGGCCGGGGACTGCGCCGAGGATCCCGCGGACAGCACGCCCGAGGCCGTGCGCGCCAAGGTCGGCATGCTCGACGCCCTCGCCACCGCGTTCTCGGAGGCCACCGGCCGACCGACGGTACGGGTCGGCCGCATGGCCGGCCAGTACGCCAAGCCGCGCTCCCGGCCCACCGAGCGCCACGGGGGCGGTGAACTGCAGGTCTTCCGCGGCCACATGGTCAACGGCCCGGAGCCGGACGCCGCCGCCCGCGTCCACGATCCGCGCAGGCTGACGGACTGCTACCGGGCGGCCCTGTCGGTGCACGCCGCGCTGCGACCGGACACCGGGTGGACCTGCACCACGACCTGGACCAGCCACGAGGCCCTCGTCATGGACTACGAACTGCCCCTGATCCGCGGGGACGGATCGGGACGGGCCTTCCTCTCCTCGACACACTGGCCCTGGATCGGTGAACGCACCCGCTCCGCCCGTGGGGCCCACGTACGACTGCTCGCCACGGTGGGCAACCCGGTCGCCTGCAAGGTCGGGCCGACGATGACCCCGGCGGAGCTGCTGGAGCTGTGCGGTCTGCTGGACCCGGAGCGGCAGCCCGGGCGGCTCACCCTCATCGCCCGCCAGGGGGCCGCCGCGGTGCGGCAGAACCTTCCCGCGCTCGTGGAGTGCGTACGCCGGGCCGGGCATCCCGTGGTCTGGATGTGCGACCCGATGCACGGCAACACCGTCACCACCGCGGCCGGCCGCAAGACCCGCCTCGTCGAGGAGGTCGTCCGCGAGGTCCGGGGCTTCCGGCAGGCCGTGGAGCGCGCCGGCGGGACCGCCGGGGGACTCCACCTGGAGGCCACGCCGGACGACGTGCTGGAGTGCGTGGCCGACACCGACGGCGTCGCCGGGCTCGACGGCCGGCCCAGACCGCTGTGCGACCCCCGCCTGAACCTGGAACAGGCTGCCGCGGTCGTGTCCGCCTGGCGCGTCTGAACGCCACCGACCACCTCTCACCAGCTGGTTCTTTCTTTTTTGCAACGGGGGAACATCCGAGATGGACCAACATCCCGACCAGACGGTCCGTGCTCTGCGCGGCCCGTCCGTCGACCATCCCGCGCCGTACGGCATCCCGGGCCTCATCCGCTCCGCGGGCGAGCGCGCACCCGACGCGGTGGCGTGCACGGGCGCCGGGGAGACCTGGACCTACCGCCGGCTGGAGGAGGTCTCCGACCGCCTCGCCGCCGAACTGCTGCGCCGCGCCCTGCCCGAGGACCGGCCCGTCGCGGTGCTCGCGGACCGCGGCCCCCACATGGTGGCCGCGCTGCTCGGCGTGCTCAAGGCCGGTCTGCCCTACCTGCCGCTGGCCACCGACGAGTCGGCCGAGCGGCTCGCGCTGATCCTGGACACCGCCCGGCCGGACCTGGTGGTGGGGACCACCGGGGCACTGGCCGGCTGGCAGGGGCCGGACGGGGTCGCCCTGCTGGACGTGGAGCCGCTGTCCGCCGGCCCCGACGCGGCCTACGTACCGGGCCCGCTGCGGCCCGTCACCGCGGACCAGCCGGTCAACATCATCTTCACGTCGGGTTCCACGGGCACGCCCAAAGGCGTCGTGGTGCCCAGCGGGGGCGTCACCAACCGGCTGCTGTGGGGCCAGCGCCACTACGGGCTGACGGCCGAGGACCGCGTCCTGCAGAAGACCCCGTACACCTTCGACGTGTCCGGCTGGGAGATCTACTGGCCGCTGATCGTCGGTGCGCGGCTCGTCCTGCTCGCGCCCGGCGAGCACGCCGACCCGGCCGCGATCATGAAGACGGTGACCGAACACCAGGTCACCGTCTGCCATTTCGTTCCGTCGATGCTGGACGAGTTCCTGCGCTGGCCGAACGCCGCCGACTGCACCAGCCTGCGGCACGTGTTCTGCAGCGGCGAGGCGCTGCCGGCCGCGCTGGCGCGGACGTGCGTCAAGACGCTGCCCGCCCGGCTGCACAACCTCTACGGTCCCACGGAGGCCTCGATCGAGGTGACCTACTGGGACAGCCCCGAGGATCCCTCGCTGATCGACGACGTGCCCATCGGGCGGGCCGTCGACAACTGCGCACTGCTGGTGCTGGACCGGCGGGGGCGACCGGTCGCCGAGGGTGAGACCGGTGAACTCTGCATCGGGGGCGTGCCGTTGGCACTCGGCTACCTCGGCCGTCCCGACCTGACGGAGCGGGTGTTCGTCCCCGCCCCCGAGGGCAGCGGCCTGGAGCGCGTCTACCGGACGGGGGACCTCGTCCGCGTGGTGGACGGCCAGATCCGCTACCACGGCCGGATCGACGAGCAGGTCAAGATCCGGGGTGTGCGCGTGGAGCCCGGCGAGGTCGAGAGCGTCCTGCGCGAGCACCCCGGGGTCGACGAGTGCGCCGTGGTCGTCGCCGGTGACCGGGCGCCCCGCCTCGTGGCGTTCGTCCGCCCGCACGGCACGGACCCGAACGCGGATCCGGGCGGCGCGGACCGGCAGGAGGAGTACCGCTCCCACGTCGCCGCCCGGCTGCCCTCCGCGTACGTCCCCACGCACTTCGTCGCCCTGGACACGATGCCGCTGACCCGCAGCGGCAAGCAGGACCGGGTGCTGCTGCGACAGCGCGCCGCCGAACTCCTCGCGCCCCGGGCCGGCGGGCCGGCGGCCGTGGAGGGCGACCCGCTGGCCCGGCTGTGGGCACAGGCGCTCGGGCTCGACTCCGTCGACGAGGACGCCGACTTCCTGGCACTGGGCGGCCACAGCCTCGCCGCCGTCCGGCTGCGGGGCGAGCTGCTGCGCTCGTACGGGCTGCGGATCACCCTCGCGGAACTGCTGCGCGAACGGATCACCCTGGCCGGTCTGCGCCGGCGCGCGGCCACCGCGGCCACCGCCTCCACCCCGGCCGGTCCTCCTGGGGGTCCTGCTGCCGGCGGCGCCCTGCCCAGGCGGCCCGACCCGGCCCGCGCGCCCGTCTCCGGCGGGCAGCGCCGGCTGTGGCTGATGGAGCAGCTCTACCCGCGGCTGAGCGCCTACAACGTCGTCGCCGCGCTGCGCGTCCCGGGCGGTCTGGACGCGGCCCGGCTGCGCGAGGCCCTCGCCCTGGTCGTCCGGCGGCACGAGTCCCTGCGTACCGCCGTCGTCAGCGACGGGTCCGGCCCCTACCAGGCGGTCGCGGAGCGGGTGGAGCCGCCGCTGGAGACCCGGGTGGCGGACGGCGCCCTCACAGCGCAGCACTGCCGGGCACTGGCGGCCCAGGCCGCGGCCGAGCCGCTGCCCGTCGACCGCGCGCCACTGCTGCGGGTCCTGTACGCACAGGACGGTGACGGTGACGGCTGCCTGGTCGCCGTGCTGCACCACGCGATCGCCGACCAGCGCTCGGTGGACGTCTTCCTCGCGGAACTGGCCGCCGCCTACGACGGCTTCCCGCCCGCCGACGAGCCGCCGCACTTCGGCGACCTGCTGGTGGACCGGGCGGGCCGCGAGGACGCGGCGGAGCAGCAGGCGCACCTCGCGTACTGGGTGGAACGGCTGGGCGACGCCCCGCGCACCCACGGGCTGCCCTTCCAGGCGCGCCGTCCGGCCGTCACCACCTTCGAGGGCGGCGCCGTCGACTCCACGGTGGGCGGGGCGGACGCACGGCTCCTGGAGGAGGTTGCGCGGCGCACGGGGGTCACTCCCGTCGCCGTGGTGCTCGCGGCCTTCACCGCCGTGCTCACCTCGTGGAGCGGGCAGGACGAGGTCGTCGTCGGCGTCCCGTGGTCCTCCCGCGACGGAGGCCCCAGCGAGGACGTCATCGGGTTCCTCATCGACACCCTGCCCGTCCGGGTCGACGTGGGGTCCGCGGAGAGCTTCTCCGCGCTGGTCCGCCAGGTATCCGACACGATGGTCGACGCCCACGGCCACGCCGGCGCGGACTTCGAGCAGATCGTCCGGGCGCTGGGCCTGCCCCGCAACCTGAGCCGCAACCCGCTCTACCAGATCTGGTTCAACGACCTCACGCACGCCGCTCCCGCCCCCTCGTTCGACGGGGTCCAGGCCGAGCCGGTGGAGCCGGGCACCACCGGCTCCCTGTTCGACCTCGGCCTGTACCTGCACCGGGACGGCGAGTCGGGCTACCGGCTCCAACTGGTGCACGCCCTGGACGTCTTCGACGCGGAGACCGCCCGGCACCTGCTCGGCCAGGTCGTGCGGCTCCTGCGGGAAGCCCCGGCCGACCTCGGCCGGGCGCCGTCCGGGTGGCTGCTGGGCGGTGACCGGCCGCCCGCCGGACCGGTCCCGCGTCCGGCCCTCACCGGCGTGGCCGAGGCCTTCGACCGGGCGGCCGCGCTGCACGCCGACCGGGTGGCGCTGAGCCACCCCGGCGGCCGGATGACGTACGGGGAGCTGCACGACCGGGTCGTGGCGCGCTCGGAGGCCCTGCGCGAGGCCGGCTGGTCGGGGCGCGCCGTGCTGCTGCCGGGCGACCGGTCGCCCGCGACCGTCGTCGAACTCCTGGCGGCCTGGCACTGCGGGTGCTCGGTGGCCCTGGTGGACGCGGCCCTGCCCGCCCGCCGGCTGCTGGCCGCGCTCGCCGGCTGCGGCGCCGAGGCGGTGCTGACCGGCGACGGCGCCGACTGGCCCGTACCGGTGCTCACGGGACCGGACCTGCCGCGTCCGGCCACCGAGCCGGTGGTCCTCGACTGGGGGCACGCCCTGTGCACTTCGGGCACCACCGGGGAGCCCAGTGTGGTGTTCGCCCCGCGCGAGGCGCTGCCCGAGGCACTGCACTGGTACCGCGAGGCGTTCGGGACCGGCCCCGACGACCGGTTCCTGATGCTGTCCGCGCCGGGCCACGACCCGGTACTGCGCGACGTGCTGGTGCCCCTGACCAGCGGCGCGGCCCTCCACCTCCCGGCCGCGGGCACCGAGCCCGGGGCACTCGTGGAGCTGCTGGCGGAGCACCGGATCACGGCCGTGCACGCCACCCCGGGCCTGGCCCAGCTGCTCGCCTCGGCGGCGCGCGGCACGGGCAGGCGGCTCGACCGGCTGAAGCACGTGGTGCTCTCCGGGGCGCTGCTCACCGACCCGGTGGCCCGGGAGCTGCGGCGCGTCGCCCCCGCCGCGGAGATCCACCACGGCTACGGGTCCACCGAGACCCCGCAGTTGAGCTCCTGGCTGCGCTGGCGCGACCCGGCGGGCGACCCCGTGCGACGCCGCCGGGACCGGGCGGGTGTGCCGCTGGCGGCCCACAGTCCCTGGCGCGAACTGCTCGTCGAGGGCGCCGGCGTCGGACAGCTCGGGGAGATCGTCGTACGCGGGCGCGGGCTGGCGATCGGCACGAGCCCGGTGCAGGAGCCGTCGCCGTTCGGGCCCGACCCGTACGGGCAGCCCGGGGTGACGGCGTACCGCACCGGCGACCTCGGCCGGTACACGCCCGACGGACTGATCGAGTTCGTGGGGCGGCGCGACCGGCAGGTGTCGGTCGGCGGCCACCGGCTCGAACCGGCCGAGGTCGAGGCCGCGTTGCGCGCCCATGCGGCGGTGGCACAGTGCGCCGTCGTGGTCTCCGGGACGGAGATCACCGCGTTCGTCGCGGCACCGGGCGCGGACCCGGTGCTCGGGGAGGAGCTGCGCCACGAGCTGGGCGCCGTGCTCCCGGCCTGGGCGGTGCCGGGCCGGATCGCCGTCATGGACGAACTTCCGCTCGACCGCAACGGGAAGGTCGACGTCCGCGAGGCCGCGGCCGCCCTGGCACCGCGGACAGCGGCCGTCGGGCCGGCGCGGTCGGCCACCGAGGACGTGATCGTGGCCGCCCTGCGGGAGCAGCTCGGCGAGGGGAGCGCCGTACAGGGCGAGGGGCTCGGATCGCCCGATCCGCTGGACTCGGCCACGAACTTCTTCGACGCCGGTCTGACCTCGCTGTCGCTGCTGCGCATGCACGAGCGGCTGCGGGAGCAGGGGCTCCCGGTCGAGGTCGTGGACCTGTTCCGCTTCCCCAACCCGCGGCTGCTCGCCCGCCACCTCCGTGGCGACGGCGCCGGCCCGCCGGGCGTCGTGCCGCCCGCCCCCGTGCGGCACGCCGCACCGGCCCTGGCGGCCGGGGCCGCACCGACCGGCACGGCCGCCGCGCGGCGTGCGGTCCGCCGACGCATGAACGACCAGAAGAGGACCACTCAGCGATGAACCCGCCGGAGAAGCAGGACATGGACGCAACGACCGACGAACAGACCGCAGCACCCGTCGCGATCGTCGGTATGGCCGGCAGGTTCCCCGGGGCGCGGAACCTGGAGGATTTCTGGCTGGCCCTCTCGGAGGGCGAGGACTGCTTCAGCACCCTCGGCGACGAGGAGCTGCGGGCCGCCGGCGTCGAGGAACGGCACCTGGGGGACCCGCACTACGTGCGCCGCATCCCGCTGCTGGAGGACGCCGACCGGTTCGACGCCGCGTTCTTCGGGATGACCCCGCGCGAGGCCTCCATGCGCGATCCGCAGCAGCGGCTCTTCCTGGAGCTGGCGCACTCGGCCCTTGAGGACGCGGGCTACGACGCCTTCGCCGTGCCCGGCACGGTGGGCGTGTACGGCGGCGCCGCCTCCAACCGGTACGCCGAGTTCAACATCCGGGCGAACAAGGAGCTCGCGGCCCGCGCCGGCGCCCTGTCCCTGGACATCTACAACAACAACGACTACGTCGCCAGCACCGCCTCCTACCGGCTGGGCCTGACCGGGCCCGCCCTGTCGGTGGCCACCGCCTGCTCCACCTCCCTGGTGGCCGTGCACCTGGCGTGCGAGGCGTTGCGTTCGGGCGAGTGCGACGTCGCCCTCGCGGGCGGTACGGAGATCGAGCTGCCGTACGGGCACGGCTACCGCTGGGCGCCCGGCAGCATCTACTCGCAGGACGGCGTGTGCCGGCCCTTCGACGCGAAGGCCAACGGCACGGTCTTCGGCAACGGCGGCGGTGTCGTGGTCCTGAAGCTGCTCGCCGACGCGCTGGCGGACGGTGACCCGGTGCGGGCCGTGATCCGCGGCTCGGCCGTCACCAACGACGGTTCGGACCGGGTCAGTTTCAGCGCGCCGGGCGTGGACGGGCAGATGCGGGCCGTGGTGGAGGCGATGACCGTGGCCGGGCTCGCGCCCGCGGACATCGACTACGTCGAGGCGCACGGCACCGGTACGGACATCGGTGACTCGATCGAGATCGAGGCGCTCACCTCGGCGTACCGGTTCCTGGCCGACGGCGGCGGGCTGACCCCGTCGAGCGTGGCGCTGGGGTCGGTGAAGTCGAACATCGGCCACCTCGGTCCGGCCGCCGGCGTCGCGGGGCTCATCAAGACCGTCCTGTGTCTGGAGCACGGCGAGCTGGTGCCCACGGTGCACTTCACCGAGCCCAATCCGAAGTTGAACCTGGGAGCCACGCCGTTCCGGGTCGTGGGCCAGCGCGACGCCTGGCCGGGCGGGGGCGAGCGGCCGCGGACCGCCGCCGTAAGCTCGTTCGGCGTGGGCGGCACCAACGCGCACGTCCTGTTGGAGCAGGGGCCGGCCGCCCGGCCGGGCACTCCGGCCGACGGGCCCGAGCTGCTCGTCTGGTCGGCGCGCACGGAGCCGGCCGAGGCTGAGGTCCGCGCGCGGCTCGCCCGGCACCTCACCTGGCGGGGCGAGGACGCCTTCGTGGACACCGTCTCGACCCTGCGCGGCGGCCGGACCGCGCACCGGGAGCGGCGGGCCGCCGTCGCCGGGTCGGCCCGGGACGCGGTGGACCTGCTGTCCGACGCGGAGGGCCGCGGCGTGATCCGCCCGGCGGAGGGGGCGGCCGCCCGCCCGGTCGCGCTGCTCTTCCCCGGGCAGGGCTCCCAGCGGCCCGAGATGGCCGCCGGCCTGATGGGGTACGACGCGACGTTCACCGAGACGATGCACCAGTGCCTGGACACGGTGGCGGGGCTCGGCCTGGACCTCGAACCGGCGTGGCGCGGGCCGCACGCCGCCGAACTGCTGGGGCGCACCGAGTACGCGCAGCCGTTGCTGGCGTCGGTGGGAGTCTCGCTGGCCGCGATGTGGCGGGCGTGGGGCGTGTCCCCCGTCGCACTGCTGGGCCACAGCGTCGGCGAGCTGGTCGCGGCCGTGGTGGCGGGGGTGACGGGCCTGGAGGACGGGCTGCGGCTGGTGACCGTGCGGGCGCAGGCCATGCAGGCCATGCCCGCCGGCTCGATGCTCGCGGTGTCCCTGGGTGAACGGGAGGCCCGGGAGCTCCTGGGCGCCGCCGACGGGGTGGTGTCGGCGGCGGTGAACGGCCCCCGCCAGAGCGTCCTCGCGGGCCCCGCCGAGGCGATCGCCGCCGTCGAGGCCCGGCTGGTCGCGGACGGCGTGCAGTGCAAGCTGCTCGCGACCTCGCACGCCTTCCACAGCCCGGCCATGGCCCCGGCCGCCGAACGCTTCCTGGAGGCCTTCGACGGGGTGTCCCTGTCCGCGCCGCGGATCCCGGTGGTCTCGGCCGCCACAGGCCTGCCGATGACCGACGGGCAGGCGGTGGACCCCGCCTTCTGGGCCGGGCAGTTGACCACCCCGGTGCTGTTCGGGCCGGCGCTGGCGCGGCTCCTGGACGGTCAGCGGCTCACCACGCTGGAGGCCGGCCCCGGACGCGCCCTGTCCACACTGGCGCGCCGGCACGGCGCGGACGTCCTGGCCGTACCCGGCCTCGGCCCCGCCGGGAGCGACCGGGAAGCCGTCCTGGCGGCGGCCGGAGCGCTGTGGACCGAGGGGCACGACCTGCGCTGGGAGGCGGTCGGCCCCGCCCGTCCGGCCCGCCGGATCTCCCTGCCCGGCTATCCGTACCAGCGTGAGCGGCACTGGATCAGCCCGCCCGCGCCGACGGCACCGCAGGAGTCGGCCACGGCGACCGGGACCACGGTGACCGAGCCGGAACGGCCCAGGACGGCGGACACGCAGGATCAGCCGGCCGCGGCCGCGCCGACCGCGGCCGTGCAGGAGGCCGCTGCCGTACCCGCGCCCTCTCCGCTGTCGGTGATGCGATGGGAGGAGTTGCCCACCGGGACGCGGCCGCCCCGCCACCGCAGCAGCGTCGCGCTGGCGCTGCTGCCGCAGGACCCGGACGCCGCCCGCCACGTGACGGCCGTGCTGGGCCGGGCCGGGCACCGCGTGGTGCCCGCCCGGCCCGACAGTCTGCGTTCCGTGCTGGACGGCCTGCTGGCCCGGGGCGAGGAGCCCGCCGTCTACGTGCACGCCCTCGCGGCGCAGCCCTGGCCGCAGGCCACGCCGGACACGGTCGAGGAGCAGGCCGCCGCGGGCGTGGAGAGTGCGTACGCCCTCGTCCAGACCGTGGTCCGGCACTCCCGGCTGAGGATGCCCGCCCGGTTCCTGCTGCTCGCGGCGCATGCCGCCGACGTGTCCGGCGGCGAGATCGTCAATCCGGCCAAGGCGGCGCTCGCCGGGCTGGCCCGGACCGTACCGCTCGAAGTGCCCGGCGCGCAGTGCATGCTGCTCGACGTCTCGCCGGGCACGGACGCCGATCTGATCACCCAGCAGGTGCAGGAGCCGCAGTGGCCGGCGGTGGTCGCCCTGCGCGGCGACCGCCGCTGGGTGCCGGTGGAGGTACCGGTCCCGCACGAGCCGGCCACGGAGCCCCCGGTCCGCCCGGGCGGGACGTACCTGATCACCGGCGGGTTCGGCGGCCTCGGGCTGGCCGTGGCCCGCGGGCTGGCCGAGACCGGTCTCGCGCCCACCCTCGTGCTGGTCGGCCGCTCCGGTCCCACCGACGCCGCGGCCGAGGAGGTGGCCGCTCTCGAAGCGCTCGGCGCGACGGTGCTGGCCGAACGCGGGGACGTCACCGACGAGCAGTCCATGCGGGCCCTGGTGGAGCGCGTCGAGGGTTCGGCCGGGCAGGTCCACGGGGTCCTGCACGCGGCCGGGCTGCCCGGCGAGGGCATGATCGCCTTCCGTACGCCCGAGCAGGTCAGGGCGGTGCTGTGGCCCAAGCTGCTCGGCACGCTCGTGCTGGAGCGGCTGTTCGCGGAGCGGCCCCGGCTGGACTTCTTCACGTCCTTCTCCAGCCGCGCCTCGATCTCGGGGCTGGTCGGCAGCGCCGACTACGCGGCGGCCAATGCCTTCCTCGACGCCCACGCCGCCGTCTCCCGGCACCGCTGCGTCAGTGTGAACTGGCCGAGCTGGGCGAGCGTCGGGATGGCCGCCCGGTCCACGGTGGACCCGGGCAGCGGTGAGCCGCTCTCCGCGTGGACGACGGAGCGGCGCCGGGCTCCGGAAGCGCTGGTGTACGAGGAGGAGTTGACGGAGAAGGACTGGGTGCTCGACGAGCACCGGTTCGCCGGGCGGGCGGTCCTGCCGGGCACCGGTCATCTCGACCTGGTGGTCCGCGCGGCCCGGGACGTGTGCCCGCGGCTCGCTGGCGTACCAGTGGATTTGGGGGAAGTGGTGTTCCGCCGGCCCCTGTTCGTCGACGGGTCGCAGCGGGTCCGGGTCGTCCTCGAACCGCGTGGCGCCGATGCCTGGGCCTTCTCGGTCCTGACCGGCTCCACCGTGCACTGCGACGGCCGCATCGGCGTCGCGGCCGAGCCGTCCGCGCCCGAGGTGGACCTGGCGGCGGTGGCCGCGCGCATGACGGAGACCGTCGACGCGTCCGGGGCCGGGGACCTGGCCGAACTCGGGCCGCACTGGCTCAACGTCACCGGACTGCGCCGCTCCGCGGACGAGCAGCTGGGGTCGCTCGCCCTCGACGAGCGCTTCCGCGCCGAGACGGACGGCCGGCCGCTGCACCCCGCGCTGCTCGACAGCGCGACGGCGCTCACCCGGCGCCGCGAGGACGCGCACCACCTGCCGCTGCTGTACTCCGCGGTCACGGTGTACCGCGACCTGCCCGCCGAGTTCACCAGCCACGTACGGCACGTGCGCGGCGGCGGCGACGGCGGAGTGCTCGTGTCGGACATCGACCTGGTGGACCGGGACGGGGTGGTGGCGGTCTCCGTGCGCGGCTTCACGATGCGCAAGGTGGAGGGCAATCCCTTCGGGGCCGGTCCGCCGTCCGGGCAGCGTCCCCCGGCGGAGCCCGCAGGGATGCCGTCCTCGGACGGCATCCCGCCCGGGGAAGGCGTGGCCCTGCTGTTCGACGTGCTGAGCGGGCGTCCGGCGCGCCAGGTCACCGTACGTCCCTACCGCGACGGGGCGCCGGTGCCGCCCGGGACGCCGCGTGCGCCGCTGGCTCCGCCGGCGGCGGCGACCGCGGCGCCGAGCCCGGTGCCGGCCCCGGCCGCACCCCCGGCGCTCGTTCCCGTCCCTGCCCAGGCGGCGCCGCCCGGGCCGGTCCCCGTCCCGGCCGCCGGCAGCGGCAGCGGCGCCGGTGCCCCGGACATCGCCGAGATGCTGGAGGAGACCTGGCGGGCGGCCCTCGGCATGAGCTCCATCGACCACGGCGCGGACTTCTTCGACCTCGGCGGGGACTCGCTCAGCGCCGTCGGTCTGATCGCGGAGGTCCGGGACCGGCTGGGCGTCGAGCTGAGCATCGGCATGCTCTTCGAGTTCCCGACCATCTCGGCCCTGGCCGCCCAGCTGCGCGGCCGGACGGAGGGAACCCGGTGAGCGCGCCCGGACGGGACGACACAGAACCGCGCTGGTCCGTCCGCGGGGAGCACCGCGAACGGGCGCGCCTGCGGCTGTACTGCTTCCACCACGCGGGCGGGTCCGCCTCCGAGTTCGCCCGCTGGCACCGCTACCTGCCCGAGGACGTCGACGTGTGCGCCGTACAGCTCCCCGGCCGCGGGGCGCGGGTCAAGGAGCGCCCGCACACCCGCATGCGCCCGCTCGTGGAGGAACTGGCCGGGCAGCTGGAGGCGGACCTGCCCATGGTGTTCTTCGGGCACAGCTTCGGCGCGCTGGTCGCGTTCGAGCTGGCCAGGGTGCTGACGGAGGCGGGCGGGCCCGCGCCGCTGCACCTCTTCCTCTCCGCCCGGCCCGCCCCCGGCCTGGTCACGTACCGGGGCCGCATCCACGACCTGCCCGAGGAGGAGTTCCTGGACGTGATGGACAGCCGCCACGGCGGAGTCCCGGCGGAGCTGCGCGAACATCGCGAACTGCGCGGGATGGTGCTGCCGTACTTCCGGGCGGACTACGAGGTCATCGAGACCTACCGGCCGGCCGCGGCCGCTCCCGTCCCGGTGCCGGCGACCGTGCTCGGCGGTACCGACGACTCGATCCCGCTGGAACAGCTGGAGGCGTGGCGGGAGCACCTGTCCGGCCCGTTCGGGCTGCGGATGTTCCCCGGCGACCACTTCTACCTCCGGCCGCGGCGGACTGCCGTGCTCGGCCTGGTGCGCGCGGTGGCCGGATGAGTACGGACGTACGCGCCGCGCTCGCGAAACGGCGGCTCGGCGCACCGTATGAGCTGCTGCTGTTCGCCTTCGTGGTGTCCGGGCTGGGCAACTGGATCTACCGCCTGGCGCTGCCGCTGATGGTGTTCGAGCTGACCGGCTCGGCCCTGAACACGGCGGTGGTGTACGCCCTGGAGTACGCGCCGCTGCTGCTGCTCTCGCTGCCGGGCGGCGTCATCGCCGACCGGTTCGAGCGCAGGCGGATCCTGGTCGTGGGCGACCTGGCCGCGACGGTGCTCGCGGGGATCCTCGCGCTCGTCGTGACGTCGGGGTCCTCGTCGGTGCTGCTGGTCTACCTGGCGGCGTTCTTACTCGCGTGCGTGGAACCGCTGTACTACCCGGCGTTCCAGGGGATGGTGCCCGACCTGGTCCGCGACAAGGACCTGGAACGCGCCAACGCCTGGATGCAGATGGGGGACAACGTGATGAGCCTCGCCGGTCCCGCCGTGGCCGGCGTGCTGATCGCGGCGGTCGGCTACGAGGGCGCGATCTGGGCCGACGCGGGCACGTTCGCCGTGTCGGCCCTGGCCATGGTCGCGATCAGGACCAGGTCGAAACCGCCGGCCGCGCGGCCGGCGGGGACGGAGCCGGTACGCCGGGACCTGCTGCGGGAGGTGAAGGACTCCCTGGTGCACATCACCCGGGACAACCGCCCCCTGCTCAGCGGGGCGGTCCTGTTCGCCCTGGCCAATCTGGGCACCTGGCTCGTGCAGGCCAACCTCGTCTACTACCTGAGCGACTACCAGTCGATGTCGCCGGCGCTGATCGGGGTGGTCTTCGCCGCGCAGGGCGCGGGCGCGGTGCTGGGGGCCGCCGTGTGCCCCTGGCTGGGCCGCCGCTTCGCACCCGGGCGGGTCGTCATCGCGGGCACGGTGCTGGCGGGCGCCGGCATCGTCCTGCTGATCCCGCTGCGGGACGTCGTGAGCATCTCCGTGCTGTGGGCGCTGATCTACGGCATCGGGACCGTGAACATGGTGAGCTGGTTCGTCCTGCGCCAGCGCACCGTGCCCCCGCAGATGCTGGGCCGGGTGGTCGCGACCACCCGGATGATCGCCTTCATGTCGATCCCGGTCGCCTCGGTGCTGGGCGGTGTGCTGGAGCAGCGGTGGCACAACATGTACCTGATCATCGCGATCGCGGGTGGGCTGCGCCTGCTCGTCGGCCTCGGGGCGCTGCTCTCGCCGCTCAACTCGTCGGCGGGATGGCGCAATCCGGCCGATTCCTGACGGCGGCGGGGCCGGCCGGTACGACGACCGCGGCCAGGATCAGTCGCCGGGCGGCCGCCCAGCGCCCCTCGTAGACGAGGGGCGCGGGCGGCGGCTCCTCCCCCGTCCCTCCCACGATCTCGGCAAGGAAGGTCCCGCCGGCAGGATCGAAGGTGACCGAGGCGTCCCGGAAGCCGAGCCGGCGCCTCGTCATCGGGAACCACGCCTTGTAGACGGCCTCCTTCGCACAGAACAGCAACCGGTCCCAGTGCACTTGGGGGAAGTCGGAGGCGAGGGCGGCCAGCCGCTCGCGCTCCGCGGGGAGGGTGATCGCCCCCAGCGTCCGCCCGGGCAGCGCCGCGTGGGGTTCGGCGTCGATCCCGACGGCCCGCACGTGGTCGCTGAGCGCGACGGCCGCCGCCCGGTACCCGGCGCTGTGCGTCATGCTGCCGACCACTCCGTGCGGCCACAGCGGGGCGCCGCGCTCGCCGGGCAGTACCGCGACGGGCGGTACGCCGATGTCCGCGAGGGCCTGCCGGGCACAGTGCCGGACCGTCGTGAACTCCCGTCGGCGCCCTTCGTGGCGCGCCGCCCCGAGTGCTTCCAATTCCTCGGGAAGAAGAGTGGATTCGGGTACGTCGGCATAGCTCTCGGCACATGCCACGGCGGCCGGAAGGATCAGTTCGAGCACTTCAGGACCCTAGCGACCGGAACCGTTCTTCCGCCATTTCTGCGGGTCGTTGCGGCTGCTAGCGTGAGTCGGGACCGGCAATTGCATTCGAACGAAACCCAGAAGTTCGTTCACCGAGGGGGATTTCCGCAATGACCAGCGGTATCGATGATCTGCCGACCTCCATATCGGCGCCCGTCACCGGCCAGACGAAACGCCCGCCCGGTCTGCGGCTGCCCGCGGTGGTCCAGACCCTGTTGTTCGCCCAGTACCGGCACCGGCTGTTCCCGTTGCTGAAGCGACGGCACGGGGACGTCTTCACGCTCCGGCTCATGACGCCGACCCGCCATCTGGTGATCCTCACCAAGCAGGAGGACATCAAGACGGTCTTCGGTGGTCCGGTGGAGGTCCTGCACGCCGGCGAGGGCAACGCGATCATGGGGCCGGCGCTGGGAGAGCACTCGGTGCTCCTCACCGACGAGGCCGAGCACCGCAGGGCCCGCCGGCTGCTGATGCCCGCCTTCACGGGCGCGGCGCTCGCCGGCTACCAGGAGATGGTCGGCGGGCTGACGCGGGCGGAGGTGGAGAGCTGGCCCGAGGGGACGGTGTTCAGCTCCCACGAGCGGATGCAGGCGCTGACCCTGGAGGTGATCCTCCAGGTGGTGTTCGGGGTGACCGACGAGGCGCGGCTGAAGCGGATGCGCCCGCTCGTGCGCGGCATCGCGGACATCGGTCCGGTCACCCTGCTGGGGCTGCCCTATCCGCTCCTGCAGCGCTTCGGGCCGTGGCGCCGTCACATCGGGCTCCAGCGCGGGCTGGACAAGCTGCTGTACGCGGAGATCACCGCCCGGCGCCGGGCCGCGGACCTGCACAGCAGGACCGACGTGCTGTCGCGCCTCCTGCAGGCCGCGGAGAACGAGGAGGGCGGCGGGTTCAGCGACGCGGAACTGCGCGACCAGCTGATCACCCTCCTCCTCGCCGGGCACGAGACCACGGCCACGGGCCTGGCCTGGGCCCTGCACGAGCTGGTCCGCCGGCCCGAACAGCTGCGCCGGGCGCAGCGCGCCGCGGACGAGGGCGACGACGCGTACCTCACGGCCGTCGCCAAGGAGGCGCTGCGCCTGAAGCCGGTGGTGTACGAGGTGGCCCGGCAGCTCACGCAGCCGCTCACGGTCGGCGGCTACCGGCTGCCCGCGGGCGCGACGGTGATGCCCGCCATCGGCATGGTGCAGTCGGACCCGGCCTACCACGACCAGCCCGACCAGTTCCGTCCGGAGCGCTTCCTCGACGGCCAGCCGCCGGCCAACACCTGGATCCCGTTCGGCGGTGGCGCCCGCCGCTGCATCGGCGCCGGCTTCGCGCTGCTGGAGGCGACCGTGGCGCTGCGCGAAGTACTCCAGCGGTACGAGATCCGACCCGACCGGCCGGCTCCGGAGCAGCAGAAGGCCCACCACGTGACGCTGATCCCCGCCCGGGGTGCGCGCCTGGTGGTGAGCCGCCGCCGCTGAGCCGGCTGTCCCGCGCCGGGGCCGCCCCGCGCCGGGGCGGCCAACGGCCGGTGTCAGCGGGCGACTTCCGCCAGGACCTCCAGGCGACCGGTGAGGTACCGCTCCCGGCACAGGCCGCGCTGGACCTTGCCGGAGGAGGTGCGCGGGATCGTGCCCTTGTCCATGGCCACGACCTTGTCGGGGGCGTGGCCGAGGTGTTCGCGCAGCCGCTTCATCACTTGCGCGGCCACCTCCTCGTGGTTCTCCACGCCCTTCGCGGACTCGAAGGCCACGATCATGCGCTCGGTGTCCGGCACGGCGAAGGCGGCGCACACGGGACGTACGCCCTCGACCTTGGCGGCCACGTGCTCGTAGTCCTCGGGGTACAGGTTGCGGCCGGAGACGATGATCATGTCCTTGATCCGGCCGCAGACGACGACGCCGCCGTCCTCGGTGCGGTAGCCGAGGTCGCCGGTATGCAGCCAGCCGTCGCGCAGGACGGCCGCGGTCGCCTCCGGGTCCTGCCAGTACCCCTGCATCAGCGAGGGGCTGTGCACGCAGATCTCGCCGACCTGCCGCTCGCCCTGCGGCTTGCCGTCCGCGTCCCTGATCTCGACGCGGACGCCGGGTACCGGCGGCCCGCAGACCGCCAGCGCGCGGGCGTCCGGGGCGCCGGCGGGCACCGGACGGGCGACCCCGCCCGCCTGCAGGCCGTCGCGGGAGACATGGTCCCAGACCAGCGGCCGGGTCGCCTCCCCCATGGCCACGGCCAGCGTCGCCTCGGCCATCCCGTACATCGGGGTCATGGCCCGGGGCGTGAGCCCGTAGACCGCGCCGGCCTCGACGAACTGCTCCAGCGTGCCGGCGCGGATCGGTTCGGCGCCGTCCCCGCACACCTCCAGCCGTGACAGGTCGAGGTCGCGCGGGCGCAGCCGCATGCTCTGGGCGGCGAGGCCGTAGGCGAAGTTGGGGGCGACCGTGCTGGTGGCCTTGAACCGGGACAGCGCGTCCACCCAGGAGTCGGGGCGGGCCAGGAAGTCCTCCGGGGGCTGCAGGACGAGCTTGATCCGGTAGGCCATGCCGGACAGGACGGAGATCAGGCCCATGTCGTGGTAGAGCGGCAGCCAGCTCACGTGCACGCTGCGGTCCCGCTCCAGCTCCAGCCGCTCGCAGCACACGGCGGCGTTGGTGAGCATCTGCCGGTGGGTGAGCGCGACCGCGCGGGGCAGACCGGTGGTTCCCGAGGTGAACTGCAGGTACGCGAGGTCGTCGGGCCGCGTCTCGACCGGCCCGCTGATCTCCTCGCGCTCCGCGGCCAGGTCGCCGCAGGTCAGTACGGGACGCTCGCCCGTGATCCGACCGGTCACGAAGTCGCCGAAGGCGTCGGCCACCACCACGCAGCGCGCGTCGACGTGGTCGAGCCGGCGGTTGACCTCGGCGACGAACTCCGGCAGGTCCGACAGCCGGTGCGGCAGGGGCAGGATGACGGGCACGGCGCCCGCCCGCCAGGCACCGAACAGGCTGAGCAGGAAGCCGGGCGAGGTCGAGGAGACGATCGCGACGCGGTCGCCCTTGTTCACGCCCGCCCTGACCAGTCCGCCGGCCACCCGGCGCGCCCCGGCGGCGAGCAGGGCGTAGGGCAGCGGGGTCTGGTCGAGCTGCCGGTTCACGACGGTGATGCCGCGCGGGGTGGCGGCGGCCAGCTCCAGCACCTCGGGCACGGTCACCGCGCCGAACATGTCCTCGGGACGCGGGTGGTCCATGGTCTTCTCTTCCCCGTTCATCCGGCGCTCCGCGCCAGCGTGTGCAGTTCGTCGATGAAGCGGTCGGCCAGGTCCCGGACCGTCGCTTCCGTGTGCAGGTTGGTGCTGTAGGTCCACACCAGGCGCAGGGTGCCGTCCGAGGCCATCGCCATCAGGTCGAGGGTCCGGGTGCGGTGCCCGAGGCCGCTGCGGTGGTGGCCGAAGGAGTCCACGACGGGACGGGCGTCACCGGTGAAGTACTCGCTGACGTCGCCCCAGTAGTTGAAGCCGATCTCCGGGACGGGGATCCGGGCCATCCGGGCCCGTACGGCGGGGTCGGGGTGCAGATGGCGCAGGAGGCCGTACCCGACGCCCTGGTGGGGCATCTCCCGGATCTGGTCGCGGACGTCGGCGAGCTCGCCGGGGCGCAGGACCAGCGGGGACAGCGTGGAGAAGCGGGCGACGGTGCGGGAGATGTCCAGCGGGCCGAAGGCGCTCTGCCGGCCGTGTCCCTCGATCTCGACGACCAGTTCGGGCTGCCCGGTCCATGCGGTGACGGCCCGGGCCAGCGCGGTGAGCAGCACCTCGCGGATCTCGACCCCCAGCCGCCTCGGCAGCCCGGTCACCACGGCGGCGGCGGTGTCGCCGGCCACCTCGGTGAAGTGACGGACTGCGGAGGCCTGCGTGTTGGGGCCGAGGCGGTGGTCGACGGGCAGCGGCAGCGGCGAGAGGTCGGCGAGCCTGCTCCAGTACGGCAGTTCCGCCTCGACCTGCTCGCTCGCGGCGTGCGTGTGGAGCTGCTCGGCGGCCTGCGGCAGCGAGGCGGTCTTGGGAGGCAGGTGCGGTTGGTCGCCCCGCTCGATGGCGAAGTAGGCCGTGCGCAGGTCCTCGTAGAACACGCGGGAGGAGTAGTAGTCCATGACCAGCCAGTGGGCGCTGACCAGCAGCCTGGGCCTGCGCCGCGGGCCCAGGTCGAACTGGGTGAGCTGGACGGTCATGCCGTCGGCCAGGTCGAGGGCGCTGTTGCGGAGCGCGACGTGCCGGGCGATCTCCGCCTCCACGTCGGCGTCGGCGACGTGGCCGAGGTCGACCTCCGAGACCCGGGAGGCGTCCGGCGCCCGCATGGCGGGCAGTTCGGCGTAGGGGCCTCGGGCGTCGATGCGGAAGCGGGCGCGCAGTCCGTCGTGGTGGGCGAGGACGGTGGCCAGTGCCCGCAGCAGCGCACCGGGCTCCAGCCGCCGGTCGAGCTCGAAGACGGGCCACATGCCGTTCCAGTGGTCGGCCGCGGCGAAGTCCTGTTCGAAGAACCAGAGCTGGCTGGGCGACAGGCCGGCGCGGCCGGTGATCTCCGACTGGTCGGCCGCGGCCGCGGGCCGGTCGGTGGCGCACCCGGCCTGTTCGGCGATGGTCGGACGGGCGAAGAAGTCGGCGAGCGTGAGGTGGAGTCCCTGCTCGGCCGCCTTGGCGACGGCGCGCACGCCGAGGAGGGAGTCCCCGCCGAGCGCGTAGAAGTTGTCGTGGCGGCCGATCCGCTCCACGGGGAGCACGGACGCCCAGGCGCGGGCGAGCGCCTCCTCGACGGGGGTCGCGGGCGGCTCGTCGCCCGGCGCGACGGCCGCCGGCACCGGCAGGGCCCGCCGGTCGAGCTTTCCGTTGGCGCCCGTCGGCAGCCGGTCCAGGGTCATGACGACGGCGGGGACCATGTACGAGGGCAGCTTGGCGGCGAGGTGCTCGCGCAGCTCGCCCTCGGCGAAGTCGGCCCCGGTCTCGGGCACGGCGTAGGCGAGCAGCCGCTTGCCGTCCTGGGCCACCACGACCGCGGTGCGGACGCCGGGGTGTCCACCGAGTACGGCCTCGATCTCGCCGAGCTCGATGCGGTGACCGCCGATCTTGACCTGGAAGTCGTCACGGCCGAGGAGTTCGAGGGTACCGTCGGGGAGGTAGCGGCCGAGGTCGCCGGTCCGGTACAGGCGTTCGCCGGTGGCCGGGTGGACGATGAACTGCGCGGCGGTGCGCTCGGGGTCGCCCCAGTAGCCGCGGGCCACGCCCACGCCGCCGATGTGGAGTTCGCCGGTGACGTGGTCCGGCTTGTCGGTGAGGTCGGAATCCAGGACGTGGAAGGTCTGGTTGCGCAGCGGGGTGCCGTACGGGATGCTGCGCCACTCGGGGTCGATGCCCTCGATCGGGTGCCAGATCGACCAGATGGCCGCCTCGGTCGCGCCGCCCAGGCTGATCAGTTCGGGTGCGCCGGAGGAGACGGCCCGGACCCGCCCGGGCAGGCTCAGCGGGATCCAGTCACCGCTGAGCAGTGCCGTCCGCACCGATCGGGGGAAGGCCGCGCCCTGCTGCTCGCAGTGTTCCACCAGCAGTTCGAGCAGCGGCGGGACGGTGTTCCACAGCGTCACCCGGTGCTCGTCCGCGAGGGCCGCCCAGCGGCCGGGGTCGCGGGACTCGCCGGGCGCGGGCAGGACCAGCGCCCCGCCCGCTCCGAGCACGCCGAAGACGTCGTACACCGACAGGTCGAAGCTCAGCGAGGACAGTCCGAGGACCCGGTCCTCGCGGCCCACGGCGAAGCGGGTGCTGATGTCGTCGACCGTGTTCACCGCGGCGCGGTGGCTGATCATCACGCCCTTGGGGCGGCCTGTCGAGCCCGAGGTGAAGATGACGTAGGCGAGGTCGTCGGGGCCGGTGGCCGCAGGCGGGACCGGTCCGTCCGCCGCGTCCCGCCCCGGCTCCCGCTCCACGGTCAGGGCGGTGACGCCCTGCGGGACGTAGGCGCCGGGCTGGGTGACCGCGACGCTCACCCCGCCCGCCGCCAGCAACTGCTCGACGCGCTCGCGCGGCAGGCCCGCGTCCACGGGCAGGTAGGCCGCGCCGGCGCGGAGCACGCCCAGTACGGCGGGGACCTGCTCCCATCCCTTGTGCATGAGGACGGCGACCAGGGTGTTCGGCGCCGCGCCCAGTTCGCGCAGCCGGCGGGCGATACCGTCGGCGCGGCGATCGAGTTCACCGAAGGTGAGGGTGGCGTCGGCGCTGATCACGGCCGGCGCGTCGGGGTGTGCGGCGGCCTGCCGGCCGATCGCGGCGTGCAGGAGTTCGCCGGGCTGCGGGCCCGTGGTGTCGTTCACGGACCTGCGGACGGCGGCCTGCCGTTCCGGCAGGCCGACCGGTGCGGGATCCTCCTGCTCCGCGATGCGCCCGACCAGGTCGACGTAGGCGGCGAACATGTCGTCGAGCACGCCCTCGGGGAAGACCTCCTCGACGGCGTCCCAGCTGATCAGCAGGTCGCTGCCGCGGGCCACGACCTGGTTGTCCAGGTAGACCTGGGGGGTCTGGGAGACGGCGTACGCGGTCTCGAAGACCATGCCTTCGAGGGAGCCGAGGCTGTCCTGCTCGCGCAGCAGGCTGGTGAAGACGACGGGCATCCGCGCCTGGGTGCCGTCCCCGCGGCGGGCCAGCTCGCGCTGCACCTCGACACCGCTGAAGCGGGCGTGGGCGAGGTCGCGGCGCAGCTGCCCCTGGATCCGGGTCGCGGCGGTGGCCAGGTCCGGTGCGCCGCCGAGGTCGCACTCCAGCAGGATCGTGCTGGTGAAGTCGCCGATCAGCCGGTCGATGTCGACGTGCCAGCGGGGCCGGTCGGCGAGGGTCAGGTTGAGGGTGAACCGGGACGAGCGGCTCCAGGTGCGCAGCACCTGTGCGTACGCGGCGCACAGCAGCACCGAGGGCGTGACGCCCAGGGCGTTCGCGCGGTCCCGGATCTGCCGCCACACCCGGCCGGGCAGCCGGCGCTCGCGGCGTACGAAGGCGGGCGCCTGGGCGTGGGCGACGGCCCGCACGGGCAGTTCGGGAGCCGGCGGCAGCGTGTCGACGCGGTCCAGCCAGTACGCGCGGGCCTGCTCGTGGCCGGGCTGCGCGCGGTGGGCGGCGACGCCGTCGAGGTAGTCGCGGAAGGCGACCGCGGGGGCCGGGCCGAGAGAGTCGGCGTCGAGGATCAGGCGGATCCACTCGGCCAGCAGGACCTGGATGCTGCCCGCGTCGATGAAGAGGAGGTCGACACTGATGTGGAGGCGGAGCCGGCCGGCGTCCAGCTGGTGGGTGCGTATGTCGTACAGGGGCCAGGTGTGCGGGTCGAAGACCTGGGCGGCCATCTCCTCGCGGGTCTCTTCCAGGCGACATCGTCCGTCGGCCTCGGGGAGCCCGCTCAGGTCGCCGTGGCGGAAGCGGTAGTAGGGGACCTCCCGCGCCACCTGCTGACGGCCGTCGGGCAGCAGCGTCGCACGCAGCATGCCGTGGCGGCCGATCAGGGTGTTGAACGCCTCCTCGACACGGTCGCGGTCGGCGGTGAACAGGTCCACTTCGACGTAGAAGTGGGCGGAGCGCCCGCCGAGGTCGAAGCCCCGGCTGCCCAGCCAGTACGCCTGCTGGACGTCGGTCAGTTCGAAGGGCTCGTGCTCGCGCCCGGGTGCCGGAACCAGCTGCGGGACGGCCCCGGCGTCCGTACCATGGTTGAGCAGCGCCGAGGCGAGCGTCTCGAGCGTGCAGTGGCCGAAGAAGATCTCCAGCGGGAGGTCGGTCGTACAGGCGGTGTCGATCGCGGACTTGAAGCGTACGGCGTCCAGCGAGTCGAGGATCAAGGGCTCCTGCGGATCGACCTGGCGGTCGTAGTCACTGTTGACCCCGGCCAGCAGGTCGCGGAGCCGGGTCAGGCCCTCGTCCTGGTCGGGAGCGGGCACAGCGGAGAGTTCGGACATCGGTTCCCCCGTATCGACCAGCGGGTCAGGCTGGTTCAGAGTGTTGTTGCGAACGTGTCTGCGCGTCGGCGACCCCGCGCAGGTACTTGTAGATACCACCGTTTCGGGCGATCCAGGCGGTGAGCCGCGGGGACAGGGCGCTGACCACGTCCGCGACCTTCTCCATGACGGGAGCCACGGTGATCTCCACCTTGTCCTCCCTGATGCACTTCAGGACCGCGCGCGCGACCTCGTCGGGCCCGACCCGGCCGAGCAGGGCCGGGCGCCGGCCCGCCTGCCAGCCGGCGGAGATGCCGACGTCGGCGATCAGCGTCGGGTACACCGCCGACACCCCCACCCCGGTCCCCCGCAGTTCCTCGCGCAGGGACCAGGTGAAGCCGACGAGACCGTGCTTGGCCGAGGAGTTGATCGTGGCGTACGGATAGGCCGTACGCCCGCCCACGGACCCGATGTTGACCACGTGCCCGCGCCCGGCCCCGAGCATGTCCGGCAGCACCAGCCGGGTCATGGCCTCGGCGCCGAACAGGTTCACCAGCAGGACCTGCCGGATGGTCTCGACCGAGGCGTCCTGGAACCGGGTGATGTGCTCGATCCCGGCATTGTTCACCAGGATCCCGGCCGGCCCCAGTTCACGGCGGACAGTTTCCACGATCCGCCTCTGCGCCCCTTCGTCGGAAACGTCGGCGGGCACCACGAGCGGCTCGGGACCGAGCCGGCCGATCTTTTCCGCGGTGGCCCGGAGTCCTTCCTCGGACCGGGCGATGAGTGCCAACCGGACACCCGCCCCGGCCAATTCCGCGGCGATGTACGGGCCGACACCGCGTGACGCCCCTGTGACGATTCCCACAACATTGTTCAATTCGCGCACGGACGTCGTCCTTTGCCGAGAGGGACAGATTTCAGCGGGTCGGCTGCAGGGCAGCGCGCCTGCCGGAGAGCACCTGGATCAGCACCGCGACGCAGCACAGCAGCGCCCCGGTCAGCGCCACGGCGGCGATGCCGGCGTGGTCGAGCACCGCGCCCCCGACGACCCCTGACAGGCCGATGCCCAGGTAGAGGGCGGAGGCGTTGAGCGCCAGCAGCAGGCCGCCGGCGTCCGGGGAGAGTTCGAGCAGCCGGCGCTGGACCGGCGGGTTGAAACCCCAGCTCGACACCCCCCACACGAACAGCAGCACCGCCGCGATCGCCGTGCTGTGCACCGCGGACAGCGCGGACAGCGCGACGACGCTGCCGGAGACGGCCACCAGCAGCGGCATCCGGTAGCCGTAGCGGTCGGCGGCGAATCCGCCGACCACGTTGCCGACGGCGCCGCCGAGCCCGTACCCGAAGAGCAGCAGGCTCAGTCCGGTGCCGTGCGCCCCGACGGTCTCGGCCAGCACCGGAGCCGCGTACGTGTACACGGTGAACACCCCGAGGCTGGCCGCGAGGGTGATCCCGAGGACGGTGACGACCCGGCTGTCCGAGGCGACCGCGACCCTTTGGCGCAGGGTCACCCTGGCGGGCGCCGCGACCTCGGGCACGGCCACCGCGACGGCCACCGCGGAGAGCGCGCAGAATCCCGCGACGAGCCAGAAGACGCCCCGGTGTCCGAGCGGACCGACCAGCAGCGTTCCGGCCGGCACGCCGACGATGGTGGCGGTCACCAGCCCGCCGAAGACCCAGGCCGCCGCGCGGGCCCGGCGCTCGGGGCCGCTCAGCTCGGCGGCGACCGCGGTGGCGGCCGGCGTGAACACCGCGGCGCCCACGGCCGTGACGATCCGGGCGGCCGTCAGCACGGCGAAGTTCGGCGCCAGCGCGGCGAGCGCGTTGCCCGCCGCGGCCACCAGCAGCGCCGCGATGATCAGCGGTCGGCGGCGCCACCCGCCCAGGGCCACGGCCAGCAGCGGGGAGCCGATGGCGTAGGCCACCGCGAAGGACGTGGTCAGCAGTCCGGCCGTGGACAGGGAGACGGACAGCTCCTCGCTCAGCTGCGGCAGCACACCGGTGACGACGTAGCCGCTCGTCCCCACTGCGAACGCTCCGAGCGCGAGCGTAGAGATCTTGCGCAACACGAAATGAACCCCCTGCCCCCCGGCTGGTCAGTGCCGAACGTGATCATGGCACGGGTCTCGAAGGCCGCGCGAACCGGAGTCCGTTCCACACTCCCACAACAGAAGTTGCAGGCCAACAGAGGTTTTGCGCCATGATCACATCACCGGGCACGGACATGGGCGACCCGCCCGCCGCGGGAAACCTCCTCGCTGCGGACGGATCGCACGCTCGGCCGGTGCGGCCGGATCACTCCCCGCCGGAGGCCGGCGGATTCGCAGATGTCACGCCCAGCTGACGCGCCTTCTCGATGTCGGCGGCGGAGGGCTTGACCCGGGTGAACTCGTCGTGGCCGAGGAAGGTGGACTTCCACTGGTCGGCCGGCGCCGTGCCGTAGCTCAGCAGCCACTGGGTGACGATCCGCTCCTGGCTGCCCCCGACGTACTGGCCGCTCCAGGTGGCGACGGAGTGTGCATTGCGGTGGGCGTTGCGGTAGGCGACGGTCCATCCGACCGCGGTCCCGGTGCCGTCGGCGGGCGCGCTGTCGTAGCGGCCCGTCATGACGTAGCGCTTCTCGGCGTTGCCGACCGCGGACTCGTAGGTCCCGACGAACCCGCCGTCCGCGGCGCGCGTCACGACCATGACCGAGCCGAGCTGGTTGTACCAGGTGCCCAGGATGCCGGGGCGGGACTCGGCCACGGAACCGGTCTCCGCGGCGTCCGCGGCCACGGCCCCCCGGGGGTCCGCCGAAGCGCTCGCGGATACGGTGACGAAGGTCAGGGACAGGGCGCACAGTGCGACTAAGGCTTGGCGTACTCGCGTCACGAGATGATTCCCCCTGTGAGGGCCGAAGGGCCCGCCGATCGCCCGTGATGGTGGAAGGCCACGGGCGCTTTCGGGGAAGAGCGTAGTGTCGTGACCGGCGGTAAGCCGGGGTCGCACCCGCGAATTGTCGGAGTTCATGCGGAGAGTCGGCGTGATGTGTTCGCCCGCCGGCCTCCGGCGACTTGCGGAGGCCGGCGGTCCGCCGATGTCAGCGGTCGCGGACCGCGACGATGCCGTTGAAGACGCCGACGTACGCGGTGCCGTCGGGGCCGAGCGTGATGGGCGCCCAGTTGTTGTCGTAGAGCGGGCCGGTGCCGGTCAGCTGCCGCCAGCGCCGCTCCCCGGTGCGGAAGTCCACGGCCGTGAGGTACCAGCCGTCGATCCCCCAGGCGTTCGGCTCCTTCTCGTAGAAGTAGAGGAGCCCGTTCGCGGTGGAGAGCTTGGGGACCACCGACGGCGCGCGGACGGCGCTCTGCCACACCGTGTCGCAGCCGCTGCCGTCGGCGCGGACGTCGATGCGGGCCACCCCGCCCACGACGGACTTGCCCAGCAGGAGGCTGGTGGGGTTCTCGTATCCGTAGTTGTTCTCGACGACGATGCTGTTGCCCCACGTGATCAGCGAGTTGTCGGTGGTCGACGCGCCGGAGCCGAAGACGGGCACCTTGCAGACGAGCCTGCGGTCCGCGGCGACGTCCGCGCCCCGCCGGTGGACGAGGACGTTCATCCGGTCGTCGGCGTTGTCGGTGATGGCGACGTAGCCGTCGCCGAAGAGGTCCGGAGTCGTGCCCGAACCCTGGTTGACCGAACCGGGCTTGGTACCGGTGCCGCGGTCGTAGGTCTGGCGCCACTGCACCTCGGGGGTGCCGTCGGCTCCGGCCCGGAAGCTGTAGAGGGCGTGGTCGGAGACGATGGAGACACCGTCCTCGGCGACCGAGAAGGAGTTCTGGATCTCCTCGCCCTCCAGCCGCAGGGAGCGGATCTGCGAGGTCGCGGGGTCCACGGTGCCGACGCGGCCCTGGCGGGTCACCCACCAGATCCGGCCGTCCCAGTCGGGCATCACCGAGGTGACGGGGTCGCAGGTGCCGCTGGGCCGCAGGTTGGTCCAGGTCACGCAGTCGTGCGGGACGTGGCCGGTTAGGTCCCAGTCGTCGTCGACGGTGAACTTCCAGCTGCCGTCCGGGTTCTGGGAGTGGGCCAGGCGCAGGACGTGCTGGCGGGAGTCGGCGAGCACCGCCCGGTCCTGGTCGTCCAGGTAGAAGTAGGCGCCGCCGGAGGTGTCCTTGAAGATCTTCGCGAAGTCGAGCGAGGTGATCGCCTCGACGGTCGAGGAGCGCTGCGGGAGCTGGTGCTCCGCGAGTGTGGCGAGCGTACGCGGCTCCAAGAGCTTGACCTTGAAGCCGGTGAATGTGCCGCACACCGTGACCAGCCGGCCGCCCGAGTCGAAGGTGGCGGTGGCGCATTCCCCGCCGAGGGCCGCGATCTTCTCGCTGGTCACCCGGGGGTTCCTGCCGAGCGGCCCCGACCAGGGGGAGGTGGCGCTGCCCGCCGCGTCCGAGTGCATGCCGCTGCGGCCGTTGGGCGCGAGGTGCGGGTGTTGCGGCGGGGCCTCGCCCGGCAGCGGGGCGGCGGACGCGGGGCCGCCCTCGTAGTGGGTGATCAGCCGGTGGCCGGGGGCCTTGGGTATCTCATCGCCCTGGGCCGGGGCGCCGCCGTGGAGCACCGCGAAGGCGGCCACGACGGGCAGTACGGCGCAGTTCAGCGCTCTTCGGAACATCCGGACTTCCTCCGTGTCACCACAGGTCTCTGTCGACATTGCGTCTGACATCGCGCCGCCGCCAGACGCTAGAGCGCAGTGCCGGAGGAGTCCATGGATGCGCCGGATGCTTCACGAAGGCGCAACAGTCGATCAAGGATTGAGGCTGGAGACCACGTTCGCGGTGGCCGTCAGGCCGTCGTGGATGGTGGCGGCCATGCTGCTGCTCGCGAGGTAGAAGCCGAGCAGGACGCAGACGAGGGCGTGCGAGAACTTCAGCCCGCCGCTGCGCAGGAAGATCCAGGCGAGGATGAGGAGCAGGACGACCACGGAGAGGGAAAGCACCATCGAGACCTCCTGAGTCACCGTCATGGTGGCGCAGAGCCGGGTGCTACCGGGCGAACGACGTGTCCGCCGTACGGGTGTTGACCGTCCGTGACGGGCGTCAGTCCTTGACGCTCTCTCGTTCCAGTGGGTGGTGCGCCCGCACCAACGCGACAGCAGCACCGGGTCGTGGCCCACCGCGAGGAGTCCGGCGTCCGTCTCGGCACGACGGTCCTCCACCACCGCGACCGGGGCCGCCGTGGTGGAGGCGTCCGGCATCGCCGTCGTCTCGTCGCAGACCGGCCGGCGCGGCCGCAGCGCCAAGGCCCCCGTCGGGCAGGTACGTTGCAGCCGGCCGTAGCCGACCTCGCGGGGGCGGCTGGGGAGCAGGTCCGCGCCCGAGGCCCACCCGTTTCCGCCAACTCGGCGAGCCGCGGCTGCTGGAAGACGGCGCCGACGGCGGTGCGCGCCAGCTGGATAGACCAGAAGTCGACGAATCGGGTCGTGTAGCCGGTCCTCGGCGCACAGGTCTTGTCGCCCTCCCGCCTTCCGTGCCATATATGTCTAGACCTTTACGGAAGCCGAGGAAGGCCACCCCGTGCGACGCAGCGCCCCCACGCTCGCCCTCTTCCTGGCCCTCACCGGCCCCACCGGCCTCTCGAGCCTCACCGCGTGCACCGCGCCCGACACCGTGCCGCCGCCCGCCCCCACCGGGCTCACCGCCCAGGCCGGCAGCGCCACCTCCGTCCACGTCATGTGGGACGCCGCGGCGGACCGGGCAGGGGTGACGCGCTACCAGGTCTTCGAGGGCGGACGGCCGGTACGGGAACTCCCGGCCGAGAAGACCATGGTGGACATCACCGGCCTCGCCCCGCAGACCGGCTACTCCTTCACGGTGCGGGCCGAGGACGCGGCCGGGAACCTCTCCGCAGCCGGCCCCGCGGCGCTCGTGACCACCCCGGCGGCCAAGGCCGAAGACCGCCTGGCCCCCACCGCCCCCGCCACCACCACCGGTGGCGCGACCGGCCCCCGGTCCGCCCGGCTGTCGTGGGCTCCCTCGACGGACGACACCGGCGTCACGGCGTACGACGTCTATCAGGGCGGCGTGCGCATCCACACGGCCGGCCCCGGCGACGAGGAGACCACGCTGACCGGCCTCCAGCCGGACACCGTCTACACCTTCACGGTCCGGGCCCGCGACGGCGCGGACAACTCCTCCCCCGACGGCCCGGCCGTGGACGTGAGCACACCGCCCGCCTCCGGCGACGGGCCGCCCACCGCCCCCGCCGATCTCACCGCGACCGCCTCATCGGGCGCCGTCACCCTCACCTGGACCGCCCCGGACACCGGCCGCGCGACCACCGAGTACGAGCTGCACGTCAACGGACGGCCCACCACCGTCATCCAGTTCGGCGCCGGCGCCCTCCCCGCCGGGCGAGTGGAACACCGCCTCACCGTGGCCGAACCGACCGGCACCGAATGGGCCGTGAAACTGCGGGCCAGACTCCCCGACGGCAACTGGGGGGCCTTCTCCGCGGAACGGCGGATCACCCTCGTCGCGTGAACCGGGCGGCACGGATCCCGCCCCAACGGCACGGTGGGATAAGAAGATCACGCACAATACTCCCGTGTTCGGTGAGTACTCGGTCAATGACAATCAGCCAGATTCCACGGACGGCGTGCCCCAGCCGGGCGCCGGGACACCGCCGGGAAACCTGCCGCCGGAACCGGCGAGCTTCATCGGCAGGGAGTCCGAACTGCGCCTGCTCGAAAGGCTGTTACGTGAGCGGCGACTGATCACCCTGACCGGGGTGGGCGGCGTCGGCAAGTCCCGGCTCGCCCTTCGCGCCGTCGCCGCCGCCGCCCACCAGGCCCGGGCCGACGGCGTCTGGTGGGTCGAGCTGTCGCCGCTGCGCGACCCCGCCCTGCTGACCGCGACCGTCGCGCACGCCGTCGGCCTCGCCGACCACTCCCCGCGCCCGCTCGACGAGGAACTGTGCGCGTGGATGGCCGACAGGGAACTCCTGCTCGTCCTGGACACCTGCGAGCACCTCGTCTCCGAATGCCGCCACTTGGCGGGCGAACTCCTTCAGTCCGCGCCCGGGTTGACCATTCTGATCACCTCGCGGGAGCCGCTGCGCTGCGCCATCGAGGAAGTCGTCGAGGTCCGGCCGCTGCCCTGCGAAGGACCCGACAGCGACGCCCTGGCCCTCTTCCGCGCCCGCGCCCTCACCGCGGCCCCCCGCGCCGCCGCCGTCTTCGCCGACCCGGAGCGGACCGCGGTCGCCGCCGAGGTGTGCAGGCGCCTGGACGGCATCCCCCTCGCCCTGGAACTCGCCGGAGCCCGGCTGCGGTTGTGGACGGTCGAGCAGATGGCCGAGCGGATCGGCGAGCGTTTCGAGATGCTGTCGGACGTCCGCGTGCCACGGCCGGCCCGGCACCAGACGATGCGGACCACGATCGGCTGGAGCCACGAGCTGTGCGAGCCGCTGGAACGGCTGCTGTGGGCCCGGCTCTCGGTGTTCACCGGCGACTTCGACATCGCCGCGGCGCGCGCCGTGTGCGCGGGCGGCCCGCTGCCCGCCGCCCGGGTGGAACGCGTACTGGCCGGCCTCGCCGCCAAGTCCGTGGTCCTGCGCTCCCAGGAACGGGGCGCCGGCGCCCGCTACCGGCTGCTGGACACGATCCGCGAGTACGGGCACGACTGGCTGTGCGAACTCGGCGAGACCCAACTGGTCACCGACCGGCACGCACACTGGTACGCGGCGCTCGCACAGGCCGCCGACCGGGGCTGGATGGGCCCGGGACAGGTCGACTGGTACCGCAGGATCACCGCCGAGCACGCCCAACTGCGCACGGCCCTGGAGCACCTGCTCGCCGCCGACCCGACGGCGGCGCTGGAGATGGCCGGAAACCTGTGGTTCTACTGGTTCGCGTGCGGGCACGTGCACGAGGGCCGGGCCTTCCTGGAACGGGCCCTGAGGCTCGCTCCGCGCACGGAGGCCGCGTACAACCAGGCCCTGTGGTCCCTCGGGCTCACGATGGTGCTCCAGGGCGACATGGAGCAGGCGCGGCGCCTCGGCGAGGAGTGCGCGCGGGACGCCGCCCGCCTGGCCGACCCCGAACGGGAACTGCGCGCCGCCTACCTGTACGCGGCCTCGGTCCTCATGCCGGGCGACCCGGTACGGGCCCTGGAGCTGTCCGGCCCGCGGGCGCGGGCCGCCCACGGCGGGCGGCCCACCGGGCCGGGGTGGCTCCTGTGCAAGCTTTCCACCAGCTACTCCCTGTGCGCCCTGGGGCGCTTCGAGGAGGCGACCGAGGAGGCGCGCTCGCTGCGGGAGGCCTGTGCGGAGCTGGGCGAGCGGTGGATGCGGGCCTACGCGGACTACATTCTGGCGGTGGCCGCGCTGGGTCTGGGCGACCACGGGGAGGCGGCACGCCACGTACGGGCCATGCTGTCCGGCAAGCGGCTCCTCGGCGACCGCCTGGGCATCGCACTGGGCCTGGACCTGCTGGCCACGGCGGTGGCGGGGCTGGGCGACGGCGAGCTGGCGGCCCGCCTCCTGGGCACCGGGCACGCGTGGTGGCGGACCGTGGGCCGGCCGCAGATGGGCTCGCCCTCCCTGACGGCCATGCGGGACCAGGGCGAGCGGCAGGCGCGGGCGGCGATCGGTGACGCGGCCTTCGAGGCGGCGTTCCGGGGCGGGGCGGCGGCGTCCACGGGCTGAGGGCGTCAGCCCGTGAACGGCGCGGTGTGCAACTTCGTCGGGGCTCCCGTCAGTACGGGAGGGGTCTGCCCGACGGTGTGCGCAGGTCCAGGTCTCGGGGGGCGGGCTTGGGGACGGGCTTGCGGATCAGCTGCTGGCGCATGCTGCCTCCTCGCTCAGACCAGGGCCGGGCGGCGGGGTTCCACCGCGCGGCTGTCGGGGAGCAGTTCACCGGTGTCGTCGAAGATCACGACTCCGTTGCAGAGCAGGCTCCAGCCCTGTTCGGGGCGGGAGACCACAATGCGGGCGGCGTCGTGGTCGGCGCTTTCGGCGGCTGGGCAGGGGGGCTGGTGGGAGCACATGGCGCACCTCCTCGCGATGTGGGGCGGGAGGGCCGGTGGTCACCCGGTCGAACCGCGATCCACGGTGGCGGCGAGTATTACTGATCGCCACCCCCGGACGGAACCCATATTCGCCGTCCAGTTCACGGTGTGTATGCCCGATTACCATGCGCTCATGCCCGTTATCCGGATCGTTCACCGTACGTCCGCACCGGCCGCCGAGGCCTGGTCGAGGCTCACCGACTGGGAGCGCCACGGCGCGCAGGCCCCCCTCACGCGGACGATCATCGAGACGGCTCCGCCGACGCACGCGGGAACGATCTTCACGGCCCGCACGGGTGTGGGCAGGATCACATTCGACGACCGCATGGAAGTGGTGGCCTGGCGCCCACCCGCCGAAGGCGCGCCGGGATTCGTCCGGCTGGAGAAGCGCGGCCGGACGGTGACGGGCTGGGCGGAGATCGAGATCCGCCCCCTTCCCACGGGCGGCTCGGAGGTCCACTGGCGCGAGGAACTGCGCCTGCGCGGCCTCCCCCGCGCCCTGGACCCCGCGGTCACGGCGGCGGGCCGCCTCCTGTTCACCCGCGCCATCGCCCGCCTGCTGGCCCGCTGAGGGCGCGGGCAGGACGCTCCTCTATGGTTCCTTGATCACCGCGCCGGTGATCACGAAAGCGAACGAGGAGAGATCCGTGGCCACTCCGCCACCGCCGCAGCAGGCTCCCGGTCCGTACGGCCCGGCCGGGGGGCCCGTGTTCACGGGGCCACAGCAGCCGTACGGCGCGTACGGCGCCCACCCGCAGCCGGGCCGGTACGGGTGCAGCCTGTGCGGGTCCTGGCCGGCCGCGCCCGCCACCGTACGGGGCCACCAGGGCATGGTCGTGCTGGCGCGGTTCCTGAGCCGCCGCGGCCCGTTCTGCCGGGACTGCGGCCTCGCCACCTACCGCGGCATGTCGTCGGACACCCTGTGGCAGGGCTGGTGGAGCCCGGTGTCCCTCTTCGTCACGCCCGTGACCCTGCTCATGAACCTCGGCCCGCGCGCGGCCTTCCGCAGGCTCGCTCCCCCGGCCGGCGGCTTCCGCCCGCCCCTCGACCCGGGCAGGCCCCTGTGGCGGCGCGCACCGGCCCTGCTCTTCCTCATGCCGGTGCTGTTCGTCGTGCTGGCCGTCCAGACGCTCCTCGTGCTCGGCCTGCTGGTCGACGGCCCGCCGCAGCTGTCCGTGGGGCAGTGCGTACGCAACGAGGGCACTTGGGTCGAGCAGGACCTCCAAGTCGTCTCCTGCGACTCGTCCCGCGCCGCGTACAAGGTCACGGGGCTGCTGGACACCCCCGGTGCGCACTGCGCCGCGCTGGACCACATCGCCGACCCGAAGTACGGCCCGGACGAGTTCACCAGCGCCTGCCTGACACCACTGCGCTGAGGCACGCGGCGGTCACGGTACCCCCGGGCGAGGGCCAGGACTCGGACCCGCCCGGGTCCCACCGAGGCCCCGCTCCGAGCGGACGGGCATGCCCGTCCGCTCGCGCCGGGGCGCGGGGCCACACCCCGCACCCCCCACCGCAGAGGCCCGCGCCTAGCGGATCGGCATGCCGGAGATCGTGCGTGCGATCACCAGCCGCTGGATCTCGCTGGTGCCCTCGAAAATGGTGTAGATCGCGCTGTCCCGGTGCATCCGCTCGACCGGGTACTCGCGGGTGAAGCCGTTGCCGCCGAGGATCTGGACGGCCTGGGCGGTGACCTTCTTGGCCATCTCGCTCGCGAAGAGCTTGGACATCGAGCCCTCGGCCGATTCGAACGGCCGGCCCGCGACCGCCATCCACGACGCCCGCCACACCAGCAGCCGGGCCGCGTCGATCTGCGTGCGCATGTCGGCGAGCTGGAAGGCCACGCCCTGGTTGTCGATGATCGGGCGGCCGAACTGCGTACGGGTCTTCGCGTAGTCGAGCGCGACCTCGTACGCGGCGCGCGCGGTGCCCACGGCCATCGCGCCGACGGCCGGCCGGGAGGCCTCGAAGGTGGCCATGGCCGCGTTCTTGACCCGCTCGCCCCCGCCGCTGCGGGCGCGCTCGCGGGACCGGGCGAGGCGCTCGTCCAGCTTCTCCTTGCCGCCGAGCAGGCAGTTGCCGGGGATCCGCACGTCCTCCAGGACCACCTCGGCGGTGTGCGAGGCGCGGATGCCGTGCTTCTTGAACTTCTGTCCCTGCGACAGCCCGGGGGTGCCCGGCGGCACGATGAACGAGGCGTGGCCCTTGGTGCCGAGCGCCGGGTCGACGACGGCCACGACGATGTGGACGTTGGCGATGCCGCCGTTGGTGGCCCAGGTCTTGGTGCCGTTGAGGACCCACTCGTCCTTGGCCTGGTCGTAGACCGCCCGGGTGCGCATGGAGCCGACGTCCGAGCCGGCGTCCGGCTCGGAGGAGCAGAAGGCGGCGACCTTCACGTCGTCGGGGGTGCCGTACATCTGCGGGATCCAGGTGCCGATCTGCTCCTCGGTGCCGTTGGCGACGACGCCGATCGCCGCGAGCCCGGTCCCGACGATGGACAGCGCGATGCCCGCGTCGCCCCAGAAGAGCTCCTCCATCGCCATCGGGATGCCGAGTCCGGTCGGGTCGAAGAACTGCTGGGCGTAGAAGTCCAGCGAGTAGATGCCGACCTTGGCGGCTTCCTGGATGACGGGCCACGGAGTCTCTTCGCGCTCGTCCCATTCCGCGGCGGCGGGGCGCATCACATCGGCCGCGAAGCCGTGGATCCAGTCCCGCACCTGCTTCTGGTCCTCGTTCAGCTCCATGGTGAACTCCGCCATGTCCCCTCCACCTGTCCGTACTCGTCGCTCCGGAGGTTACTAGCGGTAACCTACGTGGGGGCCACAGTCTGTTACCGGCGAGTAAGTACTGTCAAGCACGGGCGATGCCGTCGCCGGCCCTCAGGTCGCGTCCACCGATTCGATCGCCGGGGTGCCATGGGTGTTACGTTGCGTGGGCGTCACGCACATCGCAAGGGCGGGGAGAGAACACGTCATGGAGACCACGCAGCAGACCGGCGAACCGGGAGCGGCCGAACGCCGTCGGCGGGAGCTGCTCGAAGCCGCCGACCGGGTCGTGCTCAGGGACGGCCCCAAAGCCTCCATGAACGCCATCGCGGCCGAGGCCGGCATCACCAAACCCATCCTCTACCGGCACTTCGGGGACAAGGCGGGCCTCTACCAGGCGCTCGCCGTCCGGCACACCGACGCCCTGCTCGGCTCGCTGCGGGCCGCGCTCGACGCCCCCGCCGAACGCCGCCGGCGGGTGGAGGCGACCCTCGACACCTACCTGGCCGCCATCGAGGCCCGACCGCAGGTCTACCGCTTCCTGATGCACCCGGCCGAGGACTCCCACACGGCCGAGCGCGGCTTCGACGTCGGCCTGCACTCGGCGCCGCTGCTGCGCAGGCTCGGCGAGGAGCTGGCCCAGGTGATCAGCGAGCGCGTCGACCTCGGCCCCGGCGGAGAACAGCCGGCCCGGGTCTGGGGCCACGGCATCGTCGGCATGATGCACGCGGCCGGCGACTGGTGGCTGGGCGAACGCCCCTGCGCACGCGCGGACCTGGTCGCGGGCCTCACCGACCTCCTCTGGGGCCGCCTCGCCACCGCCGGCAACCGCGAAAACGGCCCCGGCTTCTGACCCTTCGGGCTGCGCCACCCTTCAGCCCGCAGCCTTCCGGGCCGCGCCGGGACCACTTCCGCCTCGCCGGCGCGGCTGGGGGTGGCCCCGCCATGGAAAGAATGGAAAGAGGCGGGCGCGGCCCGGTGGCGGGAGGGCTCCGCTAGCCGCGCGACGCGCCGGGGCCCCACGGGGCCTTGCGGATCGCCCGCCGAAGGCGCCGGGCCCTCACCCCCGTCACGCGGTCCGCGTACACCGTCCCGTCGAGGTGGTCGCACTCGTGCTGGAGGCAGCGCGCGAAGAAACCCGTACCGGCGATCCGCACGGGGGCGCCGTCCGACGTGACCCCCTCCACGACCGCGTGGTCGAAGCGGACCGTGCCCGCCTCCAGCCCCGGCAGGGACAGGCAGCCCTCGGGCCCGAGGAACTCGTCCCCGTCGGCCGTCACCAGACGGGGGTTGACGACGTGCCCGACGTGTCGTACGTCTTCGTCATCGGGGCAGTCGTAGACGAACACCCGCTGGGCGACGCCGATCTGGTTCGCGGCCAGGCCGACGCCCTCGGCGGCGTACATCGTCGCGAACATGTCCTCGATGAGCCGGTCGAGGTCCGGCCCGAATTCGGTGACCTCCGGGCAGGGCGAGTGGAGCACCGGATCACCCAGCAGGCTCATGGTGCGGACGAGGCCGGTGGTACCGGGGATGAGGCGCTGTCGCATGGCCGCAAGCCTACGACGGGCGACTGTATGAGGAGATCCGCGGCGGGGCGGGGGCGCCGCGGTCAAGGCTCCGGCCGGTACTGGATAGGCTGGGGCCGACCGACGCTAGGAGGACAAGGGACGATGGCAGGCAACACGGAGCCGCTTTCGCCGCGGGCCAAGCTGGCCGTGACGGCGGGCAAGGCCGCGGCGGCGGTGTCGCGGGCCGCGGGACGCGGAAGCGGATCGGTGATCGGCGGCAAGGTCGCACTCAGGCTCGACCCCGATCTTCTCGGCGCGCTGGCGCAACATCTCGACGTCGTCCTCGTCTCCGCGACGAACGGCAAGACCACGACGACCCGGCTGATCGCCGAGGCCCTGCGGGCCAGCGGACCGGTCGTCTCCAACGCCCTCGGCGCCAACATGCCGGCGGGCATCACCTCGGCCCTCGCGGGCGGCTCCGACGCCAAGTACGGCGTCATCGAGGTCGACGAGAAGTACCTCGCCGGAGTGGCCCGGGACGTCACCCCCAAGGTGATCGCCCTGCTCAACCTCTCCCGGGACCAGCTGGACCGCGCTGCCGAGACCCGCATGCTCGCGGAGAAGTGGCGTGAGGGCCTCCAGGGCTCCAAGGCGGTCATCGTCGCGAACTGCGACGACCCGCTGATCGTGTGGTCCGCCTCCTCCTCCCAGAACGTGGTGTGGGTCGCGGCCGGCCAGGAATGGAAGGACGACGCCTGGTCGTGCCCCTCCTGCGGCGGTGTCATGCAGCGCCCGGGCGACGACTGGTTCTGCGGCGAGTGCGGCTTCCGGCGCCCGACCCCGACCTGGGTGCTCTCCGGGGACCACGTGCTGGACCCGCACGGCTCGGCCTGGCCGATCCACCTCCAGCTGCCGGGCCGCGCCAACAAGGCCAACGCCGCCACCTCGGCCGCCGTGGCCGCCGTCTTCGGCGTCCCGCCGCAGGTCGCGCTGGAGCGGATGTACCAGGTGCAGGCCGTCGCCGGCCGCTACGACGTGGTCAACTTCCAGGGCCGTGAGCTGCGGCTCCTGCTCGCGAAGAACCCGGCGGGCTGGCTCGAAACGTTTTCGCTGATCGACCCGCCGCCGACCCCGGTGATCCTCTCCGTGAACGCGCGCGGCGCCGACGGAACCGACACCTCCTGGCTGTGGGACGTCGACTACCCGCGCCTGGCCGGCCACCCGATCTTCGTGATCGGCGACCGCAAGCTCGACCTCGCGGTCCGCCTGGAGGTCGCGGGCCTGGACTTCCGGGTGTGCGAGACCCTCGACGAGGCCGTGCAGCTCGCGCCGCCCGGACAGATCGAGCTGATCGCCAACTACACCGCCTTCCAGGACGTGCGCCGCCGCGTCGGCAACTAGTACTCGTACCCCCAGAGGACACAAGAGCATGAGCGACAACAGCCTGCGTCTGGTGTGGGTCTACCCCGACCTGCTCAGCACGTACGGAGACCAGGGCAACGCCCTCGTCGTGGAGCGCCGGGCCCGCCAGCGCGGCCTGGACGTGCAGCGCGTGGACGTGCGCAGCGACCAGCCCATCCCCACCTCGGGCGACATCTACCTGATCGGCGGCGGTGAGGACCGTCCGCAGCGCCTGGCCGCGGAGCGGCTGCTGCGCGACGGCGGTCTGGAGCGGGCCGTCTCGAACGGGGCGATCGTCTTCTCCGTCTGCGCCGGCTACCAGATCCTCGGCAAGGAGTTCGTCAACGACCAGGGGCAGCGCCAGGAGGGCCTCGGCCTGCTGGACGTCGTCACCGTGCGCGGTGAGGGCGAGCGGTGCGTCGGCGACGTCCTCGGCGACATCGACCCGCGCCTGGGCCTGCCGCAGCTGACGGGCTTCGAGAACCACCAGGGCATCACGCACCTCGGCCCGACGGCGAAGCCGTTCGCCCGGGTGACCATGGGCCGCGGCAACGGCACCGGCGACGGCACCGAAGGCGCGTACAACGACACGGTGTTCGGCACCTACATGCACGGTCCCGTGATGGCCCGCAACCCGCAGATCGCGGACCTGCTGCTGAAGCTGGCCCTCGACGTGAACGCGCTCCCGGCCATAGACGACCGGTGGTACGAGGCGCTGCGCGCGGAGCGCATCGCGGCGGCGACGCAGCCCGCCTAGCACCCTCGCGGACCGCTCATCGGGGCGGCCCCCGCATCATGTGTTCGGCCCGGTTTTCCCTAGGGAGAACCGGGCCGATGTCGGTTTGTACGACGATCACGACCAGCATGTGGAGGATGGTTCAGCGCACCTCCAAACCGCTTGTAGGGTGGCCGTAGTTCCAACCGGACGACGTGGTCCGGTCGTCGGCCCACGTTGCAAAGGTCTCTTCTGCCATGCGCATAGGTGTGCTCACTTCCGGTGGCGACTGCCCCGGCCTCAACGCCGTCATCCGCTCCGTCGTGCACCGCGCCGTCGTCGACCACGGTGACGAGGTGATCGGCTTCCACGACGGCTGGAAGGGCCTGCTGGAGGCGGACTACCGCAAGCTGGACCTCGATGCCGTCGCCGGCATCCTCGCCCGCGGCGGCACCATCCTCGGTTCCTCCCGGGTCCAGCCCGCGCACCTGCGCGACGGTGTCGAGCGTGCCCGCGGGCACGTGGCGGACCTCGGCCTCGACGCGATCATCCCGATCGGCGGCGAGGGCACCCTGAAGGCCGCGAACCTGCTCTCCCAGGCCGGCCTGCCGATCGTCGGCGTCCCGAAGACCATCGACAACGACATCTCCTCCACCGACGTCACCTTCGGCTTCGACACCGCCGTCGGGGTCGCCACGGAGGCGCTCGACCGGCTGAAGACCACCGCCGAGTCCCACCAGCGCGTGATGGTCGTCGAGGTCATGGGCCGCCACACCGGGTGGATCGCCCTGCACTCCGGCATGGCGGCGGGCGCGCACGCGATCGTCGTTCCGGAGCGCCCCTTCGACATCGACGAGCTGACGGCGATCGTCGGCGAGCGGTTCTCGGCGGGCAAGCGGTTCGCGATCGTCGTGGTCGCCGAGGGCGCCAAGCCGAAGCCCGGCTCGATGGCCTTCGAGGAGCGCGGCAAGGACATATACGGCCACGAGCGGTTCGCCGGCATCGGCAACCTGCTGGCCGTCGAGCTGGAGAACCGCCTGGGCAAGGAGGCCCGGCCGGTGATCCTGGGCCACGTGCAGCGCGGCGGCACGCCCACGGCGTACGACCGGGTCCTCGCCACCCGTTTCGGCTGGCACGCGGTGGAGGCGGCGCACCGGGGCGAGTTCGGCATGCTGACCGCGCTGCGCGGCACGGACATCGTGATGGTGCCGCTCGCCGAGGCGACCTCGACCCTGAAGACGGTCCCCGCCGAGCGCTACGACGAGGCCCAGACGGTCCTCTGACGCTTCGCCGACACCCCTTTCGACGCCCCTTTTGTCCTGGGCCGCCCCCGCGCGCACGAGCGTAGGGGGGCGGCACTACTGTGGTGGGGCAGCACAGTCAAGGGAGTGGACAGATGGATCACAGCGGGCACGGCATGGACATGAACATGGACTTGCCGCCGTTCACTCTCGCGCGCGGGCTGGAGTTCTCCTTCGACGCCTTCTTCCTGTTCGGCTCGCTGTTGGGGCTCGCCCTGTACGGGTGGGGCGTGCTGCGGCTGCGCCGGCGCGGGGACTCCTGGCCGCTGGGCCGGACCATCGCCTTCACCGCGGGCGTGCTGACCGTGATCCTGGTGATGTGCACCCAGCTGAACGACTACGGCATGGTCATGTTCAGCGTGCACATGGTCCAGCACATGGTGATCAGCATGATCACCCCGATCCTGGTGCTGCTGGGCGCCCCGGTGACGCTGGCGCTGCGCGCGCTGCCGCCCGCCGGCCGCGGCCGCAAGGGCCCGCGCGAGCTCCTGCTGGCGCTGCTGCACAGCCGGTACATGAGGGTGATCACCCATCCGGCGTTCACGATCCCGATGTTCATCGCGAGCCTCTACGCGCTGTACTTCACCCCGCTCTTCGACTTTCTGATGGAGAGCCGCACCGGGCACATCGCGATGATGGTCCACTTCTTCGCGGTCGGCCTGATCTTCTTCTGGCCGATCATGGGCATCGACCCCGGTCCGCACCGTCCGGGCTACGTCATGCGGATGCTGGAGCTCTTCGCGGGCATGCCCTTCCACGCGTTCTTCGGCATCGCCCTGATGATGGCGAGCCAGCCGATGATCAAGACGTACGCGAACCCGCCGGCCTCCCTCGACATCGATCCGCTGCTCGACCAGCAGTGGGGCGGCGGCATCGCCTGGGCGTTCAGCGAGATCCCCTCGGTGCTGGTCCTGATCGCCCTGATCTACCAGTGGTACCGCTCCGAGCAGCGGGCCGCGAAGCGCTCCGACCGGGCCGCCGACCGCAACGGAGACCAGGAGCTGGAGGCGTACAACGCGTATCTCGCCTCGCTCCAAGCGCGTGGCCAGTAGCGGAACCCGGCCTCCGCGCGCCACCATGGGGCATGACCGGATCCGTTAAGGCGATGGCAGTCATGACCTTCGCCGCACTGGTGGCCGTCGCCACGTACTCCGTGGTCCTCGGCAGCAACGGCTGGCTGTGGTTCGGCTGGGTGGTCCTGGGGCTGCTGACGGCGGGGATGGCCGCCTCGCGCAGTACCTGAGGAAGGTCACCACCGCCCCCTCCATCCCGCGACTCACCGTCCGTAGACTGGTCGTGACAACGGGATACCGACAGGAGCGGCCTGGTGTTCTACCACTTGCTCAAGCACGTGTTCCTCGGACCCCTGCTGCGGCTGCTGTTCCGGCCGCGGATCGAGGGGCTGGAGAACATCCCGGCGGAGGGCGCCGCGATCGTCGCGGGCAATCACCTGTCGTTCTCCGACCACTTCCTGATGCCCGCGATCCTGGCCCGGCGGATCACCTTCCTGGCGAAGGCCGAGTACTTCACCGGTCCCGGGATCAAGGGCAGGCTGACGGCGGCGTTCTTCCGCAGCGCCGGGCAGATCCCCGTGGACCGGTCCGGCAAGAACGCCGGCCGGGCGGCCCTGCGCGAAGGGCTGGGCGTACTGGCCAAGGGCGAGCTGCTGGGCATCTACCCGGAGGGCACCCGCTCGCACGACGGCCGGCTCTACAAGGGCAAGGTGGGCGTGGCCGCCATGGCTCTCGGCGCCGGGGTGCCGGTCGTGCCCTGCGCGATGGTGGGCACCTTCGAGATCCAGCCGCCCGGGCAGAAGCTCCCGAACATCCGGCGGGTGACGATCCGGTTCGGCGAGCCGCTGGACTTCTCCCGGTACGCCGGGATGGAGGGCGAGCGCGCCGTCCTGCGGGCGGTCACCGACGAGATCATGTACGCGATCCTCGGCCTGTCCGGGCAGGAGTACGTCGACCGGTACGCGGCCGAGGTCAAGGCCGAGGAGGAGGAAGCGCGGAAGAAGGCCCGGCGCACGACGCGCTGAGCCTTCTCCCGCTTCACGGGTCACGCGGGGGCTGCCCGCTTCCCCGTCCGCGGCCTCAGCGTACGGCGGGGAGCTCCTCGCGCGCCGGGAGTCCGGCCGCAGCGGCGTCCAGCGCGCGGGCGGCCGCCGCGGCCGGGGCCACCGGAGTGGCGTGCGGGGCGCACGTCACGTCCTTGGCGTCCACCTTGCCGGTCAGCAGGTAGGTGTCCACCCGCGTGTTGATGCAACCGTTCACCAGGCTGGTGACACCGTGCGAGCCGGCGTTCTGCTCGGTGATCAGCCGCGAGCCGGCGAGGCGGCGGTGCAGCTCGACCGCGCCCTTGTAGGGGGTGGCCGCGTCCCGCTCGGACTGGACGATCAGGACCGGCGGCAGACCGCGCTCGGCCCCGACCTCGATCGGGGTGCTCTGCTTTGCCCTCCAGGTCGCGCACGGCAGGTTCATCCACGCGTTCGACCAGGTCAGGAACGGGTACTTCTCGTGCAGCTTGGTGTTGTCGCGGTCCCACTTGGACCAGCTGGTGGGCCACTTCGCGTCGGCGCACTCGACGGCGGTGTAGACGGCGTTGCTGTTCTCCGACGCCGCGTTGCCCTTGGTGTCCGACATGTCCGGGGCGATGGCGTCGATGAGCGCCTGTTCGTCGCCGGCCGCCCAGGCCGCGAAGGTCTGGGCGACGGGCACCCAGGAGGAGTCGTAGTACGGGGCGCTCTGGAAGAAGCCGATGAGCTCGGCCGGGCCGACGATCCCGCCGAGCGGGTCGGCCTTGGCCTTGCCGCGCAGCTCCTGCCACTTGGCGTCGACCTTCGCGCGGGTGTCGCCGAGGTGGAAGACGGCGTCGTTCTTGGCGACCCAGTCCTGCCAGTCGTTCCAGCGCGTCTGGAAGGCGACGTCCTGGCCGAGGTTGGCCTCGTACCAGATGTTGTCCTGCGACGGGTCCACCACGCTGTCGACGATCATGCGGCGCACGTGGGTCGGGAAGAGGGTCGCGTAGACCCCGCCCAGGTAGGTGCCGTAGGAGACGCCGAGGTAGTTCAGCTTCTTCTCGCCGAGCGCGGCCCGGACGACGTCGAGGTCGCGCGCGGTGTTCGGCGTGGTCATGTGCGGCAGCATCTCGCCGCTGCGCTCCTTGCAGCCGTCCGCGTACTCGGCGGCGAGCTTGCGCTGGGCGCGCTTGTCGGCCTCGCTGTCCGGGACCGGGTCGGCCTTGGGGGCCTTCACGAACTCCTGCGGGTCGATGCAGGAGATGGGCGCGGAACGGCCGACACCGCGCGGGTCGAAGCCGACGAAGTCGTAGGCCTTGGAGGCGTTGACCCACAGCGGGCTCTTGGTGGTGACCCGGCGCGGGAAGCGCATGCCGGAACCGCCGGGGCCGCCGGGGTTGTACACGAGGGCGCCTTGGCGCTCCTCCTTGGTGCCCGTGCTGCCGATCCGGTCGACGGCGATGTCGATGGTCTTGCCGTAGGGCTTCGCGTAGTCCAGCGGGACCTTCACCCAGCCGCACTGGATGGGCTTCTCCAGGCCCCAGTCCGCCGGGCAGTCCTTCCATTCGATCCCGGTACGGGAAGCGCGCGCGGCGGCGATCTGCACGCCCAGCGACTCCGGGAGCCGGAATTCCCGGTCGGCCGGCGCCGCGGCGGCCGGCGGAGCGAGCAGCAGGCCCGCGGCCAGCGTGCCGGTGATCAGTGTGGCGGCGCTCCCCAGCGCCGCGTTGCGTATCACGTGGTTGTTCCCCCTGCGTCAGATCCCGCCGTGGGCGGCCGGGTTGGCCGCTTCGGTCGTCGGCGTGCAGGGGGATCCTGACGTCTGGGCCCGCCCCGGCGACAGGGTGGGGCGGACTTCTTTGCCAACCCGATAACCGGACAGGCGTGTACCGCTGAGCGGTGCCCGATTCGTCCCGCGTTCAGCGGTCGTAGGTACGGCAGGCCGCGTCGAGCACCTCGCGCAGCCGGAGGGCGTCCCCGGCCAGGGCCGTCACGAGGACGGCGGGCCCGGCCAGCGGAGTCGCGACGGCGCACTCCCCCAGCACCGCGGCCGGCGGCGGGTCCTGCGCGAACGCCGGGTCCACCACGAGGAGTTGGCCGACGGCCCGGTGTCCGCCCAGTCCGGCCGGCCCGTCCCAGCCCCCGGGTGCGCCGGGGCCGCAGGCCAGCTCCTGGTCCAGCAGCGGCCGGCCGCCGCGGGTGACGGTGAGGCGGCTGCGCAGCAGACCGGGCGGTTCTCCGTGGCGTCCCAGCACCTGTTCCTCGCGCAGCATCAGGCGTGCGGTGGGCGCGAGCCGGACGCGGGTGCGCACCCGCAGGTCGCTGCCGCGCACCGAAACGAGCGGCTCCGGCAGCCACCGCACCGAGGCCCCGTCCTCCAGGTCCAGCTCCACGTCGTAGCGGGCGGGCTCGCCGGCCCGGCCGGGCAGGGCCAGGGTGGCCGCCGCCGAGGCCAGGGCCAGGCGGGCGCCGGGCCCGGCGGTGGCGCGGACGGTGAGGTGGTCGCCGCCGAGCGGGGCGCTCATCGCGCCGACGAGCACGACCCCGGCCTCCTGGGCCTCCCGGCCGCGGGTGCGGCGCAGGGCGAGCGGGCCCTCCCCGGCGAGCAGGGGCAGGGCGGTCCCGCCCCGCCCGTCGGCCACGGCGTGGATGCGGGCGGTGGCCCGCACTCCCGTCGCGGGCGGGGGGACGGGCGGCGCGGTGGTCACCGCACGCTCCAGGCGGCGATCCGCCCGCGCACCCAGTCGGCGACCGGGGCCACGCCCTCGGGGCCGCGCAGCGACTGGAAGGCGACGGGCAGTTCACCGCGCTGCTCGGCCGCGTCGCGGGCCATCCGGCCGAGGTCGGAGCCGACGTGGGGGGCGAGGTCGGTCTTGTTGACGATGAGGAGGTCGGCAGTGGTGACACCGGGGCCTCCCTTGCGGGGGATGTCGTCGCCGCCGGCCACGTCGATGACGAAGATCTGGGCGTCGACGAGGCCCCGGGAGAAGGTGGCGGTGAGGTTGTCCCCGCCGGACTCGACGAGGATCAGGTCGAGCGGGGCGTGCTCGCGGAAGGCGTCCTCCAGTTCCTCGACGGCTTCCAGGTTGGCGGAGATGTCGTCGCGGATGGCGGTGTGCGGGCAGGCCCCGGTCTCGACCGCTGCGATCCGCTCGGGCGGCAGGACCGCCTCGCGGAGCAGGAACTCGGCGTCCTCGCGGGTGTAGATGTCGTTGGTGACCACCGCCATGGACAGGTCGGTGCGCAGAGCGCGGCACAGGGCGGCGACGGTGGCGGTCTTGCCGGAGCCGACGGGTCCGCCGAGTCCGATGCGCAGGGCGCGCCGGGTGCCGTCGGCGCGCAGCGGTGCGGCGCTGTGGGTGTGCCGGTGGGGCTGCGCGACGGCGTGGTCGAGGTGCATGGGGGCTCCCGGGGGTCGAAGGGGTGCGGTGGCGTGGTCAGGAGGCGAACAGGCGTACCGGCCAGCCGGCGTGCACCTCGGCCGCGATCTCCAGCAGGGGCGAGGAGGCCGCAGGCAGGGCCTCGGTCCCGTCCAGCAGTGCCCGGTGCGCGGCGTCGCCGGCCCGGGCCGCGACGGAGTCGAGCTCGGGGGCGAGCCGGGCCAGTACCCCGCTCGCCTCGAAGGGGTCGAGGCCGAGTAGCCGCACGGTGGCGGTCGCCGGTCCGCCGACGCTCTCGTACGCCGCCACGTGCGCGGCGTCGAGCGGCCCGAGCCCGGCCGCCCGGGCGGTCAGACCGAGCACCAGGGGCTGGTGGGCGCCGCGCGGGAAGGCGGCGGCGAGCTGCTCCAGGCCGGGGTCGGGCCAGGTGGCCCGTGCGGCCCGCAGCAGCTGGCGGCCCAGTCGCCGCGCCGCGGTGCGCAGCGCGGGCGACGGGGTGCGGGCGTCGGCCGCGGCGTCGAGTACGGCCGGGTCGAGGCCGAGGGCGGCCGCGGCGGCGAGGGCCGCCGCGGTGAGCCCGGCGGTGTGCAGCCGGCCCCGGCAGAAGTCCTCCAGGGTGGCCGCGTCGTGGATCCGGCCCGCCTTGCAGGCGGCCTCGGCCCCGCCGGAGTGGGCGTGGCCCCCGGCGGGGAAGCGGCCGTCCGCGAGGACGAGCAGCGCGGCGAGGCTCATGTGGCGGGGCCCATCAGAAGAGGAAGTAGCGCTGGGCCATGGGAAGTTCCGCGGCGGGCGCGGGCTCCACCGCCTCGCCGTCGATGGTGACGGTGAAGGTGTCGGCGTCGACCTCGACCCGCGGCATGGCGTCGTTGTTGCGCATGTCCGCCTTGGTCACCTTCCGCGTGGTCTCTATGGCGGTGAACCGCTTGTCGAGTCCGAGCCGTTCGGGCAGGCCGTCGTCGAGTGCCGCCTGGGCGGTGAAGTTCAGCGAGTTCAGGCCGGGCGCGCGGCCGTGGCTGCCGAACATCGGCCGGGGCAGCACGGGCTGCGGGGTGGGGATGGAGGCGTTGGCGTCGCCCATCTGCGCGTAGGCGATCTGACCGCCCTTGATGACGAGTTCGGGCTTGACCCCGAAGAAGGCGGGGTTCCACAGCACCAGGTCGGCGAGCTTGCCGGTCTCGATCGAGCCGACGTCGCGGGCGATGCCCTGGGCCACGGCGGGGTTGATCGTGTATTTGGCGACGTAGCGGCGGGCCCGGTGGTTGTCGGCGGGTCCGTCGCCGGGGAGGAAGCCGCGCCGCCGCTTCATCACGTGGGCGGTCTGCCAGGTGCGCAGCACCACCTCGCCGACGCGGCCCATGGCCTGGGAGTCGGAGGAGATGATGGAGATGGCGCCGAGGTCGTGCAGGACGTCCTCGGCGGCGATCGTCGAGGGCCGGATGCGGGATTCGGCGAAGGCGAGGTCCTCGGGGACGGCCGGGTTGAGGTGGTGGCAGACCATCAGCATGTCGAGGTGCTCCTCGACGGTGTTGACGGTGTGCGGCCGGGTGGGGTTGGTGGAACTGGGCAGGATGTTCGGCTCGGAGACCACAGTGATGATGTCGGGTGCGTGCCCGCCGCCGGCGCCCTCGGTGTGGTACGAGTGGATGGTCCGCCCGGCGATGGCCGCGAGGGTGTCGGCGACGAAGCCGGCCTCGTTGAGCGTGTCGGTGTGGATGGCGACCTGGGCGCCGGTCTCGTCGCAGACGCTCAGGCAGGCGTCGATGACGGCGGGGGTGGCGCCCCAGTCCTCGTGGATCTTGAATCCGAGGGCGCCGCCGCGCAGTTGGGAGTGCATGGCCTCGCGGGAGGTGGTGTTGCCCTTGCCGAGGAGGCCGATGTTGACCGGGTGGGCCTCCAGCGCCGCGAACATCCGGGCGAGGTGCCAGGGCCCGGGGGTGACGGTGGTGGCCTTGGTGCCCTCGGCGGGTCCGGTGCCGCCGCCGACCAGGGTGGTGATGCCGGAGGCGAGGGCCTCGTCGATGACCGTCGGGGAGATGAAGTGCACGTGGGCATCGATGGCGCCGGCGGTGACGATCTTCCCGTTGCCCGCGATGATCTCGGTCTCGGGGCCGATGACGAGTGCGGGGTCGACGCCGTCCATGGTGTCGGGGTTGCCGGCCTTGCCGATGCCGCAGATCCGGCCGTCGCGGATGCCGAGGTCGGCCTTGACGATGCCCCAGTGGTCGAGGACCACCACTCCGGTGATCACGGTGTCGGGTGCGCCTTCGGCCCGGGTGGTGCGGGCCTGGCCCATGGACTCGCGGATGACCTTGCCGCCGCCGAAGACGGCTTCGTCGCCGGAGCGGCCGGGGCCGCCGCCGAGGTCCTGCTCGATCTCGACGAAGAGGTCGGTGTCGGCGAGCCGGATCCGGTCCCCGGCCGTCGGTCCGAAGAGGTCGGCGTACACCTGGCGGGAGATCTCAGCCATCGAGCGGTCCTCCGGTCTCCCCGCGCAGTCCGGGTACGGTCCGCAGGCCGGCGAGCGGGACCAGTTCCACCGACGCCGGAATGCCCGGCTCGAAGCGGACGGCCGTGCCGGCGGCGATGTTGAGCCGGAGCCCGTGGGCCGCGGCGCGGTCGAAGTCGAGGCCGGGGTTGGCTTCGGCGAAGTGGTAGTGGGAGCCGACCTGGACGGGACGGTCGGCGGAGTTGAGCACGGTGAGACGGGTGACGGGGCGGCCCTCGTTGAGGAGTACCGGGCCCTCCCCGAAGGCGATTTCGCCGGGGATCATGGGAGGTGCTCCTTGTCAGACGATGGGGTCGTGGACTGTGACGAGTTTGGTGCCGTCCGGGAAGGTCGCCTCGACCTGCACGTCGTGGATCATCTCGGAGATCCCCTCCATGACGTCCGCCCGGCTCAGCACGGTGCGGCCGGAGGCCATCAGCTCGGCCACCGTCCGGCCGTCGCGGGCGCCTTCGAGGATGTGCGAGGTGATCAGCGCCACCGCCTCGGGGTGGTTGAGGCGTACTCCGCGCGCCCTCCGCTTCTCGGCCACGTCCGCGGCCACGTGGATGAGCAGTCGCTCCTGTTCGTGCGGTGTCAGTTGCACTCGTATTCACCAAGCTTCCGGGACAAGATCGACTTCGCGCCGAGGCGACCCTAGCGGCCCTCAACACTTTGTTGACCTGCACGTTTCCGACCCAAGCGTCTCTTGCCCAACGCAGGGGAAGGCTTTCCGTTCCGCCCACCGCAGCTTTGCCGGCTCATGGGTGATCATTGGTGGTCGCACGTGACCGTCACGTTAAGGGCGGCACTTTTCCACCGGGTTAACCCACGTTTCGGGAAGGCACCCGGTTCAGGCCCGCGGCCCGCCGGCTCCGACTTCCGTATACAGATCGCGGCGCGTCCGCGGTCAGCAGCCCCCGGCGGCCGCGGCCGGTGCCCCCACGGTCCAGGGCAGCGCGATCCACACGGTCTTGCCGCCGTCCTCGGTGGGCGTGACCGAGAGCCTGCCGCCCGCCTCCGCGGCGAGCCAGCGGATGATGACCATGCCCCGGCCGTTGTCCTGCTGGACGGCGGCGGGAAGCCGCCGGGGCCAGCGCGGGTGACTGTCGGTCACCCCGACCCGGAGCCACTCCTCGCGCTCCAGACGGATGTCGACGGTGAAGGTGGGCGACTGGCCGAAAGTGTGCTGTACGGCGTTGGTGGCGAGTTCCGAGACGATCAGCCGGATGCTGTCGGCGGTCTCGGTGTCATCGGGCAGTCCCCACTCCTCCAGCACCTCCGCGACAAAGCGCCGGGCAGCGGCCACCGAGGCGGGATCGCTCGGCAGAGTGACGGATGCTTCCTGGTGGTCTGCCATGGCGACGTCCCTTTCCCACCGGAGCGGAAAAGCCCCGGATCTGTGCTGGACGCCAGAGTGCCACCCATCGTGCCGCCACATCAGCCTTTCCCCAAAGATATGCATATATCTGTCGCCCGATGCGGTGAACTCTGCTACGGAAGAGCGTATTTGGACGGCAGACTGGTGCGAGCTGTGCCGGTGGAAGGAGGCGGGTGTGCAGCACGGTCCCGCGGTGCGTCGGCGCAAGCTCGGCGAGGAACTGCGTGCCCTGCGTGACCGGTCCGGTCTCACCAGTGGTGAGGCCGCCCGGATCGTGGGATGGCACCAGTCGAAAATCAGCCGTATCGAGACGGGCCGCAGTGGCGTGAAACCGCAGGACATCCGGCTGCTCCTCGACGCCTACGGGGAGTTCGTGAGCCCGGAGCAGCGGGCGCTCCTGGAGGCCCTCTCGGCCTCCGCCGCCGGTCCCGGGCCGGGCGGCGACACCGGGCGGGGGCGCCAGTGGTGGCACGACTACCGGGGGCTGCTGCCGCAGGAGTACCGGGACTTCATCAGCCTGGAGGCGGGGGCCCGGTCGGCCCGTACGGTGGAACTGTCCGTGGTGCCGGGGCTGTTGCAGACCCCCGATTACGCGCGGGCCGTGACCCGGGCGGCGCTGGGCGGGCTTCCGGAACCGAAGGTGGACGCGCTGGTCGACGTACGGCTGGCCCGGCAGTCGGTGCTGCGGGCCGATCCGCCGCTGGAGCTGAGCGCGGTGCTGGACGAGGCGGTGCTGCGCCGGCAGATCGGCGGGCCCCGGGTGATGGCGGAGCAGCTGCGGCACCTGGCCGGCGTGGCGCGGCTCCCCCAAGTGAGCCTCCAGGTACTGCCGTTCAGCGTGGGCGGGCATCTCGGCCTCACCGGACCGTTCGTTATTTTCTCATTTACGAACATCGCCGATCTGGATGTGGTGGTACTCGACCATTTGACGAGTAGCCTCTATCTGGAGCGGAAGGAAGACCTAGAAGCGTACGGCGCCGCGTTCCGCACCATCCAGGCGCACGCCCTCCCGCCCCAGGACTCGTCGGAACTCATCAGCTCACTCGCTGACGACGCGTAGAGGAGGCACCCCCGTGTCCGCAACCCCTATGAGCACCAGCGGACTTCTGATCAGAGCTGCGCGGTGGCGGCGGAGCAGCCGCAGCACCGGGATGAACAACTGCGTGGAAGCGGCCGTCCTCGGCGACGGTCTGCTGGCCGTCCGCGACTCCAAGCGGACGGACGGCCCGGCCGTGCTCTTCACCGGGCCGGCCTGGGACGGCTTCCTCGCCTCCGTACGGGCGGACGCGCACGCGTCCGTCTAGCGGTCCGTGGCCCCGGCGGGCGCGGTCGCGACGATCGTCCCGACCGCCCGATCGATCTCGTCCCCCGTGAGGTCGGCCCGGGCGGTCAGCCGCAGCCGGGAGATGCCGTCCGGCACCGACGGCGGGCGGAAGCATCCCACGGACAGACCTGCCTCGCGGCAGTCGGCGGCCCAGCGCAGTGCCGCCGCGGCCGACGGGGCCCGTACCGACACCACGGCCGCGTCCGGCCGGGCCGCGGTCAGACCGGACGCGGTGAGCCGCCCGTACAGCCGGTCGGCCACCTCGCGGGCGCGGCCGGCGCGCTCCGGTTCCCGCCGGAGCAGGCGCAGGCTCGCGAGGGCCGCGCCCGCGGCGGCCGGCGCCAGGCCGGTGTCGAAGATGAAGGTGCGCGCCGTGTTGACCAGGTGCCTGATGACCTTGGCCGGGCCGAGCACCGCACCGCCCTGGCTGCCCAGCGACTTCGACAGGGTCAGGGTGGCGACCACGTAGGGCGCGCCGGCGAGCCCGGCGGCGTGCAGCGCGCCCCGGCCGCCCTCGCCCAGGACACCCAGACCGTGGGCGTCGTCCACGAGCAGGGCCGCGCCCTCGTCACGGCAGGCGGCGGCGTATCCGGCGAGCGGGGCGGCGTCGCCGTCGACGGAGAACACCGAGTCGCTGACCAGCAGGGCCCGGCCCTCGTGCGCGGCGAGCGCCTTGCGCGCGGCGTCCGGGTCGGAGTGCGGGACCACCGCGGTCTCGGCGCGCGAGAGCCTGCAGCCGTCGACGATGGAGGCGTGGTTGCCGGCGTCGGAGACGACGAGCGTGCCCCAGTCGCTGAGCGCCGTCACGGCGGCGAGGTTGGCCGCGTATCCGGAGGACAGGACGAGCGCGGCCTCGAAGCCGCAGAAGGCGGCGAGTTCCCGCTCCAGCTCCGCGTGCAGTTCGGTGGTGCCGGTGACGAGACGGGAACCGGTCGCTCCGGCGCCCCAGCACTCGGCCGCCTCGCGGGCCCCCCTGATGGTCTCGGAGTGCCGGGACAGGCCGAGGTAGTCGTTGCTCGCGAGGTCCAGCAGCGCCGACACCGGCGGCCGGGGCCGCAGGGAGCGGACCAGTCCGGCCTGCTCCCGCGCGCGCTCCGCGGCGTCGATCCAGGCGAAGACGTCCGCGGGGTCGGGAGTGTGCTGGGGCATCGGCGTGTCCTCGTGTTTTGTCGGCAGTCCACAGACCTGCCCGACCCTAGTCCCCGCGACTTGTCCGCCAGGTGTGGTGATACACACACACCCATCCGGCCATGTTGTGCGATCTCTCCTTGGCCGGGATGGGTCGAGTGGGACAGGATCGAGTCCATGGACCTGCTGAACACCCTGGTGGACAAGGGGCTGCGGCGTGAGCTGCCGACCCGCGAAGAAGCGCTCGCCGTACTGGCGACTTCTGACGATGAACTGCTCGACGTGGTGGCCGCGGCCGGCAAGGTGCGCCGCCAGTGGTTCGGGCGTCGGGTCAAGCTGAACTACCTGGTCAACCTGAAGTCGGGCCTGTGCCCGGAGGACTGCTCCTACTGCTCCCAGCGCCTGGGCTCGAAGGCCGAGATCCTCAAGTACACGTGGCTCAAGCCGGAGGAGGCCTCCCAGGCCGCCGCCGCGGGCGTCGCGGGCGGGGCGAAGCGGGTCTGCCTGGTCGCCAGCGGCCGCGGTCCGACGGACCGGGACGTGGAGCGCGTCGGCAAGACGATCGAGGCGATCAAGGAGCAGAACGAGGGCATCGAGGTGTGCGCCTGCCTCGGCCTGCTCTCGGACGGCCAGGCGGAGAAGCTGCGCGATGCGGGCGCCGACGCCTACAACCACAACCTCAACACCTCCGAGGCCACCTACGGCCAGATCACCAAGACCCACACCTACGCCGACCGCGTGGACACCGTGGAGAAGGCCCATGCGGCGGGCCTGTCGGCCTGCTCCGGCCTGATCGCGGGCATGGGCGAGACCGACGAGGACCTCGTCGACGTGGTCTTCTCGCTGCGCGAGCTGGACGCCGACTCGGTTCCGGTCAACTTCCTGATCCCCTTCGAGGGCACTCCGCTGGCCAAGGAGTGGAACCTCACCCCGCAGCGCTGCCTGCGGATCCTGGCGATGGCGCGGTTCGTCTGCCCCGACGTCGAGGTCCGGCTGGCGGGCGGGCGCGAGGTGCACCTGCGCTCGATGCAGCCGCTGGCCCTGAACATCGTCAACTCGATCTTCCTGGGGGACTACCTCACCAGCGAGGGCCAGGCCGGTCAGGCGGACCTCGACATGATCGCGGACGCCGGTTTCGAGGTGGAGGGCGCCGGTACGACGACCCTTCCCGCGCACCGCTCCGACCTGGCCGACGCGGCCCCGTCCGGCGGCGGCTGCGGTTCCAACGGCGGCGCCTCGCTGTGCGGTTCGGGGGCGGGCGCGGCTTCGGCCGGGGACGAGGCCGCGGGCTGTGGCTCGGCGTGCGGCGGCTGCTCGGGCCACGCGCACGCGGAGGCCGCGCCGGTGCCGGCGCAGCCGGCGCAGGCCGAGCCCGGCGCGCTCCGGTCGGACCTGGTGGCGGTGCGCCGCCGCGGCGCGGGGACGGACATCGCTCCCAATGCCTGATCAGCCCAACCCGCGGTCGGCCGGCGCGGAACTGCTCGCGCTGGACCGGCAGCACGTCTGGCACCCGTACGGCCCGATGCCCGGGCGGCAGGAGCCGCTGGTCGTCGACTCCGCCTCGGGGGTGCGGCTGAGGCTCGCCGACCCGTCCCAGGGGGAGGGTCACGTCGAGCTCGTCGACGGCATGTCCTCCTGGTGGTCGGCCATCCACGGCTACAACCACCCGGTGCTCAACGAGGCCGTGACCGCGCAGCTCGGCAGGATGTCACACGTGATGTTCGGCGGGCTCACCCACGAGCCCGCCGTCCGGCTCGCCGCGAAGCTCGTCGAGGTCACCCCGGCGGGCCTGGAGCACGTCTTCCTCTCCGACTCGGGTTCGGTGTCCGTCGAGGTCGCCGTCAAGATGTGCCTCCAGTACTGGCGTTCGCTCGGGCGCACGGGCAAGACCCGGCTGCTGACCTGGCGCGGCGGCTACCACGGGGACACCTGGCAGCCCATGGCCGTCTGCGACCCCGAGGGCGGCATGCACGAGCTGTGGCAGGGCCACCTGCCGCGGCAGGTCTTCGCGGACGCGCCGCCCGGCGGCTTCGACACGCCCGTGGATCCCGCGTACGCCGACCACCTGCGCGGCAAGATCGCCGCGCACGCGGACGAGCTGGCCGCCGTGATCGTGGAGCCGGTGGTACAGGGCGCGGGCGGCATGCGCTTCCACCACCCCGGCTACCTGCGGGTGCTGCGCGAGCTGTGCGACGAGTACGGGGTCCTGCTGATCCTGGACGAGATCGCCACGGGCTTCGGCCGCACCGGCGCGCTCTTCGCGGCGGACCACGCGGGGATCACCCCGGACGTGATGTGCCTGGGCAAGTCCCTGACCGGCGGCTACCTCACGCTGGCGGCGACCCTGTGCACGGAGCGGGTGGCCGACGGGATCTCCCGGGGCGAGGTCCCGGTGCTTGCGCACGGACCGACCTTCATGGGGAACCCGCTGGCCACGGCGGTGGCGCTGGCCTCCGTGGAACTGCTGCTCGGCCAGGACTGGACGCTCGACGTCAAGCGGATCGAGGCGGGGCTGCGCGAGGGACTGGCGGCCGCGGCCGAGATCCCCGGCGTACGGGACGTCCGCGTGCTCGGGGCCATCGGCGTGGTGCAGCTGGACCACGAGGTCGACGTGGCGGCGGCGACCCGGGCGGCGGTGCGCGAGGGCGTGTGGCTGAGACCGTTCCGGGACCTGATCTATGTGATGCCGCCGTTCGTCACGGGCGACGCGGACGTGAACCGTATCTGCCGCGCGGTGTGCGCGGCGGCCCAGGAAGGCTGAGAAGGCTAGATGTCCGTAGTGATGGTGTCCGGGACGGGCACCGAGATCGGCAAGACCGTGGTCACCTCGGCCCTCGCGGCGGCGGCCGTGGCGGCGGGCCGCTCGGTGGCGGTGCTGAAGCCGGCGCAGACCGGTGTCGGCCCGCAGGAGCCGGGGGACGCGGCGGAGGTGGTGCGGCTGGCCGGCCCCTCCGTGACGGCGATGGAACTGGCCCGCTACCCGGAGCCCTTGGCCCCGGACACCGCCGCCCGGCGCGCGGGGCTGCCGACGCTGGCCCCGGCGCAGATCGCGGAGGCCGCCCGGCGGCTGGCCGAGGACCACGACCTGGTCCTGGTGGAGGGTGCGGGCGGACTGCTCGTGCAGTTCGACGAGTCGGGCCACACGCTGGCCGACGCCGCACGGCTACTGGACGCCCCGACCCTGATCGTCGCCCAGGCGGGCCTGGGGACCCTCAACTCCACGACCCTCACGGCGGAGGCCCTGCGGGCCCGGGGCCTGACCCCGCTGGGCGTGGTGGTCGGGAGCTGGCCGCACTCCCCGGACCTGGCGGCCCGCTGCAACCTGGCGGACCTCCCGAAGTCCTCGCAGCTGCCGCTCCTGGGCGCGGTCCCGGAGGGCTCGGGCACGCTGGCGCCGGAGCGCTTCCGCGCCGAGGCCCCCTCCTGGCTGGCGCCGTCCCTGTCGGGCACCTGGTCGGCGGAGTCCTTCCTCACCACCTGGTCACCCCCGGCCTTCACGACCGCCGGCACCTGAGTCACGAAGCCCCGCGCCTCCAGCCGCACTGGCGTGCGCTTCCGGCCGCGCCGGCGTTGCTCTTCCAGCCCCGTCGGCGGGATCTCCCAGCCGCGCCGGCGGGATTTTCCAGCCTCGCCGGCCTTTGAGGCACGGGGCGCGGGGCGGAGCCCCGCCACTCCGGCCGGCGCCCGCGTCCGAGCCGCGGGCGCGGGGCGGAGCCCCTCAAGACTGCGGCCCCGGCGGCGAGCCGAGCGGCTTGACCCACCGCGTCCACTGCTCCTGCGGCCCGTACCCGGCCGCCTCCCACGCCGGGTGCGCCCGCTCGTTGCGGTCGAGCACCATCGCGTCGGCCCGCCGCCCGCCCAGCGCTGCGAACCGCTCCTCGGCGGCGGCCAGCAGCGCCGCGCCTATCCCCCGCCGCCGGTGCCCGGGGTGCACGGCGAGCCGGTAGAGGTGACAGCGCCAGCCGTCGAAGCCGGCGATCACGGTCCCGACGAGCTCGCCGTCGCGGCGCGCGAGCAGCAGCGCCCCCGGGTCCCGATCGTGGAGTCGCTCGACGCCGGCGAGGTCGTCGCTGATACTCGTCCCCTCGGCGGCGGTCCTCCAGAAGTCCAGTACGGCGCCGAGATCGCCCGCCGACGCGGGGCCGATATGAAGATCGTTCATGTCCCCGATCCCATCACCCCGCCGCGCTCCGCCAAAAGGATGATCCGCCCGCTTTGCTCGTCCTTTACCATGTGGTCACCGTCCCTCTTGAGTGAAAGGTGTGAGCGTCCGCCCATGGGCGAGCCTCCCAGTCCACGACATCCCGCCTCACGACATCCGCGTTCGCGAACGCCGCGTCCGCGACATCGCGCGATCCCCCTCCTCCTGGCCGATCATGGGACGGAGGTGATCGACCGATGACCGAAGTCCTCCTGCTCGTCGTGGCACTGCTCCTCTGCGTTGCCTGCGGAGTCTTCGTCGCGGCCGAGTTCTCGCTCACGACCGTCGAGCGCAGCGAGCTCGAGCGGGCCGCCGAGCGCGGTGAGCGCGGTGCCGACAGCGCCCTGGCGGCCGTCCGCACCCTCACCTTCCAGCTCTCCGGCGCCCAGCTCGGCATCACCGTGACCGGCCTGGTCATCGGCATGATCTCCGAGCCGTCGATCGCCGCCCTGCTCCAGGGGCCGTTCGAGGCCATGGGACTGTCGGCGAGCGCCGCCTCCTCCACCGCCCTGGTCCTCGGGACCGTGTTGTCCACCGTCGTCCTGATGGTCGTCGGCGAGCTGGTCCCGAAGAACTGGGCGATCTCCTCGCCGCTGGCGATCGCCAAGCGGGTGGCGACCTTCCAACGGGTGTTCAGCCGGGCCTTCAGGCCGCTGATCAGCCACCTCAACACCACGGCGAACCACCTGGTGCGCCGTTTCGGCATGGAGCCGACCGAGGAGCTGGCCTCCGCGCGCACCCCGCAGGAACTGGTCGCCCTGGCCCGGCACTCCGCCAAGCAAGGCGCCCTGGAGAAGGACACGGCCGAGCTGTTCGTCCGGACCCTGAACCTGGCCGACCTGACCGCGGAGAACGTGATGACCCCGCGCGTCCAGGTCACCGCCCTCGACGTGCAGGCCACCGCCGAGGACGTGGCGAACGCGACGATGGCCACCGGCCTGTCCCGCTTCCCCGTCTACCGCGGAAGCCTCGACACCGTCGTCGGCACCGTCCACATCAAAGACGTGCTGGCGCTGCCCGCCGAGGAGCGGCGCCGCCGTCCGGTGTCGCAGCTCCTGCGCGCGCCCCTCCTCGTACCGGAGTCGCTGACCGTGGACCGACTGCTGGACCGGCTGTCCGGCAAGCAGACCATGGCCGTGGTCATCGACGAGTACGGCGGCACGGCGGGGGTGGCCACCCTGGAGGACATCGTCGAGGAGGTCGTCGGCGAGGTGCGCGACGAGCACGACCCGCACGAGACCCCCGACCTCGCCCCGGCCGGTACGGACGACTCCGGACGGCAGCTCTACTCCGCCGACGGCGCCGCGCGCACCGACCAGCTCCGGCGGATCGGGCTACGGGTGCCGGACGGCCCGTACGAGACCCTCGCCGGCCTGATAGCGACCGAGCTGGGCCGGATCCCGGCCGTCGGCGACAGCCTGGAACTCGACGGCTGGCGCCTGGACGTGGTGGACGACATCGGGCGCCGGGCGGCGCGGGTGCTGCTCCACGCGCCCGTAGGCTCCGCCGACGGGACGGAGGACGCGCGATGACCGTGATCCAGCTGTTGATCGGCCTGGCGACCCTGGTCGTGAACGCCTTCTTCGTCGGCGCGGAGTTCGCGCTGATCTCGGTCCGGCGCAGCCAGATCGAGCCGTACGCCGAGCAGGGCGACCGGCGGGCCCGCGCCGTCCTGTGGGGGCTGGAGCACCTGTCGGCGCTGATGGCGGCGGCGCAGCTCGGCATCACCCTGTGCACCCTGGTGCTGGGTGTGGTGGCCGAGCCGGCCATCGCCCATCTGCTGACGCCGCTCTTCGACCTGGTCGGGGTGCCGTCCGGGCTGACCCACGCCATCTCCTTCGTGGTGGCGCTGGCCCTGGCGACGTACCTGCACATGCTCTTCGGGGAGATGCTCCCGAAGAACGTGGCACTGTCCGAGCCGGTGCCCACGGCACTGCTGCTGGGGCCGCCGCTGGTGACCCTCACCCGGGCGCTGCGACCGGTGATCTTCGCGATCAACGCCTTCGCCAACATCCTGCTGCGGCTGCTGCGGGTGGAGGTCAGGGACGAGGTCACGGCGACGTTCTCGGACGACGAGCTGGCCCGGATGGTGAAGGACTCCAGCGATGCCGGGCTCCTCGACGACCGGGCGAGCGAGCGTCTGCACGACGCCCTGGAACTGGGCCGGCGGCCGGTGACCGACGTGGTGCTGCCGGCGGAGCGGGTGATCTCGGCCCGCGAGGGCATCACTCCGGCGGGTCTGGAGCGGCTGTCGGCCGAAAGCGGGTACTCCCGCTTCCCGGTGGTCGACGCACAGCACAGGATCCTGGGTTACCTGCACGTCAAGGACGCCCTGGACGCCGACGGGGAGTCGCGCGACGAGCCGTTCCCGGCGTCTGCGCTGCGCCCGATCGCGCAGGTGCGGCCGGAGACCCCGCTGGACGACGTACTGACCGCGATGCGGCGCAGCCGCACCCACCTGGCGGCGGTCCTGGGGGCGGAGGACGCCATGACGGGCCTGGTGACGATGGAGGACGTGCTGCGGGAGCTGTTCGGAAGGCCGGCCTCCGCGTAGCGCTCCGGGGCGCGGTGTCCCGGCCTTGAAGGCGGGGCCGGGGTACCGCGCGGTAACATCACTCCGCCATGGAGATGAATGCGTCCTACACCAGTTTCGTCGCGGTCGGCGACTCCTTCACCGAGGGAATGTCCGACCTCCTGCCCGACGGCTCCTACCGCGGCTGGGCCGACCTGCTGGCCGCCCGCCTCGCGGCTCGCGAGCCGGGCTTCCGCTACGCGAACCTCGCGGTCCGCGGCAAGCTCATCGGACAGATCGCGCAGGACCAGGTCCCCCTGGCGGCCGCGATGGGCGCCGACGTGGTGACTCTCGTGGGCGGGCTGAACGACGCACTGCGCCCCAAGGTGGACATGGGCCGGGTCCGTGACCACCTGGAGTCGTCGGTGGAGCTCCTCGCACCCTCCTGCAAGAAGCTCGTCCTGATGCGCTCCCCGGGACGCAACGGGCCGGTGATGGAACGCTTCCGCCCCCGCATGGAGCAGCTGTTCGCCACCATCGACGAGCTCGCCGCCCGGCACGGCGCCCTGGTGGTGGACCTCTACGGCGCTCCCGTCCTCGCGGACCCCCGGATGTGGGACGTCGACCGGCTCCACCTGACGCCCGACGGCCACCGCCGGGTGGCTGAGGCCGTCTGGCAGACGCTGGGCCTGCCCTCCGAGCTGGACTGGCGTACCGAACTGCCCGTCGCCGAGCCGCCCGGCTGGGCGGCGCGCCGGTCGCAGGACCTGAACTTCGCCCGGCAGCACCTGCTCCCGTGGATAGGGCGCCGCCTGACGGGCCGCTCCTCCGGGGACGGCCGCCCGGCCAAGCGCCCCGAACTGCAGCCGTACGGGGACGCGCCGCTCTCGTAGCAAGGCACAATCACGAGCGGTCGCCCGACCTGCGTAAACACACAGCGGCGGCCCAAGTAGAATCCCTACACGTGACTGCCAAGCCCCGCATCCCCAATGTCCTGGCCGGCCGCTACGCCTCCGCGGAGCTCGCCGTCCTGTGGTCCCCCGAGTACAAGGTGACGCTGGAGCGGCGGCTGTGGCTCGCCGTGCTGCGCGCCCAGAAGGACCTCGGTATCGAGGTCCCGGACGCGGCCCTCGCCGACTACGAGCGCGTCCTCGAGACGGTCGACCTCGCCTCCATCGCCGAGCGCGAGAAGGTCACCCGGCACGACGTGAAGGCCCGCATCGAGGAGTTCAACGACCTCGCGGGTCACGAGCACGTCCACAAGGGCATGACCTCCCGTGACCTGACCGAGAACGTCGAGCAGCTCCAGATCCGCCTCTCGCTGGAGCTGGCCCGCGACCGTACGGTCGCCGTCCTCGCCCGCCTCGGCAAGCTGGCCGGCGAGCACGCCGAGCTGGTCATGGCCGGCCGCTCCCACAACGTGGCCGCGCAGGCCACCACCCTGGGCAAGCGCTTCGCCACCGCGGCCGACGAGCTGCTGGTGGCCTACGACCGCCTGGAGAACCTCCTCGACCGCTACCCGCTGCGCGGCATCAAGGGCCCCGTCGGCACCGCCCAGGACATGCTCGACCTGCTCGGCGGCGACGCCGCCAAGCTGGCCGACCTGGAGCAGCGGATCGCGACCCACCTCGGTTTCGCGCACGCCTTCACCTCGGTCGGCCAGGTCTACCCGCGCTCGCTCGACTACGACGTGGTCACCGCGCTGGTCCAGCTGGCCGCGGCCCCGTCCTCGATCGCCAAGACGATCCGCCTGATGGCCGGCCACGAGCTGGTCACCGAGGGCTTCAAGCCCGGCCAGGTCGGCTCCTCCGCGATGCCCCACAAGATGAACACCCGCTCCTGCGAGCGCGTGAACGGCCTGATGGTCATCCTGCGCGGTTACGCCTCGATGACCGGCGAGCTGGCCGGCGACCAGTGGAACGAGGGCGACGTCTCCTGCTCCGTGGTTCGCCGCGTGGCCCTGCCGGACGCCTTCTTCGCCTTCGACGGCCTGCTGGAGACCTTCCTGACGGTCCTCGACGAGTTCGGCGCGTTCCCCGCGGTCGTCGCCCGCGAGCTGGACCGCTACCTTCCCTTCCTCGCGACCACCAAGGTCCTGATGGGCGCGGTGCGGGCCGGTGTGGGCCGCGAGGCCGCCCACGAGGTCATCAAGGAGCACGCGGTGGCTTCGGCGCTCGCCATGCGCGAGCAGGGCGCCGAGCGCAACGAGCTGCTGGACAAGCTGGCCGCCGACGAGCGGATGCCGCTGGACCGGGCCCAGCTCGACGCGCTGATGGCGGACAAGCTGTCCTTCACGGGCGCCGCGGGCGACCAGGTCGGGACGGTGGTCTCCCGTATCGAGGCGATCGCCAAGCAGCACCCGGAGGCCGCCGGATACGCGCCGGGGTCGATCCTCTGACCCCCGAAGAGCTGGCCGCCGCCCGCGACCGCGTCCTCCCGGACGTGGTCGCGGGCGGTCTGCGTGTGCTGTTCTGCGGCATCAACCCCGGTCTCCTCTCCGCCGCGACGGGCCACCACTTCGCCCGCCCCGGCAACCGCTTCTGGCCGGTCCTGCACCTCTCGGGCTTCACTCCGCGCCGCCTGGCCCCCGCGGAGCAGGAGGAACTCCTGACCTACCGCCTCGGCATCACCAACGTCGTGGCCCGCGCCACGGCGCGTGCCGACGAGCTGAGCGCGGAGGAGTTCCGCGAGGGCGGCCGCATCCTGACGGCGAAGGTGGAACTGCTGCGCCCCCAATGGCTGGCCGTGGTCGGCGTCACGGCCTACCGGACGGCCTTCGGCGAGAGGAAGGCACAGATCGGCCTCCAGGAGCGCACCATCGGCTCCACCCGTATCTGGGCCCTGCCCAACCCCAGCGGCCTCAACGCCCACTGGACCGCCGAGTCCATGGCGCAGGAGTACGCGCGCCTCCGCGAGGCCGCGGCTCCCCCGGCCTGACGGCCCCGGGAGCCGGGCTCACTCCGGCCATCCGACCCGCCCGCCCTCGACGTGCAGCACCTCGGGGAGCTCGGCTTCGTGGAACCTGAGGAACCCGACCCCGACGGCGCCGTCCCCCCGCAGGTGCGTCTCGTGAGCCCTTGCGGCCATCCAGCGGAGCAGCTCGCCGGCCTGCTCGAACTCGTCCGGGTGGATCTCCTGTCGGGACATCAGCGCCCAGCCCTTCCGCGGCAGGTCCGCCCGACTCTCCAGCGCCGAGCAGAGCACCCCGCCCACCCGCGACGCGGCCCCCCGCCCGGCCAGCAGCGGACGGGGATCCTCCTCGATCACCGGACCACCCTCGTCGTCCCACACCACGACCGGGAACCTGGTGACGATGGACAACCGCTGCGGCCGATCCCCGATCCCCAGGTGCCAGCGCAACTCGGCGAGTTCTCCCTCGGAGATCTCATCCCGCAGGTCAATGGCAACCATCAGCTCATAGACGTCACTCACCGGGAAACCCTAGCGCCGCCCTGGCCGCGTTCATCCCCTTCGAGGGCCAAGTCGCCCCGATCCGGCGCCCGCTCCTACTCCAGCATGCGTTGCGCGTCATATCGCTTACAGGCCCGAATGCCTGTCCGTGAAGAGACGGCCTGGGGCGTCTGATCCCGGATCGGACCACGTCAGCGGCTGGTGACAGGATCCGCCCGCTGGTGGCGGGCGAGTCACTACTGACCCGCCCGGGCGGGGCGGTACGCCGTGGGTCCGCGATGCGCGCAGTGCCCTGGCGTACCGGTGTCTACGGCGGGTCGATGGCGGTGACCGCTGCCGTCAACAGGTAGGGGTCTTCGTGGTCTCGCTGTGTCACACAGGCCACCAGCCAGCGCTCTCCGGCCCGCCAGAGGTGGACGTGGTCGGTGCCGGCGCTCAGGTCGGTCCATGGCTGCGATATCTCCTCCCCCTCGAACACCCGGTCCCTCAGCGTCCCCAGGCTGAAGATCTGCGGGTCTCCCCATCGGTCGGTCGCGGCCTGGGTGAGTGCCCCGTACTCTGCGCTGATCTGGTCGGCGGCCTCGATGCGGCCCGAGCCGTCGTCGTCCCAGAAGTGCGGTGTCCGGGAGAGCTGCACCAGGTGGAAGCCCGGACCGCTGCTGCTGTCGACGGTGCGGACCGGCTCCCGGGGGAACTCCTGCGCCAGGAGCCGGTCGATCGTGTCGAGGTGCTCTGCCGTGGTCATGCCGTCAGTATCCCGAGCAGCACTGACAACTGGCCTGACGTCACGCGTCCCTGCGGCGCACCGCCAGCCAGCCGCCGAGCACGGCGGCACCCGCCCACAGGGCCATCACGCCGAGACCGGTCCAGGGGCCGAGGTCGCCCTCCATCCGGGAGTGCACCACCAACTGCCCGGCCCGGTCCGGCAGGAACTGGGCCGCGCCGCCCGAGGCCTCCCCGACGACGAAGGACACCAGCAGGACGAAGGGTATGAGCAGGCTCAGTACGACCGTCCCGCTGCGCAGTACGGCGGTCAGCCCGGCCGCGAACAAGGCCATCAGCGTGAGGTAGAGACCGCTGCCGACGACGGCGCGGTAGGTGCCCGGGTCGCCGAGCTCCAGGGCGTGCTGACCCATGAACGCCTGCCCCGCCACGAACGTGGCCAGCCCGGTGACCTGACCTGTGAGCAGGGCCAGGGCGCCCACTGTCGCGACCTTCGACAGGTAGAAGCGGGTGCGGTTCGGGATGGCCGCCAGGGAGGTGCGCAGAGCGCCGTTGTGGAACTCGCTGGAGACGGCGCCGGCGCCGAAGACCATCGCGGCGATCTGGCCGAAGGATATGCCGTAGTAGGCGGCGAAGAGCGGATCGGAACCCATGCTGCCCTCCTCGGCCCGGCCGATCGCTGCGGCCGTCAGCGCCTGGATGCCCGCGGTGGCTGCGAGGACGGCGATCAGCCCTCCCAGGGTGCCGCGCAGGGACTGTATCTTGATCCATTCCGAGTGCAGGGTGGGGACGGTGGGCAGAGCGGCGCGCATGGCGGTGCCTCCTGAAGGCTCGGGGAAGTCAGTGGGTTGCGGTGAACTGCGCGTGGTCGGCGGTGAGATCGAGGTAGGCCTGCTCCAGTGAGGCGCGCTCGTCGGACAGTTCCAGTACGGGGATGCCCTCATGGGCGGCCAGGTTGCCGAGCTGCTCGGCCTGTATGCCCTCGACGGTCCACCGCCCGTCGTCGGCGTTGGCCAGCTCGAAGCCGTCCCGGGCCAGGGCGGCCCGCAGCCGGACGGGATCGGAGGTGCGCAGGCGCACCCGGCGGGTGCTGCGGGCGTCGATGAACTCCGCCATCGACGTGTCGGCCAGCAGCTTGCCGTTGCCCAGGACGACCAGGTGGTCGGCGAACGCGGAGGTCTCCGACATCAGGTGGCTGGAGACCAGCACGGTGCGCCCTTCGGCGGCGAGGCCGCGCATCAGCTCGCGTATCCAGATGATGCCCTCGGGGTCGAGCCCGTTGGTCGGCTCGTCCAGCAGGAGCACCCCGGGGTCTCCCAGCAGCGCGGCGGCCATGCCGAGGCGCTGGCGCATGCCCAGTGAGAAGGACTTGATCCGCCGCCGGGCCACGGAGGCTATGCCGGCCTGCTCCAGGACCTCGTCCACCCGGCGTACCGGCATGCGGCCGGCGGCGGCCAGGAAGCGGAGGTGGTCGCGGGCGGTGCGGCCGCCGTGCGCCGACTGCGCGTCCAGGAGGGCGCCGACCCGGTGCAGCGGGTCCGGCAGGTCGAGGTAGCGCCGGCCGCCGATGGTGGCCGTGCCGGAGGTCGCCCGGTCCAGGCCCAGCAGCAGGCGCATGGTGGTGGACTTTCCGGCGCCGTTGGGGCCCAGGAATCCGGTGACCCGCCCGGGCAGGACATCGAAGGTGAGGCCGTCCACCGCACGGTGGGAGCCGTATGCCTTGGTCAGTTCTCGGATCTCGATGCTGTTCATGGCTCAAGATTCGCCGCCCGCCCCACCCCCTTCCCTCCCCCATGCGAGGGTGCCGTCTCCCCCACGTGGGGGAGACGGCACCCGGCGGCGCGCTGCGACCATGGGGGCATGTACCGACTGCTGCGGGCCCCGCTCCGACCAGTGACGTATTCGCGCTGGTTGCACCTCTGCGTGCCGCTGCTGCTGCTGGCCATATGGATGTTCGTGGTTCCCGAGTGGCCGTGGGGGCCGATGCTGCTCGTCCTCCCCTTCGGGCTGGTGCCCTGGGTGCGGCTCGCGGAAGGGCTCCAGGCGCAGTTCCTGCTCACGCCGTATGACCGCGGTCAGGCCGAGGGGACCATAAGCCTCGCGCCGTCGGCGCATTGGAGCGACCGCTGGCGGACGGTGCTGTGGCTGGAGACACGGATGGTCATCGCGATCGGAGCGGTGGGCGCCACCGTCTGGATGCCGGCGATGAGCGTCGAACTCATCGCGACGGCGCTCGGGCATTCCCTGGATCCCGACCCCTTGGCGCCGTTCATACCGGAGAGCCGCTGGGTCGCCGCGCTGCTGGCGCCCCTTCCGCTCGTCGTCCTCATGGTCGTCGTGGTCCTGCTCGGCGAATTGATCACGGCTGCCGCCACACGGTTGCTCAGCCCTTCGGCGGCCGAGCGGCTGAGCGCACTGGAGGAGCGGACCGAGCAGCTGCTGGAGCGCACGCGGATCGCGCGGGAGCTGCACGATTCGATCGGGCACGCGCTGACCGTGGCCGTCGTGCAAGCGGGGGCGGCGCGCGCCGCGGGCGATCCCGCCTTCACCGACCGGGCGTTGTGCGCCATCGAGGAGACGGGCAGAGCCGCGCTGGAGGACTTGGAGCGCGTGCTCGGCGTGCTGCGGGAGTCGGGGCAGCCGCCGTCGCAGCGGCCGACGCTGGCGGAGGCAGATCGGCTGCTGGAGTCGGCCCGGGCGTCCGGATCCGAGGTGGACGCGCAACTGATCGGGCCGCTGGAGAAGTTGCCGGGGCCGGTCACCCGGGAGGGGTACCGCATCCTGCAGGAGGCGCTGACCAACGTGCTGCGCCACTGCGGGCCCGTGCCGGTCCGGGTGCGGGTGGAGATGGCCGGGGACCGGCTGGATCTGGAGGTGACGAACGCGCTGCCGGAACGCCCCGGCGTGACGCTCGGCGGCGGCAGCGGACTGCGCGGGATACGCGAACGGGCCGCGCTGCTCGGCGGAGAGGCCGAGACCGGGGTGTACGAGGGCGGTTGGAGGGTGCGCGCACGGCTTCCGCTGGAGCGAATACGCTGACGGGATGCCGGTCACCGTACTGCTCGTCGACGACGAACCCCTGGTCCGCGCGGGTCTACGCGCCGTCCTGGACGCCCAGCCCGACATCGAGGTGGTGGGTGAGGCTGCCGACGGTGCCTCCGTGATCCCACTCGTACGGCAGCTGCGGCCGGACGTGGTGGCCATGGACGTGCGGATGCCGCTGCTCGACGGGATCGAGGCGACCCGCGCGGTGCTGCGGACGGTTGACCCGCCGCCGAAGATCCTCGTGGTGACCACCTTCGAGAACGACGAGTACGTCTACCAGGCGCTGCGGGCCGGAGCGGACGGGTTCCTCCTGAAGCGGGCCAGGCCTTCGGAGATCGTGCACGCGGTACGGCTGGTGGCGGAGGGCGAGACGCTGCTGTTCCCGGCGGCCGTGCGGGCCCTGGCCGCGGAGTACGGCAACCGGCAGGCGCGGGCGGTGCTGGAGCGGGCCTCCCTGACCGAGCGGGAGGAGGCGGTCCTGCGGCTCATGGCGCGGGGGCTCACCAACGTGGAGATCGCGTCCGAGCTGATCGTCGGGACGGAGACGGTCAAGTCCCATGTCAGTGCGATCCTGGCGAAGCTGGGGGCGCGGGACCGCACCCAGGCGGTGATCACGGCGTACGAGTCGGGCTTCGTCTCACCCGCCTGAGACGAAGGGCCCGCTACGGCCGATGTGGGGGGCTGCTTCTCGCCGCCGCACCCGGCGCGCAGTACGATCCGGCTGACAAGCTCGCTAGCTGGGAGGACACACGTTGGGGCAGCTGACCGGCGGGGACCCCTCTCTGCTCCGGCGGATCAATTCCGCCGTGGTGCTGCGTGCGCTGCGGACGGCCGGGTCGCCGACCCTCACCGACCTCACACGGCTGACCGGGCTCTCCCGGCCGACCGTCGAAGGCGTCGTGGAGGGACTGATCGGGACCGGGCTCGTCGTCGAGGCCGCGGCCGAGGAGGGCGCGCGGCGGCAGGGACGGCCGGCCAGACGGTTCCGGTTCCGGGCCGAGGCGGGGCACCTGCTCGGCATCGAGATCGGCTCGCACCGGGTCGCGGTGCTGCTGTCCGGGCTGGACGGACGCATCATCGGCGCCGGCACCAAGGAGGTCGCCGAGACCGCCACGGCCGACGAGCGGCTGGAGCGGGTGCGCGCGGCCGTGGCCGATCTGCTGCGCCGCGCCGGCGTGCCGCGGGACTCCCTGCGGGCGGTCGGGGTCGGCAGCCCCGGGATCGTGGAGGCGGACGGCACGGTACGCCTCGGCACCGCCCTGCCCGGCTGGACCGGGCTGCCGCTCGGGGACCGGCTGCGCCGCTCGTTCCGCTGTCCGGTGCAGGTGGAGAACGACGCCAACGCGGCGGCGGTCGCCGAGCACTGGAAGGGGGCCGCGCGGGACACGGGCGACATGGTGTTCGTGATGGCGGGGCTCAGTCCCGGCGCGGGCTCGCTCATCGGCGGCCGGCTGCACCGGGGCTTCGGCGGGGCGGCAGGGGAGATCGGCGCCCTGCACCTGCTGGGCCGCGAGGCAACGCCCGAGCGGCTGCTGTCGACCACCGGCGAGCCGCTGCACCCGCTGGACGAGCCGGCCGTCGCCGAGGTCTTCGCGAAGGCCAAGCGGGGCGACGAGCAGGCGGTCGCCGCCGTCGAGCGGTTCCTGCAGCGTCTGGTGCACGACGTGGCGGCGCTGGTCCTGGCGATGGATCCGGAGCTGGTGGTCGTCGGCGGCTGGGCGGCCGGCCTGGACGGGGTCCTGGAACCCCTGCGCCGGGAGCTGGAGCGCTACTGCCTGCGCCCGCCGCGGGTGGCCCTGTCACTGCTCGGCGAGGCGGCGGTGGCGACCGGCGCCCTCCGGCTCGCGCTCGACCACGTCGAGGAGGAGCTCTTCGCGGTGGAGAAGACGGTCACGGCCCGCCGCCGCTGACGCCCGCGCAGCCCGGCCGGCCCCGCGGCCCCGGCGCCCGGAAAAGCCGTACGGCCGTGGTCGCGGCCCCGTGTCTGCGGGCCGCGACCACGGCCGTACCGGCTCGGGTCGATCAGGTGTCAGGAGGCGACGGGCTCGTGCGTGATCTCGACGCCGCCGGAGTCACCGAAGGTGAGGCGGCAGGTGTCGGCCCGGTAGGTGGCCACCGAGACCGCGGCCGTGCCTGCGGCGGTGAAGTACCGCGTGGTGACCAGGAGCACCGGTGCGCCGGGCAGCCGGTCCAGTTCCTTGGCGTCGTCGGCGCGGGCGGAGCCGAGCTCCACCGACCGGTCCTGGCCGTCGAGGACCAGCCGCTGCAGCTCGCGCAGGACGGCACGCGCCCGGGCAGGACCCGACGGGGCCTCGATGGCGGGCAGTCCGGGCACCGATGCGGCCGGCACGTACAGCAGCTCGGCGGCGACCGCCTGACCGTTCGTCATCCTGGTCCGGCGTACGGTGTGCACCGGCTGGTCGGCGGCGAACGCCCCGCCGGTACCGAGGAGCTTCACCACGGCGGCCGGCGGCAGGGACTCCGAGGCGTCCTGCGGCTCCCAGCCGTCCACGCCCTCCCCGGGCCAGCTGTGCTGCGCACCGCCGACGGCAACCCCGACGCGCGGCGGGGCGACGGTGGTGCCGACGCCCCGGCGGCGCTGCAGCCGGCCTTCGAGCTCCAGCTGCTCCAGCGCCTGACGCAGGGTCGCCCGAGCGACTCCGAAGCGGGCCGCGAGTTCACGCTCGTTGGGCAGTACCTCACCGACGGCGAAGTCCTGGTCGAGCGCCTCGCTGAGGACGGTCTTGAGGTGCCAGTACTTCGGCTCCGGCACCGTTTCGAGCTGCGTGGTCCCCACCCTGACTCCTCCTGCCATCGCTGCACTCGCCGTGTGTTCCAGCGGCAGTTCCGCGCCTTTGTTTATTAAAGGTTCTTGCACTATCCCTGCGACGATAGGACCGCGCACCCCCTTGGTCAAGACCAATGCTCGTACCTTTGCCGGGCAGATCGGGCATATGTATCAAGCCGTTCACGGGATGTTCTCGTATGCGCCGAGGGCTTGTAGTCAAGGGCTACCCGACGGTAATCATGGCGGTGGGCACTCCTGACAGCCTGTCTCGCAGCAGTCCAAACCGATGAGGAGCAGCATGACCGCCACCGTCTCCTTCACGATCGATTCGCCGCTCGGCCCCCGGACCACCACCGTCGCCTACGAGCGCAAAGGCTCGGGCGAACCGCTCCTCCTGCTGCACGGCATCGGCCATCATCTCCAGGCCTGGCACCCGGTGACCGACATCCTGGCCGCCGAGCACGACGTGATCGCCGTCGACCTGCCCGGCTTCGGTGCCTCGGAGCCGCTGCCCAAGGGCGTCCCGTACTCCCTGGGCAGCGTGGCCCCGGCACTCGGAGCGCTCTGCGCGGCCCTCGGCGTCGAGCGCCCGCACGTCGCGGGCAATTCCCTCGGCGGCCTGCTCGCCCTCGAAATGGGCCGGACCGATCTCGTCCGCTCGGTCACGGCCCTCTCGCCCGCCGGGTTCTGGACCGAAGCCGAACGCCGTTACGCCTTCGCCGCGCTCCTGGCCATGCGGGCCGGCGCCAGGACCCTGCCCCTCCCCGCCGTCCACCGGCTCTCGCGCACCGCCGTCGGCCGGGCCGCGCTCACCGGCACCATCTACGCCCGCCCGGCCCGCCGTTCGCCCGAGGCCGTGGTCGCCGAGACCCTCGCCCTGCGCCATGCCACCGGATTCGAGGACACCCTGGCCGCGGGTGGTTCCGTACGCTTCACCGACGACGTGCCGGGCCTTCCCGTCACCATCGCGTGGGGCACCCGCGACCGGCTGCTGCTGCGCCGCCAGGGCGTACGGGCCAAGCACACCCTGCCCGGCGCACGGCTGGTCCGCCTCCCGGGCTGCGGCCACGTCCCGATGAGCGACGACCCGGCCCTCGTCGCCCGGGTGGTGCTGGACACGGCACGCAGCGCCGAGCCGGCCGTGTCGCGGCAGACCGAGTACGCGCGTGACTGAGCGAGCGAGTGAGGGGGACCGGTTCGAGTCAAGGGGGTTGAACGCCTGAACGGATGAGCGGCTGACGGCTGTTCATCCGCGGTTCGCGTGGGCGACGCGGCCGGGCCGGTGCGCGGCGGCACGCTGGTCCGACCCGTCCTCTCCCCCCTGGAGACGCATCGATGGCATCGACCCCGCACACCCGACGCTCCCTCATCGGCGGTTCCCTGGCCCTGTCCTCCGCGCTGCTCGCCGCTCCGGCACTCGCCGCCCCCGCACTCGCCGCCCCGGCCTTCGCCCGCTCCGGCCGGCCGAACGCGCACTGGGGCGTCCAGTCCGGCGAGATCACCGCGCATTCGGCCACCGTGTGGACCCGCTGCGACCGCGTCGCGCGCATGTACGTCGAGACCTCTCCGAGCGAGACGTTCCGCTACGCCGTACGCCGCCACCGCGGCCCGCTCCTCGGCCCGTCGAGCGACTTCACCGGGACCACCGTCCTGCGCGACCTCCCGCCCGGACAGCAGATCCACTACCGGGTCGTCCTGGCCGACCCCGACGACCCCCGCCGCACCGCCGAGCCGGTCCTCGGCACCTTCCGCACCACCCCGGTCTCCCGCCGCCGCGACGTGCGCTTCCTGTGGTCCGGGGATTTGGCGGGCCAGGGCTGGGGCATCAACCCCGATGTCGGCGGCTACCGCATCTTCGACGAGATGCGCGGGCGCAACCCCGACTTCTTCCTCTTCAGCGGGGACACGGTCTACGCCGACGGGCCGATCCAGTCGGCCGTGCCCCTGCGGGACGGCAGCGTCTGGCGCAACATCACCACCGCGGAGAAGTCGAAGGTCGCCGAGACCCTCGACGAGTTCCGCGGGAACTTCCGCTACAACCTCCTCGACCGCAACCTCCTCGGCTTCAACGCCCAGGTCCCCGTCCTCGCCCAGTGGGACGACCACGAGGTGCGCAACAACTGGTACCCGGGCCAGCTGATCGACGACCCCCGCTACACCGTCAAGGAGGCCGACACCCTCGCCGCCCGCGCCCGCCGCGCCTTCGGCGAGTACTTCCCGGTCACCGACCTGCGCGGCGGCCGCGCCGAGGGCCGGATGTACCGAGTGATGCGCTACGGGCCGCTCCTCGACGTCTTCGTGCTCGACATGCGCACCTACCGCAACGCCAACTCCCCCGGAGGCCAGACCGAGGACCCCGTCGGCATCCTCGGCGCCGAGCAGCTCGCCTGGATCAAGCGCGAGCTCTCCCGCTCCCGGGCCACCTGGAAGGTCATCGCCGCCGACATGCCCCTGGGCATCGTCGTCCCCGACGGAGCCGCGGACTTCGAGGGAATCGCCCAGGCGGACCCGGGCGCCCCGCTCGGCCGGGAGCTGCAGATCGCCGAACTCCTGCGGCACATCAAGCACCGGCGCATCACCGGCACCCTCTGGCTCACCGCCGACGTGCACTACACCGCCGCGAACCACTACGCGCCCGAACGGGCCGCCTTCGCCGACTTCGCGCCGTTCTGGGAGTTCGTCTCCGGTCCCGTCGGAGCCGGCGGCTTCCCGGCCGGCCGGCTCGACGCCACCTTCGGCCCGGAGACGGCCTTCGTCCAGTCGGCCCCCTTCGCCAACATGTCACCGTCCGAAAACCCTCCCTACTACGGGGAGGTCGACATCGACGGCGACAGCGGGGACCTCACCGTGCGGTTGCGCCGCCAGGGGGGCGGCGTACTCTTCACCAGGACCCTCCAGCCCGGTCGTGTGGGCCAGTAGAGCGACCGAGGAAGCCCCCGAAAACCGGGTGAAATCGGCCAGATGGACACTTAACCAGTCGGTCACAGTTCGTTCGTGATCACGCAACACCCTTGCGCAACAGTGGTGTGCATGACTGACCGTATCCACGCCCCCGCCCAGCGTCCCCACCGCCACCACTGGCGCCGCGACGTCGTCGAACTCGCCGCATTGTTCTGCGCCGTCGCGGTCGCCGACGCCATCGCCAATCTCGTGGTGCACGGCCCCAGGGGTCCGATCCTGCTGGTTGCCTCGGCCGTCACGCTGCTGGTGACCGCGGCCTTCCACACCTGGTGGGCGCGGCGCCACAGCCATGCGCCGCCGCCCAGCACACCGCCGGCCGGGCAACCGGCACCGTCGGCGCCCGCCGCCACCGCGGCCGCCGGAACCACCGCGACCGCCACCACCACCCTGTGGCGGATGCGCACGACCGTACGCGACCAGCCCGGCTCGCTGGCCGTCCTCTGCACCGCCCTCGCCCGCAACGGCGTGGACATCCTCACCCTCCAGACGCACCCGCTGCCCGAGGGCGGCACCGTGGACGAGTTCCTGCTGCGCGCCCCGCAGCAACTCCCCTCCGCCGACCTCACCCGCGCCGTCTCCGGGGCCGGCGGCCACAGCACCTGGATCGAGCGCGCCGACGCCCACGACCTCGTCGACACCCCGACGCGACTGCTGGGCCTGGCCACCCGCACCGCCCTGGACGCCGCCGAACTCCCCCTCGCCCTGCGCCAGCTGCTCGGCCGCTGCACGATCCACTCGATCCCGGCGACCACCCTCTCCGGGCGCCCCAACTCCGGCGCGGACGCCCCGGTCGAGGGCGTGCTGGAGGCCACCGTCATGCGGCTGCGGGACCCCTCGGGCGGCGCGATCACCATCGAGCGGCCCTACCTGCCCTTCACGCCGACCGAATTCGCCCGGGCCCGCGCCCTGGTCGAGCTCGACGCCCGCCTCGGCCCGCGCGTCCCGCGCAGCCAGGACGTGCTGACCCTCCCCGAGGGCAACGAGATCACCGTCCGCCGCGCCGACGGATCGGACCTGGCCGCGGCCCGCGCCATGCACGACCGCTGCTCCGAGCGCACCCTCGGGCTGCGCTACCACGGCCCCGTCGCCGATGCCGACCGCTACCTCGGCCACCTGCTCAGCCCCCGCTTCGGCCGCACCCTCGCCGCCACCACCGCGTCCGGGAAGCTCGTCGCCCTCGGCCACCTGCTGTGGGACGGCGACGAGACCGAGGTCGCCCTGCTCATCGAGGACGACTGGCAGCGCCGCGGCATCGGCACCGAGCTGCTCAGCCGCCTCATCGCCATGGCCGTCGAGGCACGGTGCGACAGCGTGTACGCCGTCACCCAGGCGGCCAACACCGGCATGGTCGCCGCCATGCGCGGCCTCGGCCTCCCCCTCGACTACCAGATCGAGGAGGGCACCCTGGTGATCACGGCCCGGCTGGACTCGGCCCCCGCCGGCTCGCGACGGCCGCACGAGGTGCCCCTCGGCCTGCCGCACGAGCACCAGGCTCCGCGCCGCCCCCACTGAGCCCGCCCCGACCGCACAGCTCGCGCTCCGGGCGGAGGCCCCGTCCGGACGGGGCGCCTCCGCCCGGACGGTGTGCCTCCGTCCGGATCCGGCCAAACTCCGGGCCGCGCCACCGCCCACCACACTCCCTCCGGACCGCGAAATCGCTTGTATACAGGGCACGTTGATCACCTCGGGGCGGACCCGGCAGCCGTGCTCCGGCCCGCGTCACGAGGCTGACGACAATCGGTGATGACGGGAGGACGCCTCACATACGAAGATGGCCGCATGTCAGAGACCCTCCACACCGGCAGCGCCCCCCGGCTGCCCCGCCAGGTGGCCGACGATTACGTCGACGGCCTCATCGCCCTCGACCCGATCACCGGCACCTACCTGGGTGTAGCCGAGAGCTCCGCCAAGCTCCCGGACTTCTCCCCGGCGGGCCGCGCGGCCGTCGCCGAACTCGCCCGTGAGACCCTCGCCCGCCTCGACGCCGCCGAGGCGCTGCCCGGCGCCGACTCCGACGCCGAGCGGCGCTGCGGCCGTCTGCTCCGCGAGCGGCTCACCGCCGAACTCGCGGTCCACGACGCCGAAGAGGATCTGCGCGCGGTCAGCAACATCCACAGCCCCGTGCACTCGGTCCGCGAGGTCTTCTCCCTGACCCCGGCCGACACCGACGAGGACTGGGCGGCGATCGCCGAGCGGCTGCGCGCCGTCCCGGCCGCCTTCGCCGGCTACCGCGAGAGCCTCCGGCTCGGCCTGGAGCGCGGTCTGTACGGCGGCCCTCGCGCCACCGGGACCATGATCGGCCAGCTGACCACATGGGCCGGCCAGGACGGCACCGCCGCGGCCTTCTTCGAGGACTTCGCCTCGAACGGCCCGCAGTCCCTGCGCACCGAGCTGGACGCGGCGGCCGCCGGCGCGACCGCCGCCGTCGTCGAACTGCGCGACTGGATGACCGCCGTGTACGCCCCCGCCGTCGAGGGCCGCCCGGACACGGTGGGCCGCGAGCGGTACGCCCGCTGGTCCCGGTACTTCAACGGCACCGACCTGGACCTCGACGAGGCCTACGCCTACGGCTGGTCGGAATACCACCGGCTGCTCGCCGAGATGAAGACCGAGGCGGCCAAGGTCCTCCCGGGTGCCGGTCCCTGGGAGGCCCTGAAGCACCTGGACGAGCACGGCACCCACATCGAAGGGGTGGACGAGGTCCAGGCCTGGCTCCAGGGGATCATGGACGAGGCCATCGAGAACCTCGACGGCACCCACTTCGAACTCGCAGAGCGGGTCCGCAAGGTGGAGTCCCGGATCGCCCCTCCGGGCGGCGCCGCGGCCCCGTACTACACCTCCCCCTCGGAGGACTTCTCCCGCCCCGGTCGCACCTGGCTGCCCACCATGGGCCAGACCCGCTTCCCGGTGTACGACCTGGTGTCCACCTGGTACCACGAGGGCGTGCCGGGCCACCACCTGCAGCTCGCGCAGTGGACGCACGTGGCGGACCAGCTCTCCCGCTACCAGGCCACCGTCGGCTGGGTCAGCGCCAACTGCGAGGGCTGGGCCCTGTACGCGGAGCGGCTGATGGACGAGCTGGGCTATCTCAAGGACGCCGAGCAGCGCCTGGGTTACCTGGACTGCCAGATGATGCGGGCGGCGCGGGTCATCGTCGACATCGGCATGCACCTGGGCCTGGAGATCCCGGCGGACTCGCCGTTCCACCCGGGCGAGACGTGGACCGTGGACCTCGCGCAGGAGTTCTTCGGCCTGCACAGCGGCCGGCCGGCGGAGTTCGTGGAGAGCGAGGTGACCCGCTACCTGTCGATGCCGGGGCAGGCGATCGGCTACAAGCTGGGCGAGCGCACCTGGCTGCTGGGCCGGGACAACGCCCGTGCCGCGCACGGTGATTCCTTCGACCTCAAGGCCTGGCACATGGCGGCGCTGTCGCAGGGTTCGCTGGGACTGGACGACCTGCTGGACGAGCTGTCGAAGCTCTGACGGCACGGCGCCTCATGGCCGCCCGCCGCACGGCGCACGGCGGACGGGCCTCTCATCCCCCGGGGGTGGGCGGCCCGTCCGCGTCGGGCGGCCACATCAGCAGCCGCAGTCGTCCGAGTCGGTCGGCGCGGTCAGCGGATCGGCCTCGCCGCGCTGCCGCGTGCCCTGCCAGGTCTCGACCTCGAAGCCCTCGCGGATCCAGTACTCGATGCCGCCGAGCATCTCCTTGACCTGGAAGCCGAGTTCGGCAAGCGCGAGGGCCGAGCGCGTGCCGCCGTTGCAGCCGGGGCCCCAGCAGTACGTCACCACCGGGACGTTCTTGTCCAGGAGCCGCTCGGCCTGCTCGGCGACGAGGGCGGTGGGCAGGTGGATCGCACCGGGCACGTGCGCCTGGTCCCAGGAGGGCGTGGAGCGGGAGTCGACGAGCTGGAAGCCCAGCTCGGCGCCCGCCTCGCGATGGGTCTTGAAGGCGCTCGCGACGTCCGAGACGTCGGCGTGGAAGGCCAGGCTCGCGGCGAAGTACGCTGCGGCCGCGGCCGGGGAGGCCGGCGGCACCCGGAGCACGGGGTTGCTGGAAGCGGGGGCGGAGGAGGCGTTCTGCGTCGTCGTCATGGCCAGAAATCTACGATCTGTTGATCTTCCTCGGAAGTGGCTTTCCCCGGCCTTCTCCTTGTCCGGCCGGGGAATCCCCTGCTAGACCTGCCCTATGACCGACTATTCCCCTGACGCCACCGACTGGCGGATCCTTGAGGCGCTTCAGCGGGACGGCCGCGCCAGCTTCACCGAGCTCGCCCGCTCGGTGTCCATGTCCGCGAGCGCCGTCACCGAGCGGGTCCGCAGGCTGGAGGAGGCGGGTGTGATCACCGGCTACACCGCCGTCGTGGACCCGGAGAAGCTCGGCAAGTCGATCCTCGCCCTGGTGCGACTGCGCTATCCGCACGGCAACTACAAGCCGTTCCGCGACTTCCTGGAAGCCACCCCGGAGATCCTGGAGGCGCACCACGTCACGGGCGACGACTGCTTCGTCCTCAAGGTGGCGACGCGCTCGATGGGACACCTGGAGGAGGTCACCGGCCGGATCGCGGGCCTCGGCCCGGTGACGACGAGCATCGTCTACTCCTCGCCGCTGCCCCGCCGCCCGCTCAGTCCGTGAGCGCCGCCGTCCGGTGGCGCACGACGGAGCCGCCGCGCTGCTTGACGATCTCCAACTGGGCCTGGACCCGGGTCCGCAGGTCGGCGACGTGACTGACGATGCCGACGCTGCGGTCCCGCTCGCGCAGTGAGTCCAGGACGTCGAGCACCTCGTCCAGCGCCTGGTCGTCGAGGCTGCCGAAACCCTCGTCGATGAAGAGGGTGTCGAGGCGCGTGCCGCCCGCCTCGTCGGTGACCACGTCCGCGAGGCCCAGCGCGAGGGCGAGCGAGGCGAAGAAGGTCTCGCCGCCCGACAGGGTGGCGGTGTCCCGCTCGATGCCGGTCCACGCGTCGACCACGTGCAGTCCGAGGCCGGAGCGCCCCCGTCCGCTCGCCCTCGCGTCGGAGTGCACCAGGGTGTAGCGGCCGCCGGACATGCGCAGCAGCCGCGCCGTCGCGGCGGCGGCCACCTGCTCCAGGCGGGCGGCGAGCACGTAGGCCTCCAGGCGCATCTTGCGCTCGTTGTCGGCGGAGGTGCCGGCGGTCAGTCCGGCCAGCCGGGCCACCCGGTCGTAGGCCTCGCGCAGCGGGCCGAGCGCGCGCAGTTCCTGCTCCGTCTGCCGGGAGAGCCGGTCCAGTTCGGCGCAGCGGACGCGGGCCGCGTCGCAGGCGGAGCCTGCCGTACGGAGCTTCGCCGCGGTCTGGACCGCGTACGCCTCGGCGGCGTCCGGTGCGGCCGGAGGCAGTGCCGCGGCATCGGCGGCATCGGTCTCGCCGAGGCGGTCCGCCAGGAGGGCCTCCTCCGCCTGCCAGGCGTCCATCCGGTGTTGGAGCGCGGTGCGTTCGTACTCGGGGAGAACGGCTTCGGCAGCGGCCTCGATGGTGTCGAAGCCCGCCTTGAAGGCGGCGTCGGCGAGCTGGTCGTCGGCCTCCTTCAGCCGGGCGGCGGCCGTCTCGGCGCGGCGCAGGCAGGCGGCGGCCGCGGCGACCATCCTGACCCGGTCCTCCAGGGTCCGGGCGCGGGCCGCGACGGTGGGCGCGTCGCGCCGTACGAGGGCGAGTTCGGCCTCCAGCGAGGCCTGTTCCCGGTCCAGGGCTTCACGGCGCGAGGCCCGGGCGGCGGCCCGGGTCTCGGCGTCGAGCCGGTCGGCGCTGCGCGCGGCGTGTTCCCGCTCGGCCCGGGCGAGCTGCTCCCGGGCGGCGTGCAGGCCGGCGGCCGCGGCATGGGCGGCGGCGTGCCGGGTGGTCAGGTCGGTGGTCAGGGCCAGGAGTTCGGCGGTGGTGGACTCCCCCGCGGCGGACGCGGCCTCGGCGCGCGCCTCCTGGGCGGCGGCGAGCCGGCGTTCGACGGCGGCCCGGGCCTGCTCGGCCTGTTCGAAGGTGGCGTGGGCGGCATCCTCGGCGGCCCGGTCGACGTGGCCGGGGGCGGGACGGGCCGGCGCCGGGTGCTCCGCCGATCCGCACACGGTGCAGGCCTCTCCGGCCACCAGGGCTTGGGCGAGTTCGGCGGCGATGCCGCGCAGCCGGGCCTCCTTGAGCTCCAGCCAGCGTTCGCGCGCGGCGGCCGACTCCTCGCGCAGGTCGAGCAGTTCGCTTTCGGCGCGCTCGGCGTCGGCGGCGAACTCGTCCCGCCTGCGGGCAGCGTTCAGGTTCATCCGGGCCGGTTCCAGCCTCCCCGCGAGCTGCTCGGCCAGGGTGGCGGCCTGCTGGGCGGCGTCCAGCCGCTCCTGGAGGGCGGTCCGGGTCTCCTCCCAGCGCTCCAGCCACTCGGCGGACTCCTGGTGCTGCTCCTCGGCGGCCCGGGACTCCCGTTCCAGGTCGGCCCGTTCGCGGCCGATCTCGGCGCTGCGCTGCTCGGCGCGGTGGGCGGCGCCGAGCGCGCCGAGTTCCTCGCGCAGCCGCTGCTCGACGGTGGCCAGCTGCTCGGTGCCCGCCTCGCGCAGCGGCGGCGGGAGTTCCGCCCGGGCCGCCGTCTCGGCGTGCGCGGCGGCGAGGTGCGCGGCGGAGGCCGCGCCGCGCAGCTCCAGGGCGGGGGCCACCAGGGCTCCGCGCCGGGCCCCGTCCAGCAGGCCGCGTACCCGCTCGCGTTCGGGCTCCGCCTCGGCGAGCAGCGCGGCCCGGCGGGCGGTCTCCGCGTGCCGGCGCTGGAGCCGGTCGAGTTCCCGCGCGTCCTCGGCGGCCCGGCGGGCGGCGGCGTGCCGGCTCTCGACGGCGGCGAGCGCGTATTCGGCGACGTCGAGCCGTTCGCGGGCGGAGCAGCGGGCGACGGCCGCCCAGGCGCGGACCGCTTCGGCCAGCCCGGGATCTCCCGGCTGGTGTCCGGGCAGCGGCCAGGCGCGCAGGTCAGCGCTGTCCCCGGCGGCCTGGGCGAGCCGCTGGGCGGTGTGGAGCACCTTCTCGTCGCCGGCCCGGACCCTGGCCTCGGCGGCCCGGCGACGTTCACCGAGCAGGGCCTCGACGGCGGCGAAGCGGCGGGTGTCGAAGAGCCGGCCGAGGAGCCGGCCGCGCGCCGCCTCGTCGGCGCGCAGGAAGCGTGCGAACTCCCCCTGCGGCAGCAGCACGACCTGGCAGAACTGCTCACGGCTCATGCCGAGCAGCTGCTCGATCTCCTCGCCGATCTCCTGGTGGGAGCGGCTGAGCGCCTCCCAGCCCTCGCCGGTGTGCTCGCGCAGCCGGCTCTGCGCCTTGTCCTTGGTGGTGCCCGTGCCCCGCTTCTTCGGACGCTCCTGTTCGGGGCGCCTGGTGATCTCCAGGCGGCGGCCGCCCGCGGTGAGTTCGAGGGTGACCTCGGTGGGGGTGCCGGCGCCGGCGTGGTCGCTGCGCAGGCTCGTGCCGGGGGCCTGGCGGGGGCCGGGCACGGATCCGTAGAGGGCGTAGCAGACGGCGTCGAGCACGGAGGTCTTCCCGGCGCCGGTGGGGCCGTGCAGCAGGAAGATCCCGGCGCCGGACAGGGCGTCGAAGTCGATCTCCTGGGGCTCGGCGAACGGTCCGAAGGCGGTGACGGCCAGCCTGTGCAGCCTCATCGGCGGGTCTCCCGGCAGCTGTCGTCGGCTCGTACGTCGTCGAAGGCGCCTTGGAGGACGGCCCGTTCGGCCTCGTCCGGGTGGCCGCCGCCGCGCACGTGGGCGACGAAGTCCTCGGCGATCTGCTGGTCGGTGCGGCCGCGCAGGCGCTGGGCGTAGGAGGCGCCGGTCTCCTCCCGGCGGCCCTCGGGGTCGAAGGCGAGGGTGAGGGTGTGCGGGAACCGGGTGGCGATGCGGGCCATGGGGTCGTCGGGGCGGACCGGGTCGGTGAGGGTGGCCTCCACCCAGGCGTCCTCGTGCACGGCGTACGCGGGGTCGTCGAGGAGGTCGTCGATCCGTCCGCGCAGCCGGGCGAGGGGGCGCGGCACGGGGGTGTCGATGCGCTCGGCGCCGCTGATCTCTCCTCCCGCGCCCAGTTCGATCAGCCACATGGTCTTGCGGTGGCCGGCTTCGGAGAAGGAGTAGGCGAGCGGGGAACCGGAGTAGCGGACCCGGTCGTTGATCGTCTGGCATCCGTGGAGGTGGCCGAGGGCGGTGTAGTCCACCCCGTCGAAGACGGAGGCGGGCACGGCCTCGACGCCGCCGACGCTGATGTCGCGCTCGCTGTCGCTGGCCTGCCCGCCGGTGACGAAGGCGTGCGCCAGGACGACGGAGCGGGTGCCGGGCGGGCGGGTGGCGAGGTCGGCCCGGATCCGGTCCATGGCCGCGCCCAGGACCGCCTCGTGGCTGACCTTCCGCGCGCTGAACTCGTCCTTGACCAGGGCGGGCTCCAAGTACGGCAGCCCGTAGAGCGCCACGTCACCGTGGGCGTCGGCCAGTACGACGGGGTCGGCGCAGCCGGCCGGGTCGGTCCGCAGGTGGATCCCGGCGCGGCCGATCAGCCCGGCTCCGACCCCGAGGCGGCGCGCGGAGTCGTGGTTACCCGAGATCATGACGGTGGGCACGCCGAGCTCCGCGAGCCGGTGCAGGGCCCGGTCGTACAGCTCGACGGCGGGCAGCGGGGGCACGGCGCGGTCGTAGACGTCGCCGGCGACGAGGACGGCGTCGACCTCGTGCGTGCGGACCGTCTCGACGAGGTGGTCCACGAAGGCCGCCTGGGCGCCGAGCAGGTTCACCCGGTGGAAGGCCCGGCCGAGGTGCCAGTCGGAGGTGTGCAGGAACTTCACTCGCCGGCCCCGCCGCACATGCCGTCTCCCCCTGGTCGTCTCCCGCTCGCTGAACCCCCCTACGCTAACCCGTCCCCGGGGGCGCTCAGGGCGCGTACGTCTCCCCGCCCAGGGTGAGACGGGCCGTACCGGCCGTGCTGTCGGCGAGCCAGGCCTGGAAGGCGGGCAGATCGGCCTCGGGGAGGGCGACCTCGATCTCCACGGCGGTCCCGTAGCGCAGGTCCACCACGGTCCTGCCGGTGGAGCGCAGGTCGTTCTGCGTCTTGCCGGCCCGCTGGTGGTCGACGGTGACGGTGGCCAGCCGGTAGCGCCGCCGGGTGACGGTGCCGACCTCGTCGAGGGCCTCGCCGACGACGCCGCCGTAGGCGCGGATCAGCCCGCCGGCGCCGAGCTTCACGCCGCCGTAGTAGCGGGTGACGACGGCCACGGCGTAGCGCACGTCCCGGCGCATGAGCATCTGCAGCATGGGCACCCCGGCGGTGCCGCCGGGCTCCCCGTCGTCGCCGGCCTTCTGGACGGCGGCGTCGGCGCCGATGACGTAGGCGTAGCAGTTGTGCGAGGCGGTGGGGTGCTCCTTGCGGATGCGCGCGATGAACTCCTGCGCCTCCTGCTCGGTCGCGGCGGGCGCGAGCGAACACAGGAAGCGCGAGCGGTTGATCTCCGACTCGTGCGCGCCCTCACGGGCCACCGTCACGTACTGGTCTGCCTTCACCGCTCCACCCTAAGCCGTGGCCACCCCCGGCCCGGCGGCCACGACCGGCGGCTCCCCGCCGAGCCTGCGAGTGACGTTGAGCACCTCGCCTTGAGCACCTCGCCTTGAGCACCTCGCCCGCCGACGGGGCGCTGAAGACCGGGTCGTGGAAGGCGGACCGGGCCCGGGCGTCCGCGGGGAATCGGGCGTCGGGCTTTTCGGTTGATGCGGCTGAGCAGTGGCGGCAGACGACAGACAACATCAGCAGGAGGCGGCGCGCGTGTACGGCGATCCGGCAACCATTCGCAAGATCCTCACCGAGCTCGGTGACACCTGGGCCGTGGTGGGCCTCTCGAACAACAGGGACCGGGCGGCCTACGGGGTGGCGCGCGTGCTCCAGCAGTACGGCAAGCGCGTGGTCCCCGTGCACCCCAAGGCCGAGACCGTGCACGGCGAGCCCGGGTACGCCTCGCTGGAGGCGATCCCGTTCAAGGTGGACGTGGTGGACGTCTTCGTGAACAGCGAACTGGCCGGGGCGGTGGCCGACCAGGCGACCGCCGTCGGCGCCGAGGCCGTCTGGTTCCAGCTCGGCGTGATCGACGAAGCCGCCTTCGACCGGACCCGCGAGGCCGGGCTGACCATGGTCATGGACCGCTGCCCGGCGATCGAGATCCCTGCTCTCTAGCCTTCCCGGGCCGCGGCCGCTGCACCGTGCGCGTGCGTGGTGGCCGCGGCCACCGGTGCGGACACCGGGGGGACCGACACCGCGAGGGTCATCTCCATCGGTACGGAGCCTTCGTTGCGGTAGGAGTGCGGGAGGTTGGCCTCGAAGGTGGCCGCGGCCCCGGCGGGGACGCGGAACTGCTCCTCGCCGACCACCAGGGTCAGCTCCCCGGCCGTGACGTGCAGCATCTCGATGGTGCCGGAGGGGTGAGGGACGGAGTCCGTGCCCTCACCCGGCACCAGGTGCCAGGTCCACAGCTCCATGGGCCCGCGCTCGTCGGTCCCGATCAGCATGGTCGTCGAGCTGCCCGCCTCGCTCGACCAGATCCGCACCACCTGTTCCGGCGGGACGACCCGGACCTGCGGGCCGCGGTCGTAGTCGAGGAGTGCGGAGATGCTGACGCCGAGCGCGTCGGCCAGCCTCACCGTGGTGCCCACGCTGGGATTCGTACGGGCCTGCTCGATCTGGATGATCATCCCGCGGCTCACACCGGCGCGGGCCGCGAGGGAGTCCAGCGTGAAGCCGCGCTCCCCGCGCCACCTCTTGAGGTTCCGGGCGAGCGCCTGGGTGAGCTGTTCGAGATCCGACACCATTCCGTCCAATATCCTGGATGACACGGTCCAACAGACTGCACTACCGTGTTCTGTATTCGATGCTGCACTCCGGCGTTCACTGCACTGTACTGCGAGGCCCCCGATGACCGCCTTCTTCGCCCTGGCCACAGCCGTCCTGTGGGGCCTCGCCGACTTCGGAGGCGGACTGCTGACGCGCCGGATACCGGCGCTCACGGTGGTGGTCGTCTCGCAGATCGTCGCCGTCGTCGTGCTCGGCGCCGTGGTCCTCGGCACCCGCGCCTGGCACGAGGCCGGTCCACAGCTGTGGTTCGCGGTCGCCGCGGGCCTGGTGGGGCCCGTCGCCATGCTCAGCTTCTACAAGGCGCTGGCCCTCGGGCCGATGGGCGTGGTCTCACCGCTCGGCTCCCTCGGCGTGGTCGTGCCGGTCACCGCCGGGCTGATGCTCGGCGAGCGCCCCGGCCTCGGCCAGTTCGCGGGAATCGCAGTCGCCGTCGTCGGCATCGTCCTCGCCGGCGGCCCCGAGCTGCGCGGCGCCCCCGTCCGGCGGCAGGCCGTGGTCCTCACGCTGGTCGCGGCCTTCGGCTTCGGCGCGGTGATGGCCCTGATCGCGGAGGCCTCGACCACCGTCACCGGTCTCTTCCTCGCACTGTTCGTCCAGCGGGTCACCAACGTCACCGTCGGCGGCGCCGCCCTGTGGGCGCAGTCCCGGCGCGGCGTCCCCGCCCTTCCGGAAGGCACCGGCCCGCGGATCCTGCGGGGGCTGCTGCCGGCCCTGGCCTTCGTCGGCCTGGCGGACGTCGCGGCGAACGGCACGTATTCCGTAGCCGCCCAGAACGGCCCGGTCACCATGGCCGCCGTACTGTCCTCGCTCTACCCGGTGATCACCGCACTCGCCGCCTTCGCCGTCCTCAAGGAGCGGCTGCGCACCGTGCAGGCGGCGGGCGCCGGACTGGCCCTGGCGGGAACGGTCCTGCTGGCCGCGGGCTGAACGGCGGGGCGCTACTTCTCGGCCTCGGCGAGCCCGGCCTCCGCCATACCCGCCTCCGCGAGCCCCGCCTCCGCCAGTTCGACCTCGGCCAGCTCGGCCTCGGTGAGCTCGGCCAGCCCCCGCAGCTGCTCCGGCGTCACGCCGTCCGGGATCGGTACCGGCGCCGGGGTCCGCAGCGGCGGCTGCCACCCCGTCTCCGGTGTCCAGCGCCGTACGATGCGGGCCGGCGCCCCCGCCACCACGGCGTGGTCGGGCACCTCGCCCCTCACGACCGCACCGGCGGCCACCACCACGTTGCGGCCGAGCCGCGCGCCCGGCAGGATCACCGCGCCCGTGCCGAGCCAGCATCCGGGGCCGATCTCCACCGGCGCGCTGCGCGGCCACTGCCGGCCGACGGGCTCGTGCGGGTCGTCGTAGCTGTGGTTCGTGGAGGTGATGTAGACACCGGGCCCGCAGAAGGTGTTCGAGCCGATCTCAATGCGCGCGTCGGCGATGACGTGGCTGTCCCGCCCGATGACGACCCCGTCGCCGAGCACCAGCATCGGCTCCGCGCCCAGGTCGAGGTCCGGCATCATGCCGGCGGTGAGGGTGACCTGCTCGCCGATGATGCAGTGGCCGCCGAGCCGGATCCACCGCTCGCCGAAGACCGTGCCCTGCGGGAAGGCGAGCCGGGTACCGTCCCCGATCGCACCGAAGCGCAGCCGGCCCGGGGTCTGCGCTGTCACCGCGCCGGCCTGCTGCATCCAGCGCCAGCCGGTGTGGACCACACGGCTCGCCAGCCGCCGGCGCAAGACCGCCACGGATGAGAACGTGTTCTTTTTCTTCGGCACCCGGCCACGGTAGTGCGCCCGGCGGCGGTCGTCCGGACCACGGTCCTGTGATCTTCACCCCATCGCCGGGACGGCGGGCGGCGTGGCCTACGGTGCTGTTGGCGCGGCAACCGGACGACCGACCAGAGGGAAGCGAACATGACGCAGCAGACGGCCCAGGCACTCGTGGCGGGTGTCGGCGGAAAGCACCCGGACATCGACCCCACCGCGTTCACCGCGCCCACCTCGGTCGTGCTCGGAGAGGTCACCCTCGCCGCCGGCGCCAGCATCTGGTACTCGGCGGTGCTGCGCGCCGACTGCGGCCCGATCACGCTCGGCGCCGACAGCAACGTGCAGGACAACTGCACGCTCCACGTCGACCCTGGCTTCCCCGTGTCCATCGGCGAGCGCGTCTCCATCGGCCACAACGCCGTCGTACACGGCTGCACCGTCGAGGACGACTGCCTCATCGGCATGGGCGCCACCGTCCTGAACGGCGCGGTGATCGGGGCCGGCTCCCTGGTGGCCGCGCAGGCGCTGGTCCCGCAGGGCATGGTGGTCCCGCCCGGTTCGCTGGTCGCGGGCGTCCCCGCGAAGGTGCGCCGTGAGCTGACCGACGAGGAGCGCGAGGGCATCAAGGTCAACGCCCAGATGTACGTGGAACTGGCCAAGCAGCACCGCGCCTCGGTGACCCCCGAGGGCTAGGCCGTCTCCTTCGGATCGTGCCGGGCCCGCGTCGCCGGGCAAGATCCGAAGGAGACGACCTCCGTGTCTTGTGGATCAGGCAGGACCCGGTCCACCGGGCACGCCTGGTCGCGGGTGACGCTCCGCCGCCGTCACTCCCCGACCGTGGCGCGGGCCGTCGGCTGCGCGGGGATCTCCGTGCCGGCCGCCCCCGCGGCCTCGGCCGCCTTCTTCATCCGGCTGCGCACCATCAGGGTCACGACGAGCCCGAACACCACCGCGAGGCCCAGGGCCAGCCAGGAGAACCGCTTCAGCCAGGGCTCCGCGACGATGCCGACCGAGTAGATGACGGCGGTGGTCCCGCCCGCCCAGAGGATCCCGCCGAAGACGTTGGCGACGAGGAACCGCCAGTACGGCATGTGCAGCACGCCCGCGAGCGGCCCCGCGAAGATCCGCAGCAGCGCGACGAAACGGCCGAAGAAGACGGCCCACATGCCCCACTTCTCGAAGGAGCGTTCCGCCAGAGCGACCTGCTGGGGCCCGAAGTGCTTGGGGAAGCGCCGGCCCAGCCGCTCCAGCAGCGGCTTGCCGCCCCGGCGTCCGATGGCGTAGCCGATCGAGTCGCCCACGATCGCGCCGGTGATCGCGCACAGCCCGAGTACGACGGGGTCGATCTCCCCGTGCTGCGAGGCCAGCAGCGCCGAGCTGACCAGGATGATCTCGCCGGGCAGCGGGATGCCGAGGCTCTCCAGGCCGATGACCAGACCCACCAGGAGATAGATGCTGACCGCCGGAATCGTCTCCAGCCATTCCTGGATGTCCACCGGTACGTCCTCCCGAGTCGTCCCCGGCGCGTCCCCTGTGACACGCCGAACGGGCAGCCTATCGGCTCGCCGCAGCGACCTTCGCCCTCAGAGGCAGTTCGCGTGAGGAACGTCCCGCGAACACCTCGCGGCGTCCGGAGCCCAGCACCCAGGCGTGCTGTTCCGGGTCCCACGACGACAGCGTCCGGGCGTCGATGTCGACGGTGACGCGCTGCGCCGCGCCCGGCGGCAGGGTGATCCGCCGGTATCCGGCGAGTGCGCGCACCGGCTGGTCGAGCCGGAGCTCCTCGGACGGGCCCACGTACACCTGGGCGACCTCGGTGCCCTTGCGCCGGCCGGTGTTGCGGACGGTGAACTCCACCCGCAGTCCGCCGTGCTGCGGGCGGACCGTGAGCTTCTCATACTGCCAGGTCGTGTACGACAGGCCGTGCCCGAAGGGGAAGAGCGGGGTCGCCCGCTTGGCGTCGTACCAGCGGTGGCCGACGTGGACGCCCTCGGAGTACTCCTGCCGGCCGCCCACTCCCGGGTAGCGCGCGGGGTCGGCGCCGACCGGGGTCGTCCGCTCGTCGGCCGGGAAGGTCTGGGTGAGGCGGCCCCCGGGGTCCACGTCGCCGAAGAGGACGTCGGCGGTGGCCGCGGCGCCCTCCTGCCCCGGGTAGTACATCTGGAGGACCGCGCCGGTACGGGAGAGCCACGGCATGGTCGTACCAGAGGGGGTGTTGAGCACGACCGTCGTACGGGGGTTCGCGGCGGCGACCGCCTCGATCAGCCGTTCCTGCCCGCCCGGGAGCGCCAGCGAGGTCCGGTCCCTGCCCTCGGTGGCGTCCTCGTAGGCGAACAGGACCACGCTGCGGGCCGCCTTCGCTGTGCGTACCGCCTCGGCGAGGTCCTCGGCCCGGATCGCCCCGGTGATGTGCCGCAGGCGCAGGCGCTGGCCCTTGTCCCCGCCGGTGGCGGTGACGGCGAGCCGGTGGGTGCCCGCCTTGAGGGCGAGGGTGCGGCGGCGCACGGCCATCCCGTCCGGTGCGGCGCCGAGGAGTGCGCCCGCGTAGTGCTCGGCCACGCCCTGCCGGACGGGGAACAGCTCCTCCCCGTCGAGGCGTACGCCCGGCCGCTTGCCGGTGTAGTGGACCAGCAGGGTCCACTCGTCGTCGGCCGCGAGGCGGAAGGTGCCTTCGTGGGTCCACACCTGCCCGGGGCCCACCTCGCGGTGCTCCAGATCTGCGGCCGGAGTCAGCAGCTTCGCCGGGAGCGGCCGCCCGTAGAGGTCCTCGCCGAGGGCGTGGCGCACGGCGCCGGCGTTCCCGACCCGTCGCCGGATGGCGGTGAGCGGCGCGTCCGCGCCGTCGGGGACCACGTGTGAGCTGCCCCCGCCGCCGACGAACGGCACTTGGGCGGTGGGTCCGATCACCGCGATCGAGCGGGCCGCGGCCCCGGTCAGCGGCAGGGTGGCGTGCTCGTTGCGCAGCAGCACCGCGCCGGCGGTGGCCACCTTGCGGGCGACCCGGGCCCCGGCCGGGGCATCGCGCGGGGGCCGGGCGGGCTGCCGGGCCGCCAGCAGTCCGAAGCGGTCCATAGTGGACAGGATCCGGTGCACGGCCTGGTCGACGGCGGCCTCCGGCACGGAGCCCCCGTGCACCGCCTCGCGCAGCGGTTCGCCGAAGTGGGTGCCGCCGGGCATCTCCATGTCGAGGCCGGCGCGGATGGCGGCGACGGTGCTGTGGGCCGCGCCCCAGTCGGAGACGACCCAGCCGTCGAACCCCCAGCTCCCGCGCAGCAGTTCGTCGAGCAGCGGCCTGCTCTCGCAGGCGTGGACCCCGTTGACCTTGTTGTAGGAGCCCATCACGGCGCCCGCGCCGGCGGCCACGGCGGCCTCGAAGCCCCGTAGCTCGGTCTCGCGCAGGGTCTGCTCGCCGACGGACACGTCGACGGTGTCGCGGCCCTGTTCCTGGTTGTTGAGGGCGAAGTGCTTGACGGTGGCGATGAGTCCCTCGTCCTGGATCCCGCGGACCAGCTCGCCGACCAGGTCGGCGGTCAGCCGCGGGTCCTCGGAGAAGGTCTCGAAGTTCCGGCCGGCGTAGGGGGTGCGGATGAGGTTGACCATGGGGGCCAGCACGACGTCCTGGCCGAGGGCCCGGCCTTCGCGGCCGATGACCCGTCCGTACTCGCGGGCCAGCGCCGGGTCGAAGGCGGAGGCGAGCAGCACCGGCGCGGGCAGTGCGGTGGCCGGCCGGGACACCCGTACCCCGGCGGGCCCGTCGGCGAGCCGCAGGGCCGGGATGCCCAGGCGCGGTACGCCGGGCACGTAGCCGGCCTGGCCGCGGCCGGCGGGGTCGGGGGCCCCGTGCAGCAGGGCGGTCTTCTCCTGGAGGGTGAGCCGCTCCAGCAGGGCGTCGATCCGGGCGGCGCCACCCGTACCGGTCCCGGTGCCGCTCCCGGTGGCGGGTGCGCCCGCGGCGCCGGTGGCGGGCCCGCTCCGGCCTGCGCCGGGCTCAGGCACGGCCGGGGCGCAGCCGCCGGCTCCGAGGGCCGCGCCCACCCCGCCCGCCGCCGCGATCATCCGCATCGCCGAACGTCTGGACAGGTCCTCGCTCATGGGTGCTCCCTGCGGCGCGGGTCGGCGGGAGCGGCCCGCGCCGGACCGCTCCCCGGGCCACTGTGCTCCGTGTGTCCGCGGGCCCGGCCGAGACGCGCCACCGCGGGCGCCCGGGTTCAGCCCTCCGGCAGGGGCGGCAGGCCGTCGGTGGTGCGCCGGGGCTCGTCCTGGCTCTGGATGCGCGCCTCGGTGCGGTGTCCGCGGGCGATGTAGTCCCGTACGACGGCCTCGACCGCGTCCTGTGGCGAGCCGACCCCGGCGAGCACCATCACCTCCACCACGAGTTCGGCGTCGAGGCTGATGTTGACCTTGGCCACGGGTACCCCCTCCATCGTCGTGGCAGGACTCTAGACCGTCCGGCAGGACGCCTGCCCACCCGACGGCACGGTCCGCGCACCAGGACGCCGGAAAGCAGTACGTGCCCGCCACCAGTGGGTGCCTTGTCGATCCGTCCGGCCGCGAGCCCGGCATGATCGGCAAGACACCCCCAGGGCGGCGGGCACGTACCCGGCAGGCGTTACGCGTTCGGGCGCAGCGTCCAGACGACGGTCATCTCGCCCGTGACGGCCTCGTCCTCGCGCTGGATGGAGATGGTGACGGGGAACTCGGGGCGGCCGCCCGCGTCGAGTTCGGCCACGACCTCCGCGGCCGGGCGGCCGAGGGTGGCGGTGGCGGTGACGACGCCCTTGGCGAGCTTCTTGTAGCCGATCTCGGCCTTCACGGCGAGGGGCACGGCCCGGGAGAGCTGGTCGCCGAAGGCGGCCAGGACGATGGCGCCGCTCGCGGACTCGGCGAGGGTGAACATGGCGCCGGCGTGCGGGCCGCCGACGTGGTTGTGGTAGTCGGGCTGGTCCGGGAGCCGGACGACCGCACGCTCGGGGGTGGTCTCCAGGAACTCGAGGTTCAGGGTCCGGGCCATCGGCACGGTCGCGGCGAGCAGTTCGCCCACGTTCATCTGATCTGCGCTCATGGGACGCGATGTTACCCACGAGTAGAGAGGATTGGCCAGAGCTCTCCGGGGGGCGGCCGTGGCTCCCGGGGACCGCTCCCACTATCGTTACCGGCCATGTGGCCAGGACAGCAGCAGCCGCCCGGGGGCGAGCAGAACCCCCAGGACGCGCATCAGAACCCGTACGCGCAGTCGCCGGGACAGCCGGCGCAGCCGAACCCGTACCAGCAGCAGCCCGGCTACGGATACCCGCAGCAGCCCGGCTACCCGCAGCAACCGGGATACCAGCAGCCCCCGACCGTTCCGGGCCAGCAGTGGAGCCAGCCCCAGGCGGCCCAGCAGCCCCAGCCCTCCGGCGGGAGCCCGTACTCGACCAAGACCGTGGCCATCGTCGCGGCCGCGGCGGTCGTCGTCGCGGCAGCCGCGACCGGAGCGTACGTCCTGACCCGGGACGACAAGAACACCGAGGCCAACGACAAGCCGCCGGCCGCGAGCTCCTCCGTCCCGGCCGACTCGCCCGCCCCGGCCGGCAGCAGCCCGAACCCGCGGGCCGGCGGCGCGATGCAGCCGGTCATCCCGGGCTGGAAGGTCGTCACCAACACGAAGTACAACGTCGCCTACGACGTCCCCCCGGAGTGGAACGTCAACGACCCCGGCGTCTCCCTCTTCTACGACGACGAGGTCAAGAACGACGGCAAGCCGGTCATCACGATGTCCGGCACCGCCACCCTCAAGCGGGAGTGGTGCACCGTCGACAAGGACGCCGACGGCAACCTCGAAAAGTTCTCGATCGCGGACAGCGGCGTCAAGGGGGCCCAGGGCGCCAAGGACACCGCCCAGGCGGCGACCGACAACACCGGCACCTGGGTGTGGGCGGGCTTCGCGCAGAAGGAGCCCAGGGGAACGGTCAAGGTGACCGACCCCAAGGAGTTCACGACCGCCTCCGGGATCAAGGGCCACATGGTGGTCGCGACCGCACCGAACGTGAAGAAGGAGCACAAGTGCTCCACCGACGGCAAGGCGGTCGGCTTCGCCTTCAGGAACGCCGCCGGTGACTTCGCCAGCTTCGCGCTGGTCACCGCGGCCGGCGTGAAGGAAGAGGTCCCCACGGAGATCTCCGACAAGATCCTCAGCTCCATCCGGCTCTCCACCGGATGATCTCCGGCTGAACCCGTCCCCGCCCCGGCGCCGGGAATCCGTTTTGGATTCCCGGCCCGGGGCGGGGATAGTCCGGGGGTGAGTTCTCCCCCCGACGCCCCGCACCGTACGCCCGAGCCCCGCCGCAGCCGCAGCCGGCCGGAGTGGGCCGGCCGCAACTACACCCTGCTCACGGGTGCGGCGGTGGTCACCAATCTCGGCAGCCACGGCGCGCTCATCGCCTCCGCCTTCGCCGTCCTGGAAGCCGGCGGATCCGGCGGCGACGTGGGCCTGGTCGCGGCCGCCCGGACCCTGCCGCTCGTCCTCTTCCTGCTCGTCGGCGGCGCCGTCGCCGACCGGCTGCCGCGCCACCGCGTGATGGTCGCCGCCAACGCCCTGAACTGCCTCTCGCAGGCCGTCTTCGCGCTGCTCGTCCTCACCGGCGACCCGCAGCTGTGGCAGATGATGCTGCTGACCGCCCTGTGCGGCACCGGTACGGCCTTCTTCAACCCCGCGGCCGAGGGCATGCTCCTCTCCACGGTCTCCGGCGAACACGCCAACCGGGCCTTCGCCCTCTTCCGCATGGCCATGAACGGCGCCGGCATCGGCGGAGCGGCGCTCGGCGGGGCGATGATCGCCGCGATGGGCCCGGGCTGGGTGCTGGCCGTGGACGCCGGGGCGTTCGCGATCGCCGGCGCGCTGCGCGCCTTCCTCGACGTCAGCCGTGCGCCGGACCGGGCCCCAGGCGGCGGCCTGCTGGCCGATCTGCGGGAAGGGTGGACAGAGTTCCACACCCGGCCCTGGCTGTGGAGCATCGTGCTCCAGTTCTCCGTCGTCGTCGCCGTCGTCGGCGCCGCGGAGGCGGTCTACGGTCCGCTGGTCGCCCGGGACCGGCTGGGCGGACCGGCGCCCTGGGGACTGGCCCTGGCGCTGTTCGGGGTCGGCACCATCGCCGGGGCCGTCCTGATGATGGTGTGGAAACCGCGGCGGCTGCTTCTGGTCGGCACGCTGTGCGTGTTTCCACTGGCGCTGCCTTCGGCGGGCCTGGCCGTCCCGTTGCCGGTGTGGGGGCTGTGCACGGTGATGTTCGTCAGCGGGGCCGCGATCGAGGTCTTCGGTGTGAACTGGATGACGACGATGCACCAGGAGATCCCCGAGGAGAAGTTCTCCCGGGTCTCCGCCTACGACTGGTTCGGCTCGGTCTCGATGCTCCCGCTGGCCACGGCCCTGGCGGGGCCGGTCGAATCGGCCTTCGGCCGCACCGAGGCCCTGTGGGGCTGCGCGACGCTGGTCGTCCTGGTCACCGCTCTGGTCCTGCTGGTCCCGGACGTGCGCCGCATGACGCGCAGGCCGTCCCTCCACAAGACCGGGGGTCACGCCGCCTCCGACGCCGCGCCGGCCTCCTCGCCCGCCCCGCCTTCCTCGCCTTCCTCGTCCAGCCTCACCCCAGGCTGAACGCGCCCTCCGGCGGAGCCGGCGAGGGAGCTGCGTCCGCGTCGGGGACGGGAGCCGCGCCCCTGACGAGGCGGGCCAGGCCGTCGCCGTACTCGACCCGGGCGGGAAAGGCGTCGGACGCGCACCGCCGGGCCAGCGCCCCCACGTCCAGCGGGGTGTCGGAGGCCAGCAGCACCGCGTTCCCGAAGCGCCGCCCCCTGAGCACCGACGGCTCGGCGACGAGCGCGAGCTCCGTGAAAGCGGTGGCGAAGTTGGCCAGTTGGCTCCGCAGGAAGTCGAAGGGCGCCCCGTCCGCCAGGTTCGCCGCGTACAGCCCGCCGGGCCGCAGCACTCGCGCTGCCTCCCGCGCGTACTCCAGCGAGGTCAGCTGCGCCGGCACCCGCGAGCCGCCGAACACGTCGGCGACCACCACGTCCGCGCTCCCCGCGGGCGCGGCCGCCAGCCAGGCCCGGGCGTCGGCGGTGTGCACGGTGATCCCGGACCCCTCCGGCAGCGGCAGGTGCTCGGTGACCATTTCCACCAGGCCGGCGTCGAACTCGACCACCGCCTGCCGGGATCCGGGCCGGGTGGCCGCGGCGTAGCGGGGCAGGGTGAGCGCGCCGCCGCCCAGGTGCAGCAGGTCCAGCGGGAGGCCGGGGTCCGCCGCGCAGTCCAGGACGTGCCCGAGGCGGCGTACGTACTCGAATTCCAGGTGCTGCGGATCGTCCAGGTCCACATAGGACTGAGGGGCACCGTCGACGGTCAGCAGCCAGGCCCGTTCCCCGTCGACGTCCGGCATCAGCTTGGCGGTGCCCTGGCCCACGTCCCGTGTCACCGGGATCCGTTCGTCGCTCACCGCTCCATTCTCCGCCACAGCCCCTACGTCGCCCCGCCCGACCAGACGGCCGCCGCCTCGGCGGCGTGCTGCGGGGCCTGCGCCAGGCCGGCGCGGGCGGCCGGGTCGCGCCGGGCCGGGTCCAGGACGTTGCGCCCGAAGGCCTTGCGGGCCGTGTCCGACGGGGTGATGAGCAACACCCGCGCCCCCGCCTCGCGCAGCCGGGCCGCCTGCGCGGCCGGTGAGGGGACGAGCCCGGAGCCGAGCGCGATCGGGGCGATGATCACCACGCGCGCGTAACCGGCGGCGAGGTCGGCGTTGGTGGCGGAACGGATGCCGCCGTCGATGAAGCGGCGCCCGCCGACGGTCACCGGGGGCCACACCCCGGGCACCGCACAGCTCGCCGCGACCGCGTCGACCAACCCGCTGCCGCTGTCCCGGTCGAAGGCCCGGAGCTCACCGCTGAGCGCGTCGACCGCGGTGACCACGAGGCGCCGCTCGGGCCACTCGTGGGAGACCAGCCGGGCCGCCAGTACCTTGCGGCGTTCCGCCTCTGGGCCGGTGTCCGCGGCCAGGGCCATCGCTCCCACCCGCCGGCGGTACGCGGCCGCGTCGCGGCGCGAGCGCGCCATCGCCAGCGCGTACCGGGCGATGACGCCCGCGCCCAGCCTGGCGGCGGTCTCCCCGACGGCATCGCCCAGCTGGCGCTCGTACAGCTCCTGCGCGCTGAACCGTCCCGAGGTGAGCTGGGCGCCGACCACCGACCCGGCCGAGGTGCCGACGACCAGGTCCGCGGTGGTGAGGTCCACGCCCGCGCGGGCGAGCCCGTAGAGGATCCCGCACTCCCAGCCGACGCCGGTCAGTCCGCCGCCGCCGAGCACCAGTGCCGTGTCGCCGCCCATCTCCGCCGCCCCCTCTGCTCATGCCTGTGGTGACGGCAGTCTGGCGCAGCCTTCCTGCCGTCACCACAGGGGGGTCCCGATCTCGGACGGGTCAGCCCAGGACGGCTGTCACCGTCCCGGCGCCGACGGTCCGTCCGCCCTCACGGATCGCGAAGCCGAGGCCCGCCTCCAGCGGGACGTCCCGTCCGAGCTCGACGGTCATCGTGACCGTCTCACCGGGCCGGGCGACCCCCGCGAGCCCCAGGTCCACGTCCCCCACCACATCGGCGGTGCGGATGTAGAACTGCGGCCGGTAGCCGCTGGCGACCGGTGTCGTACGGCCGCCCTCGCGCCCGGAGAGCACGTACACCTGCGCGCTGAAGCGGCGCTTGGGCGTCACGCTGCCGGGGGCGGCCACCACGTGCCCGCGGCGCACGCCGTCGCGCGGCACACCGCGCAGCAGCAGCGCGACGTTGTCCCCGGCCTCGGCGGACTCCATCGGCTTGCCGAAGGTCTCCAGGCCGGTGACGACCGTCTCGACCGGCTCGCCGTCGCCGCCCAGGACGGCGACGCGGTCGCCGAGGCGTACGCTGCCGCGCTCGACGGCCCCGGTCACGACCGTCCCGCGCCCGGTGATGGTGAGCACGTTCTCCACGGGCAGCAGGAACGGCGCCCCGGTGTACCGCACCGGCGTCGGCACGTAAGTGTCCACCGCGTCCAGCAGGGCCTCGATCGCCCCGGTCCACCTGGGGTCGCCCTCCAGCGCCCCGAGCCCGGAGACCCGTACGACGGGCGCGCCGTCACCGCCGTAGCCGTGCGCGGTGAGCAGTTCGCGGACCTCCAGCTCGACCAGGTCGGTCAGCTCGGGGTCCCCCGCGTCGGCCTTGTTGAGCGCGACCACGATGTGGTCGACGCCGACCTGGCGGGCGAGGAGCACGTGCTCGGCGGTTTGTGGCATGACCCCGTCGAGCGCGGAGACGACGAGGATCGCGCCGTCGAGCTGCGCGGCCCCCGTGACCATGTTCTTGATGTAGTCCGCGTGACCGGGCATGTCGACGTGGGCGTAGTGGCGGGTGTCGGTCTCGTACTCGACGTGCGTGAGGTTGATGGTGATGCCCCGGCGGGCCTCCTCGGGGGCCCGGTCGATGCGGTCGAAGGGCACGAAGGAGGCGCCGCCGCGCTCGGCGAGGACCTTGGTGATGGCGGCGGTGAGGGTGGTCTTGCCGTGGTCGACGTGACCCATGGTGCCGATGTTGAGGTGCGGCTTGGTCCGCACGAAGGCCGTCTTGGCCATGATCTCTTCCCGTTGCTCGAAGCGTGGACGGGACCCCTGGACCGAGCCGACCCTCCCCCTGCGGGGTCCGCCGGACGATCCGGGAAGGGTCAGCTTCGTGCGCCGTCGAATGCGGCGAAGGCGGGTGCGCCCGCGAATTCGGCAGCCTTCGGCGCGTCCGCGACTGCGGACGGCGCTGCGGGGAAGGCGTACCGGGACATGTCCCCGATCCTGCCGGACCGTGCCGCGTCCGTCGAATGAATTACCGGGCGAACCGGCGGACGCTCAGAGGTTCTTGAGTGCTTCGCGCACGGACAGCGGGGACAGGGCGCCGCGTTCGGCGTCGACGAAGGCGCGCACCGCGTCGGGATCCGTCTTGGCGTACTCGCGCAGGGCCCAGCCGATGGCCTTGCGGAGGAAGAAGTCCGGGTGGTCGGCCCGGCGGCGGCAGTGGGCGAAGAGCCGCCCGGTGTCGGTGGCGTCCTTGTGGCGGAGTTGGTGGAGGAGGGCGGCACGGGCGAGCCACAGGTCCTCGCCCGCGATCCATTCGTCCATCACGGCGGCGAGGCCGGGGTCGGCGGCCACCAGCGGGCCGACGGTGTGCACGGCGAGCAGGTCGACGGTGTCCCACCAGGGGACGGTGGTGATCAGGTGCCGCACGACCGGCAGGAGTCCCGAGGAGCAGCGGTCGACGTGGCGGCGCAGGTAGTCCACCGCGAAGTAGTGGTACTCCCGCTCGGGAAGCCGCCAGCAGCGCAGCGCGAGCGCCGCGCAGTCCGCTTCCGACGGCCGCGGCGTGTTCTCGGTCACTGCCCTGGACAGTTCCCGGCGCAGCGGTGTGGGGATGCCGAGGAAGGGGGCGACGTGCCTCATGTACGCGGCCATGGCCTCGGCCCGCGCGGGATCGGCCGCAGCCGCGTACGTCCCGGTCAGCCGCTCCAGCAAGGTGCCCGCGAGGGCGCTGCGGGGAACCCCGGGGGGCCGTTCGCCGTTCGACAGCATGAGGCCCAGATTACGGCGCGATGCCGCATACCTCGGCTAGTCTCCCGGGATGTCCCTCCTCCTCGCGCCGTGGACCCGGCTGGCGCTGCTCGTCGTGCTGCTCGCCGCGGCCGGCGTGTGCGTGCTGGTCTACGAACCCCAGCGGATCCTCTCTGAGGGCTGGCCCCCCGGCCTCCCGGTGGGCGCGGCCGTCCTGTCGTTCGCAGCCGTGTACGGCGTGTGCTCGGCTGCGTTCGTGCCGCGTCCCCTGCTGAACCTGGCCGCGGGAGCCGTCTTCGGCACGCAGTTCGGCCTCGTCACGGCGGTCGGGGGCACCGTGCTGGGCGCCGGCATCGCCTTCGGGCTCGGCCGGGTCATGGGCCAGGAGGCTTTGCGTCCGTTTCTGCGCGGGCGGCTGCTGGAAGCGGCCGACGGCCAGCTCAGCCGACACGGCTTCCGCTCGATGCTCGCGGTGCGGCTCTTCCCCGGGGTGCCCTTCGTGGTGGCCAACTACTGCGCGGCGGTGTCCCGCTGCGGCTGGGCGCCCTTCCTGCTGGCCACGGCGCTCGGCGTGGTCCCGAACACCACGGCGTACGTGATCGCGGGGGCCAGCGCCTCCTCCCCCGGATCCCCCGCCTTCCTCGTCTCGTTCGGCTTCATCGTGGTCTCGGTGGTGGCCGCCGGAGTCGTCGGCTGGCGCAAAAGGCACCGCCTGGCACCCCTTCGAACGGGCGATCCGGCGTGTGAACTGACGTCCCAGCACCCCCCTGTGGTCAGCGCCGCTTCGCACGGGCCCTAGCATCGGGGGCGAACTGCCCGACGATCACAAGGACGAGCGCACCCCGACATGAGCTGGTTCGAATCCCTAATCCTCGGTCTCGTCCAGGGGCTTACGGAGTTCCTCCCGATCTCCTCCAGCGCCCACCTGCGGCTGACCGCGGCATTCGCCGGCTGGCACGACCCAGGAGCGGCCTTCACGGCCATCACCCAGATCGGCACCGAGGCCGCCGTTCTGATCTACTTCCGCAAGGACATCGCGCGGATCGTCTCCACCTGGTTCCGTTCCCTGTACACGAAGGCCCTGCGCTCCGAACAGGACGCCAAGATGGGCTGGCTGGTGATCGTGGGCTCGCTCCCGATCGGCATCCTCGGCCTCGTGTTCAAGGACGCGATCGTCGGTCCGGCGCGCGACCTGCGGTTGACGGCCACCACCCTCATCGTGATGGGCATCGTGCTGGGCGTCGCCGACCGGCTGGCCGCCCGCGACGAGGAGGGCGGCCGGCACCGGGCGATCCGCGAGCGCAAGACGCTCCAGCAGCTGGGCGTCAAGGACGGTCTGATCTTCGGCTTCTGCCAGGCGATGGCCCTGATCCCAGGTGTCTCGCGCTCCGGCGCCACGATCTCCGGCGGTCTGCTGCTGGGCTTCACCCGCGAGGCGGCGGCCCGGTACTCCTTCCTCCTCGCCATCCCGGCCGTGCTGGCTTCCGGCGCCTTCGAGATCAAGGACGTGATCGAGGAACCGGGCCACATCTCCTGGGGTCCGACGGTCTTCGCGACGGTCATCGCCTTCTTCGTCGGCTACGCCGTGATCGCGTGGTTCATGAAGTTCATCACCACCAAGAGCTTCATGCCCTTCGTGATCTACCGCATCGTGCTGGGCATCCTGCTGTTCGTGCTGATCGGCACGGACGTGCTGAGCCCGCACGCAGGCGAGTCCGGCTCGTAGCGCGCCACCACTTCGCGTGAATCGGAGGCCCCTCGGGAACGTTCCCGGGGGGCCTGCGCGTCGTTGTCCACGAAGAGACTGAAAGGCAAGAAGCAGGGGGTGTCCCATGGGTCGAGTGGTGCTGAAGCGTTTTCCGGCCGGAAGTCCGCGGGGGAGCTGGCCCGCCGAGGAGTACGCGGCGCAGCGGATGCGCGAGGGCGTGCCGGCCGAGGTGGTCATGGATCTGGCGAGCGACGCGTTCCTCGTCGTGGTCCGGCAGCGGGAGGCGCGTTCCGGTCACTGACGGGCCGCGCCGGGATCCCGTCGGCGCACGCCCCTTGGCCTCGTGCCCGCGCAGCCCCACACTGACCCGATGACGCAGCGTGTGGATCTCGCGACGGTGATGGACCGGCTGGCGATCGACGACGTGGTCACGGGCTACGCGGTGGCCGTGGACGACGGCGACTGGGCCGCCTACCGAGCCCTCTTCGCCGCCGGCGGGCGGGCCGACTACAGCTCGGCGGGCGGGATCGAAGGTCCGGTGGCGCAGGTGGCGGACTGGCTCGCGGAGACCATGAAGCTCTTTCCCGTGCGTCAGCACCTGATCGTCAACCGGCTGGTCCGGCTGGAGGACGTCGGCGGCTCGCCCGGCGACAGCGCCGAGGTCCGCGCCGACTTCCTCAATCCGATGCGGCTGGAGGGGCCGGAGGCCGACGGCACGGCCGCCTCCCCCAACTTCGTCGCCGCCGGGCGCTACACCTTCGCCCTGGCCCGCACCCGGGACGGCTGGCGGCTCACCCGTGTGACCGTGCACGAGAAGTGGCGCCACATGGCCGGGTGAACCCGCTCCGCCCCGCCCCACGGCCCTCGGGCGCCGCTCTGCCCGCCGGGCGCGCCCGGGCGGGTCCGCCCGGCCGGAGGGGCAGGTCCGCCCGGCACTGCCCACACTGGAAGCGGAGGCGCCATGGTCCCGACGCACAGCGGGTGGTCGCGCCGGTGGCGGGCGCCGGCGGCGCTCGCGGCCGGCGCCCTGCCCGCGCTCGCCTTCCCCGGCCCCGCCCTCTGGTGGTTCGCCTACGTCGCACTGGTGCCCTGGATGCTGCTGCTGCGGTCGGCCCCGACCGGCCGGCGGGCCGGCCTGGAGGGCTGGCTCGGCGGCGCCGGATACGTCCTGGCCGTGCACCACTGGCTGCTGCCGAGCCTGCACGTGTTCCTGATGCCGGTGGCCGCGCTGGTGGGCCTGCTGTGGATCCCCTGGGCGCTGCTGGTGCGGCAGCTGCTCGGCGGGCGCCCCTCGGCGGGCCGGGCCGCCTGGGCGCTGGTCGTCGTACCTGCGGGGTGGCTGCTGTCGGAGGTGGTCCGGTCCTGGCAGGGGCTGGGCGGGCCGTGGGGGCTGCTGGGGGCCAGCCAGTGGCAGGTCCCGGCGGCGCTGCGGCTGGCCTCGGTGGGCGGGGTGTGGCTGGTCAGTCTGCTACTGGTGGCGGTCAACTGCGTCCTGGTGCTGCTGTTCGCGGTGCCGGGGGCGCGGGTCCCGGCGGTGGCCGGGCTCACGGGCTGTGCGCTGCTGACGGGCGTGCTGTGGCTGTGGGCGGCCCGGCCCGCGGAGTCGGGAGGCCTGCGCGTGGCCGTCGTTCAGCCGGGGCTGGTGCCGGACGGCCCGGACAGTGCGGAGCGGCGGTTCGCGGCCGGGGAGCGGCTGACGCTGCCGCTGGCCGGGCAGGGCGTGGACCTCGTGGTGTGGGGCGAGAGCAGTGTCGGCGAGGACCTGTCGGCCCGTCCGGACCTGGCCCGGCGGCTGGCCGCGCTGTCGGCGGAGGTCGAGGCGCCGCTGCTGGTGAACGTGGACGCGCGGCGGGCGGACCGGCCGGGCATCTACAAGAGCGCCGTCATGGTCGGTCCCGCGGGCCCCACGGGTGACCGGTACGACAAGATGCGGCTGGTGCCGTTCGGCGAGTACGTTCCGGCCCGGACGCTGCTCGGATGGGCCACCTCGGTCGGGCGGGCGGCCGGCGAGGACCGTATGCGCGGGGACTCGCCCGTGGTCATGGACCTGCCCGGGCGGCCCGACGGGCGCGCCGGTGTCCGGGTGGGGCCGTTGGTCTGTTTCGAGTCGGCCTTCCCCGACATGAGCAGGCGCCTCACCCTCGACGGGGCCTCCCTGCTCGTCGCCCAGTCGGCGACCTCCACCTTCCAGGACAGCTGGGCCCCCGCCCAGCACGCGTCCCTGGCGGCCCTGCGGGCGGCCGAGAACGGCCGCCCGATGGTGCACGCCACCCTCACCGGGGTCAGCGCGGTGCACGGCCCGTCGGGCGAGCGGATCGGCCCCGCCCTGCCCACCTCCGCGCGGACCGCGGAGGTGTACGAGGTGCCGCTCGCCCGGGGCTCGACGCTCTTCGTGCGCTTCGGTGCCTGGCCGGTGGCCGCGGCCCTCGCCGTACTGGCCGCCCACTGTGCGGTGGTGGGTGCGCGGTCGCTCAGGAGGCCTGCTCCAGAGCCGATTCCACCACCGTCTCGCACAGCCCGTGGGTGAGCAGCGCGTCGCGCGCGCTGAGGGTCCGGCCCGCCGCGACCGCTTCCAGGAAGTGGTCCACGACCTGTTCGATGCCGCGCTGGCGGGCGACGGACACCCAGTCCCCGCGGCGGCGCACGGTGGGCTGGCCCTTGTGGTCGATGACCTCGGCGAGGTTGAGGACCTGCCGCTTGGTGTCCTTGCCGGAGACCTCCAGGACCTCCTCGTTGGAGCCGGAGAGCCGGTTCATGATGCCGAGCGCGCTGAATCCGGGGCCGGAGAGGTGCAGCACCACCTGGTGCATCAGCCCGTCGCGCACCACGGCGCGGACGTCGGTGCGGTCGGCCTCGCCGGGCAGCAGGAAGCGCAGGGTGTCGACGACGTGGATGAAGTCGTCGAGCACCAGCGTGCGCGGGTCCTCGGGCAGGCCGACCCGATTCTTCTGCATGACGATCAGGTCGCGCGGGTGGTCGGCGCACTGCGTGTAGCCGGGCGCGAAGCGGCGGTTGAAGCCGACGGCGAGGGACACTTCGCGCTTCTCGGCCAGTTCCACCAGCCGCCGTGACGCGGCGAACTCGTAGGCGAGCGGCTTGTCGACGTAGGTGGGTACGCCGGCTTCCAGCAGGTGCGTGAGGATCTCGGGGTGGGCTCCGGTCGGGGCGTGCACGAAGGCCGCGTCCAGGTCCTGGGCGAGCAGGGCGTCGAGATCGGTGTGCCGCCGCTCGGCCGGGACGTGGTGGGTGTCGCCCACCCGCTGCAGGGTGGCGGGGGTGCGCGTCTGCAGGTGCAGTTCGACGTCCGCGCGGGCGGTGAGGACGGGCAGGTACGCCTTCTGCGCGATGTCGCCGAGTCCGATGCAGCCGACCTTCACCGGGGCCTCCAAATTCGGTCCTTGTGGGATCTTGGCAGCTTAATCCCTGGTGGTCGGGGCCCCGTTCACCGAGGATGATCCTCATGACCACCAGTTCAGGATCACACCGCGACGAGCCCTCCACCACCGCCGACGAGCGGGAGATGCTGGACGGCTGGCTCGACTACCACCGTGCCACCCTCCTGTGGAAGTGCGAGGGGCTGCAGGACGAAGAGCTGCGCAGGACCTCGCTCGCGCCTTCCGAGTTGAGCCTCTTGGGCCTCGTACGGCACATGGCGGAGGTGGAGCGGTACTGGTTCCGGGAGATCATGCTGGGCGAGGACCTGCCCGAGCTGTACGTCACGGACGAGGACCGGGACGGCGACTTCCACTTCACCGAGGCGGCCACCTGGGCCGAGGCCGAGCAGGTGTGGCGCACGGAGGTCGAACTGGCTCGGCAGGCCACGGCGGGCCGATCGCTGGACCTGTTGTCGAAGGCCGACAGCCACCACCGCGGCGAGGTGTTCAGCCTGCGCTGGGTCTACACCCACATGATCGAGGAGTACGCGCGCCACAACGGCCACGCGGACCTGCTGCGCGAGCAGATAGACGGCGCCACCGGCGAATGAGCAGGGGGCGGCCCGGGGGCGGCCCGCGATCCGCCGGTCACCCCTCCGCCCGTCACCCGTGCGGGGTGAATATGGGCTCCCGGTTTTCACAACGGGGTCCTCGCACAGCAGAGTTGCGCGGGTGCATCCAACGCGAACCACGACAAAGCTGCTGCTCGGAGTCGCCTGCGCCGTTTCGGCGGTTTCCGGCTGCGTCAATGTGAGCCCCGGACCCGTGCAGCCCGCGGCGGCCCCCGCCGCCGGGGCCCCGCCCCGGCACGAGCCGCGCGGCGGGCCGGGGGCCGAGCCCGTGGCCGTCCGCGCACCCGCCCTGGAGGCGCTGGAGGCCGTGGAGGCGGCCCCGGAGCAGGCCGCGCGGCCGACGTCCGCGACTCCGGTCCCGCGGGCCGCCGACAGCCCGGCCCGGAGCGCCCCGGGCGGGCCCGTACCGGGCGCTCCGCCGGTCCCCGACATCCCGGAGCCCCGGCGGGCCGCCGTGCCCTCCGCGGGGCGTCCTGACAGCTCCCGGCGGCACGCCCGGCCCGGCGCCGAGGCGGAGCGTGAGCTGGTGCGGAAGCTGCCGGTGCGCCCGGCCGACGTCTGCGCGCTGGGCCGGCGCCACGGCCGCTGGCACCCCGACAGCCCCGAAGCCCGGATCTGCGCGGGCGTCCACGGCGGCTGAGGCGCCGGGGGCGCGTCCTGCCCGGGGTGTCTTGCCGATCATGCCGGGCGCCGCGAGCCGCATGATCGGCAAAACCTTCCCGGGACGGGTGCGCAGGGTAGCGCCGGCCGCCCGAAGCCGGGCCCCGCGGCCGTCTGGTGCCGTGCACCGCAAGGCGGAGGAGCGTCCTGAGACGGGGCGCATCCGGGCGGGCGCGACAACGCAGCGAGGTGCGGTCAGGCGCCGCGGGGCAGGCGGGACTTTGCGGACGCGGCCCAAGGGCTGTCCCGAAATCCCCGGTGGATCAGCGCGCGGCGTCAGAGGCGGTGCATCGCACGGCGGAGAGCGTCCTGATACCGGGCGTATCCGGGAGTTCCGACAACGCGGCGGGGTGCCGTAGCTGTCGTCGTGCGCCCGCCGGGGATGACGGGACAGCCCTCAGGACTGTTCGGGAAAGGGCTGCGGCCCCGAGCCCGGTTCCGCGGCGAGGCGGCGCTCCAGCCGTGCGATGGCGGCCCGTACGCCGTTGCCGTAGCCGTCGTCGGCCAGTGCCGCGGCGGCCGCGCGAGCACGCGCCAGGTGGATCCGGGCGGCCTGTGGCCGCCGGAGCTTCAGGTAGTCGGTGGCCAGGCTGAGGTGCAGGGAGGGGTAGAACACGCGCATCGCGGGACGCGGCTCCCGCAGCGCCGGCCGCCCGGTCCCGGGCCCGTCGTCCCCGTCCCCGGGCCCGTCGTCCCCGTCCCCGGGCCCGTCGTCCCCGTTCCCGGGCCCGTCGCCCACGGCGTCGGCGGCGGTCAGGGCCCGCAGGTCCCAGGCCAGCTCGTCTGCGGGGTCGTCCTGGGCGTCGGCCATGTAGTGGGCGAGGGTGCACCGGTGCAAGCAGTCCCCCTTCTCGCCGATCTCCTGCCAGATCGCGCCGAGCCGGTTGCGGGCCTCCTCGCGGTCACCGGCGTGCAGCAGGATGACCGCCTGGCCGATCCTCGTCATGACGGCGTCCTCCGACGCCTCCTGCTGCTCGGTCACGGCGCCTCCGGCTTGCTCTGCCGGACCCGTTCCGGTCCGGTCGTCAAGAAGTTAGCCGGAGGTACCGGTGAAGGCGCCGAGGCGCGGTGGGACGTCAGCCGAGGTCCGGGATCCGCCAGTCGATCGGCTCATGCCCCTGCGCGGCAATGGCCTCGTTGATCTGGGTGAAGGGCCGGGATCCGAAGAACTTCTTCGCCGACAGCGGCGAGGGGTGGGCGCCCTTGACGATCACGTGCCGCTCTTCGTCGATGAGCGGGATCTTCTTCTGGGCGTAGGCGCCCCACAGGACGAACACGGCCGGGTCGGGACGCTCGGACACCGCGCGGATCACGGCGTCGGTGAACCTCTCCCAGCCCTTGCCCTTGTGCGAGTTCGGCTCGGCCTCGCGGACGGTGAGCACCGCGTTGAGCAGCAGGACGCCCTGCCGGGCCCACGGCATCAGGTACCCGTTGTCCGGGACCTCCAGGCCGAGCTCCTCCTTCATCTCCTTGTAGATGTTGCGCAGCGAGGGCGGGGTCTTGACCCCGGGCCGCACGGAGAAGCACAGGCCGTGGCCCTGGCCGGCGCCGTGGTAGGGGTCCTGGCCGAGGACGAGGACCTTCACCTGGTCGAAGGGTGTGGCGTCCAGGGCGGCGAAGACCTGCTCGCGGGGCGGGTAGACCGGCCCGTTGGCCCGCTCCTTCTCGACGAACTCGGTGAGTTCCTTGAAGTAGGGCTGGTCCAGCTCCCCGCCGAGGACGGGGAGCCAGGACTCGGGCAGCATCTGGGTCACGGCGACAACCTCCGGTACAAGTTCGTGCAACTGCTCAGAACCTACCGGGGGCCACTGACAACGCGTCGGCCGCCCGGGACGGTCCCCCGGGCGGGCGGCGGCTACCAGCTGGTCTTGCGGTACAGCTCCCACATCTGCATGGCGGTCTGCGGGTCGAGGGCCCGCTCGGCGCCCGCGATGTCCTCGCGTGCGGCGACGTACAGCTTGCCCTGCCACAGGGGCAGCAGCCGGACGTCCTCGGCGAAGATCTGCTGGGCCTTCTCGAACTGCTGGACCCCGGTGGAGCGGTCGCCCTCGCGGCGGGACTTGGGCAGCAGCTCGGTCAGGATCTCGTTCTGCTCGTACGGGGTGCCGACCGCGTTCTCCTTGCCGACGAACGGCGCGATGAAGTTGTCGGGGTCCGGGAAGTCGGGGAACCAGCCTCGGCCGAAGACCGGGTACTCCTGGCCCTTGTAGCCCTCCTGGAAGGCCTTCCAGGGCTGGCTGCGCAGGGTGATGTTGAAGAGGCCGCTCTCGTCCAGCTGGCGCTTGATCTCGGTGAACTCCTCGGCGGTGGAGGAGCCGTACCGGTCGGTGGTGTACCAGAAGGTCAGGTCGACCTGCTGGTTGATGCCGGCCTCCTTGAGGATCTTCTTGGCCTTGCCGACGTCCGCGGCGCCGTACTTGTCGTAGAAGGGCGTCTTGTGGCCGACGACGCCCTTGGGAACCATCGAGTACAGCGGCTCGGCGGTGCCCTGGTAGACCTTGGAGACGAGCGTGCCGCGGTCGATGACCTGGGCGATGGCCTGGCGGACCGCGAGCTTGTTGACCGCCGGGTCCTTCGGGTTGAAGACCAGGTAGCGGATCTCGGCGCCCACGTTCTCGACGACCTGGACGCCCTGCGCGTGCGCGGCGGGGCTCTGCAGGTCGGTGATCTGCGGGGCGGACAGGCCTCGGTAGGTGGCGTCCAGCTCCTTGGCCTTCAGGGCGGCGACCATCTTCTCGGAGTCCGCGAAGTAGCGGATGGTCACGGCCTTGTTCTGGCGCTTCGCGAAGCCGGCGTAGCCCTTGTTCTCGCTGAGGACGGCCTCGCCGCCCTCCTTGTACGACTCCAGCACGTAGGGGCCGGAGCCGGTGATCTTGCCGTCCTCGCGCACCTTGTCGGCCGGGTAGTCCTTGGGCGCGACCAGCGAGGCCGCCGGGGAGCCGAGGACGTACGGGAAGGTGGCGTCCGAGGTCTTCAGGTGGAAGACCACCGTCAGCGCGTCCGGGGTCTCGATCTTGTCGAGGCTGCCGAAGAGGTCCTTCGGGCCGACCTTGGAGCCGATCGTCCTGATCCGGTCGAGGGAGTGCTTGACGGCCTTGGCGTCGAGGGGCTCGCCGTTGGAGAACTTCAGGCCCTTGCGCAGGGTGCACCGGTACGCCTGGCTCGCGCCGTCCGTGAACTCGCAGTTCTGGGCGGCGTCCGGCTGGGGCTTGGTGGAGCCCGTGGGGAAGGCCAGGAGGGTCTGGTAGACGTTCCGGTACAGCTCCCAGGAGCCGTCCCACGCAGCGGCGGGGTCGAGGGTGCTCGGCGCGCTCGTGGTCCCGACGACGATCCGCTTCGCTTCGTCGCCGTCGTCATCCGACAGCAGGCCGCAACCGGCGAGCAGGGATATGGACGCAAGGGCCGCAGTGATCTGCAGGCATCTGGTCCGGTTGAACACGTGCACGCTCCTCGATCAGCCAGGGGTGCGGCAGACCCTACCGCAGTGCCCCACGAATCCAATGGGTTGGTTTCGTGAGGCACTTGACCGGTTCCGTGCATATTCGATACACATTTACCTCCCTTTCGGAGGCAAATGTGTCCGATTATCGGTCAGTGCACCCCGGCATTGAGGAACATCCCACCGTCGACGACCAGAGTTTGCCCGGTGATCCATTCCGCTTGTGCAGATGTAAGAAACGCCGCGGCCCCGCCGATGTCCTCCGGGAGCCCGAGCCGGCCGAGCGGATAGGCCGCCGCGGCCTCCTGCTCCCGGCCCTCGTAGAGCGCCTGGGCGAACTTCGTCTTGACCACCGCCGGGGCGATCGCGTTGACCCGGACCCCCGGCGCCATCTCGTGGGCGAGCTGGAGGGTGAGGTTGACCATGGCGGCCTTGCTCATCCCGTACGCGCCGATGAAGGGCGAGGCGGAGACGCCGGCGATGGAGGCGATGTTCACGATCGCGCCGCCGTTCTCCTTCTGCCAGGCGTGCCAGGTCCGCTGGGCGAATCCGAGCGCCGAGATCACGTTGGTCTCGAAGACCTTCCGTGCCACCCCGAGGTCCAGGTCCGCGATCGGGCCGAAGACCGGATTGGTGCCGGCGTTGTTCACGAGGAAGTCGACCCGGCCGAAGGCCTCCATCGTGCGCTCGACGGCGAGGGCCTGGTGGGCCTCGTCGTGCGCCTTGCCGGCCACCCCGATCACCCGGTCCGCCCCGAGGAGCTCCACAGCCTCCTTGAGGGCCTCCTCGTTGCGCCCGGTGATGCAGATCCGGTCGCCCCGGGCGACCAGCGCCTCGGCGATGCCGTAGCCGATGCCCCGGCTCGCCCCGGTGATCAGCGCGACCTTGCCGCTGTCGGTACCGCTGTACGTCATGACGTACGCCCTGCCTCTCGTCGTTGCGTCAGTTGAGGGGGCCGCCGGCCACGTACATGACCTGGCCGGAGACGAAGCCGGCGGCCTCGCCGGTGAAGAACGCGATGGCGTTGGCGATGTCGTCCGGGCGGCCGACGCGCTGGACGGGGATCTGGGTGGCCGCGGCGGCCTGGAAGTCCTCGAAGCCCATGCCGACGCGGGCGGCCGTCTGGGCGGTCATCTCGGTGGCGATGAAGCCGGGGGCGACGGCGTTGGCGGTGACGCCGAACTTGCCGAGCTCGATGGCCAGGGTCTTGGTGAAGCCCTGCAGACCGGCCTTGGCCGCGGAGTAGTTGACCTGGCCGCGGTTGCCGAGCGCCGAGCTGCTGGAGAGGTTCACGATGCGGCCGAACTTGGCCTCCACCATGTACTTCTGACACGCCTTCGACATCAGGAAGGCGCCGCGCAGGTGCACGTTCATGACCGTGTCCCAATCGGTCTCGCTCATCTTGAAGAGCAGGTTGTCGCGCAGCACACCGGCGTTGTTGACCAGGATGGTGGGGGCGCCGAGTTCGGCGGCGACGCGCTCGACGGCCGCCTCCACCTGGGCGCCGTCCGAGACGTCGCAGCCGACCGCCAGGGCCCGGCCGCCGGCCGCCGTGATGGCCTCCACGGTGTCCTTGCAGGCCGCCTCGTCGAGGTCGAGTACGGCGACGGCGCGGCCCTCGGCGGCCAGGCGTACGGCGGTGGCCGCGCCGATGCCCCGGGCCGCCCCGGTCACGATCGCGACGCGCTGCTCGGTGGTGGACATGCTGGTTCTCCTCGCCCTAGAGAGGCGGCCGCCCAGAGGTGAGCAACCGCTTAGTAGCTTCAGCTGAGGAGACGCTAGGAGCCCTGGCACCCCGTGTCAACGGCCGCCGGTTCGACACCGGCTAGCGGACGAGGAGATCCAGCAGCCGCTCCACCTCCGCCGCGGGGTCGGCCGTCAGGCCGGTGTGCACCGGCCCCGGCTGCACGACCGTGCTGCGCGGGGCGATCAGCCAGCGGAACCGCCGCCCCGCGTCGTCACCCGCAGCCTGCCCCGCCGCTTCCCCGCCGCCGCACACGCCCTCGACCCCGCGCAGCGCGGCCCGTACGCCGGCCACGTCGGCCGCCGGGTCCAGCGCGAGGAGCTTCGCCTCGTCGAGGTGGGTGCGCGCGGCGACGTAGGAATGCGCCCGGCAGTAGACGATCACGCCGGCGTTGAAACACTCGCCGCGTTCCATCCGGGGCACCACGCGCACCAGCGCGTACTCGAACACGTCCCGCTTGGTCACTCGTCGCCGCTCTTCTTCGTGTGGGTCTTGTGGGGCCATTCCGGCAGGTGGTCGGTGAGCCAGCCGGGAGGGCCGGCCGGTGCCTTGACCTCGGCCTCCAGCGAGATCCTCTCGTGGATCGTGGCCGCGCGCGGCAGCAACGCCTCCACGTAGGCCCGGCGCAGCGCGTCGGTGGTGTCGAATCCCGGCTCGTCGACCAGCCACTCGTCCGGGACCTCGGCGGTGACCTCGGTGAGCAGTTCCTCCGTGACCAGGGGCGCGAGCAGGGCTGCCGCGCCCTCGATGTCCGGCCCCACGGGGGCGAGGACGTGGTCGGAGGCGTTGTACGGCTTGGCGGCGGCGGCCTGCGCCGTGGGCCAGTTGTGGTGCCAGATCATGGTGGCGCCGTGGTCGATGAGCCACAGGTCCCCGTGCCAGACCAGCATGTTCGGGTTGCGCCACGACCGGTCGACGTTGTTGATCAGGGCGTCGAACCAGATCACGCGCCCCGCCTCGGCCGGGTCCACCCGGTACGCGAGCGGGTCGAAGCCGATGGAGCCCGGCAGGTAGTCCATGCCGAGGTTGAGTCCGCCGCTGGCCTTGAGCAGCTCCTGGACCTCCTGGTCGGGCTCGGCGAGCCCGATCACGGGGTCGAGCTGCATCTGCACCAGCGTGGGGACCCTCAGCCCCAGCCGCTGGGCCAGACGGCCGCAGATGACCTCGGCGACCAGGGTCTTGCGGCCCTGGCCGGCTCCGGTGAACTTCATGACGTAGGTCCCGAGGTCGTCGGCCTCGACGATCCCCGGGAGCGAGCCGCCCTCACGCAGGGGCGTCACATAGCGGGTCGCGATCACTTCTGTGAGCATTTTCCCAGGCTATAGGGCGGACAACGTGCACGATCAAAGGTTTTTTCGCCCCGGGCGGATCCTGCGGATCCGGGCGGTCCGATGCTCACGCCGACGGGTGGTCCGCCTCCGTCGAGGAGGGCTGGGCCGTCGGGATGCGCTGGGTGAAGAACAGCGCGATGAGCGCGGCGAAGGAGAGGATGGCGAGGGCCGCCCGCAACCCGTCCAGCCTCGCCTCCTCGTTCGCCCGCAGCGCGGCCTCGGTCACCTCCGGGCTGACACCTGCCTCGGCGAGCGCACTCTGCAGCTGGGCGTCCGACAGGAAGGGCGCGCCGCTCGCGAGCTGCACCGTCGCCTGGCTCTTGACGGTGCTCGGGACGGCCGGGTTCGCCTGGACGCTGGTCAGGAAGGAGGACGTGAGCGCCGCGATCATGATCGATCCGGCGAGGGCCGTGCCGATGGAGGAGCCGAGGTTGGTGACGGCGTTCTGGACGCCTCCGACCTCCGCGGACTGCGACTGCGGCACCGCCGACACGGTGACCGATCCGAGCTGGGACGCCAGCGCGCCCATCCCGAAGCCGATCAGCAGCAGGGGGACGGTGAGCACCTCCGCCCCCGCGTCCGCGTCGAGCGCCGCCATCAGGATCACCGCTCCGAGGAGCAGGCCCAGGGTCCCGAGCCGGACCACGCGGCGCGGCGACACGTCCGGGAGGAACCGCGGGATCAGGACGGCGGCGGCCAGCAGCGTCACCGACAGCGGCAGCAGCCGGGCGCCGGTGGCCAGTGCCGACAGCCCGAGGGCCACCGACAGGTAGAGCGGGACGACGAAGAAGACGCCCATCATCACGAGGTACTGGAAGAAGAACATGGTCAGCCCGCCGGCGAGCTGCTTGTTCTCCAGCATGGCCGGGTCGACCAGGGGCTCCCGGCGCCGCCTCACGAGACGGTGCTCCCAGCGGAGGAAGAGCCAGATCAGGAAGATCCCCAGGAGCATCAGCCAGACGGTCAGGGAGACCCCGAGCCAGGCGGGCCCGCCCGCCTTCGGCCTGAACCAGCCCCACTCGTCGGAGCGGAGCACCCCGTAGACGAAGGTCCCGAGCCCGAGCGCCGACAGGACGGCGCCGACGAGGTCGATGCGGGGACGTTCCTCGCCCACGGCGTCCGCGATGGGGCGGGCGAGCAGGAGGATGCCGGCCACCACCAGCACCTCGCCGGCGAAGACCCACCGCCAGGAGAAGTAGGTCGTGGCGATCCCGCCGATGAGGGGCCCGAGCGCGATGGCGATCGCGCCGGCCGCCGCGACGAGGCCGTAGGCGGCGGGGCGGCGTTCGACGGGGAAGTTGCCGGCGACGAGCGCCACGATCGCGGGCAGGATGAGCGCCGCCCCGACCCCCTCCAGGAAGGACCAGCCGATCAGCAGCACCGTGAGGTTGGGTGCGAGCGAGGTGACGAGGGAGCCGCAGCCGTAGATGACGCAGCCGATGAGGAAGGCGCGTTTGCGGCCGATCAGCACCCCGACCTTGCCGCCGGGGATCATGAGCATGGCCATCACGAGGGTGTAGGCCGTGATGGCGCCCTGGATCCCGGTGACGGTCGTGCCGATGTCGTCGGCGACCGTGGCGATGGAGACGTTCATGACGGAGCTGTCGAGCGCCATCAGGAACTGGCCCGCCGCCAGTGTCATCAGGACGAGTCGCGCCTTCGCCGGGTTCCCGCTCGCCGTCCCTGCCCTGGATGCCATGCGTGCATGCTCCCAGCCGACGTCAGGACGGGCCGGACGACCCGCCCGGAAGTCAGCCGGACGGGCAGTCGGTCACCGGGTCGTCGTGGACGAGTGCGCAGATCATCTGTGCGCCGCGCCCGCCTTCGGGGTAGGCGGAGCGGAGTTCGTCCTCGAAGGACTTCCACTGGCGGGTGATCTCCGCGGTCGCCCCCGCGGTGGCCCGGCGGAAGTTGTCGTCCGTCTTCGCGCGGGCGGACCCGGGCGTGTCCTTGTTCAGGTCCCTGTTGTGGGCGACGCGGCCGTCGCAGCTCGCGGGTTTGACCCCGGTGGAGTCGAAGTCCGGGTAGCAGCCGGTCGCCAGGTCCTCGGGGACGAGGTCCCGGACCTCCCGCGTCCAGTCGGCGTCCTTCATCCCGCTGTAGCGGCGGATGTCGAAGAACGGGGCGACCTGGGTACGGCCCAGCCCCGGCGGGTTGGCGATCCCGAGCGCGCCGGGGGCGGCCCGATCGGCCCAGTTGGAGTGCGAGTAGAAGTCCTCCAGCGGGTGCCAGCCGCGGCCGAGCTGTTCGAGGACGGCGCACTTGGCCGGTCCGGGCCGCTCGTCCCAGGTGCAGGGCACCGACAGGTCGGTCTGGCCCGCGCGCACCCGCCCGTCGGCGTCGACGAGGCCGTCGGCCGCCCTTACGGCGTTGCGGAACCGCGCGACGGACGTACCGACGCAGGCGACGAGCTCGGTGGTGGCCTCGTCCCGGCTGCGCGGGTAGTCGGGGGCGTAACGCGGCGGCAGGTAGTCGGCGTTGTCGCAGTGCAGGGGTCCAAGGTCGAAGTACGGGCGCTTGTCGTCGGCGTTGACCGCCCCGTCGCGGGCGTCGGCCATGGCGGTCAGCGTGGCGGGCTGCCAGGGCAGGGCGCGCCGGGTGATGTCCTCGTGGTTGTCCCCCGTGAACGCGGCCGCCGGGCCGCCCGGCAGGGCGGCGAACGCGGCGAGGGCGGTGAGGGCGGCCGTCAGGAGGGCCACCGGTGCGCGGCTCGGTCTCTTCACGGAAGGCTCCCGGCTCCGGTCGGACGAAACTGCTTCCATGCTGCGCAGCCCCCCTCCGCCCCCGCATCCCCGTGGGGCGCTCGGGCCCGCCGCAGGCCGGGGCGGCGGGCCGCGGCGCACCCCTCAGGACGGGGTCCGTGCGTACCGGGCCCCGGCCCGTACGGTGACCGCTGAGCGCCCGCGCGCGCCCGGCGGTCGGCGGACCTAGAGTTGAGGGCGAGGCGGCGTGCCCGGACTCGGGGCGGCCGCTCCCTTGGCCCCAGTACCCGCGCCAGGGCGCGCCAACACCCAGGAGGGCATGCGACATGTCCACTGCATCTGAAACCCCGGTTCTGGACACCCTCGCCGCCATGACGGGCGATTCGCTCGAGCGTTGCGGGATGGACCCGAACATGCTGCTCCTGATCCGGATCGCGGCACTCGCCGCCTCGGACGCTCCCCCGATCTCCTACCTCGCGCACATCGACCCCGCGCTCAAGGCCGGGCTGACGGCGGAGGAGTTGCAGGACGTCCTGATCGCCATCGCCCCCATCGTCGGCACCGCCCGCGTCATGACGGCCGCGGGCAACATCACCAGGGCGCTCGGTGTGGCCATCGCCGTCGCCGAGGCCGAGGCCCAGGCCGAGATGGACGCCATGGGCTGACACGTGGGGCAGCCGCCCAGAGGCGCCCCGGGGCCCGGCCCGGCAGCCGTTCCGGGGCGCGGGCGGCGTGCGTACGACGCGGACGGGCGGTCGGACGGTCGGGGGGTCGGGTGGTCGGGGGGCCGGGTGGTCGGGCACGCAGGCGGATCGGTCAGGCCCGTCAGTCAGTAAGTCAGTGAGGCAGGCAGTCAGGAGGCCTCCATGCCCCGGAGTGCGATCACCGCGATGCGCGCGGTGCCCGAGGCCACGCCCGAGGAGCGCGCGGCCATCGGCAAGGAGGCCCGCAACCGTTGCCCCCGGTCGGGGCACGCCGTGTACCAGCCCTCTCCCGCGAGGCCGGATCCCTTGGCGATCCTGGAGGCACAGTCCGCGACGCGGGTGCCCGAGCTGGTCCCGATCCGCTACGCGCGGATGACGGAGTCCCCGTTCCGCTTCTACCGGGGAGCCGCCGCGATCATGGCGTCCGACCTGGCCGGCAGCCCCGACTCGGGGATCGCGGTACAGCTCTGCGGTGACGCGCACCTGCTGAACTTCCGCCTGCTGGCCTCGCCGGAGCGGCGGCTGATGTTCGACATCAACGACTTCGACGAGACGCTGCCCGGGCCCTGGGAGTGGGACGTCAAACGACTGTCCGCGAGTCTGGTCATCGCCGCCCGGGCGAACGGCTTCGACGAAGCCGAGCGTGCCCGCATCGTGAACTCCGCGGTGCGCTCGTACCGCGAGGCGATGATCCGCTTCGCCGGGATGGGCAATCTCGACGTCTGGTACGCGAAGATCGACGCCGAGGGCCTGGAGGCCCTCGTCACCGAACAGCTCGACAAGCGCGGCCGCAAGAAGCTGGCCGCGGCGATGGCGAAGGCCCGGTCGCGCGACAGCCTGCAGGTCTTCGACAAGCTCACCGAGGTGGTCGACGGCAGCCCGCGGATCGCGGCGGACCCCCCGCTGCTGGTGCCCCTCGGCGACCTGCTGCCGGATGACGAGCGCGACGAGCTCGTGGACCGGATGAGTTCACTGGTCGGCCGCTACGGCCGCACACTGGAGAGCAACCGGCGCGCGCTGCTGGAGGACTACCGCCTGGTCGACGTCGCCCGCAAGGTGGTGGGCGTCGGCAGCGTCGGCACCCGGTGCTGGATCCTGCTCCTGCTCGGCAGGGACGGCCGCGACCCGCTCTTCCTCCAGGCCAAGGAGGCCGACACCTCCGTGCTCGCCGACCACGTCGGCGCCAGCCTGTACCGGAACCAGGGCGAACGCGTGGTCTCGGGACAGCGGTTGATGCAGGCGGCGAGCGACATCTTCCTCGGCTGGGAGCGGGTGGACGGCATCGACGGCAGGAAGCGGGACTTCTACGTCCGCCAGTTGCGCGACTGGAAGGGCGTCGCGATGCCGGAGACCATGTCACCCGGGCCACTGGAGACCTTCGGCAACGCCTGCGGGATGACCCTGGCCCGCGCGCACGCCCGGTCCGGCGACCGGGTGGCTGTCGCCGCCTACCTCGGCCGCGGCGATGTCTTCGACCGGGCGCTCGCGGAGTTCGCCGAGGCGTACGCCGACCAGAACGAACGCGATCACCAGGCCCTGGTCGACGCGGTGCGGGCGGGCCGCCTGCCCGTACGGGAACTTCCGGCGGCCTGACCGCGCGTCCGGACGGCACCCCCTCCCGTGGCGCCGTCCTGGGAGGCGCCCGATCAGAACGCGAAGACCGCGTTGCCGTTCAGGGTCGCCGCCATGGTGCAGGAGTTGGAGAACGTGTGGTCCCAGGCCACGCGGCGGCCCTCCCACACGCCGACCGCGGACACGGTGACGGGGGCGTAGTGCATCGGGCACGCCCGGTCGGGGTTCGGCGCGGACAGCAGCCGGTCGAACGAGCCGCCGGTGGACTTCAGGGCCGCGCACGCGGCCTTGGGGTCGGGGTGCGTCCCCTGGGCGCCCGGTGCGCAGCTGACCGTGGTGGCGCGGACGACGGTGGGCGCGGACACGTCGTCCCCCTGGGCGACGCTGAAGACCATGGCCGAGGGGGCGTAGAGGCTGTCGGGCTGCGCCTGCGCGATGCCGGTGGCACCGGCGAGACAGAGGAGCGCGGCGGCGGAGACGGCGGCTGAGCGACGGTGACGCACGAGAAGACTCACTTTCGATTCGTTGGTTGAACGCGATGGACACTTACGTAATCGCGTCTTGTTGCATCGAATCCTTGCTGAGCCGAAGGGGCATTGCACATCGACGACCGATTTACGGACACCCTGTTCGCATACCGGTTGCCGAATGGTCGTTCGAGCAGCTCAGACGGGGTGCGACCGAGCCGTCACGCGCAGCGACCGCCGCAGGAACCCGGCGATGACGTGCGACGTTGCGGACGCCGCACCGCCGCTGGGCGCCCCGGGTTCACCGGACGGCTACCCAGCTTGTCCGGATGTGTGCGCTCCGGTCAGCTCGCGCGGGCCCACGCGTCCAGCAGCGCCTCGGTCGTGGTGACGGCCGCCACCAGCGCGAGCGAGTTGCGGATCACCTCGGCGGTGCAGGAGGCGGGCACTCCGGCGATGGCGTCGGCCGGGACCACGACCTGGTAGCCGAGGTTCACGGCGTCGAAGACGGTGTTCGGGATGGCGATGTTGGAGGAGACTCCCGTGACGACGAGGGTCCGCGTCCCGAGGTTGCGCAGCAGCGCGTCGAGGTCCGTGCCGGCCATGGGCGAGAGCCCGTGCAGCCGGCGTACGACGAGGTCCCGGTCGGCCACGGTGATGGGCGCGGCCACCTCCACCGCGCGAGTGCCGGTCAGCTGCCGCACGGGCAGTTTCCCTGCGGCCCGGAAGAGCCGTGCGTTGCCGTTGGCCCCGAGCCCGTCCGGGCGCCGCTCGGCCACCGCGTGCAGCACCTGCACGCCGGCCCCGCGCGCCGCGTCGACCAGCGCGGCCACCCGCCCCAGCATCCCGGAGTCCCTTGCCGCCTTGGCGAGTTCGGGCAGCGCGGACTCCTCGCCCACGACACCGTTCTGGCACTCGACGGTGAGCAGCGCGGTGGTGGCGGGATCGAGATCCGGCACGACTCCCCCTGGCGTGGCGTCGGAAGAGCCTTCATGATTCCTGACACATAGTCAGATGTGAAGGGGTGCGGGACCGATGGACGAGACTCAGCGGCGGGGGCGCCGCATCATGATGAGCGGGGCGGAAGTGGACGCGTTCCTGCGGGAACAGCGGACCTGCCGGGTGGCGACGGTGTCGCCGGACGGCCGCCCGCACGTGGGCGCCCTGTGGTTCGCGTGGGACGGCACCTCGCTGTGGCTGTACTCGATCACCCGCAGCCGCCGCTGGGCGGACCTGCGCAAGGACCCGCGGATCTCGGTGGTCGTGGACGCGGGCGAGTCCTACGACGAGCTGCGCGGCGTGGAGCTGTCCGGCAGCGCGGTGTTCGTGGGAGAGGCCCCGCGCACGGGCGAGCCGTGCCCCGAACTGGCGGAGCCCGAGCGGATCTTCCCGGTCAAGAACTTCGGGATCGAGGAGATGCCGCACGACGGACGGCACGCCTGGATCCGCCTCACCCCCGACACGGTGGTCTCCTGGGACTTCCGCAAGATCTGACGCTCCAGGTCGTCTCTTTCGGATCTTGCCGGCCGCGCCGGCGCTGTCGGGTGCCGTGCTGCGCGAGGCGGAGGACCCCGCCGCGCACTGGACGTACTCGGGAGCCCGCCGGGGATCACTGGACAGGCCCTCAGGCGTGCTGGAGCTCGGCGGCCGTCGCCCGGAGGGCGTCGACCGCGGCCCGGATGGAGGGTCGGCGGTCGGCGTCCGCGCGCCATACGGCGTACACGTGGCGGCGTACGGCGTCGCAGACGGGCAGCAGCCGCACTCCCGACGGCACCGGCCCGCGTCCCAGCTTCGGCGCGACGCAGACCCCGAGTCCGGCCTCCACGAAGGCGAGCTGGGTGTGGTGCTCCTCGGCGATGTGCGCGATGCGCGGTTCGATGCCCGTACCGCGCAGCGTGAAGACCAGCCACTCGTGGCAGAACTGGCCCTCGTTCCAGGAGATCCACTCGTCGTCCGCGAACTCGGCGAGGGAGATCGTGCTGCGGTCCGCCAGCCGGTGCCCGGACGGGACCGCGATGTCGACGGAGTCGTCCAGCAGGTGCGTGCGGGTGAGCTCCGCTGGGACCGGCATCCGCTTGTTGTGCCAGTCGATCGCGAGAGCCATGTCGAGGTCGCCGCGCACGACGGCCGCCATGCTCTCCTCGGGTTCCTGCTCGCGCACCCGCACCCGCAGGTCCGGGTGGCCGGTGCGCAGCGCGGACAGTGCTCGGGGCAGCAGCCCGCGCATGGCGGTCGGGAAGGCGCCGATGCGCAGCTCGCCGACGGCGCACCCGCGCTGGGCCTCGACATCGGCCTGGGCCTGCTCCACCTGGGAGATGATCCGGGCCGCGTGCTCGGCGAGCAGCCGTCCGGCGTCGGTGAGGCGGACGCCGCGGCCGTTCCTGGCCAGCAGGGGCTGGCCGACCTCGCGCTCCAGCTTGGCCATCTGCTGGGACACGGCGGAGGTGGTGACGTGGAGTCCGTCGGCCGCACCGCTGACCGAACCGTGGCGGGCGAGGGCGTCAAGGGTGCGCAGGCGCTCCAGGTTCAACATGTAAGCAATGCTACGTCGTCATCCCGAGAAACTCTCGCTTGTCCTACGAAGTTGATACGAGCACAGTAAGGGGCATGAGCGCACCCGCGGCCCCTCGGCCCGCCCTTCCGACCTCTTCCCCGGTGGCCGCCACCGCCACCGTGACCGGGGCGGCGGCCGCGACGGCTCCGGCCACGTCCACCCGTCGGCGCGGCCTCCTCGACTGGCGGGTGCGGTTCGCGATCCTCTCGGTGATCTGGGGCTTCAGCTTCCTGCTGATCAAGGTGGGCACCGAGGCGTTCGCGCCCTTCCAGGTGGCACTGGGCCGGGTCCTGTTCGGGGCGCTCGCCCTCCTCGCCGTGCTCCTGGTCCGCCGTGAGCCGCTCCCCCGGGGCCTGCGCACCTGGGGCCACCTCACCGTGGCGGCGCTCCTGCTCAACACCGCGCCCTTCTCGCTCTTCGCGTACGCGGAGCTGAGCATCCCCTCCAGCCTGGCCGGCATCTGCAACGCCACGTCCCCCCTGTGGGGCATGGCGCTGTCGCTGATCGCCCTCTCCGAGGACCGCCCGACGCGCCGCCGCTTCGCCGGCCTGGGCCTCGGCTTCCTCGGCGTGCTGACCGTGCTCGGCGCCTGGAACGGCTTCTCCGGCGTCGACGGCAAGGGCACCGCGTTCGCCCTGCTGGCCTCGCTCTGCTACCCCGTCGGCTGGATCTACGTCCGCCGTACGCTGGCCGGTACCCCCGGCTCCCCGGTGGCCCTGACCGGCGGCCAGCTCATGGTCTCCACCCTCCAGCTCGCACTGGTCAGCGCACTGTTCACCTCCACCCCGGCCTCGTTCCCGCTCTGGCCGACCCTGTCGGTGGTCGCGTTGGGCGCCCTCGGCACCGGCATGGCCCTGCAGATGCAGTACGGCCTGGTGACGGAGGTCGGCCCGACCACCGCCCAGATGGTCACCTATTTCATCCCCGTCATCGCGACCACGGCGGGCGTGCTGGTCCTCGGCGAGCAGCTGCACTGGAACACCCCGGTCGGCGCCGCAATCGTCCTGGCGGGCGCCGCCCTCACCCAGACCCGCGCCGCCTCCCGCAAGCCTGCCTGAGGGAGGCCGGGGAGCGTCCCGTAGTCTCCCGGCCGGACCTCAGCGGTGTCTGCGCTCCCGATCGGGCCGATCGGGAGCGGGGGCCGGTGCGATGGGGCCTCCCCAGCCCTGCAGGGCCGAGGGGAAGCATCGCAAGGCGGACGGGGGAGGCGACGCGGAGCGGCGTCGACCGAGAACGACGCGGCGAGGCGCGGTGCCGGGGCGCGCGAGCCCGGCCTGATCGACAAGACACCCCCTGGTGGCGATCGCACGTCCTGCGGGCCCTACACGGGCATCGGCGTCTTGTCCCCGGCCCTGCGGCCTGATGCCGACGGCAGGTGGCGTCCTGGTCGCGCCCGACGTCCGCGGCTCGGCGATGGCGCTGGAACGGCGGGCCGACGATGCCAACGCGCTCCGGGACAGCTCGACCGCGGCAGCCCGGAGCCGGTGCCGACCCTCATGACGCGCCCGTCGCCGCTGTCCCGCACGGTGTTCCGCGGCCTGGGCGCGGCGGTGGCCCTCTGCGGTCTCGTCCTCCCCAGGAAGGGCCTGCTGGAGCTCACCGCCTGACCGGTTCGCCCCGCGCCGCCGGCAGGACCGCGATGCCCGCCCGGTGGTCCTGTCGGCAGGACCACCGGGCGCCATCGCGCGGGTCCCCGGGGCCCCGGGCGGCATCGCGCGGGTCCCCGGGGCCCCGGGCGGCATCGCGCGGGTCCCCGGGGCGCGACCGGCGCACCGACGGACGCGACCCGCGGTCAGTCGCCGCGTCCGCCCGCCACGCCCGGCCGGACCGCCGCGGCCACGGCGTCGGCCAGCACCGGCACCTCCGCGACCTCCAGCTGGGACACCGTCAGCCGGACCCCCGGTCCCGCCTCGACCCGGAAGACGGCCCCGGCGGCCACCCCCCACCCCGCGGCGAGCAGCCTCGTGACGACCACCGTCTCGTCGGCCACCGGCACCCACACGTTCAGCCCGCTCCGGCCGTGCGCCCGTACCCCCCGCTCCCGCAGGGCCTCCACCAGCGCGTCCCGCCGCTCCGCGTAGGCCCGCGCGACCGCGGCCCGGTCCACGGCGTGCGAGGTCCACAGCTCCGCCACCGCGTCCTGGAGCAGCCGGCTCACCCACCCCGGGCCCAGCCGCTGGCGTCCCCGCACCCGGTCCAGGGTCACCTCGTCGCCCGTCAGCACGGCGAGCCGCAGGTCCGGCCCGTACGCCTTGGCCGTGGACCGGATCAGCACCCAGTGCCGGGTCACCCCGCCCAGCGGGTGCAACGGCAGGTCGACGATCCCGTTTCCGTGGTCGTCCTCGATCAGCAGCACGCCGGGGTGCCGCGCGAGCAGTTCGCGCAGCTCGCCCGCCCGTTCCGCGCTCACCGCCGCGCCGGTCGGGTTCTGCGCCCGGGAGGTCACCATCAGGGCCCGCGCTCCGGCCGCGAGGGCCCGGGCCACCGCGTCGGCCCGGGGCCCGTCGTCGTCCACCGCCACCGGCAGTGTCCGCAGCCCGAGCGCGGGGACGAGGTCGAGCACGCCGCCCCAGCCCGGGTCCTCGACCGCCACCGCGTCCCCGGGCCTCAGGTGGGCGGTAACGACCCGTTCGATCGCGTCCAGCGCACCCGAGGTCACCGCCACCGGCCCGGACGGCACTCCGTCCGCGTCGAAGTCGGCGCGGGCGATCCGCGCCAGGTCGGGCGCGACCGGGTCCTCCCCGTAGAGGGTGGGCGCCCGCCCGTAGCGGCGGGCGGCGGCCGCCAGCGGCCCGTCCAGCGACGGGAGCAGCGACACGTCCGGATTGCCCTGCGCGATGTCCCGTACGCCGGGCGGCACCGCCATCCGCAGCGCGTCCCGCGGGGTGCTCGACGGGCGCGAGCGCACGCGGCTTCCGCGGCGCCCGTCCGTTTCGATGACCCCGCGCTCGCGCAGTGTCCTGTAGGCGGCCGCCACGGTGTTGGGGTTGACGCCCAGCACACCCGCCAGTTCCCGCATCGGCGGCAGCAGCGATCCGGGCGGCAGCGCCCCCGATGCCACGCCCGCTTCGACGCTGGCCGCGATTTCAGATGTGCGGCGCCCTGTAATCCGATACTCTCCTAGCACAAACCACATTATGCACTAGTGCAATGGAGTCCGCACCATGACCGCCACGTCTGCCACGGAGACGACGCAGAGCACCGGGACGACCGGTGCGTACGAGCCCACCGACCGCACGGTCCCCACCCGCTCCCGCGACCGGGCCCGCTACGACCGCGACACGGTGCACTCGATACTCGATCAGGCCTACATCTGCCACCTCGGCTTCGTCCGCGACGGCGCGCCGGTGGTCCTGCCGACGCTGTTCGCCCGGGTCGGGGAATCGCTCTACATGCACGGTTCCACCGGGTCCCGCCCCCTGCTCGCGGCCGGCCGCACTGACCCGGGCCTGCCCGTCTGCGTCACCGTCACCCACGTCGACGGCCTGGTGCTGGCCCGCTCGGCCTTCCACCACTCGCTCAACTACCGCTCGGTGGTCGTCCACGGCACCGCCCACCAGGTGACCGACGAGGACGAGTGCCGGACGGCGCTGGACGCCATGATCGACGCCGTCGCCCCGGGCCGTTCCGGGGACGTACGGCCGGCCAACGCCAGGGAGCTCGCGGCCACCGCGGTGATCCGGGTGGACCTGGACGAGGTGTCGGCGAAGCTCCGGACGGGACCGTCGAACGACGATGCCGAGGACCTGGGCCTGCCGTACTGGGCGGGCGTGGTCCCGGTCAGCAGGGTGTACGGGACCCCCGTGCCCGCCGAGGACCTGGACCCCGGCATCGCCGTCCCCGACTACCTCACCGCGCTCTGAGCAACCGGCCGCCCGGCGGCGGGCCCGGCGGGCTCGGCCGGCTCCGCGGGCCGGCCCGCCGGGCGGCGGGACTCCGCCACGATCAGCGCACCGACCGCCGCCAGCAGCAGTACGGTGCCCAGCACCACGGCTCCGGTCAGCCGCTCCCCGAGCACGAGGACGGCGATCGCCGCCGCACTCACCGGCTCGATCAGCATGATCACCGACACGGTCGCGGCACGCACGGCCGCGGCGCCCGTGAAGTAGAGCGCGTACGCCAGCGCCGTCGGCACGGTGGCGACGTACAGCAGCAGCCAGAGCACCCGCCCCAACTCGGCGGTGTGCGGCAGCAGCCCTTCCGCCGCGGCGAGCGGCAGCAGGCACACCGCGCCCACCGCGACGGACCAGGCGGTGGTCACCAGTGGGTCCCCGCCCGCCCCCAGCCGCCCGAGCCGGCGGGCCCGCAGGGTCATCCCCGCGTACCCGGACGCCGATAGCAGCGCCCAGCCGACACCGAGCGGGCGCACCTCGGCGCCGCCGCTGCCCAGGACCAGGACGGCGAGTCCGGCGAGCGCGCCCACGACGGCGACCGCGCCGCCGCGGCCGAGGCGTTCGCCCATCCGGGAGCGCGCTCCGAGCGCGATGAGAACGGGCCCGGCGCCGAGGGTGACCACGGTGCCCACGGCCAGCCCGGTCTCGCGCACGGCGGCGAAGTAGGCGGCCTGGAAGACGGTGAACAGCAGCCCGGTCACGATGAGGGAGCCCGCGGATTGCGAGACCGCGGAAGCCCGCGCCCGCGCCCGCGCCCACCCGGGACGGCTCCGCCGTAGGGCGAGCACCCCGAGCAGCACCACGAGCCCGCCCGCGCACCGCCAGAACGACAGGGCGAGCGGGCCGAGGTCACTGGCCAGGAAGAGGAGGGAAGCGGCCGCCCCGGCGGTGCCCCAGGCGGCTCCGGCGATGACGAGGTACAGCAGACTGCGCCCGGCAGCGGGCGAATGGTTCGACACGTGTGTTCTCCGTGCGTGCGTGAAGGATGAGAGATCCGGTCATCGCTTCGCGGGCAGCACCGGCCCGCCCGAGCACTGCCCGGGCCTGGCCGTCATCGTGGGGCGCCGCCCGCTAGGACGCGGGAGGCGGAAGCACGGTCGAATGCATGCCGGTCACACTAGGCCCTCGTGGGTTCGCGGTCCATTGGGGCCGGTTCGGCCGCGGGCTTCGGGGCCGGCCGGGAGGACTGCGCGATGAACGCACCGCCCAGTACCAGGGCTCCGCCGGCGATCTGCCAGGTCGAGAGGTGCTCGCCGAGCAGGATCCAGGCCAGCACGGTGGCCACGACGGCCTCCAGGAAAGCCACCACGCCCGCGACCTGGGGCGAGAGCCTGCGTACCGAGACCACGCCGGTCACGTACGCGAAGACGGTCGCGACGAGCACGACCCAGCCGAGCAGCACCGGCGCGGCCACCATGGTGCCGCCCACGGAGGCCTCGCCGCCCAGCACATGCCAGTCGATCTCCCACGGCCGGGCGATCGCCGTCATCACCAGGGCACCGATGAGCATTCCGTAGGCAATCACGCCGAGCGGGTCGGGGGCGTCCTCGCCGTCGGCGCCCTGGTCGGCGAAGACGAAGTAGAAGGCCTGGCAGCAGGCCGCGGCGAGGCCGAAGAGTACACCGAGCAGGTCCAGGCTGAGTCCGGCCCAGATCTCGACCACGCAGGCCAGGCCGACGACGGCCACGGCCGCGCCCGCGGCGGCCCCCCGCGTCACCGGCTTGCGCTGTACGAAGCGGATGTAGCCGAGCAGCAGCGCCGGACCCAGGTACTCCAGCAGCAGGGCCACGCCGACCGGGATCCGGGACAGGGAGGCGAAGTAGAAGGCCTGCACACCGGCGACGGCCACCAGGCCGAAGCCGGCGAGCAGCGCGGGCCTGCGCAGGAGGAGGTCGCGGTGGCGCCAGGCCAGCGGGGACAGCACGAGCGCTGCGCCGGCCACCCTGAGCCAGACCATGTGGAGGGGGTCCAGACCCGCCTCGATCAGCGGCTTCGCCGCCACTCCGGAACCACCGAACGCGAACGCCGAGACGAGGGCGAGGCCCAGTCCGGCGTTTTTCCCTGACGCTTGCATCCGGCCATCATGACAGGGGCGGGTCAGGAGCGTCACTGCGGTGACACCTGTTGAGACACACCTGAGATCACGTCCCGCGGGGCAGGCCCGGACACCACCAGATCCTGACAGGTCGTCAGTATTGAATGTTCCGGTCGCCAGGGCTACCTTCCGCGCACGCATCCGACGAGAAGGGGTGGTCGCATGGCTGAAGTCACCGCGGAATCACGCATCGAGGCGCCCGCCGCGAAGCTCTGGTCCCAGCTGACGGACTGGGACGCCTACGGGCAGTGGAGCATGACCCACACGAACTTCCCGCAGGGCGGCCCCCAGACCCTGGCCGTCGGATCCACCTTCGCCGAGAACATGAAGATGATGGGCTTCCCGGCCGAGGTCCTCTGGACCGTCTCCGAACTGGAGGACGAACGCCTCTTCGCCATCACCGGCAAGGGCCCGATGGGCGTCGCCGTCCTGACCCGCTACACGCTGACGCCCGACGGCGGGGCCACCACCGTCCGCATCGACGGCGAGTTCACCGGGGCGGCCGTCTCCCTGATGGCGGGCAAGCTGAAGGACTCGGCCACCGCCGCGCTGAACGAGTCGCTGCGCAAGCTCGCCGGCCTGGTCGCCTGACCCCGCCCCCGGCCACCCGCACCCGAAGGGCGGCGCGCCCCGCATACGGGCCGTCCGGGCTCAGTGCTCGTCTGCCAGGATCAGGTACAGCTTCTTGCGGGCGTCGTTGAGCACCGCGAGCGCCTTCTCCCGCTGCTCGGGCGAGCCGGTCCTGAAGACCTGCCCGAAGGCCTCCATCAGACCGGCTCCGGCCTGCCGGACCTCGTGCATCGCCTCGAAGTCGAAGCCCCGCCCGGCGTCGGCCCAGGGGGCGTCCGGTCCGGCTTCCGCCTCGGTTCGGCCCGCCTCGGTGAGCGTGAACAGTTTCTTGCCGCCCTCGCTCTCACTGCTGATGAGGCCTTCGTCCTCCAGCAGGCTCAGGGTCGGGTAGACCGAGCCCGGGCTGGGCTTCCAGGCCCCGCCGCTGCGCTCGCCGATCTCCTGGATCATCTCGTAGCCGTGCATCGGCCGGTCGGCGAGCAGCGCCAGGATCGAGGCGCGTACGTCACCCCGCCGGGCCCGCCCCCGCGGTCCGCCGCGGCCGCCGCGACCGCCGAAGGGCCCCGCGCCGAACGGCGGTCCGAACGGGCCGAATGCCGCACGGAACCCCTGGAATCCCTCCCGACGGTCCGGCCCGCAGTGGCCGTGGCCCCGTCCGTGCTCGTGCCCGTGGCTGTGCCCGCGCTGTCCGTGTGAACGCATGCCTGCGCTCCTTTCGTCACTTCGTGTCCGTTTCATCGGTTCCCCGATGCACCCACTATCGATGAGCGATCGCGATGCGTCAACGATATATCGGAAACTATTCACGGAACAGCCTCGAACAAGGCCAGTCACCCCGGATTGGCCTTTGTCGATGATCAAGGAACGGTCCTACCGTCGGTCCATGCGCATTCGAATCGTCGACGCCTTCACCGACCGCCCCTTCCAGGGCAACCCCGCCGGAGTCCTGCTCCTGGAGGGCGGATTCCCCCCGGACGCCTGGCTCCAGCAGGTGGCCTGCGAGGTGAACCTCTCCGAGACCGCCTTCGCCCACCCCCTGCCGCCCGGCGGGGACGCCGACTGGGCGCTGCGCTGGTTCACCCCGGCCGCCGAGGTCGACATGTGCGGCCATGCCACGCTCGCCACGGCGCACGTGCTGGCCACCGCCGGCCTGGCCGAGGGGCTGATCCGCTTCTCCGCCCGCTGCGGCGTCCTCACGGCGGAGACCGCCGCGGACGGCACGATCACGATGGACTTCCCGACGTCCTCGCTGACCCCGGTCCCGGCGCCGCCCGCCGTGGACCACGCGCTCGGTGGAGCGCCGATCCTCTCCGTCCACGACACCGCCGCCCACATCGGCGACCTCGTCATCGAACTCGCCGACGAGAAGACCGTCCGCGAGCTGGAGCCGGACCACGGCGCCCTGCGCGCCTTCGCCAAGCGGGGAGTGATCGTCACCGCAGCGGCCGATGACCCCTCCGGCGGGTACGACTTCGTCTCCCGGGGCTTCTTCCCGGCCTTCGGTATCGACGAGGACCCGGTCACCGGCAGCGCCCACACCGCGCTCGCCCCGTTCTGGGCGCAGCGCCTGGGCCGCACCGAACTGACCGGCCTCCAGGGCGGCGCCCGGCAGGGGCTGGTACGGGTGACCCTGGCGGGCGACCGCACCCTGCTGACCGGTCACGCAGTCACCGTCGTCGACGGGGAGCTCCTCACCGCCCCGTGACCGTACGGAGGGGGCGGGCGCGACGTACGGGACGGGGAGCGGGCCGCCGGGCGCGGGGCGGGGGCGGGCAGGGCAGGGGCGGATCAGCCCGCGGACCCGCCCCGCCGCCGGCGGGCCGCCTTCGGCCGCGCCCCGGCATCGGCCGGGCTCCGCCGCTTCCGCTCGTTCTCCCTCCAGGCGTCCGAGTCGATGCGCTTGCGGTAGACCTGCTCCGGCTCCGCCTTGCCCAGGTGGACCGTCCACAGCCACAGCAGGGCCGAGATCACGAAGAAGGTCACCGCCAGGCCCAGGTAGAAGCCGATCTCCTCGGACTCCGGGACGCCCTCGTCGCGCATGAAGCCCGGCACCCCGGAGACGAGGGCGTTCACCGACCACGCGAGCATTCCGTTGAACAGGACCAGGGAGATCCAGTACGCGACCCGCATGCTCCTCGCCGGGCCGGACAGCCCGCCGAGCAGCAGCAGGCGCCGCAACGACACGGGCCCCGTCCGGTGCCGGCCGCCCGTGTCCGCCTTGGCTCGGCGCACCGACGCGTAGAGGTCGTCCAGCCAGCGTCCCGGTTCGGGCTCCGGGGCCTGGCCGTCGGTCGGGGCCAGCTCCTTGGCCTGGATCCAGCCGGTGATGAACTGGATCTCCTGCTGGGCCTTCTCCAGCCGTCTGCGGTAGTGGTGGTCGGCGCTGCGCGCCTCGCGGCGGTCCCGGATGAGAAGGCTGGCCCCGCCCACCAGGCCACTGACCACGGGCACCAAGAACGGGGCGAACGGCACCAGGGAGTCCATGACGGCCACAGCGCGCGCCTCCTCACTTGCCCCCAGCGTCGCACCGCCGCCGACCCGCGGCCCCGCCCTGCGGGGCCGATCGGGTGCACCGCCGCGTCACGGCGTGGGCAGCCAGCCCACCTTGCCCGCGAGCAGGGCGTAGCCGCCGAAGGCCACGATGTCGAGCAGCGCGTGCGCGGCGACGAGCGGCCCGACCCGTCCCCAGCGGCGGTAGGCCAGCACGAAGACGACGCCCATCACCACGTTGCCGATGAAGCCGCCGATGCCCTGGTAGAGGTGGTAGGAGCCGCGCAGCAGCGAGCTGGCCGCGAGCGCCGCCATCGGCGACCAGCCCAGCCGGCCGAGCCGGCGCAGCAGGTAGGCCAGCACGATGACCTCTTCCACGACCGCGTTCTGGATCGCGGAGAGGATCAGCACGGGGAACTTCCACCACACGTCGGGCAGGGCCTCCGGCACCACCGTGAGGTTGAAGCCGGCGGCGCGCGCGCCCAGGTAGAAGGCCAGGCCCGCGCTCCCGATCCCCGCCGCGACGAGCGCGCCGCGGCCGAGGTCCCACAGCGGCCGGGTCCGGTCGAGGCCCAGCACCCGCAGCCCGGGGGCGCCCTCGCGGGTCAGCAGGTGCGCCACCAGCAGTACGGGGACCAGCGCGCTCGCGATGCCGAACAGCTGCCAGGCCAGGTCCAGCCAGGGCCGGCCGGGGGCGTAGGAGCCGTTGAGGGTGGCGGCCTGGTCCTTCAGACCGCCCGGCTTGGTCAGCGAGCCGATGAAGCTGATCAGGGCCGAGACCCCGCTCGCGCCCAGCGACAGCGCCAGGACGAGCAGGGTCTCGGTGCGCAGGAGGCCCCGCTGCCCGTCCTCGCTCAGCTCCACGAACACCGGCTCCGGCTCAGCCCGCACGCCCGACTCCCGTCCTGCCATCCCGTTGCGACCACCCCATACTGCCTCGTCGGCCGGGCGAGCGGATCACCGAGGCGAGGTCACGCGGCACAGGGACACAGGGGCGGGGCACAGGGCCGAGGAGTCGCAGGACGGCGCCGGGCGCGGCGGGGAACCTCAGCGCACGACGGGCAGCGCCGCGCTCACCTCCTCCGTCAGCCCCACGGGCCAGGTGTGCACGGGGTCGCCCTGGTGCATCAGCTCGCTGTAGCGCCGGGTGGTCGCGGCCAGGGCCTCGTCCCGCTCCAGCCCCGCCGCGAGCGCCCGGTGGTAGGTGTCCACCTGCCACGTCGCGCCGTTCACCCGGCGCCGGCAGCGCTCCTCGATGATGCCGAGGTAGTGGTCCCGGTCCGCCGGCTCGATGCCCCAGGCGTCCAGGCCCGCCGCCGCCATCGGCAGCAGCTCGTCCAGGACCAGCCGCACCGCCGGCACGCTGACCAGGCCTCCGGCCCGGCCCCGGCGCGGCCACCTCAGCCGCGCGTCGATCCCGTACCGGCAGGCCGCGTCGAAGTTCGCCTCCGCCTCGGCGAAGGGCAGCCGGGTCCACACCGGACGCGGCTCGTCGGCGAGGGTGCGTACGATCCCGTAGTAGAAGGCGGCGTTGGCGACGACGTCGGTGACCGTCGGCCCGGCCGGCAGCACCCGGTTCTCCACCCGCAGGTGCGCCACCCCGTCCGCCACCCCGTAGACGGGCCGGTTCCAGCGGTAGACGGTGCCGTTGTGCAGGACCAGCTCCTGCAGGCTCGGCACCCCGCCCTCGGCCAGCACCCGCAGCGGCTCCTCCTCGTCGCAGATCGGCAGCAGGGAGGGGAAGTAGCGGACGTTCTCGGCGAAGAGCTCGTACGCCGAGTCCACCCACCGCTCCCCGAACCAGGTGCGCGGACGCACGCCCTGGGCCTGGAGCTCGGGCGGCCGGGTGTCGGTGGCCTGAGTGAACAGCGGCGGCCGCGACTCCCGCCACAGCTCGCGCCCGAACAGGAAGGGCGAGTTGGCGCCGACGGCTATCTGCGCCGCGGTCACGGCCTGCGCCGCGTTCCACACGGCCGAGAACCGGGCCGGGGTCACCTGCAGGTGCAGTTGTACGGAGGTGCACGCGGCCTCGGGCACGATCGACCCGGAGGTCCAGATCAGCCGCTCGACGCCGTCGATGTCGAGCGTGAAGTCCTCCCCGCGCATCATCAGGATCTGCTCGTTCAGCAGGGAGTAGCGGTCCACGGCCGAGAGGTTGCCGGCGACCAGGTCCGCGCGGGAGAGCGTCGGCAGGATCCCGATCATCACCACGCCGGCGTCGATCTCCGCGGCCTGCCGGTGGGCGTAGCCGAGGCCGGCGCTGAGTTCCTCGGCGAGCTGGTCGAATACGCGGCCGCCGAGCCGGTGCGGCAGAACGTTCACCTCCAGGTTGAACATTCCCAGTTCGGTCTGGAAATCGGGGCTGGCAATCCGATCCAGCACCTGGGCATTCACCATTCGCGGCATACCGTCGGTTCCCGCGAGATTCAACTCGATCTCCAGTCCCATCATGTTCTTCGGGCGATCGAACCTCTTCTCCGCCAGAAGTCGCTCCAGTCCCTCCAGACACTCGTGGAGTTTCCTTCGATACCGCTGCCGATCGGACAGGTCGAATCCGCCCGCCACGACCTTCTCCCCCATCGAAGCGTCCCTCCTCCAGTGGGCCTGGCCCGGGGCGCCCAGGCGCGCATTACGGTCGATGATGCCCCGGCAGCGTGATCCATAACGCGGCGGGGGGCGTGCGTGGCGAGGAGCGCGCGCCGGGTTGGCCGAAGGGCGCTTCGGCACATTCACCCGGCAAGCCGCTCCGCGCAAATTCCGCATGACATTTGCCCGTCTCTGAAAACAGGTGCTTTCCAGCCGAGCCCCCTTCCGGTAACCTCCGAGGTCAGCGCGGCACGTTCGCGCACATCCGGCATGAATGCCATGTCAGCGGGACCGGTAAGCGCCTTGTCGGCAATAGGCGGGACAGCTAGCCGAAACACTGTGTGAACACATGTCGTATAAACTCCGCAAACGAGGCGGAGAGTTGGCGCGCGGCCATTGCCCCTCGGCCCCCCTCTGGCCCCAGAATGCGACAGCGCCGTCCCGCACCTGCCCCCGATCCACAGGTCTCCCAAGTGAGAGGCGACCCACCATGCCGCTGCATGTCCCCCCGGCTCCCGCACCCGCCCTGCGCAGCGTCCTCGCGGCACTCGGTTCCCCCACCGCCGTCCACGAGGCGCATACGCCGTCCCTGCGCGCGATCCAGGGGCCGCTGACCGCCGAGCTGCCCCTCCCGGTCCACGTCCTGGACCGGCTGAACCTCTCGGACCTGGCGTCCGCCGGCCGGCCGCCCCGTACGCGGCTCGTCGGATGGCGGTTCCTGATCCGCAGCGGGGACCGCCACGTCGCGGCGGCGGACACCCGGCTGACGCCCGACGGCTGGGCCTTCTCCCACTTCTTCGAGGGCCCCTACGTCGCCGCCACCGAGCGCGCGCTGCGCCAGGCCGAACTGCTCGGCACCAGCTACCAGCCTCGGCTGCTCTCCGTACCGGAGCTCTACATGCTGACGCTGTGGCTGCACGGGGCGGTGGGCGCGGACGCCGCCGCCGGGCTGCCCGCCGGCGAGGACCTGCTGGTGCCGCTGGCCCCGGCCCCGCCCGGCATCGCCGCGTACCGGCCGCATCCGGTCTCCGAACTCCTTCCCGTGCTGACCCATCGGCTCACTCCCGCGACGGCACCGCTGCCGCCGTCGCTGGCAGCGCCCGCCGCCTGACCCGATTGACCCATTCGGCCTAGCCCGGCCGGGCCCCCTGTGAACCATCCGAAATGACAGGGGAGTTGGCCTGAACCGCCCGCACGGGTGATGCGTCATCAATCCATGAGGACAGCTGCCGGGAAATCCCTGCGAAGCGGCTGTCGTGGGGGAACACTGATGGCAAGCGCCCCGCGGTTGCGGGGATGACCCAGGGGGACGGCCATGAACCAGGTATCGAGCCGTAGCACACAGACCACACCGCAGCGAAAGAACGCATCCATGTGCCAGCACCAGCCAGCCTGCCCGTCTGCCGAATCCGCCGACCGGGAGGCCGCACGCCCGGTGGCCAACCACCCGGAACAGGGCTGGAGCCTGCTGTGCAACGGCGTCCTGCTCTTCGAGGACACCGGTGAGCTGCTGCCGGACGGGCAGATCATCGCCCCGCACCGCCCGCTCGCGGCTGCGTAGGCGACGGGGTCCGACGACGAAGGGGCCGGTCCGGGAGGGTCTCCCGAACCGGCCCCTTCGTCATGTCATACGACGGACGTCAGAGGCGGGGCGCCTCAGTTGTCGTACTCGTCCAGCGGCGGGCAGGAGCACACCAGGTTGCGGTCGCCGAACGCACCGTCGATGCGGCGCACCGGCGGCCAGTACTTCTCGGCGGCCGTGACCCCGCCCGGGAAGACGGCCTCGTCTCGGGTGTACGGGTGGTTCCACTCGCCGCCCAGCGCCGCCGCGGTGTGCGGGGCGTTGGCGAGCGGGTTGTCGTCGGCCGGCCACTCGCCGCCCGCGACCCGCTCGATCTCGGCGCGGATGGCGATCATCGCGTCGCAGAAACGGTCGATCTCGGTGAGGTCCTCGGACTCCGTCGGCTCGATCATGAGCGTTCCGGCGACCGGGAAGGACATCGTCGGGGCGTGGAAGCCGTAGTCGATCAGGCGCTTGGCGATGTCGTCCACGCTGACGCCCGTGGCCTTCGACAGCGGGCGCAGGTCGATGATGCACTCGTGCGCGACCAGGTTGCCCGGGCCGGTGTAGAGCACCGGGTAGTGCGGCTCCAGGCGCTTGGCGATGTAGTTGGCGCCGAGCACCGCCACCTGGGTGGCGCGCTTGAGGCCCTCGCCGCCCATGAGGCGCACGTACGACCAGGAGATCGGCAGGATGCCGGCGGAGCCCCACGGCGCGGCGGAGATCGGGCCGACGCCCGTCTCCGGGCCGGCGGTCGGCTGCAGCGGGTGGTTCGGCAGGTACGGGGCCAGGTGCGCCCGGACACCGACCGGGCCGACGCCCGGACCGCCGCCGCCGTGCGGGATGCAGAAGGTCTTGTGCAGGTTCAGGTGCGAGACGTCACCGCCGAAGTGACCCGGCTTGGCCAGGCCCACCAGGGCGTTCAGGTTGGCGCCGTCGACGTAGACCTGGCCGCCGGCCTCGTGGACCTGGGCGCAGATGTCGGCGACGTGCTCCTCGAACACACCGTGCGTGGACGGGTAGGTGATCATCAGCACGGCGAGCTCGTCGCGGTGCTGCTCGATCTTGGCGCGCAGGTCGTCCGCGTCCACCTCGCCGTCGTCGGCGGTCTTGACGACGACGACCTTCATGCCGGCCATCACGGCGCTGGCGGCGTTGGTGCCGTGCGCGGAGGACGGGATGAGGCAGATGGTGCGCTGCTCGTCGCCGTTCGCACGGTGGTAGGCGCGCACGGCCAGCAGACCGGCGAGCTCACCCTGCGAGCCGGCGTTCGGCTGGATGGAGACCTTGTCGTAGCCGGTGACCTCGCAGAGTCGTTCCTCCAGCTCGTTGATGAGCGTGAGGTAGCCCTCGGCCTGCTCCACCGGGGCGAAGGGGTGCAGCTGGCCGAACTCGGGCCAGGTCACCGGCTCCATCTCGGTGGTCGCGTTGAGCTTCATGGTGCAGGAGCCCAGCGGGATCATCCCGCGGTCCAGCGCGTAGTCCTTGTCCGAGAGCTTGCGCAGGTAGCGCAGCATCGCGGTCTCGGAGCGGTGCTGGTGGAAGACCGGGTGCGTCAGGTACGCGTCCGAGCGCAGCAGTGCCTCGGGGAGGGTGTCCGCCGCGGTCCCGTCGAGCGCCTCGATGTCCGCGGTGACGCCGAAGGCGGCCCAGACGGCCTCGATGTCGGCCCGCAGGGTGGTCTCGTCGCAGCTGATGGAGACGAGGTCGGCGTCGACCTGGTGGAGGTTGACCCCGCCCTCGCGGGCGGCGGCGACGACCTCGGCGGCGCGGCCCGGGACGCGGACCGTGATCGTGTCGAAGTAGGAGCCGTGCACGGTCTCCACCCCGCCGGCCCGCAGACCGGCCGCGAGCAGCGTCGCGTAGCGGTGGGTGCGGCCGGCGATCGTGCGCAGGCCGTCCGGGCCGTGGTAGACGGCGTACATGCCGGCCATGACGGCGAGCAGGACCTGCGCCGTGCAGATGTTGCTGGTCGCCTTCTCGCGGCGGATGTGCTGCTCACGGGTCTGCAGCGCCAGGCGGTAGGCCTTGTTGCCGTCCGCGTCCACCGAGACGCCGACGAGGCGGCCGGGCAGCGAGCGGGCGTGCTTGTCCTGGACGGCCATGTAGCCGGCGTGCGGTCCGCCGAAGCCCATCGGGACGCCGAAGCGCTGGGTGGTGCCCACCGCGATGTCGGCGCCCAGGGCGCCCGGGGACTTCAGCAGGGTCAGGGCGAGCAGGTCGGCCGAGACGGTGACGATGGCACCGAGCTCGTGCGCCTGGTCGATGACCGGCTTGATGTCCCGGACGGCGCCGGAGGCACCCGGGTACTGGATCAGGACGCCGTAGACGCCGCGCTCGGCGATCTCGGCGGGGATGCCGTCGGAGAGGTCCGCGACGACGACCTCGATGCCGATCGGCTCGGCGCGGGTCTCGATGACGGCGACGGTCTGCGGCAGGGCGTCGGCGTCGACGAGGAAGACGTTGCCCTTGACCTTGCCCACGCGGCGGGCCAGGGTCATGGCCTCGGCGGCCGCGGTGCCCTCGTCGAGCAGAGAGGCGCCCGAGGTCGGCAGGCCGGTGAGGTCGGCGACGACGGTCTGGAAGTTCAGGAGGGCCTCGAGACGGCCCTGCGAGATCTCCGGCTGGTAAGGCGTGTACGCCGTGTACCAGGCCGGGTTCTCCATGACGTTGCGGAGGATCACCGGCGGGGTGAAGGTCCCGTAGTAGCCGAGACCGATCATGGGGGTGAGGACCTGGTTGCGGTCGGCGAGGGAGCGCAGCTCCGCGAGCACCTCGGCCTCGGTCCGCGCCTCGGGCAGGTCGAGCGCGTCGGCGGTCTTGATCACATCCGGGACCGCGGCGGCGGTCAGTTCGTCCAGGGAGCCGTAGCCCACGTGGGCGAGCATCTTCGCCTGCGCCTCGGCATCCGGGCCGATGTGGCGCTGTTCGAAGGGGATGCCTCGCTCCAGCTGGGAGAGCGGAATGCGGTTGGCGGTCATGTACGGAGGCCTCCTGGTCATATGACCTGCGAGGGGCACCACGGCGCGGGCACCCGGACGGCCTCCCCCTCTGTCATCTCAACCTGAGAGTTTCACCGGACGCCACAGGGGTCTCCCGCGGGCATCCGGCTTTCACCGTCGGTGAGGGGAGGGACCGGCACTGCGCGCCCGGTACCGCCCCTGCTTTCCAGAGTGGCCTCGTCCGTGCGGTACGTATGCCTGAGAGATTCCGGGGAGGATTTGCTCCTTCGGCGCCTCCGCCTTGCTCATTCGGAGGACTCTCCCGCACAGGGTCGACAGCCGTCATCCAGACTACCAGCGGGGTTCAAGGTGTTCCCCGAGTGGCCTCCTGTGGGGAAATGCACTTCTGTAGTCATTACGGAGCAGTTGCGACCATTTGGAGGGACCGTGCAGACCGACATCGATCCGCGCAGCCTGATCGGCCGCAAGGCGTTCGACCGCAACGGTGCCAAGATCGGCACCATCGACGAGGTCTACCTCGACGATGCCACGGGTGTCCCGGAATGGGCTGCCGTCCGCACCGGCCTGTTCAGCCGGGACGCCTTCGTCCCGCTGGAGCCGAGCGAGATGGTCGGCGAGACCCTGCGGGTGCCCTTCGACCGCTCCCTCATCAAGGACGCACCGGATTTCGGCGTCGGCCGCCACCTGTCTCCCGAGCAGGAACTCCAGCTCTACCACCACTACGGCCTGGACACGACCCTGCCCTCCGACTTCCACCGCGACTTCGGCCGCCTGGCGGGCGACGAGGGCTGAGCTCCGGTACAGCCGCCCCCTCCTACGACTCCTACGGCATGTCCCCCACCAGCGGCAGCGGGTCGGACGGCTCCAGATCGGGGTCGTCCACCCGGAAGGTCCGCACCCTGCCGGGCTCCGAGCCGGGCTGCTCGAACCGCACGGTCACCCGCCCGACCCCGCTGCCCTGCACCCACCCCGGCCCGTACAGGACGTGCCGTACGTCGCTCCCGGCCGCCCAGCGGCGCTCCGGAGACTCCTGCGGCACACCCGGCTGCTCCGGCCCCTCCGAAGGGCCCGCGCCCCCGCCGGCGGCCTCCGGCTCTGCTCCCCCGGCCGCACCTGCGGCGCCGCCCACGCCACCCGCACCGCCGTCCGCGTCCGCCGCCTCCGCCGCGGACGACTGCGCGAAGAGGTCCTCCTGCGTGTAGTCCGCGAGTCCCGTCACCCCCACCCCCAGCAGTCGCACCCCGCCCGTGGTGTCCACCGCCTCCAGCAGCCGCGCGGCAGCCTCCCGCACCACCGCCGGATCGTCCGTGGGTCCGCGCAGCGTCTCGGACCGCGTCAGCGTGGAGAAGTCGTAGCGCCGCACCTTGAGCACGATGGTGCGCCCCGAGTGCCCCGAAGCCCGCAGGCGCTGCACGCACCGGTCCGCGAGCCGCTGCACCTCGCCCCGGATCCGCACCCGGTCGTGCAGGTCCACGTCGAAGGTGTCCTCGACGGACACCGACTTCGCGTCCCGCTCCGCGACCACCGGCCGGTCGTCCAGCCCCAGCGCCATCCGGTACAGCCCCGCGCCGTGCGCGCGCCCGACCATACGGACCAGCTCGTCCTCGCCGGCCTCGGCCAGCTCCCCCACCGTGGTGATCCCGGCGCGGCGCAGGTGTTCCCCCGTGGCCGGCCCCACCCCGGGCAGGGTCCGTACGGACATCGGTGCGAGCAGCTCCCGCTCGGTCCCGGGCTCGATCAGCAGCAGCCCGGCCGGCTTGGCCTCCTCGGAGGCCACCTTGGCCAGCATCTTCGACCCGGCCAGCCCGACGGACCCGCTGAGCCCGGTGGCTGCCCTGATGCCGGCCCGCAGCCGCTCGCCCGCGGCCCGCGCGGAGACCGAGTCGAAGGCGACGCCGCCCGCCTCCAGGTCCACGAAGGCCTCGTCCAGGCTGAGCGGCTCGACCAGCGGCGACAGTTCCCGCAGCATGGCCATCACGATGTCGCTGACCTGCCGGTAGAGCGTGAAGCGCGGGATCAGGTAGGCGCCGTTCGGGCAGAGCCTGCGCGCCTGGCCCATCGGCATCGCGGAGTGCACTCCGAACCGCCTGGCCTCGTACGAGGCGGTGGCGACGACCCCGCGCGGCCCGAGCCCGCCGACGATGACGGCCTTGCCGCGCAGGCTCGGCTTCGACGCCTGCTCGACGGAGGCGTAGAAGGCGTCCATGTCCAGATGCAGGATGGTCGGAGCGGCTCTCACAGCACCGATGCTGCCCTACGCCACTGACAGCCCCGGCGCCCGGTCAGACGGCGCGGTTGCGGCGGGCCGCCAGCTCGTCCGTCGGGTTGTGCCCGACCAGGGTCTCGCCGGTGTCCGCCCGCTCCCCGTGCAGCTGCGACAGCGCGCTCTCCACGTCGCGCCACACCACGCCCACGGCGATGCCGAAGACGCCCTGCCCGCCCTGGAGGAGGCTGACGACCTGGTCCGGCGAAGTGCACTCGTACACGGTGGCGCCGTCGCTCATCAGCGTCATCCGCTCGAGGTCCGCCAGCTCGCGGTCGTGCAGGTGCTGCACCGCCGTGCGGATGTTCTGCAGCGCCACACCGGTGTCCAGGAAGCGCTTGACGATCTTGAGGACCACGACGTCGCGGAAGCTGTAGAGGCGCTGCGTCCCCGACCCGTACGCGGCCCGCACGCTGGGCTCCACCAGCCCGGTGCGCGCCCAGTAGTCGAGCTGTCGGTAGGTGATGCCGGCAGCGGCGCACGCCGTCGGTCCGCGGTAGCCGATCTGCTCGGGCACCGGCTCCCCGCCCACCGGTTGGACCGGCGTCGACTCCGGCTGACGGCGCGCGGATCCGCCCGCACCACCGCGCAGCGGGTAGGGCCCAGTGTCACTCCGTACGGGGGTGCCCCCGGTCGTACCGTCGCCCGTGATCCTCACGCCGACCCTCCGTCCTTGACCTGCCCACCTCGAAGGTAGGCAGTCACCAGGGGTGCGTCAACGATCGCCACACTCGGCACGCCGAGTGATAATCACCCTGAGAGTGGTTTCCCGTGTCCGGTCGCGGGGAAAGGCTACTCGAATGGGCTGGTGCCCCACCGCGGACGACCCGGCCGGCACCCTCACTGCGGGCCGGTGCCGAAGTCCTCGGGTGAGATCTGGTCGAGGAACTCGCGGAACTTCTCCACCTCGTCCTCCTGCTCGTCCGGGATGGCGATTCCGGCGTCGTCCAGAACACCGTCACTGCCGTAGATCGGCGTACCCGTCCGCAGGGCGAGGGCTATGGCGTCCGACGGCCGCGCGCTCACCTCGACCCCGCTGGCGAAGACGAGCTCCGCATAGAAAACGCCCTCCCGCAGATCCGTGATCCGGACCTCGGTGAGCTCCTCACCGACCGCCTCCAGCACGTCCTTGAACAGGTCGTGCGTCAGCGGCCGGGCAGGGGCCATCCCCTGCTGGGCGAAGGCAATGGCAGTAGCCTCCCCAGGACCGATCCAGATGGGGAGGTACCGATCGCCTCCCACTTCACGCAGGAGCACGATCGGTTGGTTGGAGGGCATTTCCACCCGGACACCCACAACGTCGAGCTCGTTCACACAGCAACCCTAGGACCTGCTCGGCAGGTTTGGGTAGTCGGGGCTCCACCCCGACCGACGGGGTCAGCGCAACCGGACGCCGAGAGCGGTCTGCACCAAGGCCTCGTGCAGCCGTACGGAGAGCCCCGCGAGCTCCTTCATCGTGGCCTCCGCGTGGGCCCTGGTCTGCGGGTTGCGGTGCCGGCGCAGCGGTGCCACGACCTGCTCCACCAGGCCCGCCTCCCGGTCGGCGGCCGCCTTCATGGCGCGCAGGTGCCGCGGCTCCAGGCCGAAACGCCCCAGGTCGGCCACGAGCCGGGCCACCGTGACCGCGTCGGCGTCGAACCCGCCGCCCGGCGTCTCGGCGAGCAGCCCGTACGACTCCCACTCGGCCAACTGGTCCTCGTCCACGCCGACGGCCGCGACGAGCTCCGCCCGCCCCACACGGGCCGGTGGGAGCCGCTCCTGCCCCACCTCGGCGTATACGGCGGCTGGGTCGGCGGGATCGGACGGATCTGCGGCTTCGCCGTGCGCCGTGGGCGCCGGAATGCGGATCTGCTCACCGCGGGCGAGCGCGTCGAGCTGCTCGCGGATGACCTTCAGCGGCAGGTAGTGGTCACGCTGCAGGCGCAGGATGCGGGCGAGGCGCTCCACGTCCTCCGTGCTGAACTTGCGGTATCCGGACGGTGTGCGCCGGGGCTCGACCAGCCCCTCCGCCTCCAGAAAACGGATCTTCGAGATCGTGACTTCGGGGAACTCGTCACGCAGCGTGGTGAGCACCGTGCCGATGCTCACCAGCCGCCCGGCCGAGCCGGCGGAGCCGTTGCCGGAGCCGCCTGTCGGATTGCGCAGCATGGGACCTTCCCTCGGGTGCCCCCGGACCGGGTCCGGGGGAGGGTCAGACGCCCCGCAGGCTCGCGTAGAAGACCAGCCGGTACTTGCCGATCTGCACCTCGTCGCCGTTGTGCAGGGCGACGGAGTCGATCGGCTCACGGTTGACGTACGTGCCGTTGAGACTGCCTACATCGGCCACGGTGAAGCCGCCGTCCTGACTCCTGCGGAACTCGACATGGCGCCGGGAGACGGTGACGTCGTCCAGGAAGATGTCGCTCTGCGGGTGTCGGCCGGCCGTGGTCAGTTCGCCGTCCAGCAGGAAGCGGCTGCCGGAGTTGGGTCCGCGCCGCACGATGAGCAGGGCGGAACCGGGCGGGAGCGCCTCGACCGCGGCCTGGGCCTCGGCGGACAGCGAGGACGAGACGTGCGTCTGGCCCGTCACCTCGGCCTCGTAGGCCTCCAGGCCCGAGATCGAGATGGTGGACGTGGTCTCCGAAGCACGCTCCGGCGTCAGACCCGCCCGCAGCGGCGCTCCGCAGTTGGAGCAGAACCGGCTGGCCGCATCGCTGCGGTGTCCGCACCTGCTGCAAACCTGCTCGGCCGACATGGACGGCTCCTCGCGCCGCGGCTGCCCCGCGGAGGCACTGGTGGCATACGGGTCGGGGGCAAACCCTCCACCCGCACTTGAGGTTGATGGTTCACCGAAACCTATGCGGCCGGTACCGGCAGGGTCAACAGACGACGCGCCGGGGGCACCCGGAACCTCACCCGCACCGGCGACCTCGTCGCGGAACAGCGGCCGGTCACCCTGCCCGTCCGCGCCGCCGGCGCGGTGCCTCGCCGCGCCGCTCTCCTCGCGGTTCTTCTTGCCGAACAACTTCTCAAACAACTTCACGGGCGATTCCCCTTGACTGAAACAGACCCGCCCGTGGGGCAGGACGAACTCCGAATGCAGACACCTGCCGACCCGGACATTCTCACAACGTCCGTAACCACCAGACAGTTTCCACCACGCACCGCAACTTCGGTGCGGCGACCCCCCGCAGGCATCGGCCCGCGTGCGCCGCTCCACCCTCCACTCCGCTTCATCCCGATGACGACCGAGCGTAGTCAGGCTGCTTCGCAGCCCGCAAGGCATCCACAATGATCTTCGCCGACCGCGTGACGGCCACCGTGGCCTGCTCCTTCTCCAACGTCTGGACGACACCGCCGGGGATGTTGAGCGCGGGCTCCAGATCCTGCGGCTTGCCGATCACCCTGAACTCGTAGGGTTGTGTGATCTTCTTGCCGTCGATCCCGACCCCGCCGTTCTCGTCCGAGAAGTACGAGCCTGCCACGATGCGCACCCCGTTGATCTGGATCGCCTCGGCCCCGGCGGCCCGCAGCTCCTGGAGCGTGTCCAGCAGCTGGTCGGACTGCACCTGCCCGGTGGGATCAGTGATCTTGAGAGTGATGCCCGGTCCCTGTGCTGCCACGGTACCGGCCAGGATGCCGAGTTGACGCTCCTTCTCCACGGTCTGCTTGCGGGCCTCCTCCGCCTGGTTGGAGCTGCTCTCCAGCTCCCGCCGCTGGTCCTCCAGGCGCTGCTTCTCGTCCTCCAGCCGCTTGGTCCGGCCGTCGAGCTCGTCGAGGATCCGTACGAGGTCCTCCTGCCGGGCCCCGCGCAGCGCACTGGAGTCGCTGTTCGAGCGGACCTGGATGGCCAGCCCCAGCCCCAGGACGAACAGCAGCAGCGCGACGATCAGTTGGGCCCTGCTCACCCGCAGCGGCCACAGACCGGCGGCGAGCCGCTGCCGGCCGGTCTCCCCGGTTACCGGCTCGGCCTGTGTCTTTCTCTCTTCAAGAGGCTGTTCCGGCACGTTCGGTTCCTCGGGCGGGGTGTCGTTCGCACTCATCCCCATCACGCCCGGAACACGTGCCGGCGGATGGCCGCGGCGTTGGAGAAGATGCGGATGCCGAGGACGACGACCACACCGGTGGACAGCTGCGAGCCGACGCCCAGCTTGTCGCCGAGGAAGACGATCAGCGCGGCCACGACGACGTTCGACAGGAAGGACACCACGAAGACCTTGTCCACGAAGATGCCGTCCAGCATGGCGCGCAGACCGCCGAACACCGCGTCCAGCGCCGCCACCACGGCGATGGGCAGATAAGGCTCCACCACGGCCGGTACCTCGGGCCGGACCAGAAGTCCGACCACCACTCCGGCCAAGAGGCCCAGTACCGCGATCACGATGCACCCTTCTGCTGCTCTGCTGCTGTGGCTGTACGTACGATCAGGCTCGACGCGGGCGGCAGCCGGAGCTCGTCGGCCGCGGACAGGGTGGAGCGGATCCCGTAGCTCTCCTGGAGCACGTGCAGGTACTGGCCGTCCGCCGAATCCTGGAAGGCCGGGCCGAGCCGCTTCTTGTCCCCCACCGCCAGCACTTCGTACGGCGGCACCAGCGGCCGGTTGTCGACCAGTATCGCGTCACCCGCGGCCCTGATCGCCGACAGTTCCGTCAGCCTCTGCCCGTTGATCGAGATCGCCTCGGCGCCGGACTGCCACAGCCCGTTGACGATCTTCTGCATGTCACGGTCCCGGAGCCGGCCCGTGTCCGAGAAGCCGCTGCTCTCGCGCGGCCCGCCACCGTCGCCCTTGGAGGAGCCCTTCGCGTCGTCCACGACCAGCTTGACCCCCGGCCCGCGGACCTCGGTTGCACCGGAGAGCAGCGAGACCAGCTCGCCCTGGCTCCCGCCGGGCTGCTTGAGAGCCGCGCGCTGACGTGCGGCGACATCGGTCCGCAGCCGGTCGATGTTCTGCTCCAGGGCGTCCGCGCGCTCGTCGGCGCGCTGCACCCGGTCGATCAGCTCCTGGCGCTCCTTCGCGAGCACCGGCGCGTCCACGCGGGCCTCGGCGGCACCGAGCGTGACGACCATCGCGGCGATCACGAGCCCGGCGGCGAGTCCCAGTTTGGCCTTGAGGGTACGGGGCAGACCGGCCGTGCCGTCCGCCTCGCGCCGGGCCGTCGCCTCCGCGTAGCCCTCGTCGAGGCTGTGGTCCATCACGTGCGTCAGCAGCGACATGGAGGCGTCGGGGCGCGCCGGCACAGAAGACGCCGGAGTCCGGTTGTGGGTCGGCTGCGACATGCCGCACATCGTCGCATGTCGGCGCCGCACACACCCAATGCGTCCAGCCGGTGGGCCGGGCCGGGACTCCCCCGCCCCGGCCCACCGGACTTCCGCCCTACGTCAGCGCACGCGCGGCGCTCAGTGCCCGGCGCCGTCCACCACGGCGGCCCACTCGTCGAGCAGAGCCTGCGCGGAAGCGTCGTCGGGGCCCTCGGCCCACAGGTGCGTCACGGCCTCCGCCGGGTCCGGCAGGACCAGCGCCCACCGTCCGTCGGCCTCGACCACACGCACCCCGTCGGTGGTGTCCACCTGCCGGTCTCCGGCCGCTTCCACGACCCGCCGCATGACGAGCCCCTTCACCGCCCACGGCGTCGGCACGTCCCGCTTGAGCACGTGCGCCCGCGGGATCCGGGCGTCGATCTGGCTCAGCGTGAGCTGGGTACGCGCCACCAGGCCGAGCAGCTGCACGAACGCCGCCGAGCCGTCGAAGACGCTGCTGAACTCCGGAACGATGAAGCCGCCCCGGCCGTCTCCGCCGAAGATCGTGTTCTCGGCCCGACCGACCCGGGTCAGGTCGTCGGGCGAGGTCGTCGTCCATTCCACCTGAGTGCCGTGGTAGGCGGCCACCTGCTCGGCGACGCGCGTCGTGGTCACCGGCAGCGCTACCTTTCCGCTGCGCTTCTCGGCGGCCACCAGGTCGAGCATAACCAGCAGGGCCCGGTCGTCCTCGATGATCCGCCCGCGCTCGTCGACGAGGGAGATCCGCTCGCCGACCGGGTCGAACCGCACGCCGAAGGCCGCCCGCGCCGAGGCCACGATCTCGCCCAGCCGCACCAGACCGGCCCGCCGGGACTCGGCGGTCTCGGTCGGCCTGGTCTCGTCGAGCCCCGGGTTGATCGTCAGGGCGTCCACCCCGAGCCGTCCCAGGAGGCTCGGCATGACGAGCCCGGCGCTGCCGTTGGTGGCGTCGACGACCACCTTGAGCCCGGCGTCGGCGATCCCCGTGGTGTCGACGCGCCGCAGCAACGAGCCGGTATAGGCGTCGAAGACGCTGCCCGGGAACTGCAGGTCGCCGATCTCGCCGGGGAACGCCCGCCGGTATTCCTGGCGCGCATAGACGCGGTCCAGCTTGCGCTGCTGCTGGAGCGAGAGGTCCGCTCCACGTTCGTCGAGGAACATGATGTCGACTGAGTCCGGCACTCCGGGCGAGGTCCGCAGGACGATGCCGCCGGCGCTGCCTCTCGCGGTCTGCTGCCGCGCCACGGGCAGCGGCACGTTCTCCAGGTCCCTTACGTTGATCGCGCTGGCCTGGAGTGCCGAGATCACCGCCCGCTTGAGCGCTCGGGCGCCGCGGGAATGGTCGCGGGCCGTGGTGACGATCGCGCCCTTCTTCAGGGTGGTGGCGTAGGCACCGGCCAGCCGGACGACGAGTTCGGGGGTGATCTCGACGTTCAGGATCCCGGAGACACCGCGCGCACCGAAGAGGTGGGCCTGCCCGCGGGACTCCCAGATGACGGAGGTGTTGACGAAGGCACCGGCCTCGATCGTCTTGAAGGGGTAGACGCGCACGTTCCCCTGGACAATCGATTCCTCCCCGACGAGGCACTCGTCGCCGATGACGGCCCCGTCCTCGATCCGTGCCGCGCGCATGATGTCGGTGTTCTTGCCGATGACGCAGCCGCGGAGGTTGCTGTGGGGGCCGATGTACACGTTGTCGTGGATGACGGCCCGGTGGAGGAAGGCGCCGCTCTTGACGACGACGTTCGACCCGATGACGGTGTGCTCCCGGATCTCCACGCCGGCCTCGATCTTGGCGTAGTCCCCGATGTAGAGGGGTCCGCGCAGCACGGCGTCCGGGCTGACCTCGGCTCCTTCGGCGACCCACACGCCCGGCGAGATCTCGAAGCCGTCCATGTCGATCTGGACCTTGCCTTCGAGCACGTCGGCCTGCGCCTTGACGTAGCTCTCGTGCGTGCCCACGTCCTCCCAGTAGCCCTCGGCGACGTAGCCGTAGATCGGCCGGCCTTCCTTCATCAGCTGGGGGAAGACGTCGCTGGACCAGTCGACCGACACGTCCGCGTCGACGTAGTCGAAGACCTCGGGCTCCATGACGTAGATACCGGTGTTGACGGTGTCCGAGAACACCTGGCCCCAGGTCGGCTTCTCCAGGAAGCGCTCGACCTTGCCTTCCTCGTCCACGATGGTGATGCCGAATTCCAGCGGGTTCGGGACCCGGGTCAGGCACACCGTGACGAGGGCGCCCTTCTCCTTGTGGAAGCGGATCAGGTCGGTGAGGTCGAAGTCGGTCAGCGCATCGCCGGAAATGACGACGAAGGCATCATCCTTCAAGGCCTCCTCGGCGTTCTTCACGCTGCCGGCGGTCCCGAGTGGCTTTTCCTCGTTGGCATAGGTGAGCTCCATACCAAGCTCTTCGCCGTCACCGAAATAGTTCTTGACGAGCGACGCCAGGAACTGCACGGTGACCACGGTCTCGTTGAGCCCGTGCCGCTTGAGCAGCCTGAGTACGTGCTCCATGATCGGGCGGTTCGCCACCGGAAGGAGCGGCTTGGGCATGCTCGAGGTCATGGGGCGAAGGCGTGTGCCCTCGCCACCGGCCATCACGACGGCCTTCATGTCGGAAGAGTCCTCCTTGAGAGATGACAGTCGTGCCGACTCTCACCCGCCTCGTTCGGTGACTTCGCGACTCCTGCGCGTCATCCGGCGTCGGGCGGGCTCAATCGGCCGTGGCGTCAGCCTTCACCAGTCGGCGGACTTGAACCACGTAAAGGATTCCTGCCCACCAATAGAGGGTTGTACCCCATCCCGCGAACGCCCATCCGAAAACTGACGCCAACCAGGCCAACCAGCCGCTTCCGTCACTGAGCAGGAGCAACGGGAAGGCGTACATCAGGTTGAAGGTCGCGGCCTTGCCGAGGAAGTTGACCTGCGGCGGCGGATATCCGTGGCGGCGCAGGATCCACACCATGACCAGCAACATCAGCTCACGCGCGAGGAGCGCGCCGGTGAGCCACAGCGGCAGGATCTCGCGATAGGTCAGACCGAACAGCGTCGACAGGATGTAGAGGCGGTCCGCGGCGGGATCCAGCAGCCGGCCGAGCTTGCTGATCTGGTTCCAGCGCCGGGCGAGCTTCCCGTCGAGGTAGTCGCTGATCCCGCTGAGCATGAGCACGGCCAGGGCCCAGCCGTCGTACTCCGCGAGGATCAGCCACAGGAACAGGGGCACGCCGGCGAGGCGAGCCATGCTCAGGATGTTGGGAATGGTGAAAATTCGGTCAGTCTGAACCCGAGTCTCCTGGACCTCCACCCGGGGCCTCCACTGTGACGGTAGAAATGGTCGTTCGATGCCCTCTGACCCTACAGGAGGCCGGACAGGTGTCCGGAACGCAGAAAAGCCCCGCACCGAACCCTGAAACGGGTTGGTGCGGGGCTTTCCCACAATGATTGTTCGGCGGCGTCCTACTCTCCCACAGGGTCCCCCCTGCAGTACCATCGGCGCTGAAAGGCTTAGCTTCCGGGTTCGGAATGTAACCGGGCGTTTCCCTAACGCTATGACCACCGAAACACTATGAAATTTGAACGCTGGCATGAACACAGCTGTTCGTTATTTCAGAACTAACACAGTGGACGCGAGCAACTGAGGACAAGCCCTCGGCCTATTAGTACCAGTCAGCTCCACCCGTTACCGGGCTTCCACATCTGG
>NZ_JBEZYV010000014.1:0-183136 GCF_040638905.1 Streptomyces virginiae | reverse complement strand
CACGGTCGTCGAGCCGGGCCACGAGGGCCGGGGCATCGCCGGAGGGCTGGTGAGGACCTTCTACGGACTCGCCGCCCGCCCGGCAGGCGGGACTTTGACGACACTCCCCAGGGGATGCCGGCCGGGGCCCCGACGGGGAAGGGCACCGGCCACCACCCGGCCGCCGGCCCGATCAGCGGGCCGCGGCCGCCGCGGTCTTCGGGAACAGCTCCTGGAACGGTCCGGCCGAGTCCATCCCGTCCCGCCCGTACGGCGCGTCGAAGCTCCACACCATGAACAGCAGGAACACGATCAGCGCGCTGAAGAGCCCCGCCAGCAGCAGTTCCCGCCCGGAGCGCCGGATCTGCAGTGTGAAGATCAGTCCGACGGTGACCACCCCGCCGACCAGCAGCCCGAACCACACCACACCCGGCAGCGTCGACTCGGAACTCTGGGTGCGCGAGTGGCGGGCCTCGTCGGCGGCCGCGATGTGGTCCAGCAGCGGCTGGTAGGCCTGCGCCTGCAGCTCGGTGGCCGGGCTCTGGTGGGTGACGGAGGTACGGAGCTTGCCGAGCAGCTCGCCGCCCTCGGCCGACGCGCTCTCGCCGGAGGCCAGCAGCGGCCAGTCCACGGCGACGGTGTGGTTGACGTACGCGTCCACCTCGCCGCGGATCCGGTCGCGGACCGCGGCCGGGTAGACGTCGGCGCGCTGGGTGACCTCGTACAGTGCCTGGGCCTCCCGGCGCACGCTGTCCTCGGCGGCGCCGCGCGCCTCCCATACGCCCGCGATGGCCAGGCCCAGCACGATCGCGTAGACCACGCCCACCATCATCGTCATGTACTCGATGACATCAGGGGTTTCGCTGGTGTCCTCGTCGGCGGCGGCCCGGCGGTGCCGGATCGCCGTGAAGGCGAGGACAAGGGCGCAGACGAGCACCATGGCAATGGCCAGGACCAGCCATTCGGACACGTGGATTCTCCCGGTGTGGATCGGTGGGCGGACGGGGCGGTGGGCGGACTCATCGACGGGCGGACTCATCGGCGGACGGACGGAGCGGTGGACGACGGGGGTCGGCGGTCAGCGGCGGCCCTTGCCCCGGGGGCGCAGCGCGGCGGCGGCCAGAACGGCCGGCGTGGTGACGACGACCATGAGCATCACCGTGGACATCCCGCCCGGGCCGCGCCGCTGCAGGGCGACAGAGCGGTACGGGCGCACGTGGAAGGCGCTCACGGGCGCGGCGGCGGCCCTGGGCCGGGGCGGGGCGGGCGCTTCGGCCGGAGCCGGCCCCGAAGCCCCCTGCGGACCCGGCGCGGGCGGCAGCGGCTCCGCCCGCGCGGCCGCGGCCTCCGCCGAAGACCCGGCTGGATCCGCGGCAGTCGGCGGCTCCGCCGGCCCGGGCAGCCCCGGCACCGCGGGCCGCCCGGGCCGCACCCCGGCGGCGGGGTCGGGGATCCGCCCGGGGTGGCGCACCGTCGGCCCGTCGGCGCCGGGCACGCCGACCCGCACCGAGGGCCGGCCGGCTGGCGGTACGTGGGGCCGCTTCGGCTGGCCGGCCGGCACGCACAGGTCGACGCGCGCCCCGCGGCCGTGGCCGTCGGCCGCGACCGCCACATGGCCGTGGAGCGGACAGAGCGCAGCCACCAGCCCCGCCCCGGCGAAGTACTGCCAAGCGGTCACCGCGCGTCCTCCCGATTCCCCAGCAGACATGAGAGCTACATCTGAAGAAACGATCAAGGCCCGGCTTCGACACGCGGCGGACCGGTGGAGATCACGCCGCCGTGCGCGGGCCCACGCGCCGGATGGCGATGCGGCTTGATTGCGCCATGCTGACCGAGGGGGAGAACGCCCGCCTGGTCGCGGGGCGTTGTCGACTGGATGCCAGGCTCGGGCGCGGCGGCACGGGTGTCGTGGGGCGGGCCACGGACCAGCTGCTCGGCCGCTCCGTCGCCGTCAGGAAATGGTGCCCGACGCGGCCCTGTCGCCGGACGGGGCCCGGCTCCGGCGCGAGCGCACCCTGCGCGAGGCCCGCGCGGCCGCGCAGCTCAAGCACCCCCACATCATCGTGGTGCACGGCGTCGTCGAGGACTGCGAACGCCCCTGCATCGTCACGTCGCCCGACGAAAGCTCCGCATCTGCCTCAAGGTGTCGGACACCGAGCCGGGCGGCCCCCTCGCCGTGCACCGGCGCTCCCACTCCCAGGGGCCGACGACCAACCCCGGTTACCGTGACGCCGAGGGCGTGACGAGCACGCGCAACGGCCACGCGGCGGCCGTCTGGCTGTTCACCTGGAACGGCTTCTCCACGGCCGAGGGCCCCGGCACACCCGCGACCTCTGCTGGGAGGAAGGCGGCCGGCTCTACGACGCCTGGGTCTCCGCCCCGGTCGGACGGACCGCCGAAGCCCGCGCCCACTTCGACACGGCCGTCGCCACCTTCACCCGCAAAGGGGGCTGAACGCCCGTCCGCGGACACGCCGAAGGGGCGCGGCCCGGTGGGCGCGCCCCTTCGGTCGGACGGGTGTCAGCCCGCCTCGGTGCCACCGAAACGCTCGCGGTAGGATTCCAGGTCCTCCTCGGTGACCCGGGCGAAGAGCACCGGCGGGACGGTGAACGGGGTTCCGGCCGGGACCGCGTCCAGGGCCCTGGCCTGCTCCGGGGTCACCCACGTCGCCGTGTCGTCGGCGAGCGCGAACGCCGAGCGCATGGCGCGCGCCGAGGCCGGGATGAACGGCTCGGAGACCACCGAGTAGAGGTGGATGAGGTTCATCGCGGTGCGCAGGGTGAGCGCGGCGCCGTCCAGGTCGGTCTTGACCTCCAGCCAGGGGGCCTTCTCGTCCAGGTAGGCGTTGCCGGCGGACCACAGCGCGCGCAGCGCGGCCGCGGCCTTGCGGTACTGGAGGGTCTCCATGTGGCCCTCGTACTCGGCCAGCAGCTCGGCGATCTGCTCGCCGAGCTTCGCCTCGGGCTCTCCCGCGGGGCTGCCGGCCGGGACCTCGTCGCCGAACTTCTTGCGGGAGAAGGTCAGCACGCGGTTGACGAAGTTGCCGAGGGTTCCGCCGAGGTCCTTGTTGACCGTGGCGGCGAAGTGCTCCCACGTGAAGGACGAGTCGTCGGACTCGGGGGCGTTGGCGATGAGGAAGTAGCGCCAGAAGTCGGCCGGGAGGATCTCCAGAGCCTGGTCGGTGAAGACGCCGCGCTTCTGCGAGGTGGAGAACTTGCCGCCGTAGTACGTCAGCCAGTTGAAGGCCTTGACGTAGTCGACCTTCTTCCACGGCTCGCGGGTGCCCAGCTCGGTGGCGGGGAACATCACCGTGTGGAACGGGACGTTGTCCTTGGCCATGAACTGGGTGTAGCGGACGTCCTCGGCCTCGTACCACCAGGACTTGTAGTCGCGGTTCGCCGGGTCGGCGTCCGCCCACTCCTTGGTCGAGGCGATGTACTCGATCGGGGCGTCGAACCAGACGTAGAAGACCTTGCCCTCGGCCGCCAGGTCGGGCCAGGTGTCGGCCGGGACCGGGACGCCCCAGTCGAGGTCGCGGGTGATGGCGCGGTCGTGGAGGCCCTCGGTCAGCCACTTGCGGGCGATCGAGGAGGCCAGCTGCGGCCACTCCTCCTCGTGCTCGGCGACCCAGGCCTCGACCTCGTGCTGGAGCTTGGACTGCAGGAGGAAGAGGTGCTTGGTCTCGCGGACTTCCAGCTCGGTGGAGCCGGAGATGGCCGAGCGCGGCTCGATCAGGTCCGTGGGGTCCAGGACGCGGGTGCAGTTCTCGCACTGGTCGCCGCGGGCCTTGTCGTAGCCGCAGTGCGGGCAGGTGCCCTCGACGTAGCGGTCCGGCAGGAAGCGGCCGTCGGCGGGCGAGTAGACCTGCCGGATCGCGCGCTCCTCGATGAAGCCGTTCTCCTGGAGCTTGCGCGCGAAGTGCTGGGTGATCTCGGCGTTCTGCGGCGAGGAGCTGCGGCCGAAGTAGTCGAAGGACAGCTCGAAGCCGTCGTAGACCGCTTTCTGGGCGTCGTGGGCCTGCGCGCAGAATTCGGCGACCGGGACGCCGTTCTCCTTGGCGGCGAGCTCGGCGGGGGTGCCGTGCTCGTCGGTGGCGCAGATGTAGAGGACGTCGTGGCCGCGCTGGCGGAGGTACCGGGAGTACACATCCGCCGGAAGCATCGACCCGACCATGTTGCCCAGGTGCTTGATCCCGTTGATGTACGGAAGCGCGCTGGTGATCAGGTGTCGAGCCATCCTCGGATGCTCCATTTCCTATGTGCGGTACGACGTGACGTCACGGACTGTGAGTGCGGTTCATCGTATCGAACCGCCGATCGGCCACGCGCCGCATTTGTTCTCGGTGGGCATAACGCAAAAGCGAGGACAGTGACCTCTCCGTCACGGCCCTCGCGATCGGGCCCATGGTACAGCGGGTCGGCGACCCGCCTGACCCGCGGTACGGCGGCACCGGCAGGGGGCATATGCATACGTGCTGGCTGGAGCCCTGTGTGATCGAGACCGATCACGGTTCGATCATCAGCGACGCATTGCTTCCCAGGTTTCTTCTCTGCGCCCCCCGAGTGCGCCCGCGCTGCTTTCCTGCTTGCACGCACCAGGGGACGAGGTGGAGCGGAGGTGGAACGGTGAGCGATGGCGGACCGGAGGAGTCCGGTGGGGCCGTGGGACTGCCGAGCCGGCGTCGGCGGCCGACTCCCATGAGCCAGTGGGACCCGGCGGCACGCCTGTCGTACTGGGCCTTCCACGCCAACCGGCGCCCCGCGTACATGCGCTTCGCGTATCTGCAGCTGGGCTCGGACACGGCGGCCGAGGAGGCGGTGGACGCCACCTTCGACTCGATCATGGGCGACTGGCTGCGCATGCTCCACATGGACCGCCTGGACGCCTACGCGTGGACCGTGCTCAAGCACTGCCTGGTCGACCGGCAGCACCGGCGCCACCCCTGGCGGCAGGAGCCCGAGCCGATGGACATCAGCGCCTTCGAGGCGGCGCTGAAGGAGGCGCACGCCGACCAGTACGAGGTGCTGACCGACACCATCCGCTTCTACTCCGCCGTCTCCCGGCTCGCCGAGCGCCAGCGCGACGCCGTGCTCCTTCGGTACGGCCTGCAGTGCGCCCCCGGTGAGGCGGCCTCCGTGATGGGCGTGGACGAGGCCACGGTCCGCTCCTACCTCGGCCAGGCCCTCCGGCGCCTCGCCCGGCTGCTCGACACGTCCGCCGATCCGTCTGAACCGGCCGAAGCAGCCGAAGCAGCCGATCCGACCGAACCAGCCGGCTCATGAGGCGCCGCGATCGGCTCGAGCGGCCGGACGGCGACCCGGCGCCCCGCTCACTGGCCGAGTTCCTCGCCCGGGCGGGCGTCCGCGACCGCTACCGCCACTACGACCTCGGCGCGGCCGAGGCCCGGCTGCTGCGCGCCACCCCGCACCCGTCCGTCCCGCACCGCGCCCGGCGCCGCGCGGCCCCCGGCTGGAGCGACCCGGTCCGGGACCGTCCGCTCGACGCCGAGCGGGCCCGTCGCGACCTCAAGGCGCTCTGCCTGGCCTCCGTGTGCGAACCCGATGCAGCGTCGCACCTGGACTCCTTCACCGGCATGCGCACCGACCTGTCCGGCGCCGTCGTCTTCGGCTGCCTGCTCCACCTCGCCGGGATGCGCGAAGGCGCCCGGTTCTGGTGGCAGTTCGCCGCCGCGTCCGGAAGTGCGAAGGCCGCCACGGCCGCCTACTGCCTCTTCCTCGACCACTCCCGGCGCGGCGAGCACCACGACGCCCGGCACTGGGCGTGCGAGCTGGGCCGCCGCGGCTTCCGGCCGGGCGGCCGACGGGACCTGCGCGAGGTCCGGCTGTGCGCGCAGGCCGCCGTCCTGCGCTACGTCGACCTGCGCGAGGACCCCGACCTGGGCCCGGTGCCGCTGCCGCGGGCCGGGCTGTCGCGTGCGCTGGGCGCGTTCCTGCCGCCGCCTCCCGTCACGGTCGTCGGGCCGACGGCGGCGGCCCGGCCCGGCGCCGGGCCTCTGCGCCATCCCGCGCTGACGGCCGCGGCCCGCGGGACCGTCGTACAGGGCGGTCCGGGCGAGGCGCTGGCGGAGGCCCGCCGCGCACTGGCCGTCGTACGCGTTCTGGAGCAGCATCCGCTGGGGGTGCGGGCCGCCCAGATCGCACGGGAGTCGGGCCTCGCGGAGGCGCAACTGCGGCCGCTCCTGGCGATGCTGTGCGAGGAGGAGTACGCGTACCGGCTGGGGGTGGGGGTGTACGGGCGCGGCCCGGCCCTGGACCGGCTCGCCGGCCCCGGCGGCCACGGCCTGGCCGGGCAGCTCCAGCGCACGCTGGCCCTGGCCCGGGACAGTGCGGGCGCTGCCGTGTACCTCAGCCGGTATGCGGGGGGCGAGGTCCACATCACGCAGATGGCGGCCGGGCCGGCGACCCCGCCGGTCCGGGAGTGGGTGGACTTCCGGGACGCGGCACACGCCAGCGCGGTGGGCAAGTGCCTGCTGACGCAGCTCGACCACGACCGCCGCGCCGACCACGTGGCCCGTCACCGGCCCGCGCGCCTCACCCCGCAGACCATCACCGACAGCCGGGCCCTGTTCACGGCCCTGGACGCGGTGGCCCCCGGCGCCCCCGTCTTCGACCTGCTCGAATACTCCCCCGGGGTCGTCTGCTCGGCCGTTCCCCTCGCCATGGGCGGCGCCGCGGGCAGTCTCGCGCTGTCGCTGCCCGCGACCCACGCCCACCGGCTGCGTACGGCGACCGAGGCGCTGCGCCGCAAGGCCGTACCGGTTCTCCTCGCCCTGCTCCTGACCGGCGCCGTGCCCCCGGACCCCCCGGCCGCGCCCGCCGTCGAGGCCGGCCGCGCACCCGACCGGCCCGAACCCCGGCCCCCGGCCCAGCCCCAGCCGATGCGGGCGCCGGTCACCCCGGAGACCCTGCGCCACCTCCGGCAGCTCTTCCGTACCCCGCTCGCGGAGGCCGCGGCCGCGCCCCAGGGCCCGCACCTGGTCAGCGACACCACGGCCGGCGCGGCCTACCTCTTCGACGCGGCCCCGGACGGCGAGGCCCCCCGCCTGTCCCTCCCGCACACCTTCACCTCGGTCACCCCGGGCAGCCTGACCCGCCCCACAGGACTGGTGGTCCTGGGTACGTGAGCGGGGGTACTCGCCGGAGCAACACGAAGAGCCCCACACGATGTGTGGGGCTCTTGCTGGTGTCCGAGGGGGGACTTGAACCCCCACGCCCGATAAAGGGCACTAGCACCTCAAGCTAGCGCGTCTGCCATTCCGCCACCCGGACCGGTGGTCGGCCCCGGTTTCCCGCGGCGACATGGACAACAATAGCAAAGGATCGGCGGGTCTCCGACCACTTATCCGGGCCGGCCGTGGTCCGCCACGCCGGGCTGACCTGCGGGCATGCCCCGGAGCAGTCGGCAGGACGGGCCGTCTCGCCGCGCTCGGGGGCGCGCGCGGCAGGGGGCGGACGGGCCCGGTCGGGCTTGCGGATGTCGGTATCGGGCTGGACAGCCGCGGCGCCGGGCGGTCGGGTGGCTGTTCTGGGCGGTGGTCGCCGAGGGCGCCCGCTCCCCCGCCGCGCCGGCGCGGGGAGCGGCCACGAAGAGCGTCACGGGCAGCTGATGACCTGGCCGGCGTAGGAGAGGTTGCCGCCGAAGCCGAAGAGGAGGACGGGGGCGCCCGAGGGGATCTCGCCCCGCTGGACCAGCTTCGACAGGGCCATGGGGATGCTGGCGGCGGAGGTGTTGCCGGAGTCGACGACGTCACGGGCGACGACGGCGTTGACCGCGCCGATCCTGGCGGCGAGCGGCTCGATGATGCGCAGGTTCGCCTGGTGGAGGACGACCGCGGCCAGGTCCTCCGGGGCGACGCCGGCCTTCTCGCACACCTTGCGGGCGAGCGGCGGGAGCCGGCTGGTGGTCCATCGGTAGACGGACTGGCCCTCCTGGGCGAAAACCGGCGGCGAGCCCTCGATACGGACCGCGTTGCCCATCTCCGGCACCGACCCCCACAGCACCGGGCCGATGCCGGGCTCCTGGCAGGCCTCGACGACGGCCGCGCCCGCACCGTCGCCGGTGAGCACGCAGGTGGTGCGGTCGGCCCAGTCGGTGATCTCGGTCATCTTGTCGGCGCCGATGACCAGCGCACGGGTGGCGGAGCCGGCCCGTATGGCGTGGTCGGCCGTGGCCAGGGCGTGGGTGAAGCCCGAGCAGACGACGTTGATGTCCATGACGGCGGGGCTGCCGCCCATGCCCAGCTTGGCGGCGACGCGCGCGGCCATGTTGGGCGAACGGTCGATCGCGGTGGAGGTCGCGACCAGGACGAGGTCGATGTCGTCGGGGGTCAGGCCGGCGCCGGCCAGCGCCTTTCCGGCCGCCTGGTAGGCCAGCTCGTCCACCGGCTCGTCCGGGCCCGCGACGTGGCGGGTGCGGATGCCGACGCGGGACCGGATCCACTCGTCGGTGGTGTCGACCATGGCCGCGAGGTCCTCGTTGGTGAGCACTTTCGCGGGCTGGTAGTGCCCTAGCGCCACCACGCGTGAACCGGTCATGGGCGGGGTCCCCCCTCGTACGGAAGTCAGGATCACCCAGCTTTGCCTGCTACCGATGGGTACGGGTGCGTGTGACCCGACAGGATTACGGCCCCGGATTTTGGAGCTTCCCGAGGAGCTCCCTGCCCGGGACCTGGTCGGATGCGGAACCGTGAGAATGAGTACGTCGGGCATCGGCGAAAACAGAAGGGGTGGGCTGATCACCATGGGACGGGTCACCGAGCGCCGTCGCGTCGTCCGGATCCGGAACGGCGCGGCGGGTGTCCGCCCGGACACACTGGTGGCCGAGGAGCCGCTGGAGATACGGCTGAACGGCAAGCCGCTGGCCATCACGATGCGCACGCCGGGTGACGATTTCGCCCTCGCGGTGGGCTTCCTGGTGAGCGAGGGGGTACTGGGCGCGGCGTCGGAGGTCCGGGCCGTCACCTACTGCGAGGGTGCGACCGAGGACGGGTCGAACACCTACAACGTCGTCAACGTGCAGCTGGCCGCCGGCGTCCCGGTGCCGGACATCACGCTGGAGCGGAACGTCTACACCACCTCGTCGTGCGGTCTGTGCGGGAAGGCCAGCCTGGACGCGGTCCGGACGGCGAGCCGCTTCCCCGGGGTCGCCGACGACCCGGTACGGGCGCCCGCGGAGGTCCTCGCCGGTCTGCCGGACCGGCTGCGCGCTGCCCAGAAGGTCTTCGACCGTACGGGCGGCCTGCACGCGGCCGGGCTGTTCACGGCCCAGGGCGAACTGCTCGACCTGCGCGAGGACGTGGGCCGGCACAACGCGGTGGACAAGATCGTCGGTCGGGCGCTGCAGTCGGGGCGGCTTCCGCTGACGGGCGCGGTCCTGCTGGTGTCGGGCCGGGCGTCCTTCGAGCTCGCGCAGAAGGCCGTGATGGCGGGCATACCGGTGCTGGCGGCGGTCTCCGCCCCGTCCTCGCTGGCGGTGGACCTGGCCCTCGAGTCGGGCATGACCCTGGTCGGCTTCCTGCGGGGCCCGGACATGAACATCTACGCGGGCGAGGAGCGGATCACCCTGTAGCGGTCCGCCGGTACCGCTCCGCACCACGCTCATAGCCGAGGAAGGCGGCCCGGACGTCGCTGCCGTCTTCCTCCGTGTCCGCCTCCGCCAGCGGAGGGGAGGACTTCCCACCCAACAGGCCGAAGGCCGGGGCCGGCCGCAACAGCAGGCCGAACAGCACGATGGAGACCGCGCGGGCGAGGTTGTGATCGCGCACGTCAGCGCCCCCGGCGGGAGCGGCGCGTGGCATCCGCGGCCGGCTTCGGGGCCGGCGGGTCGATGCGGTGGAGGTCCAGGGCGGCCGGGAGCGGGGTGGTGCCCGGGCCGCCGGATTCGGCCCACGCGATGATCTCGTCGGTGGCGGTGTCGTCGAGGGCCCAGCCGAACCACACCGCGCGGGCCCCCCGGCGGCGGGCCTCGGTGGTGGGCTGGACCACGATGACGTTGGCCTGGGCGCACGGGCCGAGGCAGTCGCTCGTACGGACGGCCAGGCGGCCCCCGGACGCGACCGCGGCCTCGCGCAACCGGGCGAGCTGGCCCGCGTGGTCGGAGCCGGGGTTCTTGCGGGGGTCACCGCAGCAGCAGCCGCGACAGACCACCAGGGTGCAGGGGCGTTCGGCGTGAGCGCCGAGCGGGCGTATCCAGGTCACCACCGCACGTTACCGGGCCGAGGGGGTGTCTCGCCGATCAGGCCGGGCTCGCGGTGGATGACGCCGCACCTCGCGGCGTGGCCCTCACTCGGCGACGCTCCGCGTCGCCTCCCGCGTCCGCCTTGCGATCCGCGGCGTCATCCACCTCTCCCTGATGCGGCCGGAGCGGCGGGACACCGCCTTGGACGCGGCCTGTTGGGCCGTACGGGAGACCTCCGTCACACGGTCGGCGGGGAGTTCGGGCAGAGGGTCCGCGGCGCGGCGGCGGGCGACGACGGCGCAGACCATCAGCTGCATCTGGTGGAAGAGCATCAGCGGGAGCACGGCGAGGCCGGCCTGGGCCCCGAACAGCACGCTGGCCATGGGGAGTCCGGCGGCCAGGCTCTTCTTCGACCCGGCGAACTGGATGGCGATGCGGTCCTCGCGGCCGAAGCCGAGGCGGGCCGCGCCGTACCAGGTGACGAGCAGCATGACCGCGAGGAGCACGGCCTCCACGAGCATCAGCGCGCCGAGGCGCAGCGGGTTGACCTGCTGCCAGATGCCGGCGGCCATGCCCGCGCCGAAGGCGGTGTAGACGACGAGGAGGATCGAGCCGCGGTCGACGCGTCCGAGGGCCTTCTTGTGGCGGGTGAGGAAGCCGCCGACCCAGCGGCGCAGGGCCTGGCCCAGGAGGAAGGGGAGCAGGAGCTGCAGGGTGATCTTGAGGAGGGAATCGAAGGAGAAGCCGCCCGTGCGGCCGCCGAGCAGGACGGCCGCGAGCAGCGGGGTGAGCACGATGCCGGCCAGGCTGGAGAAGGAGCCGGCGCAGATGGCGGCGGGGACGTTGCCGCGGGCGATCGAGGTGAAGGCGATCGAGGACTGGACGGTCGAGGGGACCAGGCAGAGGAAGAGCAGGCCGCTCTGGAGCGGGGGCGGCAGGAGGCCGGGGGCGATGGCGCGCAGGGCGAGGCCGAGGACCGGGAAGAGCAGGAAGGTGCAGGTGAGCACGGTGAGGTGGAGCCGCCAGTGGCGCAGGCCGTCGAGTGCCTCGCGTGCGGAGAGCCGGGCGCCGTAGAGGAAGAAGAGGAGGGCCACGGCCGCGGTGGAGGCGGCGCCGGCCGCAGTGGCGGCCGCGCCGCGGGCGGGCAGGAGGGCGGCGAGGCCGACGGTACCGAGCAGGGCCAGGACGTACGGGTCCGGGCGGAGCCGGGCGGGGAGGTGCGGGCGGCGCATGCGCAGGGTGCTCACTTGCTGTCGGGGACGGGCGGGACCCCGCCCGGGTGTGACCGGGTGCTCTTCGTCCCTTCATGGTCGGGCCCCGGCGGTGATCGGGAAACCCGTACACCGCTCTCACTGTCATCACGGATCGGGATGAGCCGCCCTACGATGGGGGGATGTACGACCCGGTGCAGCTGCGTACGTTCCTCACGGTGGCCCAGACGCTGAGCTTCACGCAGGCCGCCGTGCGTCTCGGCGTGCGTCAGTCCACGGTCAGCCAGCACGTGCGGCGGCTGGAGGAGGCGACCGGGCGGCCGCTGTTCCTGCGGGACACGCACAGCGTGGAGCTGACGGAGGACGGCGAGGCGATGCTCGGCTTCACGCGGACGATCCTGGAGGCGCACGAGCGGGCGGCGGCCTTCTTCACGGGGACGCGGCTGCGGGGGCGGCTGCGGTTCGGGGCCTCGGAGGACTTCGTGCTGTCGCGGCTCCCGGAGATCCTGGAGGGCTTCCGGCACGAGCATCCCGAGGTGGACCTCGAACTGTCGGTGGAGCTGTCGGGCACGCTGCACGAACGGCTGGACGCGGGGCGCCTGGACCTGGTGCTGGCGAAGCGGCGGGGGCCGGGCGACGAGCGGGGCCGGCTCGTCTGGCGGGACCGGATGGTGTGGATCGGCGCGGAGGGGCTGCGGGTGGATCCCGAGCGGCCGGTTCCGCTGATCGTCTTCCCGCCGCCGGGCATCACGCGGGCGCGGGCCCTGGAGGTGCTCGAACGGGACGGCCGGGCGTGGCGGATCGCGTGCACGAGCGGAAGCCTGAGCGGTCTGGTCGCGGCCGCCCGGGCCGGGCTGGGCGTGATGGCGCACACGCGGGGGCTGATCCCGCCGGGCCTGGTCAGGGTCGGCGGGCTGCCCGAGCTGGGGCCGGTGGAGTTCGCGCTGGTGCGCGGGGCGCGCGCGTCGCCCGCGGCCGAGGCGCTGGCGGCGGCGGTCCTCTCGGGGGCAGACCGGCTCACGCGCAGCGGATGAGCGCCGCGCACCGCCCGGGCGTGCACCGCCGAAACGCGCACCGCCGAAACGCGCACCGGCCGCAGGCGCACCGGCTGCAGGCGCACCTCCCGACGCGTACCGCCATGGCGGCCGACCGCCGCATACCGCCCGGGCGGTACGCTGCGCACGGGAGTGACCGCCGGGCGTACGCCGTGCCGCCCGTTTCCTTCCGACCCGCACGTCAGCGGCGTGAACGACGTGATCACTGGGGAGGTCTTGTGGAGGTATCCGAACGCCGATCTACCCCCCTTGACACTGAGGTACGTTCACCGCGGCGCGCGGAGAGGAGCGGGGCCTTGCGTGAGATCACCGTCCCACCGATCGTCACGGGCGCGCCCGTCGGCGGCTTGGCCGACATCGTCTTCCAGCACGCCCGGGAGGAGCCGGACCGGGTGGTCCTGGGCCGGAAGGCCGACGGGGCGTGGCGGGACGTGACGTCCGGCGAGCTGGCGGCCGAGGTGCTGGCGCTCGCCAAGGGACTGCTGGCCCAAGGGGTGCGCTTCGGGGACCGGGTGGCCGTGATGTCACGCACCCGGTACGAGTGGACGCTGTTCGACTTCGCCCTGTGGGCGATCGGCGCCCAGCCCGTCCCCGTCTACCCGACGTCCTCCACCGAGCAGGTGCACTGGATCCTCTACGACACCGACTGCACGGCCTGCGTCGTGGAGAACGAGGACCAGGCCATGACGGTGGGTTCGGTCATCGACCGGCTCCCGCACCTGAGACGGCTGTGGCAGCTGGACGCCGGGGCCCTGGACGCCCTCGTCGAGGACGGCCGCTCGGTCGCCGACGACGTCGTGCACCGCCACCGCGGAGCGGTGACGCCCGACGCGACGGCCACGGTCATCTACACCTCCGGCACCACCGGCCGCCCCAAGGGGTGCGTGCTGACACACGCCAACTTCATGTACGAGGCCGACACCCTGGTGGCCCGCTGGGAGTCGGTGTTCCGGGGCAGGCAGGGCGACCAGCCGTCGACCCTGCTCTTCCTGCCGCTGGCCCACGTCTTCGGGCGGATGGTGGAGGTGGCGGCCGTCCGCGCGCGGGTCAAGCTCGGGCACCAGCCGGTGCTGGCGGCGGCCGAGCTGATGCCGGACCTCGCGGCGTTCCGGCCGACCTTCGTGCTCGGCGTCCCCTACGTCTTCGAGAAGGTCTTCGCCGCCGCCCGCCGCAAGGCGGAGGCGGAGGGGCGTACGGGACCCTTCGACCGGGCGGTGGAGACGGCCGTGCGGTACGCGGAGGCGCGCGAGCGGAAGGCCTTCGGCACCGGACCGGGTCCCTCGGCGACGCTGCGGATGGAGCACCAGCTCTTCGAGAAGCTCGTGTACGGGAAGGTCCGCGAGGCGATGGGCGGGCGGGTCCGGTACGCCATGTCGGGCGGGTCGGCGATGTCGCGCCGCCTCGGGCTGTTCTTCGACGGCGCCGGGATCACGGTGTTCGAGGGGTACGGGCTGACCGAGTCCTGTGCGGCGGCCACGGCGAACCCCCCGGAGGCGACGAAGTACGGGACGGTGGGGCCGCCGATCCCGGGCAGCACGGTGCACATCGCGGACGACGGGGAGGTCTGGCTGCACGGCGGACACATCTTCTCCGGGTACCTGGGCGACCCCCGGTCCACGGAGGCGGTGCTGCGGGGCGGCTGGCTGGCGACCGGGGACCTGGGGCGGCTGGACGAGGACGGGTACCTCGTCATCACCGGGCGCAAGAAGGACATCCTGGTGACGTCCAACGGCAAGAGCGTCGCCCCGGCGGCGCTGGAGGAACGGGTCCGTTCGCATCCCCTGGTGGCGCAGTGCGTGCTGGTGGGCAACGACCGGCCGTACATCGCGGCGCTGCTCACCCTGGACATGGAGGGGATAGCGCACTGGCTGTCGATGCGCGGCAGACCGCAGATGCCGGCGGCGGACCTGGTGAGCGACCCGGAGCTGACGGCGGAGGTCCGCCGGGCGGTGGTGGCCGCCAACACCCTCGTCTCACAGGCGGAGGCGATCCGCACCTTCCGAGTGCTGGCCGAGCAGTTCACGGAGGAGCGGGGGCTGCTGACCCCCTCGCTGAAGCTCAAGCGCCGGGCGATCGAGAAGGCGTACGCGGAGGAGGTCGCGGCGCTCTACCAGACGTGAGCGGCGGATCCGGCGCGGCGGATCCGGAGCGGGGAATCGCCGCACCTGACGGCCCGTCATTTCGCCGGGTTCATTGATATTGACGATCCGTCAGGTCGCCCACAGAATGCGGGGATTCCGACGCGAGGGGATCCCCGACATGTTGCGACCGATCCGCACCCTGGCCGCCGCGGCGGCGGCCGTCGCGCTCGTCTCCGCCTGCAACTCCGCCTCCACCAAAGGTACCGCTGCGGGCGGGCCCGGCGACGCGCCCGGCAGCACGCGCGGGGTGACCGGCGACTCGATCAAGGTCGGCGGCATCGTGTCGATGACCACCGCCAGCGGCTACAGCAAGAAGGACACCGACCTCGGCGCGAAGGCGCGCTACCTGAGGGCCAACGCCGAGGGCGGAGTCAACGGCCGCAAGATCGAATACCTGGGCGCGGAGGACGACGGCCAGGACCCCGCGAAGAACATGGCGGCCGCCCGCAAGCTCGTCCAGCAGGACAAGGTCTTCGCGGTGTCCCCCATGAGCTCCGTGACCTTCTCCGGCGCCGACTTCCTGGAGCAGGAGAAGGTACCCACCTTCGGCTGGGGCACCCTGCCCTCCTTCTGCGGACCCAAGTACGTCTACGGCTTCAACGGCTGCCTGGTCCCCTCCCCCGGCGGCACCCTGAACCAGACCTGGCCCGAGGGCATCGCCCAGATCCTCGGCGGGGCCCGGGGCAAGTCGGTCGCGGTCATCGCCAACGACAGCGACGCAGGCAAGTTCGGCATCCGGACCTTCCAGCAGGGCTTCGCCGGCGCCGGCTTCACGGTGTCCTACGCCAAGGCCTCCGTACCCGGCACGGCCGTCCCCAGCGACTGGTCCGCGTACGTGAAGGAGATCCTCTCCAGCAACGACGGCAAGGCCCCGGACGCGGTGGTCTCCGTCATGCAGACCCCCAACAACATCGGCCTCTTCACCGCGCTCAAGCGCGGGGGGTACAAGGGGCTGCTCTCCGACCCCACCGACTACGACCCCGGGCTGTCACCCAGGACGCCACCAGGCAGGCCCTCGACGGGGTCCACGTGCTGCTGCAGTTCCAGCCGTTCGAGTCGGCCGACCCGAAGATGGACCGGTTCAAGGCCGACATCAAGGCGGCCGCGGGCGGCAGGGAGGTGCCGCTCAACATGCACATGCTCACCGGGTACATGTCGGCCGACCTGTTCCTGTCCATCGCGCAGAAGGCGGGCAAGGACCTGACCGTCGAGTCCTTCCAGGCCGCCGCGCAGGGCTTCTCCGACACCGGCACGCTCGTCGGCGACCGCTCGCTGCCCAAGGGGCAGAAGGACAGCTTCGGCTGCGGATCGCTCGTACAGCTGAAGAACGGCGCGTACGAGGTCTCCGTCCCGTTCAAGTGCCACGAGCCCATCCCCTTCAAGTAGGCCGCGACATGGGGGATCTGCTCGTCTTCGTCCTGAGCGGTCTGGTCTCCGGCGCCCTGTACGCGCTGCTCGCCACCGGGCTGGTGCTCTCGTACTCGGCGTCCGGGCTGTTCAACTTCGCGCACGGGGCCACCGCCTACCTGTGTGCGCTCACCTTCTACGAACTGCACTCCGGGCTGGGCCTGCCGGCGGTCCCGGCGGCGCTGCTGGTGGTGTTCGTCCTCGCCCCCGGCCTCGGCCGGGGGCTGGACCGGCTGATGTTCCGGCGGCTCGCGCGGGTCGGCGAGACGGCGCAGATCGTGGCGACCATCGGGCTGCTGGTGGCACTGCCCGCCGCCGGCCTGTGGGCGGTCGAGTTGCTCGCGGACGCGGGCGCCCCGGTGAAGCCGGCGGAGAACCGGTTCGGGCTGCCGGGCGTGGGGCCGAGCCCGGCGAAGTCCTGGCAGCTCACCGACGGCGTCGGCATCGACTCCGACCAGCTGATCACCTGGGTGGTCACCGCGCTGGTGGCGGTGGCCCTGTGGGTGCTGTTGCGGCACACACGGATCGGGCTGCTGCTGCGGGCGGCCGTCGACAACCGCTCGCTGACCGAGCTGCGCGGGATCAGCGCCGACCGGCTGTCGTCGGTGGCGTGGATGATCGCGTCGGTGCTGGCCGGACTGGCGGGTGTGCTGGCGACCCCGCTGCTGGGGCTGTCGGCCCATGACTTCACGCTGTTCCTGTTCGTCTCGGCCACGGCGGCCGTCATCGGGCGGTTCGCGTCCGTGCCGCTCGCCTTCGCGGGCGGGCTGGGGCTCGGGGTGCTGCAGAACCTGGTGGCCGGCTACGCGTCCTTCGCCGAGTCCGTCACCGGCTTCCGTACGGCGGTGCCCTTCCTGATCCTGTTCGGCGGGCTGCTCGTGCTGACCCGCAGGTCGCGGACCGCCGGGGTCGCGGCCGTGGACGCCCCGCCGGTGGACCACCTGGCCGGGGCCTCCTGGGGTCGGCGTTGGGGGGTGTGGGCGGCCGGCGCGGGGCTGCTGTGCACCGCGTTCTACACCGTGACGACACCCTTCTGGAGCGGGCTGCTGGCGCAAGGACTGGCCGTGGCACTGGTGTTCATGTCCTTCACGGTGGTGACCGGGCTCGGGGCGATGGTGTCCCTCGCCCAGGGCACCTTCGTGACGGGGGCCGCTCTCGTGGCCGGGCTGCTGATGAGCCGGGGCTGGCCGTTCGTGGCCGCGCTGGCGGTGGGCACGTGTGCGGCCGCGCTGCTGGGAGCGCTGGTCGCGCTGCCGGCGCTGCGGCTGGGCGGCAGGTCGCTGGCGCTGGCCACGCTGGCCCTGGCGTTCCTTGCCGACCAGGTGCTGTTCCAGCTGCGGTGGCTGCGCAACGGCGACACCGGCTGGTCGGTTCCGCGGCCGGTGGTCGGGCCGGTGGACCTCTCCGACGACCGGGCCCTGGGGGTGGCCCTGGTGGTGCTGGTCGCGCTGGTCGCCGCCGCTCTGACGGCGCTGCGCGCATCGCCGTCGGGGCGGGCGATGCTCGCGGTGCGGTCGGCCCCGGCGGCGGCCGTCGCCTCCGGGGTGTCCGTACTGCGCACGAAACTGCTGCTGTTCACCCTGTCGGCCGGACTGGCCGGCTTCGGGGGCGTGATGTACGCCTCGTACAACACCCGGATCACGGCGACGGACTTCACGGCGATGACGGGGCTGGTGTGGCTGGCGGTCGTGGTGGCGGCGGGCGTGCGGCGACCGCAGTACGCGGTGGTGGCGGGACTGGTGTACGCCGTGGCCCCGCGGCTGCTGTCCGACTACGTGACCGGGTCCGCGCACCTGCCGGTGATCCTCTTCGGCCTGGCCGGCCTGGCCCTCGCCAACGACCCCGACGGGTACTGCGCGGCCGTCCCGGTACGGCTGGCGCGGCGGCGCGCCGCCGCCGCGACCCCTGCGGAGCCCTCCCCCGCCCCGCCCCTTCCCCGACCGGGAGTCCTCCCCGGCCCCCGCGCCGCGCACGCCGGAGGGGGTCAAGGACCCGCGCTCGAACTGCGCGGCGTCACGGCCGGGTACGACGGCGGGCTCGTGCTGCACGGGGTCGATCTCGTCGTGCGGCGCGGGGAGATCCTCGCGGTGCTCGGGCCGAACGGAGCCGGGAAGAGCACCGCGTGCCGGGTCGCGGCCGGGCTGCTGCCCGTCACCGGCGGGGAGGTGCGGATACGCGGGCGGGACGCCACCGGCGACGGGCCCGTACGCCGGTCGCGGGCCGGGGTCCTGCTCGCCCCCGAGGGCCGGGGGATCTTCCCGTCGCTCACCGTCGAGGAGAATTTGGCCCTTCACCTGCCGCAGGCCGACGCCCGGGCCGCCGTCTACGACCGCTTCCCCCGGCTCGCCGAGCGCCGCGGGGTGAGCGCGGGAGCCCTGTCCGGCGGGGAGCAGCAGATGCTGGCCCTGGCTCCGCTGCTGCAGCGGCCGCCTTCGGTGCTGATCGCCGACGAGCCCTCCCTCGGGCTGGCCCCGCGCGTGGCGGAGGAGGTGTACGCGCTGCTCACCGAACTGCGCGACGCCGGCACCGCGCTGCTCCTGGTGGAGGAGAAGGCCGCCGGGATCCTGGGCGTCGCCGACACCGTGGCCTACCTCTCCCAGGGCCGGGTCTCCTGGTGCGGCCCGCGGGACGAGGTGGAGGCCGACCGGCTCACCGAGGCCTACTTGGGGATGGGGACATGAGCGGCTACGTGCTCCACGCGGGCGGGGTCGGGGTGCGCTTCGGCGGCGTCCGGGCGCTGGGCGGGGTGGACCTCGGGGTCCGGGCGGGCGAGGTGTGCGGGCTGATCGGACCCAACGGGGCCGGGAAGACCACGCTCTTCGACGTCCTGTCGGGGATCCGCCGGCCGGAGCGGGGGCGGGTCCTGCTGGACGGGGCGGACATCACGCGCCGCTCCCCCGTCTGGCGGGCCCGGCACGGCATGCGCCGGACGTTCCAGCGGCAGCAGCTGTTCGGTCAGCTCAGCGTGGCGGACAACGTGCTGGTGGCGCAGGAGTGGCGGGGCGGCGGGGGCGGGCCTGTCGCCGACCTGCTCGCCCTCCCGTCCCGGCGCGCCCGGGAGCGGGCCCGCAGGGTGCGCGGCGAGCGGGTGCTGGCCGACTGCGGGATCGGCGCGCTGGGGACCGCGTACGCGGGCGGGCTGCCGGTCGGGCAGGCCCGGATGGCCGAGCTGGCGCGCGCGGTGGCCGATCCGCCGCGGGTGCTGCTGCTGGACGAACCGGCGTCCGGGATGTCGGCGCCCGAGCGGGAGCAGCTCGCGGCGGTGGTGCGGCGGCTGGCGGCGCAGGACGGCTGCGCGGTGCTGCTGGTCGAGCACAACGTGGCCTTCGTGATGGACCTCTGTACGCGCGTGGTCGTACTGGACCTCGGGACGGTGCTGGCCGAGGGCACGCCGGCCGAGGTGCGGGCCGACCCGCTGGTGCGGAAGGCGTACCTGGGCAGCGCGTGAGGCGGGCCGGCGCGGCGGGAATACGTTGCACGAGGGGCCGGTTGTCGCCCCTCGTACGACGCTGTACCACCGCGCAGCAACGCGCCGACGTGAGGGAACGACCCGACGTGAACCAGGTCCCGGCCATCAAGCTCAACAGCGGCACGCTCATGCCCCAGCTCGGCTTCGGCGTCTGGCAGGTGCCGGACGCGGAGGCGGAGCACGCCGTGGGAACCGCCCTGGAAGCCGGCTACCGCAGCATCGACACGGCCGCGATCTACGGCAACGAGCGGGGCACGGGCAAGGCCGTCGCCGCCTCCGGGCTGCCGCGCGAGGAACTGTTCGTCACCACCAAGCTGTGGAACGGCCCGAAGCAGACGTGGAACCGCGACGCGGTGCTGCGCGCCTTCGACGACTCCCTCGCCAAGCTGGGTCTCGACCACGTCGACCTGTACCTGATCCACTGGCCGCGCCCGATGCGCGACGACTTCGTCACCATCTGGAAGACCTTCGAGGAGATCGCGGCGAGCGGCCGCGCCAAGGCGGTCGGAGTGTCCAACTTCCGCACCGAGGACCTGGACCGGATCGCCGCCGAGAGCTCCCTGGTGCCGGCCGTCAACCAGGTCGAGCTGCACCCGCTGCACCCGCAGGCCGAACTGCGCGCCGAGCACGCCGCGCGCGGGATCGTCACCGAGGCCTGGTCGCCGCTGGGCCAGGGCAAGGAGCTCCTCACGCTGCCGGCCGTCACCGCGATCGCCGAGGCGCACGGCCGCAGCGCCGCGCAGGTGGTGCTGCGCTGGCACCTCCAGCACGGCAACGTCGTGATCCCGAAGTCGGTGACCCCCGCCCGCATCCGGGAGAACCTGGACGTCTTCGGCTTCGAGCTGGACGCCGCCGAGACGGCCGCGCTGGACGCCCTGGGCGCGGGCGCGGCGGGCCGCCGGATCGGCCCGGACCCGGCCGAATTCGACGTGTGAGGACGGGCGCGTGAACCTTCCCGAAGGGCTCTACCGGATCCGCAACGTGGACAGCGGGCTGGTGCTCCAGCTGGAGGGCGCCTCCCGGGTGCGGGTCGGCCCGGACGGGCCGCCCGCTCCGGCGGCCGCCCGCCGGTGGCTGATCGCGCCGGTGCACAGCGGCGGCGGGATCTTCCACGTGGTGAGCGAGGACAACGAGCGGCGCCTGGACGTGGCGAACGCGTCGACGGACAGCGGCGCCCGGGTGCAGGTGTGGCGTGCCAACGCCTTCGGCGCGCAGGAGTGGATCGTCGAGGAGCACCTCGACGCTCCCGGTGTGGTGTCCCTGATCGCCTGCATCAGCGGCCTGCTGCTGGAGGCCGACGCTGAGGGCCGGGTCCGGCAGGTCGAGGACACCGATTCCCCGTCCCAGTGGTGGCGGCTGGAACCGGCGTAGGCGCCGGCCCGGCGGGCCCGGCAGCAGCGCCGGGCCCGTTCCGCCGGGCCCGTTCCGCGCCGGGCCCGTTCCGCAGCGTCACGTGCGTACGAAGCTCCGCAGGCGGTACGTCGGTTCCGGGCGCGGGGTGTCCTGGTCGGGCAGCAGTTCCAGCCGGGCCGCCAGCTGGCGTGCGGTGATGCCCCGCGGGACGATGCGGGAGGCGTACCGCCCCGCGAGCAGCGCCTCGGCGGAGCCGCGGGGGGTGCGGCCCTGGCCGTGGCCGGTGAAACGGGCCTCGCCTCCGGGGCGCAGGCCCGCCCGGGAGGCGTGGGCCTCGACCTCCCCGGAGGCGTCCGAGGGGGTGGGGGTCAGATGCGCGGCGAACACGGCGTCGATGTCGCTGCCGACGTCGTGCGCGCAATCCTTGTCCACGGTGGTGACGAGGACCCCGCCGGGCCGCAGCACCCGGGCGGCCTCGGCGATCACCGCGGGCACCAGCCCCGGCCCCCGCAGCAGGTGCAGCAGCCACACCGCGCTCACCGCGTCCAGCGAGCCCGAGCGCACGGGCAGCCGGGCCGCGTCGGCGCGGGCCACGGGGACGCCGCGGCGCAGCGCCGCGGCGGCCATGCCGTGGGAGGCGTCGGCGCCCAGGACGCGCAGTCCGGGGCGCCCCAGCCGGGCGGTGACGATGCCCGTGCCGCAGCCGAGGTCGAGGAGGGTGGCCACCTCGGGCGGGAGGAGGCTGAGGACGGCCGCCGCGGCGGCCTCGGCGCGCGGGGTGCCACCGCGGGAGGCGTCGTAGACCTCGGCCTCGGCGTCGTAGTCGAGCAGCGGTTTCGCGGTCGGTATGTGCGTGGTGGTCATCAGCTCGCGCCGTGGGAGGGGGCGAGGGACTCGACGCGCTCGGCGAGGGCGAAGTCGGTCTCCGTCACCACGCCTCCGGCGTCGTGGCTGTTCACGGAGAGCCGCACCGTGTTGTAACCGAGCGTCAGATCGGAGTGGTGGTTCAACTCCTGCTGGACGGAGGCGATGTGGGCGACCAGGGCGCTCGCCGCGAAGTGCGTGCCCAGGCGGTAGGTACGGATGATCCGGTCGTCCTCGAAGGCCCAGCCGGGGAGTTCCCGCAACCGGTCCTCGATCTCCTTCTGCGACAGCGGTTCACTCGGCATGCACCGGCTCCTTTTCCCCGTGACGTGTAGTCAAGGTTCCCACAGTGCACGCCGGATCGAACCTTTCGCGCCATAGTGCGCTCGGGTACTTCTGCACCTTCCGCCCCCGGCGCACGCCCCCTAGGCTCCTGCGCCGGACGTGACTGTTACCAGCAGTAACGAGGGGGCATTCGCCATGGCCGGCACCGGGAGTTCCAGGCGTACGTTCATCGCGGGCACGGGCGCCGCGACCTTGTCGGCCCAGGCCGCGGCGGCCCTGGCGGCTCCGGCGGCGGCCGCCGCGCCCGCCGCGGCCCCGCCCGCGGCGCCCTCCCCGAACGGCCGGCGCGTCGCCGTCCTGGGCGGCGGGGTCGCGGGGATGACCGCGGCACACGAACTTGCCGAGCGCGGATACGCGGTCACCGTGTACGAGCGCCGGGCGCTCGGCGGCAAGGCCCGCAGCATGGACGTGCCGGGCAGCGCGCGCGGCGGCCGCAGGCCGCTGCCCGCGGAGCACGGCTTCCGCTTCATCCCCGGCATCTACCACAACCTGCCCGACACCATGCGGCGCATCCCCTTCGCGGGCAACGCGAACGGCGTGTGGGACAACCTGGTGGCCCCGCCCGAGATGATGTTCGCCCGCGCCGGGGGCCGCGAGGACCTGCGCGGCCCGATCCCCTGGCCCGGCCACTCCCCCGCCGCGCTCACGCCCGAGGAGGTGCGGCGCGCCCTGTCGGGCATCCTGCAGACCCTGGTCAGGCTGCCTCCGCACGAGACGGCGTACTTCGTCGACCGCGTACTGGTCTTCCTCACCAGCTGCGACGAGCGGCGGGCCGAGGTGTGGGAGCACACCCCGTGGTGGGAGTTCACCCGGGCGGCACGGATGTCGTACGAGTACCAGCGCATCCTGGCGGTCGGCGTCACCCGCAACATCGTGGCGACCAAGGCGGAGGAGGCCTCCACCCGTACCGTCGGCACCCTCGGCGAGGCCTTCGTCTTCAACCTCCTGGGCCGCGGGGCGGACGGCCCGCCGGACCGGATCCTCAACCTGCCGACCAACGAGGCGTGGATCGACCCGTGGGAGGCCCATCTGCGCTCCCTCGGGGTGGAGTTCAGGATCGGCTGGACCGTACGGGAGGTGCAGTACGCGGGCGGCCGGGTGAGCGGGGTCGCGGTCGAGGGCCCGGACGGCGCCCGGCAGACCGCGACCGCCGACCACTACGTCAGCGCCCTGCCCGTCGAGCACGCCCGGCGCACCTGGAGCGCGGGGCTGCGGGCCGCCGACCCGATGCTGGGGCGCTGCGACAGGCTCCGGACCGACTGGATGACCGGCATCCAGTTCTACCTGACCGAACGGGCCCCGCTGGTGCACGGCCACCTCAACTGCGTCGACTCCCCCTGGTCGTTGACGGCGATCCAGCAGGCCGAGCACTGGCCGGCGCGGGACTTCCCCGCCGACTACGGCGACGGGGCGGCGGTCGACTGCCTGTCGGTGGACATCTCGGAGTGGGACAAGCCGGGGATCCTGTACGGGAAGACGGCCAAGCGGTGCACCCGCGACGAGGTGGCGCGCGAGGTGTGGGCCCAGCTGAAGGCCTCCCTCAACGACACGGGGAAGACCCTGCTGTCCGACTCGAAGCTGCACTCGTGGTTCCTGGATCCCGGGGTGGACGGCCTCGGCACCCCGGAGCCCACCAACCAGGACGAGCTGTTGATCCACCCGGTCGGGACCCTCGCCAACCGGCCGAGCGCGGGCACGCGCGTCCCGAACTTCTTCCTCAGCGGGGACTACGTCGCCGTCGACATCGACCTGGCGACGATGGAGGGCGCCAACGCCTCGGCCCGCGCGGCCGTCAACAGCCTGCTGGACCGCGACGGTTCGACGGCGCGGCGGTGCACCGTCCGGCCGCTGTACCGGGCGCCGGAGATGGAGTCCGCCAAGCGGCACGACCTGTGGCGGTACCGCCTCGGCCTGCGCAACCTCTTCGATGTCGGCTGATCGCGCCGGGCGCCCGGGCCCGGCGGGCTCGGCGGGCTCGGCGGGCTCGGCGGGCTCGGCGGGCTCGGCGGGCTCGGCGGGCTCGGCTACCGTCGGAGCCATGACCACCTCGACACCCGCGGTCGGCGCCCTGCTCCGCGCATGGCGGGAGCGGCGCGGCATCAGCCAGCTGGAGCTGGCGGGCCGCGCCGACTCCTCGTCCCGGCACATCAGCTTCATCGAGACGGGGCGGGCCCGGCCGAGCGAGGAGATGGTGCTGCGGCTCGCCGACCGCCTCGATGTCCCGGTGCGCGAGCGCAACGCCCTTCTGCTGGCCGCCGGTTACGCCCCGCACTATGCGCAGACCGCGCTGGACGACCCGTCGATGGAGACACTGCGGGAGGGCATCGAGCGGCTGCTGACCGGGTACGAGCCCTACCCCGCGCTGGTCGTGGACGCCGCGTACGACGTCGTCGCCGCCAACCGGGGCGTCCTGATGCTGCTGGACGGCCTGCCGGAGCACCTGCTGACACCGCCGCTGAACGCGATGCGGATCACCCTGCACCCCGAGGGCCTGGCCCCGAGGATCCACAACCTCAGGGAGTGGCGCGGGCACTTGCTCGCCCAGATGGAGCGCCAGATCGCGCTGGCCCGCTCCGAACCGCTGCGCGCGCTGTACGAGGAGGTCTCCTCCTATCCGGTGGCCGAACGCCCCGGCGACGGCGCACCGCGGGAGCCCGTCCCCTACATCGCGCTCCCCCTGCTCATCGAGCACGACGGCCACCTGCTGTCCTTCGTGTCGTCCATCGCGACCTTCAACACCCCGATGGACGTGACCGTCGCCGAGCTGGCCATCGAGACGATGCTCCCGGCCGACCCGGCGACGGTGAAGTACCTGCGCTCACTCGGCGACTGAGCGCAGCGCGAGCTGCTGGAGGACGGCGAAGCCGGCGACGGTGAGGGCCTGCGCCGGGATCCACACGGTCCCTGCGGGGGTCGGCGAGAACCACACGGCGAGGGCCACCAGGCTCAGCGCGGCCCAGGCGTAGTTGGTCTCGACGACGGCCTTCACGGCGAGCACCGGGGGCCGGCCGCGCGAAGCCAGCAGGCCGACGGCGGCGCCGTAGAGCACCAGCAGTACGCCGACGGCCGGCAGCAGCGCCGACCCGACCCCGAGCAGCCGCCCCAGCGGCGCGGAGAAGGCGACGTAGGCGAGGCCGTTGCCGGTGGTGACAACGGCGTCGAGGGCGAGGAAGCGACGCAGCGCGAGCTGCGGGACGGGCGTACGGGCGAAACCGGCGAGCAGGGTCGCGGACATGGGGCAGCCTCCGTCGAGGTGGAACGGCCAGGTGGGAGCCGGGCCCCAGAACCGAGTGCGCGGCCCCGGAACCCGACGCCCCACTGTGCCGGGCCCTCTCGCCGGGGGTCGATTACCTCCGAGGTCATGCCCACGCTTTTTGAGGTGGGCGGCAGGAAACATTGGGGTTCCCGTGGTTCGGCCGGGGGTCGGGGGCTAGGCTTCACGCAGCCCGATCCACTCGAACGCCTTGTCGACATATGGAGAATCAGCCGGTGCGAGCCGCCGCCCGACCCGACCTCGCCGCGATCTGGCGGCGCGTGGGGGCACTCGCGGAGCGGTGCGGCCGGGACCCGGCCGAGGTGCTGGCGGTGGGGCGGCTGAGCCACCTGTCCGGCGTCGAACCCGGGCGCATCCCACCGGTGGTGGCGGGTACGGCCGCCGAAGTGCCACTGGAACAACGTGTGCACCAGCGGTTCCGGCTGCTGCGGGCGACCCGGCGCGACAAGCACGGCCGGGAATGGCCGCTCGCCGCCATCGCCCACGACTTCGACGCCCCCGGCGCCTCCCTCGGCCCCCTCAACGCGGGCACCGGGCTGCTGCGGATGGGCCACGCGGCCGGCGTGCAGCGGTTCTTCGGCGTCTACGCCGGATTCCTGCTGGCCGACTGCAAGAGCGCGGTGGAACGCGCCCTCGCCCTGTCCGTGACCACCGTCTCCGACGGCCGGGACGACCTGGAACACCTCTCGTACCTGACCGGTATCACGCCACAGGCCGTCCGGCAGACGCTCGACGGCAGGCCGCCCCGGCTCCCCCTGAAGGAGCAGGTGCACCAGCGGTTCGAGCACCTGCGGCGCACCAGGCCCCGGGAGGACGGCCAGGCCCACTCGCTCACGGCCATCGCCAAGTCCTTCGACGCGTCGGGGCAGTCGCTGACCCGCCTCGCCCAGGGCGAGGGCATGCCGAACCTCGCCGCCGCCGCCGGGATACAGCGCTTCTACGGTGTCGACGCCGGCTTCCTGCTCGCCGACGACACCGAGGCGCTCGCCACGGCACTCGCACTGATCGAGGGCGAACTGGAGTGCGTGGAACGGGAGCGGGAGAATCCGATGCTGGCCGTGCTGCGTGCGCATGACGTACGGAGCATCGTCACGCGGGCCGGCCGGCTGTCGCCCCAGGGGTGGAAGTCACTGGCCGACCACTTGGACGACCTCCTCGCGCGCGAGGGGCAGCTCGGACTTCCGGGCACGAAGGGCGGGGCGCCGACCGAGGGCGCCGCCGCCGAGGGAGAAACACCATGAGGACCACACGGGCCATGCGCAAGCTGGGCTCCGAACTGCTGGAGGGCGCACGCCTGACGGCGCCGGCCGATGTCGGGGAGATCATCGGGGCGCTGTGCGCCGCCTACACCCAACGGCGCGGCACAGACCGGAAGGTGGACTTCCATTTCACCTCGTTCCCGCCCGACACCGCGAGCGGGCTGTGGCTGGAGCTGGACGACGTCGACCTGATCGTCGTGGAGCAGCACACCCGGCCCGAGCACCAGCTCGTCATCGCCTGCCACGAGCTGTGGCACCTGGACGAGGGGACCTGCGACAGCGTCGGTCCGGGCATGCTGGTGGCCGCCCGGCTGGCGGGACGCCACGGCAGCCTCGCCGAACTGCTCGCCCCCGGCTCCGGGCTGGACGCGGTGGTCCGGCAGGCCGCCGCCCGCGCCGACCAGGGGGATCCGGCGGAGATCCGGGCCGAGACCTTCGGCCTGCACCTCGGCAACATCCTGCGTTCCCGCCTCCCGTCGCCCCGGGAGCAGCAGCTCCCCGAGGCGATCGAGCGCATCAAGTCCTCACTCGGCTGGGGAAGCCCCGTGCCACGCCGTGACCAGCACCAGCCAGTCGCCGCATCCCTCACGCCGATGCCCTCCGCACGGCCCTGACAGAGAGCCCGCCACGATGAACCAGTCCTCCCCGCCCCGCCACGCCGTCGTCATAGGCGGCAGTCTGGCCGGCCTCCTCGCGGCCGCTGTCCTCGCCGAGCACGCCACGGTCACCGTCATCGACGCCGACCCGCTGCCGGAGGGGCCGACCCCGCGCCGTGGGCTCCCTCAGGCCCGGCACACCCATCTGCTGTGGTCGGGCGGCGCCCGGGCCATAGAGCGGATCCTGCCCGGCATCACCGACGACTGGACGAAGGCCGGCGCCATCCGCCGCAGCCTGCCCACCGACCTGGTCACCAAGACCGCCCAGGGCTGGATCCCGCGCTGCGGCGAGAAGCAGTTCAACATCTCCTGCAGCCGCGACCTCCTCGACTCGGTGGTCCGCGCCCGGATCACCGGCCTCGCCGGGGTCACCACCCTCCAGAAGAGCCGGGTCCGGGGCCTGGAGGGCACGGCCGCCCGGGTCACCGGCGTCCGCGTCGACACCCCCGAGGAGCAGGACCGGCTGGTGACGGCCGATCTCGTGGTCGACGCCAGCGGCCGCGGATCGCGCGCCCGGACGTGGCTCCAGGCCCTCGGCGTGAGCGGCATCCGGCAGGCCGAGGTCGACTCCGGTCTCGTCTACGCGACCCGGATCTTCGAGGCCCCGCCCGGCGCGCACGAGATGGGCTTCCCCATCGTCAACGTACAGTCCGACCCCCGGGTGCCCGTGCCCGGGCAGACCGCCACGATCGTGCCCATCGAGAACGGCCAGTGGCAGGCCACCCTGTCGGGCACCCGCGGCGGCCAGCCCACCGGCGACCCCGAGGCGTTCATCCCCTTCGCCAAGTCCGTGCGCGACCCGATCGTCGGCGAGCTCCTGGAGGGCCGCAAGCCCCTGACGGACGTCGCCGTCACCCAGGGCACCGCCAACCGCCGGATCTACTTCGAGAAGGCCGAGCTGCCCGACGGCTTCTTCGCCGTCGGCGACTCCGTCGCCACCTTCAACCCGCTGTACGGGCAGGGCATGACCGTCGCCGCCCAGGGCCTGCTGGCCGTACGCACCCTCCTGCGGGCGAAGGGGCTGGCCCATCCGGGAATCGGCCGCGAGGCGCAGCGCGTCATCGCACCCCAGGTCGCCACCGCCTGGGAGCTCGCCACGTCGCAGGACATCCTGTATCCGGGGGCCACCGGGATGAAGCCGCGCGCGGGCACCGGCCTGCTCAACGGCTACGTCAACCGTCTGATGACGGGCGCCACCACCGACGATGCGCTCACCGCCGCCCTGTTCAACGTCCTCACCATGAGCATCGAGCCCACCCACTGGCTGCGCCCGTCGGTGGTCTGGCACGTGGCGCGCGCCTCCGACCGGGGCGCACTGAAAGCTCCGCCGCTCACGGCCGCGGAGCGGGCCGTCGCCGGACTGGACCCGGCGCCGGGCACGAGAACCGGGTCCGGGAGCACCGGCGCCGGGCCGGGGGCCGCCCCCACCGGTCCGGAAATCGATCCGGTCGGCCCTGCCGACCCCGTCGGACAGGCCCGATGAGCTGCGAGATCTCCCTGCTCCTGCCCGGCTCCCTGATGGTCCTGGCGCTGCTGATCAAGGCTCCGGAGCTGCGCCGGAACTGGGACCAGCCGCTGAACCGGACCGCGTGCGCGCTGCTCGTCGTCGGCGCCCCGATCACCTTCCTGGCGTCGCCGCCGACGATCGCCGCCGTCAACCGCCGTACCGGCGTGGTCAACTTCTCCGCGCCGCTGGTGTTCGGCCTGCTCACGGTGTTCTCCGGGCTGTGCGTCGTCCTGGTCCTGCAGTGGCGCGGCGGGCCGCCCGCGGCCGTGCGCCGTGCCACCCGGCTGACCGCGGTCGTGTTCGGCACGGCGACCGCCGCGATCGTCGCCCTGTTCGTGATCGGCGACGCGCCGGTGGAACGGCTCAGGGACCTGGACACGTACTACGCCACGACGCCGTGGATCCGCGAGATGATCGTCTGCTTCCTGGTGGCGCACACCCTGGGCACCTCGGCGCTGACCTGGCTGTGCGCCAAGTGGTTCGCACGCGCGGACCGCTCGCTGCGCCCGCTGCGCACCGGGCTGGCCCTGATCGTCCTCGCGGGGCTCCTGGACCTGGCCTACCTCGCCGCCAAGTGGGCCTCGGTGGCCGCCCGCTGGGCCGGCCGCGACTGGGTCGTGCTGTCCACTGACGTGGCACCGCCCCTGGCTTCCGCCTCCGCGCTGCTGCTCGGCGCCGGGTTCGTCGTGCCGTTGATCGGCGGGTCGGCGACGTGGACGGGCTTCAGTGAGTACCGGCGGCTGCGCCCGCTGTGGAAGGCGCTGCGCGGGTTCGCCGCGGCCCAGGGACGGACCGTCCCGCTGGCCTGGTGGTCCCCGGTGGGGATCCGGCTCGTCCACCGCGAGTCCGTCATCGACGACGGCATCCTGGCGCTGGCCGGCTGGTTCGACCCCCGGGTACACGCCACCGCGTACGAGGCGGCCCGCGGCCGGGGCCTGGACGAGGCGCGGGCCGCAACGGTCGCGGACGCCGCCGTCGTGGCCGCCGCGTGCCGCCTCAAGGACGCCGCCGCGCGCGGATCCGGGCCGGGTCCGGCCCCGGTCGCGGAGCCGCACCGTTTGGGCCGCCGCCCGCTGACCGCGCTGGCCCACGAGTTCCGCACGTCCGCGGTCGTCGCCGCTGCCCGCGACGCGGCCGCCGCCGCGCCCGCCCCGGAACCGGAGCCGGTCGTCGCCTGAGTACCGGGAACGCAGAACGCCCCGGGCCGGGGCCCGGGGCGGTGCGTCGGACGCGCCGATCGGCGCGCGCGGCGGATCGGCGGGCGGAATCAGAGGGCGGCGAGGTCCAGCCCCGCCTGCGCTGCGGCGGCCCGCACGGTCTGCTCCAGCAGGACGGCGATGGTCATCGGGCCCACACCGCCCGGAACCGGCGTGATCAGCGAGGCCCGGGCCGCCGCCGACTCGAAGTGGACGTCGCCGACGTTGCCCTCGTTGTAGCCGGCGTCCAGGACCACCGCGCCCGGCTTGATGTCCTCGCCCCGGATGAACTCCGCCTTGCCGACGGCGGCGACCAGCACGTCCGCCTGGCGCACGATCGAGGAGAGGTCCCGGGTGCGGGAGTGGCAGTAGGTGACGGTGGCGTTCTGCTCCAGCAGCAGCATCCCGGCCGGCTTGCCCAGGATCGCGCTGCGGCCGACGACCACGGCGTGCTTGCCGGTCAGGTCCACCTCGTACTCGGCGAGCAGGCGCATGATGCCGCCCGGGGTGCAGGAGACGAAGCCGGGCAGGCCGAAGCCCATGGCCGCGAACGAGTGCATGGTGACCCCGTCCACGTCCTTGCCGGGGGCGATGGCCTCGAAGGCGGCCCGCTCGTCGATGTGGTGCGGGACGGGGTGCTGGAGCAGGATGCCGCTGATCTGCGGGTCCTCGGAGAGCGCCGTGATCGCCGCGACCAGCTCCTGCGTGGTGGTCGAGGCCGGCAGCTCCACGTGGCGGGAGGTGATCCCGGCCTTGGCGCAGCGGTTCTGCTTCATGCGGACGTAGGTGACGGAGGCGGGGTCCTCGCCGACCAGCACGGTCGCGAGGCAGGGCGCGGTGCCGGTGCGCTCGGTGATCTTCGCCGCGAGGGCGGCGGTCTGCTCCGAGATGCGGCGGGCGAGGGCGGTGCCGTCCATCAGCTGGGCGGTACCGGCGGCAGGGGCAGTCTGGGCAGTCGTCACGGGGTCTCCTGAACGTCGCTGCGGATCGCGGTTCGCCCAGGCGCGCGGCAGTCGGCGTACGGGAGGTCCTGAGGTACGCCGGGCCGCTCCCCGGTGGTGATCCACCCGAACGCCAGTCACGGCCCGCCGACCACTGTAGTCGACCAACCCGGTGGTCGCCCGGCGCCCGACCTGCGACGATCAATGCATGACGCGAACTTTCGACCATCTTGTCGCCGAGGCGGAGTCCGTCTCCGTGGACGGCTGGGACTTCTCCTGGCTCGACGGCCGCGCCACCGAGCAGCGCCCCTCCTGGGGCTATCAGCGGCTGATGGCCGAGCGCCTGGCCCGGGTCCGGTCCGCCCTGGACATCCAGACCGGCGGCGGCGAGGTCCTCGCCGGATCCGGCCCCCTGCCGCGCCTGACGGTGGCCACGGAGTCCTGGCCGCCCAATGTCGAGCGGGCGACGAAGCTGCTGCACCCGCTGGGCGCGGTGGTGGTCGCGGACTCCGACGAGCCGCCCCTGCCCTTCGGCGACGAGGCCTTCGAGCTGGTGACCAGCCGGCACCCGGTGACCATCTGGTGGGACGAGATCGCCCGGGTGCTGGAGCCGGGCGGGACGTACCTCTCCCAGCAGGTCGGCCCGGCGAGCGTCTTCGAACTCGTCGAATATTTTCTCGGGCCACAGCCGGAGGAGGTCAGGCGCGCACGGCACCCCGACGACGCGGTCGCGGACGCCACGAAGGCGGGTCTCGAAGTGCTCGATCTGCGCTCCGAACGGCTGCGCACCGAGTTCCACGACATCGGAGCCGTGATCTACTTTCTACGGAAGGTGATCTGGATGGTGCCCGGCTTCACGGTCGTGCAGTACCGGGACCGCCTGCGTGAGCTTCACGAACGGATCGAGCGGGACGGCCCGTTCGTCGCGCATACCGCCCGTTTCCTGATCGAAGCCCGCAAAACGGGCTGACGCGGAGGGCGGACGGATCCACGCCGGATCCGGTTGCCCGGCCCCAGCGTGGCGCAGGTCACTCAATTCAGCGCGTAACGAATCGACTCGGGCATGCGATGAACCGACAGGTGTCCTCGCGCGGCCCGGAATACAGACCCCCCTCGGGTCTGTTTCCCGAGTTCGCGCGATGATGTCCCGCCCACCCCTTATCTGTTCGCAACGAGAGGCTCCTTGTGTCGCTCAGCCCGTCCCGTACGTTCCCTCCGGAGATCGCCGAATCCGAGGCCCTGGTAGCGCTCGTCGAGCGCGGCCGCGAGCAGGGTCACATCAACGGTGACGACGTGCGCCAGGCCTTCGAGGCCGGCCGCATCCCGGTGGACCAGTGGAAGCGGGTCCTGCGCAGCCTGAACCAGGTCCTCGACGAGGAGGGTGTCGCCCTTCACGTGAGCGCGGCCCCCGCCACCAAGGCTGCCGCGAAGAAGCCCCGCAAGGCTGCCGCCGCCCCCGCCCGCACCGTCGCCAAGAAGGCCGCCGCCGCGCCCCGCCCCATCGGTGCGCGCAAGACCGCGGCCACCGCCGCGGCGCCCGCGGTCACGTCCACGGCTTCGGCGATATCCGCTCCGTCGGCCTCCGCGGCCGCGGAGGCGGCGCCGGCCGAGGCCGCCGCCGAGCCGAAGAAGCGCACGGTCAAGAAGACCGCCGCCAAGAAGACCGCCGTGAAGAAGACCGCCGCGGCGAAGAAGGCCGGCGCCAAGGACGCCGACGAGGGTGAGACCCCGGCCGTCGAGGGCGAGGACTGGGCGGCCGAGGACCTCGTCGACGACGCCGAGGAGGAGACCCCCAAGCCCGGCGGCACCCAGGGCTTCGTCCTGTCCGACGACGACGAGGACGACGCCCCGGCGCAGACGGTCATGGTGGCCGGCGCCACCGCCGACCCGGTCAAGGACTACCTCAAGCTCATCGGCAAGGTGCCGCTCCTCAACGCCGAGCAGGAGGTCGAGCTCGCCAAGCGCATCGAGGCCGGTCTCTTCTCCGAGTACAAGCTCGAAGAGGAGGAGGACCACAAGCCCGCCTTCAAGCGCGAGCTGGAGATCCTCGTCGAGGACGGCCGCCGTGCGAAGAACCACCTGCTGGAGGCCAACCTCCGTCTCGTGGTCTCCCTCGCCAAGCGCTACACCGGCCGCGGCATGCTCTTCCTGGACCTGATCCAGGAGGGCAACGTCGGCCTGATCCGCGCCGTGGAGAAGTTCGACTACACCAAGGGCTTCAAGTTCTCCACGTATGCGACGTGGTGGATCCGCCAGGCGATCACCCGCGCCATGGCCGACCAGTCGCGCACGATCCGCATCCCCGTGCACATGGTCGAGATCATCAACAAGCTCGCCCGCGTGCAGCGCCAGATGCTCCAGGACCTGGGCCGTGAGCCCACCCCGGAGGAGCTGGGCAAGGAACTCGACATGACCCCCGAGAAGGTCATCGAGGTCCAGAAGTACGGCCGCGAGCCGATCTCCCTGCACACCCCGCTGGGTGAGGAGGGCGACAGCGAGTTCGGTGACCTCATCGAGGACTCCGAGGCGGTCGTGCCCGCGGACGCGGTCTCCTTCACGTTCCTCCAGGAGCAGCTCCAGTCGATCCTGGGCACGCTCTCGGAGCGCGAGGCGGGCGTGGTCTCCATGCGCTACGGCCTCAACGACGGCCAGCCGAAGACCCTCGACGAGATCGGCCGCGTGTACGGGGTCACCCGTGAGCGCATCCGCCAGATCGAGTCGAAGACCATGTCGAAGCTGCGCCACCCGTCGCGTTCGCAGGTCCTGCGCGACTACCTCGACTGAGCCGGCTCCCGCACGACGCCCCCGCTCCGCCACCCCGCGGTGCGGGGGCGTCGTCGTCACGGGCCGCGTGCCCCCTCCGGACGTGCCCGGGAGGCGCGTCGGCGCGACCACGGGCTGAACGGGCCGCCTCCGGGGCGCCCCGTCCGACCCTCCCGACCAGGAGGTCCGCCGATGACCGACCGCCCTGTGCCACCTGCCCCGCAGTGGGGCCCACGGCCCGAGGACCCCTCGGGCACCTCCGGCACCTGGCGGACCCCGCCGACCGCGGCGGTGGACGTGATCCTCGGCATCACCTACGCCGTCTACCGGCTCGGCGGCAGGCAGCGGTCGTGACGCGCGTCAGGACAGCCGGAAGACCGGGCCGCGCGGGGTGAAGGGGAGGCAGGCGCCCCGGGGGACCAGGAAGGCGTGTTCGCGGCGGATGCGGAGGGTGTCGCACCAGCCGTCCGTGATCACCAGCAGCGGCGCTCCGGGCGGGAAGTCCGCGGCCCGCTGGAGCAGGTCGATGCCCGGCTGGAGGACGGTTCCGCCGCGGCCGCGGACCCGCACGCGGCCCGCGATCTCGGTCGGAGCGACGTAGCCCGCGTCGTAGGCCGCCGCGTCGCAGAACACCACGCGCGCCGCCGGGACGTCGCGGGCCCCGGCGTACGAGGCGATCGCGCCCAGCGCCTTGCCGAGCAGGGTGGCGTTCATCGACCCGGAGGTGTCGAGGACCACGCCGAAGGTGCAGCGGGCGGTCTCCTCGGGCGGGAAGTACCGGCCCGCGCGCGGGATGTCCGGGGTGGAGGCCTGGCGGCGCGCCGGGCGGGCGTAGGACCGGACGGGCTGCGGCCTCGGCACGTACTCGTCGAACCAGCGGGCGAGGCGGGCGTCCCACGGCACCGGCGGGTGGGCCAGGGCCCGGATCTCCTGGACCAGCCCGGCGGGCAGCAGCCCGCGCCCGCCGCGCACGTGCAGGTCGAAGCCCTGGACGAGGCCGCGCCGGTAGAACTCGTCGAGGTCCGTGTACGGGCGCCCCGCGCCGTGGGCGAGCGGCTCGCCCAGGATGTCCCCGGCGCCCCGGCCGCGCAGGGTGGCCAGGCGCCGCATCCGGCGCAGGTCGGTCGTGATCCGGTCGTACACCTCCTCGACGGACAGCCCGCGCAGCGCCGGGTCGTGCAGCAGCCCTTCGGGCATGCTCCCGATCCGCATCTCCACCAGCCAGTCGTTGACGACGTAGTCGGCGGCGACGTTGTGCAGGAACGGATCGCGGGGGCCGCGGCGCTCGCCGTGGCGCAGGGCGGCGTGCAGCATCTCGTGGGCCAGGATGAACCGCCACTCGTCGTCGTCGAAGGTGCGCAGCGGGTTGATGTAGATCTCCCCGGCGGTGGCGCTGACGGCGGCGATGGAGATGTCCTGCGCGCGGGCCAGCTCGGCGTCGGCGACGACGGTCAGGCCGGCGGCGAGCCCGCCCAGCAGCGGGTACGAGGACACGAACCAGTTCAGGGCCCGGTCCCAGGGGCGCTGTTCGAGGCGTTCGCCGGTGGTCCGGTCGCGGCGGCCGCCGGCCACGTCCATGGCGGCGGAGACGCTGCGGGTCAGGGCGGCGGCGAAGGCGGTCTGCCAGTCGGGGACGGTGGTGTCCCAGGTCCGCCAGGGCACCAGGACCTGGTCGGGGTGGCCGCCCGCCGTGCCGCAGTGCTCGTAGGCGGCCGGGATGCCGTCGCGGCGCCAGCGGGCGGCGAGCTCGTCCTCGTCGCCGCCGGGGTACGCGGCGGGCAGGTGGTCCGGGGCGCGGCCGACCGGGAAGGTCAGCAGGAAGCGGTTGACGACCGTGCAGCGGGCGGCGAGGTCGAAGCGGTCCGGCTGGGGCCGGTCCTCGTCCTTGGCGGCCGGAACGTGGCCGAAGCCGAGGTGCAGCAGGGCGTGGGCGATCGCCCACGCCCACTCGCGGGGTTCGGCCCGCCGGGTGGGGTGGACGTGCACGACGCCGTTGGAGGACACGGCGGCCAGCCCCGCGGCCGGGGACTGCGGGCAGCCGGCCTCGCGGCAGACCTTGCCGTGGAGGGCTCCGAGGGCCGGGTTCTGCTGGACCAGGGCCATGCCCTCGGCGAAGGCCTGGGTGGCCGGGTCGGGCTTGGCGGCGGCCTTCGCGCGTGCCTTTCCGCTCCGGCTCACCGGCGGGCCTCGACCAGCCGCGGCATGTCGCGGGCGGCCTCGATCAGGAACCAGCCGGGCAGTACGGGCCGGCCGTCGGCGTCATCGGCTATGACGGTCTGGGCTACTTCGACGGAGATCTCGGCGAGCTGGACGAGCAGCGACTTGAAGCGGTGAGTGTGCTGGCGCAGCGCGGGCGAGACGTGCTCCTTCTGCGCGGGGAGCTCCTTGAGCAGGCGGCCCCGGAAGGCCTCCGCAAGGTAGTAGAGCAGGTCGCGGTCCTGGAGCCGGGCCGGCCAGGAGGCGTCGCCCTTCAGGATGGCCTCGATGCCGAAGGTGTGGCGGACGATCTTGGCGTAGCCGCAGAAGGAGACGGCGTGCGCGGGGGTGAGGGTGCCGTGCGCGACCACCTTGAGGGTCTGCTCGTCGAGTTCCGCGCCGAAGGAGTGCAGGGCGTCGGAGAGCATGTGCCAGGAGCGCGGGGTGGAGAAGGGCTCCTCGGTCTTGGGCGGCTGCGACCAGAGGTGGTCGGGGCGGTCGGTGAGGTAGTCGGTGACCCACGGGTGGACGCCGTGCTCGCCGGCCCACACCAGCCAGTCCTGTGCGGACGCCCGGAGGTGGACGTGGGTGAGGCGGTTGACCAGCGCGGAGGCGATGGGCCGGGCCAGCGCGTTGTCCGTGGCGCGGTTGCCGGCTCCGATCACGATGGAGCCCGCGGGCAGTTCGTAGGAGCCGATCCGGCGGTCGAGAATCAGCGAGTAGAAGGCCTTCTGGACGTCCGGGCTCGCGGCGTTGAGCTCGTCGAGGAAAAGGCAGTACGGCTCGTCTCGGGCGATGGCCTCGGGCGGGCAGAACACGGAGCGGCCGTCGCGGATCTGCGGTACGCCGATCAGGTCCTCGGGGGCGAGCTGCGTGCCGAGGAGGCTGACGCATTCCAGGCCGAGGGAGTCGGCGAACTTCCGCACGAGCGAGGACTTCCCGATACCGGGCGCCCCCCAGAGGAAGACGGGCCGCACGGTGGCGAGGCCGAGCAGCAGTTCGGGGATCTGGGCGGGGGTGACGGTGACGGCAGCCTGCACGGGCGGGGACGTCCTTCGGGTGGGGCGGTGTGTGGTGCGGCCAGTCTGGCCACACCGCACACCGTGCGGCATCCGGTTTTCCCCGGGCGCCCGCCCGGTTCAGGTTTCGAGCCGGTGCTTGAGCTTCTCCTCGTTCAGCGGCATCTCCTTGCGCGCGTACGGCTTCACGACGAGCGGCACGAGGACCCTGCCTATGCCGTGGCCCTCGAAGTCGAGGCTCAGGGTGAGCCGGGAGCGCGCCCCGTCGGCCAGGGGCTCGACGGTGCCGCGGACGTCGCCGCGGACCGGTCCGTCGATGCCATGGAGGTGCCAGGTTCTGGGCGGGTCGTACTCGGTGACTTCCATGGTCGTCGGGAACTCGCGGCGGCCGATCCGCCGCCGTACGGCGATGAGCGAGCCGACGGCCGGGTGTTCGCCGCCCCGGACGGACACGGCGCTCTTCTGCCATTCCGGCAGGTGGGAGGCGTCCGACAGGTAGGCGAAGACCTCTTCGGGACTCCGGTCGATTTCGATGCTTTCCCTGATCGCGGACATGGCGACCCCTTCATGCCCCCCAAGGCACTGTCCTTCCACGCTACCGCGCAGGTCAGGCGGCTGTCCGCTGCCTGCGCGCGGCCATCACGGCGTAGACGGCGACGCCCGCGAAGAGGAAGAGCACGCCCTGGTAGACGGCGGCGTATCCGGAGCCGGCCACCAGCCACATGGAGAAGCCGAAGGCGAGGACGGCGAGGGCGCCGTCGCGGGCCAGGCGGCCCCGGTGGACGCGCTCGCCCCGGCCGGAGAGCAGGAAGTAGATCTGCGCGGCGGTGGAGAGCAGGTAGGGGACGGTCGCGGTGAAGGTGGTGACGAGGACGAGGATCTCGAAGACGCCCTCGGAGCCGGCCGTGTAGTTGTAGACGGTCAGGGCGGAGGCCAGGGAGGTCGTGACGACGACGCCGACCACCGGGACGCCGCGCCGCTTCTTCTCGAAGGCGCGGGGGAAGAGGCCGTCCTTGGCCGCTGCGTACGGGGTCTGGGCGCTGAGCAGCGTCCAGCCGTTGAGGGCGCCCCCCATCGAGACGACGGCGGCGCAGGCGACGAGGGTGCCGCCCCAGGTCCCGCCGAACATGGCGTTGACGGCGTCGGTGAAGGGGGCTTCGGAGGCGACCAGCTCCTCGTGGGCGACGAGTCCGAAGACGGAGAGGGTGCCGAGCAGGTAGACGACGGCCGCGCCGGCGGTGCCGAGGATCGTGGCCCGGCCGACGTTGCGGGCGGGGTCGCGGACCTCCCCGGCGCTGACGGCGGCCGACTCCACGCCGAGGTAGCTGAAGAGGAGGATCGCCGCGGAGGCCGAGAGCGCGCCGGCCGGGCTCTGGCCGGTGGCCTGGAACGGGCCGAGGTTGGCCGGGTCGAAGAAGAACAGACCGCCCACGGCGACCAGCATCAGCGGGGCGAACTTCAATACGGTGGCGACGAGTTGGACGACACCCACGTAGCGGGTGCCGGCCAGGTTGGCGAGCGCGGGGAGCCACTGCATGGCCAGGGCCGCCAGGCACATCGACCACTTGTGGGCGCCGATGGCCGGGAAGAGGACGCAGAGGTAGCCGACCGACGCGACGGCGAGGGCCGCGTTCGACACCCAGGAGGTTATCCAGTAGCTCCAGGCGGCGAGGAAGCCGGCGAAGTCACCGAAGGCGGCGCGGGCGTAGACGTACGGGCCGCCGGTCTGCGGGTGGCGGCGGGCGAGGCGGCCGAAGACGAGCGCGAGGGCGACGGCCCCGAGCGTGAGCACCGCGAACGCGAGGAGGCTGATGGTGCCGAAGGGCGCGACCGAGGCCGGGAGGAGGAAGATCCCGCCGCCGATGATGTTGCCCATGACCAGGCAGGTCGCGATGGGGAGTCCGAAGCGTCGGGCATGGGGGTCGCGGCCCGGCTCTTCGGGGGGTGCGGTGGCCTCGGCGGGCAGGGCTGCGGTGCTGGTCATCGGTGGTGCGCCTCGGGTCGTCTCACATGGTGGGCGGGTCGACACATGGTCGGCCACCGTGCGGGTCGTACCAAATCAGCGGGTTTCGTCCCGCGCGGGCGACCCCTCGGAAGGAAGGATTCCGCCGAGGTGGCCGTCCGGCGGTGAATTCTGCGGCACCGCTCGCGCAGGCCGCTCGCCGACCGCCCGGACGCTCTCCTGCGCCCATCGGCCCGTCGGCGCCGCCACCGGTACCTGTGGGCCGTCCGCCTCCCTGAGCCAGCGCCGCAGTACGCCGTGCACCGACTCCGCGCCGACCAGCTCCGCGCCAGGGTCCGACAGCTCCGCGGGCCACATCAGGAAGGGGCGCCCCTGCTCCCCGCCCAGGCCGCCGTGCGAGCCGATCTGCTCCTCGAAGGCGTGCACCGCGCCCGTGTCCGGGTCGTACGCCGAGTTCACCATGATGTCGGCCACGTGTGGGAAGGCGTCGGTCCGGCGTACGGCCTCTGCCGCGCCGGGGCCGAAGGCGGCGAGGAGCTCCTCCGCCTCGCCGGGCACGTCCAGCCGGGCCTGCGCCCCGTCCGGTCCCAGCACCACCCCGTCCACCAGCAGGAAGCCCACACCGGGGTGGTTCGCCAGGGTGGCCAGCAGCGCGGGGTGCGCGCGCTCGATACGGGCCCGCGAGGCCCGGCCAGGGACGTCGGGGAAGGAGATCAGGGCGAGGTTGCCCGAGGCCAGCACCACCGGGTCGGAGCCCGGCCCGGGGTGGGCCTCCTCGTCCTCCTCCACCGGCCGGTGAAGCGCCGCGAGGACCGCGGCGCGGGCCTCGGCCCCGCTGTGGGTGCGGCCGGCCCTGCGGGAGACGGGCAGTCCGCAGCCGGCACGCACCAGGTCCTTGAGGCTCAGCCCGTACCGCGCCAGGAAGGTCTCCCCCGGGCTCTGGCCGTGGTCGGACAGCAGCACGATCCGGTACGGGCGGGGCGCGTGCTCGGCGACCCGGGCGATCAGCGCGAGGCTGCGGTCGAGGCGTTCCAGCACCTGGTCGGTGTCCCGGCCGCGCGGGCCCGAGTGGTGCGCGACCTCGTCGTAGGCGACGAGGTCGGCGTAGACCACGGTGCGCCCGGCGAGCATGTCGCCGATCACCGCCGCCACGACCACGTCCCGTTCGACCACGGTCGCGAAGGCCCGGATCAGCGGGTAGAGCCCGCCGCGCGACACCCGCGGCCGGTCGCCGCGGATCCGCGCCCGCAGGGACTGGACGATCTCCCGGGCCGCGTCGGAGACGAAGGACAGGGCGGTGCGGACGGCGTTGGCCGGATCGGAGAAGTACGCGAAGTATCCGGCGCGGGACCGGTTGGCCCGGCCCCGCCGCGCCGACACCGAGAGCACGAGCGCCAGCTGGTCCGCGCCGCCGCTGAAGAGGTTGCCGCGGCTGGCCCCGTCGAGGGTGAGCAGTCCGCCGTCCCCGGTGCGTTCGACGGCCCGGCGCTGGAGTTCCGCGGCGCTGGTGGGCCGGTTGCAGACCACCACCTCGCCGGTCTCCTTCTCGTACCAGCGAAAGGCGGGCACGTCGAAGGTGGAGCCGTGCAGGATGCCGAGCTGGCTGGCGCCGGTCTGGCTGGACCAGTCCGTGCGCCAGGGCGTGACCCGGTGGCCGTGCTCAAGCCAGCCGGCGACGGTGGGCATCAGCGCGCTGTTGCAGGCCTCGCGCAGCACCTCGTACCCGACCCCGTCGAGTTGGACGACCACCAGCCCCGGCGCGGGCGCCCCGGCCCGGGGCGCGGCCCCGCGGCCCTGTCGCCGGCGGCGGCGGTCGGCGAGCCGGTAGAGCCGGCGCCGGTACGCCTCGTCGTCGCGCACCGCGAGCGCGGTGGAGGCCGCCGAAGCCACCGCGGACATCACGGCGGCCACGACGACCGCGGTCTCGGGGGCCGCCTCGCCCCGCCCGTCGGGGATGAGCCTGAGCGCGATCAGCAGGAGCGAGCCGTTCAGGAAGAAGACGAGCAGCCCGAGCACGAGGGCCGGCACGAGCAGCAGGGCCCGCACGACCACGGGCCAGACCAGGGCGCCCAGCAGGCCGAAGGCGCCGGCGCCCCAGGCCGCGGTGAGGCCGATCTGCGTGATGCTGTCGCCGTCGTCGGACTGGAGCCGGAAGTCCGGCAGGATCCCGGCCAGGGCCAGCATCGTGAGGGTCGACACCGCCCAGACGAGGAGCACCCGCACCAGGGCGTTGCCCGTGGTCCGCCACCTTCGTCGCCGCACCGCGCCACCCCCTGGGTCGTCTCCGCCTCCAGGCTCGCACAGCGGCGGCGGCCCGGCCGGGCGACGGGACGGGCCGGATACGGGGCGGGCGTGAACGGGCGTGAGCGGTGGGGCGGCGGTCAGGTGCCGTCGTAGCCGGCGGTGGGCATGGACAGCCGCCGGTGCACCTCGGCCTTCATCTCGGAGGTGTAGCGGGGCTCTTCGTCCCCGGCGGTCTCCAGGCGTACGCCGCGCCGCTCGCACTCGGCGGTGAACTCCTCGACGCAGCTCAGGGCGCGGGCCAGCACCCGCCGGTTGGCGGCGACGAAGAGATCGACCCGCGCGGCGTGGATGTCGGACCAGAATCCGCAGTGGTCCGCGCGGAGCCCGTAGACGAGCAGCTGCTTGGTCACGACGTAGCCGCGGTCGGCCGCCCAGCGCGCGCACACGGCGTACTGGCCGCGGGTGTCCACGGCGAAGGGGTCGGCGTCCAGATCTTCGAGCGGGGCCAGGCTGGCGATCGCGGCCACGCGCAACTCTTCCATGCCGCCGGACCCTACTCCGATCCGCCGCCCGGGAGGAGGGGATGCGGGCTTCCGGTTCCGAAGCGGTGGCGGGAGCCTCCGGCCCGGCATGATGGGTGGAACGGTCCGAGCTGCTGGGACGGCGAGGGAGGGAGGGCCTGGTGCCGGTGGAGATCACCTGGTGGGGCCATGCGGCGTGCACCGTCGAGGATTCCGGGGTGCGGCTGCTGACGGACCCGCTGTTCACGCGGCGGCTCGCGCACCTGCGGCGGCGCCGCGGGGCGCTCCCGCCGCCCGAGGCGGCGGTGGCGGACGTGGTGCTGGTGTCGCACCTGCACGCGGACCATCTGCACCTGCCGTCGCTGGGTCGGCTCGCACCCGGGACCCGGCTCCTGGTGCCCCGCGGGGCGCGGCGGGCGGTCCCGGGACTGGCCCGGCTCGCGGGGCGGCGCGGGTTGGCGGTGACGGAGACGGCGCCGGGCGAGGAGACCGACGTCGGGGAGGGCGTAGGGGTCCGGGCGGTCAGTGCCCGGCACGACGGTCGGCGGCTGCCGTTCGGGCCGCACCTCGCGCCGGCGCTCGGATACGTGGTCCAGGGCTCGGCGCGGACCTACTTCGCCGGGGACACCGGGCTGTTCGACACGATGGCCGAGGAAGTGGGGCCGGTGGACGTGGCCCTGCTGCCGGTGGGCGGCTGGGGCCCGTACCTGGGGCCCGGGCACCTGGACGCCGGGCGGGCGGCGCGGGCGCTGGCGCAGCTGGCGCCGGCGGCGGCGGTGCCGGTCCACTACGGGACGTACTGGCCGGTGGGCATGGACGCCGTGCGGCCGCACGAGTTCCACGCACCGGGCGAGGAGTTCGAGCGGCTCGCGCGGCGGCTGGCGCCGAAGGTGACCGTACGGGTACCGGCGCACGGCGAGCGGGTGCGGTTGCCGTGACGCTCCACGACCTGACGGCGGCGGCAGTGGCCGCGGCGGCCTCGGCGGCCGCGGGGACCGGCCAGGTGCCGCCGGAGACCACCCAGCAGGCAGTGGGCTACCCGGCGTTGTTCGTGCTGGTGGCGCTGGGCGCGCTGGTGCCGGTGATTCCCACCGGGGCGGTGGTGAGTTCGGCCGCGGTGGTGGCGTTCCACCACCAGTCGCCGCCGTACGGGGTGTTGCTCGTGTTCGCGGTGGCGGCGTCGGCGGCCTTCACCGGGGACCTGGCGCTGTACTGGCTCGGGCAGCGCGGGGTGCGCTCCCGGGGCGGCTCGCGGTGGCTGGAGGCTTTGCGCGACCGGGCCGCGCCCGAGCGGCTGGAGCAGGCACAGACCAAGCTGGCCGAGCACGGGGTCATGGTGCTGGTGCTCTCCCGCCTGGTCCCGGCCGGCCGGATCCCGGTGATGCTGGCCTGCCTGCTGGCGGAGCTGCCGCTGCGCCGGTTCGCCCGCGGGGACGGCCCCGCGTGCCTGGCCTGGGCCGCCACGTACTGCCTGATCGGCATCCTCGGCGGTTCGCTGTTCTCGGAGCCGTGGAAGGGCGTGGCGCTCGCGGTCGGCCTGACGCTGCTGATCAGCGTCGGCCCTGCGGCCTGGCGCCGCCTGCGCCCGGGACCGCAGGACGCGAGCTGAGGGCTGTTCCGTCATCCCCCGGCGGGCGCACGACGACAGCTACGGCACCTCGCCGCGTTGTCGGGACGCCGGGACACGCCCGCACACGTCCGGTGTGAGGACGCCCCTCCGCCTTGCGGTGCACCGCGTCTGACGCCGTGCGCTGCTCCACAGGGGACTACGGGTCAGCCCTCGGGGCGGGTCCGGCGGGCGGGGTTGGGCCCGGTTTTGATCCGTGGGGCACCCACTAGTGGGCGCGGCCGTGCCCCGGTCGGGCGGCGGTCGGCGGGAACGCGAGGCCCGTCGGCGTGTTGAGGCCGGTGAAGGCGAGGGTGACCTGTCCGCCGCCGCTCTCCCGGACCCGCACGACACGGTTGTTGAAGCCGTCGGCCACGTACAGGCCGCCGGACCCGTCGAGCGCGAGGCCCAGCGGGGAGTTCAGGCCGGTGGTGGGCACCGTGCTCTGCGGGCCGCCGCCCGCGGGCACCTTCACGACCCGGTTGTTGCCGCTGTCCGCGATGTAGAGGTCACCGGCGGCGTTCACGGCCAGCCCGGTCGGCTGGGAGAGTCCGGTCGTCGCCACGGTGCTCTGGCCGCTCCCGTCCGCGGCCACCTTCACGACCCGGTCGTTGACGAAGTCGGAAACGTACAGGCCCCCGTCGGGCGCGATCGCCAGCCCCCAGGGGTGGAGCAGCCCAGTGGTGGGGACGGTGCTCTGGCCGCTCCCGTCCGCCGCGACCCTCACGACCCTGTCGTTGAAGCTGTCTGCGATGAAGAGGTTCCCGGCCGCGTCGACGGCGAGTCCCAGCGGGCGCGAGAGGTCCGCGGTGGCAACGACCGACTGTTCCCCGCCGTTCGGGGGCAGGACCAGCACCCTGTTGTTGCCGGTGTCGGAGACGTAGAGCCGGCCCGCGGCGTCCCAGGCCATGCCCGTCGGCCGCACGAGGCCGTCGAGGGGCACGGTGGTCTGGTCGCCGCCCTCCGCGGGCAGGGCGACCACGCGGTTGTTGCCGTAGTCCGACACGTACAGCGGCGGACCGGCGGGCGATCCCGCGTCCCCCGGCTGTGCGGCGCCCGCCGGCCCCACGGGGAGCGCGCACAGCACCAGCAGCCCCACGGCGGCGGCCAGCCGGCGGGTCCACCGGCGGGCGGCGGCGCGGCCCGCGGGGGCCGGGGGACCGATCGTTCTCGACTCGGCCGTCATGCGTTCCACGACTCACCCATCTGATCTGGACGGTCGGCCCGGTGCCGTACCCCCGCCGACCCTAGGAATGCTCGCCCGCGGGTGCGGGAGCCACGCCACGGCACGGGCCCCGGCCACTCCAATGCGCGCCGTCCGCGGGCCACGGCGCGCTGGGCATCAGGTGCGATTGCGTTCGCAGGGCCTTGCTCGGTGCGGACCGGCACGACACGTGAACCGCCAACGGGGAGCTGATCGCCATGGAGTACTCGCACGACAACGCCGGAAACTAGCCGGCGTGTCCCGCCGCACCCTCCTCGCCGGAGGCCGGATCCGGGTCGGGCTCCGGAGCGGGGCCGCGGCCGGGGTCCTGGACGGGCTCCGGATCGGGCAGGGTGCGGGAGGCTCCGACCGGGAGGTCCCAGAGGTCCTCCCGGGGAAGGCCCGCACGCGACCAGGCGGCCAGGGTCCGGTGCAGGGGCTCCATGACCGGTTCCGCGGAGAGCACGAAGGCGGCCCAGTGCATGGGGGCCATCCGCCGGGCTCCGAGGTCGAGACAGACCTGGACGGCTTCCTCGGGGTCGGCGTGCACGTCGCCGAGCCACCAGCGCGGAGCGTAGGCGCCGACGGGCAGGAGCGCGAGGTCGATGCCGGGGTGGCGGCGGCCGATCTCGCGGAACCACCGGCCGTAGCCGGTGTCCCCGGCGAAGTAGACCTTCCTCGGGACCGGGCTCAGGGTGTCGGTGAGGATCCAGCCGCCCCACAGGGACCGGCAGGTGTCGGTCAGGGACCGCTTCGACCAGTGGTGGGCGGGCACGAACTCGAAGCGTACGCCGCCCAGTTCGGCCGACTCCCACCAGTCGAGGTCGGTAACCCGGGTGAAGCCGCGGCGGCGGAACCAGCCCGCGAGGCCCGCAGGGACGAAGAGGGCAGTGTCCCGGGGCAGCCGCCTGATGGTGGGGGCGTCGAGGTGGTCGTAGTGGTTGTGGCTGATCACGACCGCGTCCACCGGCGGCAGGTCCTCCCAGCGCACCCCCACGGGCGTCATCCGGGCCGGGGTGCCGAGGATCCGCCGGGACCAGACGGGGTCGGTCAGCACCGTCAGTCCGCCGGTCCGCAGCACCCAGCTGGCGTGTCCGGCCCAGGTGACGGACACCGCGCCGGGGACCGTCGCGGGCAGCGGGCCCGGCTCGTACGGCAGGTCCGGGATGCCGCGGAGCCCTTCGGGGCCGGGCCGGAAAGCGCCCTCGCGGGCCAGCCGGGCGAAGGCGCGGACGCCGGGCAGCGGGGTGGTCAGCCGGTCGGCGAACGAGCGGGGCCAGCGGCGGTGTTCGCCGATGGGGCGCGGCGCGGACGGGCGGGGGGCCCGCGGCGCGGCCGCCGGGCGTACGGGCCCCGCGGAGGGGGCGGCCGGGGCGGGGGCGGCGTCCGTCCGGTCCGTCATCGAGAGTCTCCTTCCACCTTGGTCGCGGGGTCGGTGTGGGCCCGGGCGGCCCGCCCCGGGATCAGGCCAGCCCGGCCAGGACCGATCCGAGGAGGTCCAGGGAGCGCCGCACGTGCGGTAGTTCGAGCGGATCGCGGGCGGTGAGGGCGGCCAGCCGCTCCTCGGGCGTGGCGCCCAGCAGCGGGCCGGTGGACAACCTCACCCGCAGTGCGCCCAGTTCGTCCGCGAACCGCTGCCCGCCGGGGGTGGGCGCGCCGAGCCGGCCGCCGAGCCAGTCCTCCAGCTCCAGGGCGTCGCCGACCCCGTGCCGGGCGAGTCCGGCGCGCAGCGGGGTGAGGTCGGCGTAGAGGTGCCGCCCGGCCTGCGGCGGCCGGACCAGGGCACCCGCGGCGCGGATCTCGCGGTGCGCGGCGGCGGCCACCAGGCCGTGCAGGCGGGCGGCCGCGTACGCGCGGGCGGCGACGGCCTCGGGTTCGTGGAGGGCGTGCGCCGCCGCGCCGGCGACCGGCCCGGCGACCACCGCGCCGGTGGCGGTGAGGACGTCGAGGGTGCCGGCGCGCAGCCGGGCTCCCTGCGGGGTGGCGGGGAAGCGGACCACTGCGGCGGGCCAGCCGGCGGGCAGCAGCGAGCCGGAAAGGTCGACGAGGACGGCCGCCCGTTCGGGGAGCATCTCGGCGGGGCTGAGGACGAGGTCGTCGTGGGGCCGGTGGACGGTGTCGCGCCAGCTCTCGTCGCTGACGACGAACAGCCCGGCGGTCTCGGCGGCCTCGCACGCCTCGTGCACCAGCTCGGGCGGCGGCACGGTCGCGGTCGGGTCGTCGGCGACCGACAGCAGCAGCACCCGCGGGTCGCCGCCCTCGGCGCGCACCCGCCGTACGGTCTCCAGCAGGGCGTAGGGGTCCGGCACTCCGCCGCACTCGGCGGGGGTCGGTACGTGGTAGGCCCGCCGCCCGAGCAGCCGGACCTGCGGGGTCCACCAGGCGGGGCAGGGCCGGGGCAGCATCACGTCGCCGCCGTACGCCCCGATGAGGGCCAGGAGCAGCGCCGGGGCGCCTGGGCCCGCTGCCACGTTCTCCGGTGAGGCGGCCAGTCCGCGCCGGCCCCAGTACCGGCAGGCGGCCTCGTGCAGCGATGCCCCGCCGCCCGGGGGCTGGGGCGAGGACCGCCCGGCGGCCGCGCCGAGGACGGAGATGAGTTCGGGGAGCACGGGCAGGCCCGGCTGCGGCGTGGGCGGGCCGTAGCGGACCGGGCCGCGGCCCTGTGCCACCGTGCGCTGCATCCCCTCCACCGCTGTCCGCCTTCCGCGTTCGTCGCGCCGCACTGCGCCGACCTGACCTTTATACGATTATTTGGTCATCTATGCCCGTTGTCGGGCGCCGCACGCCAGTCACCCGCCGGGGGTCAGCCTGTGCGCACCACCCTCGCGAGCAGCCTGGTCTGCGCGTACGCGCCGCCGGCCGCGCATCCCACGCGGCGACCGGGTCGTCACCCAGAACGTCCCCGGGGAAGGCGTTGCCGAGCTCCTCCAGGGTGCGGCCCCCGGCGATCAGCGGCGGGATCCAGAGCTGCTCCCCGGTGACGTGGTTGACCAGGTCCCGCACGGTCCATTCGGTGCACGGGGTGGGCGCGGCCCACCGGTCGCCCTTGACGGCGCGCACCGCTCGCCGAGGAGGCGTTTCGACCTGCCCAGCACCCTTGCGAAACAAGCGGCATGTCCACATGTCAAAACGCATATCTCATCTGCCGAACTGATCGCTTACGGTGGCGCCAGCGCTTCGACGAGGAGGGGCAGTGCCATGGACGCCACGAACGCCGCCACCAACGCCGCCAAGGAGACCGCCGTCTACACGCACGGCCACCACGAGTCGGTCCTGCGCTCGCACCGCTGGCGCACGGCCGAGAACTCCGCCGCCTACCTGATCGGCGAGCTGCGCCCCGGAATGGCGGTGCTGGACGTCGGCTGCGGCCCGGGCACGATCACGGCGGACCTGGCGGATCTGGTCGCACCGGGCGGCCGGGTCACCGCCGTCGACGCGGCCGAGGACGTCCTGGCGCAGGCACGGGCCCACGCGGAGGAGCGCGGCCTGGGCGACGCCGTGTCCTTCGCCGTCGCGGACGTGCACGCCCTGGACTTCCCGGACGACTCCTTCGACGTGGTCCACGCCCACCAGGTGCTGCAACACGTCGGGGACCCGGTACGGGCGCTGCGCGAGATGCGGCGGGTGTGCCGGCCGGGCGGCGTCGTCGCCGCGCGCGACGCGGACTACGCGGCGATGACCTGGTACCCGGCGACGCCGGGACTGGACGCCTGGCTGGACCTGTACCGGCGGGTGGCCCGCGCCAACGGCGGGGAGCCCGACGCGGGCCGCCACCTGCGGGCCTGGGCCCGGCAGGCCGGTTTCACGGACGTGACTTCCTCGGCCAGCGCCTGGTGCTTCGCCACCCCGGAGGAGACGGCGTGGTGGTCCGCCCTGTGGGCCGACCGCACGAAGGCGTCCGCGTACGCGGACATCGCCGTCCGCGGCGGCCACGCGACGGCCGCCGAACTGGAGGCCGCCTCGAACGCCTGGCACACCTGGGGCGCCTCCCCGGACGCCTGGTTCTCGGTCCTGAACGCCGAAGTCCTCTGCCGGGCCTGACCCCGCCCGGCCCCACCGGGACGGCGCCGGCGGGGCGGACGGCTGCGGCGGCGGTGTTCTGGTTCGTGAGACGTGGCCGTCACCGGCCGATGTGGGGCGGTTTCCCGGTCCGAGAAGCAGGTTGTGCTCTGCCTCGACGGGATCAAGAGGTAGCCGGCCGCATGCGGAAGTCGTAGCGGGCCGGCAGGGGGCAGTCGGTGAGGGCCGACCAGAGTTCGGACAGGGTCTCCTCGCCCTCCCTCAGGTCCGGGAGTTCGAAACCGTCCTCGAAGACCCGGCGGGCCGCCCGTACGTGGCCCTCCGCCGCGAGCAGCCGGGCCGCCAACAGCCGGAAGCGGCCCTGTTCGCGCAGGGCCGGCCGGAGCCGGTCCCAGACGGACCGGGCCTCCTCCGGACGCCCCGCCGCCAGGAGCGCGGCCATCGCCTCCTGGCCGAGCGCCGACTCCGCCGCCGTCCACGGCTCGCCCCCGCGGCTCTCCGCCGCCAAATCCTCGAAGGCCGCCGCGAACCCGTCGGCGGCCCGCGCCACGTCGCCCGCCAGCGCGTCCGCCACCGCCAGGCACCGCAGCAGGGGCCACTGCGAGGGGGCGAGCGCCAGCCCGCGCTCCCAACTGCGCACCGCCTGGGCGGTGTCCCCCGCATGCCACTGCGCCACACCCAGGTGGTACTCCGTCAGCGGGTCCGCGGGGGCCGTCTCCAGCATGTCCCGCCAGTGCGCGGCGACCAGGCTCGGGCCCGGCGGAACCACCCGGCGCGGGGCGGGCAGGACGCCCGTGCGCCACAGTTCCAGCCAGGGCTCCTGCTCCTCGCCCAGCGTGGACTCCTCGAAGGGCGTACCCGGCAACCGGTGGCCCGCGCACAGCACTTCCAGCGCGCCCCATCCCGAGCCGGCCGCCAGCCGCTCCCCCGGCTCGGTGTCGGCGCGGCCGCGCCACGCCTCGTAGGCCGCGTCCACGCGCTCGCGCGGCAGGACGGCGTCCAGTGCGTCCTCGGCGGCGCCGCGGGCCGCCGCCCAGTCCGCGCCGTGGACCGCCGACGGCTCCGCCGACAGCGGCCCGTACGCCTCCAGCCAGCTGAACTCCGCCCCGCCCTCCAGCCGTACGTGCTCCAGCTGGGTCCGGGCCAGCCCGGCCTGGATCTCCGCATAGCCGCCCGTGCCCGGCTCGGTCAGCCACTCCTGCCAGCGCCGGCCGCCGCCGCCCGCGCCCCACACGAACAGCTTGCGGCCGCGCAGCCGGCCGGTGGAGGTCTGCACGAGGCCGTGCCCGGCGGCGTCCAGGGAGGCGATCCAGGGCCGGGCCCCGTCCGGGACCTCGTAGAAGAAGTCCGCCGGATACTCGCTGCGCAGCGGGTACGTGCGGTCCGCGGCCTCCCACTCCGGCACGGGGATCCGGCGCAGCGAGCGCTCGTACCCGAAGCGCCAGGCCTCGTCGGCGGGGGCCAGGACGCGGCTGCCCGGGTCCTCGGGGACAGCGGTGTTGGACCACCAGTACACGGGGGCGGGCCGCTCGTGCGGGTTGCGGACGCGGACGCCGACGTACAGGAACGGCAAGTCCTGCGGCAGCCACAGGTCCACCTGGAACGGCAGGTCGCGCAGCCGCTCCCACTCCCACAGCCGGACCATCACGCCGCCGTCCGGGGCCGGGACCAGCGCGGCGTGCAGAGGAGCGCAGGAGAGGGTGGTGTGGCCGGTCGCGCCGGTGTTCCACTCGATGCCGCCGGAGAACCAGGCGCCGTTCAGCGCGAAGTTCGCGGGCTGGAACACCGGGTTGCGGTAGAGCAGTTCGCGGCCGGTCGGCAGGTGGACGAGCGAATGGACGCGCCCGCCCAGGCCCGGGAGCACGGTGGCCCGCAGGTGCTCGTTCTCGATGACGACGGCCTCGAACTCCCGCTCCGTGCGCTCCCGCCGGTACCCGTCGCGGATCCGTACGGGCAGCAGGGAGCGCAGCGGCTCGTAGCCGATCTGCCGGGCCATGTCACGCGGCAGGCCGTCGCGGGAGCGCTCGTCCAGGTCGTGCACGCCGTCGGGCGCGCGCAGGGCGGGCAGCGGGTTGTCGGAGCCCAACGGGGCTGCGGGGAAGGTCAGTACGGCGCGTCGGACGGTGGTGGCCATGAGGAAATGGAACACGCCATGGCGGCCGGCGCACAGGGGTTCCGCGGATCACCACCGGTCAGGATTACGCAAAGGCCCCCGCCACCAGATCCGCGAGCAGCGCACCCGCACGCCCGTCCGGGTCGAGGTCCGGGTCGTAGACGGTGACGTTCAGCCCGACGCACCGCGGTGACCCCACGAGGACGGCCAGCAGTTCGGCGACCTCCTCCGGCCGCAGGCCCCCGGGATCCGGGCTGTCCACGGCGGGCATCACCTCCGGGTCGAGCACGTCGGCGTCCAGGTGGACCCAGAACCCGTCGGTGACGGGCGGGTGCAGCCCCTCCAGGGCCGACCGCGCTACGGCCGCGGCGCCCCGCCGGCGGATCTCTGCGACGGTCGCGGCGAAGATCCCGGCCTCCGCCAGCTCCAGGAGGTCCGCATCCCCGTCGCGCAGCCCGAAGAGCCGCACGTCCTCGTCCCGCAGGTACGGCGCCAGGCCCTCCAGGTCGCTGAGGGAGGCCTGTCCGCGGCCGGTGGCCAGGGCCAGCTCCTCGCCGCCCGCGGCCCCGACGGGCCCGTTGACGGCGGTGTTGCCGGGGTGGCGGAAGTCCGCGGAACCGTCGACGGCGGCGAGACCGTAGCGGCCGGTGCGGCGCATGGCGAGCGAGGCGCCGAGCTGGATGGAGCAGTCCCCACCGAGGACGACGGGGAACTCCCCGGCCCGCAGGTGGCCTTCGATGCGGTCGGCGAGGGTGACGGTGTACGCGGCGAGCGCCTCGGCGTTGAAGACGCCGTCACCCTCCGTCCAGTCCCCGCGGTCGTAGCGGGGCGGCACCACGACACCTCCCTCGCGCGCGCCGAGCCTGCTCAGCAGGCCCCGTTCGCGCAGGGCGCCCGCGAGTTTGTAGACGCCGGGGACGGTCCCGGGCGCGGGTGGCCGCAGACCCAGGTTGGACGGGGCATCGAGCAGTACGAGGGTGCGCATCCCCTCATCCTGCGCGATCCGGCGCCGCGGCGGGTGGCGATCGTCGGTCGTCCGGCCCGCCGGCGGCGTCATTGCACGCGCCGCATCCCGGCCGTGACGGCCCAGCGTTCGTGGTCGCGCCAGTCGCCGTCGACGTGCAGGAAGTCGGGGGACAGTCCCTCCAGCCGGAAGCCGGCGCCGCGGACCAGCGCGATCGAGGCCGTGTTGGCGGGCTGGACGTTGGCCTCCATCCGGTGCAGGCCGAGGCCGTCCCCGGCGGGGGCGAAGGCGTGGTCGAGGACCAGGCCGAGGGCTTCGCGGAAGAGCCCGCGGCCGGCGGCGTGCGCGAAGGCGCCGTAGCCGAGGGCCCCGCACTGGAAGGCGCCGCGCACGATGTTGTTGACGTTGATGAATCCGGCCAGGGCGCCGGTGCCGAGCTCGCACACGAGGAACCCGGTCCGGAGCTCGCCCCCGGTCAGCCGCGCCGCGTACGGCTCGTACTCCTCTACGGTGGCCGGCGGGAACAGCCACGGGTGGTGCAGGCCCCGGCTCTCGCGCACCCGCGCGGTGAACTCGGGCCCGTCGGCGAGCCGGTAGGGCCGCAGGCCGACACGGCCACCCTCCCGGACGTACATCGAAATGGTCATCGGGCAAGGCTAGGCGTGACGCCCCCCAGGGGGTGTCACGCCGATCAGGCGGTGTGGCACGATCAGGTCGTGATCACGGATGGCACGAGTGCGGCGCTGCGCCGCCGGGCGGTGTTGAACAACGCCGGGTGGTGCGATGCGGTCTGCCGCGCGCACGGCCTGTCGCCGCGGTACGAAGGCGAGGACCTCTGGCTGAGCACGGTGCGGACCCCGCCGCTGTATCCCGATGCCGTGACCCTGGACGCGTCCGTCCCGGCGCGCAGCGTGCTGCTGCCGGTCGACACCGACTCCCCCGGCTGCTCGGTGAAGGACAGCTTCGCCGCCCTGGACCTGGCCGGGGACGGCTTCGAAGTGCTGTTCGAGGCGCAGTGGATCCACCGTCCGGCCGGGGCGCCGGTCCCGGCGGCGAGCCCGTCCGCGCCGCAGTGGTCCGAGGTCCGCGACGCCGTGGAGCTGGCGGCCTGGGAGGCCGCGTGGGGCGGCGAGGAGGACACCGGGCTGTTCCGGCCCTCCCTGCTCGGCGGTGACAGCACCTTCCTCGCGGGCCGGGCCGGAGGCCGGATCGTGGCCGGGGCCGTCGCGCACACCGCCGCCGGGGCGGTGGGCGTCTCGAACCTGTTCGCCCGTGACGGTGCCGACGCCGACGCCGCGTGGGCGGGCGCTCTGACCGCGATCGCCGTCCGCCACCCGGACCTGCCCGTGGTCGGCTACGAGCACGGCGAGGACCTGGACACCGCCCTGCGCCACGGCTTCACCGCCGTCGGCCCGCTGCGCGTCTGGCTGCGGGCCGCCGACGGGTGATCCACCGTCAGACCTCTGGTCCTGCCGCGGTTCACGAGGACGTTTCCAGCGCAAGCCTCGGCACGTCGGTGCGTTCGATCCCAAAGACCTGTGCGTACAGCGACAGTTCCGCCTCCAGCGCCCGGATCATGGTGTCCGCGCGGCGGAATCCGTGGCCCTCGCCCTCGAAGGCCAGATAGGCGTGCGGCACCGGCCGGCCCCGCATCGCGGCCAACAGCCGCTCCGCCTGCGCCGGCGGGCAGACCGGGTCGTCCAGCCCCTGGAGGAGGACGAACGGCGCCGTGATCCGGTCCGCCCGGGCCACCGGGGAGCGTTCGCGGCACAGGACGGCGAGGGTCTGCGGCGGCCCCGCCAGGCCGTCGATGTAGCGGGATTCCAGGTCGTGGGTCTCCTCGGCGAAGCCGAGCAGGTCCAGCACGGGGTAGATGATCGCCGCGCAGGCGTACACGTCGGTGGCGGCCAGTGAGGCCGCCGCCGTCCAGCCGCCCGCGCTGCCGCCGCGGATGGCGAGCCGGGCGGGATCGGCGGTGCCCTCGGCGGCCAGCGCCCGGGCCACCGCGGCGCAGTCCTCGACGTCCACCACGCCCCACTGTTCGCGCAGCCGCTCCCGGTAGGCGCGGCCGTAGCCGGTGGAACCGCCGTAGTTCACCTCGACCACGCCGATCCCGCGCGAGGTGAAGTAGGCGATGTGCAGGTCGAGTACGGGCGGCACGTGGTCGGTGGGCCCGCCGTGCGCCCACACCACGTACGGGGGCAGTTCGTCGGCGGCGGCCCGGCAGGCCGGGTGGTGCGGCGGGTAGACGTGCGCGTGGATCTGCCGGTTGTCCGGGCCGAGGAAGGTACGGCTCTGCGGCTCGGGGTAGTAGGCCGGGTCCACCGGGTCCGCACCCTGCGCGCCGACGACCCTGGCGTGCCCGCTGGCGGTGTCCAGCTCGACCACCTCGTAGGCGCTGCGCGGGCTGGCGGCGACCCCGTAGACCCGGCTGCCGTGCACGGCGAGCGTCGGCTGCCAGGCCGTCCACGGACCGGCCGCGTCCACCAGGTCGCCGCTCTCCGGGTCCAGGATGCCCAGCACCGAGGAGCCCTGGCCGTGCAGCACGGCGACGAGCCCGTCGGGGAGCGGGGCGAGCCAGCGCAGCCCGGGCTTCCACAGGGCTCCGCCGAACTCCTCCTCCCGCGGGCACAGATTGACGGCCCACCCCGTGTCCGGGTCCACCCGGTAGGGGTTCCACCAGCCGCCGCGGTCGCTGACCGCGAGGAGGGTTCCGCCGGCCGTCCAATCGACCTGGGCGACGGACTCGTCGGGGCCGCCGAGGACGGTCCTGGCCCCGTCGAGCCGCCCGTCGGCGGTGACCTCGGCCAGCTGCAGCTCGGTGCCGTCCCAGGGCATCTGCGGGTGGTCCCACACCAGCCAGGCCGCCCGCCGGCCGTCCGGGGAGAGCCTGGGGCCGGTGGTGAAGCGGTGCCGGTCGTCGCCCAGCTCCCGTACGGCCGTCCGGTCCCCGGCCGCCGAGCCGTCCAGCGGTACGGCGGCCAGGACCCGGCGCACATCGGTCGGGGCGGGGCCGGTGAACTCCTCCAGCACGCACCACACTTCGTCGCCGCGCAGGACCGGGTCGGCCCAGCGCAGCCCGCCGCCCGTCGCGGACACGGGCGTGAGGGGCCGAGGGTCGGGGGCGCCGGGCGCGTCCGGCTCGTACGCGTACAGCCGCTGGTCGGCGAAGTGGACGAAGACGAGCAGGGGTCCGCCGGTCTCCCGCTCGGCTCCCGCCCAGGGCAGGCCGCCGTACTCGGTGACCCGGCTGCGCACGTTCCACGGGGCGGGCAGCTCGCTGACCTCGCTGCCGGTGCCGGCGGGCCGGCGGCGTACGAGGGCGCGGCGGCCCTCCTCCCGCGGCCGGGGCTCGGTCCACCACACTTCGGGGCCGACCGTGCCGAGGTACTCGGGACGTCCGTCGAGCGAGGCGGCGAGGCCCGCGTCGATGGGCGAGGGCCAGCTCCCGTACGGACAGGTCGGCGTGGCGGACATCACCGGGCCCCGCTCACAGGGTGCGCAGCGCGCGGTCGAGGACGCGGACGCCGAAGTGGAGGGCCTCGACGGGGACCCGCTCGTCCACGCCGTGGAAGAGGGACCAGTAGTCGAAGCCGGGTGGCAGCTTCAGCGGGGAGTAGCCGTAGCCGGTGATGCCGAGCCGGGAGAACTGCTTGGCGTCGGTGCCGCCCGCCATGCAGAAGGGCACCACGTGCCCGTCCGGGTCGAACCGCTCGACCGCTTCGCGCAGCACGGCGTACGTCCGCCCGTCCACGGGTGCTTCGAGCGCGACCTCCCGGTGGTGGAACTGCCAGGTGACGTCGGGGCCGGTGAGCGCGTCGAGGGTGGCGATGAACTCGGCCTCGCCACCGGGCAGCATGCGGCCGTCGACGAAGGCGGTGGCCTGGCCGGGGATCACGTTCAGCTTGTAACCGGCGCTGAACATGGTGGGGTTGGCGCTGTTGCGGACGGTCGCCTCGACGAGGGCGGCGGCCGGGCCCAGCTTGCCGAGGACCGATTCGAGGTCGAAGCCGGGGCGCCGCGGGTCGACCGACAGGCCCTGGAGGGCAGCGAGTTCGGTGATGCAGGCGGTGACGGTGTCGGTGAGCCGGACCGGCCACTCGTACGCGCCGATCCGGGCGACCGCGGCGGCGAGCCGGCTGACGGCATTGGCCTTGTTGGGCTTGGAGCCGTGGCCGGTGGTGCCGTGCGCGGTCAACTTGAGCCAGGCGGTGCCGCGTTCGCCGGCGGCGATCGGGTAGAGGGCCCGGCCGGGGCCGGTGTGGACGGTGAAGGCGCCGGATTCGCTCAGGCCTTCCGTGCATCCCTCGAAGAGTTCCGGGTGGTGGTCGGCGAGGAAGCCGGAGCCGTCGACGGCGCTGTCCTCCTCGTCGGCGGTGTAGGCGATGACGATGTCCCGGCGCGGTCGGACTCCCGCCCGCGCCCAGGCACGTACGACGGCCAGCACCATCGCGTCCATGTTCTTCATGTCGACGGCTCCGCGGCCCCAGACGACACCGCCCTGGACCTCGCCGGAGAAGGGGTCCACGCTCCAGTCGGCGGCTTCGGCGGGGACCACGTCGAGGTGGCCGTGGACGAGGAGGGCGTCGGCGGACGGGTCGGTGCCGGCGATCCGGGCGACGACGTTGGTGCGGCCCGGGGTGCGCTCCAGCAGGAGCGGCTCCAGGCCGGCGGCGGCGAGCCGTTCGGCGACGTATTCGGCGGCGGGCCGCTCGCGGCAGTCGCCGCCGCCGCGGTTGGTGGTGTCGATTCTGATGAGGTCCGAGGTGAATCCGACGGCTTCGTCGAGGGCCACCGCGTCCACCGCGGTGCCGCCGTCCGCGGTGTCGCCGTCCGCGGTGTCGCCGTCCGCGGTGTCGCCGGCATCGTGGGCGTCGACGGGAGCCTCGGTGTCGATTGCGCGCATGTCAGCCATACTGCTCCTCCACGGCCGCCGAGACGACCGTCGTGACCGCCTTGAAGGCGCGGATCCCCTCGTACATCGTCTCGCTGGTGTACGCGACCCGGCGCTCCCCGCTGCGCCGGACCCCCGGGACCACCGTGGCGGACATCGCCAGGTGTTCGGCGTCGAACTCCAACTCCACGGTGTACGGGCCGCCGCCGGGCACGGGGTCGCGCCGGACGGCGAGGGCGGTGGCCTCCTTGGCCGCGGCCCGGATGTCGGCGGCGGTGCGGGCCGGGGTCCGGCAGACGGCGGCGTAGCGCGAGACGTGGTCCTTGACCGCGACGGTCACCGCCTCAGGGGCGTATCCGGCGGCGTCCACGCAGGTCAGGTCGTCGCCCGTGACCAGGATGACCGGGACTCCGTACTCGGCGACGACGTGGGCGTTGAGGAATCCCTCGCTCGCGCGGGTCCCGTTGAGCCAGACCCCGGTGATGGAGTTGGCGAGGTAGGTGTGGGCGAGCACGCCTTCGGAACCGGCGCCCGTGTGGTAGCCGACGAAGGCGATGCCGTCGACGTCGCCGCGCTGGACGCCCTCGACCATGGAGAGGGACTTGTGGCGGCCGGTGAGCATCTCCACGCGGGCGTCGAGGCGCTCCAGCAGCAGGTTGCGCATGGTCCAGTGGGCCTCGTTGACGACGACCCGGTCGGCGCCGCCGTCGTAGAAGCCGAGCACGGCGGCGTTGACGTCGGAGGTGAACATCGCGCGGCAGCGCTCCCACTGGGGCGTGCCGGGCAGCACGTCGGCGGGCCAGGTGACGCCCGTGGCGCCTTCCATGTCGGCGGAGATGAGGATCTTCATCGGGCCCCCGTGCGGTCGGTAGCGCGGTCGCGCGCGACGCGGACGGCACGCACTGCGCCCACCCTAAGGGCTGTCCCGCGATCCCCGCCGGATCAGCGCGCGGCGTCGGATGCGGCGCATCGCAAGGCGGTCGTTGTGGGCTTGTCCCGCAGGCCCGCCGGATCGGCACGCGGGCGGGGCGGGGCGCGAAGTCCACCCGAACCGGTGAGGGGGCCGGACCGGGCCCGGGCCCGCTCGGGGCCCGGGCAACGGCCTTGCTCAGGCCTTGCCTTCGACCTCCGCGGCCAGGTTGGCCAGCAGGGTGTCGTAGATCCGGCCGAGGCCCTTGGGGGCGAAGGTGCGCTCGAAGAAGCCGCCGATGCCGCCGGCGCCGTCCCAGACGGTGGTGACGACGGCCTTGGACCTGCCCTCGCCGGCCGGGGTGACCACCCAGGTGGTGACCATGGAGGAGTTGCGGTCCTTCTCCACGAGCTGCCCGTCGGTGGGCTCGGTGACCTCGAGCAGGCAGTCGCGCACGCGCTTGCTGGTGGCCTGCAGCTTCCAGTGCACCAGGGTGCCCTCGCCGTCGCCGCCCTCGCGCACCTCGTACTCGCTGAAGTGCTCGGGCAGCAGCTTGCCCCGGGTCCCGCTGTAGTCGGCCAGCGTGTCGAAGACCGTCTCCGCGTCGGCCCCGATGATGCGCTCCGTGGTGGCCTCGACCTGCGCCATACCTGTTCCTCCAGCAGTTGTGTCCGCTCGTCACGGCGAAGCCAACCACCTCCGGAGCGGTGGCCCAAATCCGGGTCGGCCGCCGACCTGCGGGGTGCCGGAGACGCACGATCATGGGAACGTTTGTTCTATTATCTCGGCAGAGCTACCGAGGGAGGCGCACCATGCGCTGGGAGAACCTGACCGAGGGCCCCGCGGGGCCGGCCGCGCTCTTCGGGGCCGACGCGGTCGTGACCCGCACGATCGACACCCCCGAGTTCCGGGGGATCACCTTCCACGAGGTCCGGGCCCGGTCGATCGTCAACCGGGTCCCCGGCGCCTCGCGCATGCCGTTCGAATGGACCGTCAACCCCTACCGCGGCTGCAGTCACGCCTGTGTGTACTGCTTCGCCCGCAAGACGCACAGCTATCTCGACCTCGACACCGGCGTCGGCTTCGACTCACAGATCGTCGTCAAGACCAACGCCCCCGAACTGCTGCGCCGCGAGCTGGCGGCGCCCCGCTGGACCGGCGCGCACATCGCCATGGGCACCAACGTGGACTGCTACCAGCGGGCCGAGGGACGCTACCGGCTGATGCCGGGGATCATCGAGGCCCTGCGCGACCGCGCCAACCCCTTCTCGATCCTCACCAAGGGCACGCTGATCCTGCGCGACCTCCCCCTCCTGCGCGAGGCCGCCCAGGTCACCGAGGTCGGGATCTCCGTCTCCGTCGGCTTCACCGACGCGCCCCTGTGGCGGACCGTGGAGCCCGGGACGCCCTCCCCCGCCGCCCGGCTGAACGCCGTACGGACGCTGACCGACGCCGGGATCGAGTGCGGGGTGCTGATGGCCCCGGTGATCCCCTTCCTCGGCGACTCCCCCGCACAGCTGCGGGCGACCGTCCGGGCCGTGGCCGAGTCCGGCGCCACCTCCGTGACACCCCTGGTACTCCATCTGCGGCCCGGGGCCCGCGAGTGGTTCACCGCCTGGCTGGGCGAGCACCACCCGCACCTGGTCGAACGGTACGAGCGCATGTACGCGGGCGGCGCGTACGCGCCGACCTGGTACCAGCGGATGATCACCCGCCAAGTCCACGAACTCGCGGCCGAATTCGGCATCGGCCCCGCCCGGCGGGGCGCGGCCCGCAAGATCGCCGGCCCCGAACGACCGGACGCGCCCGCGCCCGCCGGGGCGACGCAGCTGACCCTCCTTTGACGTCCACAACGCCCTGAACGGTCATCACATCGGGCCAATGGCCCTTCCAATCCCGTCTTCCAGGCGTGGTTTCCGGGACGATTCCGCCCAGAACACTCGGCTGGGAGGCCCCATGCTCCACCCCTTGAAGAAGCGCGCCGCCGTCCTGCTGGCGATCTCCACCGTCGCCGCCGCCCTCGCGAGTCCGGTGACGGCCGCCCCGGCCGCGCCCGCCCCGGCCGAGACGGCCGCGCAGGCCGCGCTGCGCTGGACCGGTTGCGCGACCCCGCGCTACCCGACGCTCCAGTGCGCGTCCCTCAAGGTGCCGCTCGACCACGGCCGGCCGGCAGACCGGACGATCACGCTCGCGCTGACCCGGGTCCCCCACACCGCCAAGACCTCCCAGGGCCCCCTGCTCGTCAACCCCGGCGGTCCGGGCGGCAGCGGACGCGCACTCGCGGGGTTCGTCGCCTCCGCCCTGCCCAAGGACGTCGCCGCGCAGTACGACGTGATCGGCTTCGACCCCCGCGGGGTCGGCAAGAGCGAGCCGGCCCTCGACTGCGGGCCCGGGCACTTCACCCCCGTGCGGCCCGACTCCGTACCGCAGGACGAGGCCACCGAGCGGGCCAACCTGGAGCGCGTACGGGCCTTCGCCGAGTCCTGCGGCGCCAAGCACGCGGACGTACTGCCCCACATCGGCACCGTCTCCGCGGCCCGCGACATCGAGGTGCTGCGCACCGCCCTCGGCGCGGAGCGGATCAGCTACTTCGGCTACTCCTACGGGACCTACCTGGGCGCCGTGTACGCCAAGCTCCACCCGGGCCGGGTGCACCGGCTCGTGCTGGACTCCGTCGTCGACCCGAACGGCGTCTGGTACGAGGACAACCTCTCCCAGGACCTCGCCTTCGACGCCCGCCACAAGGCGTTCCTGGCCTGGGTGGCGCAGCACGACGCCACCTACCGGCTCGGCACCGACCCGGCGGCGGTCGAGACCCGCTGGTACGCGATGCGGCAGGCGCTGCGCCGGAGCCCGGCCGGCGGCAAGGTGGGCCCGGCGGAGCTGGAGGACACCTACATGCCGGGCGGCTACTACAACGGCTACTGGCCCAGCCTCGCCGAGGCCTTCGCGGCGTACACGGTGAAGAAGGACCCCAAGCCCCTGGTGGCGGCGTACGAGCGGTTCGGCGCGGTGGAGCCCTCGGCGGGCAACAGCTACAGCGTCTACACCGCGGTCCAGTGCCGGGACTCGGCCTGGCCCCGGGACTGGAACGAGTGGCGCGCGGACATGTGGCGCACGCACGCCAAGGCGCCGTTCATGACCTGGAACAACGCCTGGTACAACGCGCCGTGCGCGTTCTGGCCGACGGAGCCGCTGCGGGCGCCGGACGTGACCAACGCGGATCTGCCGCCCGCCCTGCTCCTGCAGGCGACGGACGACGCGGCTACCCCCTTCGACGGGGCGGTCAGCATGCGGGAGAAGCTGTCGGGCTCGGCCCTGGTGGTCGAGGAGGGCGGCGGCAACCACGGCATCGCATTGAGCGGGAACAAGTGCCTGGACGAGAAGGTGTCGGCCTACCTGAGGACCGGGCAGGCCGCGGACGCCACCTGCCCCGCGCAGGCGGCCCCGCAGCCGACGGCGGCGACCCGGGCCGTACCCCCCTCGGCGGGCGGCGCGGCCCTGCACGGCCTGCTGGGCTTCCGCAGCTGATCCTCACCGGGCGGGCGCGGCCCTGGTCCGTCCCGAGCCCCCGCTGGAGGTGGAGGCCTGCGCGATCGCCCCGTAAGGGGACGGCCTAGCCGGGAGGCAGGGCGCGCAGCGCGGTCGTCGCCGCCACCGCCAGGCGGGGGTGGGACTGGGCTCGGGTGAGGAGTTCGCGGGCGCGGGGGTCGGCGAGGGCGCCCAGGCCCTCGACGCAGGCGAGGGCCACCCGCCAGTAGGGGTCGTTCGGGGACAGCAGCCGCGACAGGGTGGTGAGCAGGGCCGGTACGGACTCGGGGGCGCGCAGGGCGGTGAGCAGCCGGACGGGCTGGAGGGCGTAGGCCGTGCGCAGCCCGTTGGTGGCGAGGGCCGCGGCGGCGCGGGCGGTGCGCGGGTCGTCCAGGACGGCCAGGGCCTCGGCGGCGGCCGCGCAGCGGGGCGGGTCGCGGTGGTTGAGGAGCAGCACGAGGGACTCGAAGGCGCGCCTATCCCCGGCGAGGCCGAGCCGGTACGCGGCCAGCTCGCGGGCCCACAGGGGCAGCCCGGCGGAGGCCAGGGAGGCCGCCAGCGCGTCGGGGCCGGACGCGAGCAGCACCTCGTACTCGGGCGACCCGCCCGCCTCCGCCCGCAGGCGCTCCAGCACGTCGTTCACCCGGCCCACCCTAGGGGTGCGGGGCCGTCGCCACGCCAGGGTTCGCGGAGATGGCCGGCCCCGGTTGATCGATGATCGATGATCGGTACATTTCGGCGGTACAGGTCACATCTCCGCGCTCTGGCGCACGAGTTACCGGCGAGTTACTGTCGTTTCAACACGTACGAGGGCGGCCTGGTGACGCAGCCGCCTCGTGCCGGTCGGTTCGTCTTCGCATGCACGGTATGACCCCGGGACAGGGTCGTGCCGCTTCCGCCCCCGGGGCTCTTCCCCGCCGGGTTCCCGTCCGGGCCGCTCCTGCCCCGGGCTCCTCACCGCACGGCTCTCCGTACGGCATCCGCGCGCGCCGTGCGCCGCGCGCTCCCTCAGTCGTCACCCTCTTCCACTGGAGTCCCTCGATGGACCGTCAGTCCAGTCAGCCCACCCTCCAGACCATCGCCGTCGTCGGCCTCGGCACGATGGGCACCGGCATCGCCGAGGTCCTCGCCCGGGCCGGCCGCGAGGTCATCGGCATCGACATCAGCGAGGCCGCCGCCCGCCGGGCCTCGGCCTCCCTCGCCGCGGCCACGGCGCGTTCCGTCGCCCGGGAGCGCCTCACCGAGCAGGAGCGCGCGGACGTCCTGGCCCGCTTCCGCACCTTCTCCGACCTGGCCGCCGCGGCCGAGGCCGACCTCGTCATCGAGGTCGTGCCGGAGTCGTACGAGGTCAAGCAGCAGGTCTTCCGCGAGCTCGACGCGGTCGTGCGGCCCGAAACGATCCTGGCCACGGGCACCAACGCCCTGTCGGTGACGCGGCTCGCCGCCGAGTCCCAGCGCCCCGAGCGCGTGCTGGGCCTGCACTTCTTCAACCCGGTCCCGGCGATGAAGCTGGTCGAGGTCGTCTCCTGCGTCCTGACCGCCCCGACGGCCGTGGAGGCGGTCACGGAGCTGGCCCGCGAGCTCGGAAAGGAGCCCGTTGCCGTCGGCGACCGGCCCGGTTTCGTCGCGGACGGCCTGCTCTTCGGCTACCTCAACCAGGCCGCCGCCATGTACGAGGCGAAGTACGCCTCCCGCGAGGACATCGACGCGGCGATGCGGCTCGGCTGCGGCCTGCCCATGGGGCCGCTGGCGCTGCTCGACCTGATCGGCGTGGACACGGCCCGCACGGTCCTGGAGGCCATGTACGCCTCGTCCGGGGACCGGCTGCACGCCCCGGCCCCGATCCTGGGGCAGCTGGCGGAGGCCGGGCTGGCCGGGCAGAAGTCCGGGCGCGGCTTCTACACGTACGAGGCTCCCGGCAGCTCGGTGATAGTGCGCGACCTGCAGACCCCGCTGGACGGGTCCCTGCTGGGCGCGGGCCGCCCGGTGAGCTCGGTCGGCGTGGCCGGCTCCGGCACCATGGCGAGCGGCATCGCGCAGGTCTTCGCCCAGTCCGGGTTCGAGGTGGTCCTGGCGGCGCGCAGCCAGGAGAAGGCGGAGGCCGCCAAGGCCGCCATCGGCAAGTCCTTGGGCCGTGCGGTGTCCAAGGGCAGGCTGACGCAGGAGGCGGCGGACGAGACCCTGGGCCGGATCACCCCGGCCGGGTCGCTGGAGGCCTTCGCCGAGGTGGACCTGGCGGTGGAGGCGGTCGCCGAGGACCTGGCGGTCAAGCAGGAGCTGTTCGCGGCGCTGGACAAGGTCTGCAAGCCGGGTGCGGTGCTGGCCACCACCACCTCGTCGCTGCCGGTGATCGCGGTGGCGCGGGTGACCTCGCGTCCGCAGGACGTGATCGGCATGCACTTCTTCAACCCGGCCCCGGCGATGAAGCTGGTCGAGGTGGTCCGGACCGTCCTGACGGCCGACGACGTGCACGCCACGGTCCGCGAGATCTGCGTGAAGGTGCGCAAGCACCCCGTGGACTGCGGGGACCGGGCCGGCTTCATCGTGAACGCGCTGCTGTTCCCGTACCTCAACAACGCGATCAAGATGGTCGAGGAGCACTACGCGAGCCTCGACCAGATCGACGCGGCGATGAAGCTGGGCGGCGGCTACCCGATGGGACCGTTCGAGCTGCTCGACGTGGTCGGCCTCGACGTCTCGCTGGCCATCGAGAAGGTCCTCCACAAGGAGTTCCGCGACCCGGGCCTGGCCCCGTCCCCGCTGCTGGAGCACCTGGTGGCGGCGGGCTGCCTGGGCCGGAAGACCGGCCGCGGATTCCGTGAGTACGCCCGGCGGTAACCGAGCGGGCCACGAGCCGGATGCGTGGGGAGGGCTGCTCGGGTCCGCCGGACCCTCACGGCGGACTGACCCTCCCGAGCCCAGTGCGGGCTCTCCCCCGCATCCACCCCTCTCCCACCCCCCTCAGGCGCGCTCCCCAGCGCGAATGAAGTACTTTCGCTCTATGTCCCAGCCCGCCAAGACCTCGCCCCGCGCCTCCTCGGCCCCCGACGCCCCGGAGAGCTCGGCCGGCACCCGGGCTGCCGCCCAGCGGCTCAAGATGCGCCGCGAGCTCGCCACCGCGGCCATGGAGCTGTTCGCCACCAAGGGGTACGAGGCGACGACGGTCGACGAGATCGCCGCGACGGCCGGAGTCGCGCGGCGGACCTTCTTCCGGCACTTCCGGTCGAAGGAAGAGGCGATCTTCCCGGACCACGACGACACCCTGATCCGCGCCGAGGCGGTCCTCGACGTCGCCCCGGCGCACGAGCACCCGCTCGACACGGTGTGCCGCGGGATCAAGGAAGTCATGAAGATGTACGCCGCCTCGCCCGCGGTGTCGGTGGAGCGCTACCGGCTCACCCGCGAGGTGCCGGCGCTGCGGGAGCGGGAGATCGCCTCCGTGGCCCGGTACGAGCGGCTCTTCACGCGCTACCTGCTGGCGCACTTCGACGAGACCGACCACCACGACGGCAACGACGATCCGCTGCTGGCCGAGGTGGCGGCCTCTGCGGTGGTCACGGCCCACAACCACGTGCTGCGGCGCTGGCTGCGGGCCGGCGGGCAGGGTGACGTCGAGGCGCAGCTGGACCACGCCTTCTCGATCGTCCGCAAGACCTTCGGCACGGGGATCGGCGCGGGCCGGTCCCTGAGCCCCGCGCCGTCCGCTCCGGCGGCCGTCCGCACCGAGGGCGAGGTGCTGGTGGCCGTGGCCCGCACCGACGCGCCCCTGGACGAGGTCATGCGGACCATCGAAGAGGCACTGCGCCCGAGGTAGCGCCACAGGAAGCGATGCTCGTCACAGCGGCCGCCCCCGAACCGGGGGCGGCCGCTCACGTATGTCCGGCTTGCCCTACTCGACTGTCCGGCTTGCCCCTACTCGGCGGTAACTCTGATCGATCATCGCTCATCTGCGCAGGTCAATAGGCAAATGAGAGAAAGTTTTGGCACGCGGTGCCTTGCCGGGTGACACGGGGTGCCATACGTTGAATCTCGTCCGGATGTCCCCGCGACCCACGCCCACACGGCACGGAACGCGCCCCGGACGCCTGCGTCACCAGGCACCCGCACGCCCCACCACGGGCGGCGCCCAGCACCACAGCACAGCCGGACCGACGGCACACCGCACCCGCACCCCGTTCACCTCAGCGCACCCTCATCAGCGCTAGCCGGAGGCTCACCGTGAAGGACATCCTGGACGCGATTCAGTCGCAGTCCGCCACCGCAGCAGACTTCGCCGCCCTGCCGCTGCCCGACTCCTACCGCGCGATCACCGTGCACAAGGACGAGGCGGAGATGTTCGCGGGGCTCACCACGCGCGAGAAGGACCCGCGCAAGTCCCTGCACCTGGACCACGTCCCGCTCCCCGAGCTGGGCCCGGGCGAGGCCCTGGTGGCCGTCATGGCCTCCTCGGTCAACTACAACTCGGTGTGGACCTCGATCTTCGAGCCCGTCTCCACCTTCAGCTTCCTGGAGCGCTACGGGCGCCTGTCGGAGCTCACCAAGCGCCACGACCTCCCGTACCACGTCATCGGCTCCGACCTCGCGGGCGTCGTCCTGCGCACCGGCCCCGGCGTCAACGCCTGGAACCCGGGCGACGAGGTCGTCGCGCACTGCCTCTCCGTCGAGCTGGAGTCCTCCGACGGCCACAACGACACGATGCTCGACCCCGAGCAGCGCATCTGGGGCTTCGAAACCAACTTCGGCGGCCTGGCGGAGATCGCCCTGGTCAAGTCGAACCAGCTGATGCCGAAGCCCGACCACCTCAGCTGGGAGGAGGCCGCCTCCCCCGGCCTGGTCAACTCCACCGCCTACCGCCAGCTGGTCTCCCGCAACGGCGCCGGCATGAAGCAGGGCGACAACGTCCTGATCTGGGGCGCCAGCGGCGGCCTCGGCAGCTACGCCACCCAGTTCGCCCTGGCCGGCGGCGCCAACCCGATCTGCGTCGTCTCCTCCCCCGAGAAGGCCGACATCTGCCGGTCCATGGGCGCCACCGCGGTCATCGACCGCAACGCCGAGGGCTACAAGTTCTGGAAGGACGAGAACACCCAGGACCCGCGCGAGTGGAAGCGCTTCGGCTCGAAGATCCGCGAGCTGACCGGCGGCGAGGACATCGACATCGTCTTCGAGCACCCGGGCCGCGAGACCTTCGGCGCCTCGGTCTACGTCACCCGCAAGGGCGGCACCATCACCACCTGCGCCTCGACCTCCGGCTACATGCACCAGTACGACAACCGGTACCTGTGGATGTCGCTCAAGAAGATCGTCGGCTCGCACTTCGCCAACTACCGCGAGGCGTGGGAGGCCAACCGCCTGATCGCCAAGGGCAAGATCCACCCCACGCTGTCGAAGGTCTACTCCCTGGAGGAGACCGGCCAGGCCGCCTACGACGTCCACCGCAACCTCCACCAGGGCAAGGTCGGCGTCCTCGCGCTGGCGCCCGAGGAGGGCCTGGGCGTCCGCGACCACGAGATGCGCGCCGAGCACCTCGACGCCATCAACCGCTTCCGCAACGTCTGAGACCGTTCAAAGGCCTAAGGGACAGCCTGAGATGACAGAGCGCCAGAAGGACCGTCCGTGGCTCATGCGGACGTACGCCGGCCACTCCACGGCCGAGGCGTCCAACGAGCTGTACCGCCGCAACCTCGCCAAGGGCCAGACCGGCCTGTCGGTCGCGTTCGACCTGCCGACGCAGACCGGCTACGACCCCGACCACATCCTCGCCCGCGGCGAAGTGGGCCGGGTCGGGGTCCCGGTCTCCCATCTGGGCGACATGCGGCGGCTGTTCCAGGACATACCCCTGGAACAGATGAACACCTCGATGACGATCAACGCCACCGCCATGTGGCTGCTGGCGCTCTACCAGGTGGCCGCCGAGGAGCAGGGCGCGGACATCGCCCAGCTCCAGGGCACCACCCAGAACGACATCGTCAAGGAATACCTCTCGCGCGGGACGCACGTGTTCCCGCCGGGGCCGTCCCTGCGGCTGACGACGGACATGATCGCGTACACGGTCAACCACATCCCGAAGTGGAACCCGATCAACATCTGCAGCTACCACCTGCAGGAGGCCGGGGCCACACCGGTCCAGGAGATCTCGTACGCGATGTCCACGGCGATCGCCGTCCTGGACTCGGTGCGCGACTCGGGGCAGGTCCCCGAGGAACGCTTCGGCGAGGTGGTCGCCCGTATCTCCTTCTTCGTGAACGCGGGCGTCCGCTTCATCGAGGAGATGTGCAAGATGCGCGCCTTCGGCCGCATCTGGGACAAGGTCACCAAGGAGCGCTACGGCATCGAGAACGCGAAGCAGCGCCGCTTCCGTTACGGCGTCCAGGTCAACTCCCTGGGACTGACCGAGGCGCAGCCGGAGAACAACGTCCAGCGCATCGTGCTGGAGATGCTCGCGGTCACCCTCTCCAAGGACGCCCGCGCCCGCGCGGTGCAGCTGCCCGCCTGGAACGAGGCGCTGGGCCTGCCCCGGCCCTGGGACCAGCAGTGGTCGCTGCGCATCCAGCAGGTCCTCGCCCACGAGAGCGACCTGCTGGAGTACGACGACATCTTCGCCGGATCCCACGTCATCGAGGCCAAAGTCGACTCCCTGGTCGCCGACTGCCTGGCCGAGATCGACCGGATCCAGGAGATGGGCGGCGCGATGGCCGCCGTCGAGTCCGGGTACCTCAAGGCCCAGCTGGTCTCCTCGCACGCCGAGCGGCGCGCGCGGATCGAGGCCGGCGAGGACAAGATCGTCGGCGTGAACTGCTTCGAGCAGACCGAGCCCAACCCGCTCACGGCCGACCTCGACGGCGCGATCATGACGGTGGACGCGGCCGTCGAGGCCGTCACCGTCGAGCGGATCGGCCGCTGGCGCGCCGAGCGCCAGGAGTCCTCGGACCGCCAGGGGAACGGCGACCCGTTCGTCTTCCCCACCACCCAGCAGGCGCTGGAGCGCCTCAAGGAGGCCGCGGCGGGCACCGAGAACCTCATGGAGGCCACGCTGGAGTGCGCCCGGGCCGGTGTCACCACCGGCGAGTGGGCGGGCGCGCTGCGCGAGGTGTTCGGCGAGTTCCGCGCACCGACCGGGGTCTCCTCGGCCCCCGTCGCCGTGACCGCCGAGCCGGGCACGCCGATGCACGAGGTCCGCGAGAAGGTGGCCCGCACGGCCGACGAGCTCGGCTCCGGCCGGCTGCGCCTGCTGGTCGGCAAGCCCGGTCTGGACGGACACTCCAACGGGGCCGAGCAGATCGCCGTCCGGGCCCGCGACGCCGGCTTCGAGGTGGTCTACCAGGGCATCAGGCTGACGCCCGAGGAGATCTCCTCCGCCGCGCTGGCCGAGGACGTGCACTGCGTGGGACTGTCCATCCTGTCCGGATCGCACAGCGCCCTCGTCCCGGACGTCCTGGAACGGCTGCGCACGGCGGGGGCGGGTGACATCCCCGTCATCGTCGGAGGCATCATTCCGAACGCCGACGCCGTCGCGCTCAAGGCCGCGGGTGTCGCCGCCGTCTTCACGCCGAAGGACTTCGGCATCACGGAGATCATCGGCCGTATCGTCGACGAGATCCGCAAGGCCAACAAGCTCGACCCACTCGACAACGCCGCACCCATTGCAAGCACGGAGGTCCCCGCATGACCACGCCAGTCCACCCGGTGAACCGCCTTCGCCCGCGCCGCTCCTGCCTCGCGGTGCCCGGCTCGAACCCGCGGTTCCTGGAGAAGGCCCAGGGCCTGCCGGCCGACCAGGTCTTCCTGGACCTGGAGGACGCCTGCGCGCCGCTCGCCAAGGAAGGCGCCCGCCACACGATCGTGGACGCTCTGAACAACGGCGACTGGACCGGCAAGACCCGCGTCGTGCGCGTCAACGACTGGACCACCCACTGGACCTACCGCGACGTCATCACGGTCGTCGAGGGCGCGGGCCAGAACCTCGACTGCATCATGCTGCCGAAGGTCCAGGACGCCCAGCAGGTCGTCGCCCTGGACCTGCTGCTCACGCAGATCGAGAAGACGATGGGCTTCGAGGTCGGCAAGATCGGCATCGAGGCGCAGATCGAGAACGCCAAGGGCCTGGTGAACGTCGACGAGATCGCCGCCGCCTCCCCCCGGCTGGAGACCATCATCTTCGGCCCGGCCGACTTCATGGCCTCGATCAACATGAAGTCCCTGGTCGTGGGCATGCAGCCGCCCGGCTACCCGGCGGACGCCTACCACTACATCCTCATGCGGATCCTGATGGCCGCCCGTACGCACAACCTCCAGGCCATCGACGGCCCCTTCCTCCAGATCCGCGACGTGGACGCCTACCGCGAGGTGGCCGGCCGGGCGGCGGCGCTGGGCTTCGACGGCAAGTGGGTGCTGCACCCCGGCCAGGTCGACGCGGCCAACGAGGTCTTCTCCCCGTCCCAGGAGGACTACGACCACGCCGAGCTGATCCTCGACGCGTACGACTGGTGCACCTCGGAGGCCGGCGGCAAGAAGGGCTCCGCGATGCTCGGCGACGAGATGATCGACGAGGCCAGCCGCAAGATGGCCCTGGTCATCGCGGGCAAGGGCCGGGCCGCCGGCATGCAGCGCACCACCAAGTTCGAGATTCCCACCAGCTGACAAGGACAGACCACCATGCAGTTCGGACGCACGTACGAAGAGTTCGAGGTCGGGGCGGTCTACAAGCACTGGCCCGGGAAGACGGTCACCGAGTACGACGACCACCTCTTCTGTCTGCTGACCATGAACCACCACCCGCTCCACATGGACGCGAACTACGCCGAGAACACCACCGATTTCGGCAAGAACGTGGTCGTGGGCAACTACATCTACTCGCTGCTGCTCGGCATGTCCGTGCCGGACGTCTCCGGGAAGGCCATCGCCAACCTGGAGATCGAGTCCCTGCGGCACGTGGCGCCGACCTTCCACGGCGACACGATCTACGGCGAGACCACGGTCCTCGACAAGACCCCGTCGAAGTCCAAGAACGACCGCGGCATCGTCTACGTCGAGACCAAGGGCTACAAGCAGGACGGCACCCTCGTCTGCGTCTTCCGGCGCAAGGTGATGGTCCCCACCGAGACGTACATCAAGGAGCGCGGCGGCGAGCAGCCCGGCCGCCCCCAGCTGAAGACCCAGGAGAAGTAGCCATGGCCCGACTCGCCCAGACCGCCGGGCTGACCGACGTCCAGCGGGAGATCCTCAAGACCGTCCGCGAGTTCGTCGACAAGGAGATCATCCCGGTCGCCACCGAGCTGGAGCACCGCGACGAGTACCCGCAGCAGATCGTCGACGGTCTCAAGGAGCTCGGCCTCTTCGGGCTGATGATCCCGGAGGAGTACGGCGGCCTGGGTGAGTCGCTCCTCACCTACGCCCTGTGCGTGGAGGAGATCGCGCGGGGCTGGATGTCCGTCTCGGGCATCATCAACACGCACTTCATCGTGGCGTACATGCTCAAGCAGCACGGCACGCAGGAGCAGAAGGACCACTTCCTCCCGCGCATGGCCCTTGGCGAGGTGCGCGGCGCGTTCTCGATGTCCGAGCCGGCGCTGGGCTCCGACGTCTCGGCCATCAGCTCCAAGGCGGTGAAGGACGGCGACGAGTACGTCCTCAACGGCCAGAAAATGTGGCTGACGAACGGCGGCAGCTCCACCCTGGTGGCCGTTCTCGTGCGAAGTGACGAAGGACACCCCGAGGGCACCGCGCCCCACAAGTCGATGACGACCTTCCTCGTGGAGAAGGAGCCCGGCTTCGGTGAGGTCCGCCCCGGCCTCACCATCCCGGGCAAGATCGACAAGATGGGCTACAAGGGCGTCGACACGACCGAGCTCATCATGGACGGACTGCGCATTCCGGCCAATCGCGTCCTCGGCGGCCAGACCGGCCGAGGGTTTTACCAAATGATGGACGGCGTCGAGGTCGGCCGCGTCAACGTGGCGGCGCGTGGCTGCGGCGTCGCACAGCGTGCTTTCGAACTGGGTGTCTCGTATGCCCAGCAACGTCACACTTTCGGCAAGGCGATCGCCGAACACCAGGCCATCCAGTTCAAGCTGGCCGAGATGGCTACCAAGGTCGAAGCCGCTCATGCGATGATGGTGAACGCAGCACGCAAAAAGGACTCCGGGGAACGAAACGACCTCGAAGCAGGGATGGCGAAGTACCTCGCCTCCGAGTACTGCAAGGAGGTGGTGGAGGACGCCTTCCGCATCCACGGTGGATACGGATTCTCGAAGGAGTACGAGATCGAGCGCCTCTACCGCGAGGCTCCGATGCTGCTGATCGGTGAAGGTACCGCCGAGATCCAGAAAATGATCATCGGGCGACGCCTGCTCGAGGAGTACCGGCTCCAGGGCTGAAAGTCCCTTTTGCGGCGGATCCTCCCCGGGTCCGTCGCCACAAGGTCACTACCAGTCACTGGCCGACGGTCATCGACTCGGCTTCTGGCTTGCCCAGTTGTTGCGCGCAACCGATAGCATTCCAGTAAAGCCGCCGTCCCGTCCCCCTGTTTGCGGCGCGGCAATCACCCGCTACGAAGGTCATCCATGCCCCACAGCCAAACCTCTGCACCCCGCGACAGCCGACTCGGCGTACGTCTCGCCCGCGGAGCATCGCCGTGGCTTCTGCCGACCGTCGCCACCGCGGCGCTCAGCCTCACCCGGGCCCGCAAGTCCGGGCGCTGGGCCGCTGTGGCCGTGCCCGCAACCGCGCTCGCCGCGGGCATGCTGTGGTTCTTCCGTGACCCCGAGCGTGAGATCGCTCAGGGCCGTGTCATCTCGCCCGCCGACGGTGTGGTGCAGAGCATCATGCCGTGGAAGGACGGACGCACCCGGGTCGCGATCTTCATGAGCCCGCTCAACGTCCACGTCAACCGCGCGCCCCTCGCGGGCACGGTGACGTCCGTGGAGCACATCCCCGGCGGATTCGTCCCGGCCTTCAACAAGGAGAGCGAGAACAACGAGCGCGTTGTCTGGCACTTCGACACCGAGCTCGGTGACATCGAGATGGTGCAGATCGCCGGCGCCGTCGCCCGGCGCATCGTCCCGTACCTGTCGGCCGGCACCAAGGTGGAGCAGGGCGAACGCATCGGTCTGATCCGCTTCGGCTCCCGCGTCGACATCTACCTCCCGGAGGGCGTCGAGGTCGCGGTCGAGGTCGGTCAGGCCACCACCGCGGGGGTGACACGAATTGACCGTGACTGACCCTGAGACTCCGGCCACCGGCTGGGTGCCCGAGTCCGCCGAGGAGGAGTCCGCCGAGGACGACATGCCACTCTCGCTGCGGCTGTCGATAGCGGACACCCTCACCCTCGGCAACGCGACGTGCGGATTCATGGCGGTGTACTTCACCACCACCGGAATCCTCATCCCGCACCTCACCGGGAGCGGCGAGACGGGCATGGCCCGCAACAGCGCCGCCACGGCGGTGATACTGATGCTGCTCGCCGCGGTCTTCGACCTCTTCGACGGCATCGTGGCCCGCAAACTGCGCAGCTCCCCGATGGGCGCCGAGCTGGACAACCTGTCGGACCTGATCAGCTTCGGCCTGGCCCCGGCCTACTTCGTCCTGGTCTACGGCATGGTCGCCGTCGACGCGGACCAGAAGATGTCGGCGCTGGCCGCGATCGTGGTGCTCCTCGCCGTGGTGCTCCGGCTCGCGAGATTCAGCTGCGTGACGATGAAGGACGGCATGTTCCAGGGCATGCCGAGCCCCTTCGGCGCCCTGACGGTCGTCTCGATCGTGCTGCTGGAGCTGCCGTTCATCCCGACGCTGCTGGCGATCATCGGGGTGGCGTGGCTGATGGTGAGCCGCGTCGAGTACCCCAAGCCGCGGGGTGTCCTCGCGGTGGCGATGCTCTGCTGGATCATCAGCGCGATGGGGCTGCTGGCGGCCTGGGCGTTCGACGCCCCGGGCGGTCAGCTGCTGCTCCAGACCGGCTGCGCCCTGCAGATCGCGATGGCGGCGACCATTCCGCTGTTCGCGACGACGCGGAGGGCCAACACCTTCCGCCACAACCGCCGCGAAGCCCGGGCGACGTCGCTGCGCTAGCCCGACATGCACGAGAAGGCCCCGGATGCCCATGGCATCCGGGGCCTTCTGCGTGTCCGAGGGCGGGGCCGGGCCGGGGCCGGGGCCGTGTCGGGGGCCGGGGCCCCTTCTCACCACCCGGTGGGGCGGGGCCGTGGCCGGTGGTGGGGCGGGGGGCGTCCGGGGTGTGAAACGTGATTTGTGGCCCGTACCGCTGAGCACCTTCCGGCTCCCCGGGGGGCCATAAATCATGCCTACCCCGGACGGCCCCCGCCCCGCCGCCGGCCACGGCCCCGCCCCACCCCACCGGCCCCCGCCGAACCCCCGCCGAGCCCCCGCCGAGCCCCCGCCGAGCCCCCGGCCAGGGCTACGCTTGATGTCGGAAAACCGCCAGCCCCCGTCGGTCCCGCCCAGAATCATGGAGCCATGCACACCGACACCGAGCGCTGCGTAAGGGCCGTGCAGTCGAAGGACGCCCGCTTCGACGGCTGGTTCTTCACCGCCGTCCTGACCACCCGGATCTACTGCCGGCCCAGCTGCCCCGCCGTACCCCCGAAGGTCGAGAACATGACCTTCCTGCCCAGCGCCGCCGCCTGCCAGCAGGCCGGGTTCCGCGCGTGCAAGCGGTGCCGGCCCGACACCAGCCCCGGTTCCCCCGAGTGGAACGCCCGCGCCGACGCCGTCGCCCGGGCGATGCGCCTGATCCAGGACGGGGTCGTGGACCGCGAAGGCGTCCCCGGTCTCGCCGCCCGCCTCGGGTACTCCACCCGCCAGGTCGAGCGCCAGCTCAACGCCGAGCTCGGAGCCGGCCCCCTGGCCCTGGCCAGGGCCCAACGCGCCCAGACGGCCCGGCTGCTCATCGAGACCTCCGAGCTGCCGATGGCCGACGTGGCCTTCGCCGCCGGCTTCGCCTCCATCCGCACCTTCAACGACACCGTCCGCGAGGTCTTCGCCCTGTCCCCGAGCGAGCTGCGCAACCGGTCGGTCAAGGCCGGCCGCAACAGGAACGCCCCGCCCCGGATCCCGGGCACGATCAGCCTGCGCCTGCCGTTCCGCACGCCCCTGAACCCCGACAACCTCTTCGGTCACCTCGCCGCGACCGCGGTGCCCGGCGTCGAGGAGTGGCGCGACGGCGCCTACCGCCGCACCCTGCGCCTCCCCCACGGCACCGGCGTGGTCACCCTGACCCCGCAGCCCGACCACATCGGCTGCCGCCTCGCCCTCACCGACCTGCGCGACCTGACGATCGCCATCAGCCGGTGCCGCTGGATGCTCGACCTCGATGCCGATCCCGAGGCCGTCGATGAGCAGCTGCGCTCCGACCCGCTGCTGGCTCCGCTCGTGGACAAGGCCCCCGGGCGCCGGGTCCCCCGTACGGCCGACGCGGCGGAGTTCGCCGTACGGGCCGTGCTGGGCCAGCAGGTGTCCACGGCGGCGGCGCGCACGCACGCCGGCCGGCTGGTCACGGCGCACGGCGAACGCGTGGAGGACCCGCTGGGCGGCCTGACGCACCTCTTCCCCTCGCCGCAGGCGCTGGCCGGGCTCGACCCGGAGTCGCTGGCACTGCCCCGCAGCCGGCGGGCCACGCTCACCGGCCTGGTCTCGGCGCTGGCCGACGGTTCGCTGCCGCTCGGCTTCGACAGCGACTGGGAGGCGGCCCGCGCGCAGCTTTCGGCGCTGCCCGGTTTCGGTCCGTGGACCACCGAGGTGATCGCGATGCGGGCGCTCGGCGACCCGGACGCGTTCCTGCCGTCCGATCTCGGCGTGCGGCGCGCGGCGCAGGGGCTCGGTCTGCCGTCCACCCCGTCGGCGCTGACGGCCCGGGCCGCCGGCTGGCGGCCCTGGCGCGCGTACGCCGTCCAGTACCTGTGGGCCACGGACTCCCACCCCGTCAACCACCTGCCCGTCTGAGGAGCATCCGTGAACGTCAAGCAGCACACCGTCGTCGACAGCCCTTACGGTCCGCTCACCCTGGTCGCCGCCGACGGCGTCCTGAGCGGCCTCTACATGACCGGGCAGCGCCACCGGCCGGCCGAGGAGTCCTTCGGTGAGCGGGTGGCCGCCTCGGAGGAGCCGTTCCCCGAAGTGGTGCGACAGTTGGCCGCGTACTTCGCCGGGGAGCTGACCGCGTTCGACCTCCCGCTGCGTCTGGAGGGCACCGATTTCCAGCGCAGCGTCTGGGACCAGCTGGTACGGATCCCGTACGGCGAGACGTGGTCGTACGGGAAGCTGGCGGCGAAGCTGGGAAAGCCGAACGCCTCGCGGGCGGTGGGCCTGGCCAACGGGAAGAACCCGGTCGGGATCATCGTGCCGTGCCACCGGGTGATCGGTGCGTCCGGCAGCATGACCGGCTACGGCGGCGGGGTGGAGCGCAAGGTCCAGCTGCTGGCCTTCGAGTCCGCTTCACGCTCTTAGGCGTCGACCGGCGGACCGGCTCCGAATGCGGACATACGGGACCACCTGTATGAAAGAGGTACCGCGACGCGATCGGAGCCGGGCATGGACGACTATCCGCTTCTGAACCTCTTCTGGACGATGCTGTGGCTGTTCCTGTGGATCATGTGGTTCTTCCTGCTCTTCAAGATCATCACGGACATCTTCCGTGACCACACGCTGAGCGGCTGGGGCAAGGCCGGCTGGCTGATCTTCGTGCTGATCCTGCCGTTCCTCGGCGTGTTCGTGTACCTCATCGCCCGGGGGAAGAGCATGACCGAGCGGGATGTGAAGCAGATGCAGGAGAACCAGGCGGCCTTCAAGCAGTACGTCCAGCAGGCGGCCGGCCCCGGTGGCGGTTCGGCGGACGAGCTGCACAAGCTCTCCGTCCTCAAGGACAAGGGCGACATCACCCAGGAGGAGTTCGACCGCGCCAAGGCCAAACTCCTGGTCTGATCGCGGGTCAGACCACGAGGAGCGGGACGAGCAGGGCGAAGGCGGCGCCGGCCTCCACGGCGTAGCCGTAGAGCGACGGGTGCTGCACGGGGGCGGCGAGCAGCACCACGCCTTGCTGCGCGGCGGCCGCCGCCACCCATTCGGCGTCGGCGCCGAGGTTGCCCTCGTACCAGCCCTGGCAGGCGCCGGGGCCGGTGACGGCGAGGAAGTCGTCCTCGCGGCGGTAGAGGGCCCGCCAGTCGGCGGCGGGCGTGGACCACCCCTCGAAGTCGGCGAACCGGGCCCAGCCGCCCTCGCGTATCGCGGTGTCGAAGAGCCACACCGGCGTCCCGTCGGGGGTGACCTCGCCGCCGGCCTGCTCGTCGGTCGTGAAGTGGACCATCGGCAGGGCGTCCGGCCCGTCGGCCGTGCTGGGCCAGGCGTACATCGTGATCATCGCTTGATTCTGTCCTGGTCGAAGTAGGCCGGTGTCTGCCGAGTGTCTACGGGGTGACCGGGCGCCGGCCGTTCTCCAGTTCCACGGTGCCCTCACCCGACTGGAGGACCCGGTAGGCCTCCTGGACGCGCGGTCCGAGCGATCCGGGCAGATAGGTGGCGAGTTCGGCGGGGTCGACGAGCCGCCACGAGACCAGTTCCTCCTCCTGGAGCCTGATCGAGGCCAGGGAGGCCTCGTCGAGCACGCCCCCGTCGTAGAGGTACGCGACGAGCGGCGGCCGGTCGGGGCCGATCGTCCAGTCCACGGCGAGGAGGCGGCCGAGGGGGACGTCGATGCCGATCTCCTCGGCGCTCTCGCGGCGGGCGGCGGTGCGCGGCGACTCGCCCCCGTCCGACTCGATGGTGCCGCCCGGCAGGGCCCAGCCCTCGCGGTAGTTGGGCTCGACGAGCAGGACCCGGCCCTCGGCGTCCCGGTAGAGGGCGGCCGCGCCGGCCAGCACCCGGGGCAGGCTCGCGATGTACGTGGCGTAGTCATCCGTGGTGGTCACCCGGCCACCCTACCGAGGTGCCGCCGGTCAGACGCCCGCCCCGGGGCCGGTGCCGCCGAGGCGGATCGGGTCGAAGCGGCTGATGGCGAGGACGGCGCACATGACGAGGAAGACGTCGGCGGCGATCACGTACGGCCGGGCGCAGTTGTTCAGGGTTACGCCGGCACGGTGCTCGACGCGGCGCCGAAGGAGTCTCCGGCGAGGGCCGCCCAGGCGACGCCGGCCGGCACGGCGATCACGCCGACGGTGACGACGGTGTGGTCGGGGGCGCGTCCACGCGACCGCCGGGGCCGCCGCCCGGGGTGTCCGGACGCGGCTGTTCCAGTGATGCGGCGCTCATGCGGCCACACTATGCGGGCTCATATCCGTATTTAGGCGCATGGCGCGCCGGGTGTGGCCCAGGCCACTCATGGGCATAGGAGGATCCTCCGGATAAGCTCATGGCGGCGCGACTGCACTGTTCGATAGCAAGGGATAGCAAGGTGACGGACGGAGCAGTAACTGAGGCCGCGCGCGTGCTCATCGCCGCGGATAAATTCAAGGGCTCGCTCACGGCCGTTCAGGTCGCGGAGCGGGTGACGGCCGGCCTGCGCAGGGCCGTACCGGGCGTGGAGATCGAGACCCTCCCCGTCGCGGACGGCGGCGACGGCACGGTCGCGGCCGCCGTGGCGGCCGGTTTCGAACGCCGGGAGGTACGGGTCACCGGACCGCTCGGTGACCAGGTCACGGCCGCCTTCGCGCTGCGCGGGGACACCGCTGTGGTCGAGATGGCGGAGGCCTCGGGCCTCCAGCTGCTGCCGGCGGGCAGCTTCGCCCCGCTGACGGCGACCACGTACGGCTCGGGCGAAGTCCTCAAGGCCGCGCTGGACGCGGGCGCCCGCTCGATCGTCTTCGGCGTCGGCGGCAGCGCCACCACGGACGGCGGTGCCGGGATGCTGGCGGCGCTCGGCGCGGTGTTCCTGGATGCGAACGGCGAACCGGTCGGTCCGGGCGGCGGTGCGCTGGCCGACCTGGCCTCGGCCGACCTGTCGGGCGTGGACCCCCGCTTCGCGGAGGTCGACTTCGTCCTGGCCAGCGACGTGGACAACCCGCTGACCGGCCCGAAGGGCTGCGCGGCCGTCTACGGCCCGCAGAAGGGCGCTTCGCCCGAGGACGTGGCGGCGCTCGACGCGGCGCTGGCGCACTACGCGCAGGTGCTGGAGAAGGCGATCGGGCCGAAGGCCGCCGAGCTCGCCGCGTCCCCGGGCGCGGGCGGTGCGGGCGGCATCGGCTACGGCGCACTGCTGCTGGGCGCGAGCTTCCGGCCCGGCATCGAGCTGATGCTGGAGGTACTGGGCTTCGCGCCGGCGCTGGAGCGGGCCACGCTCGTCATCACCGGCGAGGGCTCCCTGGACGAGCAGACCCTGCACGGCAAGGCCCCCGCGGGCGTCGCGGCGGCGGCGCGGGCGGCGGGCAAGCCGGTGGTCGCGGTCTGCGGCCGGCTGCTGCTGGACCAAGAGGCCCTGGAGGCGGCCGGTATCCGCAAGGCGTACCCGCTGACGGATCTGGAGCCCGACCCGGCCAAGTCCATCCCGAACGCGGGTCCCCTCCTGGAGCAGGTCGCCGCCGCCATCGCCGCCGACGTCCTCTGACCCACCGGGGCGGAGGCCCCGGGCCCCGCGCCTCGCGCGAGGCCCGGCCCCCCGCCCGGGGGCCGGGCCTCGGGCGTTCGGTGCGGGGGCACGGGGAGGTCCGGTAGCCCACGCCCAAACCCCGGGACAGTGTTAGAAAGGGCTCATGACCGGACGTTTTGGTCGACAGCCGACCGGGTGGGGTTCGCGCATGTCAGCGCGCCTGTCCCGGGGGGCGCACAGTGTCGCCGGTCAGGTCTTCGCCCTCCAGGCGGTGATCGTGCTGCTGCTGATCACCGCCGCCGCGCTGGCCCTGGTCTACCAGGCCCGTTACGACAGCCAGCGCGACGCCCGCAACCGCTCGCTCGCCGCCGCCGAGGCCTTCGCGCACGCCCCCGGACTCCCCCAGGCGCTGATGTCGCGCGATCCGACGGCCGCGCTCCAGCCGCTGGCCGAAGCCGCCCGCAGGGCCTCGGGCCTGGACTTCATCGCGGTGATGGACCTCCGCGGGGTCCGCTACACCGACTCCCGGCCCGAGCTGATCGGGCAACGGGCCTCGGACGTCTCCCGGGCCGTCGCCGGGGAGTCCTTCACCCAGGTGTTCAAGGGGCAGCCGAGCGACGCCGTCCGGGCGGTGGTGCCCGTGCGGAACGCGGACGGCGAGGTCATCGGCCTGGTCGGCACCGGCATCGAGGTGGAGAACGTCTCCCACGCGGTGGAGGGACAGCTCCCGCTGCTCGTGGGCGCCACGGCGGGCGGTCTGCTGCTCGGCACGGTCGGCGCCGCCCTGGTCAGCCGGCGGCTGCTGCACCAGACCCGCGGCCTGGGCGCCGCCGAGATGACCCGGATGAACGAACACCACGAGGCCGTTCTGCACGCCGTCCGCGAGGGCGTGCTCATCATCGGCAACGACCAGCGGCTCATCCTGGCCAACGACGAGGCCCGACGGCTGCTCGACCTGCCGCAGGACGCCGAGGAGCGCCACGTCGGCGGCCTCGGACTCGACCCCCGCACCACCGAGCTGCTCGCCTCGGGCCGGGTCGTGACCGACCACGTGCACCTGGCGGGCGACCGGCTGCTCGCGGTCAACGTCCGGCCCACGGTGGCCTACGCGGGGCGGCCGGCCGGCCGTGTGGTGACCCTGCGCGACACGACCGAGCTCGCCTCGCTGTCCGGCCGGGCCGAGGTCGCCCGCAGCCGCCTCCAGCTGCTGTACGACGCGGGCGTGCGGATCGGCACCACGCTGGACGTCGCGCGGACCGCCGAGGAGCTGTCGGAGGTGGCCGTGCCGCGCTTCGCGGACTTCGTGACGGTGGAGCTGCTGGAGCCCGTACTGCGCGGCGACGAGCCCTCCCGTGGCGGTGTGTACACGGAGATGCGCCGTGCCGCCATCACCGGAATCCGCCCCGATTCGCCGCTCCAGCCGGTCGGCGACCTCATCCGGTTCGAAGTGCCCACGGCCCCGATGGCGGCGGCCCTGGACGCCGGGCACGCGGTGCTCGCGGCCGACCTGAACGCGGCCATGGGCTGGCGGGCCCAGGACTCCCAGGGCACCCGCGTGGCCCTCGAATACGGACTGCACTCGTTGATCTCCGTACCCCTGCAGGCCCGCGGGGTGGTCCTGGGCATGGCCAACTTCTGGCGCGCCGACACCCCCGAGCCCTTCGACGGGGAGGACCTGTCCTTCGCGGAGGAGCTGGGTGCGCGGGCGGCCGTCTCCATCGACAACGCCCGCCGCTTCACCCGCGAGCACGCGATGGCCGTGACGCTCCAGCGCAGCCTCCTGCCCCGGGTGCTGCCCGACCAGAGCGCCGTGGACGTGGCCTACCGCTACCTGCCGGCGAAGGCGGGGGTGGGAGGCGACTGGTTCGACGTGATCCAGCTGCCGGGCGCCCGGGTGGCGCTGGTCGTGGGCGATGTCGTCGGGCACGGGGTGCACGCGGCGGCCACCATGGGGCGGCTGCGCACGGCGGTCCACAATTTCTCCACCCTGGACCTGCCGCCCGACGAGCTCCTCGGGCACCTGGACGAGCTGATCAACCGGATCGACCAGGACGAGGCCGGGGTCGCCGGGAACGGGGACGGCAGCGCCGACGGGGAGGGGAGCGGAGCGGACGGGGAGGACGCGGGGCCCGACGGTACGGCCGAGCGCACGTCCTCCGTCACCGGCGCCACCTGTCTCTACGCGGTCTACGATCCGGTCTCCGGGCGGTGCCGGATGGCGAGCGCCGGGCACCCCGGGCCCGCGCTGATCCGCCCCGACGGCCGGGTGGAGTTCCCCGAGATGCCGGCCGGGATCCCGCTCGGCGTGGGCGGGATGCCCTTCGAGGCGGTCGAGTTCCAGCTGCCGGAGGGGAGCCGGCTCGTACTGTTCACCGACGGCCTGGTGGAGGACCGCGACCGGGACTTCGACACCGGGCTGCACCTGCTCGCCGAGACGCTGTCGCGGCCGGGCCGCAGCCCCGACCAGGCCTGCTCGGACGTCCTGGCCACGATGCTGTTCCCGGTGCCGAGCGACGACATCGCCCTGCTGATCGCGGACACCCGGCGGCTGGAGGCGGACCGGATCGCCGAATGGGAGGTGCCCCTCGAGCACTCCGCCGTCTCGTGGGTGCGCAACGCCGGCTCGGCGCAGCTCGTCGAGTGGGGCCTGCGGGACACCGCCTTCACCGCGGAGCTGATCCTGAGCGAGCTGGTCACCAATGCGATCCGGTACGGCAGCGCGCCCGTCGGGGTCCGCCTGATCCGCGACCGGAGCCTGATCTGCGAGGTTTCCGACGGCAGCAGCACCTCTCCGCACCTGCGGTACGCGGCCACCACCGACGAGGGCGGGCGCGGGCTGTTCCTCGTCGCGCAGTACGCGGAGCGGTGGGGTACCCGCTACACCGACCGCGGGAAGGTCATCTGGGCCGAGCTGCCGCTGACCGGGAGTGCGGAGCCGCAGCCGCCGGCGCCGCTGGACCTGGACGCGCTGGAGGACCTGGCCTGGTGAGCCGGGCGGGTCAGACGGGCCGGGAGCGGGCCAGCAGCATCGCCACGTCGTCCTCCTGCGCGCACGGCAGCAGCCGCCGCAGGATCTGGTCGCACATTCCCTCCAGGGGCTGCTCCACCCCGTGCAGGGCCCTGCCCAGCTGTTCCATGCCCTGGTCGAGGTCGCGGTCCCGGGCCTCGATGAGCCCGTCGGTGTAGAGCACGAGCAGGCTGCCCGGGGGCAGGTGCACTTCCTCGGTGCGGAAGTCGCGTCCTCCGGCGCCCAGCGGGGTCCCGGGCGGGCCGTGGAGGAAGGTGACGGTCCCGTCGGTGGCGACGACGGCCGGCGGCGGGTGGCCGGCGCGGGCGATGACGCAGGCGCCGGACGCCGCGTGGTGCACGGCGTACACGCACGTCGCCATCTCGTCCTCGCCGAGGTCGGCGACGACCGCGTCGAGGGAGCGGAGCAGCTGCGCGGGGGGTACGCCGTGGCGCGCGAGGGTCCGTACGGCCGTGCGCAGCTGGCCCATGACGGCCGCCGCGTGGACCCCGTGGCCCATGACGTCCCCGATGACGAGCCCGGTCCGGCCGCCGGGCAGCGGGATGGCGTCGAACCAGTCCCCGCCGACGTCGTTGTCGCTGGCGGGCAGGTAGCGGCCGGTGAGTTCGAGGCCGGGGACCTCGGGCAGGGCGCTGTTGGTGAGGCTGCGCTGGAGGGTCAGGGCCGCCCGGCGCTGGCGGGTGTACATGCGGGCGTTGTCGATGTTGAGGGCGGCGCGGGCGACGAGTTCGTCGACGAGTACGCAGTCCTGCGCGTCGAAGGGCTCGCGCTCGCGCGTCCGGGTCACGGTGACGGCTCCCAGCACGGTGCCTCGGGCGACGAGCGGGACCAGGCGGGCCGAGCCCAGGGTGGCCAGGTAGGACCTCAGGGCGCCGGCGCGCGGGGAGGTGATCAGGGCCGGGATGTCGGAGACGTAGAGGTTCATGGGCCGGCCCTCGGCGATGACCCGTTCGTAGACGGTGCCCGCGGGGATCTGGAAGGTCTGGCCGGCGGTGAGTTTCGCGGTGGGGGCGGAGGGGTCGGGGAACTGGGCCGCCAGACGGCGCAGGACTCCGCGGGTGGAGGCCGCGGGCGTTGCGCCCTCGTCGGGGCCCAGGACCGATTCGAGGAGCTGTACGTCGGCGGAGTCCGCGAAATGCGGTACCAGCAGTTCGACGATCTCCTGGGCGGTCTGGTGCAGGTCCAGGGTGGTGCCGATGCGGGTGCCGGCCTCCGCGAGCAGGGCGAAGCGGTGCTGGGCCAGCTCGGCCTCGGCCTGGGCCTGCTGTCTCTCGGTGATGTCGATGAGGGAGGCGATCACGCCGAGGGGCCGCCCGGAGCCGTCGAGGAGCGGGGCGTAGGAGCAGGACCAGGTCCGGTCGTGTTCGGGGTCGGCGGGTGTCCGCCCGGTGCGGCGGACGTCGACGACGGCGGTGCCCCGGTCGAGGACCTGCTGCATGGTCGCCTCCAGGGCGACGGCGTTGACCCCGGGGACGACTTCGGTGAGCCGTTTGCCGAGGTGGTCGGCGGCGGACATGCCGTTCATCCGGGCCAGTGCGTCGTTGACCCGGAGGAAGCGGAGGTCGGGGCCGAGGGTGGCGAGGCCGATGGGCGACTGGGTGAAGAGGCTCTGGAGGGCGGCGAGGGAGTCGCGCATGTGGAGGACCTCGGAGGTCTCCACGGCGATGAGCATGGCTCCGGTGCGCCCGGTGGCGTCGACGGCGGGGACGATCCACATCTCCATCACGACGCGGTGCCCGTCGCGGTGGCGTACGGGGAGGGTGCCGACGACGGTCTCGCCGGCCTGGACGCGGCGGGTCAGCTGGTCGGCGAGCTCGTGGTTGGCCTCGGGGACCAGTACGGAGGCGCCGGGGCGGCCGAGAATGTCCTCGGGGCGGTGTCCGAGCAGGTCCTGGGCGGCCAGCGACCATTCCACGATGCGGCCGTCGGCGTCCTCCCGCCACAGGGCGATCGGCAGCAGCTCGCGGAGCACGCCGGCGTAGCCGACTGCCGCCGGCTGGTCCGGCACCTCGCTCGTCGACTGGTACGTGTCCACACCGACCTCACCCCGGGGGCCCGAATTGCTACCGATTCACCCTATCCGAGGCATCGGCGCCGGGCTCGCGTCGCCGGAAGGGCGGGTGAGGACCGTACCTCCGCGGGGGCGTCGCGAAACCCGCGCCCGGGCCTGCGTCAGGCGTGCGCCATCAGCTCCCGGGCTCCGCCGCTGATCACCGCGGTCACGGGGATGCCCGCACGGTCGATCAGGCCCGCCGCGACGGCCGCCCGGCGGCCGCTGCCGCACACCACCAGGATCTCCCGGTCCCGGGGCAGTTCGCCGATCCTGCGGGGCAGCTCGGCGAGGGGCACGGCCAGCGAGCCGGGGATGCCGCCTTCGGGGCGGTCGGGCCGCACGTCGAGCACCCGCCTGCCGCCGACGTGCCCGGCCAGGGCGGCCGCGTCCGCGGTCCGGAAGGTGCGCAGCGGGCGGCCGGCGGCCGCCCAGGCGTCGGGCCCGCCGGCCAGGTACCCGGCGATGTCGTCGTATCCGATCCGCAGGAGCTGGACCATCGCCTCGTGGGCCGCGTCCCCGGGCGGTTCGGGCAGGACGAGGACCAGCCGCGTGCCGAAGGGCACGACCTCGCCGACGAGGCTCGCGAAGCGTTCGTCGAGCTCGTCGCAGATCGAGTCGGGGAGGTGGCCGGCGGCGAAGGCCGCCCGGTCCCGTACGTCGACGATCTGCGCGCCGCCGCCGAGGAGCCCCTCCACCATGGTCGGGGTGAGCGGGCGCATCACGGGCGGGCCGCCGAGCACCCGTGGCCCGGCCCCGTTGAGGGACCCCATGTGGCGGTAGTAGGCGGGGTACGGGGGCAGGTCCGACATCCGTCCCCTGACGAACTCCTCCTCGTCCTGGGCGGTGAGCACGGGGTTGGTGCGCCGCTCCGTGCCGACCGTGCTGGTCCGCTCCCCCGACACCGGGCCGGCCGCGCAGGAGCTGCCCGCGCCGTGCGTCGGCAGTACGCGGGTGCCGTCCGGGAGCAGGGCGAGGCGGCGCAGCGTCCGGTACTGGGCCCTGGCGAGTTCCTCCGTACGGCCGCTGCCGGAAAGATCGGTCCGGCCGGCGTTGCCGACGAGGAGGCTGCCGCCGGTGAAGACGGCCGACGGGGCCCGGGCGCCGTCGTCGAAGACCAGGTAGGAGGTGTGTTCGGCGGTGTGGCCCGGGGTTTCCACGGCCCGCACGGTCACGTCGCCGACGCGGATCTCGTCGTCCTCGGCCATGGGCAGGTGGTCGAAGGCGTACGGTGCGCGGGCCGGGCCGGCGACGGTGGCGCCGGTCGCCGCGCGGACCTCCAGCGCGCCGGAGACGTAGTCGTTGTGGACGTGTGTCTCCAGGACGTAGCGGATCCGGACCCCTTTGGCTGCGCAGGACTCCATCAGCTCCCAGCTGTCGCGTTGCGGGTCGACGAGGGCGGCCTCGTCACCGCTCACGAGCAGGTAGCTGGTGTCCCCGAGCGACGGGGTGGCGAGGACCTCGATCGTCGCCTCGTAACCGTTCATACGACCACCACCTCGACACAGGCCACGGGGTTGCAGCCGTAGCCACGGGCGTTCCACGGGGCCTGCGGCGGCTGCGTGTCGCCGCGGGCGTCGGTCGCGCGGGAGAGCAGCCGGTACGGTCCCGGCTGCTGCGGGGTCCACCGGTAGGACCAGTCGCTCCAGGCGTACGGGCCGGCCGGTGGTTCGAGTACGGCCCGGTGCCAGCCCCGGACGTGGTCCGGGTCGCGGGCGTCGTCCTCGTGTTCGACCCGCACCTCGACGCTGCGCACGGCCACTCCGTCGCCCGACCATGCGTGGCCCCGGACCAGGGTCTCGTGGCCGCGGCGCAGGTCCTCGTCGGGTGCGGGCTCGGTGATGAGCGACTTGACCCGCAGGGTCGTCACGGGGCCTTCGGGGGTGCCGCGCGGGGTGAGGTAGAGGTACTCCTCGGCCTGGAAGACGCCGGTGAAGGGGCTGGTCACGGCCCGCGCTGCGACCAGCCACTTCACATCCGCGACGGCGTACCGGCCGGGGGCCACCAGGCGGACCGGTGCCCCGTGCCCGGGGGCGAGCGGTTCGCCGTTCATGCGGGTGGCCAGGAGGGTGTCCGGGTGGCGGGCCACGGCGAGCGGGAGGCTGCGTTCGAAGGGTGTGCGGCGGCCGTGCACCGGGCCGCGGTCGGCTCCGGTGAAGACGACCTCGACGGCGGCGGGGTCGATGCCGGCACGGTCGGCGAGGAGGTGGAAGGGCACGCCCGCGAAGTGTGCGCAGCCCACCGCTCGCTGACTCCAGGGCAGGCCGGGCGGGGGCGGTCGCATCAGGCTCCGGCCGTTGCCCGCACATTCCACGACGACGTCGAGTTCGCGGTGTTCCAGCGTGAGGAGTTCTTCGTAGCCGATGGAGAGGGGGGTGGCGACGGCGCCGCCGAACCGGAGCCGCCACCGGCCGGGGTCGGTGGGCGGGACGCGGAAGTGGTCGCGTACGAAGAAGGCCCCGACGGGGGTGACGGGCTCGGCCAGCGCGGCCGCCGGGGTCTGGGCGTTGTACGGGTCGTCCGTGACCGTCTCGGGTGCCCAGACCGTGGCGCCGGGCCCCTGCGCGACCCGGAATTCCGGCCCTGCGGTCATGGCCCCACCTCCCGTCGGGCTCGTACGGCTCGCGACGCGAATTTCTTCCAGCGTACGTCCCGGAAACCCTTGACTTGGGACATATAGGGAGGAGACTCATAAATACACCGGATCACCGGAAAGAGCCGCACCTCCCTCAGGAGACGTCCTGGGGCTCGAGTGACTTTGTCCAGGCTCTGGCCAGGCCCCCGGCAGTACTTGTCGACCACGGGAGCCATCGGCGACGGCGGATGGCTCATGGAACCGACGGACTGCCGGGGACTGTCATGTCCGCGCACACCCGTAGGTAAGATCGCGAGCATTGCATTCGCAGATACTTACGGGGTCGGTGATCGCGGGGATGGACTACGCAACGCTGAAGGCGCTCAAGCCTTCGGAGTTCACGGAGGCGGCGGACGGGTACCGGTCGGTCAGCAGCATGGCCGACCACGCCTACGCGAGTGCCGAAAGTCAGATCACCACGCGGCTGAGAGCCGGGCTGAGCGGCAAGGCCGTGGATGCCGCGATCGACCAACTGCACCTGCTGGCCAAGAACTTCCACTACACGCAGGTCGAATGCGGGCTCGCGGCGACCTCACTCAGCGCCCTGGCCGCGTCACTGACGACCGCCAAGTCGAAGCTGGACGCCGCCCTGTCGGACGCCGAGGCCGCGAAGTTCTCGGTGGGGCCGGACGGTTCGGTCAGCTACCCGCCCGCGGGCGAGGAGAAGGACGGCAAGCTGCCGGACGGCGGCACCGTTTCCGGAAGCGCAAAGGGCAAACCCTCCGGGAACGTCATCGATCCCACCAAGGACGCCAACGACCTGTCCGCCGCGCTGGAGCGGCAGGCCGCGAACATCCACCCCAATCCCAACTTCGGGAAGGCGGTGGAGATAGCCAACCGGATCGCCCAGGCCGTCGCCGAGGCCACCGAGGCCGACACCCAGTGGGCCCCCAGACTGCGCAAGCTGAAAGCCGACGACGACCTCGTCGTCTCCGAGTCCGACTGGGCCGACGTCCAGGCCGACACCGGCCAGGTCCAGGCCGGCGCGAAGGACTACCTCGCCCACATCAAGCCGCCGCCGCCGAAGGGCAGCGACCCGGAGCTGAACGCCGAGTGGTGGAAGGGCCTTTCGGACCGGGAGAGGGAGGCCTACATCACCCTCCAGCCGGCGAGCGTCGGCGCGATGAACGGACTGCCCGCCGACGTCCGCGACAACGCCAACCGCACGGTGCTCGCGGAGACCCACGGCGCCTACAAGACGGAGCTGAACGCGATTCCCAAGGAGCCCGAGCCCAAATACCACTACGTCCAGCGCGGACGGGCGTGGATGCGCGAAGAGACCGACGAGTGGAGCGCCTGGAACGACAAGCACGGGGACCGCAAGGCCCACCTGGAGGACCGGCTGCAGGGCATGGACACCATCCAGAAGCGCTTCGACGAGACCGGCAGGCGCGGGCTGCCGCAGGCGTACCTGCTCGGTTTCGACGCCGAGGCGAACAACGACGGACGGGTGATCCTGGCCAACGGCAACCCGGACACCGCGGACCACACAGCCGTCTTCGTGCCGGGCACGAAGACGACCCTGGGCAGCATCGAGGACGAGGCCGCGAAGAGCGACGCCCTGTGGCGCGAGTCCTCGGCGCTGGCGCCCGGCAAGTCGGTGTCGACCATCACCTGGTTCGACTACGACGCCCCGAACACCATCCTCACCGAGGCCACCCAGGACAAGTGGGGGCAGCAGGGCGCTCCGACGCTGCGGCAGTTCCTCGACGGCACCGAGGCGGCCCACCGCTCGGCCACCGGCGACAGCTCGCACACGACGCTCATGGGCCACAGCTACGGATCCACGCTGATCGGCGACACGGCGAAGTACCGCAGCGAGTACGCCGACACATGGGCCGATCCCCTGCCCGTCGACGACGTGGTCGTGGCCGGCAGTCCCGGCATGCAGGCGGACCACGCCGCCGACCTGGGCTTCAAGCCCAAGCACGTGTGGGCGATGGAGGGCGGGGGCGACGACAACTTCGTCACGGGTGGTGGCCGGTTCGCCGGTCTCGGCGACAACTGGACCATTCCGACGGACGAGTCCTTCGGCGCCAACAAGATGCGCAGCGACGCCCCGGGCCACGGAGGCTTCTGGGACGAGGAGGACGGCAAGGCGTCCCTCAGTCTGCGCAACCAGGCGGCCGTCATAGCGGGCCGCTACGACCGGGTCGATCTGGAAAGGGCGGCGCCCCACTAATGGACCGCAAGAACAGGTACAACGTCACGGCACTGGCGCTCCTGGGCGCCCTGACCCTCGCATCGGGATGCACTCTCATGGACAGCGAACCCTCCGCCAAGCGCACCTACGAACCGCAGCCCCGCGCCCACCGGGACGTGGAGAAGGAGGTCGGCGACCTGTCGAGCAGGGCCCTCGACATGACACAGGTGAAAGGCAAGGTGACCGACGGGGGGCCGGCGACCTATCCCTGCGGCACCAGCGAGGAGAAGAAGCAGGGCCTGCGCAACGTTCGGCACGTCTGGTCCGTGTACGGCGTGGACCACGACGCCCTCGACACGGGTATGAAGAACCTCGCCGCGCAGCTGCCGCAGAACGGCTGGAAGGTCGTGAAGAACGGCCCGAACGAGAACACCAAGGCGAAGACTCCCGAGGTCCTCGCCGTCCACGAGGCGTCCCACACCCAGCTGGAGGCCCAGTGGATGGACAGCTCCGACGGGGGCGAGAACCTGATCAACTTCGCCGTGTACTCCCGGTGCTTCAAGGACACCGAGCCGGAGTAACACCTGCGGCGGCCCCGGCCCGGGGCTCAGGCGAGCTCGCGCGGGCGGGGCACCTCGGCCGTGTCCAGGACCGCCGCGATCCCCCGGGCCAGGCAGGGGATCCGGTGGGCCGGTATGCCGGCGATGTTGATCCGCCCCGAGGTCGTCCCGTAGATGGCGTACTGCCTGCGCAGCCGGAGCATCTGGTGCGCGGACAGCGGCAGCATCGAGAACATGCCCTTCTGCCGGGCCAGCGAGCGCGCCTGCTCCGTGCAGCCGAGCGCGGCGAGGTGGTCGGTCAGATCCGCGCGGTTGGCCATGATCCGGCCGCGCATGACGTCCAGCTCCGCGCGCCAGGAGGCCCGCAGCCCCTCGTCCTGGAGGATCGTGGTCACGACGGCGGCGCCGTGCTCGGGCGGCATCGAGTACAGGGTCCGGGCGGCGTTCTGCAGGGCCGTCTCGGCGTACCGCACGGCCCGGCCCGAGGAGCCGAGGACGATGGCGCAGCCGACGCGGTCGCTGTAGAGGCCGAAGTTCTTCGAGCAGCTCACGGCGATCAGCATCTCGGGCACCCGGGCCGCCAGCATCCGCGTGGCCAGCAGGTCGGCCTCCAGGCCGTCGCCGAGCCCGTGGTAGGCGAGGTCGACGAAGGGCACCCAGCCGCCGCGCTCGGCCGATTCGGCCAGCGCCTCCCAGTCGTCCAGCAGGGGGTCGACGCCCGTGGGGTTGTGGCAGCTCCCCTGGAGCAGGACGACATCGTCGCGGCCCGCGTCCGCCAGCTCCCGCAGCACGCCGGCCGTGTCGAAGCCGCCCTCCGGGTCCCGCCACCCGTAGGTGCGGACCTTGAGCCCGGCGGCCTCCAGGATGGGCCGGTGGTTGACGTAGGCCGGGTCGCTGATCCACACCGTGGCGCCGGGGCGGGTACGGAAGACCAGGTCGGCGAGGAGCCGCAGGGCGCCGGAGCCCGCGACGGTCTGGACGGCCGCGGCCCGCTCGGCGGGCCCGTGCGGCCCCAGGACCAGGTCGAGCAGGGAGCGGTTGAAGGCGGTGTTGCCGGAGAGCCCGCGGTACTCCTTGGACTCCGAGCGCTGCGCCAGCCGGATCTCGGCCTCGCGGACGGCGGCCATGACGGGGGTGGTCCCGGACTGGTCCCGGTAGACGCCGAGGACGAGGTTGAGGCGTTCGGGCCGCTCGTCGCCGCCGAACTCGTACGTCAGGTCCCACAGCGGGTCGGTGGGCGGCGGGGGGAGGAGCTCAAGCATGTGCGGGGACCTCGGGTCGGGGGCGGCGGTTGGCGAGGACGACGCCGGCGGTGATGAGCGGGACGCCGACGAGGACTGCGGCGGTCGGTGACTCGCCGAGCAGGGGGATCGCGAGCAGGACCACGGCGACGGGGCTGAGACTGCCGACGACGGAGCTGCGTTCGGCGCCGAGACGGCGGATGGCGAAGGCGTACAGCAGGCCCGCGCAGAGGCCGACGCCGAGCCCCTGCACGACCAGGAACAGCACGATGTCGCCGCCCGCGGCGTGCGCGATGCCGGTGGGGAGGACCCCGGTCAGGACGAGCAGTCCGATGATCACGAAGGAGGGAAGGCACAGCAGTCCGATCGATCCGACGGGATCGAGGTCCACCTCGCGCAGTCCCACGGTGTAGAGGGCCCACAGGCCGCTGGCGACCAGGAGGATGCCGGAGCCGGCGAGGACGTCGGTGTCCACGGGGACGACGTAGCGCCAGACGAGGGCGACGACACCGGCGGCGATCAGCGCCAGGCCCGCGGCCTGTGTCCCCCTCGGGACGCCGTGCCCGCGCCGGATCATGATCAGTGAGACGAAGAGCGGGACCATGCCGGGGACGATGGACCCGACGAAGGCCGCCGACGTCAGGGCCCCGCCGTTCATCGCGGCCAGGAAGAAGGGCACCCCGGCACCGCAGACGATCTTCAGGGCGGGGCCCGGCCGTACCGCGGCGATGGCGCGGCGGCGCCGCCACAGGGCGGGGAAGAGCACGACGAGGGGGAGGCCGAACCGCAGCAGCGCCGCGTCGGCGGGCAGCAGCGAGGAGGTGCTCAGGGCGCGGGCGCTGAGTGCGAACGCCGCCCAGATCGACACCGTCACCAGCAGAGCCAGCATGCCCTGGGCCTGGGGGGAGAGCCCGCGCCGGCCGGGGTGTCCGGCGCACGGGCCCGCCGCATCGGGAGGCAGGGTCGCCCGGGTGGTGTGCGTCGCGACCAAGGGATCCACTCCAGCCTCTGGAACACGGACCGGTCCGGTCCGCTCAAGGCAACGCTAGGCCTTGAGCCGGGGCAGCCGATTGCCAGTTCTGCCTCTCGGACATACGTTTGGGGCAGGATCTGCCAAGGAGTGGCCATGGACGCAGTCGATCTGCAGATCATCCGGGAATTGCAGACGGACGGGCGCCTTTCCAACCAGGAACTGGCCGACCGCGTCCGGCTGTCTCCGTCGCCCTGCCTGCGCCGGGTCCGGCGGCTGGAGGAGGCGGGTCTGATCCGCGGCTACACGGCCATGGTCGACCAGGTCGCCTTCGGGCTGCCGGTGACCGTCTTCGTCCGGATCCGGCTGGAGCGGCACACGGCGGAGGCGGTGCGCCTCTTCGAGGAGCACGTCGCGGTCATCGAGCACATCCAGGACTGCTACTTGATGGCGGGCAGCAGCGACTACCTGCTCCGGGTCGTCATCGAGGACCTGGAGGCCTACGAGGCGCTGGTGCGCCACCGGATCCACGCCATCCCCGGGATCGCCTCGATCGAGTCGAGCTTCGCGTACGGCAGCGTGAAGCAGTCCAGGACCTATCCGCGGCCGGCGCCGGGTGCCTCCCGGCGGCCGCCGGGGGCGTGAGGCCCGCCGGGACGTCCGACGGGAGCATGCCGGACCCCGGAACGCCTACCGGGACGCCTCGACCGCCGCCTCGAAGGCGGCGTGGGCGGCTTCGTCGAAGAGGACAAAGCGCACCTCCTGAACCTCGGTACGGGCCGCCCGGACCGTCCCGACCGCGATCCTCGCGCCGTCGTCCATGGGCCAGCCGTAGACACCGGTGGAGATCGCCGGGAAGGCGACCGTACGGGCGCCCAGCTCGTCGGCGACGCGCAGCGACTCGCGGTAGCAGGAGGCGAGCAGCTCCGACCGGTCCTCTTCGCGCGACCAGACGGGGCCGACGGTGTGGATGACGTGCCCGGCGGCCAGCCGGCCGGCCGTGGTGGCGACGGCACGGCCCGTCGGCAGGCCCTTGCCGTAGTGCGAGCGCCGCAGGTCCTCGCAGGCGGCGAGGATCTCCGGGCCGCCCCTGCGGTGGATGGCGCCGTCGACCCCGCCGCCGCCGAGCAGGGAGGAGTTCGCGGCGTTGACGATGGCGTCGGCCTTCTCGGCGGTGATGTCGCCGCGGACGAGGGTGATGCGGACCATCGAAAGTCCTTTCAAGGGTGCTGCCGGGGTCGGGCGCCGCTCTCAGGGGGCCTTGCGCAGGTGGCGCCAGACGGCCTTGGCGGCGTTGTGGCCGGACATGCCGTGGACGCCCGGCCCCGGAGGGGTCGCCGAGGAGCAGATGAAGACCGCCGGGTGGGCCGTGGTGTACGGGGAGAGGCTGAGCCTCGGGCGCAGCAGGAGCTGGAGGCCCGAGGCGGCTCCGCAGGCGATGTCCCCGCCGACGTAGTTGGCGTTGCGGGCGGCGAGCTGGGGCGGACCGGCCGTGGCGCGGGCCAGGACCAGGTCGCGGAAGCCGGGGGCGAAGCGCTCCAGTTGGCGCTCGACGGCTTCGGTGAGGTCGCCGTCCCAGCCCGCGGGGACGTGTCCGTACGCCCAGAAGACGTGCTTGCCGTCGGGAGCCCTGCCGGGGTCGACGAGGCTGGGCTGCGCCGTGATGAGGAAGGGCGTGCGGGGGGCCCGGCCGCCCGAGGCGAGCTGGAGGGCGGCGTCGATGTCGCGCGTGCGCGGGCCGACCTGGACGGTGCCGGCGCGGCGCGGCTCCTCGGCCGTCCACGGGACCGGGCCGTCCAGGGCGTAGTCGATCTTGAATACGGAGGCGCCGTACCGGTAGCCGTCGTACGCGCGCCCGAGGCGGGCGATCCGGGCCAGTGCGGTCGGCGAGGTGTCGAAGACGTAGGCGCGGGCGGGCGGGAGGTCGTCGAGCCGCTTGACCTCGAAGTCCGTGTGGATCCGGCCGCCGAGGTCGCGCAGGTACGCGGCGAGGGCGTCGGAGATGGACTGGGAGCCGCCGCGGGGCATCGGCCAGCCGCCGGCGTGGGCCGCGAGGGCGAAGACCAGGCCGACCGCGCCGGTCCCGATCCCGTCGAGCGGTGCGATGACGTGCGCGACGAGTCCGGCGAACAGCGCGCGGGCCCGTTCGTCCCGGAAGCGGCGCAGGAGCCAGGTCGAGGGCGGCAGTCCGGCGAGCCCGAAACGGGCGAGGGTCACCGGGTCGCGGGGCAGCGCGGTGTTCGGCAGGGACATGAAGTCCCGGGCGAGGGTGTCCCATCGGCCGAGGAACGGTCCGACCAGTCGCCGGTAGGCGCCGGCGTCGCGCGGGCCCAGGGATGCCGCCGTCTGCGCGACGGAGCGCGAGAGGACGGCGGCCGTGCCGTCGTCGAAGGGGTGCGCCATGGGCAGCGGGGCGTGCAGCCACTCCAGCCCGTACCGCTTCAGCGGCATCGTGGCGAAGACCGGCGAGCCGATGCCGAGCGGGTGCACCGCCGAGCAGGGGTCGTGCCGGAAGCCGGGGAGGGTGAGCTCCTCGGTCCGGGCTCCGCCACCGACCGTGTCGGCGGCCTCGAAGACGGCCACGGAGAAGCCGCGCCGGGCCAGTTCGACGGCGGCCGTCAGCCCGTTGGGGCCCGCCCCCACCACGACCACATCGAAAATCGACGGCACTTGCACTCCTTCGTTTCCGGCGGCGCTTGCACCTCCAGGATATTGCGAGGGCCGGTGGGGCAGGACCCGCCGGACCCCCGGGCCGTGTCTTTCGGATCAGGCCGGCCGCGAGCCCGGCGTGGTCCGAAAAGACCCGGCCTACGCGCCCCGGAGCAGCTCCCGGATGCGTACGGCGGTGGCCTCGTCCCGTCCGACGGCGAACGGCAGGGCATTGTCGCGGTCCACCCGGAAGGGGACCCCGTCGACGGTGCTCTGCGCGCCGCCGGCCTCGGCGACCAGCAGCAGTCCGGCGGCGTGGTCCCAGGCCGACGGCCAGGTGAAGGCGAGGGCGTCCATCTCGCCGCGGGCCACCTTCAGGTACTCCAGGCCGGCCGAACCGCAGGGCCTGGCGGCGACGCCGGGTACGTCCAGCCGGGCCAGGGTGCGCTTGTTCTCGTCGGAGGTGTAGAGGGGGTGGGCGATGGCGACGCGCAGATCGGTGCCGGGCTCGGGCGAACCGCTGTGGATCTCCTGCCCGTTGACGTACGCACCCTGTCCGCGCACGGCGGTCGCCAGTTCCTCCAGGGCCGGGGCGAAGGTCCAGGAGGCGAGGATCTCCCCGCGGTGGGCCAGCGCGACCAGGGTGCAGAAGGCCGGGTCGCCGCCCACGAACTGGCGGGTGCCGTCGACGGGGTCGACGATCCACACGGGGGCGTCCGCGCGCAGCGCCTCGTACACGGTGGGGTCGGCGTGCACGGCCTCCTCGCCGACGACGGCCGAGCCGGGCAGCAGCCGGGTCAGGGCGGCCGTGAGGTGTTCCTCCGCCCTGCGGTCGGCGATGGTCACCAGATCGTGCGGCCCGGTCTTCTCGTCGACCTCGTGCTCGGCGAGCTGCCTGAATCTCGGCATGATCTCGACCGCCGCCGCCTTGCGGACGGCTTCTTCCACATCGGGCAGGCCACGGGCCAGGAACTCATCGATCATGCGCCCATCACATCACGGCGGACCGACAAAGCCCACCGGCCCCGGTCAACGCGGCGCGCACACGCGGGGGCCACGGGGTGAACCGGCGCGTGAGCCGTCCGGGTGCGGCAGGGACTGCGGGCGGGACCGGTAGCGCCGGGCGGAGGGGGTATCCGCGTCCCCATGGGTGACATCTCGGTGGGCACGTGTTCATGGACGGATCCGTCACTGGTCGCCGGCGGGTGGTACCCCGCCGGGCAACGTGACGCGGAGGGACGGCTGAGGTATTACGCCACCCGTTTCCCAGTCGTCGAGGTCGACTCCACTTACTACGGGATGCCGAGCCTGCGCAACAGCGCGCTGTGGGCCAGTCGGACCCCGCCCGGCTTCCGCTTCGACGTGAAGGCGTTCTCCCTCCTCACCGGCCATCCCACACGGACCGCAGCCCTCCCGGCCGACCTGCGGCAACCGGGTGCCCCCGCTCGGGTACGCGCCGACCCCGGGCTGCTGGAGGAAGTGTGGCAGCGCTTCAGCAGCGCTCTGGAGCCCTTGCGCGAGAGCGGGCGGCTCGGGACGCTGCTGTTCCAGTTCCCGCCCTCGCTGGCTCCGGGTCCGAGGGGCGAGCAACTGGTCGAGGAGAGCACCGGGCGGGCGGAAGGTTGGCCGGTAGCGGTGGAATTTCGCCACCCGGAGTGGTGGAGTGCGCGGCGGCGGACCGCGACCGCCCGGCTCCTCGGCCGGTGCGGGTCGGCGGCCGTCGCCGTCGACACGGCCCAGGGACTTCCTTCGTCCGTTCCTCCGGTCACTGCCGTCACCACGCCGGAGCTGGCCGTCGTCCGTTTCCACGGGCGGAGCCCCGAGTGGGGTTCTTCCGGCCCGGGCAGCAAGGAGGCGGCGTACCGCCACACCTACACGGAGGCGGAGTTGGCCCCGTGGGTCACACGCCTGCGGGACGTGGCACGGCAGGCCGACTCCGTGCACGTCCTGTTCAACAACTGCTGCGCCGACGCGTCCGTGCGGGCGGCGGGCACGATGCAGCGCATGCTCGGCCAGGAGCCGCCCGCATCGGGCGAGCGACTCGCGCACGGCCGGGCGACCGGGCACGTGCCCGGTCCTCGGGACGGCGGCGGGAGTCAGTCCAACGCCGGGATGACGTGTCCGCCGTAGGCGTCGATCGTGGCCTCCCTCTCGTCGTGCATGGCGTAGAGGGCGAACTGGTCGACGCCGAGGTCGCGCAGGGCCCGCAGCTTCTCGATGTGGGCCTCGACCGGTCCCAGCAGGCAGAAGCGGTCGACGATCTCGTCGGGCACGAAGTCCGTGGACGGGTTGCCGGCGCGGCCGTGATGGCTGTAGTCGTAGCCCTGGCGGGCCTTGATGTACTCGGTCAGGGCGTCCGGGACCAGCCCCGAGTGTTCGCCGTAGCGGCCCACCAGGTCGGCGACGTGGTTTCCGACCATGCCGCCGAACCACCGGCACTGGTCGCGTGCGTGGGCGAGGTCGTCACCCACGTACGCCGGGGCCGCCACGCAGATGGTGAGGGCGTCCGGGTCCCGGCCGGCCGCCGCGGCCGCCTCCCGGACGGACCTGACCATCCATTCGGTGAGGTAGGGGTCGGCGAGCTGGAGGATGAACCCGTCCGCCTTCTGCCCGGCCAGCGCGAGGGCCTTCGGTCCGTACGCGGCCATCCACACCGGAAGCTTCCCGTCCCGGATCCACGGGATCCGGATCGGGTTGCCGTCGACCTCGGCCTCGCGGCCCTCGGCGAGGTCGCGGATCACGTCGATGGCCTCGCCCAGCCGGGCCAGGGTGTTCGGGGCGCGACCGGCGACCCGCATCGCCGAGTCCCCGCGGCCGATCCCGCAGACGGTGCGGTTGCCGTACATGTCGTTGAGGGTGGCGAAGGTGGAGGCGGTGACCTCCCAGGTGCGGGTGCCCGGGTTGGTCACCATCGGGCCGATGTGCATCTTCTGCGTGTTGGCGAGGATCTGGCTGTAGATGACGAACGGCTCCTGCCACAGGACCGCCGAGTCGAAGGTCCAGCCGTAGCGGAAGCCGTTGCGCTCGGCGCGCTTCATGAGGCTGACGACCTGGGAGGCCGGTGGGTCCGTCTGGAGGACGAGGCCGAAGTCCATGCGGGGACTCTCCTTACAGGTACTGGCAGGTGGAGCGGTGGACGAAGGCCCCGTGGCCGGCCCGGCCGGCGTACTCGCGCCGGTCGATGACGAGTTCGCCGCGAGAGAGGACGGTGTCGACGCGTCCGGTGATCCGCTTGCCCTCGTACGCCGAGTAGTCCACGTTCATGTGGTGCGTCTCGGCGGAGATGACCTGCTCGGCGTGCGGATCGTAGAGGACGATGTCGGCGTCGGCCCCCGGCGCGATGGTGCCCTTCTTCGGGTAGAGGCCGAACATCCGGGCGGGTGCGGCACAGGCGATCTCGATCCACCGGCGGCGGCTGATGTGCCCGTCCACCACGGCCTGGTGGAGGAGGTCCATGCGGTTCTCCACGCCCGGCAGCCCGTTGGGGATCTTCGAGAAGTCGCCCCGGCCCAGCTCCTTCTGGCCCCGGAAGCAGAAGGGGCAGTGGTCGGTGGAGACCACCTGGAGGTCGTTGGTGCGCAGCCCCCGCCACAGTGCGGCCTGGTGCTCGCGGGGCCGCAGCGGGGTGGAGCAGACGTACTTGGCGCCCTGGAAGTCGGGCTCCTCCAGGTTGTCGGTGGACAGGAACAGGTACTGCGGACAGGTTTCCCCGAAGACCGGCAGGCCCTTGTCACGGGCTGCGGCCAGCTCGGCCACCGCCTCCTCCGCCGAGACGTGCACGACGTACAGCGGGGAGCCCGCGACCCGGGCGAGCTGGATGGCGCGGTGGGTGGCCTCGGCCTCCAGCAGCACCTTGCGGACCTCGCCGTGGTGGCGGGGGTCGGTCTCCCCGCGGGCCAGGGCCTGTTCGACGAGGACGTCGATCGCGATGCCGTTCTCGGCGTGCATCATGATCAGCCCGCCGTTGGAGGCGCCGCGCTGCATGGCGCGCAGGATCTGCCCGTCGTCGCTGTAGAAGACGCCCGGGTAGGCCATGAACAGCTTGAAGGAGGTGACCCCTTCGCCCACGAGGAGGTCCATCTCCTTCAGGGTGCCCTCGTTGACGTCTGAGAGGATCATGTGGAAGGCGTAGTCGACGGCGCAGTTCCCGTCGGCCTTGGCGTACCAGGTGTCGAGTCCTTCGCGCAGGGAGTGGCCCACGCTCTGGACGGCGAAGTCGACGATGGTCGTGGTGCCGCCCCAGGCGGCGGCCCTGGTGCCGGTCTCGAAGGTGTCCGAGGCGGAGGTCCCGCCGAAGGGGAGCTCCATGTGGGTGTGCGCGTCGACCCCGCCCGGGATGACGTACTTCCCGGTCGCGTCGATCGTACGGTCGGCCGTCCAGGCACCGGCGGCCGCGGAGCCGTGGGCGGCCAGCGCCGCCACGCGGCCGTCCTCGATCAGGACGTCCGCGTGGAGTTCGTCGGCGGCGGTGACGACCAGGCCGCCGCTGATCAGGGTGCGGTTGCTCATGTGGTCCCCCTCACTGGATGCTGCGCAAGGCCTGTTCGAGGATCTCGGCGCCCTCTTCCGCCTCGGCGACGGTGAGGGAGAGTGGCGGCGCGATGCGCAGCACGCTGGTGTTGTGGCCGCCACCCTTGCCGAGGAGCAGGCCGCCTTCGCGGGCCGCCTCCAGGACGGCGGCGGCGGCGTCCGGGTCGGCCAGGTCTGTGCCGGGCTTGGTGAGCTCGATACCGGCCATCAGACCCCGGCCGCGGACCTCCCGTACGGCGGGGACGGTGGCGGCGATCCCGCGCAGCCGCTCCAGGAGCAGGCCTCCGACGCGTCGTGCGTTGCCCTGGAGGTCGTGTTCCAGCAGGTAGCCGAGGTTCGCGACGCCGGCCGCCATGGTGACGGGTGAACCGCCGAAGGTGGAGATGGAGTTGGAGTCCAAGCAGTTCATCACCTCGGCGCGGGCCACGACGCCGCCGATGGACATGCCGTTGCCGATGCCCTTGGCGAAGGTGAGGATGTCCGGCGGGCCGTTCTGGGCGTGCGCCTGCCAGCCCCAGAAGTGGTCTCCGGTACGGCCCCAGCCGGTCTGCACCTCATCGCTGATCCACAGGATGCCGTGGCGGTCGAGGACCTCGCGGAAGGCGCCGTACAGCCCGTCGGGCGGGGAGGTGAAGCCGCCCACTCCCTGGACGGGTTCGGCGATGAGGGCGGCCACTCCCCCGCGGGCCTGGCCGAGTACGTCTTCGAGGTCGGCGACGGCCGCGGCGGTGAAGGCGGTGTCGTCGAGGTGGGCGAAGGGGCCGCGGGTGCGGACGGCGCCGTGGACGTAGTACGTCTGCAGCGGCGAGAGGCTGGTCGGGGACCAGCCTCGGTTGCCGGTGATGGAGACGGTGGAGAAGGACCGGCCGTGGTAGCTGTTGCGCATCGCCAGGATCTGGTTGGAGCGGCGGTACGTCGTCGCGAGCAGCAGGGCGGTGTCGTTGGCCTCGGTGCCGGAGGTCGTGAAGAAGACGCGGGCGTCGGGGATGCCGGAGAGGGCCGCGACCCGCTCGGCGAGCTCGATCATCGGCCGGTTGAGGTACAGGGTGGAGGAGTGGATGATCCGCCCGGCCTGCTCGGCGACGGCCTTGGTGACCTCGGGCAGGGCGTGGGCGGTCATCGTGGTGAGGATGCCGCCGAAGAAGTCGAGGTAGCGGTTGCCGTCGGCGTCCCAGACGTGGCGTCCCTCGCCGTGGGTGAGCTCGATGGGGTGTGCGTAGTACAGCGCGAGCCAGTCGGGCAGGACGGTGCGGTGGCGGTTGTGGAGCGGGGTCGGGTTGGTCACGGCTGTACGAGCCCTCCGTAGGCGTCGGGGCGGCGGTCGCGGTAGAAGGCCCACTGGTCGCGGACCTCCTTGATCAGGTCGAAGTCGAGGTCGCGGACGAGGAGTTCCTCCTCCTTGTCGCTGGCGACGTCGCCGACGAACCGGCCGCGCGGGTCGACGAAGTAGCTGGTGCCGTAGAAGTCGTTGTCGCCGTACTCCTCCTGGCCGATGCGGTTGATCGCGGCGACGAAGTACTCGTTGGCGACGGCCGCGGCCGGCTGTTCCAGCTGCCAGAGGTAGGCGGACAGGCCGCGGTGGGTGGCGGAGGGGTTGTAGACGAGCTGGGCTCCGGCCAGGCCCAGCTGGCGCCAGCCCTCGGGGAAGTGGCGGTCGTAGCAGATGTAGACGCCGATCCGGCCGACGGCGGTGTCGAAGACGGGCCAGCCGAGGTTGCCCGGACGGAAGTAGTACTTCTCCCAGAAGCCCTTGACCTGCGGGATGTGGTGCTTGCGGTACTTGCCGAGGTAGGTGCCGTCGGCGTCGATGACGGCGGCGGTGTTGTAGTAGAAGCCCGCGCTCTCCAGCTCGAAGACGGGGACGACGATGACCATCCCGGTCTCGCGGGCGAGGTCCTGCATGCGGCGGACGGTCGGGCCGTCGGGGACGGCCTCGGCCCAGCGGTAGTGCTCGGGCTCCTGGACCTGGCAGAAGTAGGGGGCGTTGAACACTTCCTGGAAGCCGATGATCTTCGCGCCTTCGGCGGCGGCCCGGCGGGCGTGCTCCTCGTGCTTGGCGATCATCGATTCGGTGTCTCCGGTCCAGGTGGCCTGGACCAGCGCGGCGCGGACGACTTGGGCCATGAGCTGCTCCTTGCGACGGGAACGCCGGTTCTACGCACGTAGACGGAGTGCGTAGGGAGTAGAACGTAGGCCTCGCCACAGCGTGGGGCAAGACCGCCGTGCACGGTTGGAGTAGTCGATCAGGTTACGTCGCACCGTGGTCGTTTGCGGTCAGCGGACGGGACTTTGACGACATGAAGCGTGGGGTGTCCGCAAGACGGTGCGTGCGCTGCGGGCCACCTGGCGGAAGCGGCCGGGCGGGCCCCGCGGGACCGGGCTCCGGGGGCCGCGCGGCACCCGGGCCGGGGGATGGTTTCCGCGGCCGGCCCGGCGCGGGTGGGAGCGGGGGTGTCCCCGCAGGACGAGCGCGCAACCCCCGGGTACCACCGGATCCCGCCCCGCAGGGCGCCTCGCACCCGGCATGATCGGGGTGGGCCCCTCAGGCAGGGACGATGCCCACGACGCGCAGGGCGTGGGCGAGGTCGCGGTGGCGGGCACCGGGGAGCAGGCCTGCCGCGTGGAGCAGCCGCGGGGTGAGCCACTGGGGGTCGTGCCGGGCCAGGGCGGCGGCCTCCTCGGCGGTACGGACGCGTACGAAGGCTCCGAGCAGGGCGTCGGCCTCCCGGGTACGGCCCGCCGCGCCGAGGGCGAGGGCCGCGTCCGCGACCTCGGGGGCGGGGCGGGAGACGCCCTGGCGCAGCAGGGCGTCGCAGTCGGCCTCCCGGCCGGCGTCGCCGAGGGCGGCGGCGGCCGCCGCGAGCTGTACGGGCGGCAGCGAGGCGGCCTCCCAGAGCAGGGTGTTCCAGTCGGCCGCCAGGCCGGCGCGGGCCAGCTCGGCGGCCAGGTGGGGCAACTGCCCTGCGGGCCAGGCAGCGGCCTGGCACAGCAGGGCGTGCGCCTCCCCGGTACGGCCCTGCGCGCGCAGCGCGAGCAGCTCGGCGGCGACGGCCCGGGGCGTGCGGTTCGGCGGCGCCGGCACGGACGTGGGCGCGGACGTGGGCGTGGGCGCGGACGTGGGCGTTGCTTCCGGCACCGGCCCCGGCACGGGCTCGGGCCTCCGTCGGCCGAACCGGGCGCCGCGCGGAGCGGGGTGGTCCTCGGCGTCCTGGTGGCCCGGGGGCGGGGTGAAGACGGGGGGTTCGTCAGCCGTCGCCCCGGCGTACCGGGCCCCTCCGCCGCGGCGCGCTCCGCGCAACCACCGCCCCTCGCCCCGCGCGACGGGCGGCAGAACCGGCGGCTGCGCCGGACCCTCGGCGGGTACGCCCGCCCGGGCCGCGGGCTCCGCCGGCTCCGCGGGCGCGCCGTTCCGGGGCTGTCGCCCGGTGTGCGGGAGTGGCTGGGTGGCGGGGTGGACGGGGGCTTCGGCTCGGGGTGGGTGGGGGGATGTCCGGCGGGGGACGGTGGGTAAGGGGTCGGTCTGCAGGGCGGTCAGGCGGGCCGCGAAGTCCTCGTGGCGGGCCGCGGCGCGGGCCATGTCGTCCTGGGTCCAGGACAGCTCCCGGGTCAGGGCATCGGTCTCGGCCGGGTCGGCGGCCCCGACCAGCCGGACGGCCAGGTCCCGCAGGGCGGCCTCGGACTCCGCCCGCTGGGCGGCCGCCGCCGCGAGCAGGGTCCGTAGCTCGTCCTCGCCCCCCGGCAACCGGTCCCATACGTTGACGGCCGCCGCCCGCAGCCTCGCCGCGTAGACCGTCTCCCGCGCCGCGAGCTCCGCGCCGCCCGCCCCCGCCAGGTCCCTCAGCAGCGATTCCACCACGTCCCACGGGGGTATCGCCGCCCCGTTCAGACAGGCCCGCACGCCCTCGGGATCCCGGCGCAGGAACTCCCCGTACCAGCCTGCTCCGGCATCCAGCCGCTGCGTCAATCCCCTCAAGTATCCGGAGAGTTGACTGATCGCCAGTGAAGTCGCGGTCTCCATGACCGCATTGGATCCCACCTGTGTTACGGGCGGGCTACGGGAGCCTCAAAGCTTGACGGCGATCGCGGTGTGCGGCCGCTTCCCCCGGCGCGCCAGCGCGGCGGGCACGTCCACCGCCCAGAACTGCCAGGTGTACTTGCGCGACATCAGCTTGCGCACCCGCCGCAGGCCCTCGTCGTCGAGCAGCCGGGCCCGCCCCTCGACGACGGGCGCGCCTTCCTCGACGCGCCCCCGCACGTCGCACGGGGCGAGGGTGACCCGCCCGTCGTTGCGGATGCGCTTGACCTTCCACGAGTCACTGCGCGTCCACACGTACAGCTCACCTCCGTCGGCCACCGCCCACACCGGTGTCGCCACGGGCGTGCCGTCCTTGCGGAAGGTGGTGAGGCTGACGTACCGCGCGCTGCCGAGCTCCTGGAGACCCATACCGGGACCCTAACGCGGACCTCCCGGGGCCCGGCACCCCGGGAGCCGCAGGGGCTGCCGGCCGACCCAGGGCGACAGGCCTACGCCCAGACCCAGGCCCAGGCCCAGGCCACAGGCTCAGGGCGACACGCTCAGGGCGACGGCGAGGCGCGCAGGGGTGTGCGGTGCCGGTCAGCGACCGTTCGGGGCGTCGGGGGCCGGCGTTTCCTGCCGGCCGCGGCCGTCCGCTTCACGTACGGGTTCCGGCCGGTCGTCCGGCAGGGCGCACGCAGCCAGCAGCAAACCTCCGGCGAGGAGGGCGCCGACGGCTGCGAATCCGAGTCGTTTGGCTGCATTGGTGGCTGACACGCCTTCACGCTTGCCCCGCCCGCGGCAAGTCACACCGCGGATTGGGCCGGACGGCCTCGGCTCCCGCCCGAACGGCATGAGGGGCGGGCGCCTCGGCGGTATTACGCCGGTACGACCGCGCAGCGCCGGAGGAGATCGTCCAGTGAGAGGCCGAGCGCCTCGGCGAGGGCGGCGACCGTGAAGAAGGCGGGGGTGGGCGCCCGGCCGGTCTCGATCTTGCGCAGGGTCTCGGCGGAGAGCCCGGCCCCGGCCGCGATCTCGACCATGCTGCGGGTGCCGCGGGCCTCGCGCAGCAGGGCGCCCAGGCGCTCGCCGCGTTCGCGCTCTTCGGGGGTGAGAGGGGTACGGACCATGCGGCCATCCTACCCGGAGCGCCAATAGTTATCCCGGTAAAGTAATCCCGTTACAGTTATACCGGTATAGTTATTGGCATGGTGGAACTGAAGACAGCACCCGAGATCGAGAAGATGCGCGCCGCGGGCCGGATCGTCGCCCGCACCCTGGCCGCCGTACGCAAGGCCGCGCACGTCGGAGTGTCCCTCGCCGACCTGGACCAGGTTGCCCGCGAGGTGCTCCGCGGAGCCGGCGCGACCTCGCCCTTCCTCGGCTACCGGCCGCGGTTCGCGCCGGTGCCCTTCCCCGCGGTGGTGTGCGCCTCCGTCAACGACGCGATCGTCCACGGCATCCCCGACGGCTACCGGCTGCGCGACGGCGACCTCGTCAGCATCGACTGCGGGGCGGAGCTCGGTGGCTGGGTCGGGGACGCGGCGGTCAGCTTCACCGTCGGCCGCGCCCGCCCGGAGGACCAGCGGCTGATCGAGACGTCCGAGGCGGCCCTCGCGGCCGGGATCGCCGCCGCCGTGCCCGGCAACAGGATCGGCGACATCGCCCACGCCGTCGGCACGGTCTGCCGCGCCGCGGGATACGGCGTCCCCGACGGCTTCGGCGGCCACGGCATCGGCCGCCGGATGCACGAGGACCCCGGCGTGCCCAACGAGGGCCCGCCGGGGCGCGGCATGAAGCTGCGCCCCGGCATGGTCCTCGCCATCGAGCCGATGCTGATCGCGGGCGGTACGGACGACTACCGGTGCGACGGCGACGGCTGGACCCTGCGCACCGTCGACGGCACCCGCGCGGCCCACTCGGAGCACACGGTCGCGATCACCGGCCGCGGCCCGCGGATCCTCACCGCCCCCTGACCGCCGCGAGACCTCGTACGGATCCGCGCCTACGGATCCGCGCCCACGGATCCCCGGCTACGGATTCCCGCGGGGGTGGACGACCATGGCCGAGCCGCCGCCCCGGCGGCTGGTCTCCGCCGCCGCCAGCCAGCGCCCGTCCGCCAGTCGCTGGACGCCGGTCGCCGCGCCGATCTCCGGGTTCAGCCGAAAAGCCTGGCCCAGGGACTCCAGCTCGGCTCGCAGCGGGCTGTTCCACAGACCCGGCTCCAGCTCGGTGGTGGTCTGGTTGCGCTGGCTGGCCCGCGGCGCCGCGATCGCGTCGACCAGCGGCAGGCCCCGGTCCAGGTGGCCGGTCAGGGTCTGCAGGACCGTGGTGATGATGGTGGCTCCCCCGGGCGAACCGACCGCCAGCACCGGCCGGCCGTCGTCCAGCACGATCGTCGGGGACATGGACGAGCGCGGCCGCTTGCCGGGCCCGGGCAGGTTCGGGTCGGGAACTCCCGGCACCGCCGGGGCGAAGGAGAAGTCGGTGAGTTCGTTGTTGAGGAGGAATCCGCGACCGGGCACCGTGATGGCGCTGCCGCCGGTGGACTCGATGGTCAGGGTGTAGGAGACGACGTTGCCCCAGCGGTCGGCGACCGTCAGGTGCGTGGTGTTCTCCCCCTCGTACGTGGTCGGCGCCGCCTGTCCGGTGGTGGCGCAGGGCGCCGGGTGGCGCGGGTCGCCGGGTGCCAGCGGGCTGGTCAGCGTCCGGTCCGGCCTGATCAGGCAGGCGCGGGAGTCGGCGAACCGCTGCGAGAGCAGTTCCCGCGTCGGTACGTCCACGGCGGCCGGGTCGCCGACCCAGCGGCCGCGGTCGGCGAAGGAGATACGGGAGGCCTCGATGAAGCGGTGCAGGTACTGCGCCTCGGACAGCTTCGAGAGGTCGGTCCGCTCCAGGATGTTCAGCGCCTCGCCGACCGTGGTGCCCCCGGAGGACGAGGGCGCCATGCTGTAGACGTCCAGGCCGCGATAGCCGACACGGGTCGGTTCCTGGCGCTTGGTCGCGTACGCGCGCAGGTCGCCGGTGGTCAGGTCACCGGGCCGTACCCTGCGGGTGGCCGCCGGGTCCACCGGGGGCGTGCGGACGGTCCGGACGATGTCCTCGGCGATAGGTCCCCGGTAGAGGGCTCCGGCGCCCTTGCGGGCGAGTTCGGCGTAGGTGGCGGCCAGGTCGGGGTTCTTGAAGGTGGAGCCGACCACGGGCAGGGATCCGCCCGGCAGGAAGAGCTTCGCGGTGTCCGGGAAGTCCTTGAAGCGGTCCTGGTTGAGCTCGGTCTGGGCACGGAAGGTGCTGTCCACGGTGAAGCCGTCGCGGGCCAGTTTCTCGGCGGGCTTCAGCAGGGATCCCAGTGAGCGGCTGCCCCAGGCGTCGAGGGCGGTCTTCCAGGTGGCGGGGGTGCCGGGGACACCGACGCCGAGGCCGCTGGTCTGGCCCTCGGCGAAGGGGATCGGCTGCCCGTTCTCCTGGAAGAGGGTCTCGGTGGCCGTGGCCGGGGCGGTCTCCCGGCCGTCGACGGTATGGACGCGGTGTGAGCGGGCGTCGTAGTGGACGAGGTATCCGCCCCCGCCGATGCCCGCCGAGTAGGGCTCGGTCACGCCGAGCGCGGCGGCGGTGGCGACGGCCGCGTCGACGGCGTTGCCGCCGGAGCGCAGCACGGCGATCCCTACGGCCGAGGCGTCGGCGTCGACGCTGGCGACGGCGCCGCCGTAGCCGGTGGCGACCGGTACCTTCGCCGGCGCGGTCGGCGTCCCGACGGTGGAGGGCGGAGCGGCTCCGGTCGAGACGAGTGCGGCGACGACGGTCAGCAGCGGTAACGTGCGGGCGACGGCGGGACGGTGCATCCGGACCTCCAATGGCAGCGTGGGCCGAGCCTAGCGCCGGGCCCGCCGCTCCGGCAGGCATCACGCGGGGGCACGCCGCCTGCGGGTGGACCGCGCCGGTGACCGCCCGCGGCCGCGGCGCTAGCATCCGGCCCATGAACGACGACGTGCGCAACATCGTGCTCGGGGTGATAGCCACCGCCGTCAGCGGCGGGTTCGGCTGGTTCTCCCGCACCTACCTCTGGCGGCGCGCGCTCCGCCGCAAGCAGGCGTTCTTCGGCCTGCCGACCGGCTCGGACTGCCTGTTCGTGGTCAACCGGCAGATGGGCGGTAAGGATTCCTCCCTGCACCGCAACGACGCCTTCGCCCTGCTGGAGATCTCCGCCCTGATCAAGGACTGCGGGGCGAACGTCCAGATCGTCACGCACGACACCGCCCGCCAGGGCTTCGGCGACCGGGCCGAGTTCTGCGTCGGCGGCCCGTCCTCCAACGCGCGCACCACGGCGCACCTGGCGTCCATGCTGCCGGGCATCACTGTCAACACGGAGACGGAGCAGAACGAGGACCGGGGCTCGATCCAGGTGGGCGGCGAGACCTACCGGTGGCGCAAGGGGATGGAGGAGTACGTGGTGCTGGCCCGGCTGGCGGGCGGCGAGGGCGGCCGCCCGGTGTTCCTGCTGTCGGGGCAGACCGCGGTCAGCAACCAGGCGGCCGCCCGGTACCTGAGCCGGCACCACGCGCACCTGGCGCGCAAGTACGGGGCGGACTCCTTCTGTCTGGTGCTGAAGCTCGTCAACTCCGACGCGTACGGGCCGGACGTGACCGAGTTGGTCGCGGACGTCACCCGGCAGGCCCGGACACCCGCAGCGGCAGCCGCGTGATCCCGTTGATGAAGTTCGACACCAACCGCTTGGGCGGGCCCGCGAGTTCCGGTACGGGCATGGTCGCGCACCACTCCTCGTAGAGGGTGCGCAGCTGGAGGCGGGCGAAGTGCGCGCCCAGGCAGACGTGCGGGCCGTCTCCGAAGGACACGTGCGGGTTGGGTGCGCGGCCGAGGTCCAGGCGGCCCGGGTCGGTGAAGACGCGTTCGTCGTGGTTGGCGGAGGCGTGGAAGACGACGACCTTGTCGCCGGCCCGGACCGGCTGCCCGGCCAGTTCGTGGTCGACGGCGGCGGTGCGGCGGAAGCTGAGGACCGGCGGGTGGACGCGCAGGAGTTCGTCGACCGCGCCCGCCGGGGAGTACCGCCCCGCCGCGAGCCGGCGGTAGGCGTCCGGGTCCCGGGCCAGGGCGAGCAGGCCGCCGGGGGCGGCGCCGCGGACGGTGTCGTTGCCGGCGACGGTGAGCAGGAAGAAGAACATCTCCAGTTCGGCGGGGTCGAGTCCGGCCGTGGCGAGGGCGGTCATCACGTCGTCGCCGGGGTGCCGGCGCTTGTGGGCGGCGAGGTCGCGGGCGTACGCGAACATCTCGCCGAGCAGGGCCGGGGAGCGCGGGTTGAGGGGCTTGCCGTCGGGGCCGAGGAGCGGCTCCGGGGCGTCGTCGGGGTCCTGGTAGCCGATGATCCGTACGGTCCATTCCAGCAGCAGGGCCCGGTCGGCGGGCGGGACGCCCAGCAGGTCGGTGAGGTTCAGCAGCGCGTACTCGTCGGTGACGGTGCGGACGAGGTCGGCGCAGCCGTCGCCGTCGGCCGCGTCGCGGGCGGCGGCCAGCAGCGTACGGGCGCGGTCGCGTACCCGCCCGGCGAAGGCGTCGACGCGGGCGGGGGTGAAGGCGCGGGCGACGAGCCGGCGCAGCCCGCCGTGGTCGGGGGGATCCTGGTTGAGCATGGTGCGGCGCAGGAAGGGCAGGTCGGCGGGGTCGGGGTCGCGGATCTGGGTGGCGCCCAGCCAGGAGGAGTACGTCCGGTGGTCGCGCAGGACGCGGACGACGTCGGCGTGCCGGGTGACGGCCCAGAATCCGGGGCCGGCCGGCCAGCCGGTGATCTCCGGTTCCGGCTGCCAGGCCACGGGGTGCCGGTCACGCAGGAGCCGGTAGCGCTCGTGCGGGACGCCGTCGGCGTAGATGCGGGGGTCGAAGACGTCGGGGACGTCCGCGGCGTGGTCCATGGGGCCACCGTGACGGGTGGGCGGCCCCGCCCGCAAGGGCGCGGCGCACGTCGGCACGTGTGTGTCAGCGGGTGCGTGTCAGCACGGTGTACGTCAGCGCTGCGTCCGGCAGTCGGCGGAGGGGAGGGTGGTGTCGGTGCCGCGGATGGCGACCGGGCTGCGGGTGTCCGGTACGGCGGAGGCGCCGACGGTGCACACCAGCTGGTCGCGGGCCGTCTGCGACAGGCCGGCCACGGCGAACGGCACGTTCGCCGTCAGCCCCTTGTCCTGTGAGTGCTTGGTCACGGTCACCGCGTCCGTCTTCGCGTCGGGCAGCTGGGGCAGCGCCGTGGTGAGCCCGGCGGCCGAGGCCGGACCCATGGGGCCGTTCAGCAGCAGCCGCAGCAGCGGCGTGGGCGCGAGGGTGTAGTCGGCGCCGATCGAGAAGGGGACCGGGACGAGCCGGTCGCCGTCCTTGGAGACGAAGTAGAGGACGGCGGCGGTCTTGCCGCCGGGCACCTTGACGCCGGCGGCGTGACCGCTCTCGATCACCCCGGTGCGTTTGATGCCGCAGCCGGCGAGCAGCAGGGCGCAGCCCGTCAGTGCCGCCGTGGCCGCCGCGGCGCGGGCTCTGGTCCTCCGCCCGGTCATACGCGGGCCTCCAGCGGCATGTCGAGGGTGAAGAGGGCGCCCCCGCCGGGCTGGTTGCCCGCCCGGAGGGTGCCGCCGTGCAGGCGGACGTTCTCCAGGGTGATGGCGAGTCCGAGGCCGCTTCCGGCGGAGCGGGTCCGGGCCGCGTCGGCCTTGAAGAAGCGGTCGAAGATGTGCGGCAGCACCTCGGGGGCGATGCCGGGTCCGCTGTCGGCGACGTCGATGAGGAGCCGTTCGCCGTCCTCGCCGGGCGCGGTCCGCACGGTGACGCGTACGGGAGCGCCACCGTGCCGGAGGGCGTTGCCGACGAGGTTGGCGAGGACCACATCGAAGCGGCGCGGGTCGAGCCGGGCGCGTACTGCGTCGGGCAGCTCGGTGACGACGCGGTCGTCGTCCCAGTGGCGTCGTTCGAGGGTCTTGCGGACGGCTTCGGCGATGTCCACGTCGTCGAGGTTGAGCTCGGCGGCCCGGGCGTCGAAGCGGGAGATCTCCATCAGGTCCTCGACGAGGACGGCGAGTTTGCCGGTCTCGGCGCTGACCAGGCGCAGGGCCTTGGCGGTGTCGGCGTCGAGGCGTGCGGCGTCCTCGTCGAGGACCTCGGTCACGGCGAGCATCCCGGCGAGCGGGGTGCGCAGTTCGTGGGAGACGTCGGAGGCGAAGCGGCGGGCGCGGACCTCCGCCTCCTGGAGTTCGCGCACGGACTGTTCCAGGGCGCGGGCGGTCTCGTTGAAGGTACGGGCGAGTCCGGCGAGTTCGTCGGCGCCCCGGACCTCGATGCGGGTGTCGAGGCGGCCGCTGCCCAGCTTCTGGGCGGCCCGGCGCATGTCGCGGACCGGCCGCAGCACGCTGCGGGCGGCCAGCAGCGCGGGGACGATGGCGATGGCCAGGCCGGGGACGGCGCCCTGCTGGGCTGCCTCGACCATGGCTTCCACGGTCTGCTTCTCGGTGGAGAGCGGGACGCTGGCGTAGAAGACGACCCCGGTGGGTTCGCTGGATCCGTTGTGCTCGAAGACGGCGGGAACTCCGATGGTGAGCCAGGGGTTGCCGCGTTGGTCCTCGACGCGCTGGAAGGCGGCGTACCGGTTGTTGCGGACCTTGTCGCGCAGGCTGTCGGTGATCACGGTGGACGTGGGCGTGCCGGGGTTGGTGGAGACGCGCATGCCGGCGTATTCGCCGAAGATGATCCACGGGTGGGGTTTGCCGCGCTTGCCGAGCTCGATGACGATGCGCTGCAGCTCCTGCTGTTCCAGGGGGAGGCGGAACTCCTGCTGCTCGATCTGGTCGCGCAGGGTGCTGACGGCGGTGTCCTGGGTCTGCTTGAGGATGGCGTTGCGTGCCTGTTGGTAGGTCAGGGCGGCGGTGGTTCCCGCGCTGATCGCGGCGACCAGGAGGAAGGCCGCTATCAGCCGGGTGCGCAGGCCGAGGGGTGCTATGCGTCGCACCGCGGCCTACAGGGGGCCGAAGCGGTAGCCGAAGCCGCGCACGGTCTGTATGTAGCGGGGGCTGCGGGCGGGGTCCTCTATCTTGTGGCGCAGGCGGCGGACGCAGGCGTCCACGAGCCGGGCGTCGGCGTGGTAGCTGTGGTCCCAGACGTACTCGAGGAGCTGCTGGCGGGAGAAGACCTGCTCGGGCGAGGCCGACAGGTGCAGCAAGAGCTTGATCTCGCTGGGTGCGAGGGCGACGCGTTCGCCGTTCTTGGCGACGGTCAGCCCGGCGCGGTCGATGGTGAGTTCGCCGTGGCCCTCGATGCCGGGGCGGGCTCCGACCGGGTCGCTGAGGCGGCGCAGTACGGCCTTGATGCGGGCTTCGATGACCTCGGTGCGGGCGGGTTTGACGATGTAGTCGTCGGCGCCCGCCTCCAGGCCGATGACGATGTCGAAGTCGTCGCCGCGTGCGGTGAGCATGATGATCGGGACTTCGCTGGTCCGGCGGATGCGGTGGCACACCTGCACGCCGTTGATGCCGGGCAGCATCAGGTCGAGCAGGACGAGTTCGGGGTGGAAGTCCGCCATCATGGCGAGCCCCTCCTCCCCGGTCTCGGCGGCCTGTACCTCGTGGCCGCGGCGGCGCAGGCCGAGGCCGACCCCTTCGCGGATGGAAGGGTCGTCCTCGATCAGCAGTACGCGTGGCATCCGGTCAGTATCCCAAGGCGGTCTTCGGCTCCTCTTCCCGCTACCGGCCGGTCTTGCGGCGCAGGGAGTCGAGCAGGTCGGTGAGCTCGGCCAGGCGCAGCGGCCGGGCGAGGAGGACGACGACCAGGACCAGGGCGGTGGTTCCCGCGCCGACCGCGGCGAAGTCGCCGAAGTCCTCGGCCGCGCGGGCCGCCGCGTACGCCGCGCCGGCCGCGGGCACGCACGCCGCCAGCAGCCTCAGGTGGGTGCGTACGGCGGTGGTGCGCCGCTCGGTACGGGTGCCCGCGCGCGGGCCGAGCCTGCGGGAGAGGGCGTACGCGGTGGCGGCGGCGCCCGCGAGGAAGGCGACGGAGGAGGCGGCGGCCATGCCGGTGACCGCCCAGCGCGGGGACAGCAGGGAGTAGGCGGCGGCCGACAGTCCGGCGTTCAGGGTGACGATGACGAGGTTGAGGAAGAAGGGGGTCCGGGTGTCGGAGAGGGCGTAGAAGCCGCGCGAGAGGACGTACTGCGCGGAGAAGGCGACCAGGCCGGGTGCGAAGGCCGTGAGCATGCCCGCCATGACCTCGATGTCGGCGGCGCCGGTGCGTCCGTAGCCGAAGACGCCGCCCATCACCCAGGGGGCGAGGGCGGCCATGAGGGCGGCGGCGGGGACGACGAGGGCGGCGCTGGAGCGCAGGGCGTAGGAGACGTCGCGGCGGACGGCTGCGTGGTCGCCGTCGGCGGCGGCCGAGCTCATCCGGGGCATCAGCGCGGTCACGAGGGAGACGGTGATGATGCCCTGCGGGACGATCCACAGCTGGTAGGCGTTGCTGTAGGCGGTGTAGCCGGCGCCGCCCGCGAGGCCGGCGTCGACGGCGTGCTGCCCGGTGGTGGTGGAGAGCCGGGTGACGACCCAGTAGGCGATCTGGTTGGTGAGGACGAGCATGACGGTCCAGCCCGCGTTGCGCAGGGGGCGGCCGAGGCCGCTGCCGCGCCAGTCGAAGCGCGGGCGCCAGCGGAACCGGGCCGCGTGCAGCGAGGGGATCAGGGCGAGGGCCTGGACGACGATGCCGGCGGTGGTGCCGAGGCCCAGGAGCCGGGTCTCGGCGGCGGTGAGGCCGCCCGCCGCGTCGTGGGAGACGTGGAGGAACAGCCCGAAGACGGCGATGATCACGAAATTGTTGAGGACCGGGGTCCACATCATGGCGCCGAACCGGCCGCGGGAGTTCAGCACTTGGCCGAGCAGGGTGAAGAGCCCGTAGAAGAGGATCTGGGGCAGGCAGTACCGGGCGAGGGCCACGGTGGTGCTCGCCTGGGCGCCGCTGTATCCGGTGTACGCGGAGACGATCAGCGGGGCGGCGAGGACCGCGGCGGCGGTGAGTACCACGAGGGCCGCGGTGCAGGCGGTGAGCAGGCGGTCGGTGTAGGCGGCGCCGCCGTCGGCGTGTTCCTTGGCGGCCCGGACCAGCTCGGGTACGAAGACGGCGTTGAGCGCTCCGCCGACGAGGAGGATGTAGATGATGTTCGGGACGGTGTTGGCGACGGCGTAGCCGTCGCCGAGCAGTCCGGTGCCCAGCGCCGCGACGACGACGGCGGAGCGGATGAAGCCGGTGGCGCGGGAGACGATCGAACCGGCCGCCATGAGCGCGCCGCTGCGCAGCACCGAGGTCTTCTTCGGTGCCGCGCTGTCGGGGGCCGGGCCGGCCGGTCTGGTGTCGGTGGCCGTCACCGGCGGGCCAGGTAGGCCTGGAACGCCTTGTAGAGCGCCGTGTTGGCGACTCCGTCCATCGGGATCTCCCATTCGCCGAGCGTTTCGACGACCTGTCCGCCGGTGCCGAGCTTCCAGCGCAGCAGCCCGAAAGAACGTTCGTCGGGGTCGAGGGTGGAGGGTACCCCGCGCATGTCGTATTCGTCGGCTCCGAGGGCGTGTGCGTCGCGCATCATGCGCCACTGCAGGGCGTTGCTGGGCCGTACTTCGCGCCGGTGGTCGGCGGAGGCGCCGGTCTGGTACCAGACCCTGCTGCCAGTGCTGATCATGGTGTGGGCGGCGAGGATCTCGCCGCGGTGGATGGCCAGGTAGAGCCGCATCCGGCCGGGCTGTTCCTCGTTCAGGACGCGGTACTGCTGCTCGTAGTACGCGAGGGAGCGGCCGAGCCGGAAGCCGTCGCGCTCTTCGGTGATCCGCAGCAGCCGGTAGAACTCGGGCAGGTCGGCGGTGGTGCCGAGGACCGTCTCGACCCCGGCCTTGCCGGCCTTGCGGACGTTGCGCCGCCACTCCTGGTTGAGGCCGGACCACAGCTCGTCGAGGCTGCGGCCGGCGAGCGGGACGCGGAAGACGTGGCGGGGCTGGGCGTCACCGTCGTCCTCGCCGCCGCAGCGCTTCCAGCCGCGGGTGCGCAGCCGGTCGGCGAGGGCGGCGCCCACCGGGTCGACCTCGGTGGCGAGGACGTCGGACATCTGCCGGCCCGTGCCGGTGCCGGCCTTGGCGGTGGCGGCGTCCCAGCGGCGGTAGGCGGGGCTCGGGCCGATGCGGACGGCGAAGGCTCCGGCGGCCCGCAGGTGCCGCATGAGCGGGTTCAGCCAGCGGTCGATGCGCGGATCGGACCAGTCGGCGACGGGCCCTTCCGGAAGGTAGGCGAAGTATTTGCGGGTGCCGGGGAATTGCCGATAGAGAACGAGTCCGGCACCTTCGATCTCTCCGCCCGGACAGTGCCATCCGATCATTTCCGAGCGCCAAAGGTCCTTCACCCGGCCCCAGGACGGGTACTGGAGAAAGCTCGCCGCCGGCGTCCTGGAGAGGAAGGCCTGGTATTCGGAAACGGACAGGGCGCGCACCTGGAGCTCATGGTCCTGGTCCTGCCGGGCGGGGGTGACGAGCAGTGCGCACACGGCTGACGGCCTTCCTGTTCGTGCCGAGGGGTCGTTCACAGGACTCTCACAGGCACCCGTGACCGCCGTGCGCGGCGAATGTGACCGGACGATGACCGTTTCGCTGCGGTCCACGTCACAACCAGAAAGGCGGATCTTTTCCGCGGTGTGCGCAACCTAAAGTCCTCCCGTTCTCATCCTCTTTTGTGAACGTTCATCACCACCACTTCGAGGGGGCCCTTCGTTGAGCCGCACACGCCGCACCGCCATTGCGGGCACCGCACTCCTGGCCGCCGCGCTGACCGCCTGCTCGGGCGGGAGTGACGCCGGCAGCGACGCCAAGGGCAAGGACGAGTCGAAGCCGAAGGCGCCCATGGCGGTCTCGGTGAACCTCACGGGCGATCAGGTCAAGGCGGGCCAGCCGGTGACGGTGACCCTCACCGAGGGCAAGTTGGCCCAGGTGAAGGTGACCGACGCCAAGGGCGCCGAGCTGCCCGGGAAGATAGCCGACGACGGGAAGAGCTGGACCTCGGAGCGCAATGCCCCGGCCGGTGCGGAGTACAAGGTCGAGGCGCAGAACACCGACAGCCAGAGCGCCACCACGCAGTTCAAGACCAGCGCCGCCGACAAGGTGAACAAGGTCTCGATCAACGTGCCCAAGGGCAGCACGGTGGGCGTGGCGATGCCCGTGTCGCTCGTCTTCGACAACCCGGTGACGAACAAGGCCGAGGTGGAGAAGCAGCTCAAGGTCACCACCTCGAACAGCACCGAGGGCTCCTGGGGCTGGATCAAGGACCACTCCGGCAACGACCGCGTCGACTGGCGGCCCAAGGACTACTGGAAGTCCGGCACCGACGTGAAGGTCGAGATGAACCTGAACGGCGTGGACTCCGGCAAGGGCGGCGGAATGTTCGCCCGGGACTACACCACCGAGTTCAAGATCGGCAAGGACCGCCGGGTCCAGGTCAGCCTCGACACCAAGAAGTTGTCGGTGACGGAGGACGGCCAGGTGCAGAAGACGATCCCGATCTCGGCCGGTACTCCGGGCGGCAAGAAGGCGTCCTGGTCCGGGAAGATGGTGATCATGTCGAAGGAGGGCACCATCCGGATGGACTCCCAGACGGTGGGCCTGGACAACGCCTACGACAAGATGGTCGATTACTCGATGCGGCTGACCTGGTCGGGCATGTACGCGCACGCCGCCCCGTGGAACGAGGCCAACTTCGGCCGGACCAACAGCAGTTCCGGCTGCGTGGGGATGAGCGACGCCAACGCCAAGGAGTTCTTCGCGCAGTCGCAGGTCGGTGACGCCTTCGAGGTGGTCGGCGAGGGCTCCAAGGGCAACGCCGACATCGGCAACGGCTACGGCGAGTGGAACCTGTCCTGGGACCAGTGGAAGGCCAAGAGCGCGCTGTCCACCGCCCCGCAGAACGGCTGACCTGCGGACCGCTCCGACTGACTCTCGTTCAATTGTTACCACCACGTAACTTACCGATGGGTTACCTCCGGTAAGCCGCTCCCGTTACCGTCGGGTCACTTTCAGGACTCCGGTGCACGCGAGGAGCGACCGATGGAACGCACCACCACCGCCGCAGCCGTGGCGGCACTCCTGGCGGCGACCGCCCTGGGCCTGGCCCCCCACCAGGCCCAGGCGGCCACCGCGCCCGCTGCGGCCACCACCGCCCCCACCCCGCAGGCCGCCCCCGCGGACCTGCGGTTCCATGACATCCCCGGCTCCGGCGGCATCACCCTCAAGGGCAACGTCTTCACCCCGGCCGGAGCCGAGAGCGGCCGGAAATATCCGCTGATCGTGCTGCCCACCAGCTGGGGCATGCCGCAGATCGAATACATCGCCCAAGCCAAGAAGCTCGCCGACTCCGGCTACGTCGTGGTCAGTTACACCTCTCGCGGCTTCTGGCTCTCCGGCGGGCAGATCGAGGTGGCAGGCCCGCCGGACGTCGCCGACGTCTCAGCCGTCATCGACTGGGCCCTCGCCCACACCCCCGCCGACGCGGACCGCATCGGCCTGGGCGGGGTCTCGTACGGCGCCGGCATCAGCCTGCTGGCCTCCGCGCACGACCCGCGCGTCAAGGCCGTGGTCGCGATGAGCGGCTGGGCCGACCTCATCGAATCCATCTACTCGGGCCGCACCCAGCACCTCCAGGCCGCCGGCCTGCTCGGCGCCGCCGGCTACCTCACCGGCCGCCCCGGACCCGAACTCCAGTCGATCCTGGGCGACTTCCTCGGCTCCCGGCTGGACCGCGAGCAGCAGATGATCGAGTGGGGCAGGAAGCGGTCGGCCGCCGAGCAGGTGGACCGGATCAACGCCAACGGCGCCGCGATCATGCTCGGCAACGCCTGGGGCGACACGATCTTCGCGCCGAACCAGTACGCCAAGTTCTACGAGCGGCTGACCGGCCCCAAGCGGCTGGAGTTCCGCCCCGGAGACCACGCCACCGCCGAGGGCACGGGCCTGCTCGGCCTGCCCAACGACACCTGGACCAACGCCCACCGCTGGTTCGACCGCTACCTCAAGGGCGAGCGCAACGGCGTCGACACCGAGGCCCCCGTGCAGATCAAGTCCCGCAGCGGCAGCGGCTACGAGGGCTACGCCGACTGGGCGTCGGTCGGCTCCGGCGGCACCGAGAAGCTCGCGCTCTCCGACAGCGAGCACCTCTTCGCGAACGTCGACTCCGGCGCCAACGGCGGCGTCGTACTGCTCTCCAGCGTCTTCGACCAGTTCTTCAAGGCCCCGCCGATCGCCTCCGTCCCGCTCCTCCCCCGGGCCTTCGCCGCCGTCTGGCAGTCGGGGCGCTACGACGAGGCCCGCCGCATCCGCGGCACCGTCCGGCTGCACACCACCGTCACCCCCACCAAGGGCGACGGCACCTTCGTCGCCCACCTCTACGACGTCGGCCCGCTCGGCATCGGCAAGCTGGTCAGCAACGCCCCGTACACCTTCCACGGCAAGACCCCGGGCCAGGCCTTCGGTGTCGACCTGGAGCTCTTCTCGACGGCTTACGACGTGCCCGCGGGCCACCGGCTCGCCCTCGTCGTCGACACCGTCGACCCGCTCTACATCGAGCACAACCCCACCGGCGCGCAGCTGACCTTCTCCTCGCCGCAGGGCGACCCCAGCTACGTCTCGGTGCCGCTGCGCGAGCGGTGATCCACGGCGCCGTCCGGGCCCGGACGGCCGCGGCCGGGCCCGGACGGCCCCGCTCCGGGACTCCTCAGTGCTTGAGGATCTTGGAGAGGAAGTCCTTGGCCCGGTCGCTCTCCGGGGCGGTGAAGAACTGCTCCGGCGTGCGGTCCTCGACGATACGGCCGTCGGCCATGAAGACCACGCGGTGCGCCGCGGAGCGGGCGAAGCCCATCTCGTGGGTCACCACGACCATCGTCATCCCCTCCTGGGCGAGTTGCTGCATGACCTCCAGCACCTCGTTGATCATCTCCGGGTCCAGTGCGGAGGTGGGCTCGTCGAAGAGGAGCGCCTTCGGATCCATGGCGAGGGCGCGGGCGATCGCCACGCGCTGCTGCTGGCCGCCGGAGAGCTGGGCGGGGAACTTGTCGGCCTGGTCGGCGAGGCCGACACGGTCCAGGAGCTGCCGGGAGCGCTGGTCCGCCTCGCGCTTCGCGCGCCCCAGGACCTTGACCTGCGCGAGCGAGACGTTGGCGAGGACGGTCTTGTGCGCGAAGAGGTTGAAGGACTGGAACACCATCCCCACCTCGGCGCGCAGCCGGGCCAGGTCCTTGCCCTCGTCGGGCAGCGGCTCCCCGTCGATCAGGATCGTGCCCGACTCGACGCTCTCCAGCCGGTTGATCGCCCGGCACAGGGTCGACTTCCCGGAGCCGGAGGGCCCGATGACCACCACCACCTCCCCGCGGCCGACGGTGAGGCTGATGTCCCGCAGTACGTGCAGCGGTCCGAAGTGCTTGTTGACGTCCCGCAGCTCGATCAACGGATCGACGGCCATGCGCTGCCCTGCCCACTCGGTGTCGGTGCCGGTACCGGTGCCCGGCCTCGGGTGCCGGCGCCGGTATCGACGCGTCCCGGTCCGTCTCGTCGCTCGCGCCTCGGACTGCCGGGGTCAGCGCAAACTATCCAGCCCGGAAGGGCACTTCGCCGCGACACGCCGCCCGCCGCGGGGGCGCCGCGGCCGGCGCCGGAGGGGTCAGCCCTCGGAGGCCTCCGCGTACGCCTGGCTGAGCTCGGGGGAACCGGTCATCGCCCACGACACCCCCCACTCGATCACGTTCAGCTCGCGCCCCGAGGCCAGGCGGATCACCGGCTGGCCGTTGGGCCACACCTTCCAGGCCGCCCCCACGACGGTCCGGACGATCACGGTGCCGAGGTAGAAGCCCGCGTCGTTGCCGAGCCAGGGCACCACCTCGGGGTCCCGCCGCCAGCGGGGCATCAGCTGGTCGAGGGCCTCCAAAGAGGCCGGGCTCCCGTCGAGTTCGAGCCCGGCCGCCCGTGCGTGGACCCGCAGCATCTCGCACTCCGAGAACAACTCGGCGACGCCCTCGGGGTCGTCCACCAGGGCGGCGGCGAGCCCCGCACCCTGTTCCGTTTCACGCCGGTTCAGCCAGTTGTCCAGGAAAGGGATGTTCATACCGCCCAGCGTCGCACCAGGACTCCCCGCTGGCCACAGGGCGCGCCTGGGGGGTGTCTCGGATCGGGCCGCGCTCGGCCGCGCCGGCGGCGGGGCGTCCGCCTACCGCTCCAGGTCCAGGTCGACGACGACCGGTGCGTGGTCGGAGGCGCCCTTGCCCTTGCGCTCCTCGCGGTCGACGTAGGCGTCGGTGACGGCCTTGGTGAAGGGCTCGTTGCCGTAGACGAGGTCGATGCGCATGCCCTTGTTCTTGGGGAAGGCGAGCATCCGGTAGTCCCAGAAGGTGTAGGGACGGTCGTACTTCAGCGCGCGCGGGAAGACGTCGGACAGGCCGATGTCGCGCAGTGCCTCCAGCGCGGCCCGCTCGGCCGGGGTGACGTGGGTGAGGCCCGCGAAGACCGCCGGGTCGTACACGTCCTCGTCGGTCGGGGCCACGTTGAAGTCGCCGAGCACCGCGAAGGGGCGCGGGCCGGCCGCGTCCTCGGCGACGGCCGCCGCCAGGGAGCGGAACCAGTCCAGCTTGTAGCCGTAGTGGTCGTGCTCGACCTCACGGCCGTTGGGCACGTACACCGACCAGACCCGCACGCCGTCGCAGGTGGCGGAGATCGCCCGGGGCTCCTGGACGCCCTCGTAGTCGGGGCCGCCGGGCAGCCCCGTGACCACGTCGTCCAGGCCGACCCTGGAGAGCAGGGCCACGCCGTTCCAGCGGCCGGTGGCGTTGACCGCCGCCTCGTAGCCCAGCTCGCGCAGCTGCTCGTGCGGGAACTGCTCCGCCGAGCACTTGGTCTCCTGGATGCACACGACATCGGTGCCGGAGCTCTCCAGCCAGGCCAGCAGGCGCGGCAGCCGGGCGGTGATGGAGTTGACGTTGTAGGTGGCGATACGCATACCTGCCAACCTACCGCCCGGCACCGACAGCGCCCGTCCGACGACCGTCACGGCGGGACCGTCAAGGGGGGCCGTCACAGCTCGGTGCTGTCCCCCGCGGTGAGGCGTCCGTGGTCGGTGCCGCCCAGCTTGTCCAGCGCGAAGTCGTAGACGGGCCGGGCGATGTCGGCGAGGTAGGCGTCGTGGATGTCGAGCGCCCGGCGCGGCTTGACCTCGCGGAGGTAGTCGATCACCTCGGAGACCTTGTTCCAGGGGGCGTGCACCGGCACCATCAGCGTCTCCACCGGGACCCCGGGCACGGTCAGCGCGTCGCCGGGGTGGAAGAGCGATCCGTCGACGAGGTAGCCGACGTTCGTGACCCGCGGGATGTCCGGGTGGATCACGGCGTGCAGCTCGCCGTGCACCTGTACCTCGAAACCGGCCGCGGTGAAGGTGTCTCCGTGGCCGACCGTGTGCACCCGGCCCGGATAGGCGGGTGCGAGCCGCTCGGCGACGCTGCGCAGGGTCCACAGCGCGGCCGACGGCGACGCGTCGAGGGCGGCCCGCAGCCGGCCCTCGTCGAAGTGGTCGGGGTGTTCGTGCGTGACCAGCAGGGCTTCCGCCCCCAGGCCCGCGTCCGGTTCGCTGAAGGCGCCCGGGTCGATGACGAGCGTGCGCCCGTCCTTCTCCAACTGGACGCAGGAGTGCAGCCGCTTGGTGAGCTTCATGATCCCAGGCTAGCGCCGGGCCGGGCCCGTCACGGGGTGGTCGTGGAGACGACGTAGACCTTGGGCTTCTCGGGGTCCGTGAGGTCGACCGTGATGTCGCGGCTGGGGCGCGGGTCGGCCTGCTCCAGGCTGGTTCCGTACCAGAGGGCGCGCGGGCTCCAGCTCCAGCCCGCGACCTCGGCGTCGTGCGGGGAGATCGTGACGTCCCCGGCGACCAGCGCGTCGCGGCTGGTGCCGACGGCGGCGAGGAAGGCGTCCAGGTCGGCCGGGGTCACCGCGAACTGTGTGAAGAGCCGGCTGGTGCGCCAGTTGTTGGTCTCCAGGAACCCGACCTTCCAGGCCTTCGCCGGGATCGGCACCTCGTAGATGCTGCGCTGCACCTTGGAGGGCCAGCCGGGGCGCACCTCGGACGCGCCGACCTTGGCGGCCTTGTCGCGGCCGCTCTCGCGGCTCTGCTGGGTGGAGATCGCCAGGTAGCCCGCGGGTACGCCGATCAGCAGCACGATGATGATCGCGGTGATCCAGCGGCGCTTGACCACGTGGCGGCGGTCCTCGGGGGTCGGCGGCGGCGTGCCGCCCTCGTCGGGGGCGGAGGCCTGGTGGGGCAGGGTGGGCGGGTTCACGACTGGTCCTGGTCCTCGGGTGCGGCGCTCTCGCGCCGGCGGCCCAGCTGGCCCAGCTGCGCGTAGCGCTCGTAGCGCTCGACCCGGCGGCGGGTGGCGCGGCGGAAGCGCCGGGCGACGAGCCGGGCGAGGTCGGCGGCGCCGACCATGCCCGCCTCGGGGCCGAGCTGGGCCTTGGCGATGCGGGCCTCGGGACGGTAGCCGCGGCCGGTGAGATGACGGCGGAACGCGTCCCGGGCGGGGCCGATCAGCAGGTCGTCGGCGGCGCTGACGCCGCCGCCGATGACGAAGCACGACGGGTCGAGGGCGGCGGCGAGGTTGGCGATGCCGACGCCGAGCCACTGGCCGATGTCCTGGAGCAGCTCGACGCACATGGCGTCGCCCTCGCGGGCCAGCTCGGTGATGAGCGGCCCGGTGATCTCCGAAACGTTCCCGCCGACCTTGGCGATGATGTTGTACGCGACCGGGGAGTCGGCGGCGGCCAGCTCGCGGGCCTCGCGCACCAGGGCGTTGCCGGAGCTGTACTGCTCCCAGCAGCCGCGGTTGCCGCACGGGCAGCGGTGTCCGCCGGGGACGACCTGCATGTGGCCGAACTCGCCGGCGACCCCGTACCGGCCGCGCTTGACCTGGCCGCCTTCGAGGATGGCCCCGCCGATACCGGTACCGAGCGTGATCATGACGAGGTGGTCCTCGCCGCGTCCGGCGCCGAAGCGCCACTCCGCCCACGCGGCGGTGTTGGCGTCGTTGTCGACCATCACCGGGACGGCGAGCCGGGACTGGAGGGCGTCGCGCAGCGGCTCGTCGCGCCAGGCCAGGTGGGGTGCGAAGAGGACCCGGGAGCGGTCGGCGTCGACCCAGCCGGCCGCGCCGATGCCGACGGCGTGCACGTCGTGCCGGTCGGATAGGTCCAGCACCAGTTCGACGATGGTGTCCTCGACGACCTTGGGGCTCTTGGACTTGTCCGGGGTCTCGGTGCGGAGCTTCTCCAGGATGATCCCGTCGGCGTCGACGACGCCGGCCATCACCTTGGTACCGCCGATGTCGATGCCGACGGTCGGGACGCGTGGGGCGGTCAGGTGCGACCGCCGCTCACGGGTGCCGATGGTGCGCAGGACGGTGCCTCGCGCCGACCCCCGGTGGGTGAGCGTGAAGTCCCGGTACGTGCTCATCGAGTCGTGTCGTCCCTCGTGGGTGCGGTGGTGCGGGAAGCCTCGTCGGCTGCGTCCGCCGGTCCGGTGCGGCCGGCGCCGCGGGCCGTCGCGTCCGTGACGCCCGTCCCCGATTCTGCCACTCGCTCCAGTTCGTGGCTCAGTTCGTCGAGCTCCGAGCCGCCCGCCATCTGGCGGGTGAGCTCGTCGAGGGTGATCGAGTCGCGGGTGTGACTGCCCGCCATGGTGCCGCGTTTGAGCAGGACGAAGCGGTCCCCGACCAGGTACGCGTGGTGCGGGTTGTGGGTGATCAGGACCACACCGAGGCCGGCGTCGCGGGCCGCGGCGACGTACTTGAGGACCACACCGGACTGCTTGACGCCGAGGGCCGCGGTCGGCTCGTCGAGCACGAGGACCTTCGCGCCGAAGTAGACGGCGCGGGCGATGGCCACGCACTGCCGCTCGCCGCCGGAGAGGGTGCCGATGGGCTGGTCGACGTCGCGCAGGTCGATGCCCATGCGCAGCAGCTCGGCGCGGGTGGTCCGGCGCATGAACTCCACGTCGAGGCGGCGCAGGGGGCCGCGCCCCTTCGTCGGCTCGGAGCCGAGGAAGAAGTTGCGCCAGACGGGCATGAGCGGGACCACGGCGAGGTCCTGGTAGACGGTCGCGATGCCCTGGTCCAGGGCCGCGCGCGGGTTGGCGAGGACGGTCTCCTCGCCTTCGATCTCAAAGGTTCCGGCGTCGTGCCGGTGCAGCCCCGAGATGATCTTGATGAGGGTGGACTTGCCCGCGCCGTTGTCGCCGAGGACGCAGGTGATCTCACCCGCGGAGACCTCCAGGGAGACGTCCTGGAGTGCGCGGATGTTGCCGTAGTACTTGCTGACGCCCGTCAGCTTGACCAGGGCGGCCGCTGCGGCCGGGGGCACGGTGGTGGTTCTGCCGGTGGTCACTTGCTCGCCTCCGCCCGCTTGCGGACCCATGCGTTGAGCAGCGTGGCCAGCAGCAGCATCGCGCCGAGGAAGAACTTGAACCAGTCCGGGTTCCACTGGGCGTACACGATGCCGTTGCTGGTCATGCCGAAGATGAAGGCGCCGACCGCCGAGCCGATGGCGGAGCCGTAGCCGCCGGTCATCAGGCAGCCGCCGATGACCGCCGCGATGATGTAGAGGAACTCGTTGCCGACGCCCTCGCCCGACTGGACCACGTCGAACGAGAAGAGGATGTGCTGGCCGGAGATCCAGGCGCACAGGGCGACACCCATGTACAGGCCGATACGGGTCTTCACGACGGGCACACCGACCGCGCGGGCCGCGTCGGCCCCGCCGCCGACGGCGAAGATCCAGTTGCCGGCGCGGGTGCGCAGCAGGATCCACGTGGCGACGGCGACCAGGGCCAGCCACCACAGGACGGTGATCTGGAGGGTGACCGGGCCGATCTCCCACTTCGAGGCGAAGACGGCGCGGGCGGAGGGGAAGCCCTCCATGTCGGCGATGGACTTGGTGGAGACCGTGCCGCTGATCAGCTTGGTGAAGCCGAGGTTCAGGCCGGTCAGCATCAGGAACGTGCCGAGCGTGATGATGAAGCTGGGCAGCTTGGTGCGGGTCAGCATGAAGCCGTTGAAGAAGCCGATGGCCAGCGTGACCAGCAGGGACACGCCGACGCCGACCCAGACGTCGGCGGTCATCCGGTAGCTGAACATCGAGCTCACCAACGCCGACGTCGTGACCATGACACCGGCGGAGAGGTCGAACTCGCCGCCGATCATCAGCAGGGCCACGGGGACCGCCATGATCCCGATGGTGGAGGCCGAGTACAGGATCGTGCTGAGGCTGGAGGCCTGGAGGAAGGTGGGGGCGGCGATGGAGAAGAAGACGAAGACGGCGACGGCGCCGACCACCGCGCCCAGCTCGGGGCGCCCGAGCAGCCTGCGGACGAGGGAGGTCGGCGCGAGCCGCTCGTCGACGGCGGTGGCGGCGGTCATCGGCTGCCCCGCTTGATGTACTCCTCCAGCTCGGCGGCCTCGGCGGCGGTGACGATCTGCGGTCCGGTGAGCACCGGGCGGCCGCCGCCGAGCACGTCCGCGTTGTGGCGGTACAGCCAGAGCAGGTCGATGGCCTCGTATCCCTGCAGGTAGGGCTGCTGGTCCACGGCGAAGCCGAGGGCGCCGGACTTGAGGTCGCGGGCCACGGAGTCGTTGAGGTCGAAGGTGTCGACCTCGGCCTCGCTGCCGGCGGCCTCCTTGGCCTTGACGGCGGTGGGGGCGAAGGGCGCGCCGAGGGTGAGGATCGCGTCGACGGACGGGTCCGCCTGCAGCTTGGCCTGGACGGCCGCCTGGACGGAGGGCATGTTGGTGCCCTCGACGTACAGGTTCTCCAGGCTTCCGGAGAAGGTCTTCTTGGCGCCTGCGCAGCGCTGCTCGTGGCCGACGTTGCCCTGCTCGTGCAGGACGCAGATCGTCTTCTTGCGGCCGCGCTTGTTCAGCTCGGTGCCGACCGCCTCGCCGGCGATCTGCTCGTCCTGGCCGATGTGGGTGAGCGCCCCGTACGCGGCGGACTGGGCGGATCCGGAGTTGACCGTGATCACCGGGATGCCCGCCTTGACGGCCTTGCCGACGACGTCCTTGAGGGCCTCCGGCTTGGCCAGGCTGACCACGATCCCGTCGACCTTCTGGTCGATGGCGTTCTGCACGAACTGCGCCTGCTGCTGAGCCTGGTCGTCGTGGGCGTAGACGAAGTTGATGTTGTCCTTGGCCGCGGCCTCCTTGGCGCCCTTCTGGACGATGTCCCAGAAGGTGTCGCCGTCGCCCGCGTGGGTCACCATCGCGAAGGTCCAGCGCGGGGTGGAGACGGCGGGCCGGCCCGCCTCGGCGGCCTTCGCCCGCTCCTCGGCGCGCTTGCCGCCCGTACTGCTGCAGCCCGCGAGCGAGGCCCCCAGTACCGCCGCCGCGAGCACGGCGCCCACGACGCGTACCCCTGTCCGAACCCTAGCCACGTCGCCGCGCCCTTCCCTCGTCCGTCTCGTCGGTCGTCCCGGCTGTCATGCCGTCCGTCATCATTCGGTCATTCCGGTTTCAGCCGCCCAGTATCCGCCACAGTGGACCATGAAGGGCCATCGGGGCATGCATGCGCAGATCGCCGCGACGGGTTCGCAGATCAGCGCACGAAGATCGCAGAAACGATGCGAGCGGATTGACAGGTTCCCCCGGCGGGGCCAGGTTGAGTCCATGCGCATCGGGCTCATCGGAACTGGCCGGATCGGGTCGTTCCACGCGGCGACGCTCGCCCGCCACCCGGAGGCGGGCTCGCTCCTGCTCGCCGACTCCGATCCCGCGCGGGCGGCCCGCCTCGCCGACCGGCTCGGGGCCACCGCCGCGCCCTCCGTGGAGCAGGTCTTCACCTGGGGCGTGGACGCGGTGGTCGTCGCCTCCTCCACCGACGGGCACGCGGAACTGGTCGTACGGGCGGTACGCGGCGGGCTCCCGGTGTTCTGCGAGAAGCCGGTGGCCCCCGACCTGAACCGCACGCTGTCGGTGCTGCGCGAGGTCGCGGCCCTGGGCGGGCTGCTGCAGGTGGGCTTCATGCGCCGCTTCGACGCCGGCTACCTCACCGCCCGGGAGCTGGTCCGCTCGGGCGCCCTGGGCCGGCTGCACACCGTACGGACGACGACGGCCGATCCGGCGCCGCCGGCCGCCGACTACCTGGCGACCTCGGGCGGCCTCTACCGCGACTGCATGGTGCACGACTTCGACATGGTGCGGTGGGTGACCGGGCACGAGGTGGTGGAGGTGTACGCGGCCGGGTCGGACGCCGGTCCCCCGCAGTTCCGGCAGACGGGTGACGTCGACACGGCCGCCGCGGTCCTCACGCTGGACGACGGCACCCTGGTCACGGCCACCGGCACGCGGTGCAACGGCGCCGGCTACGACGTGCGGATGGAGCTGGCCGGGGAGCGCGACCAGGTCTCCGCCGGTCTGGACGACCGGACGCCGATCGCTTCGACCGAACCGCACGGGCCGCCGCCGGCGAGCAAGCCGTGGACCGGCTTCCTGGAACGCTTCGGCCCGGCGTACGAGGCGGAGCTGAACGCTTTCGTGCACCTGGTGCGCGGCGAGGGGGTCAACCCCTGCGACGGGCGTGAGGCACTGGCGGCGCTGCGGGTCGCGGAAGCCTGCGAGCTGTCGCGGCGGGAGCGGCGCCGGGTCCGGCTGGAGGAGCTCCCGGACCTGCCGGATCGGTGACCGGAACGATGACCGGATGGGTGACCGGAACGGTGGGCAGGGCATCCGGCCACCCTACGGCGGTGATCGCCGGCTGACTGCGGCGCTTTCCGGCCACGATCAGGGTGCGGGCGCGGAGGCGACGGCCCGGCGGCCCCAGGCGGTACCGACGAGGACCAGCACGACGCCGGCGTGTCCGAGGGGGCCCAGGTGCTCACCGCCGAGGGCGATGCCCGCGACGGCTGCCCACAGGGGCTCGGTCCCCAGCAGCAGGCTGACCCGGGACGGCGAGGTACGCCGTACGGCCCACATCTGCACGAAGAACGCGAACAGGGTGCAGAAGACGGAGAGGAAGGCCAGTCCTGCCCACTGCGCGGGGCCGAAGTCCGCGGCGGCGGCCCAGGGGGTCGCGCCGGTCCCCGGTACGGCCGCCAGCAGGGCGAAGACGAGCACGGCGCCGCCGAGCTGCACGGTGGTCAACGACAGCGAGTCGGCGTCCTGGACGGCCTCGACCCGGGCCATCAGCAGGACGTGCAGGGTCCGGGTGAGTGCGGCGCCGAGGATGAGCAGGTCACCGAGGCCGGGCGCGGTGAAGCCGGCCCCCTGGGTGAGGAGCACGACGCCGAGGACGGAGGCGGCGGCGGCCCCGAGAAGGGAGGCGGAGGGCGCCTTCCTGCGCACGGCGGCCTCGGCGAGCGGGGTGAAGATCATGGTCAGGCTGATGATCAGCCCGGCGTTGGTGGCGGAGGTGTGGACGACCCCGTAGGTCTCCAGCAGGAAGATCCCGCCGAGCACCAGCCCCAGCAGCCCGGCGCCGCGCAGCTGGGCGGGGGTGAGCGCGCGCAGACGCGCCCACCAGGCGACGACCAGCACCGGCAGCACGAGCGCGAACCGCAGCACGAGCACGGCGATCACGGTGTGCGCGGTGGTGATCCCCTTGGCGGCGAGGTAACTGCCGCCCCACACGACGGCGACGGCCAGCACGGGCAGATCGCCGATCCAGGCAGGGCGGGGTGCGGCTTGCAGGGCGGGCGGGGCGACGGCCACAGGAGGTCTCCGACATCACTGGGGAGGTGGAGACGTCGGCGGCTCGCACGGTTGCGGGGCACACCGTACCGGAGCCGATCATGCGGGGCGACCCGTTTCCGGGCCGTCCGCCTCCGCCCCGTAGCATCGGGTCCATGGCTGATCTCTACGCCGTGGACCTGGCGTTCGACCTGCTCGACAGCACGCCCGACGCCGTGCTCGCCGAGGTGCGCCGCCAGCTGACGGGGGACGGCCTCCTCTCGCCCCGCGGCCCGGCGTGGCACGTCGGCGGGATGCTCGTGGGCGAGTTCGGCCCGGCGGAACACGACGGCTGGGCCCTGACGGCCCGCCAGGAGATCCACGGGGAACAGCTCCCGGCCCTGGAGGACCTCCTTCTCCTCCTGACCCCGCACATCCGCCCGCCGGGCCCGGTCGGCCGCATCCGCCACCACGCGCACGAGGCCCCGGACCTCCTGGTCCTCCGTGAGGGCCGCGTGGTGCAACTGGCCCTGGACCGGCGGTAGGCCGCGGGCGGTTCCGCGCGGCGCCCCCCCGGCGCCCGGCCCTAGAGCGGGCCTCCGCCCCTGGCGGTGCGCGCCGCGGACCTCTGCGCGCGGGGACCCGATCCCTACGCGCCGACGGTGCCGAAGGAGGCCCGTCCGGTCGGCCGGTAGGTGTGGATGGCCGTCCCGACGGGCGTCGTGCGGGAGGCCGTCAGCGCGTAGGCGGTCGGCAGCCCGCCGGTGGGGAACAGCCGGCGCCCGGCTCCCAGCACCACGGGGAAGACCAGCAGGTTGATCTCGTCGACGAGGTCCCGGGCGAGCAGCCACTGCGCGAGCTGCCCGCTGCCGTGCACCTGGAGCTCTCCGCCCCCGTCCAGCGCATCCTTGACCCGGACGATCTCGCTCTGCAGGTGCTCCCCGTCGATCACGGTGGCCGGCCCCCAGGCCGGCTCCTCGAGGGTGGTCGAGGCCACGTACTTCGGCAGCCGGTTCAGCCCGCCCGCCACGGGGTCGGCGGGGTCGTCGTGCTCCGGCCAGTAGCCCGCGAAGATCTCGTACGTCTTCCGCCCGAGCAGGAACGCCCCGGCCCGGCCGAACACCTCGGTGATGAACTCCCCCATCCCCTCGTCGACGTACGGCGCGGCCCACCCGCCGTACTCGAACCCGTCGCTCCGGTCCTCGTCCGGTCCGCCGGGCGCCTGCATCACGCCGTCCAGCGTCACGAAGGTGGTCAGTGTCAGCTCGGCCATACCTCTGCGCTCCTGTCTCAACGGTCTACGGGTTCAGACTCCCGCCCCCACCACAACTCATCGCGCCGCCACGCATGACCCCCACCCCGTTTGTGTGCCGGGGAGCGCCGGGTCGGATTCCTGCCAGCGGTGGAGGACTGGGGGCTATTTGATTGAACCGGCAACCAAACGATGCGAGGACGTGGAACATGGACAGGAACGCGGTGGCGCTGGTGACCGGGGGGAGCCGGGGGATCGGGGCGGCCGTCGCCGTGCGGCTCGCCGAGGACGGGGCGGATGTCGCTATCACGTACGTCAGCGATGCCGCGGCCGCGGCGCGGGTGGTCAAGGCGGTGGAAGCGCTCGGGCGGCGGGGCGTCGCGCTGCGGGCCGACGCGGGGGACGCGGCGGAGGTCGCGAACGCCGTCGGGGAGACCGTACGGCGGTTCGGGCGGCTCGACGTGCTCGTGAACAACGCCGGGGTCGGGGCCGTCGGACCCCTGGAGGCCGTCGAGTTGACCGATGTCGACCGGGTGCTGGGCGTCAATGTGCGGGGCGCGTTCCTCGCGGCCCAGGCCGCCGCGGCGCGCATGCGGGAGGGCGGGCGGATCATCACCATCGGCAGCTGCATGGCGCAGCGGGTGCCCGGGCCGGGCGGGGTGCTGTACGCGATGAGCAAGGCGGCGACGGTCGGGCTGACGAAGGCCCTGGCGCGGGAACTCGGCGGGCGCGGGATCACCGCGAACCTGGTGCATCCGGGGCCCGTCGACACCGACATGAATCCGGCCGACGGGCCGTACGCGGGCCCGCAGGCGGCGATGACGGCGCTGGGCCGGTTCGGTGAGGCGGGGGAGGTCGCGGACGTGGTGGCGTTCCTCGCGGGGCCGGGCGCGGGCTACGTCACGGGTGCGGAGTTCGCGGTGGACGGCGGCCACGCCGCGTAGCCCTCGCCGGGCGTGCGGGCGGATCCGGGCCGGGGGGTCCGGGGGGCCGGGGGGCCGGGGTGAAACCCCGGACCCGGGGCGAGCCCGGACCCCCGGGGTGATCCCCGGTCTCCGGGAGCCCGCACCGGGTGGTCCCCACACCCGGACACCTCGCGCCGGTGGGCCCTGAGCCCCTGAGCGGTCCCGGACCGCAAGGGTGCCCTCCCGGGCCAATGCAATTGCCTTGCGGCCGAGTCCCACAGCTACTGGGCTGTCTCGGTCAACCGCTGGCTCCGACGAAGTTCGTTCACCGCATCTGCCGCTTCCCTGCGGACCTCGGCATGGGGGTGGCGAAGGAACCGCTCGACGATCGGCAGTGCTGCCTGGTCGTGAGTCGAACCGAGGACTGCCAGGACGTAGGCCAGGAGCAAGGGTTCGAAGTTGTCCGCACCGACGGCGAGCGGCTCCACCACCCGGTAGGGAATCTCGTAGTGCGTGGAGGCGGTGCAGGCTGCGTGCAGCGCGGACTCCCGCACCGGGTAGCCCTCATCAGACAGCGCGACCGCGACCAGGCGCTCGACGGCCCCCTCGGCGTCATCCGGCGTCAGGCGGCCCGTCTCCAGGACGTCGCTGACGAGATCGAGGCAAAGGTCCCGACGGCCCGCATCGGAGCCGTTCAGCTCCGCCCAGGCCGATTCGACCAATGCCGTCAGGCCCTGGTTTCCGTCCACGGTCAGAGCATAGGAGACGGTCGCCACCCGGTCTCAGGAACAAATGACGGGTCAGGGCGGTGAAGCGGCCGCGACGTGCGGGCCCCGGGGGTGTCGGCCCCCGGGGCGGTCACGGTGCGGGTCAGCCGCCCAGTTCCTGGTGGCGGGCGGTCAGCGCGGCCGCGCCGGCCTCCGTCAGGGAACCGAAGAGGCGCAGGCGGGAGAAGCCGCCGTCCGGGTAGATGTCGATGCGCACGTGCGTGCCCACCGCCGGGGTGTCCAGCACGAACCGGTGGTTGGTGTCGGGCTGCAGGCGGGTGCGCGGCAGGAACTCCTGCCACTCGCCCTCCTCGCCCGTCTTCACCGACAGCGAGGCCCAGCCGGCCGAGTTGCCCTTGAGGTAGGCGGTGTCGATCTCGACGGCGCGGATCTCGGACTCGGTGACGAGCTGGTAGCGGATCCAGTCGTTGCCGTTGTCGCGGCGGCGGGCGGTCTCCCAGCCGTCGTCCATCTTGCGGGAGCGGCCCGGGTTGATGGTGTTGGTCGGCGGGGAGTAGAAGCGGTTGGAGGCGTCCTGGACGGAGCCGCCGTTCTCCAGGGCCACCACGTCGAAGGAGCCGAGCGCGGCGAGCCACTTGGGGTCGGGCAGGACCTCGCCGTGGACGCGCAGGCGGGCGATGCCGCCGTCGGGGTGCTGGTTGACGCGCAGGTGGGTGAAGCGCTGCTCGACGTCGACCTCGAAGCCGTTGGCGGCGTGGCCGCCGACCGCCGTGCGGGGTACGAGGGTCGTCCACTTCACGTCGTCGCCCTGGAGCTCCTCCGGGGTCGGCGCGAGCGCGCCCTCCCAGTTGGTGGCCTCGATGGAGACGGCCTGCGGCATGTTGCCGCGGAAGTGGGCGGTGTCGACGACGATGCCGCGGATGACGCCGGGGGCGCCGAGGCGTACGAGGGCCCAGTCGTGGTCCTCGGGGGTGGGCCAGGGCTGGGTGGCGCAGACGCCGCGGCGGCGGCGGGTCTCCCAGCCGTCCATGACCTTGCCCTTGTGGCCGAAGTCCTCGGGGTCGAAGTGCGCGGCCTCGGAGATCAGCAGGTTCTCCCGCTGGGCGAAGAACTCGTCGTTGGCGGCGATGACACCGGCGCCCAGCTCACGGGCGGCGAGGTTCGCGTACTGCGTGAAGGGGAAGTCCGCGGTGCGGTAGTCCGCGTACGGGTCGCCGCCCCCGTACGGGTTCGCGTTGCCGGTGAAGGATTCAATCGCCACTGGTCAGTTCTGCCTTTCGAGGAGGAGGCCCGTGGGCTCGGTCGGGGTGCCGTGGTCGGCGATCTGCGTGCCGCGCAGCCAGGTGGACTTCACGACGCCGTGCAGGGTCTTGCCCGCGTACGCCGTGACCTGGTTGCGGTGGTGGAGTTCGGCCGGGTCCACAGTGAACGTTTCTTCGGGGGCGAGTACGGCGAAGTCGGCGTCGCGGCCGGCCTCGATCGCGCCCTTCTGCCCCAGCCCGGCGAGGGCGGCCGGGGCGGCGGACATCCAGCGGACGACGTCCTCCAGCGTCCGGCCCCGGCGGCGCGCCTCGGTCCAGATGGCGGGCAGGCCCAGCTGGAGGGAGGAGATGCCGCCCCAGGCGGTGGAGAAGTCGCTGGTCTTCAGGTCCGCGGTGGAGGGCGAGTGGTCGGAGACGATGCAGTCGATGGTGCCGTCCGCGAGCGCGTCCCACAGGAGGTCCTGGTTGGCGGCCTCGCGGATGGGCGGGCAGCACTTGAACTCGCTCGCGCCGTCCGGCACTTCCTCCGCGGTGAGGGTGAGGTAGTGCGGGCAGGACTCGACGGTGATCTTGACGCCCTCGGCCTTGGCGGCGGCGATCAGCGGCAGCGCGTCCGAGGACGACAGGTGCAGTACGTGGACGCGCGCGTCCAGCCGCTTCGCCTGGGCGATCAGGTTGCCGATGGCGGTGTTCTCGGCGTCGCGCGGCCGGGAGGCCAGGAAGTCGGCGTACTTGGGGCCCGGGACCACGGGGGCGGCGTCGAGGTGGTGCGGGTCCTCGGCGTGCACGATCAGCAGGCCGCCGAAGCCGGTGATCTCGGCCAGCGAGGTGGCGAGCTGCTCCTGGTCGAGCTCGGGGAACTCGTCCACGCCCGAGGGCGAAAGGAAGCACTTGAAGCCGTAGACGCCCGCGTCGTGCAGCGGGGCCAGGTCCTTGACGTTGTCCGGGAGGGCGCCGCCCCAGAAGCCGACGTCCACGTGCGCCTTGGCACGGGCGACCTCCTGCTTGACGCGCAGGTTGTCGACGGTGGTGGTCGGCGGGAGGGAGTTGAGCGGCATGTCGAGGATGGTGGTGATGCCGCCGGCCGCGGCGGCGCGGGTCGCCGTCCAGAAGCCCTCCCACTCGGTGCGGCCCGGGTCGTTCACGTGGACGTGGGTGTCGACCAGTCCGGGGAGCAGGACGTCGTCGCCGAAGTCCTCCAGCCGGGCTCCGGCCGGTACCTCGGCGTCGTGTGCCAGCACAGCCGCGATCTTCCCGCCGGCGACGGCGACCGAGGCGGCGCGCGTCCCCTCGGGGGTGATGACGCGCGTCGAGCGCAGTACCAGTTCCACAGCCGCGTCGGCCACCGGAACCTCCCCATCTACTTCCACAGAGCGAAATTCAACGTTCTGTTGACGGAGTCTTCACGGCGATCCGTACCCAGTCAAGAGCGCCCGGACGGACCGCTGACACACCGCCACCGCAATTGGAGGTTTCCACAGGATGGAATTAAGATTTCGCCATACAGAATGTAACTACCACCACCGGGACGTGGGCGGATAACTTCCGGAGGACGTCCACCACCAGGACAAACCACCTCTGACCGGCGGCGACGGCCCCGACCCCAGCACTAGGGCCGACGCCGGCCGCCGGGTAGGCTGCTCCCTTGCCTGCCAGCACCGAAAGGACCGCGCCGTGCCGACGTCCAGCGCCAGCACCACCGACGCTTCCTCAAAGACCCCTGCCGCCAGCGGTGGCGTCCAGTCCCTTGAGCGCGCCTTCGATCTGCTCGAACGTATGGCCGACGCGGGGGGCGAGGTCGGCCTGAGCGAACTCTCCGCCGCCAGCGGTCTGCCTCTGCCCACGATCCACCGCCTGATGCGCACGCTGGTGGCCTGCGGGTACGTACGCCAGCAGCCCAACCGACGGTACTCCCTCGGCCCCCGCCTGATCCGCCTCGGCGAGTCCGCGTCGCGCCTCCTGGGGACCTGGGCCCGCCCCTACCTCGCCCGTCTGGTCGAGGAGACCGGCGAGACGGCGAACATGGCCCTGCTCGACGGGGACGAGATCGTCTACGTCGCCCAGGTGCCGTCGAAGCACTCGATGCGCATGTTCACCGAAGTCGGCCGCCGGGTGCTGCCGCACTCCACCGGTGTGGGCAAGGCCCTGCTCGCCCACACCCCGGCCGACGAGGTACGGGCCCTCCTCGCGCGCACCGGCATGCCGGCGGCGACCGAGAAGACCATCACCACGCCCGAGGGCTTCCTGGAGGCGCTGGAGCAGGTCCGCAGGGTGGGCTACGCGGTCGACGACAACGAGCAGGAGATAGGAGTCCGCTGCCTCGCCGTGTCGGTGCCGAACTCGCCGACCGCCGCCGCGATCTCCATCTCCGGCCCGGCCGGCCGCGTCACCGAGGCCGTGGCCGAGTCCTTCGTCCCGATCCTCAAGAACGTCGCCGACGAGCTGTCGGTGGCGCTGGCCAACCAGAGCCCGGCGTAGGCAGTACGACGCAAGCAGGCCAAAGGCACGAAAGGCCCCGGTGTCCCTCGGAGCGAGGGAGACCGGGGCCTTGCCGTGCCCGCGGCGGGCCTTCCCGTGCCCGCGGCGAAGCCTGGCCGTACCCGCGGCGGCCCTTGCCCGCCCGCCGATCAGGGCGTCCGCAGCACCCCCCGGGCCGTCAGCCGGCCGTCGGCCATCGTCACCGTACGGTCCATCCGCTCCAGGTGGGCGTGGTCGTGGGTGACCAGCACGGTGGCCGTGGACCGCTCGCGCGTCAGGGTGACCAGCAGGTCCAGCACGGCCGCGCCGCGCTCGTGGTCGAGGGCGCTGGTGGGCTCGTCGACCAGCAGTACGGCGGGCTCGTTCATCAGCGCCCGGGCGATGTTGACGCGCTGACGCTGGCCGCCGGATAGCTGGTGGGGACGCTTGTCGGCCTTGTCGGCCAGCCCCACCGCGTCCAGCAGCTCCAGCGCCCGCCGGCGCAGGGCCTTCGCGCGCCGGCCCGCGACGTGCGCCATGACCTGGAGCTGCTCGGCGGCGGTCAGCGAGGCCAGCAGGTTCGGCTGCTGGAAGACGATGCCGATCTTGTCCCGCCGCAGGGCCGACTTCTCTGCGGGGCCGAGCCGCGTGGTGTCCTCACCCGCGACGACGACCCGGCCCCGGTCCGGGGTGACGAGGGTGGCGGCCACCGCGAGCAGGGAGGACTTGCCGGAGCCGGAGGGGCCGATGACCGCCGTCAGGGTTCCGGCGGGCACCTCCAGGCCGACCGCGTCCAGGGCGGTGAGCCGGCCCTCCCCGTCGGGGTAGGTGAGCGTGGCGTCGTGGACGAGGAGGGTCATGGGGCGCTCCCGAGGGCGGTCAGGGGGTCGACGGCGGTGATCCGCCGGATGGACAGGGCCGCACCCAGCGCACCGAGCGCGATCATGATCGCGGCGGGGACGAGCACCGTGGCGGTGTCGAGGACGAAGGGCACGTCGCCGCCGATTCCGCCGCCGACCAGCGCGCCGAGGCCGGCGGCGAGCGCGGTGCCCAGCCCGGTGCCGATGGCGAGCATCACCACGGCCTGCCCGAGGGCGTCGCGCAGCAGGTACGGGGTGGAGGCGCCCAGGGCCTTCAGGACGGCGATGTCCGCGCTGCGCTGGATGGTCCACACCGTGAAGAAGGCCCCTATGACCAGGGCCGAGATGGCGAAGAGGAAGCCGCGCATCAGCTGGAGCGAGCCGTTCTCGGCCTGGTAGGAGCCTATGGCGCCCAAGGCCTCGTCGACGGTCTGCGCCCGGGTGGCCGCGGCCCGGTCGGCGGCGGCGAGGTCCAGGCCGCTGCCGGAGACGGCGACGACGGTGGCGAGGGTGTCGACGCCGGTGCCGGGGTTGCCGATGCGCTGCCAGTCGTCGAGGTCCATCCAGACGACCGGGGTGTGGCTGTGGGCGGCGGTGCCGGCGACGGCGGCGACGGTCAGCTCCAGCGGGCCGATCCTGAGCCCGGCTCCGGCGGTGAGCCCGCCCAGCTCCTTCGCCGCCTTCTCGGCGAGGACCACCCGGCCCTGTGCGAGGCCGGCGTCCCTCGGGGCGAGCCCGCCGGCCGGGTCCACGCCGAAGGCCGAGACCGCCGCGGTGCGCTCACCCGAGACGGCGTTGGTGGTGCGGATGCCGAGGGGCTCCGCCGACCGCACCCCGGGCTGCGCCCGCCAGGCCAGCCACGCGGACCGGGGCACCTGCGAGTCGGTGAAGGACACCTTCTGGTCCCCGGCGGGCGCGGCGAAGGCCAGGTGCGAGGCGGGCAGGCCGGTGACGGCCGAGACGTTCTCCCGGGCCAGGCCGGCGGTGAGCCCTGACAGCAGGCCGACCAGCAGCGTGATCAGCAGCACGACCGAGCCCATCAGGGCGAAGCGGCCCTTGGCGAACCGTAGATCTCTCCATGCGACGAACATGCCCCCACCTTGGTCTTTGCCGTGCACAGAGGGCATCGCGCCGCAGGATGGACCCTCGTGTCGAAGGGCGGACCCGGACATCGAACTTTCGATTGACCGGGGCCGTCCCGGACCGCTCTACGCTGGTCGGAACATGACTGCTGCCGCTCCCCCCGCCCCGCCCGGCTCCTGCGCGCCCCCTGCCCCGCCCGCCGCCGCCCGGTCCCTGACTCCCGTGTCGAAGGTCCTGAAGCTGTGCCTGCACGCCCTGTTCCTCGGGCTGCTCGCACTGTCCGCCGGCCGGGCCGTCGCCGATGCCGCGCCCCGGGCCGGCTGGGTGGTCGCCGCCTGCGCCCTGCTCGTAGCCGTGTACGCGGCCGGCGTACGGGCGCCCGCCGTGCACCGCTCGCAGCGGGCGGGCGCGCTGTGGCTGGCCGGGCTCGGCGCGGCCTGGGCCGGGCTGCTGGCGGTCTCCCCCGACGGGCTGTGGACCGCGTTCCCGCTGTATTTCCTGGAACTGCACCTGCTGCGGCTGCGCTGGGGTGTCGCGGCCGTCGCGGTGACGGCCTGCGCCGCCATCGGCGGCTTCCTGGCGCACAGCGGCGCGGTGACCCCGGGGGCCTTCCTGGGGCCGCTGCTGGGCGGGGCCGTGGCCGTCGCGACCGTTCTGGGCTACCAGGCGCTGTACCGCGAGAGCGAACGCCGCCGGGAGCTGATCGAGGAACTCATCACGACGCGGGCCGAGCTGGCCGCGGCCGAACGCGGCGCCGGGATCCTGGCCGAGCGGGAGCGCCTGGCCCGGGAGATCCACGACACGCTCGCGCAGGGCCTGTCCTCCATCCAGTTGCTGCTGCGGGCCGCCGAGCGGGCGCTGCCCGAGGGGGCCCCGGCCCTGCCGCACATCGCGCGGGCCCGGGAGGCCGCGCAGGACAACCTCGCCGAGGCGCGTCGCTTCGTACGGGCCCTCACGCCGCCGGACCTGGAGCACGGCTCGCTCGCCGCGGCGCTGGAGCGGCTGTGCGCGGCGGTGCCGGGGCCGCGGGTCCGGTTCTCGCTGAGCGGCCGGCCCCGGGTTCTGCCCACACCGTACGAGGTGGCGCTGCTGCGGATCGCCCAGTCGGCGCTGGCCAACGTGGTGCGGCACGCCCGGGCCGGGCGCGCCGAGATCACGCTGACCTTCATGGACGCCTCGGTGACACTGGACGTGGTCGACGACGGCGACGGCTTCGACCCGTCGTCGGGGGCGCCGGGTTCCGGCTCCGCCGACGGGGGCTTCGGGCTGCCGGCGATGCGCTCGCGCGCGGAGACGCTGGGCGGGCTGTTCACCGTGGAGTCCGGCCCGGGCCAGGGCACCGCCGTGGCCGTGACCCTGCCGCTGCCGCTGGAACACCTGGAGTACACGGAAGCCGTGGAGGCCCTGTGACCGTCCGTCTCCTGCTCGCCGACGACCACCCCGTGGTCCGGGCGGGCCTGCGCGCGGTGCTGGACACCGAAGCGGACTTCGCGGTGGTGGCCGAGGCGGCGACCGCCGAGCGGGCGGTGGAGCTGGCCGCCGAGGAACCGGTGGACGTGGTGCTGATGGACCTGCAGTTCGGGACCGGTATGCACGGCTCCGAGGCGACGGCCCTGATCACGGCCCGCACCGGCGCCCCCCGGGTGCTGGTACTGACCACCTACGACACGGACGCGGACATCCTCGCGGCGGTGGAGGCGGGCGCCTCGGGCTACCTGCTGAAGGACGCTCCGCCGGAGGAGCTGGCGGCGGCCGTGCGCACGGCCGCCGCGGGCCGGTCGGCACTGGCCCCGGCGGTGGCCCTGCGCCTGATGGACCGGATGCGGACGCCGGCGGAGGCGCTGACGAAGCGGGAGCTGGAGGTGCTGCAGCTGGTGGCGGACGGCCTGTCGAACCAGCAGATCGCCAAGCGGCTCTTCCTCAGCCAGGCCACGGTCAAGTCCCACCTGGTCCACGTCTACGCGAAGCTGGGCGTCGAATCCCGCACGGCGGCGGTGGCGGCGGCCGCCACCCGCCGCCTGATCCGTACGCCGTGACGCGGCCGGGGAGGCCTGACGTCCCGTGCCGGCGGGACGGCGCCGCCTCGGTGCTGGACACGGAGCACCGCGGTCCGCTCTTCGGGCTCCTGCCCGGGCCCGAGTACGGGACCGCGACCACGGACCTCCGCCCGGGTGACCTCCTGCTGCTCTACACGGACGGCATGGTGGAGCGCCGGGGCGAGGACATCGCCGACAGCGTCGACAGCTTGCGCAAGGTGCTGGCGCGGTGCGACGGGTTCGGTCCGCAGGACACCCTTGCTCGGATCCTGGACGCGTACGCGTACGCGTCCGACGAGCACGAGGACGACACCTGCCTGGTGGCCCTCGGCGTCGGCTGACAGGCCGGCCGCCGCGGGACCGGCGGGACGGGCGCCAAGGGCTGTCCCGGGACAGCCCTTGGGTCGTGTCGTCAAAGTCCCGCCTGGCGGGCGGGGCCTGGCACGCACGCCCCGCCCTTCGGGCGGCCGACGCCACTCCCTAGGCCACCCAGTACGGCCGGTCCACCGACGGGGGCAGCGGGACGCCGTCGTGGAAGGCGGTCGCGAGGCGGCGTACGCCCTCGTCCAGGCGGTCGGCGGGGAGGGTGTACGGGATGCGGAGGCGGTGTTCGAAGGTGCCCGGGTCCACGCCGAAGCGGGCGCCGCGGCCGATGTGCACTCCGGCGGCCGCGGCCCGTTCGGCCAGGGCGGAGCTGACCGGTTCCCCGAGGTCGACCCAGAGCGAGAGGCCGCCCGGCGGTATCTGCCAGGTCCATTCGGGCGTGTGCCGCTGGAGGGAGGCCACCAGGGCCGCGCGCCGGCTCCGCAGCTCGGCGAGCCGTGCGGGCAGGGTGCGTTCCATGCCGTCCAGCAGCGGGAGCGCGACGAGCTGGTCGAGGACGGAGCCGGTCATGTCGGCGGAGACCCGTACGGCCGTCAGCTCGGTGATCATCTTCGCGGTGGCACGGACCCAGCCGACGCGCAGGCCGCCCCAGTGGGTCTTGCTGAGCGAGCCGATGGTCACCACGTGGTCCGCGCCGCCGCGCGGGGCCAGGGATGCAAGGGGGGCGGGGGCGGGGACGTCCAGGGCTATGTCGGCGATGGTCTCGTCGACGACCAGCCAGGTTCCGGTGCGCCGGGTCGCCGCGAGCAGCCGCAGCCGCTCCTCGTCGGGCATGAGCGCGCCCGTCGGGTTGTGGAAGTCGGGGATCACGTACGCCAGCCTCGGCACGGTCTGGCGCAGTGTGGACTCGGCGATCTCCATGTCCCACCCGGTGTCGGAGACGGCGATCGACCCGGTGCGCAGGCGGGCGTGGCGCAGGGCGTCCAAGGCGTTGGCGTAGGTGGGGTTCTCGGTGACGACCCGGTCGCCGGCGCGGCAGAGCAGGCTGACGACCAGGGCGAAGGCCTGCTGGGCGCCGGAGGTGACGAGGATCTGCTCGGGGCGGGTGGGCAGGCCTCGCCGGGTGAAGCGTTCGGCGACGGCGGTGCGCAGGTCCGGCAGGCCGAACGGGTGGTAGCCGGGGGTGCGGGCGGCGTCGGGCAGCCGTGGTGCGGCCCAGGTGAGGGCGTCGGCGAGGGTGCCGTCGGGGGCGCCCATGGCGGCGATGGCCAGGTCGATGCCGGGATCGCCGTCGGCGCTGTAGCCGCCGGCGCCGAGGAGGGCGTGGGCGCCGACGGGGCGGTGGCCTTCGGGAAGCTCGGTCCAGGTGCCGGAGCCGCGCCGGCTGCGGACGTAGCCGCTCTCACGCAGCAGGTCGTAGGCGCCGGTGACGGTGGCCCGGCTGGCACCGACGGCTTCGGCGAGTTCGCGTTCGGCGGGCAGCCGCACGTGCAGGGCTATCCGGCCGTCGAGGATCAGGGTGCGGACGGCGTCGGCGAGCGCCCGGTAGCCGGGGCGGGCCAGCACCTCGGCAGGGAGCAGCGCGGCGAGCTGGCGGCTGCCGATGGTTCTGTCCGCTGTCTGGACCACTCGCCCGTTCGCCATGCCAACCTCCCCTGATTGGCTCTGACGGCCAGACCAATCGAGGACCAGACTCGCGGTATTGGCCCCCGATTGGCAAGGAGACGCCGAGATGCTGACCGACCGTGACGAACGTGCCCTGCTGGCCGCCGCCGAGAACCGGATCGCCCGTCCGCTGCGGATCGGGGCGGCGCTGGCCTCCGTACGGCGCACCCTGGCGCGGCGGCCGCAGGACCGCACGCAGGAGCGAGAATCGGTGGCATGCCGGCCAACACGCACTCCGACGACCCGCACTCCGATTCACCCGTGATCGCGGGACTGCTCCTGGCCGCCGGCGGCGGCCGCCGGCTGGGCGGCCGGCCCAAGGCACTGCTGCCCTACCGCGGCCGCCCGCTGGTGGAGAACGCCGTGCGGGTGCTGCGGGAGGCGGGCTGCGGTCCGGTGCACGTGGTCCTCGGCGCCTCGGCGGCCGAGGTCCGCGAGCGCGCCGATCTGAGCGGCTGCGTGGTCGTGGACAACCCGGACTGGGCTGAGGGGATGGGTTCCTCGCTGAGGGTCGGCCTCGCCTCCCTGGCCGGCACGGGCGCGGGTGCGGCCCTGGTCTCCCTGGTGGACCAACCGGGCATCGGCCCGGCGGCGGTGGCCCGGGTCCGGGAGGCCTACCGCTCCCGCGCGAGCCTGGTGGCGGCGGCGTACGGCGGGGAGCGCGGGCATCCGGTGCTGTTCGGCGCGGACCGGTGGGAGGACATCGCGGCGACGTCGACCGGCGACAAGGGCGCGCGGGTCCACCTGGCGCGCCACGCCGGAGAGCTCATGCTGGTGGAGTGCTCGGACGTCGCGGAGGCCTTCGACATCGACACGCCGCCCGACCTGGCACGACTCGTCTGAGCACCGCGTGACGGCAGTGGCACTGAGGGCCACCGAAAAGTGGAATCTGTCGACTCAGAGAATCTCGACGTCAACAAACCATTGAACTTCCACCATGAGGAAATTACTATCCACTGGTCAGAAGCGCCCTGAACCCACAGACGGCGCCCGCGACCGTATTTCGGAACTCTCCACACCCGACGGCACTGCGTGCCGTCTCGCGCGAGCATTCCCCGCGGCCGCCAGGCACCGCCGCTGAAGGAGTGACAGTTATGTCCGCACCAGCGCCGTCCCCGCTGGCCATCGTCGATGCCGAGCCCCTGCCGCGGCAGGACGAAGTCCTCACCGAAGCGGCCCTCGCCTTCGTGGCCGAGCTCCACCGGCGGTTCGCCCCCCGCCGCGCCGAGCTCCTCGCCCGCCGCGGCGAGCGCCGTGCCGAGATCGCCCGGACCTCCACCCTCGACTTCCTCCCGGACACCGCACAGGTCCGCGAGGGCGACTGGAAGGTGGCGCCGGCCCCGGCCGCGCTGAACGACCGCCGTGTGGAGATCACCGGTCCGACGGACCGGAAGATGACCATCAACGCCCTGAACTCGGGCGCCAAGGTCTGGCTCGCCGACTTCGAGGACGCCTCGGCTCCCACCTGGGAGAACGTCGTCCTCGGCCAGCTCAACCTGATCGACGCCTACGAGCGCCGCATCGACTTCACCGACGCCCGCACCGGCAAGTCGTACGCCCTCAAGGCCGCCGAGGAGCTCGCGACCGTCGTCATGCGCCCGCGCGGCTGGCACCTGGAGGAGCGCCACCTGCAGTTCGAGGGCGGCCCGGCCTCCGGCTCGCTCGTCGACTTCGGCCTGTACTTCTTCCACAACGCCAAGCGCCTGATCGACCTCGGCAAGGGCCCGTACTTCTACCTCCCGAAGACGGAGTCGCACCTGGAGGCGCGCCTCTGGAACGACATCTTCGTCTTCGCCCAGGACTACGTCGGCATCCCGCAGGGCAGCGTCCGCGCGACCGTCCTGATCGAGACGATCACCGCCGCGTACGAGATGGACGAGATCCTCTACGAGCTGCGCGACCACGCGGCGGGCCTGAACGCGGGCCGCTGGGACTACCTCTTCTCCATCGTGAAGAACTTCCGCGACGGCGGCGAGAAGTTCGTCCTGCCGGACCGCAACGCGGTGACGATGACCGCGCCCTTCATGCGGGCCTACACCGAACTGCTGGTCCGCACCTGCCACAAGCGCGGCGCCCACGCCATCGGCGGCATGGCGGCCTTCATCCCGTCCCGCAAGGACGCCGAGGCCAACAAGGTCGCCTTCGCGAAGGTCAAGGCCGACAAGGACCGCGAGGCGGGCGACGGCTTCGACGGCTCCTGGGTCGCCCACCCCGACCTCGTCCCGATCGCCATGGCCTCCTTCGACGCCGTCCTCGGCGACAAGCCCAACCAGAAGGACCGGCTGCGCGAGGACGTCTCGGTGGCCCCGGGCGAGCTCATCGCGATCGACTCCCTCGACGCGAAGCCGACGTACGAGGGCCTGCGCAACGCGGTCCAGGTCGGCATCCGCTACATCGAGGCCTGGCTGCGCGGCCTCGGCGCCGTCGGCATCTTCGGCCTGATGGAGGACGCGGCCACCGCCGAGATCTCCCGCTCTCAGATCTGGCAGTGGATCAACGCCGGCGTCGTCTTCGAGAACGGCGAGAGGGCCACCGCCGAGCTGACCCGCGAGATGGCGGCCGAGGAACTGACCGCCCTGCGCGCCGAGGTCGGCGAGGAGGCCTTCGCGGCCGGCAAGTGGCAGCAGGCCCACGACCTCTTCCTCAAGGTCTCCCTGGACGCCGACTACGCGGACTTCCTCACGCTCCCCGCATACGACCAGCTCGTCGGCTGACACCCCGGATCCGGCCGACACGCACAGCGGCCCGACCCGGCCGGCTCCGCCCCCGCTGCCCACGGCACGGGGGCGGAGCCGTGTCCGCCACCCCCGCCACCCTCACCACCCTCGCCACCCTCGGTCAGCGCTTGCGCTTCACACGCAGCCGCGCGTTCTCGATGAGCGCCCGGGCGTGATCCGGCGGCCGCCGGTTCGGGATCCAGCCCCGGTCGAGGGCGGCTTCGAGGGGCTCCAGCTGCGCGAGGGCTCCACCGCCCCGTCGTACTCCAGCAGTACGGCGCCCAGCAGAAGGCACGCCTCCAGCGTCTCCGGGGCCTGCGCGCCGAGCAGGTCCGTACGTCCGGCCACCACCCCGCGCAGCAGCGGGGCCGCCACCTCCCCGGTGCCTGCGCTCGCCCGGAAGAGTGGTCATCGTTCCACAGGGTGCACAATCTGCGGACTGCCCGTCAGCTGAGCGGCACAGAAGGCGAGTTGGCCTGCACACAAGGGGCTGGGGCCCGAACGACCGATCGGTTGTTACTGGTTCGTAACTTGCACGTACCTAGCGGTAACAAGCGGGCCCGTGTCACCTTTCCGATGCCACCGGCCGGCGGTACCCCCACTTCCCAGCCACACGAACGGCAACGCGGGCGATGCGCTCGTTGCCGACTTCGGCGTGGCCGAACGCAGGAGTTCCGCAGTGATCGGATTCCGCAACGTCAGCAAGGACCGGGACGCCAGCCGGGTGCGACGACTGGCCTGTGCCGCCGTGACCGTGCCGCTCGCCGCCGGCGCGCTGCTGGCCGGCGGCCCCGGGACCGCCGCCGCCGCCCCCGGGACCGGGCCCACCGCCGTGGTGTCCATGGGCGACAGCTACATCTCCGGTGAGGGCGGGCGCTGGAAGGGCAACAGCCTGACCAACACCGGCAGCCGCAACGGCACCGACCGGGGCTGGGTCAGCGGCAGCACCTACGACCCCGCCAAGGTCTACGGGGCCACGGCCGGAGGCTGCCACCGGTCCGACTCGGCCGAGGTGCGCAGCGCCGGGGCGATCGCCGACGTCGCAGTGAACCTCGCCTGTTCCGGGGCCGTCTCGCAGAATGTGTTCCGCGCCTCCAACGGCGGCGTCTCCTACAAGGGCGAAGCCCCACAGGCCGATCAGCTGGCCGCGGTGGCCGCGAGCCACAACGTCAAGGTCATCGCCCTGTCCATCGGCGGCAACGACCTGGGCTTCGCCGACATCATCAAGGACTGCGCCCTCGACTTCGTCATCTGGAACTCGTACTGCTACGACGACCAGCAGTACGGCGTCGACCAGAAGATCGACGCCGTCATGGCGGACGTCGGCAAGTCGGTCGACGAGGTCCGGGCCGTGATGCGTGCGGCCGGCTACGCCGACTCCTCCTACCGGATCGTGCTCCAGTCCTACCCGTCGCCGATCCCGCGCGGCGCCGAGAACCGGTACACGCAGAGCGACTGGAGCCGGCTCAACACGGGCGGCTGCCCCTTCTGGAACCGGGACTCGGACTGGGCGCGCGACTCCCTCGTGCCGCAGATCGCGAACCGCATCAAGGGGGTCGCCGCCGCCAAGGGCGTGCAGTTCCTGGACCTGCGGGACATGCTCCAGGGCCGCGAGGTGTGCGCGAAGTCGAGCAAGCTGGTGAGCTCCACCGTTCCTGCCTCGGCGACGACGAGCGAGTGGGCGCGCTGGATCGACAACAACGAGTCGCAGGGACTGGTCCAGGAGTCCATGCACCCCAACTACTACGGCCAGCTGGCCGCCGGCCGCTGCCTGGCCCTGGCCGTGGCGCAGCCCGCGGCCTCCGCCTCCAGCTGCAAGAACTCGGCGGGCGGCGATCACACCGGCATGTTCCTGACCTCCGCGCCCTGACCTCCGCGCTCTGAGGTCCGCGCCCTTGAGGTCCGCGCTCCAAGGGCCCGGCCGCGAAAACCGGATGATCGACAGCGGTACGGGCTGGCATGCTCTCGCGCATGGCAGCCCGCACCGTACGTCCCAGCCTCTACATCTCCGTCGACATCGAGGCCGACGGACCCATTCCAGGACCGTATTCGATGATCAGCTTCGGGGCCGCGGTCGCCGGCCGGCAGGACGGGCACGCGTATACCGCCGCCGACCCGGAAGAACTCACCTTCTACCGGGAGTTGCGGCCGATCAGCGACGCCTACGTGCCCGAGGCGCTGGCCGTCAGCGGGCTCGACCGCGACCGGCTGGTCCGGGAGGGCGCCGATCCGGTCGCGGCGATGGACGAGTTCCGGGCGTGGGTGCGGAAGGTGTCCGAGGGTGCCCAGCCGGTGATGTGCGGCTACCCGGCGTCCTTCGACTGGACGTTCCTGTACTGGTACCTCATCCGGTTCGGCGGGGACAGCCCCTTCGGCCACTCCGGCTGCCTCGACATGAAGACCCTCTACGCGACGAAGGCGCGGGTGCCGCTGCGGGCAGCCGTCAAGGGGCGGATGCCCCGTGAACTGCTGTCCCGGCGGCGCCACACGCACCACGCACTCGACGACGCGATCGAGCAGGCCGACCTGATGAGCAACCTGATGCTCTGGCGGCCCTGACCCGGCACGCCGTCACCGGACGTACGGGCGCACGGCGGTCCGCCCGTACCCGGACACGGCGGTGCGCTCGCCACACCCGCAGTGGGTGGCGAGCCACCGCCGTGCTCCCTCGGGCCGGTCAGTGCACCGGCACCGGTTCGGGTGCGGCCCCCGAGGCCGCGCCCTTCCTGGCTCCGAGGTGGTTGAAGGCCAGGTTCAGCACGATGGCCACCACGCAGCCGGTGCTGATGCCGGAGTCGAGGACGACCAGCAGGTCCTTCGGGAAGGCGTGGTAGAAGTCCGGCGCGGCGATCGGGATCAGGCCGATGCCCACGGAGGCGGCGACGATCAGGGCGTTCTCGCCCTTCTCCATGGCCGCCCCGGCCAGGGTCTGGATGCCGCTGGCGGCCACCGAACCGAACAGGACGATGCCGGCGCCGCCGAGGACGGGCAGCGGGACCACTCCGATGACGGAGGCCGCCATCGGACACAGGCCCAGCAGGATCAGGATGCCGCCGCCCGCGGCGACGACGAAGCGGCTGCGCACCTTGGTCATGGCGACCAGGCCGATGTTCTGGGCGAAGGCGCTGCACATGAACCCGTTGAAGAGCGGGCTGACCGCGCTGCCGAGGGTGTCGGCGCGCAGGCCTCCCGCGATGGCCTTCTCGTCCGCCGGCCGCCCGACGATCTTGCCCAGTGCCAGGATGTCCGCGGTGGACTCGGTCATGCAGACGAGCATGACGATGCACATGGAGATGATCGCGGCGACCTGGAACTGCGGGGCGCCGAAGTGGAACGGGGTGGGGAAGCCCACCAGGGACGCGTTCCTGACGGCGTCGAAGCTCGTCATGCCGAGCGGCAGGGCGATGAGCGTGCCCGCGACCAGGCCGAGCAGGATGGAGATCTGCTGGAGGAAGCCGCGCAGGAACTTGCGCATGAGCAGGACGATCACCAGGGTGACGGCGGCCATGCCGATGTTCTGCATCGAGCCGTAGTCGGCGGCGGTGCGGTTGCCGCCCTGCGACCAGTTGAAGGCGACGGGCAGGAGCGAGACGCCGATCAGGGTGATGACCGTGCCCGTGACGACGGGCGGGAAGAAGCGGACGAGCTTGCCGAAGTACGGGGCGGCCAGGAAGCCGATGACCCCGGCGACGATGATCGCCCCGAAGATGACGGGGAGGGCGTCCGCACCCTCCCCCTTCCCTATCGCGATCATCGGGGTCACTCCGGCGAAGGAAACGCCGTTCACGAAGGGGAGTTTGGCGCCGATCTTCCAGAAGCCGAGGGTCTGGAGGAGGGTGGCCAGGCCGGCCGTGAAGAGCGAGGCGCCCATCAGGAAGGCGGTCTCGGTGGCGGAGAGCCCCACGGCAGGGCCGACGATCATGGGCGGGGCGACGACACCCGCGTACATGGCGGCCACGTGCTGGAGACCGCTGGTGAACATTTTCAGCGGAGGCAGGGTCTCGTCGACCGGGTGTTTCTCCGCGGAGACCTGCGGTACTGCGACTGCGTCTTTGCGAAACCTGGGCATTGCGGCCACGGCTTCCTCCGGTCGGGTAACACGTCGGCAGGGACGTGGGTGTCTTGGAGGTGGTGCGAAAGGAGTGCAAGTCGAGCCTGTATGGAGTTGTGGGTGGTGCGACTGCATGTCCCAAGGGGTGCAGAAACGATTCGCCCAAAACCGGTTCCGCTGTGGTCCCAGCCGTGGGGCTGGAGGTGCAGTGGCCATGGCGCGATGCGCGCGGGAGCGCAGTGGCACGAGTCACCGCCCCCGGGGGCGCCCTCGGATCACCTCGGGCGCTACCCCGGGAACGGCTGCCGCGGACCCCGCTCGGGTCCGCGGCCGCCGGCCGGAGGCCGTCCCCCCCGGCCGGACTTCTGGGGCCCCTCCCAGCGGTGGTGGCTGGGCGGAGATCAGGCCTGCGCGGAGAGCCGCGCGAGGCGCTGGGCCTCTTCCCGCGTGGACACCGCGATGGCGTCCTCGTCGGCGAAGAGCAGCCGGTTGTTCTCCACGATCTGCTTGCCGTTGACGAACGAGGCCGTCACCGGGGCGGCCGCACCGAAGACCAGGGCGGTCACCGGGTCGGCGATCGAGGAGTGCAGGAAGGTGTTCAGGTTCCACAGGACCAGGTCGGCGCACTTGCCGACCTCCAGCGAACCGATGTTGTCGGCGCGGCCGAGGACCTGGGCGCCGCCGTAGGTGCCGAGGCGCAGGGCCTGGCGGGCGTTGAGCGCGGCCTCCCGGTGCACCGGGTTCAGACGGTTGATCAGCAGCGCGTTGCGCAGTTCGGTGTGGAGCTCACCGGACTCGTTGGAGGCGGTGCCGTCCACGCCGAGGCCGACCGGGACGCCGGCGGCCAGCATGTCCGGGACGCGGGCGATGCCGGCGGCCAGACGGGCGTTGGAGGACGGGCAGTGCGCGACACCGGTCCTGGTGCGGGCGAACGCGGCGATGTCGGAGTCGTTCATGTGGACGCTGTGCGCCATCCACACGTCCTCGCCGAGCCAGCCGGTCGACTCGAAGTAGTCGGTGGGGCCCATGCCGAAGAGCTCGTGGCAGAACTTCTCCTCCTCGACGGTCTCGCTGCCGTGGGTGTGCATGCGCACACCGAGGCGGCGGGCCAGCTCGGCGCCCTGCTTGAGCAGCTCGGTGGAGACCGAGAAGGGGGAGCAGGGGGCGACGGCGACCTGGGTCATCGAGTCGAAGGAGGCGTCGTGGAACTTCTTGACCGTCGCCTCGGTGTCGGCCAGCGCGCCTTCGAGGGTCTCGACGGCGTGGTCCGGCGGCAGGCCGCCGTCCTTCTCGCTGCGGTCCATGGAGCCCCGGGCGAGGGTGAAGCGGACGCCCATCTCGGACGCGGCGCGGATGATCGAGCCGGAGAGGTCGCCGGAGCCCTTGGGGAAGACGTAGTGGTGGTCCATCGCGGTGGTCACACCGCCCTTGGCCATCGCGGCGAGGGAGCCCTGCGCGGCCGTGTACGTCATCTGCTCGTCGATGCGCGCCCACGTCGGGTACAGGGCGACGAGCCAGTTGAAGAGGTTGTGGTCGGTGGCCAGGCCACGCGTGATCCACTGGTAGAAGTGGTGGTGCGTGTTGACCAGACCGGGGGTCACGAGGTGCCCGGTGCCGTCGATCCGGCGGACCACGTTCTCGAGGTTCTCGGGGGCCTTGCCCGCACCGATGAACTCGATTTTGTTGCCTGCGACGACGATGTGGCCCGAGGCGTACTCGGTGTCATTGGCGTCGACGGTCGCGATCGCACAGTTCTCGATGACGATGCGCTCGACGGCGCTGTCATGGGCTGCCGATGCTGCCATGGGACTTCCTCGTGCTTTCAGTGGCGGTGCGGGCACGGCAGGACCCAGGGGATTTGAGTGCCGGAGCCGGGGCCTTGGCAGCTGACAGTACTGCCGCCCCGTGTGGTGCGTCCGGGTGCCGATTCAGGAAGTTGGGTCGTGTCGCGCGGTCCCGGGGCCACTGCGGGGAGCCCCGGGACGCGCGTGCCGCGCTCTTAGAGGTTGGTCATGTCCACCGGGATGCGCGCGTCGGCGCCGTCCCGCAGGATCGTGGCCTCGATCAGACCGTACGGACGGTCCGCGGCGAAGTACACCTCGTTGTCGTTCTTGAGGCCGAAGGGCTCCAGGTCGACGAGGAAGTGGTGCTTGTTCGGGAGCGAGAAGCGGACCTCGTCGATCTCCGAACGGTGGTTGATGATGCGCGAACCCATCTGGTACAGCGTCTGCTGCAGCGACAGGGAGTAGGTCTCCGCGAAGGCCTGCAGCATGTGCTTGCGGGTCTCGGCGTAGGACTTCTCCCAGTTGGGCATCCGCTGCTCGTCGTCCGACCAGTTGAAGCGCCAGCGGCTCGACACCTGGGTGGCCAGGATGCGGTCGTAAGCCTCCTGCAGAGTCGTGTACTTGTCCTTCACGTAACCCCAGAACTCGGAGTTCGTGGAGTTCATGACGACCAGGTCCTTGAGGCCGGAGATGACCTCCCAGTTCTGGCCGTCGTACGTGATCTGGGTGACGCGGGTCTCCTGGCCCTGGCGGACGAAGGAGTGCTTCACCTCGTCGGCGCCGATGAACTTGGAGTTGGCGTCGGACGTGGCGATCCGGTCCCAGCCGTACTCCTCGATGCGGATGCGCGCGCGCTGGATCGGCTCCTGGCTGTTCACGAACCAGCGCGCCAGGTGGATGCCGAACTGCTCGGCGGACTCGATGCCGTACTCCTTGGCGAACGCGTACACCGTGTTCTTGGTGGTGTCCGTCGGCAGGACGTTGGCGTTCGAGCCGGAGTAGTGGACGTCGTCCATGTCGCCGGAGAGGGCGACCGAGACGTTCAGGTCCTTGATGTGGTGGGTGTCGCCGTCCCGCGTGATCTTGACGACGCGGTTCTCTGCTTTGCCGTACTGGTTCTGGCCCAGAATCGTGGCCATGCTAGCTCCCTCGGTAAACGGAGTAGCCGAACGGGTTGAGCAGCAGCGGTACGTGGTAGTGCTCGCCCGGGTGCACCGCGAACGTGATGGTGACCTCGGGGAAGAACGTAGCGCTGTCCCTTACGCGGGGGGCGTCCTGCTGCGCCTCGGCTTGCTTCTTTGAGAAGTACGTCTCGGTCTCGAAGTCGAGACGTACGTGGGTGGTGCCCTCCGGCAGCGCCGGCAGGTCCTTGCAGCGCCCGTCCGCATCGGTGGCGGATCCGCCCAGGGCCGCCCACTCCCCGTCGAGTCCCGCACGGGCCGACAGGGAGACGGCGACGCCCTCGGCGGGCTTGCCGATGCTGGTGTCCAGGATGTGCGTGGACACCGACGCGGTGGTCTCGGTGCTCATGGTCGGTCTCACTCTCCTTCTACGAGGCGGGTCAGGCGGATCCGGTTGATCTTGACGAGCTCGCCGCGGGCGGTTTCCCGCTCCTGCTCCGGCGAGTTGCCGATCCGGACCTTGACCGCGTCCCGCATGAACTCACCGGTCGCACCGGTGGCGCAGATGAGGAAGACGTGGCCGAACTTCTCCTGGTAGGCCAGGTTCAGTTCGAGGAGTTCGTTCTTGAGCTCCTCGGAGGCACCGGCCATACCGCGCTGCTCGCGGGCGGAGGTCGGGTCTCCCGGCTTCGGTCGGCCGATCGGCGCGTGGCCTGCCATCGCTTCGGCCAGGTCCTCCGCGGTGAGCTCCGCCATGGCGGTCTCGTTCGCGGCGAACAGGGATTCCGCGGTGGCGAAGGGGCGCTGGGCGAGCATCTTGCTCCCCCACGCCGAGCTGGCGCACACCTCGTGCAGTTCGGCCGTGGCCGCACGGTCTTCCAAGGTGTTGATCCGGGTGAGACCCGGGGTCGGACTCGAAGTCACGGTAGGCCTCCGTGGCCTGTTGTTGCTTTGACGGGCTGCGCATAGCTAACGCTCTCCACCACACGGCGTCAACACTTTGTTGAAACTTCCCGTACACAAAAGCCGCCGCCCGGGTGAATTGGGCGACGGCTCGTCACTGTGGGTCAGAAGATGTTTACGCTTGGCTGTTTTTGCTGGGATTTTCCCTGTTCAGGTAGTTGTAAACCGTGAAGCGGCTGACCCCCAGGGCGCCCGCGACCGTCTCCACACCGTGCCGGACGGAGAAGGCGCCGCGCGCCTCCAGTATCCGCACGACGTCCTGCTTGGACTTCCGGTCGAGCTGTGACAACGGTACGCCGTGCCGGCGCTCCAGCGCGGCGAGGATGTGGTCCAGCGAGTCCGAGAGTTGGGGCAGGCGCACCGCGAGCAGGTCCTGACCCTCCCAGCTGAGCACGACGTCGTCGGGCGTGGCCTGGGCCGGGTCCATCAGTTCGCCGCCCATGGCGTCCACGAGCGGCTTGACCGCGGTGACGAACGGGTGGTCGCGGGGCTCGGTCATGGCGTCTCCTCGCCGATCACGTTGACCTGGAGGGTGACGCGCGTGGCCCCGGCCTCCAGGGAGTCGCGCAGCAGCGCGGTCACCGCGGACAGCACCCGGTCGGCCTCACCCTCCGCCGTGTTGCCGAACGGGCCGACGTCCACCGCCTCCAGCTGGGCCTTCTGGATGACCTCGCGGGCCGCCACGGCGTGGTCGGGGGCCTCTTCGAGATCGAAGGGCTCGGTCGTGAACTCCACTCTCAATCGCACGCGGTCAAGCTACCGCGCTGTCTCGATTTTTCGGGAGTCCGCACTTGACATCCGCGCGGAACCCCATGCAGTCTTCCATCAAGCAGAAAATAACTTCCGCAATACGGAAGGAGCGCACACCCCTCATGGGATACACGGACCAGCGCTTCGATGTGAACCTGTCGATCCTCTTCACGGAACTCCCGCTCCTGGAGCGCCCCGCGGCCGCCGCCGCGGCGGGCTTCACGGCGGTCGAGCTGTGGTGGCCCTGGATCGAGACCCCCACCCCCGCTCAGGAGGAGCTCGACGCCCTCAAGAAAGCCCTTGAGGACGCCGGCACCCAGCTGGTGGGCCTGAACTTCTACGCCGGCCGGCTGCCGGGCCCGGACCGCGGCGCGGTCTCGGTACCCGGTGAGGAGTCGGACCGCTTCAACGCCAACATCAACGTGGCCGCGGACTTCGCCGCCTCGGTCGGCTGCAAGGCGCTGAACGCCCTCTACGGCAACCGCGTCGAAGGCGTGGACCCGGCCGTGCAGGACGAGCTGGCCCTCAAGAACCTGGTCGTGGCCGCACAGGCCGCCGACCGCGTGGGTGCGGTCCTCCTGATCGAGACCCTCAACAAGCCCGAGTCGCCGCTCTACCCGCTGGTGAGCGCCCCGGCCGGCATCGAGGTGGTGGACAAGGTGAACGAGGCCACCGGTCTCGGCAACGCCAAGTTCCTGCTCGACCTGTACCACCTGGCGATGAACGATGAGGACCTCTCCGAGGTCATCGAAAAGTACGCCGCCAAGACCGGGCACGTCCAGATCGCGGACAAGCCGGGACGAGGTGCCCCGGGGACCGGCGAGCTGCCCCTGGAGGAGCTGCTCGACCAGCTGAAGAAGGCCGGATACGAGGGCTACGTAGGCCTCGAGTACAAGGCCGCCGACGCTGCCGCCTCCTTCGCATGGCTGCCGGCCGAGGCCCGCGCCGCCAAGTAGGAGGACCAAGTCCGGGCGATCAGCCAGGCACCTCACGCACTTTTCGTACGAAGCATTAAGAGAAGGACCCTCATCATGAGCAACCCCGCTGCGCTCCCGAAGATTGCCTGGATCGGTCTCGGAATCATGGGCTCCCCCATGGCCGAGAACCTCCTGAAGGCCGGCTACTCGGTCACCGGCTTCACCCTGGAGCAGGACAAGCTTGACCGCCTGGCGGCCGCCGGCGGCAACGCGGCCAACTCGATCGCCGAGGCCGTCAAGGACGCCGACGTGATCATCACGATGGTGCCCGCCTCCCCCCAGGTCGAGGCCATCAACTACGGTCCCGAGGGCATCCTCGAGAACGCCAGGTCCGGCGCGCTGATCGTCGACATGTCCTCGATCACCCCGCAGACCTCCGTGGACCTGGCGAAGAACGCCGCCGAGAAGGGCATCCGCGTCCTCGACGCCCCGGTGTCCGGCGGCGAGGCCGGCGCCATCGAGGCCGTCCTGTCGATCATGGTGGGTGGCGAGAAGGCCGACTTCGACGCGGCCCTGCCGATCCTCGAGGCCCTCGGCAAGACCATCGTCCTGTGCGGCCCGCACGGCTCCGGCCAGACGGTGAAGGCCGCCAACCAGCTCATCGTCGCGGTGAACATCCAGGCGTGCGCCGAGGCCGTCGTCTTCCTCGAGAAGTCGGGCGTGGACCTCCAGGCCGCCCTCGACGTCCTCAATGGCGGTCTGGCCGGCTCCACGGTCCTGACCCGCAAGAAGGACAACTTCCTGAACCGCGACTTCAAGCCCGGCTTCCGGATCGACCTGCACCACAAGGACATGGGCATCGTCACCGACGCCGCCCGCAACGTCGGTGCGGCCCTCCCGGTCGGCGCGGTCGTCGCCCAGCTGGTCGCCTCCCTGCGCGCCCAGGGTGACGGCGGCCTGGACCACTCGGCCCTGCTGCGCGCCGTCGAGCGCCTCTCCGGCGCCCAGGTCTGAGTCCCCCCGCCGGGCCCTCGCAGGGCCCGGCCCGGCCCCTCCCCGAGGGGGCACTGAGTCTCCGGACGGTGCCGGTGCTGACACCTGTCCTGTCGCGCCCAAGCGCCGGCACCGTCCGGGTCATCTCTCCTCACAACTTCGTTCAACAAACTGTTGACGTTTAGTTCTCGCCGAATTTAGGCTGTTCCGCATGACGGAAGACGCTTTCCGTCAGCAGTTACCCGTACGGAAGGTCACCATGTCGAAGCGCACGCTGACGACCGAGTCCGGCGCCCCGGTCGCCGACAACCAGAACTCCGCCACCGCCGGCGTCGGTGGCCCGCTCCTGATCCAGGACCAGCAGCTCCTGGAGAAGCTCGCCCGCTTCAACCGCGAGCGCATCCCGGAGCGCGTGGTGCACGCCCGCGGCTCGGCCGCCTACGGCTACTTCGAGGTGACCGACGACGTCACCGCGTACACCAGCGCCGCCTTCCTGAACACGGTCGGCAAGAAGACCGAGACCTTCCTGCGGTTCTCCACCGTCGCCGACTCCCTCGGCGGCGCGGACGCGGTGCGCGACCCCCGCGGCTTCGCGCTGAAGTTCTACACCGAAGAGGGCAACTACGACCTCGTCGGCAACAACACCCCGGTGTTCTTCATCAAGGACCCGATCAAGTTCCCCGACTTCATCCACTCCCAGAAGCGCGACACCTTCACGGGCAAGCAGGAGCCGGACAACGTCTGGGACTTCTGGGCGCACGCCCCTGAGGCCACGCACCAGATCACCTGGCTGATGGGTGACCGCGGCATCCCGGCGTCGTACCGCCACATGAACGGCTACGGCTCGCACACCTACCAGTGGACGAACGAGCAGGGCGAGGCCTTCTTCGTCAAGTACCACTTCAAGACGAACCAGGGCATCCGCTGCCTGTCGAGCGAGCAGGCCGCCGAGCTCGTCGGCAAGGACGCCAACTCGCACCAGACCGACCTGCTCCAGGCGATCGAGCGCGGTGTGAACCCGAGCTGGACCCTCTACGTCCAGATCATGCCGGCCGCCGAGGCCGCGGACTACCGCTTCAACCCGTTCGACCTCACCAAGGTGTGGCCGCACGCCGACTACCCGCTGCAGCGCGTGGGCCGCCTGGTCCTCGACCGCAACCCGGACAACGTCTTCGCCGAGGTCGAGCAGTCCGCGTTCTCCCCGAACAACTTCGTCCCGGGCATCACCGCCTCGCCGGACAAGATGCTCCAGGGACGCCTGTTCGCCTACGCCGACGCGCAGCGCTACCGCCTCGGTGTGAACCACACCCAGCTGCCGGTCAACGCCCCGAAGGCGACGAAGGCGGACAACTACGGCCGCGACGGCGTCATGGCGCTGCGCAACGGCTCGCGCCACGACAAGAACTACGAGCCCAACTCGTACCAGGGCCCGGCCGAGACCGGTCTGGCGCTGGGCGCCCCGAAGGCCGTCTCCGGCTACACGGGCACCCACGAGGCCCCGGCCCACACCAAGGACGACGACTTCTTCCAGGCCGGTGAGCTCTACCGTCTGATGTCGGAGGCCGAGAAGCAGCGTCTGGTGGCGAACATCGCCGGCGGCCTGTCTCAGGTCACCCTCGAGGACGTCATCGAGAAGAACCTGGCTCACTTCCACGCCGCCGACGCCGACTACGGCCGTCGCGTCGAGGAGGCCGTCCGCGCCCTGCGCGACGCCTGAGCCGCACCGATGTACCGGGGGCCTGACGGGAGGTCAGGCCCCGGGTGCTGAGCCCGACCCGTGGACCCGGATGAGGGGTGGTACGCGGCGAGGGCAGACTGCGCCAGTCCATGCGGCTGGCGCCGCGTGAGGACCGTGGCGAGCGTGCGAGCCAGTGCGGTGGTAATGGGTTCCGAGGCCCGTCTCTTGACCTGAGGGAGACGATGCCGGAGTTCTCGTCGCCCGCCCGCCACGGTCCCCAGCCACTCCTCTTCTCACAGGGGCCACGCACAGAGTCCCCTGCGAGAAGAGGAGACTCCTCCCCACACACTCCGCCCGGCGGTGCGAACGTCCTGTCGCGCCAGCCTCGCACCGTCGGGCGGTAACAACCAGAGCGCCGAGTCACGGACGGTCCCGTGACTCGGCGCTTTGTCGTACCAGGCGGTCAGCGTGCCGGTGGAACGGAGGTGGGCCGCAGTGCGGGCGGCTGGTCGGACTCCCGCCCGAACACCTGGAGGGAAGCGCGCGATCAGCGCACCCTGCATGTGCAGACCATGCCGGGATCGGGCCGCCGACGCACGGAAACGGCCACCGCCGCGGTCCGGGCGTCGGGCACGTCCTCGCGGAAAGCGGGCAGACCGGCGCTCGGGGGGGCGCTGGCGACCTGGTCGGCCGGCTCGGGGGGCGCTGGCGACCTGGTCGGCCGGCTCGCGGCGCACGGCGAGCACCTCGTCGCGGGCGGGCCCCCATCTGTCGGTTCGGAGCCGGGTTCGGTGTCCAGGGCCTCGCGGTCGAACAGCAGGATGCCGAGGAAGAACAGCCCTCCCGGGACGAACAGCGCCAGCAGCGTCCGGGGCTGCGCGCAGACCGCGCCGCGGCCGGCAGTTCGAGGCCGCCGAGGTCGAAGGCTCTCTCCCGGCGGCCCGGCCGGAGGCGCACGGCCAGATGGACCACGGTCGTTGTCCCATGAATGAGGGCCGGCAGACGGCGACGCCGTGATCGGCTCCAGCAGTACCGCGCCGGGCAGCGCGACCGCCGCCACCGGCCCCGGCCCCGGCCGGTGGCGGCCGACGCACGGGAGGGAGCCCCGAACGGACGCGGCGGGCGGGCCCGTACGGCGGCGGAACGCGGAGCGACCCCCGCCCTCCTCGCGGAGGGACGGGGGTCGCTGCGTACGGCCGGGGCCGTGGATCAGACCTGCAGGGCCTTGATCGCGGTGGGGGCGTGACCGGGCTCGGTCGCGAGCTCCTCGAACTCGGTGACGTCGCTCATGTCGACGGTCTTGCTCATCGAGATGTTGGTGACGCGCTCCAGGATGGCCTCGACGACGACCGGGACCTGGAACTCCTGGGCCAGCTTCTTGGCCTGCTCGAAGGCGGCGCCCAGCTCGTTCGGGTCGGTGACGCGGATGGCCTTGACGCCCAGGCCCTCGGCGACCTTGACGTGGTCGACGCCGTAGACGCCGATCTCCGGGGTGTTGATGTTCTCGAATTCGAGGTTGACCTCGAAGTTGATGCCGAGGCCGCCCTGCGCCTGACGGATCAGGCCAAGGTAGGCGTTGTTCACGAGGACGTGGACGTAGGGGACCTTGTGCTGGGCGGCGACCGCCAGCTCCTCGATCATGAACTGGAAGTCGTAGTCGCCCGAGAGCGCGACGATCGGGGTCTCCGGGTCCGCGGTGGCGGCACCGATGGCGGCCGGGATGGTCCAGCCGAGCGGACCGGCCTGGCCGCAGTTGATCCAGTGGCGCGGCTTGTAGACGTGCAGCATCTGCGCGCCGGCGATCTGGGAGAGGCCGATGGTGGTGACGTAGCGGGTCTCGGGGCCGAACGCCTTGTTCATCTCCTCGTAGACGCGCTGCGGCTTCATGGGGATGTTGTCGAAGTGCGTGCGGCGCTGCAGGGTGGCCTTGCGCTCCTGGGCGGAGGCGGCCCAGGCGGAGAAGTCCGGCAGCTTGCCCTCGGCCTTGAGCTCCTTGGCGACCTCGATGAAGAGCTCCAGCGCGGCCTTGGCGTCGGAGGCGATGCCGAAGTCCGGGGCGAAGATCTTGCCGATCTGGGTGGGCTCGATGTCGACGTGGACGAACTTGCGGTCGCCCAGGTACGCGTCCAGGTTGTAACCGGTGTGACGGTTGGCCCAGCGGTTGCCGATGCCGAGGACGACGTCCGACTCCAGGAAGGTCGCGTTGCCGTAGCGGTGCGAGGTCTGGACGCCGACCATGCCGGCCGCCAGCTCGTGGTCGTCCGGGATGACGCCCCAGCCCATGAGGGTAGAGATGACCGGGATGTTGGTCAGCTCGGCGAACTCGACGAGCAGGTCTGAGGCGTCGGCGTTGATGATGCCGCCGCCGGCGACGATCAGCGGGCGCTCGGACTCCAGCAGGAAGCTCAGGGCCTTCTCGGCCTGGGCGCGGCTGGCCTGCGGCTTGTAGACCGGCAGCGGCTGGTAGGTCGCCGGGTCGAACTCGATCTCGGTCAGCTGGACGTCGATCGGCAGGTCGATGAGGACCGGGCCGGGGCGGCCGGAGCGCATGAGGTGGAACGCCTGCTGGAAGACGCCGGGAACCTGCGCCGCCTCCAGGACCGTAGTGGCGGCCTTGGTGACCGGCTTGGCGATCGAGGCGATGTCGACAGCCTGGAAGTCCTCCTTGTGGAGCTTCGAGACCGGAGCCTGACCGGTGATGCACAGGATCGGGATGGAGTCCGCGATGGCGGAGTACAGGCCGGTGATCATGTCGGTGCCGGCCGGGCCCGAGGTACCGATGCAGACGCCGATGTTGCCCGCCTTGGCGCGCGTGTACCCCTCGGCCATGTGCGAGGCGCCCTCGACGTGGCGGGCGAGCGTGTGGTTGATGCCGCCCACGTTCTTGAGCTCGCGGTAGAAGGGGTTGATCGCAGCACCGGGAACACCGAACGCTTGTTCGACACCCTCGAGCTTGAGGATCTCAACTGCAGCAGCGGCGGCTGTCATACGAGGCATCAGGTTCTCCTGCGGGTCTGGCGGTCAGGCTTTTCCGTAATCCGGAAGTTTTGTTCTGCTATACGGAACAAGCTAAGCGGCGTCTTCTTCGGCGTCAAGGCGGTTGCGGACCCCGGAAGCCACCAAAAGCGGCATCTCGCTCGGCGACTTGCACAAATCCCCGATCCGCCCGGCGGGAACGGGGCCGAAATGGCGCGCACCCTCGCCCCGGCGGTCGCCGGTGGTGGAGCATGGACCTACGCAGGGCGACGGAGGGGGTCAGGGGTCATGGCGGAAGCGGTACCGGTGCGCTGCCCGGCATGCCTGCGCGAGAACGGCTACACCGCGCCGGTCTTCCCCTGCGCCTGCGGGAGCCCGGTCAATCCCCCGCTGGACCTGTCGGCGCCACCGGTGCCGCTGACCCACCGCACCTGGTCGGACAGCTGGGTGGCGGTGCGGTGCACGACGTGCGGGCGGGAGAGCGAGTGGCCGCACCCCGAGCTGGGGTGCGGATCGTGCGGCACGGTGGTGCGGCTCCCGGTGCATCCGCCGGAGCGCTCGCAGGCACCGCAGGCCGGTACGGGGCCGGGCGCCGGGCCCGGTGCCGCGGCGGATCCGGCGGACCCGCGCGGCGATGCCCCGGCGGACGTCCGGGCCGATGCCCCGTCCGACGCACGGGCAGAGACTGCGGCGGACGACGCCCCGGACGATCTCCGGGGCGACGGGCGCACGGGCAGGCCCGGGAGCGGCCGCGGCCCGGCGGCGGCGCGGCCCGAGGTGAACCCGGCGCACGTACCGCTGCCGCCGACCGCGGCGGTGCCCCGGCCCGCGTTCCGGCCGGTGACCATCCGTACGGCCCGGGACGCGGTGGCCACCGCCGCGCTGTACCTGCGCTGGCTCGGCTTCCAGGACGTACGCCAGCCCGACGGCCGGCCGATCCCGTCGGCGGCGGTGGACCTGCGGGCTCCGGGGCTGGTGGCGCAGGTGGACCCGACCACCGCGCCGGCCGGGCTGCGGGCGGTGGAGTGCGTCTGGCTCAACGGACTCACCGCTTCCGCGACCAGCGTCTACTTCTCCCTCGCCGGGTACACGGCGGACGCCCGCAACCGCGCGGACGATCTCGGGATACCGCTGTTCGTCATGGACCTCACCGGCATGCCGCAGCCGGTCAACGACCCGGCGGACGAACTGGTCGGATCGGGGGCCTGACCGGCGGGGCACCCCCTGACCACCCTTTAGGCTCGTGGCACTACCCGCTGCCTGCCGAGGAGAGTCCCGTGAGCCTGTACGACATCCCGCTGACCACCCTGTCCGACGAGCCCACCAGCCTGGCGGTGCACAAGGGCAAGGCGATCCTCCTGGTGAACACCGCGTCGCAGTGCGGGCTCACCCCGCAGTACTCGGGACTGGCCCGCCTGCAGTTCAAGTACGAGGAGAAGGGCTTCACGGTCATCGGCGTGCCCTGCAACCAGTTCGGCGGTCAGGAGCCCGGCAACGCCGACGACATCCAGACCTTCTGCGCGGCGGGCTTCGGCGTCACCTTCCCGATGCTGGAGAAGTCCGAGGTCAACGGCGAAAACCGGCACGCCCTGTACCAGGAGCTGGTGAAGACCCCCGACGCGGAGGGCGAGGCGGGGGACATCCAGTGGAACTTCGAGAAGTTCCTGATCTCCCCCGCCGGTGAGGTCGTGGCACGCTTCCGTCCGCGCACCGAGCCGGAGGCGCCGGAGGTCATCGCCGCGATCGAGGCGCACCTGCCCGCGCAAGACGCGTAAGGAGCCGGGCGGGCGCGGGGCGGGCGCGGGGGCGGGCGGCCCGGGGCGGGTGCGGGAGCGCGCGTACGGGCGCCGCGCAGGCCGGCCCCGCCGGCCGGCCGCCTCAGCCCAGGTCGGCCTCCCGGTATTCGGCGGCGGAGCCCGCCGCCGTGAGCTCCCGTAGCTCCACCCGCCGGATCTTGCCGGACACTGTCTTCGGCAGCTCGGCGAACTCGATGCACCGGATCCTCTTGTACGGGGACAGCACGGCGCGGGCGTGCTCGAACAGCACCCGGGCGGTCTCCGGCCCGGGATCCCATCCGGCCGCGAGGGTGACGTACGCCTTCGGTACCGCCAGCCGCAGCTCGTCCGGGGCGGGGACGACGGCGGCCTCGGCGACCGCGTCGTGCTCCAGCAGGGCGCTCTCCAGCTCGAACGGACTGATCTTGTAGTCGGAGGCCTTGAAGACGTCGTCGGAGCGCCCGACGTAGGTGAGGTACCCGTCGGCGTCCCGGGCGGCGATGTCGCCGGTCCGGTAGAGCCCCTCCGCCATGGCCTCGGCGGTGCGCCCCGGGTCGTCCCGGTAGCCGGTCATCACCCCGGCCGGCCGGACGCGCAGGTCCACGCACAGTTCGCCCTCGTCGGCGGACTCCTTGCCGGTGACCGGGTCCAGCAGGACGATCTCGTAGCCGGGCGCCGGCCGGCCCATGGAGCCCGGCTTGACGGGGACACCGGGGAAGTTGCCGACCTGGAGAGTGGTCTCGGTCTGGCCGAAACCGTCGCGGACGGTGACGCCCCAGGCCTCTCGGACCTTCTCGATGACCTCGGGATTGAGCGGCTCGCCGGCGGCGACGGCCTCCCGCGGGGGCCTGGCCAGCCGGGTGAGATCGGACTGGATGAGCATCCGCCACACGGTGGGCGGGGCGCAGAAGGTGGTCACGCCGTGCCGGTCCATCTCGGCCATCAGCCGCTCGGCGTCGAAGCGGGCGTAGTTGTGGACGAAGACGGTCGCGCCGGCATTCCAGGGAGCGAAGAGGTTGGACCAGGCGTGCTTGGCCCAGCCGGGCGAGGCGATGTTGAGGTGCACGTCGCCGGGGCGCAGTCCGAGCCAGTACATGGTGGAGAGGTGCCCGATGGGATACGAGGCGTGGGTGTGCTCGACGAGCTTGGGGCGGTCGGTGGTGCCGGAGGTGAAGTAGAGCATCAGGGGGTCGGTGGCGAGGGTCTCCCCGTCGGGGGTGAAGCCGCCGACGGCGTCCGGGGCGTCGGCGAGCCGCAGCCAGCCGGAGGGGACCTGGTCGACCTGGTCCCCGGCGGCGATCCGGGTGTAGTCGCCCGGCACCTCGTCGAACTTGGCCGTGTCCTCGATCCGCGCGACGACGTGGCGCACGTGGCCGCGCTCGACGCGGTCGCGCAGGTCGGCCGGGCCGAGGAGGGGGGTGGCGGGGATGACGACGGCGCGCAGTTTCATCGCGCCGAGCATCACCTCCCACAGTTCGCGCTGGTTGCCGAGCATGACGAGGATCCGGTCGCCGGGCGCGACGCCCTGGCCGCGCAGCCAGGTGGCGGTCGCGTCGGACCGTACGGCGAGCTGTGCGAAGGAGAGGGCCTCGCTGGTGCCGTCCTCCTCGACGATGCGCAGGGCGTCGGCGTCGTTGCCGGCGGCGATGTGGTCGAACCAGTCGAGGGCCCAGTTGAAGCGGTGGGGGCGGGGCCAGGTGAATCCGGTGCGGGCGGCTTCGTAGTCACCGCGCCGCTCCAGCAGGAAGTCGCGCGCGGCGAGGAACTGGGCGGTGGGGTCGGCGGCGTCGCCGGGGGCGCTGCTGCGGGGGCTTTCGGTCGTCATGGCAGGTATCGTGCCGCGTTCGGTGTACGGACCACCAGGGTGACGTCAGCCGCGAGTTGACCGTTTGCGGGGCCGGGCTGCGGGGCTTGCCCGCGGGTCGGCGGCCCGGCGCGGCTCAGCGGCGGATCGGCGCGAACCGTACGGCGGACTCGGCGGACTCGGCGGACTCGGCAGTCTCGGCGGGCAGCCCGCCCATGTCGGCGATCAGCTTCTCCCCCTCGGCGACGATCTCCTCCCGCGCCGCCTTCGGCACGCTGCCGAACAGCTCCACGGTGAGCACCCCGCCCTCCAGCCTCCACAGCCCGGCCAGGAACCCGTCGACGAGCAGGGTGCAGTGGGCCTGGTTCCCCGTCCAGCTGCGCCCCTTGACCTCGGGCGGGACCACGCGGGTGCGGTCGGCGTGCGACAGCAGGAGGTTGTCGAACTCCGGGAGGAAGCGGGGCGGCGCGGGGGTGCCGGCATCGGGACGGGGCGCGTCGGGCAGGTCGAAGAGCTCCACGCCGTTCTCGTCGCGAAAGACGGCGAGCCCCGGCCGCAGCCGTTCGAAGGCCTCGCGCAGCCGGGTCACCCCGGCCCAGGTCTGCATGTCCTTGACGGAGGCGGGTCCGAACGCGGCGAGGTAGCGCAGCACCACGTCGTCCACGGGCTGCGCCGCCCCGACGGGCTCCCCGAGCCAGTTCTCGACGGTGGTGAGACGTACCTGCCCACTGCGTCCCCACACCCCGCGCGGCGTGACCTGGACCAGCGGCAACAGGCAGCGCGCCGCGACGGAAAGGGACTGCGGGTCGGCGTCGGGCCACTGCTGGAGCAGGTCCTCGCGGATCTCGGCCATGGTGCGCGGCTCGCCCTCGACGAAGGCGCGGGCCCGCTGCGCCAGCCGGTCGAGGTCCACGCCGGCGAGACCCTTGCGGAAATAGTTGACCTCGCGGTCCCGGGCGGGCTGGACGAGGGGACGCAGGGTGAGGGCGTCGTGCGCGGTGTGCGTGTGGATCGTCGACCGCATGGTGACCATCCGTACGACCTCGCGGGACTCCATGAGCCCGGCCAGTTCGGCGGGCTCGAAGCCGGCGAGGCGGGCGTGCAGCTGGAAGTACGGGGGCTTGACGTTCTGCGCCTGCAGCCCGAGGAGATGGGCGACGGCGTCCCCCGCGGACATCTCGGCGCGGCTCAGCAGCAGCTGGCGGGCGAGCGTGGCACGGTTCAGTGCGCGGGTGTCGAGTACGGGATGTGTCGTCCTGGAGGCCATGACAGCAAGCTAGCCCTCCTTGCGGACACCCTCTGTCCGCAACTCCACACCGAAGGTCGGCGGGAACTCGACCGCGCCCGCACCCGTCGCCTTTTCCCCCTATATCCTGCCCCTTGCCCGTAAACACACGTTCGACCGGGAGCTGACCTGCGATGCCGGAGCACCCTCACCGCCGCCCCTCGCCGCCGTCCGGCGCGAAGCGCTCGGGATGGCGGCGCCCCGCCTCCCCGGCCGCGGCGCCGCCCTCCCTACCGCCGTCCGCACCGCGGCCGGCTCCGGCCGCCCCCAACCCCCCGGACCACCGCAGCGTGATCGACTCGGCCGTCTACCGCGACGGCCGCCGGGTCGCCTCCCCGGCCACCCTGGCCGAGACCTTCCGGCAGCTGCGCGAGGAGCCCGACGGGATGGCCTGGATCGGCCTGCACCGGCCGACGGAGCCCGAACTGCACTCTCTCGCGACCGAGTTCAACCTCCACGAACTCGCCGTCGAGGACGCCCTCGAAGCCCACCAGCGCCCCAAGCTGGAGCGCTACGGCGACACCCTCTTCGTCGTCCTGCGCGCCGCCCGCTACCTGGACGCCCAGGAGGAGGTCGAGTTCGCCGAGCTCCACGTCTTCGTCGGCCCCGACTTCCTCATCACGGTCCGCCACGGCAGCGCCCCGGACCTCTCGGCGGTACGCCGCCGCATGGAGGCGAACCCGGGACTGCTCTCCCTGGGCCCGGAGGCCGCCCTGTACGCCATCCTCGACGCGGTGGTCGACGGCTACGCCCCGGTCGTGGAAGGCGTCCAGACGGACATCGACGAGATCGAGACGGAGGTCTTCCGCGGCGACCCGGCGGTCTCCCGCCGCATCTACGAACTCTCCCGCGAGATGGTCGAGTTCCAACGCGCGACCCGCCCCCTGGTCGGCATGCTCCACGGCCTGATGGCGGGCTTCGCGAAGTACGGCACGGACGAGGAACTCCAGCGCTACCTCCGTGACGTGGCGGACCACGTCACGCACACGAGCGAACGCGTCGACGGCTTCCGCCAGGCCCTGACCGAAATCCTCACGGTGAACGCCACCCTGGTCTCCCAGCAACAGAACGCGGAAATGCGCGCCCTGGCCGAAGCCGGCTTCGAGCAGAACGAGGAGATCAAGAAGATCTCCTCCTGGGCCGCCATCCTCTTCGCCCCCACCCTGGTCGGCACGATCTACGGCATGAACTTCGAAACCATGCCGGAACTGAAGTGGGCCGCCGGCTACCCCTTCGCGATCCTCCTCATGGCGGTGGTCTGCACCAGCCTCTATGTGATCTTCAAGAAGCGCGACTGGCTGTAAGCCGGCCTTCGGTCAAGATCAACGCTGGGCTGTCCGCGGTCATTTGTGGGGGATTGCATGGACATAGACATCAAGACGTACGACAAGGTGCGGGTGGTGCCCGCTCGGCCGCCGGCGCGGCGCTGGAGAACCTTCGCCGGTCCCTCGATTCGAGTGACGCGGCAGCCGACGGCCACCATGGCTGGGCCTCCGCGGCAGCGCTGAAGCGGTGCGCGACCGCCTGGGAGGACCACATGGTCGACCTGGGGAAGCAGATGAACACCATGGCCGACAACCTGCACACCACGACGAACGCGTACGACACCACGGACGCCCGAGGGACGCCTTGAACCGGCTCCAGAGCGGCCTCGCCGACTTCGGGAGGAACTGACCCGTGGTCACCTACCACGACCTGTACGCCTCCCGCGTGGACCAGTGGCTGCTCGCGCGGCGGCTGCGCGCCCGGTACGGCCTCCGGCTCGGGGAGACCTGGCCGGGCCTGCTCGCCGGCACCACCGTGTGGTTCAGCGTCCTGGCGATTCCGACGATGGAGCTGATCCAGCTGTACGTCGTCCCCTCGGCCGCCGCGTCGGGGATCAACCTCGGCGACGGGTGTTGACCGAGAGCCGCACCGGGCGGTGTCAGAGCTTGCGGAGGGCGGGGAGCAGGGTCGACTGGGCCCAGGTGAGGAAGGGCCGCTGTTGGTCGCCGCCTATCTGGATCAGGGCGACCTCGGTGAAGCCGGCGTCCGCGTAGCCGCGGACCGCTTCGGTGACGGCCGCCACGTCGTCGCCGCACGGCACGGTTTCCGCGACGTCCTCCGGCCGGACGTGCCGGGTCGCCTCGGCGAACGCGGCCGTATTCGGGAGCTCGGCGTTGACGTGCCAGCCGCCCAGTGCCCAGCGGAACTGTTCGTGCGCCCTGCGTACTGCCGTCTCCCGGTCGGGGTCGTAGCTGATGGGCAGTTGTCCGATGCACGGCTTCCCGGAGCCGCCGTGTTCGCCGAACGCGGTCACCAGGTCGGCTTCCGGCGCGACCGCGACGAGGGCGTCGCCGAGGCGGCCGGCCAGTGCGCAGGAGGCGGGGCCCGACGCCGCGATGCCGATCGGCGGCGGCACGTCGGGCAGGTCCCACAGTCTGGCGTCCTCGACGTCGAAGTGGGTGCCGTGGTGGTTGACGCGGTCGCCGGCCAGGAGGGAGCGGACGATGCCCACCGCCTCTTCGAGCCGTTCCAGGCGTACGTGGGCGGCCGGCCAGCCCGGGCCGACGACGTGCTCGTTCAGGTTCTCGCCGGAGCCGAGCCCGAGCCGGAACCGCCCCTGCGACAGGAGCTGCACCGTGGCGGCCTTCTGCGCGACCACCGCGGGGTGGTAGCGGAACGTCGGGCACGTCACGTACGTCATCAGCGGGATCCGGGTGGTGGCCTGCGCGGCGGCGCCCAGCACGCTCCACGCGTAGGGGGCGTGGCCCTGGGAGTCCAGCCAGGGGAAGTAGTGGTCCGAGACGACAGAGAAGTCGAACCCCGCACGCTCGGCCCCGACCACGTGGTCCACCAGGTCCCGGGGGCCCGCCTGCTCGGTCATCATCGTGTATCCGATGCGCACCATGTCCCGGCGCCTAACCGCTGCCGCCGCGCCGAAACCTGCCGGCTCACGGCGGGCAGGCATGCGGCCGGCGTTCCGGGGGAGCCGCACCGTAGGAAGGCGGTGAGCTGCCATGGCACACGTGAGCGTGGAGGGGGCCGAGGTCGTCGTGCGGCTGGGGCTGCGCGAGGGCCTGGCCGCGCGGCGGCGGCAGGTACGCGTACCCGTGTCGGCGCTGCGGGAGGTACGCGTGGAGAAGAGCTGGTGGCGCGTGCTGCGCGGCCGGGCCGGTCACGGCACGTGGTCCCCGGGACGGTGTTCGGGGATTCGCAGCAGGCCCGACGGCGAGGACTTCGTCGCGGTGAAGGCCAAGAGCACCGTGCTCTGCCTGGAGCTGGACGACGGGGCGCCCTACCGCCGGGTGGCGGTGTCCGTGCCCGATCCGGAGCGGGCCGAGCGGGCGGTGCGCGCGGCCATGCCCGCGGGCGGGCCTGACGAGCCGCCCGACCCGCCGGATCCGCCGGACCCGGCCGACTCCCCGCAGCACCGGCCGCCGCTCCAGCACGAGGGCGGTACGGCCGACGACCACGGCAGGCTCCCGGGAGTCACCTCCCGGACCGGGAGCGGGCCGGGGCAACCGCCGCTCGACGACGAACGGGCACTGCGTGCCAATGCGGACCGGGTGCGGCGGGAGCACGTCGTCCGCCGCCACCGGCCGGACGGCCGCGAAGACGCGTAGTTCACGCCGCCCGGGACGGAGAGGCCAGGGCCTCGGCCAGTTCGGCGCGGGTCATGGTGGAGCGGCCGGGGATGCCGGCGGCCGTCGCCCGCTCGTACAGCTGGGCCTTGGTCAGCGAGTCCAGGGAGTCCTGCGAGTCCCGGGAGTCCTGCGAGTCCAGGGAGTCCCGCGCCTCGCCGGACGTCGGGCCTGCCTTGCGCCGGCCGCCCCCGCGGGCCCGTTCGACGCTCGCCCGCAGGGCCTCCGTGAGGTCGACGACGTTCGTGGCCTCCGCCGCGGGCTCGGCCTTCTCCACGGTCTCCCCCGCCCCCTTGGCCTTGATCAGGGCGGACACCTTGTCCTGGTAGGTGTCGTGGAAGTCCTCGGGCTCCCAGCGCATGCCGAGCGCCGTGATCAGCTGCTCGGCCATCTTCATCTCCTTCGCCCCGGCCCTCGTGCCCGACGCGGCCGGCAGGTCGGGTATCTCCTCGCGCGGGTTCCGGATCTCGTCGGCCCAGTGCAGGGTGTGGAGGGTCAGGATGCCGTCCTCCGCCTTGAGGGCGACGAGGTACTCGCGGCCGCGCATGACGAAGGTGGCGACGCCGGCCCGTTCCGCCTTCGCGAGGGCCCTCTCCAGCAGGGCGTAGACCTTGGTGTACTCCTTGCCCTTGGGACCGACGTAGTAGGTGCGGTCGAAGAAGATCGGGGCGATCTCGGCGAGGTCCACGAAGCCGCTGATCTCCAGGGACTTCGAGCGGCCCGGTGCGATGTCGTCCAGCTCGGCAGGTTCGACCAGGACGTACTCCTCGCCGGTGTCATAGGCCTTGACGATGTCGTCGAGGGCCACCTCCTCGCCGGTGCGCTCGTTGACGCGCCGGTTGCGGATCCGGTCGGAGGTGCCGCGCTGCAGCTGGTGGAAGTGGATGGTGTGGCTGTCGGTCGCGGTGTAGATGCCGATGGGGATGCTCACCAGCCCGAAGCTCAGTACGCCGGTCCACACCGGTCTGGCCATGCTGATCACCGCCTCGGCGCGCCTGGTCCCCCGTCGCCCCCGGGCGCCTGCCCGCAGGGCAGCGCCGGAAACGGCCGCCGCCGCGGCGGCGGCGACCTGCGCGTTTGGGCGGCTCCGGAGGGGTAGCCGCAAGGGCAGGACCGGCACGCACGGAAGGAGTGTGAACGGTCATGATGGGCGGCAGCACAAGGGACGAAGGCATGCAGGACGCGGGCCGTACACCGGGCAGGGAGCGCGACGAGCGCATCCGCGGCCGGTCGCCGGACCCGGAGCGGATGAGGACGGGCGGCCGCCCGCGCACGCCCGACGAGATCGCGCACGAGCGGGGCCGGGAGGACGCGACCATGCGGGACGTGATGCGGGACCTGGACGAGCAGGACCTGGACGACATGCGCGACGACCGCTGACCGTTGCGCCCACGCGGCCCCCGGACCGCGTGGGCGGGCCGTCAGCAGATGCGCGGCAGCTGCTCGCCGATCGGCAGGTCGACGACGCGGGTGCCGCCGAGGGCCGTACGGGCGACCACCAGGCCCGGGTGGGCGTCCACGGCCTCGCCGATCACCGTCGCGCCCCGGCCCAGCGGGTGGGCGCGCATGGCATCCAGTACGGCGTCGGCGTGCTCGCGCGGGACGAACGCGACCAGCTTGCCCTCGTTCGCGACGTACAGCGGGTCGAGGCCGAGGATCGCGCAGGCGTTGGCGACGGCCGCGGGGACCGGGACGCTGCGCTCGTGGATGACGACTCCGGTGCCCGAGGCGGCCGCGATCTCGTTCAGCGAGGCCGCGAGGCCGCCCCGGGTGGGATCGCGCAGGACGTGCAGGTCGGGGGTGACGGCGAGCATGGTCTGTACGAGACCGCCGAGGGCCGCGCAGTCGCTCTCGACGTCCACGCCGAACTCCAGGCCCTCCCGGACGCTCATGATCGCCACTCCGTGGAGTCCGATCCCACCGCTGACGATCACGACGTCGCCCGGCACGACCCGCTGCGGGCGCAGGTCCACTCCGTCGGGGATGATCCCGATGCCGGCCGTGTTGATGTAGACGCCGTCACCGTGGCCCGACTCCACGACCTTGGTGTCGCCGGTCGCGATCTCCACGCCCGCCGTGCGTGCGGCGGCGCCCATGGTCTCGGCGACGCGCGCCACCACGGACATCTCGACGCCCTCCTCCAGGATGAAGCCGCAGGACAGGTACGCCGCGCACGCCCCGCTCATGGCCAGGTCGTTCACGGTGCCGTTGACCGCCAGGTCGCCGATGCCGCCGCCCGGGAAGAACAGCGGGCGCACCACGTAGGAGTCGGTGGAGAAGGCCAGCCGGACGCCGCCGAGGGAGACGGCCGCCGAGTCCCCCAGCTGGGCCAGCACCTCACCGCCGAAGGCCGGGGCGAACAGGTGCTGGACCAGCTCGGCGGAGAGTGCGCCACCGCCTCCGTGGCCCATCACCACGCGCGGGCGGTCGCGCAGCGGCGCCGGGCAGGTCCAGCCCGTGATGTCGAGGGTGGTACCGGCGTCAGACAACGGGGCTCGCCTCCTGCGGGGTGGTCGCGGCGGGTACGGTCTTCAGCTCCAGCCGCCGGTAGAGGTAGTACGCGGCGCAGGCCCCCTCGCTGGAGACCATGGTGGCGCCGAGCGGGCTGCGCGGGGTGCACAGGGTGCCGAAGGCCTCGCACTCGTGCGGTTTCAGCAGCCCCTGGAGCACCTCGCCGCTACGGCACTCCGCGGGCTCCCGGGTGTTGATGCCGCTGACCGAGAAGCGGTGTTCGGCGTCGAAGTCGCGGTAGCGGGCGGACAGCCGCCACCCGCTGTCCGGGATGACGCCGATGCCGCGCCAGGCCCGGTCGGTGACCTCGAAGACGTCCTCCAGCATGGCGAGGGCCGCCGGGTTGCCCTCCGGGCGGACGGCGCGCGCGTAGGCGTTGTCGACGGTGTGCTCGCCGCGTTCCAGCTGCCGCACGGCCCGGCGTACGCCCTCCAGGATGTCCAGCGGTTCGAATCCCGTGACGACGATGGGTACGCGGTGGCGCGCGGCCAGCTCGGGGTACTCGCTCACGCCCATCACGCTGCACACGTGCCCGGCGGCCAGGAAGCCCTGGACGCGGCAGCTCGGCGACCGCATGATCGCCTCGATCGCCGGGGGCACCCGGACGTGGGAGACCAGCAGGCTGAAGTTGTGGATGCCGAGCTTCTTCGCCTGGTGGACGGTCATGGCGTTGGGCGGGGCGGTGGTCTCGAAGCCGATGCCGAAGAACACCACCTGGCGCTGCGGGTTCTCCTGGGCGATCCGCAGGGCGTCGAGCGGGGAGTAGACGACGCGTACGTCGCCGCCCTCGCTGCGCACCTGGAACAGGTCCCGGCCGGTGCCGGGCACCCGCAGCATGTCTCCGAAGGAGCAGAAGATCACGTCGGGGCGGGAGGCGATCTCCAGTGCCTTGTCGATGACCTCCAGCGGGGTGACGCACACCGGGCAGCCCGGCCCGTGGATCAATTCAACCTGTTCGGGGAGGAGTTGGTCGATGCCGTGCCGGATGATCGTGTGGGTCTGGCCGCCGCACACCTCCATCAGCGCCCACGGGCGGGTGACGGTGGCGTGGATGTCGTCGAGCAGCCTGCGCGCGAGGGCGGGGTCCTGGAACTCTTCGATGTACTTCACTGCCGGCCTTCCTGGGCTGTCCGGGCTTCCTGGGGTGCGGTGGCCTCTCCCGCGTCCGGCCCGTCGGCGAACGGCCCGTCGGCGAAGGGCCACGGGGAGTCGGCGCCGGCCTGGGCGGCCGCCTGCTCCCACGGATCGCCGAACTCCTCTTGGAGCATGCCGAGTTCCTCGAAGAGCGCGAGGGTCTGGCGGGCCGACTCCTCGTCGAGGCGCTGGAGGGCGAAACCGACGTGGACGATGGCGTACTCGCCGACCTGGAGGTCCGGCAGGTACTCCAGGCACACCTCCTTCTGCACGCCGCCGAAGTCGACGGTAGCCATGCGGGTGCCGTCCTTCTCCCCGATGTCAAGCACTCTGCCGGGTACCGCCAGGCACATGGGCTTCTCCTTGCTGTGGGTGGTGCTCCGGGGTGGCGGCCGCCGCCACCATGAGCTGGCCGAGGGACAGCCCGCCGTCGTTCGGGGGGACCCGGCCGTGACGCAGGACGGTGAACCCGGCCGCCCGCAGGGTGCGGGCGCACGCCGAGGACAGCAGGGTGTTGGCGAAGACGCCGCCGGTCAGCGCGACGGTGTCCAGGCCGTGCCGCTCTCGCGCGAGCCCGCAGAGCTCAGCGACGAGGGCGGCGACGCAGGTGTGGAAGCCGGCGGCGATCAGCCCCGGGTCGGTGCCCGCGCGTACGTCGGCCACGACGGCCGCGAGCAGCGGCGCCGGATCGGCGACGACCGGTGCGGAGGCGGCCGGTCCTGCGGCGGACGGGCCGGCGGCGGGGTGCGGCGGGACGCGCAGCCCGAAGGCGTAGTCGGGACCGGTTCCGCCCGCGCGGAGGGCCGCCGCCTCCAGTTCGATCGCCGCCTGGGCCTCGTAGCCGGCGTGGTGGCAGACGCCCGCCAGCGAGGAGACGGCGTCGAAGAGCCGCCCCATGCTGGAGGTCGGGACGCAGTTCAGGCCGCGCTCCAATTGCCTCTCCAGGACGCGCAGTTCATCTGCCGGGCAAACTGCGACGCAGGGCAGGTCCGGGGTCCGGTCCAGACCGGCCGCCCGCAGATGGGCCAGGGCCATCCGGTACGGGCGGTGCACGGCGGCGTCACCGCCGGGCAGCGGTACGTAGCCGAGGTGGGCGAACCGGGTGTACCCGGCGTAGTCGGCGAGGAGGACCTCGCCGCCCCACACCGCGCCGTCGTCGCCGTAGCCGGTGCCGTCGAAGGCGACGCCGATCACCGGGCGTTCGCCGTCCAGGCCGTGTTCCGCCATGGCGGAGGCGATGTGCGCGTGGTGGTGCTGGACGCGGACGAGCGGCCGGGATCCGGCGGCGCGCCGCGCCCACTGGGCGGAGCGGTAGCCCGGGTGCCGGTCCGCCGCGAGCAGTCCGGGGCTGACACCGGTGACGGACTCCAGCTGCCGCTCGGCGCGTTCGAGGGCGTACTGGGTGGCGAGGTCGTCCATGTCGCCGATGTGGGCGGACAGCCAGGCCCGGCGGCCCTCGCCGAGGCAGAAGGTGTTCTTCAGGTCGCCGCCCGCGGCGAGGGTCGCGGGGACCGGTACGGGCAGGGTGATCGGCAGCGGGGCGTAGCCGCGGGCGCGGCGTACGGTCAGCGTCTCGCCGTCGCAGACCCGCACCACGGAGTCGTCGCACGGCACGTGGATGGGGCGGTCGTGGGTGAGCCAGGCGTCGGCGAGGCCGGCGAGCCGCTCCAGGGCCTCGTCGTCGTCGGTGACGATGGGCTCTCCCGCGAGGTTCCCGCTGGTCATGACGAGCAGCCGGGGGCCGGGCGGGTCGCCGGGCAGCCCGAGGAGCAGGTGGTGGACGGGGGTGTACGGGAGCATCACGCCGAGGTCGGGACAGCGCGGGGCCACACCGTCGGCGAGTACGGCGCCGGGCGCGCCGGCGGCGGCCGCGGGGGCCGTCCCGTCACGGCCGTCGCGGCGGCGCAGCAGCACGATGGGCCGTACGCCGCACTGCAGCAGGGCGCGTTCCTCGGGGCCGATGTGCGCGAGCCGCTCGGCGTCGCCGATACCGCGGGCCATCAGGGCGAAGGGCTTGTCGCCGCGGGCCTTGCGGCGGCGCAGCTCGGCCACGGCGCCCGGGTGCGTGGCGTCGCAGGCCAGGTGGTAGCCGCCGAGGCCCTTGACGGCGAGGATCGCCCCGGCCGCCAGGAGCCGGCGGGCCGCGGCGATCGGGTCGGTGCCGCCGTCCGGGGTCTCGCGGGGCGGCCGCCCGGTGAGCAGGGCCAGCCGGGGGCCGCAGGCCGGGCAGGCGACCGGCTGCGCGTGGAAGCGCCGGTCTGCGGGATCGGCGTACTCGCGGGCGCAGTCGGGGCACATGGGGAAGCGGGCCATGGTGGTGTGTGCTCGGTCGTACGGCAGCCCGGTGACGATGGTGAACCGCGGTCCGCAGTGGGTGCAGGTGATGAAGGGGTGCCGGTGGCGCCGGTCGGCCGGGTCCGCGAGTTCGGCGAGGCAGTCGGCGCAGGTCGCCACGTCCGGGGAGACGAGCGTCCGGGCGGGGCCGCCGCCCCGCGATGCGGTGATCGTGAATCCGGCGCCGCCCGCGACGGGGACCTCGTGGTGGTCGACGGCGTCCACGACGGCCAGCGGCGGTGCGTCCGCCGCGAGGTGCTCGCAGAACCGCGATACGGCGGCCGGGGCGCCCTCGACCTCGGCGACGACTCCCTCGGGGGTGTTGGTGACGTGCCCGGCGAGGCCGAGTCCGGTGGCGCGCGTGTAGACGTAGGGGCGGAAGCCGACGCCCTGGACCACGCCGCGGACGGTGACCCGGCGGCGCTGCACCGGCTCCATCAGCGGGTCTGGGCGGCGGGCCGGACCTGCGGGTGCCCGTCGTCGTGCCGGTGATCGTGGTCGTGCCGGTGATCGTGGTCGTGATCGGCGCCGTGGGCAGGGGTGTGGTCGCGGGTGTGGCCGGGCCCGTGGTGGTGGTCGGACCCGTGATCGCAACCGTGGTCGTGGCCGTGCAGGTGCCCGTGGCCGTGGTCGTGGCCGTGCACGGATCCGTGGTCGTGGCCGGTCACCTGCTGCCGGCGGGCCATCACCGGGGTGTGCGTCCCGCCTCCCGCCCCCGCCGCCAGCGCCCGGTCCAGCAGGAGGCCCAGGCCCTCGCCTTTGCGGGCCGAGGTCATGACGATCTCCACACCGGGGTTGACCCGTTCGACGTTGGCGCGGAAGGCGGCCTCGTCGAACTCGACGGCCTGCGCGATGTCGGTCTTGGTGACGACCACCAGCTGCGCCAGTCCGAAGGCGGACGGGTACTTGAGCGGCTTGTCCTCGCCCTCGGTCACCGAGGCGAGCACCACCCGCAGCGACTCCCCCAGGTCGTAGCCGGCCGGGCAGACCAGGTTGCCCACGTTCTCCACGAAGAGCAGCCGGGTGTCCTCGGGCAGCCAGCCGTCCAGGTGCCGGCCGAGCATCCCGGCCTCCAGGTGGCACAGCCCGTCCGTGAGCACCTGCTTGACGGGTACGCCCGAACGGGCCAGCCGCAGCGCGTCGTTCTCGGTGGCCAGGTCCGCCGTGAGCGCGGCGACCGGTACCGATCGTTCGCGTGCCAGGAGCAGCTCGCGCTCCAGGAGCGCCGTCTTCCCGCTGCCGGGGCTGGAGAGCAGGTTGACCACCGTCGTCCCGCGGGCGGTGAGTTCCTCGCGCAGGGCTTGGGCGACGCCGTCGTTCTTGGCGAGTACCGCCTGCCGCAGATCGACCACTCGGCACATGGTTCAGGCCTCCTCGGGAATCGGTTCGCGGGTACGGGCGCCGGCGGGGCCGTCTTCCCAGCGGACGCTGAGGATCTCCAGCTCGCGGCCCGACAGCAGTTCCACGTCCGTGGCCCTGCCGCAGGCCGGGCAGCACAGCTCGGGGGGCATCCCGACGGCCCAGGTGCCGGGGCAGGTCCCGCAGCGGGCGCGGGCGGCCAGGGTTTCGGTGACGAGCTCCGCGCCGTCGAGTACGGTCCCGGCACAGGCCAGTTCGAAGCAGAAGGCCAGCGCGTCGGGCACCACGCCCGCCAGCTCTCCCACTTGGAGCCGTACGGACGTGACGGCGTGCGCGCCGCCCGCCCTGGCGGCTTCTTCCACCTGGCCCACGACGGCCATGGCGATCGACATCTCGTGCATCGGACTCCGTCCTGCCGGGGCTCATTACACCGGCGGGACGGGGGTGCGGCGGTCGGGCACGCCGGTGCGCCGCATCCCCCGTACGCCGTTCGGCGGGGGGTGCGGCGGCAGCGGGGTCACATCCGGCGCATGCGCAGGTAGCGCCTGATGTCGGGGGCGACCATGAGCATGACGGCGGTGAGGGCGGCGACGGCGGCCCCGCCGATGATGGCTTTCTTCATGGGGTTCTCCTCAGTTCGCGGCGGGGTGCGCCGGCTTCGTCGGTGGCCGGACGTTCGAGCAGGTCCAGGGCCATGCGGACGGCTTCGGGTACGGCGGCGGCGACGGGGGCGCTCAGTCCGATCCCCTCCTCGACGCAGGCCGGTTCGCAGCCGAGGACCAGCGTGCGCCGCGGCGGGGTGGCGCCGGTTCCGGCGCACAGGGCGTCCAGGAGCGCGAGCACGGTGTCGGGCGACATGTGGTGGCCGTCCAGCACGGGGCCCTCACCGGGGCCGGCGGCGGTCTGTGGGCCGGCGCCCGCACCCGCGGCCGCGCCCGACTCCGCCTCGATGAGGTAGAGCGTGCCCGGTGCGCCGCCGCGGGCGGTGGCGTCGACCAGCACGAGCGTGTCGTAGCCGTCGAGGAGCTGGTAGGCGAGGTGGACCCCGCGCACGCCGAAGTCCACCACCTCGACCCCGTCGGGCAACCGGTGCGCGGACAGGGCCCGTACGGTCTCCACGCCGAAGCCGTCGTCACCGAGAAAGACGTTGCCGATGCCCGCGATCAGGACCTTGGGGTTCACGCGCCCTCCAGCAGGGTGACCTCGTCGGGCTGGAAGTAGAGGAAGCGGCCCTGTTCCCGCCGGATGTCCGCGCCGGGGTCGTCGTCCACCGTGACCGCGAGGTGCACTCCCCCGTCGACGTCGTGGAGCACGGCTTCGACCAGGGCCGCGCGGCCGTGGAGGAAGAGGTCCTGGGCGTCGGTGCGGCGCGGCCCGGGGCGGAGCAGGACGCGACTGCCCGGGCCGACGGGGGCGCCGTCGATGGTGATCCGGTCGCGGGCCGGATCGGCGGTGTCCGCGCCGGCGGGGTCCCACCAGGGTGTGTCCGGCCTGAACACCGCTTCTTCGTCCGGGATTTCGAGGATCTGCTCCGGCCCCTCCGGGCCGGTGACCTCCCGCAGGGAGCGTACGGCGCCGTGCAGGCGCTCCAGCACCTCGGGAGGCAGGGAGTCGGCGAGGTCGATGACGGCGGCCGCCCGGGCGTCGGTGCCGCGCGCCTCGCGCTTCTCCTGGTCGGTCAGGGCCGCCGTGCGCAGGGCGAGGATCTCGTCGATCTCGGTGGCGTCGTACATGGCGCCCGCACTCTCGGGCGCGATGGCCGGGTGGTCCTCCAGGATGATCGGGGAGGACAGGACCACGTCGGCGCGGCCCGCCTCGCCTGCGAGCACCGGCCAGGTGTGGAGGTTCTGGCAGGCGGCGACGGCCTCCCTGCCCCACTCTGGCGGGTCGGTCATGGACAGGAAGGAGCCGGAGTCGAGGCCCAGCAGGAGGTGGGCGGCGACCAGAGAACGGGGCAGGGCCGCCTCCCGGTCGGCGGGGACGGCGTCGGTTACGGGTCCGGCGTCGGCGTCGGCTCCGGGGGCCCACGGGCTGGTGTTCTCCACGACGGCCGTGAGCCTGAACACCCGGTAGGCGCCGTCGAGTTCCACGGCCCGCAGCCGCAACACTCCCTCGATCTCCTCGGTGCGGCGGACCAGCCGGCCCGCCGTCCGCCCGTCGGCGCCGAGGACGGTCTCGATGTCGTCGCGGGCGGGGCGGGTGAACGGGACGGTGATGCCATCACCCGTCAACTCGGCCACCGAAACCTTCAGTTCGACATGCTCCTCGGTCCCTTCGTCCCAGGGGACGAGGACCCGGTCGGCCAGGTGCAGCTCGTCGACCTCGGCGAAGCCCCCGCCGTCCAGGGCCTGCTGGACCGTACGCCGCTGCGCGTGCAGGAAGCGCAGCTCCAGGGCGAGGCTCGCGTCGCCCTTCGGCTCCATCAGGACCTCGGTCTGCTGGAAGGCGTGCTCGCCGTGGGCGGGCCCCCACGCGGGGGGTACCAGGACCCCGAACTGCCAGCGCAGCCGGTTCTTGGCCGCGGAGGCGCGGTACGGGTAGAGGACGTACCCCTCCAGGAGGACGGCGTCCGCCACCTGCCGGGCGGCGGCGAAACGCGGGTCCGCGGTGGCCGTCGCCGCCACGCAGCCGTCGGTCGTGGTCACGGGGCCGTCCTCTCGGTGAGGCGCGGGCGCAGGGCACCCGGCCGGACGGCTCCGGGCGGGGGCGGCTGCGCGGGATCGGACGCGTCCAGCAGGGCGCGTACGGTCGCCTCCCAGGAGGCGAGCGCGTGGCGGGAGCGGTAGGCGAGCAGCTCGGCCATGGTGGCCCGGGGCAGCCGCAGCCAGCCGCAGCCGGGGAAGTGCTGCTCGACCATCTCGCGCCAGACGGCCACGGGCATCCGGTACGAGGCTTCGCGGTCCCAGGGCACCGGCTCGACCCGGAAGCCGGCTTCACCGGTGAAGGCGGTGCCGGAGAACAGCATCAGCAGCGGGACTTCGCCGTCCTCCAGGGCTTCGAAGTAGCGGGTCGCGGCGATGTCCATGTCGTAGGTGCAGGGCACGGCCAAATCCGTCTCGGTCTCCCCGGTGAAGCCGGGCACCATGACCGACACCTGGGCGAACTGCACGGGTTGGAGCGTGGTGCCCCACCGGGAGCGCTCGCCGAACAGGTCCGCGAGGCCCTCCGCCTCGGCGGGGCCGTAAGCACGGCGGGCCGGTTCGATGCGGATCTGGCAGCGCAGGGCGAGGGCGTGCACGCGGGTGTCCGGGTCGGCGGTGACGCGCAGCCGGAAGACGAGGGTGGGGCCGGCGGCGTACGGGTCGGCCCGCACGCCGGTGCAGGTGAAGTCGAAGCCCGTCATGACCGGTCCCCCGTGGGCGCGAGGGGCCTGGCCCGCCGTTCGACATCGTCGAAGAAGGCGCCGAGCGCGGCCCGCGCCTCGGCCCCTCCGTCGAAGCCCTGCCACAGCATCCGCATCCGGCCCACCAGTTCGTAGCAGGCGTCGATCGGCACGAGGTAGCAGCCGGAGCGGCCCTCCCAGCGGTGCACGAGCAGGGCTTCGGTGTCGGGTTCGAGCAGGGCGGCCAACGGCCCGCCGTCGAGGACCTGCTGCCATGTCTGCGGATCGAGTTCGCTCTCCGTCGCCCCGGCCGGGCTGGGGTAGAGCGCGACCAGCCGGTCCAGGGCGGCGTTGCGGAAGAAGAAGGCGACGCCGACGGGGATTTGGAGCCGTTCCCACACCCCGTCGTCGAGCCGGTGCTCCGGGTCGGTCAGGTAGCGGTCGGGGACGGCCCGGTAGCGGCCGGTCCGGGCGCCGGGGCGGTCGAACAGCAGGGAGCAGGCGGTGCAGGCGCAGACCAGCGTCCGCTTCTCGGTCTCCACGAGGTGGCGGTGCCCGGCGGGCACCACCACCCCGCACAGCTCGCAGGTCTCGGGCCGGGGCGGGCGCGGCCCGGCGAACCGGCGCAGCCCGCGCGGGCCCTGCGTACGGGCGGCGGGCCGGCTCACGACACCCGTGCCGGGCTGTGCGGCCGGGTGCCGATCTGCAGCAGCGCGGGCTGCGGGTCCGTGGCGGGCTCCATCTCCACGCTCGTCACCTCGGGGGCGAAGCAGGTCAGGGTGTCCTCCAGCGTGCGCCGGGCGGTTTCCGCCCCGCCGGGCCCGCAGCCGCAGCCGGTGGGGGCGGCCGCGGGGCGCAGCCGCAGGACACCGGTGGCCTCGTCGAAGCCGAGCAGCTCCACCGGGTCGGGGGCGGCGGCCAGGGCGCGGGCGATCCGGGTGTGCACGTCCTCGGGGTGCAGGCCGTGCAGGGAGAGCAGGCTCGCCACGAGCTCGTCGTCCGCGGCCGCCGCCAGCGGGCCGTGCCCCAGCTTCGCCGCGATCCGGGCGAGCCCGGCACCGTAGAACTCCATGAGCACCCGCACGAGTTCCTCGGCGGCCTCGCACGCGGCGCGGTCCCCGGTGGCGGCCAGCCGGTCGAGCACCTCCTCGACGCGGCGGCCCGCCTCCCGGGCGTCGACGGCCGCGCTCATCCGCCCAGTCCGCTCAGGCCGGTGGGGACGTGCATCGTCTTCACGGTCCTGCCGCCGCCGACGTACATGTGGACGCCGCAAGGCAGACAGGGGTCGAAGCTGCGCACGGCGCGCATGATGTCGATGCCCTTGAAGTTCTCCGGGGTGTTCTCCTCGAAGATCGGGGTGTTCTGCACGGCGTCCTCGTACGGTCCGGGCGTGCCGAAGGTGTCGCGGGTGCTGGCGTTCCACGGAGTCGGCGGGTAGGGGTGGTAGTTGGCGATCCTTCCGTCGCGGATGACCATGTGGTGCGAGAGGACGCCCCGTACGGCCTCGGTGAAGCCGACGCCGATGGACTCGTCCGGCACCTCGAACTTCTCCCAGGTCTGGGTGCGGCCCGCGCGGACCTCGGCGAGGCCCTTCTCGGCGCAGTGCAAGGCGATGGCGGCCGCGTACGCCTGGAAGTAGGTGCGGGCGCGGTTGCGTTCCAGCGCGTTGCTCCACTTCGGGATCTTCCACTCGAAGCGGGTCTCGGGTTTGGTCATGGTGCGGGGCAGGTTGATGACGACGCTGTGGCCGGTGGCCTGGACGTAGTCGGTGTGGACGAGGCCGGACAGGGCGGTGGACCACAGGCGGGCGATGGGGCCGCCGCCGGTGTCGAGGGCGAGGTGGTCCTTGCCGTCGAACCAGCGGGGGGACATCACCCAGCTGTACTTGTCGTCGAAGTTGCGCTTCTGCGGGGCGGGGATGGTGTGCTGGTTCCAGGGGTGGCGGGGGTCGACCGGGTTGCCGAGCGGGTCGTGCGTGACGAACTGCTCCTGGCCCTGCCAGTCGTCGTAGTACGAGCTGCCCAGCAGGATGCGGATGCCGAGGTTGATCTCGGTGAGGTCGTTGGTGACCAGCTTGCCGTCCACGATCACGCCCGGGGTGACGAACATCTTCCGTCCCCAGTCGGTCATGTTGGCGTACGTGAAGTCGCAGTACTCGGGGTCGTTGAGCGCGCCCCAGCAGCCCAGCAGCACCCGGCGGCGGCCGACCTCCTCGTACCCGGGCAGGGCCTCGTAGAAGAAGTCGAAGAGGTCGTCGTGGAGCGGGACGACGCGCTTCATGAACTCGACGTACCGCATGAGGCGGCTCATGTAGTCCGTGAAGAGCTGGACGGAGGCGATGGTGCCGACGCCGCCCGGGTAGAGGGTGGAGGGGTGCACGTGGCGGCCCTCCATCAGGCAGAACATCTCGCGCGTGTAGCGGCTGACCTGGAGGGCCTCGCGGTAGAACTCGCCCTCGATGGGGTTCAGGGAGCGCATGATGTCGGCGATGGTCTTGTAGCCGTGGTCACCGGCGTGCGGGGCCTCGGTGCGCTCGGCGAGTTCCAGGACCCCGGGGTTGGTCTCGCGGACCATCTTCTCGCAGTAGTCGACCCCGACCAGGTTCTCCTGGAAGATGTTGTGGTCGAACATGTACTCCGCCGACTCGCCGAGGTTGATGATCCACTCGGCGAGGTGGGGCGGCTTCACCCCGTAGGCCATGTTCTGCGTGTAAACGGAGCAGGTGGCGTGGTTGTCGCCGCAGATCCCGCAGATGCGGCTGGTGATGAAGTGCGCGTCGCGGGGGTCCTTGCCGCGCATGAAGACGCTGTAGCCGCGGAAGACCGACGAGGTGCTGTAGCACTCCGCGACGCGCTTCTGCTTGAAGTCGATCTTCGTGTGGATGCCGAGACTGCCGACGATCCGGGTGATCGGATCCCAGGCCATCTCCACCAGGCCGCTGCCGTCGCCGGCCGCCTTCGTGTTCGGTGCCATCGTGTCTGCCGTGACCCTTCTTCGGTGCGTTCGGTGCGTTCGGGGCGTGTCTGCCGGGGTGTGGGAGGAACGGGGCCGTCACCAGGGCGGGCGGTAGCCCGTGGTCAGGCTGCGGCCGGTCCGCCGCCACTTCGGCTCCTCGTCCACGGTGTGGGCGGTGACCGACCGGAGCTTGCGGACCAGCGCCCCGTACGCTCCGCTGGCGGTGGTGGAGACCTTCGCGCCGGGGGGTTCGTCCATGAAGGGCATGAACTTGTCGGGGAACCCGGGCATGGTGCAGGCGATGCAGATGCCGCCGACGTTGGGACAGCCGCCGATGCCGTTCATCCAGCCGCGCTTGGGGACGTTGCACTTCACGACGGGGCCCCAGCAGCCCAGCTTGACCAGGCACTTCGGGGAGTCGTAGGTGTGGGCGAACTGGCCCTGCTCGTAGTAGCCGGCGCGGTCGCAGCCCTCGTGGACGGTCGCGCCGAACAGCCAGGTAGGGCGCAGCTTGTCGTCGAGGGGGATCATCGGGGCCGATCCCGCCGCCTGGTAGAGCAGGTAGGTGAGGGTCTCCGAGAAGTTGTCCGGCTGGATGGGGCAGCCCGGCACGCACACGATGGGGATGCCGGCCTGCGACTTCCAGTCCCAGCCCAGGTAGTCGGGCACGCCCATGGCACCGGTCGGGTTGCCCTCCATGGCGTGGATGCCGCCGTACGTGGCGCAGGTGCCGATGGCGACGACGGCGAGGGCCTTGGGGGCCAGCCGGTCGATCCACTCGCTGGTGGTGATGGGCTGGCCGGTCGCCGGGTCGTCGCCGAACCCGCACCAGTAGCCCTCGGGCTTGATCGACTCGTTGGGGATCGAGCCCTCGACGACCAGGACGAAGGGGTCGATCTCGCCGCGCTCGCCCTTGAAGAACCACTCGATGAAGGTGTCCGAGCCGCCGACCGGGCCGCATTCGAAGTCGATCAGGGGCCAGTGCACGGCGATCTTGGGGAGACCGGGCAGGGTGCCGGTGACGATCTCCTCGATGCTCGGCTGCATCGCCGCCGTCAGGGACACGGAGTCGCCGTCGCAGCTCAGACCCGCGTTGATCCAGAGGATGTGGATCACGGGGTCTTCGACCGGGTCCTTCGTCACTGCGGCCATGCGCTGCCTCCTCGGGGAGGGGATCAGGGGTGTGGAGGGGGTGGGGAGGCGGTCTGCCTCGGCCCCACGTTTCTTGCTAACAGCTGCCGGGGCCCGGCGCCGCGTCTGGTACGGCCAGTCCAGTGACGCAGCGCCGGTTCGCGGCGGCGCGGGTGAGATGGGGCGGGGTGGCCGCGGGGCGCTCCTTGCGCACGAAGGCGCGGCGCAGGGCGTGGTAGGAGGCGTCCGGATCGAAGAAGGTCCGCCGCATCCGCGCCAGCTCGGCGGCCCGGTAGGCGGCCAGCGGCCGGCGCCCTTCGTGGAGCTCGCGGGTGGCCTTCTTCGCGGCGGTCCGGGACGCGGTGGCCGGCAGGGCGGCGAGCCGGACCGCGAGGCGCTGCGTCTCGTCGGCGAAGTCCCCGGGCGCGCACGGGACCGTACGGTCGACCAGCCCCAGCCGGTGCGCGGCGGCGGCTCCCAGCGGCAGCGCCTCGGAGGTGAGGCGCACCGCCAGGCCGGAGCCGACGCGCAGGGGCAGGGTGTACGTCCAGTACTCGGAGCCGTACAGCCCCATCAGGCGGTAGTGCGGGTTCAGGACGACGCCGGAGCGGCACCAGACCTCGTCGGCGGCGAGGGCCAGCATGGCGCCGCCGGCGGCGGCGTTGCCGCCGAGGGCGCTGACCACGAGGCGGTCGGTGGTGGTGAGCACGGCCTCGACGAGGTCGTCCATGGCGTTGATGTTGGCCCAGGACTCCTCGGCGGGGTCGTCGGCGGCCTCGATGACGCCCAGGTGGATGCCGTTGGAGAAGAAGTCGCGGCCGCCGCCCAGGACGAGGACGGTGGTGGGGCGGGCGCAGGCGGTCCGGTAGGCGTCGAGCAGGCGGCGGCACTGCGAGGTGCTCATCGCGCCGCCGGGGAAGGAGAATGTCAGGAAGCCGGTCCGGCCTTCTTCGTGGTAGCCGATGTCGGACCAGGCGGGGCGGTAGGGGCCGCTGTCGGGCGGGGCGGGGAGTTCGGGCAGCGGGGGCAGCCGGTCCGCGAGGGCGAGGGTCGCGGGGAGCCTGGGCGTGGGCGGTGCGTCCGGGGCGCGGGGGGCGCGCAGCTCCGGGATCCAGACGGCCCCGTCGGTCGTGGCGCGGCAGACGGCGCCGGCCCGGGTGGCGAGCAGTTCGCCGGGGTGGCCGCGCAGGTCGTCCTCGCGGCGGCCGCCGTGCAGGAACCAGTCCGTGCCGAGAAGGTGGTCGCGTACGCCGGGCTGCGAGTCGGCGGCGCGCAGGACGCGCAGGACGCGCTCGGTGCTGTCCGCCGACCAGTCGATGCGGCGCTCGTCCTGGCGAAGCAGCGGCCGGGCCAGGCCGCCTTCCTGGGGGCGCGGGACGTACGTACCGGAGGCGAAGCGCTCCACGGCGAGCAGGACGGCCTCCAGCGCGGCGTCGGCGATCTCGCCGCGGTAGAAGTCGCTCTTGCCGACGGGTGGCACCGGGCAGTCGGCGGTGGCCCAGACGTCCCCGGCGTCCATCTCGGCGTTGGCCTGCAGGACCGTGACCCCCCATCGGGTCTCGCCGTCCTGGACGGCGCGGTCGAGGGAGGAGGGGCCGCGGTCGCCGACCGGTCCCGGGTGGACGACGAGGCAGGGGTACGCGGCCCAGACGTCCTCGGGGATGGCGGTGCGCAGCATCGGCGCGAGGACGAGGTCGGGGTGGTGGCGGCGTACGGTGTCGGCCAGCGGGGTGTCGGGCGCGGCCAGTTCGACCGCCACCCGGTGGCCGTGGTCGCGCAGCTCGGCGTGGACTCGCTGGGTGAGGCTGTTGAACGCGCTCGCGACGAGCAGGATGTACACGTGGTCTCCCGGCGGCGGCCCGGAGCCGCCGCGGTCGCGGTGCCCGGCCTGGTCGGCCGGCTGGTGACCGGAGCACGACCGGCCGCCTGCGATGCTCGGCCACGGCGGGGCGGCTGCGGCCGAGGCCGTGCGGCGTTGTCACTCGAAAGCGCAGCGGGGGCGCCCGCTCGGCCCATCCCCTCGCCGGGGGAGCGGGCGGCTCCGGATCGCCCTGCGACCTCCCTCAGCGGGGCGGGCAGGTTCGGACGTCCGGCGGACCGGTTCGCAGGGTCGGGATCCGGGCGCGGCGCCCTTCCTTCGACGGGGCGGGCGGGTTCGGATCGTGATGCGGACCAGTCCGTGAATCGGGATGCGGGCGCGGTGCGGGCCGGTCCGCGGGGCCGGGCAGGGGTGTCTCCTCGGCTCGGCGCGTGCGAGCCATCGCGGCTGTACCCGGGGGTCGCGCGCTCGTCCTGCGGGGACACCCCTCCCCGCCCCCGCTCCCCAAGCGTCGGGTCCCGCTCCGGGGAACCGCCCAGTCGGCCCGGGGGCGTCTTCGGGGCACTGTCGGAGCCCTGCTGTGGGGCGGGGACACGGCGGAGTGTCCCCGCAGGACGAGGCGCGACCACCGGGTACCACCGCGACATGCCCGCGGGCGCCGAGCCGAGGAGACACT
>NZ_JBEZYV010000013.1:0-189747 GCF_040638905.1 Streptomyces virginiae | reverse complement strand
ATCCGCAGCGAAAGAGGCCTCCGCTGGGGCGGCAGACCCCTACCCACCGCGGCCTGACCACCCAACCCGGCGAACCTTCCCGGTCACAGCACTAGAGGGAGTTCCGCTCCGCCGGCGAGCCGTCGGGCCCCATCGTGCGGACGTGCGGCGGCCCCGTGCGTCCATCGCCTCCCGCAGCGCCGCTTCCTGGGCTGCGGCGTCGGGGGCGCGCGGGTCCGACGGGGGCCGGTCCTTCCGGCCGTCGCGTCGCAACCCCTATGCTCGGATCTTCGAGGCGGGCTGCCTCGGCACCACCCGCCCGGAGGACACGGCGTGACGACCACCATCAGCCGGTCCGGCGCGTCCCGGGCCGCGCGTCTGGTGACCGACGGGCTCGATCCCAAGACCTGGATCATCGCCGACACCCTCCTCATCGGGTGGCACACCGGCCGCCTCACGGGGGTCGCTTGGGGACTTCTCGGCTGCCTGTTCGCCGCCGGCATTCCCCTGGCCTTCATCAAGTACGGCATCCACCGCGGCCGCTGGGCCGACCGGCACGTCGGGCAGAGGCCTCAGCGCATCCTCGTGATGGCCTTCGCCGGCACCTCGGTGGCCACCGGCACCCTGCTGCTGTGGCTCTTCGGCGCCCCACGGCCGATGATCGCGCTGATCGCGGCGATGCTGGTCACCCTGGCGGCCCTGCTCGCCGTGACCCCCGCGTGGAAGATCAGCGTGCACGCGGGCGTGTCCTCCGGGAGCGCGGCCATGATCGCCATGACCTACGGGCCCCGGCTGCTCCTCGCCTATCCCCTGGTCGCCCTCGTCGGCTGGTCCCGGGTGCGGCTGCGTGACCACACCCCCGCCCAGGTCCTCGCGGGGGCGGCGCTGGGCGGAGCCGCCGCGGCCGGCACGTTCGCCCTGCTCCGCTAGGACACCCGGCGTGAGCGCGGCCTGATCGGATCGGTTCGCGGCGGTCGGGTGCGGGCTGGGTGGCCGCTGCCAGGGTTGGAGTCGAAAGGAGGCCTCGTGATCTCGGCACTCAACCAGCTCGTCGACCTCGTCGAGGAGCACCTCGCGGAGGATCCCGATGTCCACGGACTGGCGGGGTCGCTCGGCACGACCGAGTACCACCTGCGCCGGATGTTCTCGTCGCTGGCCGGCATGCCGCTGTCGGAGTACGTACGCCGCCGGCGCATGACCGTCGCCGCCGCCGACGTCGTCCGCGGCGAGGCGGACCTGCTGGGCATCGCGGTCCGGCACGGATACGGGTCGAGCGAGGCGTTCGGACGAGCGTTCCGGGCGGTCCACGGCGCCGGTCCCGGTGACGTGCGCCGCGACGGAGGCCCCTTGCGCACACAACCGCAGCTCAGGTTCCGCCTGACCGTCGAAGGGAGCGTCCCCATGGACACCCGCCTCGTCAACCGACCCGCGTTCCGGCTGGTCGGACACGCCACCCGGGTCCCGCTCATCCACCAGGGCGTCAACCCGCACATCCGGGAGCACATCGCCGCACTGCCGCCGGAGGAACACCTGCGGCTGAAGGCCCTCGGCGACACCGAACCGCAAGGCCTGCTGCAGGTCTCCGACAACCTCGACCCCGACAGCGCGGAGGGCAGCGAAGTGACCTACTTGCACGGGGTCGCCCTCGGCCGGGACACGCCTGCCCCGGACGGCCTCGACGCCATCGAGGTGGTGGAGGGGATGTGGGCCGTCTTCCGTACCAGCGGACCGCATCCGCAGGCCCTGCAGACGACCTGGGCGGCGACCGCGACCGACTGGTTCCCCTCGAACCCGTGGCGCCTGCGACCGAGCCCCTCGATCGTCGCCACCCTCGACCGCGCGGCCGACTTCAGCACCGCGACCTGTGAGCTGTGGTTGCCCGTCGAGCCCACGTGACACCAACGGTGACCTGAGAGGATCCTGTGGAGCAGATCAGGGCCCGCGTCCGAGCCTCGGCCGCCGCCCGTCGGTAATCGGTGGTCCGGCCCGAAGGCCGTGGCCTACCTTGGCGCGATGGTGCGCGTGCGTGAGATGAACGAGGCCGACATCGAGGCCGTTTCGGCGATCCGGGTGCGGGGTTGGCAGGCGGCGTACGCCGGCATCGTTCCCCGGTCCTACCTGGACGCGATGACGATCGAGGACGACGCCGGCCGGCGGCGGGAGTCGTTCTCCCACGCCGGGCGCGAGTCGAGGGACCTCGTGGCGCTCGGCGACCGCGGCCCGGTGGGGTGGATCTGCTTCGGGCCGTCGCGGAACCGGGTGTCCGGCGAGGGGCGGGCGGGCGAGGTCCACGCCCTGTACGTGGCGCCGGACCTGATCGGTACGGGTGTGGGCCGCGGGCTCCTCGGCGAGGCGCACGCCGCGATGAAGGACCAGGGCTTCGGGACGTCGGCCCTGTGGGTCCTGCGGGACAACCGGCGGGCCCGGCACTTCTACGAACGGGCCGGCTACGCGGCCGACGGCGCGACACAGGACGACGTCTACGACGACGTCACCCTCCTCGAGCTCCGCTACCTGCGGGAGCTGTGACGGCGTGTTCGAGTACCACGGCTGGATCAGCGTCAGAAGAGCGCCGACGCCGACGACAGCGACCACGGAGACGTCCTTCTGGGACGGATCGCCGAAGCCGTCGTCGCGGCCCGGATCGAGGAGATCCACAGTCCCGGCCGGCCCCATCCGGCCCGTTCCGGCCCGGCGGGGCACGCGCCCTCGCCAGGGGCGGGCGCGGGCGGCAGAATCGGGCTCCGGCAGGGCGAGGGGACGTAGGGACGAGGGGACGGGCATCCGGATGGCACTGGGCACGAACACGGGCGGCGGCATCGGGGCGGGTACGGAGGTTCCGGCGCTCTCCGGGGCGCCGCTGCTCGGGTCGCTCCACGACCTGAAGTCGGACTCCCTCGGCACCTACCTGCGGGCACAGCAGCGGCACGGTGACGTCGTGCGGGTCTCGGCCGGGCCACCCGGGATGCGGGCCGACCTGTACTGCGTCTTCTCCCCCGAGGGCGTGCAGCAGGTGCTCGCCTCCGAGGCGGCCAACTTCCGCAAGGACAACGCCTTCTACCAGGAGGTCCGGGAGTCCTTCGGCAACGGACTGCTGACCAGCCAGGACGAGGACTACCTGCGCCAGCGCCGGCTCGTGCAGCCGCTGTTCACCCGGCGCCGGGTGGACGGGTACGCCGGGGCCGTCGCCGCCGAGACCGCGTCGGTCGTCACCGCCTGGGAGGAGGCTCTGGACGGCGTCGTCGACGTCTCCGACGAGATGACGCACCTCGCCCTGCGGGCGGTCGCCCGGATCCTCTTCGGCACCGACGTGGAGGCCACCGCCGAGGCCGTCGCCCGCTGCTTCCCGGTCATCACGGAGTACGTGCTGCGCCGCGGGTACTCCCCCGCCAACATCCCGCGCACCTGGCCCACCCCGGGCAACAGGCGGGCGGCCGCCGCGATGGAGGAGCTGTACGGGGTCTGCGACCGGATCATAGGACAGCGGCGGCGGGCCGGCGCAGACGCCTCCGGCGAGGACCTGCTGACGCTGCTGGCCGCCGCCCGGAGCTCGGACGACGGCGAGTTCGACGCCGCCGAGCTCCGCGACCAGGTGCTGATCTTCCTGCTCGCCGGGCACGAGACGACCGCCACTTCCCTCTGCTTCGCCCTGCACCTGCTGGCCCGCCACCCCGAGCAGCAGGACCGGGCCCGCGAGGAGATCACCCGGGTCCTGGGGGACCGTCCGCCGCAGGCCCGCGACCTGGAGCGGCTCCCGTACCTCTCGCAGGTGGTCAAGGAGGCCATGCGGCTGTACCCGGCGGCGCCGGTCATCGGCCGCAAGGCGGTCGCCGCCACCCGGATCGGCGGGCACGCCGTCCCCGCGGGCGCGGACGTGATCCTCGCTCCCTGGGTGACGCACCGCCGCCCGGAGCACTGGCCGGACCCTGACCGCTTCGACCCGGAGCGCTTCACCCCGGAGGCGGAGGCGGGGCGGCCGCGCTACGCGTGGTTCCCCTTCGGCGGCGGCCCGCGCGCCTGCATCGGGCAGCACTTCTCGATGCTGGAGTCGGTGGTGGCGCTCGCGATGATCCTGCGGGCGTACTCGTTCGAGGCGGTGGACACCGAGATCCCGGTCGGCGCGGGGATCACCCTGCGGACGGAGGGCCCGGCACGCTGCCGGATCCGCCGTCTGGACGGCCGGGTGGGGCCCCGCTAGACGGGCGCAGGAGGCAGGGCCACGGCCCGGCCCGGATATTGGGGTGCGGGCCGGCCGGGGCGCGCAATAGGGTCGATGTCCGTGGAACCACTCACCGAGAAACAGATCCGCGCATCCTTCGTGAACTGCACCAAGGGTGAGGCGGCGCGCATGCGCCTGCCCCTCGACTTCGCCGAACTGCCCTGGGAGGACCTGGACTTCCTTGGATGGGTGGATCCGGGGGCGCCGCTGCGGGCCCATCTGGTGCTGCCGCGGGAAGAGGGCCCGCTGGGGATCTCCCTGCGCGTGCCGTCCGTGGGCCGCACCAGCGCGGTGAAGTCCAGCCTGTGCCAGATCTGCCTGACGGGGCACGCCTCCTCCGGGGTCACGCTGCTGGCCGCGCCGCTGGCGGGCGCCCGCGGCCGCGAGGGCAACACGGTCGGCACCTACATCTGCGCGGACCTGGCCTGCTCCCTGTACGTACGCGGCAAGCGGCAGCCGAAGCTGCGCGCCGGCCGGCAGGAGGAGTCGCTGACCCTGGAAGAGCGTCTCGCACGCATGGAGGGCAACCTGAGCGGCTTCGTGTCCCGTGTCACCGGGGTCACGGTCGCCTGACCCGCCGGAGGAGTATCGGCGGCCGGCGGCTCAGAGGCGCTCGGCCGCCGGTTTGTGGTTGCCCTGAAGGCGTTCGAGGTCGGAGGGGCGCACCTGGATGACGAACAGCGCGATGGCCGCGCCGACCAGGGTGAAGAGGGCCGCGACGACGAAGGCCGTACTGATGCCCGAGGTCAGCACCTGGTCGCCCCAGGGCTTCGGAAGCTGGCCGGTGCGTTCGAAGAAGGCCTTCTGCACGGGGCCGGCCGTGGCGAGGAAGTCCGGCACCTGCTCCTTGGCCTCGTTGCGGCTGGCCGTGCCGAAGACGGTCACGAGGATCGACAGGCCGAGCGAGCCGCCCACCTGCTGCGTCGCGTTCAGCAGTCCGGATGCCGCTCCCGACTCCCGGTCGGAGACGTTGGACAGGGCCATCAGGGTCAGCGAGACGAACTGCAGGCCCATGCCGAGCGCGAAGAACAGCATCGGGCCCAGGATGCTGCCGAGGTAGGTGGAACGGGCGTCGATCTGGGTCAGCCAGGCCAGTCCGGCCGCCGAGGACAGCGCGCCGCAGACCATGAACGGTTTGGGCCCGAACTTCGGCAGCAGTTTCGCGGTGAGGCCCGCGCCCACCGCAATCACCGCGCTGACCGGGAGGAAGGCGAGGCCGGCCTGGATCGGGCTGAAGCCGAGCACGTTCTGTACGAAGAGGGTCAGGAAGAAGAACATGCCGAAGATCGCGCAGGCGAGCATGAGCATGATCCCGTAGGTCCCGGCCCGGTTGCGGTCGGCGAACATGTGCAGCGGGGTGATGGGCTGCGGCGACCGCCGCTCGTTGAGGACGAACAGGGTCAGCAGCACCACGGCCGCGCCGAAGGAGCCGAGCGTCACCGGGTCGCGCCAGCCCTCCTGGGAGGCCCGGATGAAGCCGTAGACGAGCGCGACCATGCCCACGGTGGACAGCAGCGCGCCCGCGAAGTCGAAGTGCCCGGGGTGGCGTTCGGACTCGCGCAGGACCTTCGCGGCCAGCACGGCGATCACGAGCGCGATGGGGACGTTGACGAAGAGGACCCAGCGCCAGTCGAGCCACTCGACGAGGATGCCGCCCGCGAGGAGTCCGATCGCACCGCCGGCCGCCGAGACTCCGGCGAACACGCCGAACGCCCGGTTGCGGGCCGGGCCTTCACGGAAGGTGGTGGTGATCAGGGCGAGGGAGGTCGGCGAGGCGATGGCACCGCCGACGCCCTGGAGGGCCCGTGCGGCCAGCAACTGGCCCTCGTTCTGGGAGAGACCGCCCAGGAGGGAGGCCAGGCCGAAGAGCAGGACGCCGAAGATGAAGACGCGTTTGCGGCCGAGGATGTCGCCGATGCGGCCGCCGAGGAGCAGCAGACCGCCGAAGGCGAGGGTGTAGGCGTTGACGACCCAGGAGAGGCTCTCGGTCGAGAAGTTCAGGGCGCTCTGGATGTGCGGGAGGGCGATGTTCACGATCGTGATGTCGAGAACCACCATGAGTTGACAGGACGCGATGACGAACAGGGCGAGTCCGTTGCCGCTTCCTCGGACCGTGCCGTCGGTCCGTTTGCTGCTCGGCGTTGCGTTCGGGTCCACCTTCTCGACGCTAAGCCCGCTCCACCGGCGTCACCACTCGAACGGCCTAGTGCAGGTGACATTTCACATGTCACACTACGATCATGGATGACTTCCTCAGGCTCTCCGCGAGCACGGCCCGATTCACCTACGGCGCCCCGCGGGCACTGGCCTTCGGGGACGGCGGCAGGCTCCTCTGGTTCCTCCGGTCGAGCGGAGGAACCGACGCCTTCGACAGCCTCTGGGTGCTCGACACAGCCACCGGTGAGGAGATCCGGCTTGCCGATCCCCGGGAGCTGTGCCCCGAGCCCGGCCCGCTCCCCACCGCCGAGCGCCGGCTGCGCGAACGCACCCGGCTCGTCGCCGCCGGGATCGGCTCCTACGCCCTCTCCGGCGACGGGCGCCGCGCCGCCTTCGCCCTGTACGGACGGCTCTACGAGGTCACCGCCGACGGCGCCGGGACCCTGAGGGAGATCCCCGCCGCCGGGCCCGCGCTGGACCCGCGGCCCAACACCGACGGCTCGCGCACCGCCTACGTCGCCGACGACGCCCTGTACGTCGCCCCCGGCGGGCGGGTCAGCCCCGACGACGGGGCCCGCTGGGGCCTGGCCGAATTCGCCGCCGCCGAGGAACTGGGCCGCTCCCGGGGCCACTGGTGGTCCCCCGACGGGAGCACACTGCTCGCCGCCCGCGTCGACGAATCCGCCCTCCAGCGCCGGTGGTTCGCCGACCCCGCCCACCCCGAGCTGCCGGCCGAGGACTTCGCCTACCCGGAGGCGGGCGGGCCCAACGCCGACGTCCAGCTGTGGGTGCTCGGGGAGACCCGGACACGGATCGACTGGGACGCCGAGACCTACCCCTACGTCTGCGACGCCGGCTGGGAGTCGGCCGAGGAAATCCTCCTCACCGTCCAGGACCGGCTCCAGCGGAACGTCGTCCTGCTCTCCGCCGACCCGGCCACCGGCCGCACCCGGGAGCTGTCCCGCACCACGCACCCCCTGTGGGTCGACCCCGACGTCACCGGCACCCCCTGCCGCCTTCCCGACGGGCGGATGCTGACCGTCACCGACACCCCGAGCGGCGGCGCGCGCGGCCTCGCCCTGGACGGCGTACCGCTCACCGGCGACGGCATCCAGGTCCGCCGCGTGGCGGGGGTCCACGAAGGCCGACTGCTGATCGAGGCGGCCCTGCGCGACCCGGCCGAGCAGCAGGTGCTGCTGCTCGACACCGCCACCGGGGACGCGACCCCGCTCGCGGACGGCCCCGGCGTCCACAGCGTGACCGCCTCGGCCGGGTACCTGCTGCTGACCTCCGCCGACGCCGACGGCGTGCGCCGCGTCGTACGCACCCCCGACGGGCGGGAGTTCACGCCCGCGGACCTGTCCCGGCCGCTGCCGTACCGGGTCGCCCCGGTCCTGGAACGGGTCACCGAGCACGCGATCCCCACCGCGCTCGTGCTGCCCCGCGGGCACGTCGCCGGCCGGAGGCTGCCCGTCCTGATGGACAGCTACGGCGGCCCCTGTGCCCAGGACGTCACCGCCGACCCGCGCCGCTGGCAGCACCGCCAGTGGTGGGCCGACCAGGGCTTCGCGGTGGTGACCGTCGACAACCGCGGCACCGCGTACGTCTCCCCCGCCCACACCCGGGCCATGTACCGCGGCTTCTCCCAGGTCACCCTTGACGACCAGGTCGCGGCGCTGCACGCACTGGCCGCCCGCCACGGCGACCTCGACCTCGGCCGGGTCGGCATCCGCGGCTGGTCGTACGGCGGCTACCTGTCGGCGATGGCCGTCCTGCGCCGCCCCGACGTCTTCCACGCGGCGGCCGCCGGGGCCGCGCCGACCGACTTCCGGCACTACGACACCGCCTACACGGAGCGGTACCTGGGCCTTCCGCAGGAACACCCGGACGTCTACGAACGGGACTCGCTCCTGCCCGACGCCCCGAAGCTGTCCCGCCCGCTGCTCCTGGTCACCGGCCTGGCCGACGACAACGTCCACCCCTCGCACACCCTGCGCCTGTCACAGGCCCTGACGGACGCGGGCCGCCCGCACCAGCTGCTGGCCCTCCCCGGCGTCACCCACATGACACCGGGCGGCACCCGCGAGAAGATCATGGCGCTGGAACTGGACTTCTTCCGCCGCGAACTGGCCTAGTGCGGCCCCAGCACTAGGGGGTGGGGAGGAGGTCGGCGACGAGGTCGGCGAATTCCCCGGGGCCGAGGATGCGGATGCCGAGCTCTTCGGCCTTGGTGCGCTTGGAGCCCGCCTTCTCGCCCGCCACCAGGAGGGTGGTCCGCTTGGACACCGACGACGATGCCTTTCCGCCTGCCCGTTCGATCAGCTCGTTCATCTCGTTCCGGGACAACTGCGCAAGGGGGCCGGTCATGGAGCCGGTCACCACGACGGCCTGTCCGGCCAGCGGGCCGTCCACCGGGCCGTCGCCGTCGCCTCCGTCGCCGGCGGGCTTCTGCGGCTCGGTGACCTGCGTGCCGACCTGCTGCTCCTGGAGCTTGTCGAGGAGCGGGCCCAGTTCGACGAGTTCGGCCGCGATGACGCGGGCCTTCTCGGTGCCGATGCCGTCGACCCCGGCCAGCGTGTCGGCGTCGGCGGCCCGGATCGCGGCCATCGAGCCGAAGTGCGCGGCGATCCGGCGGGACATCGTGCGACCGGTGCCGCGGACACCGAGGGCGCAGAACACGCGGCTCAATGCGGCCCCGCGGGCGGTCTCGATCGCGGCCAGAAGGTTCGCGGCGCTGGTCTCACCCATGCGCTCCAGGCCGAGGAGCTGCTCGCGGGTCAGCGTGAACAGGTCGGCGACGTCCTTGACCAGACCGGCCTCCACGAGCTGGATCGCGCGCGTGCCGCCGAGTCCTTCGATGTCGAGCTGGTCCCGGCCGGCGGCGTAGACCACCGAGGCCACGGCCTGGCAGCTCCGGCCGCGCACGCACCGCCACCGCTGCTCGGAGGTGTCGATCGCGTCCCCGCAGCGGGGGCACGCCTCGGGGAACACGATCGGTCTCTCGGCGCCGGTGCGCTGATCGACCATCGGTGCCTCGACCCGGGGGATCACGTCGCCGGCCCGGTACACGAACACCTGGTCGCCGATCATGAGCCCGCGCCGGGTGATGTCGGAGGGGTTGTGGAGCGTGGCGTAGGTGACCGTCACCCCGTCGATGACCACGGGCTCCAGGACCGCGCGCGGGGCGATGATCCCGGTCCGGCCGACGTTCCACTCCACCGCCAGCAGACGCGTCACCTTGTGCTCGGCCGCCAGTTTCCGGGCCACCGCCCACCTCGGGGCGCGCGAGCCGTTGCCGGCCTGCCGCTGGTCCTGCGCCGTGTCGGCCTTGACGACGACACCGTCGATCCCGAACGGCAGGTCCCCGCGCAGCCCGGCGATCACGTCGATGCGTTCCTGCACCTGCTCCACGGTCTCGCACCGCATCGGGGCGGCGGCCGTGCCGGCGGCCGTGTTCGCGCCGAGCGCGGCCAGCTTCTCCAGCAGAGCGGCGTGGCCGAGGTCGTCCAGGCCGATCGCTCCGTAGGCGAAGAAGGTCAATTCGATCCGGTAGGGGCGGTCCTTGGCCCGCAGGGTGCCGGCCGCTCCGCTGCGCGGGTGCGCGAAGGGCGTGGCGGTGTGGGCGAGCCGGATCCGGTTGGCCTCCTCGAACTGCGCGGTCGTCAGCAGTACCTCGCCGCGCAACTCGACGTCGATCGGCTCGGTGAGGACCGGCGGCAGACCGAGCACGGCGTCGGCGGCGTGGGTGATGTCCTCGCCGGCCGAGCCGTCGCCGCGGGTGAGGACCTGGACGAGCCGGCCGTCCCGGTACCGGGCGGCCACCGCGAGGCCGTCCAGCTTCGGCTCCACACACCACCCGGACACGGGGTGCCCGAGACGCCGTTCCAGCCCTGCGGCCCACTCGGCGAGCTCGTCGGCGTCGAAGACGTTGTCGAGGGAGAGCATCGGCACCGAGTGCGGCACGTCACCCTGCACGGCCCCGGCCGCCACCTTCCCGGTCGGCGACTCGGCAAGCGCCTCGTCCGGATGGGCCTCCTCGTAGGCCGCGATGGCGCGCAGCAGCCCGTCGTACTCGTCGTCACCGAGCGGGTTGGTCCCGTCGCCGTAGTAAGCGGCCGAAGCCGCCACGGCGGTGGTCACGGCCTCCGCATAGGCGGCAGGAGAGAGCAGGGCACTGTTTTCGGTCATGAAGGTCATCATGCTGCCCGGCACTGACAACGCCACCGCCCGACCGCCTCGCGACGCCCGCCCGAGCCGCGCCGCGGTGCCGCGCGCTCCCCCGGACGCACCACCTCGTGACCTGCGCAGATGCTGCTCGTTCCGACATATGGCCCGATTCCTGCCGGCCGGCTCCGAGGGGGTATCGTCCCCCGGTCACGGACGGCAATCGACGTCATCCGTTCAACCCGGGGAAACCGACATGACTGATCTGGACTCGCTGCGGGCGAGCCTTGCGTCGGGTGAGCACGAGTTCGCCGACACCTTGGCCTTCGTCACCGCGCGCTACGACTACCAGCCGCAGGCGTTCCGCAACGGAGGACTGGAGAACGCCGCAGGTGAGAACGAGGGTTCCTGCAAGACGCTGGGACTGGCCCTGCTGGAGGGGCTGAGCGACCACGAGGCACTGCAGGCCTTCGGCGAGCACTACCGCAGCGTGCTGGCGACACCGGACGGCACTGACCACGGCAACATCCGCAACCTCATGGCGCACGGCCTGGCAGGGGTGCGCTTCGCCGGGCAGCCCTTGACCCGCAAGAGCTGACCGGCGAAGGCATCGGACGCCCCGCGCTGGGGAGTGTCGTCAAAGTGGCGTCGGCCGCCCGGAGGGCGGGGCCGGCGGGGCTTGGAGCGTGCGTGCCGGGCCCCGCCGGCCAGGCGGGACTTTGACGACACGAACTGAGGGCCGTCTGTGGCGGAAGGGCCCGGAGGCGGTCGTGCCGGCCCCGGGCCCTCCCTTCTTCCCGTGATCCCCGTCAGTCACCCGGGAAGTGACACGCCACCTCTCGGGAGGCGGCAAGCCGCAGCAGTGGGCGTTCGGTGCGGCAGATCTCCTGGGCCTTGTGGCAACGCGGGTGGAAGGTGCAGCCCGGAGGTGGGGCGGCCGGGCTCGGCGGGTCGCCGAGCAGCACGATCCGCTCCCGCCGCCGTTCCGCCGCCGGGTCGGGCAGCGGTACGGCGGACAACAGCGCCCGGGTGTAGGGGTGCTGGGGGTTGTCGTAGAGGGATGCTTTGTCCCCTATCTCGACGATCCGGCCGAGGTACATGACGGCGACCCGGTCGCTGACCCGTTTGACCACCGACAGGTCGTGCGCGATGAACACGTAGGCGAGCCCCAGTTCGGCGCGCAGCCGCTCCATCAGGTTGACGATCTGCGCCTGGACGGAGACGTCGAGGGCGGACACCGGTTCGTCGGCGACGATCAGCCGGGGGCTGGTGGCCAGCGAGCGGGCGATGCCGATGCGCTGGGCCTGGCCGCCGGAGAACTCGTGCGGGTAGCGGTCGATGTGTTCGGGGATCAGTCCGACGAGCTCCATCAGCTCGGCGGCGCGGCGGCGGGCGTCCCCCGCGCTCCAGCCCTGCACCAGCAGCGGTTCGGAGATGATCCGGGCCACGGTCTGGCGGGGGTTGAGTGAGGAGTGCGGGTCCTGGAAGACCATCTGGACGCTTCTGCGCAGCGGGCGCAGCGCGCCCTGGGAGAGCCGGCTGATGTCCCTGCCCTCGAAGGCGACCCGTCCCGACGTGGGCTCCAGCAGCCGTACGAGCATCCGGCCGGTGGTGGACTTCCCGCAGCCCGACTCCCCGACCAGGCCCAGGGTCTGTCCGGCCGCCAGGTCGAAGGAGACCCCGTCGACGGCGCGCACGGGCGCCCCCCGGCGCCCGGTCGCGGATCGTCTGCCGGGGAAGGTCATGGTGAGGTCCCGTACGGACAGCAGCGTGGTCTCGGTCATCGGGCGGCCTCCTCGACGGCGCGGACCCCGGCGAAGTGACAGGCGACGGTCCGCCCGGTTCCGTCCCCGTACGCGGCCGGCTCCGGCCGTTCGCCGGTGCAGCGTTCGGCGGCCAGGGGGCAGCGGGGTGCGAAGGCGCAGCCGGGGGCCGGTACAAGGAGGGACGGCGGGGAGCCGGGGATGAAGGGGAGCGGTTCGTCGTCGGAGGTGTCGAGGCGGGGCAGCGAGTCGAGCAGCCCGCGGGTGTAGGGGTGGGCGGGATCGGCGAACAGTGCGTCGACGGGTGCCTGTTCGACGGCGCGGCCGCCGTACATGACCAGGACGTCGTGGGCGACCCGCGCGACGACGCCCAGGTCGTGGGTGATCATGACGACGCCGAGTCCGCGCTCCTGCTGGAGCCGTGCGATGAGTTCCAGGATCTGCGCCTGCACGGTGACGTCGAGGGCGGTGGTCGGCTCGTCGGCGATCAGCAGGTCGGGTTCGCACGCCAGGGCCATGGCGATCATCGCGCGCTGGCGCATGCCGCCGGAGAACTGGTGCGGGTACTCGCCCGCCCGGCGGGCCGGCTCCGGGATGCCGACCTCGCCGAGCATGTCGACGGCGCGTCTGCGTGCGGCGGCGCGGCCGGCCCTGAAGTGGACCCTGAAGTGCTCGGCGATCTGCTCGCCGACGGTGTAGTAGGGGTGCAGGCTGGAGAGGGGGTCCTGGAAGATCATGGCCATCCGGCGGCCGCGGACCTTGCCCAGCTCGCGCTCGGCCAGGCCCGTCAGCTCCCGGCCGGCGAGCGCGACGGAGCCGGCGACCTCCACCGCGCCGCGGTGCAGGCCCATGACGGCGAGCGAGGTGACGGACTTGCCGGAGCCGGATTCGCCGACGATGCCGAGGGTGCGTCCGGCCTCGACGGTGAAGCCGACGGAGTCGACGGCCCGGACGGTCCCGCGAGGGGTGGTGAAGGTGACGCGCAGGTCGCGTACTGCGAGGAGCGGAGCGGCCATCAGTACCTCACTCTCGGGTCGATGACGGCGTACAGGAGGTCGACGACGAGGTTGGCGACGACGATGAAGAAGGCCGCGAGGAGGGTGACGCCGAGGACCACGGGCTGGTCGGAGTTGACCAGGGCGCCGTAGAAGAGCCGGCCGATGCCGGGCAGTCCGAAGATCGACTCGGTGATGACGGCTCCGGCGAGGAGGCCGCCGAGGTCGATGCCGAAGATGGTCAGGATCGGCGTCATCCCGGAGCGCAGGCCGTGTTTGACGACGACCGTCCGCTCGGGCATGCCCTTGGCGCGGGCGGTACGGATGTAGGGCTCGGCCATCGCCTCGATCATCGACCCCCGGCTCTGGCGGGCGTACATGGCGGCGTAGAGCAGGGCGAGCGCGGTCCAGGGCAGGAGCAGGTTCGAGGCCCAGCCGACCGGGCTGTCGGTGAAGGCCTGGTAGGTGGGGTAGGGCAGCAGTCCGGCGATGCGGATGACGCCGTAGATGAGCATCACCGAGGTGAAGTACACGGGCAGCGAGGCGGCGGCGACGGCGCCGACCATCAGGGCCTTGTCGGTGGCGGTGTCCTTGCGCAGGGCGGCGGTCACCCCGGCGCCGAGGCCGAGGACCAGCCACAGCACGGCGGCGCCGAGGGCCAGGGAGGCGGAGACCGGGAGCCGGTCCATGAGCAGGTCCCACACGGGCAGGGAGCTCTCGTACGAGTAGCCCAGGCAGGGGAAGTCGCAGGAGACGGCGTACTGGCCGGTGCCGAGGGTGCGGCCGGTGAAGATGCCGGTCAGGAAGTCGGCGAACTGCTTCCACAGGGGCTGGTCGAGGCCCAGGTGTGCGCGTACGTCCGCGATGCGTTCGGTGCTGCAGGTCTTGCCGCAGGCGGCGGCGGCCGGGTCGGCGGGCAGGACGTAGAAGATGAGGAAGGTGACGGCCGCGATGGCGAGGAGCACGCCGGCGAGGGCGAGCAGCCGGCGGGCGAGGTAGGCGATCACGTGCGGCCGCCCCTCGGGTCGAGGATGTCGCGCAGCGCGTCGCCCAGCAGGGTGAAGGCGAGCACGGCGAGGAAGAGGAAGACGCTGGGGATGACGAAGTACATGGGGTCGGTCTCGTAGTAGGCGACGGACTCGGCGATCATCTGGCCCCAGGAGGGGGTGGGCGGGCGGACGCCGACGCCGAGGTAGCTGAGGGCGGCCTCGGTGCTGATCATTCCCGGGATGAGCAGGGTGGTGTAGGCGATGACCGGGCCCGCGACGCCCGGGAGGATCTCGCGGGTCAGGATCCGCCAGGGGCCGGCGCCGCCCACGCGGGCGGCGTCGACGTACTCGCGGTGCTTCAGGGAGAGGGTCTGGCCGCGGACCACGCGGGCGATGCCGGGCCAGCCGAAGATCCCGATGACGGCGGTCATCAGGACGATCCGGTTGACGTCCTTGGCCACGGACAACAGCGCGATCATGAAGATGAGCGAGGGGAAGGACATGGTCAGGTCCATGAGCCGGGACAGGACCGCGTCGGTGCGGCCGCCGTAGTAGCCGGCGGCGATCCCGGCGGCGGTGCCGGCGAGGACCACGATGGCGGTGGCCGCGAAGGCGATCAGGAGGGAGACCTGCGCGCCGTGGACGACGCGGGCGTACAGGTCGCGGCCGGTGACGGGCTCGACGCCGAGCCAGTGCTCGGGGCTGATCCCGCCGAGTACGCCGAGCGGCTGGCCCCCGAGGTACGGGTCCACGGCGCTCTTGTCGAACTCGTGCGGGGACCAGCCGCCGAGCGCGCCCAGCCAGGGGGCGGTGACGGCCATCAGGACGAAGAGGCCGACGATGCCGAGGCTGACGCGGACGGCGGGGCGGCGGCGCAGTTCCCGCCGGGCGAGCTGCCAGGGGCTGCTGCCGGGCGCCGCCGCGGGCCGGGCCGCGGCAGCATCGGGGGCAGGGGCCGCGCCGGGGGCTGTGGTGGTCATGGTGTCGGGGGCTCCGGATTCCTCAGCCCTGGCTCTTCGAGGGGTCCTTGAGGCCGACCGTCCCGTAGTCGATGGTGCCGGTCCACACGGGGTGGCCGAACGCGCCCGCGATGTTCGTGCCGACGAGGAGCGGCTTGCGCTCCAGCAGGATCGGGACGTTCGGGGACTTGGCCATCAGGGCCGCGTCGAGGTCGATCCAGGCCTGGCCGGCCTGCTTGGCGTCGGCCATGGCGTTGATCTCGTCGATCCGCTTCATGACCTCCTCGTCGCGGAACTGGCTGTAGTTGCCCTGGTTGCCCTTGTCCTTGATGGTGCGTCCGTCGAAGACGAAGGGGATCCAGGTGGAGCCGGAGGGGTAGTCGGGGCACCAGCCGGTCAGGGTCATGTCGGGGGTGGTGGACAGGTCGCCGATCACGTCGTAGTAGGCGCCCGGGTCGACGGTGTCGATGACGACCTCGACACCCGCGCGGGACAGGCCCTGCTGGATGGCCTCGGCCTTGGCCTTGTCGCCGGTGGAGACGGTGAGGGAGACCTTCAGGGTCTCCTTGCCTGCGGCCTTGAGGAGTTCCTTGGCCTTGGCCGGGTCGCCGGCCGGGGGGATCTTCAGGGTGTCGGCCTGCTTGCCGCCGGAGAGGGCCGGGGGCAGGTAGGCGGTGGCGATCTCGTTGAGGGCCGGTCCGCCGCCCGCTGTGACGACGGCCTCCTTGTCGACGGCGTACTGCATGGCCTCGCGGACCTTGGGGTCGTCGAAGGGGGCGCGCGAGTTGTTCAGGTGGAGCATCTCGGTGCAGCCCTGGGACTCGGCGAGCAGCCGGGACTTGACGTCGGGCTTCGGCAGCACCTTGGGGGCGCTTTCGGGCCGCATGTCGGCGTACTGCACGGTGGAGGCGTCGGCGCCCTCGCCGGCGATGATCCGGTCGTCGATCTGCCCGCCCTTGAGGCCCATGACGACCACGAACTTGTCCGGGTAGGCCTTGCGGACGGTGTCGGTGGCCGGGTCCCAGTGCTCGTTGCGGACGAGGACCAGCTTCTTGTCGCGGTCGTACGACTCGATCTTGTACGGGCCGGAGGAGAACGGGCGGGCGTCGTACTGGGTGCCCTTCTCCTGGGACTGGGGCACGGGGGCGAAGGTCGGCAGGGTGGCGGTGGCGGAGAACTCCGCGACGGGGCGCTTCAGTTCGAAGACGATCGTGCGGTCGTCCGGGGTCTTGACGGAGTCGAGGTGCTGCCCTTGGAGGGGGCCCTTGTAGCCCTCGGTGCCGGCCAGATACTGGGCGGCGTAGTCGGGGCCGCCGGTGAGGTCGGGGGCGAAGGAGCGCTCGACGTTGTACTTGACGTCCTGGGCCTTGACCGGGGTGCCGTCCTCGTACTTCACGCCCTCCTTGAGGGTGAAGGTCCAGGTGCGGCCGCCGTTGGAGGGGGTGCCGAGGTCGGTGGCGAGGTCGGGAACCAGCTCGCTGCCGCCCTTGCCGGGTTCGGCCTTGAAGGTGACGAGCGTGCGGTACAGCAGGCGGGTGCCGAAGTCCATCGTCGGCATGACCCAGTTGCGGGCGGGGTCGAGGTGCGCGAAGTCCTGGTTGGACAGGACGGTGAGGGTGCCGCCCCTGACCGGGGTACCGCCGAGGATCTTGCCGTCGTTGGCGGCGGCCGGGTTCGCGGCTCCGGCGCCGTTCGATCCCTTCCCGGTGCCGGAGCAGCCCGCGGCGCCGAGTGCGAGTGCGGCCACCAGGGCGGTGGCGAGGGCGAGTTGGGTGCGCTTGGTCATGGGTCACTCCAGGGAAGGCACGCTCTGCGGCTCTACGACTCTGCGATGTGACCGGTAACATAGTAATGTGAAATTGCACTGCACAAGGGGTGGGACCCGCTGTTACCCAGCCGTGTCCAAATGCCGCGTGCTGCAGAGGAGTTCCGGCGCCCGGCGGAACGGCCACACCGTCAGGCGCCCAGCACTCCCCCGAGGACAGGGAGATTGCGCACCACTGTCCACAGGACGGCCACGACGAGGATCACGCGCGGCCACCTCCAGAGGGGCAGAGCTCGCCGGGCGGTCCTGCCGGTGACGAATCGCAGCCACGCGAGGGCGACGCACGGCAGCGCCACGACCAGGAGCAGGTTGTAGTCCGCCGCGGCGTCCACCCAGGGGCAGGAGGGGGCAGAAAGCTACAGCCCCGACCCGAGGACGCCCGGGGTGCGGCCGACCGGTTCGTCGCGGCCCTGGGCCCAGAGGGAGCGGACGTGGCCGAGGTGGCGCTGCATGCAGGCCTCCGCCGCCTTCGCGTCACCGCTGATCATCAGGTCCAGCAGCTCCAGGTGCTCCTCGGCGGAGGAGACCAGCTTGCCCGCCTCGTCCAGCCCCGTCAGACCGTACAGGCGGGACCGCTTGCGGAGGTCGCCGACCGTCTCCACGAGCCGTTCGTTGCCCGAGAGGCCCAGCAGCGTGAGGTGGAACCGGCGGTCGGCCTCCAGGTAGCCGATGAGGTTGTGCTCGCGGGCGCTGGTGACGATCTCCTCCGCGATGGGGCGCAGTTCCTCCAGCTGCTCGGCCGTGGCGGTCTGCGTGATCCGGCCGATGGTCGGCACCTCGATCATGGTGCGCAGCTCGGTGTACTGGTCGAGGTCGCGTTCGCTGACTTCGGTGATCCGGAAGCCCTTGTTGCGGACCGGCTCGACCAGGCCCTCGCGCGCCAGGTCGAGCATGGCCTCGCGCACCGGGGTGGCCGACACGCCGAGTTCGGCCGCGAGGCCGGGGGCGGAGTAGACGCTGCCGGGGCGCAGCTCACCCGCTATCAGAGCGGCTCGGAGGGCGTGGCCGACCTGGTCGCGGAGTCGTTCCTGGGCCTTGATGAGACTGTGCTGCTTCAGGTCACCCATTGCGTTTCCTCCGAGGCCCTTTTTCACCTGCCGACGAGCAGAGCAACAGCGTACAATGTCACGTTGCGCTGCTCACACCTCGGCGGCCTCGTACAGCGCGACCGCCACGGCAAGATCTTCCCAGGCCATGCCCACACTCTTGAAGAGCTGTGGACAACCCCGCTCGCCCCCCGCCGCCAGCCGCCCGGCCACCAGGTCCGCGAGCGTGCCCGTGATGTGGCCCGGCCCGATGGCCCCCTCCGCCTCCGGGACGAGCAGGTCACCGGCCTCCCGCAGGGCCGCCGCCCGCGATTCCACGTACACCGCCGCGCGTCGCACGAGGGCGGTGTCGGTCTCCCGGGCGGTCGGCTCGTGCGATCCGACGGCGACGACCACCGCGCCGGGACGCACCAGCCGCCCGTCGAACAGCGGTTCGCGGGCCGTGGTGCAGCACACGACCAGGTCGGCGTCGGCCACGTCCTGCGGGGTGCCGGTCCGGGCGGCCTGCCCCAGCGTGCGGGCGTGCGCGGCGAGGCGTTCGGCTCCCTCCCCGTTGCGGGCGACCACCACGACCTCGGCCAACTCCCGCTCCGCCCGGGCCGCTTCCAGGTGCCCGTACGCCTGCGGTCCGGAGCCGAAGAGCACCAGCCGAAGCGGCGTCCCGGCCGGCGCCAGGTGCCGCAGCGCGAGGGCGGAGACCGCCGGTGTGCGCAAGGCGGTCAGGGCCGCGCCGTCGAGCAGGGCCAGCGGGTGCAGGGTCGGCCCGTCCAGCAGGAGGTAGGAGCCGGTGATGCGCGGCAGCCCGCGGGCCGGGTTCCCGGGCGCGACCCCGGCGATCTTCACCCCGGCGTACGGGCCCGACGCGGCCGGCATCAGCAGCAGTTCGCCGTCGCCGGGCACGGCGATCGCGGAACGCGGGGGACAGCCCTCCGGGTCGAGGCCGCCGCGCAGGGCGGCGGCCAGGGCGTCGGCGGCCGCGGCCGGTCCGAGCAGGGCGGCCATGGCCGCGGCGCCGAGCTGGGGTACGGCCGTCACAGCAGGAACCCGGTGCCGAGCGCGTCGTACGGGTCCACGGCGAAGGCGTGTTCGCCGGTGCGGTAGGCGGTGCCGGTGACCTCGGTGACCCCTCCCTCCAGCATCCGCCCGGTGAACGCGGTGCCGGTGACCGACTCGTGCAACAGGTCCTCGCCCGGCCCGAGCCGCCCGTCCTCGGCGAGCAGCGCCAGCCGCGTCGAGGTGCCGGAGCCGCAGGGAGAGCGGTCGACCTGCCCGTCGGCGAAGACCGTGACGTTGCGCTGGTGCGGCCCGAACGGAGTGTCGGGCAGCTCCTCGTGGAGGATCACCCCGTAAACCCCGGACAGCAGCGGGCCGCCCGGATGCCAGGTGGCGGGATGGGTGGCGAGGGCGGCCCTGACCTCCTGCCCGGCCCGCACCAGCGCGGGCAGCGCCGCGCGCGAGACGTCCAGCCCGAGGTCGCGCGCGCGGACGGAGGCGTAGCAGGCGCCGGCGTGCGCGATGTCCGCCTCGGCCAGCCCGAGCGATGTGGCGACGGGGACCTTGCGGGCGCTCACCCGGGCCGGCACGTTGCGGAAGGTGACGCCGGTGGTACGGCCCCCGCCGCGGTGGACGGTGGCGCTGACCCGCCCCGACGGTACGTCGATCCGCACCGGGACGTCCCCGTCGTCCGGGGCGGCGACCCGGCCGCTGTCCACGGCCCAGACCCCGAGGGCCATGGTGCCGTGGCCGCAGGCCGTGGAGTAGCCGTCCTTGTGCCAGAACAGCACGCCGAAGTGGGCCCCGTCGTCGTCGGCCGGTACCACGAACCCGCCGTACATCCCGGCGTGTCCGCGCGGCTCCTGCACGAGCAGCCGCCGTACGTCGTCCAGCACGCCCCGGCGCGGCGCCGTCCCCGATCCGCCCGGGCCGACGGCGGTGGCACAGCGCTCGGCGACGGTGTCCCCCGGCACGGGCGGCATGCCCTCGCCTGCGGTGTCGACGATCCGGAAGGGCTCGCCGGCGGTGTGGTAGTCCACCGTTCGGACGGTCGTCACAGGAGGAAGCCTCCGGGGAAGGGGTCGGACGGGTCGAGGAAGTACTGGGCGGTGCCGGTGATCCAGGCCCGCCCGGTGACCGTGGGGACCACGGCGTGCAGGCCGGCGACGGTGGTCCGCGCGACCAGCCGGCCGGTGAACTCGGTGCCGATGAAGGACTCGTTGACGAAGTCGGCGCCGAGTTCCAGCAGGCCGCGGGCGTGCAGCTGGGCCATCCGCGCACTGGTGCCCGTACCGCAGGGCGAGCGGTCGAACCAGCCGGGGTGGATGGCCATGGCGTGCCGGGAGCGGCGGGCGTCGGAGCCGGGCGCGGCCAGGTAGACGTGCTTGAGTCCGGCGATGGAGGGGTTCTCGGGGTGGACCGGCCGGTCCGGTCCGGCGTTGACCGCGTCCATGATCGCCAGCCCGGCGGCGAGCAGGTCGTCCTTGCGGGCCCGGTCGAAGGGCAGCCCGAGGGCGTCGAGTTCGACGAAGGCGTAGAAGTTGCCGCCGTAGGCCAGGTCGTACGCGACGGTGCCGAATCCGGGGACCTCGGTCTTCAGGCCGAGGCCGACGCTGAAGGAGGGGACGTTGGTGAGGGTGACGGCGGTGGCCGCCCCGTCCTCCACCCGTACGTCGACGCTCACCAGCCCGGCCGGGGTGTCGAGCCGGACGGTGGTGACCGGCTCGACGACGGGCACCATGCCGGTCTCCACCAGGACGGTGGCCACCCCGATGGTGCCGTGCCCGCACATGGGCAGCAGGCCCGACACCTCGATGTACAGCACGCCGTAGTCGGCGTCGGGGCGGGTCGGGGGCTGCAGGATGGCGCCGCTCATCGCGGAGTGCCCGCGCGGCTCGTACATGAGCAGGGTCCGTACGTGGTCCATGTGCTCGATGAAGTGGAGCCGCTTCTCGGCCATGGTGGCGCCGGGGATCACCCCGACTCCCCCGGTGACGACCCGGGTCGGCATGCCCTCGGTGTGCGAGTCCACCGCGTGGTAGACGTGGCGCGTACGCATCAGGCGTCCCCTCCAGCTGGTTAGTTGAGGCCCTCGGCCAGGGCCTTCTCGGTGGCGGCGCGGACGGCGGCCTCCGTGTCGCCGGTGAGCGGGAAGCGCGGCGGGCGGGTGGCGCCGCCGGGGCGGCCCGCCAGGTCCATGGAGAGCTTGATGGCCTGGACGAACTCGGTCTTGGAGTCCCAGCGCAGCAGGGAGTGCAGGGACTTGTAGAGCGGCAGGGCGGTGTCGAGGTCCCCGGCGACGGCGGCCCGGTAGAGGGTGGCGCAGGAGCGCGGCAGGGCGTTGGGGTAGCCGGCGATCCAGCCGACGGCGCCCGCGAGGGCGAGTTCGAGGAGGACGTCGTCGGCGCCGATGAGCAGATCGAGGCCCGGGGCGAGTTCGGCGATCTCGTAGGCGCGGCGCACGTCCCCGCTGAACTCCTTGACGGCGACGACGGATCCGTCGGCGTGCAGCCGGGCGAGCAGGGCCGGGACGAGGTCCACCTTGGTGTCGATGGGGTTGTTGTACGCGACCACGGGCAGGCCCGCGCGGGCCACCTCGGCGTAGTGGGCCCGTACGGTCTCCTCGTCCGCCCGGAAGGCGTTGGGCGGCAGCAGCAGTACGGAGCCGGCGCCGGCCTCGGCGGCCTGGTCGGCCCAGCGGCGGGCCTCGGCGCTGCCGTAGGCGGCGACGCCGGGCATGACGCGGGCACCGTCGCCGGCCGCCTCGACGGCGGTGCGCACGACGCGGGCCCGCTCCTCGTCGGTGAGGGTCTGGTACTCCCCGAGGGAGCCGTTGGGGACCACGCCGTCGCAGCCGTTGGCGATCAGCCAGGCCACGTGCTCGGCGTAGGCGTCGTAGTCGACGGTGAGGTCCTCGCGCAGGGGGAGCGCGGTGGCGACCATGATTCCGTGCCAGGGACGGGTGCGGGGCGCGGGGATGTGCGCGTTGGTCATGTGAGGCTCCCTAGTGTGGTGTGTGACATTTTACTAGTGGGTGCGGCGCGGCCACAAGGGCCGGGGCGCCCCTGATCAGCGGTCGGTGGCGGGAAGTTCGGCGAGATGGCCCAGCGGGACCGGGCAGGAGAAGGGCCGGCGGTCCGCCGCGGGCTCCGCCCCGGCCAGGGCCGCGACGGCCGGGCCGCACATCCGGCCCTGGCACCAGCCCATGCCCGCCCGGGTGAGCAGCTTGACGGTCCGGGCGTCCCGCGCCCCGAGGTCCTGCGCCGCCTCGCGGATCCGGCCGGCCGGGACCTCCTCGCACCGGCACACGACGGCGTCGTCGCGGAGCCAGCCGGTCCAGCCGTCGCCGGGGCGGTGGGCGGCGGCCATCGCGTCGGCGAAGGCACGCAGCCGGGCGCGGCGGCGGGCGAGCCGTCCGACGCGGTCGGCGCGGTCGGGGCCCGGGGCGCCCGCCCCGGGCCGCAGCGCGTCCGCGACGGAGTGCGCCGCCAGTTCGCCCTCCACCATGGCCAGTTGGGCGCCGCCGATGCCGCCAGTCTCCCCCGCGGACCAGATGCCGGGGACGGAGGTTCGCTGCAGGGCGTCCACCTCCAGGGCGACGGCGGCGTCGGGGCAGGGCCGGGTGGCGCAGCCCAGTGCGGTGGCGAGTTCGAGCTGGGGCACGAGCCCGTGGCCCACGGCGAGCGCGTCGCAGGGGATTCGGCGGGCGGTGCCGGGCAGCGGTCGCCAGTCGCGGTCGAGCCGGGCCACGGTGACGGCCTCGATCCGGTCCGTGCCGTGGGCCTCGGTGACGGCGTGCCGGGTGAGCAGCCGGACGTGGTGCCGGGCCAGCGCCCCGCCGTAGCCGGCGGCCTCGACGATCTTGCCGGGGTTGCGCAGCAGGGCCGGCACCTGGCCGGCGTACGCGGTGTAGGCGGCGGCCTCCACCACGGCGGGCACGGTGGCTCCGGCGGCGGCGAGGGAACCGGCCACCGCGAGCAGCAGCGGACCGCTCCCGGCGACCACCACGCGCTTGCCGGGCAGTACCAGCCCGCCCTTGAGCATGGCCTGCGCGCCGCCGGCCCCGACCACTCCGGGGAGGGTCCAGCCGGGAAAGGGGAGTTGGCGCTCGTAGGCGCCGGTGGCGATGAGCACGGCGCGGGCGGTGACGGCCGCGGCATGCTCGTCGGGGGCGTGGCCGGCGACGGCGTGCAGGGTCCACTCGGTGGCGGGCGCGGCATGCCCGCGGCGCGCCTCGGCCGCCACTGCCTCGCCCGGGACGACGCTCCACACGTGGTGGAGCGGGAGGTATGTGATGCGGCCGGCCGACTCGTGGGCGCGCAGGGCGGCTTCGCGGGTCGCGAACTCGGCCCAGCCGTGGTGCAGGGCCTCGGGGCGGGCCGCGCCCAGGCCCGGCGCGGGATGGCGGTAGAACTGCCCGCCCGGGCGGTCGCCCGCGTCGAGGAGCGCGACCCGCAGCCCGAGGCGGGCGGCCGTGACGGCGGCGGCCAGTCCGGCCGGCCCGGCCCCGACCACGGCCAGATCGACCGCATCCACCCCACCGGGCGCAGCCTGCCCGGCGGACGTAGCCCGCCCCGCGGGCGCAGGCCGCCCGGTGAGCGCGGACGGCCCGTCAGGTCGCGGCTTCCCGGCGGTGACAGCCTGCCCGGCGGGCGCGGGGCCGACGTGCACACCCGGCCCGGGGGACGCCGGCGGCTGCGGGGATCGGGGCTGCCCCGCGGGGCGAGGCGGCTCGGCGGGGTCAGACGGCGAGGTCGGCACGGCCGGTTCCCTCCTGGGTGGTGACGGCGTCGCCCGGGCGGGCGGGGACCAGGCAGGCGCGCTGGTTCGGGCGGCCGTTGACGGTGACGAGGCAGTCGTAGCAGCTGCCGATCCCGCAGAACGCCCCGCGCGGGGCACCGCCCTCGCGCGTGGTCCGCCAGGCCAGGATCCCGGCGCCCCACAGCACGGCGGCGATGCTCTGGCCCTCTTGCGCGGGCAGTTCACGGCCGTCGAAGGTGATCTCGTACGCGGCCGCCGGGCTGCCGCCGACCAGCGAGCGGGGGCTGCGCATCAGTGGTGCTCCTCGGGGGTGTCGGCGGGGGCCGGGCCGGCGCCGAAGCGGTCCGGGCGGAACGGATGGGTCGCGAGCGGCGGTTCGGCCCCCGTCAGGGCGGCGGCGATCAGCAGGCCCGTGGCGGGGGCCAGGCCGATGCCCGCGCCCTCGTGGCCGCAGGCGTGCAGCAGCCCCAGGCGGCGGGGGTCCGGGCCGATCGCGGGGAGGTGGTCGGGCAGGTAGGGGCGGAAGCCGTGGTAGGTGCGCAGGACCCGTACATCGGCCAGTACGGGGAAGAGGGCCGCCGCCTGGGAGGCCAGCCGGCGCAGCGCCTGCGTCGACAGGCCCCGGTCGAAGCCGACCCGCTCGCGGGTGGCGCCGATGAGGACCGGTCCGGCAGGAGTGCCCTCGACCACGGCCGAGGACTGCAGGGCGGCGGAGCCGCTGGCGACGTCCGCGATGTAGTCGGCGGCGTAGACCTTGTGCCGGACCACCCTCGGCAGCGGTTCGGTGACCAGGACGAAGCCGCGGCGCGGGAGGACGGGCAGTTCCGTGCCGGCGAGCCGGGCGATGTGCGCCCCCCAGGTACCGGCCGCGTTGACCACGGCGGGGGCCAGGAGTTGGCGGCGCGTGGTGCGGACCCCCCGTACGGCGCCCCGGTCCCGCAGCACCTCCGTCACCTCCTCGCCGAGGAACGTCTCGGCGCCCGACGCGGCCAGCAGCCGGGCGGCCGCCTGCGCCGGCTGGACCTGCGCGTCCTGCGGGTAGTGGAAGCCTCCCGCGAGGCCCGGGGCCAGGTGCGGTTCCAGGTCGTGCAGGGCGTGCGCCGGGACCTCGACCGCGTCGACGCCGGCCGCGCGCTGCCCCTCGGCGAAGCTCCGCAGGGCCTTCACCGTGGCCTCGTCCGGGGCGACGACGAGCCCGCCCTTGGGCTCGTACTCCACCTCCTGCGGGAGGACGGCGGCGAGTTCGGTCCACAGCCGGGTGGAGAGCAGGGCGAGGTCGAGCTCCGGTCCCGCCTCCTTGTCGGAGACGAGCAGATTGCCTTCTCCGGCGCCGGTGGTGCCGCCCGCGACGGCGCCGCGGTCGACCACGGCCACGGAGAGGCCGGCGCGGGCCGCGTAGTAGGCGCAGGCCGCTCCGACGACGCCGGCGCCGATGATCACGGCGTCCAGGGAGTGTCTCTTGAGCACGACAGTAATATGTCACATTCTTTAGTGCCTGCCCAGACCGGTCCCACGCTCCTCCTCGGGCGCGGGACCGGTCCGGAGCCCGTCAGCTGCGCAGCGGTCCCTCACAGCTGTAACTCGAGGTCGCGGCGGTTTTGTTGCTCCAGATCTCCGGCGTACCGAAGGAGCAGTTCATGTCGGCGAGGTTGTTGGAGGCGGCGCCCGCCCGGTCGAGGATGAAGTAGTCGACCGTCTCCGACATGTCCTTGAAGTTCTGGTCGTCGTTGCGCCAGTTCTTCAGGTTCGCGGTGATCCGGCCCGTACAAGTGAAGCGGCGCTTGCCGGGGTCGCCGTTCTCCACGCAGTCCGGGGTGTTGTGGGTGGCCGTGGCGAAGGTCGACTTCACGGAGCCGAGCGCCGAGTCGCGCAGCTGCTCGTTGGGGGTGAAGGTGGTGTTCGGCACGAAGAGCTGGTCGACCTTGGCGATCTGCGCGTTCAGGAAACGGTCATAGTCGCGCTGGAGGTAGGTGTCCGCACCCATCCGGTGCCGCCAGGCGTCGTATGCCGCCACGTCGTCGGCCCGCAGGTGCGCGTACATCTCCCGCAGCAGCGAGGGCTTCTCGGTCCACAGGAACTCGAAGAAGGTGCCGGCGTAGCTGTAGAAGCGGAATCCGTCGCCCTCGTAGGTGGCGTTCAGCAGCTGCTCGACGGTCATGCGCGGGCCGCCGCCGGCCGTGTCGCTGATGATGCTCTTCACGAGGGACTTGCGGACGGCTATGCCGTTGTCGCGGGTCGCGCCGTCGAAGAACTCGGCCGTGCCCTCGTCCATGGCGGTGGTGCGGTCGCTCTCGTACCAGGGGCCCTGGCCGAAGAAGCCGGGGACGGCGAAGCGGCCGTTGAGGTAGTGCGTGTACTCGTGGCGGAAGAGCTCCTCCAGGGTGAGGGAGGAGTCCTGCGGGACGCGGCGCTGGTAGGTGTAGAAGGTGGCGCCGTTCTCGATGTAGATGCCGCCGTTGTTGGTGTCGTAGCCGGTCAGGATCGGGTGGTAGTTCACATAGTCGGCGCGGGAGCCGTAGAGCACGATGTTCAGCGTCGCGTTGGGGTCTCCTGCGAGCGGCTGGTCGGTCCCGAGGACGCGGTGGTACTGGGCCTTGACCTGCTTGCTCGCGTAGTAAAGCTGGTCGACGGTGGCGCGGTCCAGGCCGGTGCGGACCTTGATGGCGCCGTTGTCGTAGGTGTAGGTGTGGGGGAAGAGCTGCTTCTCGATGTCCTCCTTGCACACCCCGTACGGCTTGCAGGCCTCGTAGAAGTTGAGCCAGGAGACGACCTTGGCCCACGGCTCGCTGCCGTCGCCGAAGCCGGCCTTCAGCGGCCCGAGCATCGCGCCGAGGTCGGCGACGACCTGGTCGCGCAGGCCGTCGACCTGGCCGAAGCGGGCGTACTCGCTCAGCGCGTCGCGCACCACCCAGGCGTTGGCCGTGCCCTTGAGGTGCGTGTAGCCGGCGAAGGCCTTGAAAGCGGCGCGGTAGGCGGGGTCGGCGGCCACGGCGGCGTGGAAGGCGGTGTCCTCGTTGCCCGGGTAGACGCCCAAGTAGTTGGTGGAGAGCGCGGCGAGCACGGCGCCCCCCCAGGTGGGGTCGAGGTGGGTGGCCGGGTGGGCCGGGTCCATGGTGGCCAGGACCTTCTTGACCAGGCCGAGCTGGTGCTGGCGCAGGCCGGGGCCGGCGGAGTAGAGGGCCTCGCGCAGGGTGCGGGCGTTGGTGGGGGTGACGTCGAAGGTCCGGGCGGCGTTGCCGTAGTCGTCGATGGCCTTGCGTATCGCGGCGGTGGTCGGGGCGTCGGTGACGTCGATCTCGTCGCGCGAGAAGTCGTGGTAGGCGACGGCGTGCAGGTACGTGAACATCTCCTCCAGGTGCGAGGAGTTGCGGCCGTCGTGGGCGGCGGCCAGGGCGGATATCCGGCGTGAGACGGCCTGGACGTGTGCGTCCGACATCACGGGGGCCAGGCGGGCGTCCCAGGTCCAGATGAGGCCGCGCAGACAGCCGTCGGCCAGCACGGCCTGGTCGGCGAGGAAGTCGGCGAACTGCTCGGGCGTGAGGTTCGTGATCCCGTCGAGGGTGCAGGGGACGCCCGCGGCGACGCTCTTCGCGGTGGGGGCCGACCTGGCGGCCGTGCCCCGCTTCTCCAGGTCCTGGGCGGGCGCACTGGCGGGGGCCGCGCCGGGGACCTGGCCGGAGATGTTCAGGCCGCCCGGGGCGGGGGCGGGCGCCGGGGCGTTGTCCTTCGCGTCGGCGAAGCGGTCGACCTCGTCGAACGGGTTCCCCGTGGGGCCGTGGGCCGCGGTGGCGGGCGCGGCGGCCGGAGCGCCGGTGAACGCGGCGGGGGCCGCGGACTCGGCCGCCTGCGTGGTGCCCTGTGCCGCGGTGGCGAGAAGCGTCACGGCTACGGCGGAGGCGAGGAGGGAAGAGCGCACAGCTCTGTGCTTGAGCACCGAGAACTCCTGTTGGGAGGGGTCAGGTGGGGGGTGGTGCGTGAACTGCCCTGCGTCACGCGGCGTTTGACGGGGATTAACGTGCCGCGGTGTGAGCTGTAACATAGTAATGTGAAATTGCACTGACAAGACCTGTGCGCCCACCAGTTCGCGTCTTTCGTGAAGGAGCCCTCGTGACCGACTCCCCCGCCCGCCTCAACACGGGCAGTCACGACCGTCCGGTGTCACCGGAGTTGTCCCGGTTCATGGCGGGCGGCTGGGCCGCCTCCCCGCTCCCCGACTCCGCCCGGGTCCCGGGGTACGACGTCACCCCCGCCCGGCGGGCACGGCTCTCGGCCCGCTTCCCGGGGAAGCGGCTGATCGTCCCGGCCGGCGAGCTGAAGGTCCGCTCCAACGACTGCGACCACCGGTTCCGCCCGCACAGCGCCTACGCCTGGCTGACCGGCCTCACCGGCGAGGACCAGGCGGGCCACGTCCTGGTCATGGAGCCGTCGGGCCCGCACGCACACGAGGCGGTGCTCTACCTGCGGCCCCGCTCGCCGCGGGCGGACGGGGACGGGGAGTTCTACCGGGACCGCCGGTACGGGGAGTTCTGGGTGGGCCGCCGGCCCGACCTGGCGGAGGCGGAGCGCCTCACCGGCATCCGCTGCGCACACCTGGACGCCCTCGGCTCGCCGGAGGGCCGCCACGCGACGAGCGACCCGGAACTCGCCGCCGCCCTCTCGGAGTTGCGCCTGGTGAAGGACGCCTGGGAAGTCGAACAGCTCCAGCTGGCCGTCGACCACACGACGGCGGGCTTCGAGGACGTCGTACGGGCCCTGCCGCGCGCGCTGGCACACCCGCGCGGGGAGCGCTGGATCGAGGGGGTGTTCGGCCTGCGCGCCCGGGTCGAGGGCAACGGCACCGGCTACGAGACGATCGCAGCGTCGGGCGCCCACGCGTGCACCCTGCACTGGATCCGCAACGACGGCCGGCTGAACGGGCGGGAACTGCTCCTCCTGGACGCGGGCGTGGAGACGGACACCCTCTACACCGCGGACATCACCCGCACCCTCCCGCTGTCGGGCCGCTTCTCACCCGTCCAGCGGCAGGTCTACGAACTGGTCCTCGCGGCACAGGAAGCGGGCATCGCTGCGCTGCGGCCGGGGGCGAGCTTCGGTGACTTCCACCGGGCCGGGATGCGGGTGATCGCGGAGGGGCTGGCCGACTGGGGCGTCCTGAAGGACGCGGAGGGCGACCTGCACCGGCGGTACACGCTGTGCAGCAGCGGGCACATGCTGGGGCTCGACGTGCACGACTGCGCGAAGGCGCGGGCAGAGACCTACCTGGACGGGGTCCTGGAGGAGGGCCAGGTCCTGACGGTTGAGCCGGGCCTGTACCTCCAGCCCGACGACGAGACCCTGCCGGCCGAACTGCGCGGCCTCGGGGTCCGCATCGAGGACGACCTGGTGATCACGGCGAACGGTGCCCGCCTGATGTCGGGTGCACTGCCGCGCACGGTCGCCGGCATCGAGGAGTGGATGGGGGTCCTCCTGGAAGACCGAGGCTAGACCCCCGGGGCGGGACGTCCGGCGGACCGGTCCGCAGGGTCGGGATACGGGCGCGGCCCCTTCCTTCGACGGGGCGGGCGGGTTCGGATCGTGATGCGGACCGGTTCGCGGGTCGGGATACGGGCACGGTGCGGGCCGCCCCGCGGGGCCCTTCCCTCGGCGGGGCGGGCGGGTTCGGATCGTGATGCGGACCGGTTCGCGGGTCGGGATCCGGGTGCGGTGGGGGCCGGTCCGCGGGGTCGGGCAGGGGTGTCTCCTCGGCTCGGCGCGTGCGGGGTGTCGCGGTTGTGCCCGGTGGTTGCGCGCTCGTCCTGCGGGGACACCCCTCCCCGTCCCCGCTCCCCACGCGTCGGGCACGCTCCGGGAACCGCCCCGTCGGCCCGGGGGCGTCTTCGGGGCACTGTCGCAACCCTGCCGTGGGGCGGGGACACGGCGGAGTGTCCCCGCAGGACGAGGCGCGACCTTGCCCGCCTGGCCGCGACATGCCCGCGGGCGCCGAGCCGAGGAGACACTCCGGCGGGGCACCGCCCCACACCACCAAGCCCCGCCGGCGATTGAGGCGCGGGGCCCGGGGCAGCGCCCCAGCACCACCGGCCAGCCGCAGCCGAACCGCAGAGCCCCAGCACCCACCCGCCCGCCGCAACCGACCCGCATGCGCGAAACCAGCCCCGCCGGCGCAAGGGCGGCCGGCACCGGCTGGCGTCGCGTGAAACGGGGTCAGCCCTGAGGCGGCGGCGGGTTCCCCTGGTCGCGGCGCAACTGCTCCCTGAGCTTGTCCTGGGCGGTGTCGACCTGACCGCTGTACTTGTTCTGGGTCTTGCCGTCGACGTAGTCACCGGCCTTGTCGATGCCCTGGTCGGCCTGGCTCTCGTGACCGCGCAGCATCTGCTTGAGCTTGTCCATCACTGACATGACGGCCTCCTTTGCGTCCGTCCCCCACGGCAAGGGTTGCCGATGATCGCCCAGGCCGCATCTGCGAGGCTCTGACCTCAGCGAATACCGTCTCGACCCGCGCCGTCAGAGGTCCGCGCGGCTCGTTCCCCGGCGTACCGCACGGACGATCAGGCCGAGCAGGAAGGCCTGGAAGAGGTACGAGAAGGCCAGGCTGCACCAGATGGTGGCGTCGGTCTGCGCCCACGACCCCATCGAGTTGACCACCGAGAGCAGTACGGCCCCGGTGGGGACGGCCAGCATCAGGGCGAACAGCCCGGCCGTCTGGTCGCCTCCGTCGCCGGCGCCTATCAGCAGCAGGAACGCGGCCAGGCCGAGGTACATCCCCGACAGCCAGTTGCCGAAGGTGACGACGGCGAAGGTGCGCACCGGTCCAGAACGCATGGAACTCCTCGTGATGCCCGGGTGGGACGGCCGTGTGGCCCTGATGATCACCATGGTGGGGCCGCCCCGCCGGGCGCGTCAGAGTACGCGTACTCAGCACAGGTACTCGGCACACGTACTCAGTGTGCGTACTGCGCACACGGCTCCGTCAGCAGCACTGCCAGGTCAGGGCCCCGGCGGGAGCGGGCTGTCATTGCGGGTGGCCGACGCGCTGCCAATGGGCGGGACACGGGGGTCCGCATGGAACGATCTCCGCATGACAGAGAGCATGAGCCCGTACATGTCCTCGGCGCGGGTCACCGTCCTGGGGGTGCAGCCCGGCGACCCGCCCTTCCGGATCGTCGAGATCGACGGGGAGGTGGTGCGTATGGCGACATCCATGACCGACGTGATCCTGGCTGCCGCGGACGCGGGGATCACCATCCACGACCTCGACGATCCGGACGCGGTCCGCTGGGTCGGCGGCGGAAAACTCACCTGGCGGCTGCACTAGGGAGTCGGACACCTCCTGGCGGCACCGGGGCCCCGGGGGCCGTGCCGAGCGGCCGCGCCGTGCCGTCGCCCGCTTTCCAGGTCACGCACACCACCGAGAAAGGATCGGTGACCAGGGGGCGGTCGACGTGCACGCGCGCGTGCGCCGGCCACTGCCGGCCAGGCGGTGAACGCGAACGCGCCGCGAACGGGTGGTGGATCATTGCTGGATCAGGTGGCGCGTCCGTATCGGACCGCTTCGCTCCAGATCCGTTCCAGACGTACGACCGTGCCGGGACGGGGAGCGTGCCAGATCCTGTCGTGGCCGGCGTAGATGCCGACGTGGGTCATGGTCGCTCCACTGGGGAAGAAGACCAGGTCCCCGGCCGTGCGATCGGCCTTGGGGATGTGGCGGGTGTGCTCGTACTGCTGGTCGGCCGTGCGCGGGAGGCGTTTGCCGGCCTTCTTGAAGGCGTAGAGGGTCAGGCCCGAGCAGTCGAAGCGTCTGGGGCCGGTGGCGCCGTAGGCGTACGGCGAGCCCTGTTTGGAGGCGGCCACCTCGACGGCTTTCGCGCCGTACGACGGTGTCGCGTGAGCCGGGTCAGTGTGGCCGGTCAATGCGCCGGCCGCGAGGAGCAGTATGAAGAAGACGGCGCGTGCTCTGGGGCAACAGCACATCGGAGAAGTGCCCTTCAGGGCCTTTCGGAAGTCGGTCCTGGAGCAGGACATCATGACACCTCCGCAATCGGTTGGCAGGCGACAAATCAGATCAGCGGCCTGGTCCTGTTCTCGGTGGCAGTCGTCTTGGCTCTGACGGCGGACCAGTTTTCCCGCACGCCCTGCCTCTGCCGCATCGGACACGAAATGATTTGTCTCGATTTTGCGTTCGATTGGGGATGATAGGAACCAATGACCATCACGTCGCCGCCGATGTGCTGAATCGGGACGCCGACAGGTATCGGCCCGCCGCCGAGCGGGCACGCAGCACGGGTGACCCCGACCGAACTGCTCCCGGCGCCGCCGCACGCCGCTGCCCGCCGGGCCCTGCTCGCCGGTTCGGCGGGCAACCTCGTCGAGTGGTACGAGTTCGGCGTCTACGGCTGCTTCGCCACCGTCATCGCGGCCAACTTCTTCACCCCGCACGCGGGAGCCCCCGGCGGCGGCTCCGGAGCGCTGGTCGCCACGTACGCCTCGTTCGCCCTCGCCTTCTTCTTCCGGCCCGTCGGCGCCCTGCTGTTCGGGCGGATCGGGGACCGTTTCGGCCGCCGCCCCGCCCTCGTGCTCGTCATCGGCCTCATGACGCTCGCCACCACCCTGATCGGGCTCCTTCCCACGCGCGCCGACATCGGCGCCGCCGCCCCCTGGCTGCTCACGTTCCTGCGTGTGCTCCAAGGGCTCTCCGCCGGCGGGGAGTTCGGCGGCGCGGTGTCCTTGATGGCGGAGTACGCCCCGCCCGGCCGCCGCGGCCTGTACGGCGCGTGGCAGTCCTTCACCGTCGCCCTCGGCCTGCTGGCCGGCGCCGGAACGGCCGCCGCCCTGGCCGTGGTCCTGCCGGCCGAGGCGCTGTACGGGTGGGGGTGGCGCGTCCCCTTCCTGCTGGCCCTGCCACTCGGAACGGTCGCGCTGTGGCTGCGCACGGCGCTGGAGGAACCTCCGGGCGCGCCCCCTGCCGGCCCGCCCGGCGCAACAGAGTCATCCGAGGCGGTCGGGCGAAGCGGCCCGACCGCCTTGGGGGAGCAGGCCCGTGCCGTCGTGCTCGGCATCGCACGGATCATGGGCTGGTCGGCGGCCGGCTACACCTTCCTCGTCGTGCTGCCGTCCCATCTGCAGTCCGCGCTCGGCGCGTCGTTCCGGGACGCCCTGCTGGCCACCACCCTGGTCAACCTCGGCTTCGCCGCGTCGATCCTGCCCGCCGGACTGCTCAGCGACCGCGTCGGGCGGCGCCCCGTCATGCTCGGCGGTGCGCTCGGGATCGCCGTACTCGCCCATCCCCTGATGCAGTTGCTCCAGTCGCCCGGGGCGTCCCCGCAGACCCGGGCCGCGGCCGTGGTCACGGCCGGGGCGCTGGTCGGCCTGCTCGCCGGTCCGGGGCCGGCCATGCTGGCCGAGATGTTCCCACGACGCGTCCGCTGCACCGGGCTCGGACTCTCCTACGCCCTCGCCAACGCCGTGTTCTCCGGCTGCGCGGGGCTCTTCATCACCGCGCTGACCGCCCGGACCGCAGACGCCGCCGTCCCCGCCCACTACGCCGCCGGCGCCTGCGCCCTCAGCGCCGCCGCGCTGCTGACCCTGCGCGGCAACGACCACCGGGAGCCGCTGCGATGAGGGTGATCGGCCTGATGTCAGGGACCTCGTACGACGCCGTGGACGCCGCCGCCTGCGACCTCGACCACCGGCCGGAGGAGCGCGCGCTGCACCTCACCCCCCTGGGCATGGTCAGTGAGCCGTACCCGGCCGGCCTGCGGGCCGACCTCGCACGGGCCCTGCCCCCCGCCCCCACCGCACTCGCCGACGTATGCCGTCTCGACACCCGCATCGGACAGGCCTTCGGGCGGCTCGCCGTCCGGGCCGACCGCGAACTGTGCCGAGGGCGGGCCGAGTTGGTCGCCTCGCACGGGCAGACCGTGTACCACTGGGCCGCGGACGGGAAGGTCCACGGCACCCTCCAGCTCGGCGAACCGGCCTGGATCGCCGAGGCCACCGGCCGCCCGGTCGTCTCCGGCTTCCGCACGCGCGACGTCGCGGCCGGCGGACAGGGCGCACCGCTGGTCGGCCTGGTCGACCTGATGCTGCTGCGCGGCCGCCCCGGAGTGCCGGCCGCCCTGAACATCGGGGGGATCGCCAACGTCACCGTCGTGCCCCGGCACGCGGACCCCGTGGCCTTCGACACCGGCCCGGGCAACGCGCTGATCGACGCCGCGGTACGCGAACTGAGCGGCGGACGGCTCGCGTGCGACGAGGACGGCGCGCTCGCCGCCGCCGGTCGCGTACACGAAGGCCTGCTGCGACAGTTGCTCACCGAGCCGTACTACCGGCTGCCCGAGCCGCGGACGACGGGCAAGGAACTGTTCCACCCGGGCTATCTCCGTTCCCACCTGGGGGAGTTCGGACAGCTTCCGCCGCAGGACGTCGTCGCCACGCTCACGCGCCTCACGGCCCGGACCGTCGCCGACGCTCTGCGGCGGCTGGGCGCCACCGAGGTCTTCGCCTCGGGAGGCGGGGTGCGCAATCCGACCCTGACGGCGATGCTCCGCGCCGAGCTGGCCGGTACGCGGCTGCGCGCCTCGGACGAGCTCGGGCTGCCCGCCGCGGCGAAGGAGGCGTACGCCTTCGCCGTACTCGGGTACCTCACCCTGCACGGCCTCCCGGGCAACGCGCCCGGCTGCACCGGGGCCGCCGGCCCCCGCCTCCTCGGGTCGATCACCCCGGGCAGCCGCCCGCTCCGGCTGCCCGCCCCGCCGCCCTTCGCCCCGCACTCCCTGTCCGTGCGATCGGACGGTGTCAACGTGCCGGTATGCGCGCTGCCATAGGGCCCTTCGACGATGCCGTGCCGGCTCCCGACTGCCTCGCGGCCGCCGAACGCGGCGGCGCGACCACTCTCGCTGCCTGCCTGGTGCCCTCCGCCGGCCGGGTCGACGTCAACGGCGCCGTCCGGCGCCACCTGGGCGCGCGCCAGGTGTCCTTCGCGCCGATGGACACGGCCGGGGAAGCGACCGGCACGGAGTACGGCCGCATCACCCCGCTGGGCCTGGCGGACGGCTGGCCCGTTCTGGTGGATCCAGGTGGTCGCGGACATGCCCTGCGTACTGGTCGGCAGCGGGCGCCGCCGCGGCAAACTGATCGCTCCGGGCACGCTGTTCGCGCAGCTCCCCGGCGCGGAACTCATCGACGGTCTCGCCCTCTGACGTCCCGGCCGGGGCCCGTCACCTGCCCACGATCTTGCGAACGTTCTCAATGCTGCCGCAGTCCGATGCCAGCTGCCTCTCCCGCTCCGCCAGGAACGCGGCACCCAGCTCCGCCCGGCGCTCGTCCGGGACGTTCTCCCTGGCGCCGTTGAGGATGGTCCGCTCCTCCTCGTCCAGGTGGTGGGAGACCGCCTTGACGAGGTCCTCCAGACGTTCGTCCCACTCGTCGGAGCCGACGTCGTCCACCTCCAGGAGCTTCAGCAGCGCCTCGTTGCCCTCGGCGTGCTCCTCCTCGCCGTGCTCCACCTCTTCGTCGTCGACGCCCCTGAAGCGCTTGAGCGCACCGTAGACCTTGGCCTCCTCGGCCTCACCGTGGGCGATGAGCAGCGCCGAGAACTGGTCCCGGGCCGCTTCGCGGTCGGCCTCGATGCTCCGCATCCGGCGGAACAGCTCCTCCATCGTCCGGTGGTCCTCGAGAATCACCGCGACCACGTCCTGGTCCTTGCCCTGGTCCGCCATTCCACATGCCTCCTCGATCGGGGTTCCGGTCAGGCGCTTGCTCGCTCGCCGCGACCTGAAACATCCCGGTGGGAGTCCGCTGTCAGCGGCGGAGCACCTTGCGGGACACCAGGTTGCCGAGCAGCTGCGCCGACTGGACCAGTGCGATCAGGACGAGCACCGTCACGACCATCACCGAGGTGTCGAAACGCAGGTAGCCGTAGGTCATCGCCAGGTTGCCGACGCCGCCACCGCCGACGGTGCCCGCCACCGCCGAGAAGTCGATCAGGGCCACGAGCATGAAGGTCAGCCCCAGGACCAGCGGCCCCAGGGCCTCCGGCACGAGGACCGTGAGCAGGATCCGCAGCGGGCCGGCGCCCATGGAACGCGCGGCCTCGATCACCCCCGGTTCGACGGCGAGCAGGTTGGACTCCACGATCCGGGCCACCCCGAACGTCGCGACGACCGTCATCGGGAAGATCGCCGCGTTCGTACCGATCATCGTGCCGACCACCCCGCGGGTGACCGGCGCGAGCGCGACGATCGCGATGATGAACGGGACGGGCCGGATGGTGTTGATGAGCGTCCCCAGGACCGCGTGCACGAGCCGGTTGGGCAGGACGCCGCCCTTGCGGGTGGCGTACAGCGTGAGTCCCACGGCCAGTCCGCCGACGGTCGACAGCGCCAGCGTGATGAGCACCATGTAGACGGTCTCGCCGGTGGCGTCGAGGACCTTGGGCCAGAACGTGCTCCAGTCGGCCTTCACCGGGCGCCCGCTTCCACCGGGCCGGGTACGCGCAGCCCGGCGACGACGGCTTCGACCGCGGCGGGTCTCCCGCGCAGTTCCAGGGTCACGCTGCCCAGGGGCCGTCCCCGGACCTCGCCCACACCGCCGTGCACCAGCGTGAAGTCGACGCCGTGGAGCTGCAGCAGCTCCGAGAGGCCCTCCAGGGCGGGGCTGCCGTCGGCGACGGGCAGGGTGACCAGACGCCCCGGGTGGCGGGTGCGCAGCCGCTCCATGAGCACGGCGTCCGGCTCGCTGTGCCGCTCGGAGCGCACGAAGGCGGCGGTGGTCGCGTGCCGGGGCCGCGCGAAGACCTCGTACACCTCGCCGCTCTCGACGACCTTGCCGTCCTCCATGACCGCGACGCGGTCGCACAGGGTCCGTACGACCTCCATCTCGTGGGTGATCAACAGGATCGTGACGCCCAGCTCCCGGTTGACGCGGCCCAGAAGCGCCAGCACCTCGCCGGTGGTCCGCGGATCGAGGGCGGAGGTCGCCTCGTCGCACAGGAGGACCTTCGGGCGGGTGGCGAGCGCGCGGGCGATGCCGACGCGCTGGCGCTGTCCGCCCGAGAGCTGCTCGGGGTAGCGTCCGCCGTGGTCGGCCAGGCCGACGAACTCCAGTGTCTCCTCGGCGCGCGCCCGGGCCGAGGCGCGGTCCGTCCCGGCCAGGCGCAGCGGGTAGAGGACGTTGCCCAGCACGGTGCGCGAGCGGAACAGGTTGAACTGCTGGAAGATCATGCCGATCTCGCGCCGCAGGGGGCGCAGCCGGCGCTCCCCTAGCGCCGAGATGTCCTGGCCGTCCAGCAGGACACTGCCCGAGGTCGGCTCCTCCAGGCCGTTGACGAGGCGCAGCAGCGTGGACTTCCCGGCACCGCTGTGGCCGACGACCCCGAAGACCGTACCCGCCTCGACGGACAGGCTGACGCCGTCGACGGCGCGTGCTCCGCCCGGGAACTCCTTGGCCACGTCGCGCAGTTCCACGGCGGCGGTCATCGCCCCAGCTGCTTCTGGATGCGGGCGACCTCGGCCTGGAGGTCGGCGGCGGGCAGCTCGACGTGGTGCGCGGTGCCGTTGCTGGTGCGGCGGACCTCGTCCTGCACGGCCTGGGAGGCGTACAGCTCGACGATCTTCCGGTAGTCCGCGTTGTCCTTCTGGTCCGCGCGGGCGGCGATGACGTTGAGGTAGGGGAGGGACTGCGGGGCGGCCGGGTCGTCCTTGAACAGCGCGGTGTCGGCCTTGATCCCGGCGAGTTCGGCGACGCCGTCGTTGATGACGGCGGCGTCCGCGTCCTGGAGGGTACGGGGCGTCTGCTGCGCGTTCACCGGGGTGATCTTGATGTGCTTGGGATTGGCGGTGATGTCGTCGGGAGTCGCGAAGAGACCGGCCTCCGGGCGCAGTTGGACGAGCTTCGCCTGCTCCAGCACGCGCAGCGCGCGCCCCTGGTTGGCGGGGTCGTTGGGCAGGGCCAAATCGGCGCCGTCGGGGAGGTCGGCCAGCCGCTTGTGCTTGCCGGAGTAGAGACCGAGGGGCACCACGGTGGTCGCGGCGATGGGGGCGATGTCGGTCCTGTTCTCGGTGTTCGACTGTGCGAGGAAGACCAGGTGCTGGAAGGCGTTGAGCTCTATGTCACCCGCGCTGAGGGCCTTGTTGGGCAGCGAGTAGTCGTCGAACACGACGGTCTCGACGGTGAGGCCCTGCTTCGCGGCCTCCTTGGCGAGGACGTCCCACTCCGGCGAGTCGCCGGACACCCCGACCCGGATGCGGCGGCCGTCCCCTCCGCCGACACCGCATCCGGACAGGAGGAGCGCGAGGGCGGTGGCGGCGGAAGCGGCGATCAGGCTACGTCGGCGCGGCAGTGCAGAAGTCATTGTGTGATCCATGTGCATGTGATCCATGTGCAGAGGAAGAGCCAGATGAAGGGATGGATGGATCGTAGATCGAATTCGCCTTATGACCTTAGAATGTGAGGCTCTGTTCATAAATGTGCAATGAAGCAAAGGTCGATGGTCGTGGGGATCGGCGCCCACCCCGTCTCGGGGAGCCCGTGGCGGCCGGATGGGCCACGGTCGCCGTCGCGCGGCCGTGTCTGCGCCGGCATCGCCGCGGCCGGTGTCATCGTGGGCCACCGCGCCCCGTGTCCCGCCCTGGAGGTTCCGCCGTGTCCCCACGCCCGTACGGCCACGCCCGCAGGACCCGTCCATTCCTGCGCCTGGCCGCCGCCACCGCCGTGTGCGGCGCCCTGTTCGGCGTCTGCGTACTGCCCGCCCAGGCCGTGGCGGACCGCAACCCGCCGCCGCCCACCGCGGCGGACCTCCGCCAGCAGCTCCGCGCACTGGTGGACAGCCCCGACGGGCCCCCGGGAGTCATCGCCGTCCTGCGCGACGCAGATCGCACCGAGGTCTACCGCGCGGGTGTGGCCGACCTGGAGAGCGGCAGGCCGCCGAGCGTGACCGACCACATGCGCATCGCCAGCGTCGCGAAGGCCTTCAGCGGAGCGGTGGCCCTGAGCCTGGTCGACCGCGGCCGGCTGGACCTGGACGCCACCATCGGTGAGGTCCTGCCTGATCAGCCGGCCCCGTGGCACGAGGTGACGTTGCGTCAACTCCTCAACCACACCAGCGGACTGCCCGACTACTCGGCCTCCCGGGAGTTCATCGACATCGTCTCCGAGGACCCCCGCCACCACTTCGACTCCCGGCGCCTGCTGGAGTTCGTCGCCGACGAGGACCTCGGATTCCGGCCGGGCAGCCGCTACCACTACTCCAACTCCGACAACATCGCCGTCGCCCTGATGGCCGAGGCCGTCACCGGACGACGGTACGAGACGCTGCTGCGCGAGCTCGTGTACCGGCCGCTGGGCCTGACCGCCACCAGCCTGCCCCAGGGCTACCGGCTGCCCGAGCCCTTCCTCCACGGCTACCGGATCGACCCGCAGGACGGGCCCGTCGACGTCAGCGAGGCCGTGAGCGCCTCCGGGGCCTGGGCGGCCGGAGGCATCGTCTCGACGCCGAAGGACCTCACCGCCTTCATCCGGGGCTACGCGGGCGGCGACCTCATCTCGGACCGCACCCGCCGCCAGCAGTTCAGGTTCATCCCCGGCGCGCTCTCCCAGCCCCCCGGCCCCGGCCGCACGGAGGCGGGCCTGGCGATCTACCGCTACACCACCCGCTGCGGAACGGTGTACGGCCACACCGGCAACACGCCCGGCTACACACAGCTCGCGGCGGCCACGGCGGACGGCAGCCGCTCGCTGACCTTCACCCTCACCACCCAGACGTCCCTGACCGACAACCCCGAACTGCTCGCGCGGGTCCGGGAGGTCCAGGAGGACTTCGTCTGCGCCCTGCTGCGAGGCTGACCGCCGCGCCCCCCCCGAGAGCCGGCGGAGGCGCAGGGCCGCGCGGCCCTGCGCGCCCGCCACGGAGGCGGCGTAATCTGGTCGGGCCGCCACTGTGAGCGCGCGCCGGGTGTACGGGTGCGCGCACCCGTACACCCCGCCGCGAACGATCCAGGGAGGCGGCGAGTGACCGATCCGTTCGGCTTCCTCAGGATCCCGCGCGAGCCCGTCCCGGCCCGCCCCGTCGAGGAACGGCTCGGCGACTGGCGCGAGGTCCACGCGGGCCAGGCCCTGCTCCCGCTCGTCTCCCGGCAGGCCGACCGCTGCATGGACTGCGGAATCCCGTTCTGCCACACCGGCTGCCCCCTCGGGAACCTCATACCCGAGTGGAACGCGTACGCCGCCCACGGCGACTGGCGCGCGGCCTACGAGCGGCTGCACGCGACCAACAACTTCCCGGAGGTCACCGGACGGCTCTGCCCGGCGCCCTGTGAGGACGCCTGCGTCCTCACGATCAACGCGGACCCGGTGACCATCAAGAACGTCGAGCAGACGATCGCGGACGAGGGACTGCGGCGCGGCTACATGGGGCCGAGGCCGCCGGAGCGGCACAGCGGCAAGACCGTGGCGGTCGTAGGCTCCGGTCCGGCCGGACTGGCCGCCGCACAACAGCTGACCCGGGCCGGTCACGCTGTCACCGTCCACGAGCGGGCCGACCGCATCGGCGGCCTGCTGCGCTACGGCATCCCCGAGTTCAAGATGGAGAAGACCCACCTGGACCGCCGGATCGAGCAGATGCGCGCCGAGGGCACGGTGTTCGTCACGGGCCACGACGTCGGAACCGCGGCAGACGCCGATGCCCATGCCGATGCACATGCACATGCACATGCACATGCCGAAGTCGACGCCGCAGAGCTGCGCGGCCGGTGCGACGCCCTCCTCGTCGCGACAGGAGCCGGCGAGCGCAGGGAACTGCCCGTCCCCGGGCGCGAGCTCCACGGCATCCACCAGGCCATGGACTATCTGACCTGCGCCAACCGGATACAGGAGGGCGACCTTGTCGACTCGCCCGTCACCGCCGAAGGCAGGCACGTGGTCATCGTCGGAGGCGGCGACACCGGATCCGACTGCATGGGGACGGCCCTGCGGCAGGGCGCGGTGTCCGTGGTCCAGCTCGACATCAACCCGGAGCCCGGCCCGGGCCGCACCGACGACGAGCCGTGGCCGGTGTATCCGAAGACGTACCGGATCTCCCACGCCCACGACGAGGCCCGCGGCCGCGAGGGCCGTGACCCCCGGCTGTTCGCCTGCGCCACCCTGCGCTTCGAGGGGGACGCCTCGGGCCGGGTACGGGCCCTGCACCTGACCGCCGTCGAGCCGGTGGGCCGCAGCCCGCTGGCGGGCACCGAGCGGGTCCTGCCGGCCGGGCTGGTGCTGCTGGCGCTCGGCTTCTCCGGCCCCGAACGGGCGGGTGGCCTGCGCGAGCAGCTCGGCCTGGAACTCGACGAGCGCGGCAACTTCGCGCGGGACGCCGGTTTCGCGGCGCGCGGCGGGCGGGCGCCGGGGGTGTTCGTCGCGGGCGACGCGGGTCGGGGCCAGTCGCTCGTGGTCTGGGCCATCGCCGAAGGCCGTGCGGCGGCCGCCGCCGTGGACCGCTACCTCACCGGCTCGACGTGCCTGCCGGCCCCGGTCGCCGCGCACGACATGCCCATGTCGGCGCTCGGCCGCATGCGCTACGGGGACTTCTGAAAACGGCACGCCCTGGAAAACGGCACGCCCCGGCCGGCCCGAGGGGGCCGGCCGGAGCGCGGGTCACTGACGGCGGGGCGGCTGCCTCAGCCCGCGGCCAGGAGCGTGAGGGTGTCGATCACGCGGTTCGAGAAGCCCCACTCGTTGTCGTACCAGGCGACGACCTTGACGTGGCGGCCGTCGACGCGGGTGAGCTCCGAGTCGAAGATCGACGAGGCGGGGTTGCCGGTGATGTCGGACGACACCAGCGGGTCGTCCGAGTACTCCAGCACACCGGCCAGCGGGCCCTGCGCGGCGGCGCGGTACGCCTCGAGGATCTCCTCGCGCGTCACCTCGCGGGAGACGGTCGTGTTGAGCTCCACGATGGAGCCCACCGGTACCGGCACCCGGATCGAGTCGCCCTGCAGCTTGCCGTCGAGCTGCGGCAGCACCAGGCCGATCGCCTTCGCGGCGCCCGTGGAGGTCGGCACGATGTTGACGCCGGCGGCGCGGGCGCGGCGGGGGTCGCGGTGCGGGCCGTCCTGCAGGTTCTGCTCCTGTGTGTAGGCGTGCACCGTCGTCATGAAGCCGTGCTCGATGCCCGCGAGCTCGTCGAGAACCGCGGCCAGCGGGGCGAGCGCGTTGGTCGTGCACGACGCGTTCGAGACGATGGTGTGCACGGCCGGGTCGTAGGCGTCGGTGTTGACGCCGTACGCCAGCGTCACGTCGGCGCCGTCGGACGGCGCGCTGACCAGGACCTTCTTGGCCCCCGCCTTGAGGTGGGCGCGGGCGGCGCCGGCCGACGTGAAGCGGCCGGTGGCCTCCAGCACAATGTCGACGCCGAGCTCGGCCCAGGGCAGCTGCTCCGGCTCCCGCTCGGCCAGCACCGTGATGCGGCGGCCGTCGACGACCAGGGTGTTCCCGTCGACGGTCACCGGGCGGCCGAGCCGGCCGGAGGTGCTGTCGTACGCGAGGAGCCGCGCGAGGGCCTTCGGCTCGGTGAGGTCGTTGACGGCGACGACCTCGAGGTCGCTTTCGCGCTCGAGCAGCGCGCGCAGCACGTTGCGTCCGATGCGGCCGAATCCGTTGATGGCGATGCGAGTCATGAGCGAGTCCCTTTCGTTCGCCATCAGGTTCGCGTCCCGGGGCCACCCGCGACAGCGGCGTGATCGCCACTGTTCAAAAGGATCTCGCCAGCAGGAGTGGCGGGATCCTCACGGGCCCTACTCGCCCTTCGTGAAGGTGCGCCGGTACTCCGTCGGAGTGGTGCCCAGGATCCGCTGGAAATGCAGCCGCAGGTTCGCGCCGGTGCCGAGGCCGACGTCGGCGGCGATCTGCTCGACACCGCGCTGCGAGCGTTCGAGCAGCTCACGGGCCACGTCGATGCGGGCGCGCATGACCCACTGCATCGGCGTGTAGCCGGTGTCCTCCGCGAACCGCCGCGAGAACGTACGGGGCGACACCCCGGCGTGCCGGGCCAGCGACTCCAGTGTGAGGGGCTCGCCGAGCCGGATCAGCGCCCACTCCCGCGTAGCGGCGAACCGCTCACCGAGCGGCTCGGGCACGCTGCGCGGCACGTACTGCGCCTGGCCGCCGCTGCGGTAGGGGGCGGCCACCAGGCGCCGCGCCGCGTGGTTGGACGCGGCCACACCGAGGTCGCTGCGCAGGATGTGCAGACAGAGGTCGATGCCGGAGGCGGCGCCCGCCGAGGTGAGGACGCTGCCCTCGTCGACGAACAGGACGTTCTCGTCGACCCGGACGAGCGGGTGCTTGGCCGTGAGGGCCCGGGCGTAGTGCCAGTGCGTCGTGGCGCGCTTGCCGTCGAGCAGGCCGGTCGCGGCGAGCGCGAACGCGCCCGTGGAGATGGCGGCGAGCCGCGCGCCGCGCTCGTGGGCCGCGATCAGCGCGTCGAGGACGGGCCGCGGCGGGTCCTCGCGGTCCGGGTAGCGGTAGCCGGGGACGAAGACGATGTCGGCCCACGCGAGGGCGTCCAGCCCGTGCGTCACGTGGTACGAGAGGCCGTCGCCGCCGGCCACGAGCCCAGGGGCCGCGCCGCACACCCGTACCTCGTACGGCATGCTCGCGCGGGTCGTGAAGACCTGCGCGGGGATGCCCACGTCGAGCGGCTTCGCGCCTTCCAGGACGAGGACGGCGACGCGGTGGAGGCGGGAGGCTGACACGGGGTCGAGCCTACGCGGCGCACCGCGGGCGTCCTCCCGGGGCGGTCGCCGCCGGTGCGGTACAAGAGGCGGCCAGGGCCCAGGGCCGGCGGGGAGCCCTCGTCTTCGCAAGGGGCCGGCAGGACTCCCGGGAGCGGCACGACGCCCCGATGGAGCGGAAGAATGGGGCGCGCACGTGGGGTTCGAGGACTACGTGGCCGTCCTCGTCCCCGCCGACAGCTGACGGCGGCGCGCGCCCCCGGCGGGCCGCACGGTGGTGGTGTGCGGACCGCCGAGGGGAGTGGTGTGGCTACTGCGCCATCTCGTAGGCGCCGGCGAGGGCCTCGACGCGGGACCAGACGCGTGCCGAGCGGGCCTCGTCGATGACCGGGCGGCGGACGGCGGCCAGGGCCCAGGTCTGCTGCTCGGGCGTGCTGGAGTCCTTGCCGTGCAGCTCGACGGCGTGCTGGGAGAAGTCGCGCACGAGCACCGAGAACAGCTCGTCCAGCACGGACTCGTCCAGGTCCGTCAGGCGGGCCTGCTCCAGGATCAGCTGCCCGTGGACGACCAGGGCGAACAGCTGCCCCACGGAGAGGAGGAAGTCGAGGTCGCGGCCCTGCGCCTCGTCGGGCGCGATGGTGGCCGCGAACTCGGCGAGCGCGTCGGCCTGTTCGCGGAAGCGGGCGACGTTCGGCACGGCGGCGTAGGCGTCGTACGCCGGGCGCCAGTCGTGGAAGCGTACGGAGCCCAGGCCGCGGGCCGGTCCCTGCCGGAACAGGAAGTCGTCGTCGGCCGCGTCGAGGCGCGTCGGGACGGGCGCGTACTCGGCCGGCTCCAGCAGGTGGTTGCGCATGAACTTGAGGATCAGCGCGAGGTTGACGTGGACCGTGCCCTCGAGCTTCGGCAGTCCGCGGATCTCGACGGCCGCCTGGGCGAAGTAGTTGTCCTTCTCGAAGCCCTTGGCGGCGATCACGTCCCACATCAGGTCGATGACCTTCTCGCCCTCCGTCGTGACCTTCATCTTGGTCATCGGGTTGAAGAGCAGGTAACGGCGGTCGTCCGGTCCGGCGGAGCGGAAGTAGTCCACGGCGCGGTCGCTGAACAGCTTCATCCCGACGAGGCGGACGTAGGCGTCGGCCAGCTCGCGGCGCACGTGCGGGAAGGCGGTGACGGGCCGGCCGTAGAGGATCCGGTTGTGCGCGTGCGTGACGGCTTCGTACATCGCGTGCTCGCAGATGCCGATCGAGGCGGTGCAGAGGTTGAACTTGCCGACGTTCACGGTGTTGAGCGCGGCGTCGAAGGCGGCGCGCCCTGTGTGCAGGACGTCCTCGGCGGCCACCGGGTAGTCCTCCAGGCTGAACTCGCTGACGTACTTGGAGGAGTCGACGACGTTCTTCACGAGCCGGTACGCCGGGTGGCGGCTGTCGGCGGCGAAGAAGACGTAGCCGTCGGGGCCCTCGACGTCGGTGCGGCGGCCGAAGACGGAGACGAGTCCGGCGGCGTTGCCGTTGCCGATGTAGTACTTGGAGCCGCTGGCGCGGAAGCCGCCGTCGCCGTCGGGCTCCAGCAGCATGTCGGTGGAGTAGATGTCGGCGCCGTGGGTCTTCTCGGAGAGGCCGAAGGCGAACACCTCGCCCTCCGACAGCAGTTGCGCGGCGCGCTCCCGGGCGGCGGCGTTGTCGCTCTGCCAGACCGGGCCGAGGCCGAGGATGGTGACCTGCCAGGCGTACCAGTAGTCGAGGCCGTAGAAGCCGAAGATCTCGTTGAGGGCGGCGATCCGTGCCGTGTCCCAGCGCTTGTCGGGCTCGTCCTCGCCGGCGGCGGCCGCCGGGGTCAGGAAGGTCGCGAAGAGACCTTCCTTGGCGGAGAAGGCGAGGAAGTCGGCCAGCCAGGCACGGGTGCGGTAGTCCTCGATGATCCGCCGCTTGCCGCGGGCCTCGAACCAGTCGACGGTCGCGCGCAGCAGCCTGCGGGTCTCCGGGTCGAAGTGGGCCGGGTCGTAGGTGTGCGGGTGGAACAGCAGGGGGTCGGACATGGCGGATCACCTTCCGAGGGGTCGGAGTCGGGGGTCGCGCGGGTGCGCGGAGGGAGGGAAGAGGAGGCGGGGTGGCGCGCCGGGTACGGCTCAGTCGGTCGCGGGCGGCGCGCTGCGGCCCAGCCGGTGGAGAGTGGTCAGGACGTCGTCGAGCCAGGCGATCGTCATCCGCTCCTGCGCGATCCCCCCGCGCAGCACGACGTGCTGGAGTTCCTGGCCGGCGTCGAGCGGCGCCGGGGCGTCGGGCCCGGTGAAGTCGCGCAGCTCCCCGGCGAGAAAGCGCGCGAGGCGGTCCCGGTGGGCCTGCTGGTGCCGCTCCACCTCGCGGATCAGGGAGGCCGGGTCGTCGAAGGCCGCCCCGCGGATCTTCACGGCGAGGTCGTGCCGCAGGCTCTCCGGCTCGATCGGCTCGTGCAGCCACTGCGCGAGCGCGACCCGGCCGGGACCGGCGGCCGAATACTCCTTCTTGTCCGGCCGGCCCTGTTGCGGGATCGTACGGACGGCGAGCATGCCGTCGCTCTCCATGCGCCCCAGCACGCGGTAGATCTGCTGGTGCGTGGCGGTCCAGAAGTAGCCGATCGACCGCTCGAACCGGCGGGCCAGCTCATAGCCGGAGCCCGGCTTCTCCAGCAGGGAGACGAGGATCGCGTGTTCGAGCGCCATGCCCCGATCCTGCTATGCAACTCGTTGCATAGACAAGCGGCGGTGCCCAGGTGAGACGCGGCTCACCCAGGGGCCGGTCACGCGCCGCTCACAGCCTCTCGCCCGCGCCGGATCAGGCGGCGGCGTCGGAGATCCAGGAGCCGTGGATCATGGCCGGGACCCGGCGCGGCAGGTGGATGGTGACGACCGGCGGGGCCGTCAGGTCGAAGGCGTCCAGGACGAGCAGCTGCGAGGAGCCTCGACGGCAGGAGCGGGGCGGGGTGCCGCCGTTCGACCCGGACGAAGAGCGCGAGCAGGCCGGCCGCCGCGCCGAAGGAGCCGAGGACCAGGGGGTCGGTCCAGCCGGAGCGGCCCGCAGCCGTGAGCCCGTACACGAGCGCGACCAGGCCGGAGGTGACGGTGAGGGATCCGGCCACGTCGAGCTGGGAGCGGGGTCCTGCGGCCTCCTTCGGGTCGGCGGGTACGAGCCGCGCAGTGGCGGCGATGACCGCCGCGGCGCCGATGCCGGACGCGTGGAACACCCAGGGCCATCCGGGGCCTTCGGTGAGGATCCCTCCGAGCAGGACCCCGGCCGCGCCGCCCGCGCCGGAGACGGCACCCCAGACGCCGAGGGCCCTGGCGCGGGCGGGCCCGGGTGGATGGAGCCGCATGACCAGGGCGAGTGCGGCGGGCGCGATCGCGGCTGCGCCGACGCCCGGCGCCCGCGCCGGGGGGGTACTCACCAGGGCCTGGGTGGCACCTGGGTACACCCGCTCAAGCGGTGCCGGACACCCTGCGCATAGCCTGCCGTTCATGAGTCACCTGAAGCAGGACGCCGATCCGGCACACCAGGAAGACCCGCGACGCCGCGGCACGGGATCGCTGGTATTGGGCGTCACGGCCGTCGTCGCGTTCTGCTGCCCGTTCCTGCCCGAAGCGCTCCCGCCCCTGGTGCGCTTCCTGCCCCTCTATCTCGTCATCCCGCTCGGCATCTGCGCCGTCGTCTGGGGCAGTCCCGACCTCTGGCGGGCGCGGCGCAGCGAGCGGCCGGCTCCGGTACGGGCCCGTCTCGGGGTCCTGCTCGGCACCCTGGGCATCCTGGGGCCACTCGTCTGGTTCTTCTTCTACCTCGGCGCCGGCTGACCGGAGCGGCCGGCGGCCGGGCCGCCGGCTCGTTGGCGGGGTGACGCGCGGCGAGGGAAGCTGAGGACATGCGAGGGCCTGTCCCGGGCGCGTTGGTGGCCGCGATGGCCGCCATCCTGCTGGTGGCCGGCACACCGGCGCCGAGCGGCGGCGGGGACACCGGACGGCGCGGGGACACCGGACAGCGGGTGGACATCGGCGGTGGGCGGAGCCTGTATCTGCACTGTTCCGGCTCCGGAAGCCCGACCGTGGTCCTGCTCTCCGGGCTGCACGAGGCTTCCGACCCGTGGTCGCTGACCGACACCGCCCCGCCCGTGCCGAAGGCCCCGGCAGTGTTTCCCGGCGTCGCCGCGTTCACCCGCGTGTGCACGTACGACCGGCCCGGCACCATCCGCTACACACAGCCGCCCACGCTCAGCACCCGCAGCACGCCCGTGCGCGGCACCCGGGCGCTGCCCGCCATGGTCCAGGACCTGGACCGGCTGCTGACCGCCGCCCGCGTACCGGGCCCGTACCTGCTGGTGGGGCACTCCTTCGGCGGGATGCTCGCCCTGCGGTACGCGCAGGAGCACCCGGAGCGCACGCGCGGGCTGGTCCTCGTCGACGCGCTGGGGCCCGCGTTGAAGCCCGCGATGGGGGCGGACTGGGCGGCGTACGTCGAAGCGCTCCGGCATCCCGGTACGCCGTTCGACGCCGACCGCGAATTCGAGCAGGTCGACATCGACGGCGGGGTCACCGCCATCGACCGCGGCGGCCCGCTTCCACCCGTCCCCGTCGCGGTGCTCAGCAAGACCGAACCCTTCGCCGCGCCGCCCACCATGTCCAAGGACCTGCTGGCGAAGCTCGAGGCCGCCTGGCCCAAGGCCCAGCAGGCACTGGTGGGCATGCGGCCGCAGACCCCCCACCTGCTGGCGACCGGCAGCGACCACTACGTCCAGCTCCACGACCCGGATCTCACGATCGCGGCAGTACGCCTGATCGTCGACCGGCCGGCGGCGGCCCGGCCGTAACCGGCGCGGTTGTGTCAAGTCCCGAATGGTCGCGACATGACGCGGCCCGGGGGCGGGGGGCTTACTCAGGGGACGGGCTCACCCAGTACGTGGCCCCACCGATGTCGCAGGTGACCAGACGGCCCCGCCCGGGGTCGTCCCTTCGCCGACTTCTGCTGCGCGGCACCGGTTTCGAGGTTCCCCTCCGGGATGTGGAGGCGTTGACGGCCAGAAGGAGCGAGCGCATGCGAGTCACCAAGATTGTCCCGGTGCCCTGTGTCAGGGGGCGAGAGTCGTGAGTTCCATACCTTCTTCGTCCGAGCACCCCACGGGCCCTCCGCCCGGTCCGCTGTCGGGACGGGGGTCGCAGCCGCAGCCCGCGCCCCCGCCGGAGGCTCCACCGCCGGTGCCGCCACCGCCGCCGCCTCCGTCCCGGCCGACGGGCCCCCCGGCGTCCCCCGGCGGCGACGGGGAAGGGCGTCCCAAGCGGCGCTGGCGGTCGCGCAGGACCTTGGTGAGTGCGGGCACGGCGGCCGCCGTGGTCTCGGCGGCGATCGTCAGCTTCACCGTGCTGGGCGGTAACAGCGCGGCCGGCGGCGAGGTCTTCCTGGAGGCCGCCGCGGCGGCCGGACCCGATCCGTTCACCCCGTCGACGGCCACGGAGCCCGATGAGGCCGTCGCCGCGCCCGGGACGACCGGGACGGTACGGGGCGGTACGGGCGGGGCGCGCACCCTCGAAGTCGACGGGGGACACCCGGGCCTGTACGGGGGCACCCGCAACGTCGCGAGCTGTGACGTGGAGAAGCAGATCAAGTTCCTCACGCAGCACACGGACAAGGGCGGTGCCTTCGCCGCCACGCTGGGCGTCCGGGAGGCCGGCATCCCCTCCTACCTGCGATCGCTCACGCCGGTCCGGCTGGGCTGGGACACCCGGGTCACCAACCACGGGTACAAGAACGACGCGCCCACCGGCTACCAGGCGATCCTGCAGGCCGGTACGTCCGTACTGGTCGACGGCCATGGTGTCCCGCGGGTCCGGTGTGCCTGTGGCAACCCTCTGACGCCGCCGGTCGCGGTCCAGGGGAAGGCCAGGCTCAGCGGTACGGAGTGGTCCTCGTTCCGGTCGGGAGAGCTGGTGGCGGTCAAGCCCGCCGCGAAGCCGGTGAAGGCCGTCACGGTGTTCGACGCGGATCGCAAGGCCTGGTACGAGCGCCCGAGCGGTGCGGTGAGGGGCCGGTCGGACCGCGAGGTCGAGCCGCCGCCGAGCCGGCCCGCCGGCTCGCCGTACCCGGCCCTGCCCCCGGCCCCCCAGGGATCGGTCCGGACGAGTCCCGCAGGCGCGGACACGAAGCCGCCGACGAGCCCGGACCGGGGCCCCGACCCGGCCCCGGGAGTGGCCCCCGGCCGAAACCCGGACCCTGCGCGGGAGTCAGGCGGCGAACGACACGGGGACGAGGGCGAGGCCCCGCAGAAGCACTCCCCGAAGCCCCATGAAGGGCGCCCGGACCATGGCAACGACCCCGGGAAGGCGCCGGACGAGGCTCCGGCGCAGGCGCCGGGCACCGGCCGGGGTGACGAACCCGCGAATGCGCCCGGCAAGGCGCCCGGCAAGGCGCCGGGCCAGGAGCCGGGGTCGGGCCGGGGAAAGGAGCAGCCGGGCAAGGCCCGGGACGAGGCTCCGGTGAAGGAGCGGGGCACCGGCCAGTCCGAGGAACCTGGTGGGGCGTCGGGCAAGGACCCCGCGAACGCGCCCGGCAAGGAGCCGGGGACGGGCCGGGGACAGGACCCCGGCAAGGCGCCCGCGACGGCCCCGGACAAGGGCCCGGACCCGGGCAAGGGAGCCGGTCAAAACACCGGCAAGCCGCCTGGTAAGGCGCCGGCTCAGGAGTCGGGGACGGGCCACGGGAAGGACCCCGGCAGGGTGCCGGACGAGGCTCCGGCGAAGGAGCCGGGCACGGGTAGCGGCGACAAGCCTGCCAACGATCCCGCGAACGTTCCCGGCAAGGTGCCCGGACAGGAGTCAGGAACGCGCCCGGGCAAGGCACCGGGCCAGGAGCCGGGCACCGGTCACGGGTCGGACAAGGCGCCCGGCCAAGGCACGGGCAAGGCGCCCGGTCAGGAGTCCGGCAAGGGCAACGGCCAGGGGCCCGGTCAGGGATCGGGCACGGGCACGGGCCAGGCCCCTGAGAAGAATCCGGGACGGCAGGAGCCGGGCTCCGGCGGCCAAGGGTCGGGCCAGGCACCCGGGCCCGTGCCGCAGGAACCCGGAGGCGCGCCGGACAAGGGCTCGGGCAAGGCGCCCGGTCAGGAGACCGGTAAGGCGCGCCAGGGCACCGGCAGCGCCCCCGGCCAGGGTTCCGGCGGCGGCTCGGGCCAAGAGCCGGGCGGCGGTCCCGCCCAGGGCCCGGGCAAGGCACCCGCCCAGGGCACCGGGAAGGCGCCCGGCCACAGCACGGGCAAGGAGACCGGTATGGCGCGCCAGGGCACCGGCAGCGCCCCCGGCCAGGGTTCCGGCGGCGGCTCGGGCCAGGAGCCGGGCGGCGGTCCCGCCCAGGGCACGGGCAAGGCACCCGCCCAGGGCACCGGCAAGGGCACGGGGAAGGCGCCCGGCCAGGGCACGGGCACCGGCAGCGGCCAGGTCCAGGGCGGGGGACAGGGGCAGGGGTCGGGGCAGGCGCCCGGCATGGGAACGGGCGGCGGGGGCCAGGGCCGGAAGACCGGGCGGGATGCCGGCCACGAGCCCGGAAGGGACCGGGTCCAGGACGGCCCTGCCGAGGGGGGCGCGCAAGAGCAGTCGCGCCGATCCGACGGTTCGGGGAGCCGGGAGGAGGAGCCGCTGCTCAGGTAGCCCCCTGGATGCCGCAGCCGAGGCCGCCGCCCCTTCCGGACCGGGACTCGAACCCGGCCGTGAGCGCAACACGGTCCGAGCAGCGTCGACAGGGTTCACGGCACCCACTCCGAAAGGAGAGATATAGCGGTTTGAATCTCTTGGCAATCTTTCACCCCGTTCATCACGAATCTGTGGTGACGCTCCAGATGGTGAAGGAGCAGACAAAGCCGAATGCTTGATGAACCTGATGAAAGGGAGGAGGTGAGTCCGATGACCGCTTCGATGCACATGAAGCGCGTGGTCGTCGGAGTCGCATCCGCGGGGCTGCTGGCAGGCGGCTCGCTGCTGGGTCTGTCCGGTACGGCGAGCGCCGCCCCCGCGGCGGCGGCGACGGCGAACTCGACGGCCCCCGGCACCGGCACCAGCGACCGTGGTCACGACCGTGACCGTGACCGCAACTGGGACAACCGCCACGACCGCTGGGACCGCATTGACCACGATCGGTGCACCTGGGTCAAGGGCCACTGGGCGACCGACAAGTGGGGCAAGGGCCACTGGGAACACAAGTGGCATCCGGGTAGCTGGCACCACGGCTACCGGGACCACCACGGCAACTGGCACGACGGCTGGTGGAGCAAGGGCCACTGGAAGCAGCACTGGGTGCCCGGCCACTCGGTGAACCACTGGGTGCCCGGCCACTGGAACTGCCACAGCAAGTGGTAGCGCCGACCCGGGCCCGGCCGGGGTTCCGGGGCCACGGCCCCGGAACCCCGCCGATCCACCCCCTGTCAGCGACCAGGTCTCAGGAACGACCATGGACACCGCCATCGCCACTGCAGCCGCACCCGCCCCCCACGGCGCCGTCAACGGTGCACCACCCCTGCCACCAGGCCCGCAGGCCGCCCGAGAAGCCCGCCGCGTGGCCGCTGTCTGCTCGCCGTCCACTCCGCGGACCGCCCGCACGACACCACGGAGGACGTCCTCGTCATCGTCTCCGAGCTGAGGGCCAACGCCGTCCGGCACGCCCGACCGCCCTACGCCCTCACACTCAGCGTGCAGTCGGGCCCGGCCGGGATCGCCCTCAGCGACGCCTCCCGCTCGCCGCCCCGGCAGCCCAGCGGCCGCGGCCCGCCGGCCACGCGGGGGCGCGGCCTGGCGATCATCCGCGCCTCGGCGCCGAGTTCTTCGTCAGCCCCGCGCCCTTCGGCAAGCAGGTCATCGCGGCGCTCACCCGGCCCGAGCCCTGACCCACGACGCGTGTGGTGCGGCCAGGCGGAGGCCGGGCACGGCAAGACGGCCAGACGGCCAGGCAGACAGGCCGCCCGGCCACCCCCGTGCCCGGACGCTCCGCCGGCACGCTCATCTGCTCCGTTTGCCAAAAGTCCGGCCATCCGTGCGCACTTCCGCTACGAAGAACCCTCGGACACACCTCACGGCCCGGCTCCACGTACCCAGGACAAGGACAAGGACCACCATGCGATGGACACCCCGCCCCCGGCAGGCCGGCATCGGCTGCCCCTTCGCCTTGTCGCCGCAGCCGGAGCCCGCCCCGTGAACCAACCACTCCCGTTCGGTCCAGGTCGCGCGGGCCGTGTCAGTCATGCCGGCCGCAGCGACCTCTCCGAGGTCATGGACGAGGTCGCCCACGGCGACAAGCAGGCCTTCTCCGCCCTCTACGACGCGCTCGCACCCCTGGTCTTCGGGATCGTGGTCAGAGTCGTACGCGACCGGGCCCAGTCGGAGGAGGTCGCGCAGGAGGTCATGATCGACCTGTGGCGGCAGGCCGCCCGCTACCGGCCCGACCACGGCAGCGTCACCGCGTGGGCGGCGACCATCGCCCACCGGCGGGCCGTGGACCGGGTCCGCTCCGCCCAGGCGTCCGCCGACCGGGAACAGGCCCAGGCGGCACGCGAGCACCAGACGGCGTTCGACGAGGTCTCCGAGCAGGTCGAGACCCGCCTGGAGAGCGAGCAGGTGCGCCGCTGCATGCGCGGACTGACCGAACTCCAGCGCCAGGTCGTGACCCTGGCCTACTACCGTGGCCTGACCTACCGTGAGGTCGCCGAAGCCCTGCGCACACCGCTGCCGACCATCAAGACACGCATGCGCGACGGGCTGATCCGGCTCCGCGACTGCATGGGGGTGACCACATGAAGCAACACCACTCCGACGTCCACACCCTCGCCGCCGCCTACGCCCTCAACGCCTTGGAGCCCGCCGAGCGGCAGGCGTTCACCGAGCACCTGCCGCAGTGCCAGGCGTGCCGCGAGGAGGTGGCCGAGTTCGAGGCGACCGCCGCGCGCCTGGCGGACGCCGCCGCGCAGTATCCGCCGGCCGCTATGAAGCACCACGTCCTGGCCGCCGTCGACGGCGTACGCCAACTGCCGCCGCGCGTCCCCGACACCGCGCCGACCGCGTCCATCGGCAGCGCGCTGCGGCGCCGGGCCGTACCCCTCGCGCTCGCCGCGAGCGTGGTCGCGGCCGCGTCGTTCGCCGGCCTGGCCGCCTGGCAGAACCAGCAGAGCGAGCAGTACCAGCAGCGGGCCACCCGGGCCGAGCAGCGTCTCGACGACGTCAGCACCGTCCTGGCCGCTCCTGACGCCCGTACGGCTCACGGCCGGGCCAGCAACGGAGCGGCCACCACCGTCGTCGCCTCCCAGCGGCAGAACAGGGCCGTCTTCACCGCATCCGGCCTGCCCGCACCGGCCCCCGGCAAGACCTACCAGCTCTGGCTCGACCACGACGGCACCATGCGCCCGGCCGGGTTCATCCGACAGGACGGCACCGTCCTCATCGACGGGGACACCGCCGACGCCGGCGCCGTCGGACTCACCCTCGAACCGGCCGGGGGTTCCCGCCGCCCCACCTCCGCCCCCCTGATCCTGATGGCCCTGCCCACCTGACGCCTCCGTCCGCGCCCCGGCGCGCACCCCGCCGATCCGCCCACCCTGCGATCTCCACCAATCCGCCCGCCCCTCCGCCGCGAAGAACGGGTGCGCGACCGCACCCGGCGGCGCGGTGAGTGGCGGGAGTGCTGAGGTGGAACACCGGAAAGCAGCGGTGATCGGCGCCGGGGTCGCGGGCCTGACGGCCGCCCACGTCCTGGCGCGCTCGTACGAGGTCACCCTCTACGAGGCCGACGGCCGCCTCGGCGGCCACGCCCACACCCATGAGCTCACCGGCCCGGACGGGCGGCCCATGGGCGTGGACTCGGGGTTCGTCGTTCACAACGAGCGCACCTGTCCGACCCTGCTACGGCTCTTCCGCGAGCTGGGGGTCTCCACCCAGGACGCCGAGATGAGCATGTCGGTACGGTGCGACGGCTGCGGCCTGGAGTACGCGGGCGCCCGCGGCCCGGCCGGCCTGCTCACCGGCCGGCGGGCGCTGCGCGGCCGCTACCTGCGCCTGCTCGGGCAGGTGCCCGTCTTCCACCGCAAGGCCCGCCGGCTGCTCGCCGACCCGCCCTCCCCTCACGTCACCCTCGGCGACTTCCTCCGCGAAGGCCGCTTCTCCCCGTACTTCGTCAGCCATTTCGCCCTCCCGCTGGTCTCCGGGGTGTGGTCGTGCCCCGCACGCACGGCGCTGGCCCACCCGGCCGCCCACCTCTTCACCTTCCTGCACCACCACGGCCTGCTGTCGGTCACGGGCTCCCCGCAGTGGAAGACCGTCACCGGCGGGTCCGCCACCTACGTCGAGGCCGTGGCCAAGAGCGTGCACCGCGTCCGTACCTCCAGCCCCGTGCAGGCGGTCCACCGGGCCGCGCGCGGCTCCGGCGCCTGGATAACCACCGAGAACGGCGCCACCGACGGCTACGACGCCGTCGTGATCGCCACCCACCCCGACCAGGCCCTCCGCCTGCTCGCCGATCCCACCCCGGACGAACGGCGGCTCTTGGGCGCCTTCACGTACGCGCCCAACCCGGCCGTCCTGCACACCGACACGAGCCTCCTGCCCCGCTCACCCCGTGCCCGGGCCAGCTGGAACTACCACCTGCCGGCCTGCGAACCCTCAACCGAGGCCGTCCGCGTCAGCTACGACATGAGGCGCCTGCAAAACCTGCCCGACGGTGCCGACCACGTGGTGACCCTCGGCGCCGACGACCGCGTCGACCCCGGCCGGGTGGTGCGCCGCATGCTGTACGAACACCCCGTCCACACGCCCGCCTCGGTCGCCGCGCAGGAGGAACTGCCGCGCCTGAACACCGGCGTGACCGCGTACGCCGGAGCGTGGCACGGCTGGGGCTTCCACGAGGACGGCTGCCGCTCGGGCGTGGCAGCCGCCCGCGCCCTGGGGGTGCGCTGGTGACCGGGGGAGCGGCGCCCGCCGCCGCGCTGTACGAGTGCGTGGTCGTCCACACCCGTACCGCCCCCCTGCGCCATGACGTCCGGCACCGCACCTACCTGTGGTGCGTGGACCTCGACCGGCTGCCGGTCCTGCCGCGCCCGCTGCGCCCCCTCGCCCGGTTCGACCCGCGTGACCACTTCGCGGGCCGGGCACCCACGATCCGCGCCGGTCTGGAGGAGTTCCTCGCGTCCCGCGACATCGACATAGCCGGCGGGCGCGTGGTGATGCTCGCCCACGCCCGCGTCTTCGGCTTCGTCTTCAACCCCCTCAGCGTCTACTGGTGCCACGACGCCTCAGGGTCCCTCGTGTGCGTCGTCGCGGAGGTCCACAACACGTACGGGCAGCGGCACTGTTACCTGCTGCACCCGGACGCGGGCGGCCGGGCGAGGGCGGAGAAGCGGTTCTACGTCTCGCCGTTCTTCCCGGTCGAGGGCCACTACCGGATGCGCCTGCCGCTCCCCGAGGAACGCCTCCACCTGACCGTGCACCTCGACACCGAGGCCGGCCGGCCGTTCACCGCCACCGTGCGAGGACGGGCCCGCTCCGCCACGGCCCGCGCCCTCCTGCGGGCCGCCGCCCGCCGGCCCTGGTCGACCGCCGCCGTCCGGGCGGGGATCCACCTCCACGGTGTCCGTCTGCTCCTGCGCGGCCTGCCCGTACAACCCCGCCCCCGGCACACCCCGCAGAAGGGAATGGTTCCGTGACCCGCCCGGCCACCACGCCCGACCACCAGCCCCGACGTCCGGGTTGGCCGTGTGGGCCGCGGGACTCGGCTTCGAGGCGGTGGGCGACCACCAGTCGGCCCGGTACAAGGAGGACCCGGCCAACCGGGGCCGCATCATGGACCGCGGCCTGTGGGGCTGGACCCGCCATCCCCACTACTTCGGCGACAGCCTCGTCCCGCCGGCCTCTGGCACCGGATCACGGCCGGGGCCACCGCGGCGCTCCTGGGGCGCGCCCCGTTCCCGGCCGACTTCGCAGGCCTCGCCGACCCGGTCGGCCCCGCCGGGAACACGACCGGAACGCCGTGGCCGGCCTGGTGATCACCGAGCCCGCGCCGCCGGTGCGCTGTGCGGGCCGGTTCCCCCGCCCGGCCGGGACAGCGTGCTGGGCCACCAGGCGCGAGGGCCGATGTCGATGATGAGGGCCGGCACCAGCAGGGAACGCACGACGAGGGTGTCCAGCAGGACGCCGAACGCGACAATGAAGGCGATCTGGACGAGGAAGGCCAGCGGGATCACCATCAGCGCGGCGAAGGTCGCGGCGAGGACGACTCCGGCGGAGGTGATGACCCCGCCCGTGGTGACGAGCCCCCGCAACACGCCCTCGCGGGTACCCGATCGAACGGTTTCCTCGCGCACCCGGGACATCAGGAAGATGTTGTAGTCGACGCCGAGGGCGACCAGGAACACGAACCCGTACAGCGGTACGGACGCGTCGGTCCCGCTGAAGCCCAGCAGGTGCTCAAAGACGAGCGCGGAAACCCCCAGCGTGGCGAGGAAGTTCAGCGCGACCGTCGCCACCAGCAGGACGGGCACGAGCACCGACCGCAGGAGCGCGACCAGGATCAGCAGGATGATGCCGAGGACGATCGGGACGATCACGGTGCGGTCGCGTGCCGAGGTCTGCTGGGTGTCGAACTGCTGGGCCGTGTAACCCCCGACGAGCGCGTCGGCCCCCGGCACGGCGTGCACGCGCTCGCGCAGCCTCTGGACCGTCCGCTTCGCGGCGTCGCTGTCGGCCGCGGCTTCCAGGGTGGCGTCCAACCGCACCCGGCCGTCCACGACGAGCGGAGCGCCCGGGCCGCCGGGTCGTCCGCCGCCCGCGGTGACGGGGACGACCGCCGCGACCCCTTCCGTGCTCTCGGCGGCCGCCCGTACCTCGGCGGCCCGGTCGGCGTCCGCGATGACGACGGCCGGATTGCCCGAGCCGCCGGGGAAGTGCCGGGCGAGGGTCTGCTGGGCGCCGACCGAGGGGGCGCCGCCCACGAAGATCTCGTCCAGCGGCACGCCCTTGGACGACAGCGCGGGGGAGAAGCCGGCCAGCACCACGAGCAGTACGGAGGTGGACACCCACACGCGCCGCGGCCCCCGGTCGATCAGTGCGGCGACACGGCGCCACACGCCGTGCCCCTCGCCCGCGGCGTCGGCCGGCCCGGGCACGGCGGGCCAGTACGCGGTGCGGCCCAGCAGGACCAGAACCGCCGGCAGGAAGGTCAGCGAGCTCAGCACCGCGCAGACGATCCCGATCGCGCCGACCGGCCCGAGAGCCCGGTTGTTCGTCAGATCGCTCGCCAGCAGGGCAAGCAGTCCCAGCGCCACGGTCGCCGCGCTGGCGGTGACCGCCCCCGCCGACCGGCGCACGGCGGCCAGCGCCGCGTCCGCCCGGTCGCCCCGTACGGCGAGCTCCTCGCGGAAGCGCGCCGCGACGAGCAGGGCGTAGTCGGTCGAGGCGCCGATCACGAGGATCGACAGGATCCCCTGGACCTGGCCGTCCACACGGACGGCGCCCCGGTCGGCCAGCGCGTACACCACCGCGCACGCCAGGCCCAGGGCGAACACCGCACTGATGATGATCACCAGTGGCAGCAGCACGCTGCGGTACACCAGCAGCAGGATCAACAGCACCGCTCCGAGGGCCACGCCCACCAGCAGCCCGTCGATCCCCGCGAACGCGTCCGACAGATCCGCCTGGGTGGCTGCCGGGCCGGCGATCCCCACCGAGGTGCCCGGCACCCTTTGCACCGTCTGCCGCACCTCGTCCAGGACCGCCGGAAGTTCCTCACCCAGGTCGGGCGCGAGCGGGACGACCGCCTGGACGGCCAGACCGTCGGCGGAGACGACCGCCGGCGAGGGCGCGCCGGTGATTCCGGGCCGGCCGGCGAGGCCCGCGACGGCCCGCGCGGCGGCCTCCTGCTGCCCGGCCGTCACCGGGGCACCGTCCGCCGTCCACACCACGACCGCCGGGACGGACTGACCCCGCTCGAAGGCCTTGCGGGCTTCGATGACCTGCGTCGACTCGGCGCTGCGCGGCAGGAACGCCGCCTGGTCGTTCGTGGCGACCTCGCGCAGCTTCCCCGCGTACGGTCCGAGCGTCCCGCCGATGCCGAGCCAGACGAGCAACAGCGCGAGCGGAACGATCCAGCGGGCCCAGCGCGGTGCGTTTCTCAATGCGAGTCCTTGGGTCGTGACAGGTGCGTCGGCCGGTGAGGACCGTCCATGTCAACGACGGTCCCTCATCTCCCTTCCGGGGAAGCACCCGATCGGGTTGCACTTTCTCCGCACACCATGCAGGGAAAGTGCCGGGGTCGACCGGGGGCGACGCAGCCGCCGTGCGGGTGAATGGCCCGGGTGCCGACTACCGCGTGCCCTTGGATGGGGTCCGTACGCGGACGGACCGACCACCAGCTCCCGGAGACCGGTATGAGGAAGATCAAGGCGCAGCTGTTCATCTCGCTCGACGGCGTCGTCGAGGCACCCGACCAGTGGCACTTCCCCTATTTCGACGAGGAGATGGGCGCCGCCGTCGACGCCACCCTCGGCCGGGCCGACACCCTGCTGCTCGGACGCAGGACCTACGACAGCTTCGCGGGCGCCTGGCCGGAGCGGGAGGCGGCGGGCGGGGAGGACGCACCGTTCGCCAAGGTACTGGGTGACGCCCGCAAGATCGTGGTGTCGAACGGCCCGCTCGCGTTCACCTGGCGCAACTCCGAACAGCTCGCCGGTGACCTCACCGAGGGAGTCGCCGCACTCAAGGAGGAGCCGGACGCCGGGACACCCGTCTGGATCAGCGGCTCGGTCTCCGTCGTGCGCCGGCTGATGGCCGCCGGACTCCTGGACGAACTGAACCTCCTGCTGCACCCGATCGCCGTGCGTACCGGCATGCGCCTGTTCGGGCAGGACGCGACCCCGGTCCCGCTGGAGCTGCTGTCCTGCGAGACGTTCCGCACCGGGGTGCTGAACCTCTCGTACGCCCTGGCCGCCGCACCCGGCGGGGCGGCGTACGACGACGCCAAGACCCACCTCCCCCAGCACTAGCCGATGGCTGCCGCAGGCCGGGGGAGAGGCGGCCGCGCCTTCGTGGCCGCGGCGCTCGCGGGATGTCTGGTGGGGCTGGTCGGCGGCGGCTTCCGCTGGTGCCTGGAGCACGCCGACCTGCTGCGCGCGTCGCTGCTGGAAGCGGCCGCCGCACAGGGCGGGGCGGGCCGCCTGATTCCCGTGGCCCTCACCGCGGCGGGCGCGGCGCTGGCCTGCGCGATCGCCCGGCGGGTCCCGCACGCCCCGGGCAGCGGGATCCAGCACGTGGAAGCGGTGTGGCGGCAGGAGTCGGAGGCCGGTTCGGCCCGGTTGCTGCCGGTGAAGTTCGTGGGCGGACTCATCGCGATCGGTTCGGGCCTGGTGCTGGGCAGGGAGGGGCCGATCGTCCACATGGGTGCCGCGATCGGGTCCCGGGCGGGCCGGCGCGGCCGGCTGGACGCCGAGGACGCCCGCATGCTGCACACCGCGCTGGGCGGGGCAGGCCTGGCGGTGGCGTTCACCGCCCCGCTGGGCGGGCTGGTGTTCGTCTGCGAGGAGGTCACCGGCACGGTGCGGCCCCGCCTGGTGCTGCTGACGCTCGTCGGCACGCTCTCCGCCGTGGCCGTCTCCCAGCCCCTCGTGGGAGACGCGCTCGTCCTTCCCGTCGCGGCCCTCCCCGCGCCACCGCTGTGGATGCTGCCGGTCTTCCTGCTGTGCGGGGTGACCGCCGGGGCGCTGGGCGCCGCGTACAGCGCGCTGGTCGTGGGGACCCTGGAGGTGTGCGACCGGCTGACCCGGGTTCCGCTCGTCGCCCGGGCGGCCGTCATCGGGGCCCTGGTCGGCGCGCTGATGGCCTTCGATCCGCTCCTCACGGGCGGCGGCGACCAGCTGAGCGAGCGCCTGCTGGCGGGCGGAGGCCTGACGGCGGCGGCCCTGACGGTCTGCCTCGCCGTACGGTTCGTGGCCGGCCCGCTCAGCTACGCGGCCGCGACGCCCGGCGGGCTGTTCGCCCCGCTGCTGGCCCTCGGCGCCCTGTGGGGGACGCTCACCCATGCCCTCGTCTCCCTCCTGCTCCCGGCGGACGCTGCGGGTCCGGCCGCGTTCGCGGTAGTGGGGATGGCCGCCGTGTTCACCGGCGTGGTGCGGGCACCGCTCACCGGCATCGTCCTGGTGACCGAGATGACGGGTGCCGGCGTGCTCCTGCTGCCCCTGCTGACCGCCTGTTTCGCCGCCGCCGTGACCGCGGACCGGCTGGGGAGCGACCCCCTGTACGACACCCTGCGGCGCCGGATGCAGGAACGGTCCTGACGGGGGCCCGGGCCGCGGGGCGGGGGCGACGATTGCGGGTGGGGCGGCTGCCGCTACCGTCGTGCCCCGAGGAGGGAGCCACATGCCCCGTACGTTCAGCGTCCGCGACTCCATCATCGTCGAGGCCGACCCGTCGACGGTCTACCAGCACGTCTCCGACCCGGCCCTCATGGGCCGTTGGAGCCCGGAGAACCTGGGCGCGACCCCGGCGGAGGGCCCCGGCACCGCGACCCGCGTCGGGATGGTCTTCGACGGCCACAACAAGCGCGGGCCGTTCCGCTGGACGACCCGCTGCACGGTGACGGCCGCCGACCCGGACGAGGTCTTCCGGTTCAGGGTCCACGCCATAGGCCTGCGCCGCCCGTGGCTGCGGGGCCCGATCGCCACCTGGGAGTATCGTTTCGCCGCCGTACCCGGGGGCACCGAGGTCACGGAGTCGTGGACCGACGACCGGCGCGGTTGGCCCGACCCGGTGGCCAACACGTTCGACAGGATCGCGACGAGGGGGCACACCTTCGCCGAGTTCCAGCGGAAGAACATCCGGGCGACCCTGCGCAAGCTGAAGTCCGAGCTGGAGGCCCACCCCGACACCCCCTGAAGGGTGGTGCAGGGGCTCCGGCTCGGGCATGCGTGAGGAGTGCTCGGCCTGCTGTTTCACCGCGCCAGGGCTGGACGGCGGGGTGGAAGCCGTCCACCTCTGGCGGTGGTCACGAAGGATCTACCCGGTCTCGATGCGGGCGAAGGTGTGCTCGACGCGGGCACGGACCCTTCGGCGTTCGGCGTCGTCCTCCTCCTGCCCACGCCAGGAGGGGACGTCCGGCCCTTCCGCCGTGGCGGACGATCGGCCCGGTGCCCGGACAGGGCGCCGTCCGCGATCACCGTCGTCCCGGCCGCGACGGCCGGCACATCGGCCTCAGGCCAGACATGGGCACCGGCCTTGGGGCCCGGCGCCGGCCGGGCCGACGCGATGGGATGGCGAAGTCGATCACCTGGGCCGTCGGGGCCCAGCAGGACGTTCGACGGCTTCAGGTCCGGTGCACCCGCCCGGCCGCGTGCACCGCCGCGAGCGCCGACTCCTCGGGGGCCGCCGACTCCGCGGGGAATGGGCCCTGTTCGGCCCCCGCCTCGGCGAGCGGCATCCCGGTGGCGAACACCGTACTCAGCCCCGGTGTCGGGTCATCCACGCCGGCACGGAGGAGCTGCGCGGTGAACCGCCCGTCCACCGCCCTCGCGGCCGCGACCCCGCGGGCGAGGCGAAGCGCCGTCTGACTCCGGATCCCGCGCCGGCCCGGGATGCACCACCTGCACGGCCACGCTGCGCCCGCCGCCCGCCGGCAGGGCCGGATAGCCCCGTCCCATGCCCCCGCTGCCGAGCCGCGCGACGACGCGGTAGGGACCGACCGTTACGCGATCATCCGGAATTAACGCTTCCACTCGGCCCCCCACCTCGCCGGGGCGTCTCAACGCCCGCCTAGCTGACGAGGGCGGGCAGCAGTTTGTCGCGGGCGGCGGCGAAGAACGAATCCTGGTCCGGTCCGATCTGCCCGACGTACACCTCGTCGAAGCCGGCGTCGACGTAGCCGCGGACGGCTTCCAGGTGCTCCTCGACGTCGTCGCCACACGGCACGTTGGCGGACACCTCTTCACGGGTGACGAGCCGGCTCGCCTGCTCGAAGTGGGCAGGAGTGGGGAGGATCTGGGCCAGTTCACCGGGAAGGTGCTCGCTGGGCCACAGCCGGTGCGCGGTGTCGACCGCCGCGTCCCGGTCCGCGCCCCAGCACACCTTCAGGCCTCCGATCACCGGCTTCCCGCCGCCGCCCGCGTCCCGGAAACGACCGATGGCCTCCTCGTCCGGGCCCATGGTGACGAAGCCGTCGCCGATACGGCCGGCGAGCTCCGCCGCCTTGGGCCCGAAACCGGAGACGTGCACCGGCAGCCGCCCGTGCGGGGCGGTGTAGAGACGGGCGTTGTCCACCGTGTAGTGCCTGCCGCGATGGCTGACCAGGCGGCCCGTGAAGAGGGCCCGCATCACTTCGACCGCTTCCTCCAGCATGTCGGCGCGTTCGTCGAACGAGGGCCATCGGTCCCCGAGGATGTGCTCGTTCAGCGCTTCGCCGGTTCCCACCCCCAGAGCGAACCGGCCGTCCAGCAGCCGGCTGGAGGTGGCCGCCGCCTGGGCGGTCACCGCCGGGTGCAGGCGCACGGTGGGGCAGGTGACCAAGGTGGTCACGGGCAGGTCCACCGTCTGCGACAGGGCCCCGATCATCGACCAGACCAGCGGGCTGTTGCCCTGCGCGTCGTTCCACGGGTGGAAGTGGTCGGAGATCGCCAGACGGGTGAATCCCGCGTCGGCGGCCTTGCGGGCCTGGTCCAGGAGCTGGGCAGGGGTGAACTCCTCGCAGGAGAGGAAGTATCCGAAGGTCGTCATGGATCTCGTGCCTCCAGGGTGGCAGAGGTGGCGGACAACGGTCGGCCGTCGGTTCGCGCGTGCCCGTGCCCCCGGCGGCCAAACTTCCCGGGTCCCGGGCCTCGGCGGGGCCCGCCCGGGTCGCCGCCCGACGCCTTCCCCACGACGGCGCCACGGTGGCCGTCCCCGCGCGGCACCGCCTCTGCGGCGGCTCAAGAGTCCCGGGGCGGGTTGCAGGCGTGCCAGTCGGCGAGGCCTCCGGCGCCCAGGACGCCGGCCTCGGCCGTCAGGTCGCCGCGCGCGGGGGTACGCAGCTCACGTCGGGCGATGCGGGCGACGATCGGCGGGAAGAGCGGCCGCAGTGGCTGGCACCAGCGCAGCCAGGGCGGCGCGTAGACGGAGTGGGAGCGGCGCGTGATCCCCTCCGCGAGCCAGCCGGCGACCTGCTCGGGAGTGCGGACCCGACGGGCGAAACGGGGTTGGTGGCGGCGCAGGGCCCGTAGTACGGGGAGCTCGTCGACGCCGCTGATCATGTCGGTGCCGGTCCAGTGGACGTAGGCGATCCCGACGGCGACACCGTCGGGCTCCACCTCGCTGCGCAACGCCAGGGCGAAGGACTCGACTCCGGCCTTGGAGGCGCAGTAGGCGCTCATCATGGGGGAGGAGCCCAGCGCGGCGGTGGAGGCGACCTGGAGGAAGTAGCCACGCGTGCGGGTCAGCTGGGGCAGGAATGCCCTGGCGGTGTTGGCGGAGCCGGTGAGGTTAACGTCGATGACGCGCTGCCACAGGTCGGCGGCCGTACGGTCGAAGGGCCCGCCGACGGCGATCCCGGCATTGGCGGCGACCACGCTGGCCGGTCCCAGCACCTCTTCCACGTGCCGGGCGGCGGCCTGCAGTGCCGCGTTGTCGGTGACGTCGGCCTCGACGTAGACGCTCCGGCTCGGCAGGGTGCTCGCCGTCGCGCGCAGGGACGCCTCCTCGCGGCCCAGCAGCGCCACGGACATCCCCGCCCCGGACAGGTTCCGTGCCAGTGCCGCCCCGATTCCGCGTGCGGCGCCGGTCACGACCGCGACCCTTCCCCGCAGCCGGGTGCCGGGGTGGCGGTGTCGGCCGGGCGTGGAGATGTCGCGCATTGCGCCCCTCGTTCCTCGTGCGGGCAGAGCCCGTTGGCCGGCCTCCGGCCTCCGGCATCGCGCAGGCCGCACGGCCTCTCTAACAGTCCCGGGCTCCGCAGCCGGCGCACCCCCGCACCGGGCCCCCCGTGTCACCCCGGGTGGCGTACATCGAGCGGACACACGGGGCGAAGTGCCGGCGCATCCGGACGACGAGCTACTCGGTGCGGGTGACCACCACCAGGACGGTGACCGGTCCGGAGTTGCCGTGCTGCGCGAGATGGGCCGTCACCGCCGCCCGTACCCGCTCGCGGACGTCCCGGGCTACGTCGACCACGCGCCGGTCCGAGCGGAGCACGCACCGCACTTCCACCTGCCAGCCGTCTTCCGGCGTGTGGCGGCAGCGGATGCCGGAGACGGGATGCCCGGCGGCCGTGTCGCCCGCGAGGGCATGCCTCGTCCGGGAGGCGACGCGGGAGAGAAGGTCGCCGAGGGCGGGCTGGAGACCTGCCACCCCGGGTACCCCGCGGGCGGCGCGGGCCGCTGCCCGGTGGACGTCCTCGCGTGCGGCGGTGGTCATCGGTCGCCACCCGTCGATCGGTCGCCATCCGTCGATCGGCCGCCACCCGCCGACCGCCCGCCGGCCGTGGCGCGGGGAACGTCCAGCACGGCGTTGATCGTCAGGTCGACCGCCGTGACCTGCAGGCCCAAGCCGCGGTGAGCCGCGTGCAGGACGGCTCGGCGCACCTCCTCGGCCCGCTGCGGCAGCGGCTGATCGAGTGCGGCCGCGATGGTGAGGGCGACGGTGTGCACGGCCCGTCTCCCCTGGACGAGCACGAGGCGGCAGCTGCCGGCACGGGCGCCCGGAACGGTGTCGACGGCGCGGCGCAGCACCTTCGCGGCGGCGCTCTCGGCGATGTGCAGATCGTGACCCGGGTCGTCCAGCAGGAGCATGGCGCCCAGCCGCGTCTCGGCACGGACCACGTCGACGACCCGCTGCGCGAGGGTTCGGCCGTCGGGCTGTTCCTCGGCGCGCAGGGCACGGGCGGCCCGGTCCAGGGCCGTCAGTCCCTCGACAGCCTGCCGGCACCACGTGCACGTACTGGTGTGCGGGTCCGCAGCGGCGCCGGCGGGCCTGCGCGCCTGTTCCCAGGCACGGCCGACGGGGCGCCCGCAGGGCAGGAGCTCGGCGCCGGCCCGCAGCTCGGCCTCGTGGTGCGCCGGGGCCGGTGCCTCCACGGCGTCCACGGGCTCGGGGCGGTCGCCCGAGGGTCGGTGCGGGTCGTCTAGCGCCATGGGCGCATCGCCTCCGTCAGTGCGCGTCGTGCGCGGAAGAGCCTCCCGCGCACTGTCTGTTCGCTGGTCCCCAGGACGTGGGCGATCTCCTCGTAGTGCAGTTCGTGCAGCTCCCGCAGGACCCAGCACGCGCGCAGGTCCGGGGCGAGTTCCAGCAGCGCCCGCTTGAGGGCGGCGGTCGCGGCGTCCCCCTCGCAGACCCGGGGCGGGGAGCTGCGGGCGTCCGCGGCGGCGGGCTCGGGGAGGGCGTCCAGGGGGAGGGGGCGGGGACGCCGGCGCAGGACGTTCAGGCAGCGGTTCGTCACGATGCGGTACATCCAGGTGCCGAAGGAGGCCGTGTGGTGGAACTCCGGCAGGCGTCGCCAGGCACTGAGGAACGCCTCCTGTACGGCGTCCTCGGCGTCCGCCCGGTCTCCCAGCAGATGCTGTGCCAGGGCGAGCAGCCGACCGCTGTGCCGCCGGACGAGGACGGCGAACGCGTCGTCGTCCCCCTCCGAAGCCCGGACGGCCAGCATGCCGTCGTTCAGGTCCTCAGGAGCGCCGGGAGCGCCGGGAGACTCAAGAGCGCCGGGAGCGCCGGGAGCGCCGGGACGGCCGGCGGCGCCGGGGCCGCCAGGATCGCCGGGGTCCCCCCGCCCGGCGGCGGAGCCGGTGGCCGGCTGCGGCGCAGGCCGGGACTCCGCCTCGTAGGGGGGTGGGGGCCCGGGCCGGTTGCGCATCGCCGCCCACTTTCGTCGGGAACGGTCCTCGCAGTCGCGTACGCACCTCCAGGGTAGGTGGAACGGATCGTGCGACAAGGGTGACGAATGCGTCCGGGGCGTGTCCAAACAGTCGAGGGCGCCACACCGGCACCCGTACGACCCTCGGGAGGTCCCTCATGTCGGACACCATCAGCCCCACCGCGGGTGGGAGCGAGCCCGGCGCGGGCTCGGCGGGCAAGACCCTGAAGGGCCGCAGCGGCGCCGGGGCGGCGCCCGAGACACGAGGCCGGACGTCCATATCCGACAGTGTCGTGGAGAAGATCGCGGGCATGGCCGCCCGTGAGGTGCCGGGCATCCACAGCCTCGGCGCCGGCGTGACCCGCACGCTCGGGGCCGTGAAGGACATGGTTCCGGGCGGCCGTCCCAGCGTGAGCCGCGGGGTGAAGGTCGAGGTGGGCGAACGGCAGGCCGCCATCGATCTCGATGTGGTCGCCGAGTACGGCGTGGCCATCGTGGACATGGCCGGCGCCGCCCGCACCCACGTCATCACGGCGGTGGAGAGCATGACCGGCCTGGAGGTCGTCGAGGTGAACATCACCGTCGACGACGTCCACCTGCCCGACGAGGAGGACGAGGAGGCGGGCGAGGGCCGTGTGCAGTGACCCCGTCGCGCCCTCCTCGCCCCGTGTGCGACCGCGCACGGCGCACGACGCAGGACACACGTTGACGTGAGGATTCAGGTGAGTGAGATGAGCGCAGCAAAGGTGGGCCTGCTGGCCGGCATGGCCCTCGGCTTCGCCGCATTCTTCGGAGGCTTCTGGGCGTTCCTGCTCGTGGCCGTCCTGGGCGCGGTGGGCCTCATGATCGGCCTCATGGTTCAGGGCGATCTCACGACGTCCGACTTCAAGCGTTCCGGCGGCCCGCGGTGACCTCGCGGACGCCCGCAGCCACGCCCGACGCAGGGGCCGGTCCGGCCTTGCCGGCGCTGCCGGAGGCCGAGCGCGGCGCCACGGTGGTACGGGACAAGGTGGTGGCCCGCATCGCGGTCCGCGCCGCACGGGAGGCTCTGGCCGCACGGGACGACACCTCGCCGGCCCGCACGGAACTGGCCGCGCCACGCGCCTCGGTCACGGTCGGTGGCGGCACGGCGCGCCTGGGCCTCTCCCTGGACCTGCCGTACCCCGTCGACCTCGCCGACGTCTCCCGTCGACTGCAGCAGTACGTCAGCGATCGCGTGAGCCAGCTGACCGGGATCAAGGTCACCGAGGTCACCCTGGCCATCGAGCACCTGGTCCCCTTCGGCGGCGCGGGCCCGGAACGCGGGCGCGTGCAGTGAGCCCGGGGTGGCGACCCCTCCCGGAAGGAGCGCCGGAATGAAAACGGACCAAGACCAAGCGCCCGCGCGAGACGTACCTCCCGCGCGCCGACCCTGGTCCGAGCGCAGGATCCCCGCCGCACTGACGGCCCTGGTCGTCGCAGCCGCCACCGGAGCCCTCCTGTTCGACATCGTCCGGGTCCGCGCGGGCGGCAACGCCGCCGCCTGGCGTACGAGCCTCGCCCCTGAGCTGGCCACGCGCCCGCTGGACGACGTCTGGATCCGGGTCGGCGCCGTCGTCCTCGCCCTGCTCGGTCTCTGGCTGATCGTGCTGGCACTCACGCCCGGCCTGCGGCACCAGTACCCCTTGAAGTCCCCGGACGCGGACGTACGGGCCGTGCTGGACCGCGATGCGGCGGTCATGCTGCTGCGGGACGCCGCCCTGCGCGTTCCCGGCGTCAGCGGTGCGAGGATCCGCATGCGCCGTCACCGGGTCGCGGCACGCGCGGACGTACGGTTCCGCTCCCCGGCCGATGTCCGGGCCGATCTGGAGGCCGCCCTGCGGGAGCAGATCGACCGGCTCGCCCTCGCCGACCCGCCCGGGCTCGCCGTCCGGACCCGCTCCCGCCACACGTGACGCGTCGTGGACGCCCCCCGCCCGCGACCCGAGACAGGACGGATCTCATGAGGAAATCCGCGATCAACCGGATCCTGTTGGCCCTGACGGGCATCGTCATGCTCGGCTCCGGCGTCCTGATGCTGGCGGGCGGCTTCGACGTCTACCGGCGCTGGTCCCTCTCGTCTCCTGACGGCATGCCGTGGACCGCTCCCGACGCCGTGGTGCTGCAGGACGCGGACCGTACGCGGTGGACGGACGAGGCCTGGTGGTGGCCCGCCGTCATCGCCGCCCTGGCCGTCGTGTTCCTGCTCGCCCTGTGGTGGCTGGTGGCGCAGCTGCACCGGACCCACCCCGGCCACATACGGCTGGGCGAGCCCCCCGCGGACGGGGTGGAACTGCGCGAGCACGCCCTCAGCGACGCGCTGGCCGCCGATGCCGGCCGGCAACCGGGTGTCACCCGCGCGCAGGCGCGCATGATCGGCCCGCCACGCCGTCCGAAGGCACAACTCGACCTCACCCTCACCCAGGACAGCGAACCCGGCCCCGTCCTGCGGACGCTGTGCGACGGCCCCCTGACCCGCGCCCGCCGGTCCACCGGCCGCGCCCGGCTGCCCGCCGAAGCGCGGATGAGGGTCACCCCGCACAAACCGCACCGCGCCGAATAGGGCCGACGGCCCGGACGGTCGTGCGGCGGTGCGGGGCGGCGAGCGGGCGGCGATGCGGGCGGCGGCGCGAGCGGCAGTGCCAGGCGACGGTGCGGGCGACGCTCACCCCGACAGCTCGGCCCGCCACTGCCGCGGCCACTGCCCCGGCGGCGGGGGAGCCCCTGCGATGCCCAGGTCCCGACGCGCACTCTCGTAGAAGGCGTCCCGTGCCGCGCTCGCCAGCCGGTGCGCCTTGGTCCAGAGCTCGCCGTCGACCGAGTCCTCCCGTATCAGCAGCTGTATGGTCCAGATCGTCTCGTGCCAGCGCCGTGCGGCCGCGACCGTCGCGGCGTCCCCCACCAGGAGGACGGCCTCCCATTCCGTGGCACGGTGGGATTCGGCGTCGGCGAGCAGGGGCAGGCCGTCGGCCGGTGCCAGCGGATCGACCACGTCCGAGTATCCGAGTGAGGCGCCGATGCGCTGGGTGAGGCGGAGCTGCGCCTTGAGGGCGTTGGCGTAACGGCCGTACGTCTCGAAGCGCTTCTCGTCCCACCGCTCCTCCCGCTGCCGCGTCCACCGCCGGCGCTCGGTCAGTGTCTGCACGGCGTAGGAGCCGAGCGAACCGACCACGACGCCGATGAGCGCCGGTAGTTGATCGAGCAGTGCCACAGTCCCTCCCCGAACCGTACGCCTGGTGCCGCACGTTCGGTGCGTCGCGGCAGACAGCTCCTACCCACCTTCCGCACGGAGCACATGCGTTCGGCCGCCCCTCCTGTCCCAGAGCTGCCGCCGGTGCCGCCGGCACCCGGCAGGCGCGGCCAGCCGGGTGACTTCTGCCCGTACCCCGGCCCGGTGCCACCGCGGCGCACGCACGCCGGCGTGAGGATGCACGGGCCGGTTCCCCCGTCCCTCCACCGCTGGAGTGTCCCAGTGCTCGAACGCAAGAAGCTCAAGGGCCGTACGCAAGTCACCTTCGTCCTCCCCGCGGAAACTCCGGACGGGCCGGTCAGCGTCGTCGGGGACTTCAACCACTGGAACCCCGCCGCCCACCCCCTGGAGCCCCGGGGCGACGGCACCCGCGCCGCGACCGTCGCGCTGCCCGCCCACAGCGCCCACTCCTTCCGCTACCTCGCCGCCGGCGACTACTGGTTCGACGACGAACACGCCGACGCCCACGACGGGACCAACGGCCGCATCCACACCTGACGGCAGCCGCTCCCGCCCTCCTGCCGCCCCACGCCGCCCGCACTGACCAGCACCGAGGTGAGACCCAGTGAGCAGCCCGATCGGTCTGTCGGAAGGCTGCGTTGCTGCCGTTCAGCACCTGAGGGAGCTGCGGGAGATCAACACCGTGGTCCTCCGCGCGGACCCCCCGGACGGCCTTGCCCCGGAGCTGGAGGCCAACCTGACCCACGACGAGCTGGTGCAGGGCCTGCCGTCGGACGAGCCCCGACTGGTCCTCCACGAGCTGTCCTTCGCCAGCCCGGAGGGCACGCGGCGCAACGAGCTGCTGCTGATCTTCTGGATGCCGCCGGCGGCCGGTGAACAGGAGGAGACCTACACGGCGGGGTACTCCGCGCTGAAGGAATACCTCGGCGATGTCCACGTCCACCTCACCGCCAGGCGCGCGGACCAACTGGCCTACCGAAGGCTGGTCGCCCTGGCCGGCTGATCCGGCCGCGCAGACGACCGTGGCAGCCGCCGACGTCGAGGCACGGACGGCCCCCTTCCACTGGAGCAAGGAGGCCCTGCGGCACGAACGGGGCTACCGGGTCTCGTCCACGCCGGCCATGGACAGGGCCTCGCGCTCCCGGCGGCCAGGACCTCGTAGGGCTACCTGGCCTGGGTGCGGGAGACCACCCCGCGCCGGCGGACAAGGGCGCGCCCCGGCCGCGCACGCCCTAAGGTTGTCCCCTGTGGCCGAACTCCCCGAACTCCCCGAACTCCCCGCGTACCTCCGTGAGACGTCCGACGCCTACGACTCCGTCGTCGTCCGCTACGCGGATCTCGCCCGCGACTGGCTCGACGGCGTTCCGCTGGACCGCTCGGTCCTCGCCGCGTTCGCCGAGCTCGCGCTGACCGCCGACGCCGGGCCGGTGGCCGAACTGGGCTGCGGTCCGGGATATGTGACGGCTCATCTGCGCGGTCTGGGACTGGACGTCTTCGGCGTCGACCTCTCACCCGCCATGATCGACTTCGCCCGCGAGGCCCACCCCGACCTGCGGTTCGACGTCGGTTCGATGGACGCCCTGGGGCTGACCGACGGCGAGCTGGGCGGCATCGTGTCCTGGTACTCGGTGATCCATGCCCCGCCGCGGGAACTCCCTTCGTACCTCGCCGAGTTCCGCCGCGCTCTGGCTCCGGGCGGGCCCCTCCTGCTCGCCTTCTTCGAGGCCGAGGGCGGTCCAGTGGCGGCGTTCGACCACAAGGTGACGACCGCCTACCGGTGGCCGATCGACGACCTCGCGGAGATGGCCCGCGAGGCCGGGTTCGGCGAGGTCGGGCGGATGCTGCGAGAGCCCGGTCCGCAGGAGCGCTTCCGCCGGGGCCACCTCCTGATGCGGGCGCAGGACCGGCTCGGCGACGAACCGGGGTGAGCGTCTCCGCGACGTCCGGGCGGACGAAAACCGCGTGCCCGGCAGGCACCACCGCGCTACCGTTGCCCGCATGAACGTCAACGGCCCCAGCACCACCGCGACCGCGCGAGCGACCAGCTCGCCGGTTGCCGCCGCCTGACCTTCCCCTCCCCCCGGCGACCGGAAACGGTCCGTCGGCCATGCCGTGGCGTCCCCGCCCCGGCCGGAGACCCTCGGTCCCGTTCTCCGGTGCCCTCCCGCTGCGATGCCAAGGAGCCACCCCATGAACACCGAACAGCTGGTCGACACGTTCGTCGAGTACTTCGAGGAGCGCGAGCACCGCCGGATCATCGGCTCGACGCTCCTGCCACCACCCGGCGACCCCGTGCTCTTCACCACCTCCGGCATGCACCCGCTCACCCCGTACCTGGAAGGCCGCCCCCATCCGCAGGGCAGGCGACTGGTCAACGTACAGCGCTGCCTGCGCACCACGGACCTGGAGGAGGTCGGCGACGACACGCACCTGACGGTCTTCGAGATGCTCGGCACCTGGTCGCTGGGCGACTACGACGGACCGCTCAGCCTCGACTGGGGATACGGTCTGCTCACCGAGGGACTCGGCGTGGATCCCCGCCTGCTGTACGCCACCGTCCACGCGGGCGACGACCGGACCGGGCCGGACACCGCCTCCCTCCGCCTGTGGCAGGAGCGGGGCGTCCCCGTCGAACTCACCGCCGAAGACAACTGGTGGTCCAACGGCCCGGTCGGCCCCTGCGGCCCCGACTCGGAGATCTTCCTGTGGAGCGGCGACGGCCCGCCCCGGTCCACTCCCACCCGCGACGACCGCTGGGTGGAGGTGTGGAACCACGTCACGATGAGCCACCGCCGACTCGACGACGGCTCCCTTGTGCCCCTGCCCCAGCGCAACGTCGACACCGGGCTCGGTCTGGAACGGCTGGCCTCACTGCTCCAGGGCAGGTCCTCGGTGTTCGAGTGCGACGTCTTCGACCCCTGGCGCCGCCTCGTACCGCCCCTGTGGCACCTCGACGAAACGTCCCTGCGCGTGGTCTGCGACCACCTCCGCTCGGCCGTCGTGGTGCTCGGCGACGGCGTGCGCCCGGCCCACACCGGACGCGGATACGTGCTGCGGCGGCTGGTGCGACGGGTGCTCACGGTGCTGTGGCGCGACGACCCCTCCCGCGGCATCGGGGACCTGCCGGAGGAACTGGTCCGGCACACCCTGGACCACTTCCGGCAGGACATGCCGCCGGGCGACGTGCTCCGGCTGCTCCGTGAGGAGGAGCACCGCTTCCGCGGGCTCCTGGAGCGCGGCCGTCGGGTGCTCGCCCGCCCCCGGTTCCACGGACTGCTGACCGAGGAGGACTTCCACTACCTCCACGACACCCATGGTCTGCCGCGCGGCCTGGTCACGACCCTGCGACAGGAATGACGACGACGACGCGGACGAGGTTGCCGACGCGGCGCGTTCACGACGGCTCCCGAGTCCGGCGACTGCTGCAGTCCGGACGCGTCGACCGCCTCGAAGTCGGACCCCTTGAAGGCCTTGAGCCCGGCGAGCTGGGAGTTGTCCCAGCCGGAGTTCTCCTCACCGGAGATGAACCAGGCCGAGCCGTTGTCCGCGACGAGCGACGACCCGGACCTGACTGCGGCGTCCTCCACCTGTCCGACGAGGGGAACGGGGCTTGCGGTGCGAAGTACGACGCCGCCCAGCTCAAGATCCAGACCGTGCGCGGCGCCGTCGCCGGCCTCTTCGAGCAGGGGAAGCCGCGATCCTCACCGACGGGCACGCCTTCGCGCTGCACCGGGCCGCCGCGGCGGTGTCCCACCTGGACGGGCTGCCGGTGCAGGCCACCGCCCTCCGGACGGCGGCACTGGGGCTGACCGGCGCGAACGGGCAGGTACGGCCGAGTACGTGCACCACCCGCTACGCGCAGGTCCTCGCCGACGGGGGAGTGGGAGGCGCCAAGCCCAACCCGGTGTTCACCGCGATGATGGCGCTCGACGGACTCGACGAACTCGACGAGCTGGGCCTGCGCCCGGAACGGGGCGACGACGCCGACGCACCCTGGCCCCGCCCCGCAAAGGCCCCTTAGCCCGCGCTGATGGCCGCCACGTGGGTGGTGCCGTCGCGGAGGGCGGCGATGCGGACCTGCCCCGCGGGGAAGGGGTCCCTGCCGTTGGGGCCCGGTATCCGACCGAACGGGGTCCAGGAGCCGTCCGGCCTCCTGACGTTGTGCCAGACCCGTCCGTCGAGCCCGACCGCCACGACCTGGGCCGAGCCGTCCGGCGTTCCCGCGATGCCGATGGCGCTGGCCCCATGGTGGCGGTGGTGGCGCCCCTCGGGGCCCGGAAGCCGCTCCAGGAGCCGTCCGGCCGCCGCAGTTGGTGGTAGACGATCCCGTCGATCCCGATCGCCAGGACCTGCGACGACCCCGTCGGGCAAACCCGTGATCGCCAGGGCGGGGCCGGAGAACGTCGCCGCACCGTTGTAGCCGGCCAACCGTCCCCACGGCGTCCACGTACCCGTACGCCCGCGGACGCAGTGGTACATGGCACCGTCCGTGCCGTAGCTGAGCAACTGGGCGGACCCGTCGGGCATGGCGGTGATCGCCACCTTCGTCGCACCCCAACGGCTCGTCGCGGTGGGACCGGGCACGGCGCGGAACCCGGGCAGCCCGCCGTCGGCCCGCCGCATCTGGTGGTACGTGGTGCCGTCCATGGCCGTCGCCACGATCTGGCAGGTGCCGTCGGGGAAGGCCGTGATGTCCGCCTCCCTGACGGTGAAATCGGTCGATCCGTCCGGCCCCGCGACACGTTGCCAGGGCCGGAGCGTGGCCGCACCACGCACGGAGGTCAGCCACAGGCCGTTGTCGGGTGCGATGCCCAGCACCACCACCGAGCCGTCCGCCATGCCCGCCACGGCGCTCTGCACCCCGGCGAACGAGGCGGAGCCGCCGGCACCCGGCAGCGGACGCATGCCGCTCCACGATCCGTCGGGACGACGCTCGGTGTGGAAGAGCACGCGCCGCTCGACGTCGTACGGGGGCAGTCGGGCGGAGTAGAACCACACCGGGTTGGTGATGGCCACCAGTTGGTCCAGCGTGGTGGACGCGGGCTTGGGGCGGCGCACCTCCGCCCGGGCGAACAGGGACGCCTTGCCCCAGCCGCGCCACCTCAGCTGACCGCGGCCGCCGGCGTCGATGCAGGTGGCGGCCATGATGCCCCACTCGGTGTACAGCGTGGCGATGCTCTCCGGGGCGCCCGTCACGTTCAGGGTCACGTCGACGGCGTCGAAGAACGACAGGGGCAGCTCCTCGCCGGGCCCCGCCACCGCCGCGCCGGCGCGGGCCGTGAAGTCCACGGTCACGGCCGCGGATTCGACGGCGTACGAGCGTCCCATGCGCAGCGCGTCCAGGACCGCCGGAGTTGACAGGCTGTCGGCGCGCACTACGTTGTGCGGCCGGCCGACGGCGTCCGCGGGGCTGTGGGCGTCGCTGTTGCCGACGGCCGCGACCCGCTTGCCGAGGCAGAGCATGACGTGCCAGGCGGCGATGTTGGCCGCGTCGTCCAGGGTCCACGGTCCGTTCCACACCTCCAGCGCGTCCACGCGGTCGAGGCCGAACTCCCAGAAGGATCCGGGTGCCGGGGTGAGCGGATGGGCGGCGATCGTCAGTCCGCCCAGACTGTGCACGCGCCGTGCGTGTCCCTCGAACTCGCCCTGGTTCGCGGGTCCGTAGCGCCAGTCCACCCATTCGCCCTGCGGCAGGCCGACGGCCAGCCAGTGGCCGTGCCGGGTGGTGACCTCCTCGGCGTTGATCACCAGCAGGTCGGCCGGTACGTTCCCCTTCCACGTGACGCCGGTCGAGCTGGTGTTGTGGTCGGAGGTGGCGATGAAGTGCAGCCCCTCCTGGCGTGCGGCCGCCACGATCTCGTCCACCGTGCGCTGGCCGTCGGAGTGCACGCTGTGCAGGTGCAGATCGCCCCGGTACCAACCGGGGCCGCGTCCGGGCACCGCGGCGGGCAGGATGTCGTACGGGGTTCCGGGCAGCGGAGCCCCTTGGTGGAGGGTGACGTCGACCTGCCAGGCCATGCCGTCGGGGCTGCCGACCATGGGGCCCAGGGTGACGGACCAGCGGCCGGGCTCCACCGGGCCGGGCACATAGCCGGGGGTGGCGTCCGACGCGGCGAGGGTGAAGCCGGACCGTGCGCCGCCCGACCAGCCGCGGAAGCCGGTCGGGCCGAAGATCCCGAGGTCCAGGATGCCGGCGGAGCCGTCGTGAGCGGTCGATACGGAGATTCGCTGCACTCCGGCGTCGACGTCGAAGGCGACGTACGCCCATTGGTCGTTGCCGTAGGGGGAGCGGCCCGTGTAGGTGGTGGTCACCGTATCGGTGCCCCGGCCCCTCGTCGCGGCGTGCGCGACCGGTGCCGGCGCCAGCGCGGCGGTCCCGCCCGCGGCCAGCAGTGCCCCTAATCGCAGCAGGGACCTGCGCTCGACCTGCGGGCCGGCCCCGGGCCCGTCACTCGGGAGGTGTTCACTCGGCACAGCCGTGCTCTCCGTTCACATGGGGTGGCATGGAAGGCGTGCAGGTGCGAGGACGAACGAACGACGCGAGGAGCAGAGGAGCAGAGGAGCAGAGACGCGGGAGGCGCGGCCCAGGTCGGGTGGTCAAAGCCCCGCCAGGCCGGCGGGGCCGACACGACCTAGCGGCGTGCGCGCTGGGCGTCGACGATCTGTCGCACGGAGCCGTCGACGTCCGTACGGGCCTGGATCCGCTCCGCGAAGCCGGGGAACTGCCCGGCTATGGCGCTGAGCAGCCGCAGCTCCAGCGGCGCGACGTTGACCTCGCACAGGTCCCGGCGGACGGCCCGTACGACGCCGTCGGCCACCTGGCCCGGCGTGACGGTCCGGATGCCGTTCGGGGTGGCTGCGCCGGTGGCCGCGAACATCCCCGCGTCCCGGACGAAGCCGGGCTGGACCAGGGACACCCCCACCCGCGTGCCCCTGAGCTCCTGGCGCAGGGCGAGGGCGAAACCCCGCAGCCCGAACTTCGTCGCGTTGTACAGGGAGGTCGACTTGGTCGCCGCCTTGCCCGAGATGGAACCGACCAGCACGATGTGTCCGCGGCCGCGGGCCACCATGTGTTCCGCGAGCAGCCGGGACAACAGGACGGGAGCCCGCAGGTTGACGTCGAGGGCGCGGTCGAGCTGCTCCTCGGTGTAGTCGAGGAGGTCGCCGCTGGCGGGCAGGGCGGCGTTCGCGACGAGGACGTCCGAGTCGGCGCAGGCCTCGGCGAGGCGCACGACGTCCGACCGGACGGCGAGATCGGCGAGCACGGTCCGGGCCCCGCAGGCGTCCGCGGCGGCCTTCAGGGCGGCCTCCTGCCGGCCGGTGACCGTGAGGCGGGCTCCCTGCGCGGTCAGGCGTGCGGCCAGGGCGGCGCCGATGCCTCCGGTGGCCCCGGTGAGCAGAACGTTCGATCCGGACATCTCCACGACGACTCCCGTACGGCGTTTCGGCGTTCTTCCACTGTTCGTTCGAACGAACAGTAGGGACCGCACCGCTGCTTGTCCACACCCCACCCGTCCCCAACTCCCCGGCCCCCGCACGGCGATCGCGTCGTCCGATGGGGCAGAATGCGGACATGCCCCACGCTTCCGCCACCCGCCAGAGCATCATCGACGCCGTACTGCGGATCATCGGGCAGGACGGCATCGCGGCCGTCACCAACCGGCGGATCGCCAAGGAGGCAGCGGTCTCCCTGGGCTCCGTCACCTACCACTTCGCCACCCAGCACGAGCTGCTGCGCGAGAGCCTGCTGCACTTCGTGGCCGAGGAGACCCGGCACTTCACCGCGCTCGCCGACGAATGCTCCGACGAGCACTTCGACATCGGCCGGGCGGCCGAGGTGGTGGCGCAGGTCGCGGGCGGCAACGCCTTCGACAGCCGCCACATCGCGCCCTTCGAGCTGTACGTGCAGGCGGGCCGGGACGAACGGCTGCGTGCCGCCGCGGCCGAGTGCTTCGCGGCCTATGACCTGCTGGCCACGCGGATCCTGACCCAGCTGGGCGTGCCGGACCCCGAACGCCTGGCCGGCGCGGCCGTGGCCCTGGTGTTCGGGCAGCAGCTGCGCCGCCTGGCCACCGGAGCGCCCGCCGAGGACCTGGTCGACACGCTGCTGATCCTCACGAACTTCACCCCGGCGCACACCGCTTGAGGGCTGTCCCGCCATCCCCGGCGGGCGCACAGCGACCGCTACGGCGCCCCGCCGCGTTGTCGGAACGCCCGGATACGCCCAGCCCGGTATCAGGACGCTCCTGCGCCTTGCGGTGCACCGCATCCGGCGCCGCGCGCCGATCCACCGGGGACTACGGGACAGCCCTCAGGCGGTGTCGTGCCGCGGTGCGGCGCGGCTCAGTACGCAAGTCCCACGTGCGCGAGGGCCTGCTTCAGCAGCACCGCGTGGCCGCCCGGCATCTCGCCCTGCACGGCCTGCGAGGCCGCTTCCTGCGGGCTGAACCAGACCAGGTCAAGGGCGTCCTGCCGGGGACGGCAATCCCCCGTCACCGGCACGACGTAGGCCAGGGACACCGCGTGCTGGCGGGGGTCGTGGAACGGGGTGATGCCGGCCGTGGGGAAGTACTCGGCCACCGTGAAGGGCTGGAGGGAGGCCGGCACCAGGGGCAGGGCCACAGGACCCAGGTCCTTCTCCAAGTGGCGCAGCAGCGCGTCACGGATCCGCTCGTGGTGCATGACACGGCCGGACACCAGCGTCCGGCTGATCGTTCCCTCCGCGCCGATCCGCAGGAGCAGTCCGACACTGGTGACTTCGCCGGTGGCGTTCACGCGCACGGGAACGGCCTCGACGTACAGGATCGGCATCTGGGCCCTGGCCATGTCCAGCTCGTCACTGGTCAGCCAGCCGGGCGTTGTTTCGGTCATGTCAGCCATTTCTTGATCATACTTTCCGCAGTGGGCGTTGGCCCAGATCGCGCGTCCATCGGAAACCGGCCGGCCGTCAGGTTGTCGTCGAAGCGGACAGTCGACGGGCCGTCGTGACGGTCCGCGACGGCTCCTCCGCCATGACCGAAAAGCAGCATTCATGGAGACTCGGGCGCATATCCTCACTTCCCATGGAGAGGGTGACCTATTCCGGGAGGCACGATGAGTGAGCAGCCGGTCCTACTTCCCTACGCCGACCAGGACTTCCTCGCAGACCCCTTCCCGCTCTACGGGAAACTGCGCGAGGACGGCCCCGTACGCCGTGTCGTCGTCGCGGGCGGACTGGATGCCTGGCTCGTCACCCGGTACGAGGACGGGCTCGCGGCCCTGTCCGACCCCCGCCTCAGCAGCGACGTCCGCGACGCCTCGGATCCCCGGCTCCTGGCCCAGCTGCCCGAAACCGAGCGCGAGTCGATGCTCAGCAACATGCTCCGCAGCGACCCGCCCGACCACACCCGCCTGCGCCGCCTGGTCTCCCAGGCGTTCACCGCCCGCCGGGTCGCGCAGATGCGGCCCCGGATCCAGGCCATCACCGACCGCCTGCTCGACGAGATCGTGCCGGCCGGCCGCGCAGACCTCGTCGCGGACTACGCCCTCCCGCTCCCCGTCACGGTCATCGGCGAACTGCTCGGCGTGCCGGTCGACGACCAACACGACTTCCAGCACTGGACCGACCGCATGATCATGCGGGGAGCGGAGCCGCCGGACCCCGCCGTCGTGAACGAGGCATGGCAGCACATGCGCGCCTACGTCACCGACCTCATCCGGGCCAAACGGGCCCACCCCGGCGACGACCTGCTCAGCGGCCTGATCACGGCGCGGGACGAGGAACAGCGGCTGAGCGAGGACGAGCTCATCGCCATGGTGTTCCTGCTGCTGGCCGCCGGCTACATCACCACCGTCAACCTGATCAGCGGCGGCATCGCGATGCTGCTCGCCCACCCCGGCCAGCTCGACCTCCTGCGCTCCGACCCCGACCTCCTGGCGAGCGCCGTCGAGGAGTTCCTCCGCTACGACGGCCCCGTGAGCCCCGGCATCGCCCGCTTCGCCCGTGAGGACGTCGAGATCGCCGGTGTGACCGTCCCGCGCGGCGCCACCGTCCTGATCGCCTCGGCCATCGCCGACCGCGACCCGGCACGCTTCCCGGACCCCGACCGCCTCGACATCACCCGGCAGGACAACGCCCACCTCGCGTTCGGCCACGGCGTCCACTACTGCCTGGGCGCCCCGTTGGCCCGGCTGGAGGGGCACATCGCGATCGGCACCGCGCTGCGCCGACTCCCCGGGCTCGCCCTCGCCGTGCCGCCCGACGAGATCCGCTGGCGCCCGGGCGGACTGCGCGGCCCCCTGAGCCTTCCGGTGACCTTCAGCGCCGGTAGTTAGCCTGCCGTCCACGGCATACTGGAGGCTCCGGCGGCCAGCAGGTCGTGCCGAGCGTCGGCGAGGGAGAGCCCGATGACCAACCTCTTCTTCGAGAGCGGGAACCTGGAAGCCACGGAGGCGTTCCTTTCCGCCGCCTACACCCCCATGCAGATCGGCGGGCGCCCCGCGGACACCCGGGCGCGGATCTCCCGTACGGAGGTCGGCGGGCTGAGCGTGGACCGTCTGTCCTTCGGCTACACGATGGGCTACGACGCGGGGTGCCTGGGCAAGGTGTGTCTGGTGACGATGCACAGCGGAACCATCGTGGACACCACGGGCGGCCGCGAGGAGGTCTACGGCCCCGGCGAGACCTTCCTCCTGGCCCCTCACGACCGGCCGTACGAAGGGCAGGTGCGCGAAGCCCGGTACACGATCACGATGTTCGACCCCGGTCTGCTGGGCCGGGTCGCCGGCGTTCCCAGGGGGAAGGACGTCCGCATCACCGGTGCCCGGCCCGCCGGCCCCGCCGAGAACCGGCGGCTCGGCGCGGCCGTCGCCTACCTCCGGGACCACGTCCTCGACGACAGCGCCGCGGCCGCCGACCCCGACGGGCTGCTCGTCTCGACCGCCGCCCAGCACCTGGCGGCCTTGGTACTGGGGACCCTGCCGAACACCGCCTGCGGTGACGCGGCCACCCCACGGGACACGCGCGACGCGCACAGCGACACCCTGCGCCGCGCCGTCGCGTTCATCGAGGCCAACGCCCACCGCGACATCACGCTCACCGACATCGCCGCCTCGATCCCGGTCACTCCGCGCGCGGTGCAGTACGCCTTCACCCGCCACGCCGACACGACGCCGCTCGGCTACCTCCGCCGGGTCCGGCTGACCCGGGCCCACTCCGAGCTGCTGTCCGCCGACCCGGCGGGCGCCACGACCGTCGCCGGCGTCGCCGGCCGGTGGGGCTTCGCCCACCAGGGCCGCTTCGCCGCCGCCTACCGGCAGGAATACGGCGTGGCGCCCTCCGTCACGCTGAGATCGGACTGAGCGGCCGCGGTCAGCACGCCGCGTCGGGCGAACCCGCCCGACACCCCCTAGGAGAGGTCGAACAGGGCGTCGGTGCCGGTGATGCGCAGCAGACGGTGGAACTGCGGGCCGGGATCGGCGAGGGTCAGGGTCCGCCCGTTCTGCTCGCACAGGGACCGTGCGTGGAGCAGGGCGTTGAGTCCGGTGGAGTCGCAGAAGTCGAGCCGCGAGAGGTCGACGACCACCCGCTCCGGAGCGGTGGGAGCGGTGCACGCCTCCTGGAGCGCCGTGCGCAAGGGGCCGACGTGGTCGAGGTCCATGTCGCCGGTGAGGGTGATGACGCTGCGGTCGGCGCGGGTGGCGAGCGTGACACTGTGCGGACCGCGGGCGGCCAGGGGGTTCATCTCGGTCCTGCCTTCGGTGTCCTGCCTCCGGGGGGCGGGGCGGACCTCGGCAGCGGTCGCCCCGCCCCGACGCTATCCGGGCGGGCGGGCGCGTACAGCCCCTCAGACGAAATCCTGCAGGTGTTCGTTTGATGGACAGGCGGTCAGGGTGCGGCCCCTGATGCGGTGACCCGGCGGCTTGCGCCGCCGATGTTCAACGCGGGGCTGGTTCCGCGCGCCGCCGGCTGCCGAGCCGGCGGTACGTGCTGGTCAAGTGGGACCGTGACGCACGGGCTCACCACCCGCCTGCACCTGCGCAATCGAGCCCACGCCGTGGGGACGCCCTGCGCGAAGGCTGCGGCTGACGCCTCGTCGGATGCGTGGGGGCGCCCGGTGCTCCGTCAGGACAGGAGGCCCGCCGGCAGGTGCTCCCCGATCGTCGCGGCCGGCCGTCCGGCGGCCTGGCGTACCAGGTCCCACAGCGGGTCCTCCCCCTCCGGGTCCGACAGGGGCCTGCCGAGGCGGGCGGCGACGTCCTGGCGGAGCTTCGGCAGCAGGGCGTACAGCCGGTCACCCGGGCAGGACGTGGCGTTGAAGTCCCGGTGCCCGTAGATCTCCGACGCGGGCAGGCCGTACTGGTCGCAGATGTGGGCGCACAGGTCGGCCAGCGCCGCGTACTGCGCCGCGGGCGGGGTCTGCGAGGTGTAGGTCCCCTCGTTCTCGATGCCGATCGACACGGTGTTCTGCCCGACGCAGTGCGCCGCGCGCACCTGGCGGGTGCCGGTGCGCAGCTCCGCGAGGCTGTTGTGGCGGCCCTCCATCACGAACGCCCCGCGGCTGACGGTGAAGTGCTGACCGGTGTCGATCCAGCCCTGCGCGTCCATGTGGTACGTCTGGATCGCCCGGGCCAGCGCGAAGGCGCGCTGCTTCGTGTAGTCCGTCACGTTCGCCGTCGCCGTGTGGTGGACGACGATCCGCTCCGGGCGGTTGGCGAGGACCACGACGGGTTCGGAGGCGGCCCGCGCACCCCAGGTGGCGCAGGCGATGATGTCCGGGCCCGCGGCCGAGTACGCGCGCCCGGCCGCGGCGACGGGCAGTGCCGCCGCGGTGGCCAGGGCGAACGCACCCGTGAGGACTGACCGGCGGGAGTGCCGGCCCGCAGCGGGTGCCGGCTGGTGGTGCGGTGCGCGGAGGGTCATACGGTGCCCGTTTCCGTAGGAGGCTGCCCATTCAAGGGAGCCTGGCCGCACCGGTCGCGCAGACACACCGAGCGGCGACCGGACTCTCCCCGACCGGCCGTGGCGCCGACTCGCGCGACCGGCCCCCCGCCGCGACGGCGCTCATCGCGGGGCGGTTTGATGGGCGTGGACGAGCACGGGGGAGTAGGACGGGCCACGCCGCTCGGCGCGCGGTCCGGCACCCCCGCCCGGCCGTTCCGGACCCTCCCGCCGCCGCGACACCGGAGAACATCGACACCCCTGCCCGGGCGTCGTCCGCCCACATGACGGAGCACCATGGCTGACCAGCTCGAACCGCACACCACCCTCAACGACCAGCCGTTCCCCGAACTGCTGGGACTCGCCTGCCAGGCGGTGGTCAGCAGCGACGGACAGTGGCTCGCGGTCAGTTCGGTGATGCACCGGTACAGCCGGATCGCCGTCTACCGCACGGACGACCTGTCCTGCGCACACCTGCTGACCTTCACGATGGAAGCCGAATCCATCGCCTTCCACCCCGCACTTCCGCTGCTCGCCGTGGGCCTCGACAACGGCGACGAGTACTCCCGTGCTGGCGGACTCACCCTCCTCGAAGCCGACACCGGACACCGCGTCGACTTCACCGACCCCGCATGGGGCATCGATCCCCTCCGCTGGCTGGACGACCGCACGCTGCAACTCACCTTCTTCGCCATGGACGACGGCAGCGAGAGCCGCGTGGCGCGGGCGACCGTCGTACGCGAGGACTGGCGCGGTCTCGGCCCCGACGCCCTCGATCTGACCGGTCTCGACCGGACGGCGCAGGACCCGGGGGAACCGGGGACGTACGACGACGCGCCGCCCCCGCTGCAGACGCTGCGCACGCTCGCCGAGCGGGCGGGACGCGGCTACGAGGAGCAGGGCGCGGTCCGGGCCGTGGCGGGACTCGGCGACGGCCGGGTGCTCGCCACCCGCCGGGACGTGGCGGTGGAGTGCCGGGCCGCTGACGGTTCGGTCCTGTGGAGCGTGCCCGCGCCGTCCTCGTACGGCGGCACCCGGATCGAGCCGGCCGCCGACGAGCGGACCGTACGCGTGGCCGCCCCCGGTCCCGACAGCCGCACCCGGACCGATTTCCTGCTCGTCGACACCGCCGACGGCAGGGTCCTCGACCGCCGCTCGGTGCCGTTCTCGGCCGCGATGTGCGTCCGTACCGACGGGGTTTGGGCGATCCGGGACACCTACGACCGCTGCCTCGGGGCGGAGCCGCCGGCCCCGCCCAACACCCGGATCTTCGCCGCCGACGGACGCCCGCTGGGCTCGCTCCACGTCGCGGACCGCTACGACCTCGTCCCGCTCGACGCCCGCCGCTGCCCCGAGCTGCTGTTCGTGCGCGGGCGCCGCGACGTGGTCGCGCTCGTCCCCGACGGGGCCCCGGAGACGGTGCTCTTCAGCGCCGACGCCCCGCTGGGCCGCGCCGTGCACGCGGACGACGGCACCGGCGCCGCGCTGTACCACGGGCGGACGGAGCTCGTCCGCAGGGCCTTCCCGTCCGGCGGGGTCCAGTGGAGCAGGCCGCTGGAATCCGAGGTCATCGGCCTCGACACGCACGCGGGAGTGCTGCACGCCCTGTGCGCCGACGGCACCCTCGTCTCCGTCGACACGGCCGACGGCGCGCTCGTCGCCACGCGTCGACTGCCCCCGCACGGGCCGCTCTCCCTGCACGCGGCACCCGACGGAGCGGTCGTCGTCGGCACCGCCGCCGGCCAGGTGCTGCGCTGTCCGCCGGTCCGTGTGCCGAGCGGGACACCCCGCTGAACGGTTCGCCGCGGCCGACCGGTGAGCGGGTGGCGCGTACGGCGTGTACGGGGTCTACGGCGTGTCCACCGCCGTGCGGCGGGGAGGGCCGGCTCCGGCTGCCTACCGTGCTCGCATGAGCAGACGTCCCGCAGTGCCGCCGGCCGGGTACGGCATCCGGCCCGCCCGGCCCTCCGAGTCCTGGAGTCCGGCAACATCCCCTGCCACGAAGGGCTGGGCTTCCGCGTCACCGGTGAGATCCGGCTGCCGGACGGCGGCCCGACCTCGTGGCCGATGTGGCGCGACCCGGCCCACGCGGACGACCGGAGCCCCGGCTGACGCTCAGGTCTGGCACTGCTTCGTCGCAGCGGGGGACCAGCCGCTCCAGGCGGCGCCGTCGGCCCGGGCGTGAACGCGGATCTCGACCTTCACGGGGCCGCACACCCGGGTGCTGCTTCCCACTTCGAGAGGGCCGACGGACTCGCCGGCGCGCACGTAGGTGCGGCCACTGCCCAGCTTCTCCCAGTGACCGCCGTCGACGACGCGGAAGAAGGCCTCGTAGGCGACGTTGACTCCCTTGCTCCCGGTGTTGCGCGCCTTGATGTACGCCGTGATCTCGCGCGTGGGGAACCTGCCGGCGGATCCGCGCTGGGCGCTGATGCACCCGTTGACGGCCACCCGGCCGGTCGACGTCCCGCCGCCGCAGGCGACGGCTGCGGCGTCCGCGGTGGCCGGGGCCGCCAGTACGGCCAGTGCGGCCGCGGCCAAGATCATTCCGATGCGCCTCAGATGCAACGTTCCATGCCCTTCGTGGGGTCCGCCGAGTCAGTCGAGTCCGCCGTCTCGGAACAGACCATGGCCCGCTTCGGGCCCGCGGGGCAGGGGTTCCCTGGATCTTTCCCCCGAACGGCGTCGTGGGGGCTCTCGCGGGCGACGCGCCGCAGCTCAACGCCCCCGTCCCGCCAGCCGGCGGGAGCGGCCCAGTGCGGGTGGGTGCACAGGCGGCCGGACAGCGCGATGAGCCGCCGACGCAGCAGGGTCGTCCCACCCCCGGCGGGCACCTGCGCGAGCTCGGCATAGGAGCGCAGCCACGCCGCCTGCAGCGCGACCAGGTCATCAGGAAACCGGAATGAAGCCGTCACCCCTATATTCCAACACATGTTCGATTTCCTACGCGAGCGACGCGTGCGTTTCAGAAGCCTTGCCGGCGGTCCGGGACTCACAAGCCGGCGATCCCCCCGCCCTCGCCCGGCGCCGGCTCGACGTTCTGTAGGCCCTCATCCGCGGCCAACGCACCCTCGACAGCCGAACCTCGGTGATTCCTGATCGGCGAACTCGCCCGCGCCGTCGGCCTCGGCGGACGCGACCGCCGCGCCGGCGCCGCCTCCGAGCGGGCCCGGGCCGCGGCACCCAGGCCGTGCGCAAGGCCATCGGCCGCCTCCGCGAAGCCGCTCCGGAGCTGGCCGACCACCTCGACCGCACGATCCGCACGGGGACCTACTGCGCCTACGTCCCCGCCCCGCGCGTTCCCTCCCCTGGTCCTTCTGACCAGGGGAGGAGACTGTCCCGAGACCCGCCGACCGGACGGGGTCACCGCCCGGTCAGGTGCGGTGCGGGCCACGACGCAGAACTCAATTGCCCTCCGGATCGGCGAGCACGACCCACGTCACCTCGGGGGCCCTGCCCGACATCGGCCGGGCGCTCGCCGTGCGCCAGCAGGCGGCTTACCTCCGCCACCTGGTCGTTGGGGCGGAAGTCAAGGTGGTGCAGCCGGTCATGTCGCTCGGCCGCCGACGACCGAGGACGACCCGGGTGAGGCCGAGCAGGACCCTGTTCCGGGTCGGAAATGGTTTGAGCTTGGACGGCGGCACCGACAGGATCGGGGGCGACCGATGAGTTCTTCCCGGCGTCGCAGTCTGCCAGTGTGACCTGCCAGGTACGGAGGACACTCACATGACGGAAGGCATCATGCCCGCACCACACGCAACGCCCACCCTCTCGCCCGCCCGCGTTACCGCCGTGCTGCGAATCCTCGTGCTGTCCACGTTCGTCGTCCTCCTCAACGAGACGATCATGGTGAACGCGATCCCGCGGCTCATGCGCGACTTCGAGGTCAGCGCAGCGGCCGCAGGATGGCTGTCCACGGCTTTCATGCTCACCATGGCCGTCGTCATCCCGGTGACGGGGTGGTTCCTCCAGCGCGTGACCACCCGAACCGCCTTCGGTCTCGCGATGGCGCTGTTCCTCGCCGGCACCGCTCTGGCCGCGGTCGCCCCCGCCTTCCCCGTGCTGCTGGCCGCCCGCGTCATCCAGGCCGGCGGCACCGCCGTCATGATGCCGCTGCTCATGACGACGCTGATGACCCTTGTACCCCCGCATGACCGCGGCCGTGTCATGGGCAACATCACCCTCGTCATCTCCGTCGCACCCGCCCTCGGCCCCGCCGTCTCCGGTGTGCTGCTGCAGCTGGGCTCGTGGCGCCTGCTGTTCCTGGCCGTCCTTCCCATCGCCGGAGCCATGGCCGTGTTCGGCCGGCGCAACCTGATCAACATCGGCGAGCCGCAGGCCGCCCCCATGGACTGGATGTCCGTCCCCCTGGCGGCAGCGGGCTTCGGCGCCCTGGTCTACGGCCTGAGCGGACTCGGTGCCGAGAACGCCGCCCAGGCCCTCGTGCCCCCGGAGGCCACCACCCTGGCCGGCGCCGTGCTCGTAGGGCTGTTCGTATGGCGACAACTGGCACTGCAGCGCTCCTCCACCCCGCTACTGGACCTGCGCGCCCTGGCGTTTCGTCATTTCTCCGTGGCCTTGGGCCTGATGTGTCTTTCGTTCATGGCCCTCATGGGTGCGTTCATCCTGCTGCCGATCTACCTGCAGGAGGTGTGCGGCCTGACCTCCCTGCAGACCGGGCTGCTCCTCATTCCCGGCGGCCTGGCCATGGGCCTGCTCGGACCGCAGGTCGGCAAGCTCTACGACCGACTCGGGGCACCACGCCTGGTCGTACCCGGCGCCGTACTCACAGCGCTGTGCCTCGCACTGTTCGCACTCACGGGCGAACAGACCTCCCCGTGGCTGGTGCTCGCCCTTCACGTGGCCCTGAGTGCGGGCATGGCGTTCGTCTTCACCCCCGTCTTCACCTCCGGTCTGTCCGTACTGCCGCCGCACCTCTACCCCCATGGCTCCGCCATTCTGGGTTCGCTCCAACAGGTCGCGGCCGCCACCGGCACGGCCCTGGTCATCAGCGTCATGTCAGGACAGGCAGCCACAGCGGCAGCCGAGGGCGCCGACGCCACCGGCGCCCTTGCCACGGGCATCCAATGGGGATTCGGCGTCGGCGCCGCGCTCGGCATCCTGGCCGTGCTGGTTGCGTTGCTGATCCGCACCCCACCCGCGCCTCAACAGCCTGCTGCGCCGGAGGTCCAGGACGACGACGGCACAACGACGAACACAACCGTCCACACACCCTGATACCGGGATCGGCTCGGCCCGGTGCCCGCCGCGACGAGGGGTGAACTGTTCCGCGAACACTGGGGGCAAGGGTGCACACGGGCGCGAGAGGGCGAAAGGCCAAGACGACACGGAGGCCGTGCGGTGGTCGAATCGTCCAAGCCTGGCCTTTCGGCCGCCTCGGCCAACCCCTCTACCCGCAGGACGCCTACCACGTGCTGTCGGTGACGGTGTGACCTCGCGGGCCGAACGGCACGCGGCGACCGGGCCTGCGCCGAGGCCGTCCGCCGCGTTCATCGGTGTGAGCGCCTGGCGCCGGGCGAGGGCCGCGGTTCGGCGGGACGGTGACCCCGGTGAGTACACGGGGTAGCGCCCGTACCGTACTGCTGCCCGGCGGCACGGTTCCTCCCGGCGAAATCGTTCTGGGGTGCACCGCTGACGGTCAGGCGCAGCGGTTCGGCCAGGAGGCCGGAAACTCGCTCGCGCAGGACCTCCTGCCGTACGCCCAGCCGGAGCGAAGGCGCTCCCCGTCCGTCGCCCGCTCACCCGCCGGTGCCGCGCGGTTTCCGGCATGCAGGCTCAGGTGTATATGAGGAGGTGGTCGCGGATGTCCGTCCCGGATGGGAGGGAGAAGTCGCTGGTGAGGGCGCGGAAGGTCCCCGTGTAGCCGGTCGCCGTTCTCTTCGGTACGACGATCAGGGTCTGGCCCGCCATGTCCGGACCGAACCGCCGCACCACGTTCAGCGCCGGACCCGCGTCGCCCCGGGCACCGGCGCGGCTTCACCCAGGGCAGAAGGCCGCTCCCTTCCCCCAGCGCCCCGGATCCCTAGGGTGAGGGGGTGAGCACTCATGCGCCGAACGAGTCCCGAGTCAACTCCCTGCGCCCGCAGGCTCCGTCGCCCGGTTCCGGCCGGGCGGCCGGCGCCCCGAGGCGACCCGTGGGGGCTCCACAGCCATGCCCGCCGAGGGAGCCCCTGTGGCGTGACCTCGTCGGCGACGTGCTGCGGCGCGAGCGGCTCGCACAGGAGCGCACGCTGAAGGACGTCTCGGAGGCGGCCCGGATCTCGATGCCGTACCTGTCGGAAGTGGAGCGCGGACGCAAGGAGGCATCCTCCGAGGTACTCGCGGCCGCCGCTCAGGCCCTCGGGCTCGGCCTCGCCGACCTGCTCCTTCTCGCCGGTGACCAGCTGGCCCGGCACGCCCGGAGCCGGGTGGTCCGGAGCCGCACATCGCCCACGTCTCCCACGTCGCCCACGGCGCAGTACGACGGCTTCTGCCTCGCCGCCTGACCGGACCGTGGGCCGACGGCCGGTACGGCGGGGCGCGCCCCCGCCGTACCGGCCGCTCGCCGGCCGTCGGCCACGGCCGGGTTCGGGCTCAGACGAACGCGAACCGTCGGCTCAGTACCTCGTCGGCGAGACCGTAGGCCACGGCCTCCTCGGCGGTGAACACCTTCTCCCGGTCCATGTCCGCGCGCAGCGTCGCCACGTCGTGGTGCGTGTGCCGGGACAGGACCTCCTCCACCTGCGAGCGGACGCGGACCATCTCCTTGGCCGCGAGGCTGAGGTCGGAGACCGTCCCCTGCCGGCCGCCGCTGGCCGGCTGGCCGAGCAGCACCCGCGCGTGCCGGAGCACGAACCGTCGCCCGGGATCTCCGCCCGCCAGCAGCACCGCCGCCGTCGACGCCGCCTGACCGACGCAGAAGGTGGAGATCGGCGCCTGCACGAACGTCATCGTGTCGTAGATCGCCATCAGTGAAGTGAAGGAACCTCCGGGCGAGTTGAGATAGATCGAGATCTCCTGCTCCGGGCTCGCCGACTCCAGGTGCAGGAGCTGCGCGATGACCACGTTGGCGACCCCGTCGTCGATCTCGGTGCCGAGGAAGATGATCCGCTCGTTCAGCAGCCGGCTGAAGACGTCGTAGGACCGCTCGCCCTGCGCGGTCCGCTCGATCACGTAGGGAACCGTGTACGACCCCATGTCACAGCCCCGTCCGTCGGCGCGGCGTGGCCGGGCGGATGTCGGCGAGCGACTCCACCACCCGGTCCACCATCCCGTACTCCCTGGCCTGTTCGGCCGTGAACCAGCGGTCCCGGTCGCCGTCCCGCGCGATCGTCTCCTCGCTCTGCCCGGTGTGCTGGGCGGTGATCCGCTCGACGGCCTTCTTGGTGAACTGGAGGTTCTCCGCCTGGATCTCGATGTCCGCGGCGGTGCCGCCGATGCCCGCCGAGGGCTGGTGCATCATGATCCGCGCGTTCGGCAGCGCGAACCGCTTTCCGGGCGTCCCCACGGTGAGCAGGAACTGGCCCATGCTGGCGGCGAAGCCCAACGCCAGCGTCGAGACGTCGTTCGGGATGAGCCGCATCGTGTCGTAGATGGCGAGACCCGCGGTGACCGACCCGCCGGGGCTGTTGACGTACAGGCTGATGTCGGAGCGCGGGTCCTGCGCCGACAGCAGCAGCAGCTGCGCGCACACCCGGTTGGCCGACACCTCGTCGACCTGGGTGCCGAGGAGGACGATCCGCTGGTCGAGCAACCTTGCCGCGAGGTGGTCGTCGAAGTGGCCGGGCGGTGTGTCGCCCTCCTCCGCGCGGGGCGCGAGCATGGTGAGGGGAGTCATCTCTTCTCCTTTTCGAGGCGGATGCCGTCGACTCCACTCTTGACCCCGGGAACCCCCCGGACGCCGTTCCTCTGCCCCCGGCAGATCCGCCACGGGCGGACACCACGTCACGGCACTGGTGGTCGCACCTGATCAGTTCCTTGCCCACGCTGGAGTCGAACGGCCTGCTCCACGTCTTCAGCACCAGATCAACGGCGGGTAGGGGAGCGCGGCCCAGCGCTTCTTGCTCCGATTCGCTCCGGCCACCCCATCGCGCTGGGCCTGTTCACCGATTCGGCGTTCCTGGACGACCTGGCCCGGGTACGCAGCTCCCGGCTGGTTGTGCCGGCCGGGAGCCGCCCGGTCGCCGGCCTGACGGTGCAATTGCACAAGGGCTGTGACGGCACCGGTCAAGGACACGGCCACTGGGGCTGCGGTGCTCTCACGCTGGTGATGGGGGCAGTACGAGGATGCGGTCGTCCTGGGTCTTCGTGGTGAACCCCGCGGCACGGAGCTCCCGGCCAGCGAGACCGGTGGCGTGGTGCAGTCCGGTCAGCTCCGTGCCGGCCGCGCCCGGCGGGTGCGGGCCGCTGGTGCGGGCGTCACACCCGGTCGCTGGGCTGAGCGAGTCGATTGGGCCGGGGGCGTTGTAGTCGGTCCGGGCCGGGTATGCCGGGTGCCGCGGGGGGTACTGGTCACGGCGCCAACTCGCAGCGGCGTCGCAACGCCGGGAGGAAAGGAAAGCGCGTGAGTCGCGTCTTGATCGTCGAAAGTCATGACCGGTCCGGCCTGCGGCCGGTACTGGAGGCCATCGAGGCGATGGTGGTTGTGGGTGAAGCGGCTGATGCTGTGCAGGCCGTCAAAGCCGCCAAGGAGTATCAGCCCGATGTCGTGATCATGGATGTGTCCCTTGCCGGCCAAGGTGCGGTCGAGGCCACCCGCCAGTTGTTGGGGCTCGGCTTCCCTCCGAGGATTCTCGCGATGATCACCTCCAGCCCGGGCGGGAGGCTCCTTGACGTGCTCTGTGCCGGAGCCTCGGGCTTCGTCGTGCAGGACTGCGGTCCTGACGAGCTGGCTCACGCGGTGCGGATCGTGGCTGTCGGCGGCAACGTCCTCGATCCGAAGATCATGCAGACGCTGACCCGAGGCCGTCCTTCCGCGGGCGCCCATGATCTGCTGCAGAGGATCGGCAGCCTCACGGACACGGAGCGGCAGATGCTGGCCCTCATCGGCGGCGGGCACACCAACCAGCGGATCGCCGATGAGTGCCGTCTGTCCATCACCACTGTGAGGACACACGTCTCGCGCCTGGTCCAACGACTTGGACTGGAGCATCGGATCCAGGCCGCGGTCCTCGCCTGGGAAGCCGGGATCGTCGGACGGGACGGATTGCCGCAGGCGGCAGGACGGGCCCCCGGCGACGCTCACAGACACCCGGCCGCCGCTCAGCCGTCCCGGTGGTGACGGCCGGCCCCTGCCCGGTCTGCGCAGGCGGGCGCGGCACTCGGTGTTGGCGGCCTCGCCGTTCGCGGTGCCCACACCCCGGACGCCACCGGCATGGTCCTGGAGGAGGTCGACCACGCGGTGTCCCAGCATGGGATCCACACCCCGTGTCGCAGCGGCGATCTCCCGCAGCAGGGGGTCCAGCTTGCTGCGTCGCAGGCTGATCGCCGACGCAACTGCACTGTCCGGCCGGGGGACGGTCCAGCCGTGCTCCGTCCACGTGCCGAGTCCGCTCGTCACGGCCGCACCGCGGCGCCCATGGGCTGCCAGAAATCAATTTGTTGCGGGACGTCGTGCGACGACGCACCGTAGAGCACCACGTCGCCGCTGTGCTGCGCAAACTCGGCATGGCGAACCGGTCGGAAGCCGCTCGATACGCCCGGCGGAACGACGTGGCCGCTCGCCGGCCTCCCGTCGTCCCGGACACCGTGATCGAGCGGCTGGAAGGGCGGAGCCCGACGGCTCTCCGCATGTCCGGTGTCGTGCACGGGTGCTGCGCCCCGCCCGAGACCGGCCGCGTCGCCGCCCGGCCTGCAGTGCGGGGAGGTGCGAGGAGGGGGCTCCGGCGTGAACGGCGATGAGAGGGCCCCGGCGTGAACGGCGGTGTCAGCGCCGGGGGTCAACCCTCGCCGGCCCGCGTCACACAGGATGCGGAACCCTGCGCTTCTGTGGCGGGGCGATGGCCGGCCCCGGCTATGGTCGGGCGCAGTCCGCGCCGATAGGGCGTGCGCGGGCGAGGCCCGGTGACCAGAGCGCTCTGGCGGCAGTAGCACCGGGCCGCCCCACCATCCGCCGGACCGCTCGTGCGACGGTGTCGTTCGGCACGGGGTTGGTGCATCCGGGCGTCGGGGAAGGGCGCCGGAGGACCGGCTGCGTGCGGCGCCTCGTTCCGGCGCCCGGCTGCGCCCGCATCCGGTTCAGGTCTCCACGACATCGGCCGCCACGGTTCCCGGAAGCCGGCCCGGGCCGAAGCCGCGGCACCGTGGCGCCCATGGGCCGGCCTACGATTCGTCGGCCGCGGTGTCACCGCAGGACGGGGCCGCCCTGCGTCTGCGGTACACCACCGCCCCGCACACCGCGAGGAGGAGGACGGCCACGGCGGAGACCGCGAGGGCCGGCCGCAGGGCGAAGAGCCTCCCCAGCACCTCGAGCACGCCGAGCCCCGCTGTCGCGTAGATCAGCGCCCAGGCCGCTCCGCCGACGAACAGGGCGGGGAGGTAGCGGGGCAAGGGCATGCGCATGCTGCCCGCGAGGAAGTTGGCGGCGGTCTGGAAACCGACAGTCAGGAAGGAGACGGCCACCACCGGCGCGCCCCACCGCTGGATCGCCCGCTCGGCGCGCTGGAACCTCGTCGTGGAGATGCGCCCGGCGAGCCTGGTGCGCCGGGCACCGGCGCCGGCGAGCCACCCGACGGCGAACGTCCCTCCGGCGCGGAGCAGGACAACGACGTACAGGGCTCCGGCCGTGAGCGCGATCTTATCCACGAGGCAGCGCCCCGATCTCCGGGCCGCACCCCGGCATGCCCGTCATCCGCATGCTCGGTCCGCCCCGGCGGGCGCACGACGCGCACAAGCCCGGTCACCACCTCTCACCTGCGCCCTGCCTCTGCGCGTTCCGCCTGGTTGCCGCCTGCGGCACCAGACCCCTGTCCGGTACGCCTGCACGTCAAACGAGGTTAGCCTAACCGAACACGCATACGGGATGCCGGGCTACCGGAGGAGGAACGGCAGGGGCCTTGCACTGGCTGTTCGCCCCGTCCCCGGCAAGTGCGCGGCGGTGGTGAAGATCGCGGTGGCGTGCCCGAGGCGGACGATGCCCACGGGCTTGGTGGCGAGGAGGGCGGCGGCGGACGGGCTGCCGTACGTCGGCTGATCCCCGAAGGAGCACCGGCGGGGCCTCGCGGACGGCGTGAAGGGCAGTCCTGCGATGAGGGCCCCGTGCACCTGCCGTGCCTCCTCGGAGATCAAGGCGGTCCTGAGTGCGTCCCGAGACCAGGGGTGGTTTCCCACCACCCGTGACATCGGCGCCGGGCTCGCCCGCGAGGCGTGCCCCAACTGGCGGCGGCCGCGGTCACACTGCTGCCGCTGCTCGTCAGGTGTCGCGAGGAGTCGCGCCACGAGGGCGTGGGCGTGCCGCTCGCGCCCCAGTGCAGAGAGGACGCGACCCCAGTGCCGCCCGATGTCCGCCAGGTGGACTGCAGCCTCGTGGACATCGGTGAGGAGTTCCCAGTCCCCGGCCAGGACGGTGCGCACCGCGGGGTCGGTGAGATCGCCGAGAGCGGCACGGACGAGGTCCGTTGCCCGTGGCGCCCGACGAGGTGGGCGGCCCCGCGCCGTACCTCCTCGTCGGGGTCGCCGAGCCGGGTCGGCGACCCGCTTCGACGGCCTCGGCCAGGACTTTCGCCGGTCAGGCGGCAGAGGAGGTCCATCGCCTCGCGCCGTACGAACGGCTCTCCGGTGCGGGCGAGGCCGAGGAGCCGGATGGGGACCGGCCCGGTGCGGTCGCGCGTACGGCCTCGAAGAGTGCGATGCGGGCGGGCATCGCAGCGGTCCCGTCGGCCACCGCTGCGTCCGGCCACTTCACGAGCCGGGGCGGGGGTCGCCCTTCCGTGCTGAGGATTCGTTCATGCTGCCGATCTTGTCACACGGTCACCGCCTCGAAGGGGCACAAGCGGCCATTGCTCCGGGAGGCCGGTGGACCGGACTCCCGGGGCAATCGCAGACAGGCGGGTGCCGCTAGTGGCTGAGCGACCTGAGGGCCGCCGCGTCGTACGGCTGCAGCTCATCGAAGCGGTTGCCGAGGACCTTCGCCGCCCACTGCGGGTCCTGGAGCAGCGCGCGTCCGACCGCGACCATGTCGAACTCGTCGCGTTCCATGCGGTCCAGGAGGTTGTCGATGTCACCCAGCGCCGCACCCTCGCCGGTGAAGGCGCGGATGAAGTCGCCGTCGAGGCCGACCGAGCCGACGGTGATGGTCGGCCGGCCGGTGAGCTTCTTGGTCCAGCCCGCCAGGTTCAGGTCCGAGCCCTCGAACTCCGGGAGCCAGTAGCGCCGGGTGGAGGCGTGGAAGGCGTCGACGCCGGCCGCCGCCAGCGGAGCCAGGATCGCCTCCAGCTCCTGCGGGGTCTGGGCGAGCCGGGCGTCGTAGGCCTCCTGCTTCCACTGCGAGTAGCGGAAGATCACCGGGAAGTCGGCCGAGACGCGTTCGCGGACCGCCGCCACGATCTCCGCCGCGAACTTCGTACGGGCCACCGCGTCGCCGCCGTACGCGTCGGTGCGGCGGTTGGTCCGCTCCCACAGGAACTGGTCGAGCAGGTAGCCGTGGGCGCCGTGCAGTTCGATGCCGTCGAAGCCGATCCGCTCGGCCTCCGCGGCTGCGTCGGCGAACGCGCCGATGACGTCGTCCAGGTCGGCACGGGTCATCGCCCTGCCTGTTCCCTCGGTGCCGTCGACGCGGATGCCCGAGGGGCCGACGGCGGGCGCGTCCGCGTACGGTGCCTCACCCTGCTTGCGCACCATGCCTATGTGCCACAGCTGCGGAACGATCGTGCCGCCGGCCTCGTGCACGGCCGCGGCGACCTTCGCCCATCCCGCCAGCTGGTCCTCGCCGTGGAACCGCGGCACCCGGTCGCTCTGCCCGGCGGATTCGTGACCGACGTAGGTCCCCTCGGTGACGATCAGGCCCACACCCGCGGCGGCCCGGCTGGCGTAGTACGCCTGCACGTCCTCGCCGGGCACGCCGCCGGGGGAGAACATCCGCGTCATCGGCGCCATCGCGATGCGGTTGGGGACGGTCAGGCCGTTCAGCGTGACGGGCCGGGAGAGGATCTCGGCCGCGCGGGAGGCGGTGGACGGGGTGACGGACATGAGGGTCCTCCGGTGTGAGGCTGTGGCTCGTCGGGGTGACAACGAGAAGTGCATAGTACACACGTTATGTATCATGCATATTGCTTCGGGGGCCCGCCCGCAGAGGTCCGCCGGTCCGCCGGTCCGCGATAATGGAGCGCCGGAAAGGAGCGGGAGGCGGAGTGCTGGAAAAACTGGAGCGGGAGCTGATGCTTCTCTCGCGACACCAGGTGCTGGCTCGGCGCGAGCGCGACGCCGAACGCCTGGAGCGGTCGGCGTACCTGCTGCTCAGCCGGATCGACACCCAAGGGCCCATGTCCATCGGACAGTTGGCGGAGGCCTTCGGCCTCGACACCTCCACCGTGAACCGCCAGACGGCCGCACTGCTGCGCTGCGGACTGGCCGAGCGTGTCGCGGACCCGGACGGCGGCATGGCCCGCAAGCTGCGCATCACCGCCGAGGGCGGGCGCCGGCTCGAAGGAGACCGTGAGGTCAACCGGTCCTGCCTGGCCCGGGTGGTCGCCGACTGGTCCCCAGAGGAGGTGCAGGAGCTGGAGGACGTGCTGGTCCGGCTCAACCGCAGCGCCGAGGCCCTCGAAGGACGGCACTGGCCGCGCGCGGAGGAAGACGACACCGGCACCGCCTGCCGCCCGCAGGCCCCGCACGAACAGGCGCCGCCCGCCCCGTAGACCGGGGGCCGCCGGCCCAGTGTGGGTGGCACGTCGACGACCCGGCCGGTGCCCCCGCAGGGGGCGACGGCACTGGCCAGATCCGTCGAGGGGCGGGGCGTACGGGCCGGTCGAATGGCCGGGTCGACTACGCGGGGCGGGCGGGGAGGGTGTCGGTGGTGGATGTCCGTCGGCCCAGGGGGGCGAAAGCGAGGAGGTAGCAGAGTCCTCCGAGGGGCAGCAGGTCCAGGTCGATCGCGTTCGCGGCCGTGCCCAGTACGAAGAGTGCCTGCGCCCGGATGGCGGCACGGCCCTTGAGGGTGGCGAGCAGGATGATCATTCCCAGGTAGAGGAAGAGCGGTCCAACGGTGTAAACGGCCGGCATCACGCCCGGGACGTCCTGGACCCGGCCGAACAGCTCCCGCATCTCCGGCTTGTCCGCCGCCCGAAACCCCACATACAGGTCGATCAGCGCCTGCGTGGCGGCCGCCGCCACCCCCAGCAGCCCGGCCACGAGCCCGGCCTTGGCCAGCCGTCGCCGTACCGGCCCCGCGCCGGCCGTCGCCATGCGGTTCACCCCCGTGCATACCGCCCCGAAGAACAGCACCCCGAGCAGGAACGCGAGGTGGCCGACGGTCCAGGCTGCGCCGGGTTCTTTTGACCCCTCCGCCAGGAGGCGGACGGAGCCGTAGGCGATGAGGAGGACGGGGGCGGCGACGAAGGAGATACCGGCGAGACGTGCCGGCGCGTTCGGTGTCATGGCCTCACCCTGCCGCCCGCCCGTGCTGCGGGACATGGGTGATCGCCCCGACAACACCCCCATGAGCCCCGGGGGTTGAGCCAGGGTCGGCGATGGGGCGGTCTCAGGGGTGGACGGGGCCAGGGACGGAGGGGTTCGAGAGCGTGGGCACTTCGACGGTGAACGCGACTCGGTCGAGTCGGGGGCCGTCGTAGTCCTGCTTCACCCCCCGGGGCCGTGAAAGCCAACCGGGTGGGGAACGCCTGCGATGCCGTGTTCTCCGGGCTGGTGATGCAGCGCACCCGGCGGCGCCCATGCGATCGGGCGAATTCGAAGAGGGCCCGGTAGAAGGTGCGCCGGTACAGCCGGGGCAGCAGCAACGCACGTTCCGCCGCTCCCGCCCCTCCTCTGAGGCCGCCCCACCATGCGTCCAGCACGGCGAGCACGCGGAGGTGGTCACCTTCTATCTCCCACCTGTGTTGTTTCTAGAATGGCAGGGTGGAGGACATCGATGTGATCGCGGTGCTGCAGGATCCGGTGCGGCGCCGACTGTACGAGTACGTGGCCGCCCAGGGGCGCGAGGTCGGGCGCAACGAGGCGGCCGAGGCGGCCGGGGTGGCGCGGACGCTCGCCGCGCACCATCTGGACCGGCTGGCCGAGGCGGGGCTGCTGGAGAGCGGTAGCCGCCGCCTGACGGGACGCTCGGGGCCGGGCGCCGGCCGTCCCGCCAAGGTGTACACCCGGGCGCGCGTCGAGCGGTCCGTTTCGCTGCCCGCTCGCGACTACCGCACCGCCGCCGAGCTGCTCGCCGAGGCCGCCGAGGAGGCCGGGCTGGACGCCGGGCTGTGCGCGGCGGCGCGCCGCCGGGGGGAGTCCCTGCGCGGCGCGGCGGCGCCCTGCGGCGGGCTCGAAGAGGCCATGAAGCTGCTGGTCGCGCGCGGCTACGAGCCGCACCTGGAAGGCGGCGACGGCGACAGCGGCCACGACGGTGAAGGAGGCGAGGGAGGAGAGGGCGGCCGGGAGCGCGTCGTCCGTATGCGCAACTGCCCGTTCCATGCCGTCGCCCAACGCTTTCCGCCGCTCGTCTGCGGCATGAACCTCGCACTGCTGGAAGGGCTGCTCGGCGCCAACGGCCCCGTCCGTGCGCGCATGGACGCCCGGCCGGGGGAGTGCTGCGTCGTCGTCGAAGCTTCTAAAGACAATGAGCATTGACATAGAAATGGACTACGTGCTGGGATGAGGCCATGACCGAACCCGCGCACGCCTTCCACCTCGCCCAACTCAACGTCGCCACGCTCCTGCACCCCTTGGACGATCCGCGCATCGCGCCGTTCGTCGAACTGCTCGATCCGGTCAACTCCGCCGCCGACGCGGCGCCCGGCTTCGTGTGGCGGCTCGTGGAGGAGGGGGAGGCCGACGCCACCGGACTGCGCCCGGCGGGCGCGGACGTCATCGTCAACCTGTCGGTGTGGGAGAACCAGGAAGCCCTGTGGGACTTCGCCTACCGCAGCGGGCACCTGGAGGTGATGCGGCGGCGCCGTGAATGGTTCGAGCGGCACGTCGAGGCGCACATGGTGCTCTGGTGGATTCCCGCCGGCCACCGGCCGACCGTCGGCGAGGCGCTGGAGCGGCTGAGCGACCTGCGGGCGCACGGGCCGTCGCCGCGAGCGTTCACCTTCGCCTCCTCGTACACCGCCGCCGAGGCCGCCCCGCACCTGGATGCCCGGCGCGCGAGGCCGGCCGACGAGGCGCGGGCGGCGGCGGTCTGAGGCGCGCGCCCGGTCCAGTCCAAGCCCGGTACGGCCAGCCCCTCCCCATCTCTCCCGGTCGCCCCGTGCTGCGCCGGAAAGCACGATGGGAGGGTGATGACGGTATTGGTGGTCGGTGTGCCCGAGGGCGAGCAGCTGGAACTGCTCCGTTCGGGCATCCAGCGCAACCCGCACTTCCAGGTCGTGTCGCATGGCGACGACCCCACCGTCGCCCTCGCGCACGCCCGGGTCCTGCTGCCCGACATCACGGTCCTGTCCCTGCCCGCCGGGATCGACAGCATCGACTCAAACCTGGCGGTCCTCCGCGTGTTCCGCGGAGTGCGGGGGCTGGACCCGCCCAGCGGGGTGGTGCTGCGGACGCCCTCCGCGCGCGTGCCCCGTGCGGTGTCGGGCCTCGTGGTCGAGGGAGCCGTCCATGTCGTGCGCGAAGGGGACTCCGAGGCCCTGATGCGGGCCCTCCGCACGATCGGGCTCCGCCGGGCCAGTTGCGACCCCGACGAGATGCCCTGACCCGGCCCCGGACCGTCACCACCCTCTCCGCCGACGGTCGACGGCGCGCGGGAGGCCGGGCGCCAAGCGGAGGAACCCGTACCGATTGATTTGATGATCATTCTCTGCGTACTGTCCTGAGGGGAACCCGGCAGGAGCTCGCCGCCACCCGGTGCCACCGGTGTCCCAACGATTCCTCGTGACCGACGGAGAGAGTGAGCGATCAGACAGATGCAGCCGACCCCCACCTTCGTGCTCGTTCACGGCGCCTTCGCGAACTCCTTCTCCTTCGCGCCGCTCCAGGCCGAACTCGGCCTCCTCGGGCACCGCTCCGTAGCCGTCGACCTGCCCGGTCACGGCTTCGAGGCCGGTTACCAGCGCTCCTACCAGGCACCGCAGGACCTCGAAGGGCTCGCCGCGGCGCCCGGCTCGATCCGGGGCGTCACGCTCGCCGACAACGCCAAGCACCTGATCGGCGTCCTGGAACGGGCCAAGCAGAACGGGCCGGTGGTCCTCGTCTCGCACAGCCGCGGCGGAATCACGGCCACCGCCGCCGCCAACGCACGGCCGGACCTGATCGACCGCATCGTCTACGTCGCCGCCTGGGCCCCGGTCGACCTGGAGGTCGGCGCCTACTACGCCGAACCGGAGATGGCCACGGTCGACGCGGCCTCCCTCGGCCTGGCGCTGGCCGGCAACCCCGCGGAACTCGGCCTGCTGCGCGTCAACTTCCGCACGGCTGACCCCGCCGCCCTCACCGCGTTCAAGGCGGCCTTCCTCGCCGACGGCACCGACGAGGAGTTCCTGACCTTCCTGAACACCTTCCAGCCCGACGAGAACCTCGACACCGGCACCTCGGCAGACCGGGCGCAGGCGGCGACCTGGGGCACGATCCCCAAGACCTTCGTACGCCTGGCCGACGACGCGAGTCTGCCGCTCGCCCTGCAGGACCGGCTGATCCGCGAGGGCAACGCCCTCACGCCGGACAACCCCTACGACGTCCGCACCCTGGCAAGCAGCCACCTGAAGTGGCTGGTCGACCCGGCGCCGGCGGCCCGGGTCCTCGGGGAGCTCGCCGCGCTCACGGTGCCGACCACCGGTTCCTGACGCAGCGCAGCCGGGTGAGGAGTGCGCCCACGGTGACCGCGCCGGGGCCGGTGAAGGGTCCTCAGTGCGGGGCCGTCCGCCGGACCCGGGTGGGCCGGCAGGAGGCGGCGCCGCACGGCACCGCCGAGCCGTCGGCCGCCGCCACCAGGTCGGCCTCCGCGACCGTGCCACCGCAGCCGACCCGACCCTCCGGGTCCGGTGCGCTGCACCGGGCCGGGCTCCGATCCGGCCACCAGCGCCTCGCCCGGCAGGGACCCGCGCGGCCGCCCTTCGCCAGGGGGGTGTCCTGCTTGCCGATCATGTCGGGCTCCCGCGTCGCCCGGACAGGGGGTCGTTCCCCGTCCGGGCTCCTGCGGGCCTCGGCGATCGCGTGGAGGAGGCTCAGGCGGCGGCCAGGGCCTCCAGGGCGGGGACCGTCTCGGCCGGGCTCGGCAGAGCGGCGTTCTCCGCGCGGAGGCGTTCGGCGGCCTCGCGCAGGGCCGGGTCGGCGATGAGCCGCGTCAGGAGCGCGGCGTCCACCTCGTCAGAGGTGGAGCGCAGGGCGGCGCCCGTCGCGGTGAGGGCCCCGGTATTGGTGAAGTGGTCGGCGCCCTGAGGGAGCAGGAGCTGGGGCAGACCGGCCTGGAGGGCGGTGAGCAGGGTGCCGGAGCCGCCGTGGTGGATCAGCGCGTCGGAGGCGGTCAGCAGCTCGGCCAGCGGGACCCACGGCAAGGGGCGGACGTTGTCCGGGAGAGTGCCCAGCGGCGCGAGGTCGGTGTCGCCGACGGCAAGCAGGAACTCCGCGTCCACCGACGCCGCGGCCTCGATCAGGCCGACGATGGCGCGGACGCCGTCCAGCTCGGTGAGCACCGTACCCAGGGTGACGGCGACGCGCGGGCGGGTACCGCGGCGGAGCAGTTCGAGGGGGACGGTGCCGCCGCCGTTGTACGGGAGGTAGCGCATCCGCAGGCCGCCCGGGTCGCCGCCGAGGGAGGCGGGGACGATGTTCAGCGCGGTGGACTCGGCGGGTCCGTCCACCCCGTACGTCTCGTACGCCTCGGTGAAGTTGGCGGCGAGCCGGCCGACCATGTCATGGCCGGAGGTGACGCCGAAGTTCTGGATCACCGAAGGGATCTTGAGCTTGGCCGCGACCAGAGGTGCCGAGGCCTGGAAGGAGTCGTAGACCAGCAGGTCGGCGCGCCAGCTTTCGGCGGCTTCGAGCAGACCGTCCACGGTGGAACGGGAGATGAGCGCGAAGCCGTGTGCCGCCCGGTCGAGTATCTGGTCAGAGGTCATGTCGGGCGCGACGTAACGCACCTCCTCGCCCGTGGACCGTTCGAACACGTCCCGGATGCTGCGGCCGTCGCCTATCTCGACGAGCGGAAAACCCGCCTGGCGCAGCTGGTGCAGCGGCTGCGAGCCGGCGAACAACACGTCGTGGCCGGCGGCGCGTAAGGCCTGCGCCGTCGGGACCATCGGAAAGAGGTGCCCGGCCGAGGCCGGGCCGGTGAAGAGTATGCGCACGGCTTCTCCTTGCCCATGGTGTGCCGGTCGGGGACGAGTCGTGCGGGCCCGCCCCCGGTTCCACCCGTTGAACTGCCGGAACGACGCCCGGTGTTCCCCCTGGGAGATCGAAAACCAGACGTTCTGGGAGCACCGTGGGCAAGGCGCCACCTCAAGGCGCGCCTCAGAGCGCCGGCTAGCCGTTGCCGGATGACCTGAACAGGAAGTCCTCGACCACGCGCAGATCGGTGTTCCAGTACGTGACACGGGGGTTGGGACCGACGGTGAGGGTGCCCACCTCGTCCGACAACCTGATGTCGAGCGGCGCCGCCTCCCGGTTGCTGTCGGGGGCGCGGTCCTGGTAGCCGAGGGAGAACGAGGTGACGGTCCTCGTCTGCTGGCCGGCCCGGAAGACGAACACGCCGGCGTACGCCTTTTCCTTCGGCCCGATCGTGGCGGCGGCCCGCGGCTTGGACTCCGTCGGGGCGACCGGATCGCCGACTCGTTGTCGTTGCGGGCGGCGATGGTGGTGTCGCCACCACCCGTGCTCTGCGCGGGGGCGGCGGTGCCCCCGCTGCCACCCGGCCGGGCCGTGCTGCCGGACGGGCGCTGGGTACCGGACGGGGAAGCGGCGCCGGACGCGGTGGGGGCATCGGACGCGGCCGGGCGCTTGCCCGGGGCGGTGCCGCCGTCGGAGTCACATGCCGCGGACGAAAGGAGTGCGGCGATGGCCGCGGCCCCGAGGCTGTAGGTCTTCCAACTCTTGCGGGCAGTGCGCATGGTGGTCCCCGTGTGCCTTCACATGGCTTGAATGGTGCGGTCGACGCCCCGGTTCTGCCCCGCGCAGTGCCCGAAATGTACGTCCCAGGGGACCGTTACGCACTCAGGACGTGATGGCCCGTTCGGCCGACAGCGCGAGCAGCGCCTGGCTCGTTCAGCGGTTGTGCAGGACGTACGCAGAGCTGGGGACCCGTACGGGGCCGGGCAGCCGAGCCGCGCGCTGAGGTTCTGCCTCAAGGGCGCCCTCGCCCGGCGCCTGGGGTCAATTGGCGGCCGGGCGACGTCGCCCGACCCGGCGCCTTCCGGCGGGACCGGTCGCAGCGACGGCCGGTGCCGCCTCGTAAGCTGCGGCCATGACTCAGACCCAGACGCCCCGCGACGCCTTCGAGCTGCTCATGGCCGGCAACCAGCGCTTCGTCTCCGGCACGCCTGAGCACCCGAACCAGGACGCCACCCGCCGCACCGAGACCGCACCGTCCCAGCAGCCCTTCGCCGTGCTGTTCGGGTGCTCCGACTCCCGGCTGGCCGCCGAGATCATCTTCGACCGCGGCCTGGGCGACCTGTTCGTGGTCCGCACCGCCGGGCATGTCGCCGGTACAGAAGTGCTCGGCAGCATCGAATTCGGCGTGAGCGTCCTCAACGCGCCCCTGGTCGTCGTCCTCGGCCACGACTCGTGCGGGGCCGTCGCCGCGGCCTCCTCCGCCCTGGAAGACGGACAGACGCCAGGCGGCTTCGTCCGGGATGTCGTCGAACGGGTGACCCCGAGCGTGCTGGCAGCCCGCGCCGCCGGACGCGAGACGGCCGAGGAGATCCTGGACGAGCACATCGAGCAGACCGTGGACCTGCTGCTCGAACGCTCCCGCGTCCTGGCCGAACGGGTCGCCGACGGCCGCCTCGCAGTGGTGGGGCTGTCCTACCGGCTGGCCGACGGCACTGCACACCCCGTCGCCGCCCGCGGCATCGATGCGGCGGTCCCCACCGCGTCCTGACCGTCCCAGTTGCGGCCGCTCACCGGGAGGGCCGGGGCCCCGCAGCCCGGCGAAGCCGGTTGGCGATCGCCAGCCCCAGCCCGTCCTCCAGCGGCAGGTAGGCGATGATGAGGTCGCACCCTTGCTGGTCGAGCTCGCGCAAGAATCCATACAAGCCGTGCGCGTAGGCGTCCATCGAACCGGGGACCGTCACCACCGCGTGCGCCTTCACCGGGGCGTCGGCGAAGGAGCCAGGCACGAAGACGCCGACCTTGTGCCCCAGCCCTTGCGCGAGCTCGGCCTCGGCAACGACCTTCTCCGGCTCGACCAGGACAACCCGCGCACGCGGCGCGTAGTGCGACGGGTGCTGGCCCGGTACCCGGACATGACTCGTCGAAGGCACCGCGATCGAGCGCCCCAGTACCGCTTCGAGGTCCTCGCGCGTCACCCCGCCGGGCCGCAGGATGCTCGGGATCTCGCCCGTGACATCAACGATGGTCGACTCGACGCCGACCTCGCAGGAGCCGCCGTCGAGCACGAAGTCGACGGCATCACCAAGCTCCGTACGGACATGTTCGGCCGTCGTGGGGCTGACCGAGCCGAAGCGGTTGGCGGACGGGGCCGTGACGCCGCCACCGAAGGCCGACAGCACCGCGAGGGCGGCAGGGTGGTCGGGCACGCGCACGGCCACCGTCTCCATCCCACCCGTCGCTTCCAACGGCACCCGGTGGCCGCGCCGCAGGACCAGGGTCAGCGGTCCCGGCCAGAAGTGTTCGGCCAGCAGACGCGCAGTCGCGGGCACGGTCTCGACCCAGTCGTCCAGATGCTCCGCCGCGGCGATGTGGACGATCAGCGGGTGGGAAGGCGGACGCCCCTTCACCTGGAAGATGCGCGCGACGGCGGCAGGATCCTCGGCGTTCGCGCCCAGACCGTAGACGGTCTCGGTCGGAAAGGCCACCAGACCGCCGGCGCGCAGCACCTCGGCCGCCCGCTCGATGTCACTGGTCGTTGCCGTCACCATCGCAGTACTCCATTGTTCCGTGCCCACGTCCATGACCTCGCCGGCAGATGACGGCAAGGACACGCCCTACGGACCTCATCATGCCGACCCGGCCCGGCGGTCCACCGCCAGGGCCGAGCCGGACCCGGAAGGGTCGGGCCGAACATGGTGCGGCCCCGGGTGCCGGGCAGGTACCGGGGCCGCCGACCTGCACACGTCCATGAAGCGCCTTCTACGACCCGCACACGCCTCACCCCACCGACGCCGCCGCACCGACAAGGGCACGATCGGCGTCAACGCCGCAGCCTTCCCGCCTCACCTCGGACGACGCCCTCATGCAGCCGTTGCCCACTCCGTGCCCCGCCGGCCAGGTCCCCGACGCCACCGCCGTCGATGCCTTCAACGCCGCGTAAAAGCAAGCCGACGTACTCATGGCCGACCCGGACCACACCATGAGCGATGCCGCGTCCGAAGCGATCCGCGCCGCCGTCGTCCGCCTGTTCCACGCGCGGGAGGTCCGCTCCGACTCCTCCGCCGGCCCGGTCTACTTCGTGCTGTATTGACGTCGAGACCGAAGGCCGCGCCCGTGGACTCGCCGCCGCACTGTACGCCGCCCTGTACGGCGACCTCGCACCCCTCACCCGCGCTGTGCCCGAACCATCTCCCTGACGGGCTCGGTGCCGCTACCGCGGACAGATGCCCGTGCGGTGCGGCGGCCAGTTCACGGGCCGGGCCTCGATGCCCTCGCGCTTAGAGGCCCGGACGAGCCCCGAGGGGACAGCCGGTACCTTTCCCCGAAGGCAAGGCCCTGCCGTAGCAGGCAAGGCCGGCCAGCAGCGAGGATGCCCGTCATGACGTCCGACCAGAACCTGCTTCCCCTCCGCTCGACGCACTCAGCGCCCCTGGTATTCGGGGCGGGATGATCGGTTTGGGCGGCGCGGAGTTCCGCCTCCCGCTGCTCATCAGCCCGTTCTCCTTCGCCGCGCTCTCCGCAGTCACCTGAACAAGGCGATGAGCCTGGTTGTGGTCCTGGTCGCCCTGCCCGCCCGCATGGCAGCGGTCCCGGCCGCCGAGGTGATCGCACGCTGGCCGGTGGCGGCCAACCTGCTTGTCGGAAGCATGCTGGGGGCATGGGCGGGAGCCTCCTGGGCGGTACGTATGCGCTCCGCCACCCTCTACAAAGTGCTGGCCGCCCTGATGGTTCTCAGATGCCGGCGGCGAGCACCCGCAGCGAGGCTTCCGGCAGCGGACCGACGGAGACGACAGCCTCGGTGACGGAGACACCTGGGATGTACTCGGTCGCCAGCCAGGGCCGCCGGGCGCTGGGGTCGGCGTCGAGGACCGCGGCCGTGAAGCGGCCGTCGACACGTCGGGCGGCCTCGACCTCGCGGGCGAAGCGACGCCGGAACTCGGCGTCGTGTGCATACTCGGCATGGGCGGCCTTGACCGCGGCGAGCCGCTGGTCCGCGGAACGGCCGAGGAACACCTCCCCCATGCCGCCGCTGCCAAGGCGGCCCACCAGTTCGTACGTGCCGATCCGCTCCGGATCACCGGCCTCCAGCGGCTGCATCACCAGGGTCCCCTCCCATCGTGCGGGAATGAGCGTACCGCCGATGCTGCCGCCAAACGGGGCTACCTCGGCGGGCTGCCGTCGCCAATCCGTTCCTTCCGCCGCCGGCCTGCTGCGAGTACCGGCGGTCGAACTGGTATCCGCACGGGGTGGTGTACGTTCACGTGTACGCCGACATCGGCGCGTCCTGGGCGGTGCGCATGCGTAGTTCCACCCTCCACAAGGTGCTGGCGCCGCTGATGGTGCTCATGGCCGTAGCTGCTGAACACGCACACCACCACCCGGTGAACCCTCGCGCTGCCGCTGTAGCGGGCGAAGGCCACCCGCAAGGTCGGTAGCGACAGCGGCAGGAGAGGCTGCCTGCGGTCTTGATGTCCACCGAGAACAGCAGAAACGCCGGACGGGAAGCACCGACCCGAACGCGACCCGAGCCGCTGTCCCGAGGACCGACTTCCGCAGCCCGCCACCATCCCCGTCAGCCCACCCTCCCCGTCAGGGTCGACGGTCCGGTCAGGTCTGCGGGAACCGTGCTCCGAACGCCCCGGCTCGGCCCGGTCGGCCCAACGCGGCCGCATGGACAGGAAAGAGGCACGCCGATCCCATGATGGGCCTTGCCCCCGGAGCGTGCATAGCGCGATGTGCGCGTCCTGGAGGCACGCTCAGACGTCGCGGCGCCTGATGACGAGCACGGCGAGTGCGACCGTGATCAGTGGCCAGAGCGCGTAAACGATCCAGGAGCCGGGGACCGTGGCGGGGTAGCCCAGGGATCCGGGATCCGGCTCCCAGGTCTGGACCAGGCGCTTCCAGGCGGCTGACACCATTGCATGGTTGATGTCCGCCGACCAGCGAGCGCTCTCCGAGAACATGGGGGGCAGCATCAGCAGGGTGAAGACGGTGGTGACCAGGGTCGCGGCGCTGTGGCGGAGCAGGACGCCGAGGCCCAGACCGATCAGTGCGCAGACAGGTGCCAGCAGCGCGGATGCCACCAGTGCCCGGAGCACCCCGGGGTGGGTGAGTGGGACCCCGGCGTGCCGCTCGCTCAGGATGGCCTGGGAGACGAGGAAGGAACCGGTGGAGATGACCGTGCCGACCGCGGTCCACAGCGCGGCGGTGACGGCCGCCTTGGCCAGCACCACCGAGCCGCGGGCGGGGACGGCCACAGTGGTGGTGCGGATCAGGCCGCTGCTGTACTCGCTCACGACGGTAAGGGCGCCGACGCTGCCGGCGACGAGTACCAGCGTCCAGTAGCCGGCCGGCGGATAGGCGTCGAAGGGGAGGAATTCAGCGGGGCCGGAGCGGGCGGTGCTGTCCGCGAGCGTGGCTACGGCAGAGGACCCGATGACGAACAGGACGGTGAGTGCCATCGTCCACGGGCTGGAGCGCAGAGACCGCAGCTTGATCCACTCGGAGGCAAGCAGGTCACGGAAGCGGACGGGTGGCCCGGTGACGGCGGTGGTCGGGGGGACGGGGGCGGGCGTGGTCATCGGGGCTGTCCTGCCTGGTATTCGACGCTGCCGGCGGTGAGTTCCATGAAAGCCGCCTCCAGTGAGGCAGTGCGGGTGGTCAGCTCGTCCACACGGATGCGGTTTTCGAAGGCGAGCGCTCCGATCCGGTCCGCCGGGAGCCCGGTCACGGCGAGCTTCTCGGCGCCCGCCGAGCCCTCCGGCTCGACCGTGGCGCCCGCCGCGGTCAGCACCGCTGCCAGCTCGGCGGCCTGTGGTGTCCCGACCGCGACGCTGAGGTGGGTGCCGCGGGCCGCGAAGTCCCGTACCGACTCGGCGGCGATGAGCCGGCCCCGGCCGATGACGACCAGCTGGTCGGCGGTGTTCTCCATCTCCGACATCAGGTGGCTGGATAGGAAGACCGTGCGTCCCTCGGCGGCCAGGCGCCGGAAGAGTCGGCGCACCCAGAGCACGCCCTCCGGGTCCATGCCGTTGATCGGCTCGTCGAACGCGAGTACGGGCGGGTCGCCCAGCAGGGCGGTGGCGATACCCAGCCGCTGCTTCATGCCGAGGGAGAAGCCGCCGATGCGGCGGTTCGCCACCTCGGCCAGTCCCACTTCCTGGAGCACCTCGTCCACCCGGCGTCGCGGGATGGCGTTGCTGCGGGCGAGGGCGGACAGGTGGGCGGCGGCGCTGCGTCCGCCGTGGACCTGTGCGGCGTCGAGGAGGGCGCCGACGTGCCGCAGTCCGCGCGGGTGGTGGTGGAAGGGGACGCCGCTGACGGTGGCGGAGCCGGTAGTAGGCGCGTCCAGGCCGAGGATCATCCGCAGGGTGGTGGACTTGCCGGCTCCGTTGGGGCCGAGGAATCCGGTGACCTGGCCTGGCCGCACGGTGAAGGACAGATGGTCGACGGCGGTCTGGCCGCCGTAGCGCTTGGTGAGTTCGTTGACTTCGATCACGGCACCCACAGTGCCGAGAGACCCCCGTCCGGACATGGGGCCGTGGGCGGCAATCGCGCGGCCGGGTTAGCCCGTGGGCGTACGTCCCGGGCCTAATGCCGCGCGGGCGGTGGCCGGTTAGTCTCGCGGCGTGGACCTCATAACGATCACCCCGTTGCCTGTGCGTGTTGCGCACCGTGGCCTTGTTCCCGAGTGGGGGGCACGCCGCCGATGACGAGAACGAAGGCCGTGGCCTGGGCGGGGGCTGCCTCCCACCTTCTCGTGGTGGGTCTGCTGGTGGGGGGCGCGCCGCGGGCGTCGGGCACGGTCCACGGTGTCGGGTCGCTGATGGCCGTGAGCCTGCTCATCGGCGTGGTACGACGGATGCCGCTGCTGGCTCTGGCAATGGCGCTCTGCGGATCCACCGCCGTGGTGGTGGGCACTCCAAGCTCCGTCCATGCGGGCCTGTCGGTGGGGTATCAGGGCCAGTTCCTGTCGTTTGTGGCGGTGGATCTCGTCCTGGGCTTCATCGTCGCCACCTGCAGTCGGCGAGCCTCGCTCGCCGCCGTGGCCGTGTCTTTCGTCGTGCAGCTTTTGGTCATCGGCGTCTTCGCGCACGGGGACAACCTGACCGTCAACGTCGTGATCGCCCTCTTGGCGATGGCCGCATCCTGCACGGTCGGCCTGCTGAGCCGCGAGCGCCGCGAGCACGCGGTGGCGCTGCGTGCGCAGGAGGTGGCCGAGGCCGTGACCGCCGAAAGGCTGCGGACCGCACGGGAGCTGCACGACATGGTCGCGCACAGCATCGGCATCATTGCCATCCAGGCCGGTGTGGGGAGCCGGGTCATCCAGACCCAGCCCGCGGAGGCCCGCGAGGCCCTGCGGGCCATCGAGGCCACCAGCAGGGAGACCCTGTCGGGTCTTCGGCGCACGCTGGTGTCGCTCCGTCAGGCCGACCTGGGCGCGACCGTATCGCAGCAGTCACCGCTCGCACCTTCGCCGGGGCTGGCGGACGTCGAACGGCTGGCGGCAGCGACCGCGGATGCTGGGATACGCGTCGACGTGCGCCGCAGAGGGGAGCAGCGTCCTTTGCCGGCCGACATCGATCTGTCCGCCTATCGGATCGTGCAGGAGGCGCTGACCAACGTGGTCCGTCATGCGGGCACCAAGCGTTGCCGGGTGGCCATCGACTACAGGGCGGAGGAGCTGTCCGTGGAGGTCGTCGACGACGGGCGCGGCGCCACCGGTGACAGCTCGGCCCGCGGCTTCGGCATCATCGGAATGCGGGAGCGGGTCGCCCTGCTGGGCGGTGACCTCAGCGCCGGGCCGCGGACCGGGGGCGGCTTCCGGGTGGCGGCCAGGCTACCGCTTCCCGCACGCGTCGGAGTTCCGGTGGAGGCCCGATGACCGTTCGGGTGGTGCTCGCCGATGACCAGCCGCTGGTGCGTTCCGGTCTGCGCGTACTCATGGCCGATCACCCCGACCTGGAGGTCGTCGGTGAGGCCTGCACCGGTGCTGAGGCGGTCCAGCTGGTCAGGAATGTCAGCCCCGACGTCGTGGTGATGGACATCCGGATGCCCGGCATGGACGGGATCGAGGCCACCCGCCTGATCATGGCTGGTCCGGCGACGACCCGTGTCCTCGTCCTGACCACATTCGACGAGGACGACTACGTCTACGGCGCGCTCCGGGCCGGCGCGAGCGGCTTCATGGTCAAGGACATGGCGCTGGACGACATCCTCGCGGCGGTCCGCGTGGTCGCCGCCGGCGACGCACTGATCGCGCCGGGTGTGACGCGCCGTCTGATCGCCGACTTCGTCGGGCGCCCCGAAGTTGTCCCGGAACGCTCCCTGCGGCCGGTCGAGGGCATCACCGAACGGGAACGGGAAGTGCTGACTCTGGTCGGACGCGGACGGTCGAACACCGAGATCGCGGAGGACCTCTTCATCACGGTGGCCACCGCCAAGTCGCACGTGTCACGGCTGCTCACCAAACTGGGCGCCCGGGACCGGGTCCAGCTCGTGATCACCGCCTATGAAATGGGGCTCGTCACGCTGCCTCGCTGATGGTGTCCCTGGACCCCATGGTGAGGTCGGAGATGTCCTGTGGTTCCCGTGTCGTGTACGAGCCACTGAAAAGGGCCGTCCTGGAAGTCAGGCGGGCTCCGCAGTGGCTCCGTCTGAACGTGGACCGGGACAACCCAGGGTCGAAGAAGGCCGCGAACCAGTGCAACCAGACCGAGCGATGGCGGCGGATCCAGGACGCTCTCTACGGCAAACGTTCGGCGCGGAATGCCTTCTTCGTCCCCGACGGAACCGGGCTTCGGCTGCGGCGCCCTCACGTCCAGCGCCGCCATCTGAACCAGCCGCAGCACGCAGCCCTTCACAGAACGGCCTCGCCTCATCCTCCAAGGGGAGGCCGCTCTCATGACGAGGTCCAGTGCGGTGCAGCCGGCCGAGGCAGGCCAGACTTCAAAGGTGAGCGCGAGCGTTTTGGCCAGGGCTCGCCCCTGGCAAAGGACACCGCCTGAACTGCACCGTCCCTTTCGCTTGACGGACCCGTGGGTCGGGCTGTGCGCTGGAACGCCCGCGGGTGGTTGCAGGCTCACTGGTGCCGGGTGGGTGGTTCACGTGATTCGCCGGCATCCGGGTCCGGCAGGCACAAGGGTGGGGTCGGGTCCGCGGCGAGGTGGAGCCGGCGCAGGGTGGATTCGGTTTCCCGCGCGAAGTGCTCCACGGAGATCAGGCGCTCCCAGAGGGGGTCGGGCATACCGGGCACCGCGGCGCCGCGGGCAGTCCACTCCGCTGCGAGCCGCGCATACAGGGGCGCGGATTGGTCTGCGACGTCTTCGGGGCCGCCGCGGCGGGCATGCCGACCGGATCCGGCAGCGTACGGCCGGATCTGCGTGGGAATGAGGGAACCAGGCATGAGCCGGGCCTGCCCCAGGACATGAGGCAAGAATTGTCGCTGATCAGCGGTCACGATCCTCAAAACGATTCTTGCGCCCGCCCGACACCGCTTCCCCGAACGCTACGGATCCTTGTGCGGCGGGGTGGTCCGAGGCCGGGGCATGATCACGGGACGTATGGATCACCGCCTCGTGGAAGTCCCGGGGCCCGATGGCACATCGGGGTGGACGGCGCTGGAGGGCGGCGCCGAGCACGACACTGCCGCGTCGAGGGCTGTCCGTGACGCGGTGGCCTGCCGGCGCAACGAGCACATGTCCATCACCGCCCAACAGGATGGCATCGCCCGCGCGCGGCTTCAGCCCCGGCTGAGAAGGACCCGGTGCCCTGCCGATTCACCGTTGATGCTGCAGAGCGTCGGCACCTGCGGCGATGATTACGGCGAGCCGGTTGGCGAAGTCGGCGTTGCATCCGCCGAGCCGGACGAAGCCGTGGCCGGCCACTGGCCCGTCGTTGCTCAGGGAGGGGAGGGTCAGGTCTGCGAGCGCGAGCGCCGCCTGGAGGTTGGTGACAGCCTCTTCGCCGGCCTGGTAGGCGGCGTCCTGGCGCCGCTTGTACTGCATTCGTTCAGCGTGGGACAACTCGTACACCATGTTGCTGACCTCTTGTGGTAAACGCGGGGGGATGAGGCGCCGGAGCGCGTTGTGTACTCGGTCGCCGTGGGGGCCCGCCTCGCGCGGGCAGGACCATTCCCCACGGCACGCCGCTCGGATGTGCCGCATTGACCGGACGTCTGGGGTGCCGGGGGTGCGGTCCGAGGCGCATCGCGGTGGATAGCCCCAGGCTCCGATGGGGCACGGGTGGGTAGACCGTCGGGCTGAGTCTGTGCACGGCCCGTGACTATCGGTTTCGATCTTCGTTTCAAAGGTGCAGGCGAGCGCCCCTTTGACGTGTGGGAAGGACCCGGGTGGCCAGGGAGTCAGCGGCTGCTACCGCCTTTGTGCTTCGCGGTCGCCGCCCATGGGATGCTCGACCCTCTTGCGTCGTGGTCCGACAGTGCCGTTTCCGGTGGGACGCTCGCCCAGGACTCCCACTTCCCGCGCGTGGACGGCGGACCGATCTCGCCGACGGCAAGACTGTCGGCCAGTCAGACTCCGCTGACAGTGCGGACTCGAGTAACCCAAACCCATGGCCCGAGCCTGGGACCGTGACATTGACTTGCACGAGTGGCACTGCTCCACGCGTACGACCGTTATGCGTCTTATCCGAATCTGTGACCGTGAGACGGAGAGCGGACAGCTGTGTTGTCTGCCGCGGGGTAGCCGGGAGGGAAACTGACCGGCCTGCGTCTGACTGCGGCCGTCTTCCCCAGCGGGACGGACGCAGAAAGCCTCGGGGTTCGATGTCGCGGAGCGGCTTGGCGCGGCGGTCGCGTGAGTGTGATCTGGCGGACCAGCTGTTGGAAGCAGGCCAGCGCCGCGACGGCAGGAAGAGCAGCCCCCGCCATGGCGGCGATCGTTCTGGGTGCCTGGGCTACGCACAGAAGCGTGGCCAGGGTGGAGAACAGCAAAACGATGGACCAGGAATGAAGCGCGCGGCGCTGGTGCAGAGCGGATCTGAGGACGGACAGGGAGGCGACCACCCAGGGGCCGTAGATCAGCAGAGGCCACCAGCTGGCCACCTCGCGGTCCGTGTGGGGTTCGGCGCTGTGGCGCAGGGCGTCGCAGACGGCGAGCCCGCTGAGGACGCTCACCACAGCGGCGATGGCACCGACCAGCACGGCGGTGAACACACTGCCCGTTTGCAGCAGGGTCACTGCCGGCGGCTTCGACGGGTTCCGGCGGTGTCCGCCGGAGGCTTGTGTGGGCAGACGCCCGGTAGGGGTGTGCTTCAGCCCTGCAACGAGGCCGAGCGCGCTGACCGTGTCACCGGTGACCCCGGTGTCGTCGACGTCGACGTCGACGCCGACTCGGGTGAAGGGCTCCGGTTGCCCGGGCGCAGCGCTCTCCTGGAGAAGGATGGCGAGTTCCTCAACCGGGTCCCACGGCGGATGCACCTCACCGGGCCCGCCGAGCGGTTGCCCGGTGGAGGCGTGCTGTACGTTCTCCGGCCGGTCCCAGAACGCGGAGGTCTCCGGCTGGGGGTGGAGACCGTGGATGTCCGGGTACCCGTACGACTCATACACGTGAGCTGCCACCCCAGCACTCGCCGACGGCCGTCGCGGACGCCAACGTGTTCTCCATGCGCCTGCCGAACTCGACCTGGATCACGCTCATCGTGTGGAGGAAGTCCTCAAGGATCGGGGAGGAGTACCAAAGATCGATTTCCAGATCTTCGTGTCTCAGCGTGGCGTTCCGGGTCTCGCCACAGTCGGTGGAGGGCGGAGTGAACATCCACTTCCCGATCCGGGTGGCCCCGGAGTGAAATCTGCCTCCCTGTCCGTCTTCCTGCGCAGTCCTGCGGAGGAAGACGGGGAGCTTTGCTGTTGCCATATTCCGTAAACGCTCTCCGTGTCGGTCTGGGTGTGTGCCATCCGGGTGATGGTGGTCGACGAATAAGCGTTGACGCCGGCCTATCGGTTTCCATGCCAACCAGGAGGGCAGTAGCCGCGCCTCATTCGGCGCCGCCATGCCCGCGACTCGGGAGACGATGAGCTGCGGCCGACACACGCAGCGCGACGGACCCTTCACCCCGTCCCGCGCCGGCCTGGCAGCCACGCGCATGCTCCGACGCGACGGCCTTGCTGGTGCCGCGCACCCGCGGCGGCGGCTCATGCGCGGCGGGATCGTCTCCGCATATCGCCGGCAGCCGACCCCACGCGCTGAACGCGTGCGCCTCGGAGGTCTCGCCGGCCCTCCCTCTGACTCCCCGGAACGATGGCGTTGGCGCGGCTTCCGGAACATCCCCGGGGCTCCGCGGGAGGCCCGCATCCGCAGTGATGCAGGCTCTGGGTCAAGGGAAGGCCGCGGAGACGGCCACAGCCAAGCGCCTCGTCGTCGGCGGTGACATCGTTCCGCGAGCCGTGGCCTGAAGAGCCCGACGCAGCAGGCTGGTGCGCCACCCAATTCCGCACCCCAGGTCGGAAAGGCGGCTGATACCGCCGAAAAACCCGGGCAATCCGTTCCGTACATTGCGCGTGCATTGAAACCCCGGCAATCCGGACACCGGTGAAGGCGTACAAAAACCCCGACAATCTGTGCATTACCCGTTTCTGGCTGCTGAACGCGGCGTGGTGAAGCAGGGGTAGAGAATGAGGTCCCGCGGGGCCGGCTGCGGTTCCTCCAACGCCTCGGAGACCTTCGGGGCCAGCTTGTCCACCTGCGGCGCCGGATCACCGCACCCCTGATGGTGCAGTCTGCTCATGGCTGCAACCGGGGCCGGTGTTGCTTGTCAGAGTCTGCTGAGGGGGATGGCACGGGCCATGCGCTGGTAGCCCGGCCTCGTTGGGGTGGATGGGGTCGCCGCTTGCACACCACCGGCCCCCGCCGGATCCGTTCGGCGTGCCCGCTGCGGCGACAGCCAAGACATCAACGCGCAGTCGGCCTACGCGTGGCCGATCCAAATCTTCGGGCGGCGGGCCGGCTCCGCGGGGCACCGGTGCCGGCGGAGGGCCGGGCTTTCGCCACGAGCCCGGCCCCGGGCGGGAGAGAGGGTTCAGACGAGGTTCAGGTGCAGGCGGACGGTGGTGCCCCGGTCGCCGGTGTGTACCTCCGCCAGGTCGCACAGCTGCCGGACGGTCCACAGACCGTGGCCGTGCGGCCGCTTGGGGTCCGGTGGCAGGTAGCCCAGGACCCAGCCGGCCTCGGCAGGACCACCGGCACTGCCGAGATCCTTGACGTCGCAGATGACCCTGTGGCTGGTACGCCACACGGTGATCTCCCCGGCGCCGCCGCCGTGCTGAATGGCATTGGTGGCCACCTCGTTGGCGGCGAAGACCAGACGGCCCGCCGCGTCCCGGGACATCCCCAGCGACAGGGCCGTGTCGTGCACGAAGGACCGCACAGCGGTCAGGTCGGCGTCGAAGCGCAGGACAGCCTTACCGTCCGCGGGAGCCGGTGACAGCTCCCGACCCCAGGTACCGCCCAGAGGGTCGGCGTAGTGACTGCTGGACTCGGCGGCGGGGCCGGTCACCAGCTGCGGATGGGTGCGCCGGGCGTCGGCCACCACGGCCTCGGGCAGGGCACGGGTGTCGTAGGGGCACACGATCCAGGCCGGGCAGTCGGCGAACGCGACATTGATGACCGACTCGTACCGGGTCCACTCGTCGGTCTCCAGCACGTCCCGGCCGTGCCAGACCGGTTCACCGATCACCCGCACCTGCCGGTGACGGCCGGTCGCGGTCCGCTCGTCGACGTAGCGGTAATAGGCGGCCAGGGTCCGTCCCGGTGCCTGGTACCAGTCGTCGGCCCCGATGAACTCCACACTCTTGGCGGCGCTGCCCAGCTGCTGGCGCAGCAGGTCGATGTTGGCCGGTGTGGTGACGGCCAGGACCGCCTCGTCCTGTTCCAGACCGTCCAGGCAGAACGGGACGGTCGCGGTGAGGAAGGCCTCATCCGATCCGTAGACCAGGCCTTGGTGCACCAGGCGCGGAGCCTGACCGGGCTGCTTGCCGTGCATGTCGATCACTGTGTTCATGCCCGGACCTCCGAGGGGATGACGACCAAGGCGTCCTGCTGGTCGAAACCTGCCACGCTGATCACGTGGCACAGCATCGGCGCCAGCCCCGTCACCCGCAGACGCCGGCCCCGTGTCAGCTGCCCGGCGGTGTGCGCCAGGGCCCGCAAACCCGCCAGGTCGATGAACTCCAGCGCGCCCAAGTCCACGCGCACATCCCCTGACCATCCCAGAACCGTCTCCAGAGCCCGGGCCAGCGCACCGGTGGTGCGATAGTCCACGGTGCCAGCCATGCGCAGCACGCGTTCACCTTCCTCGAACGCAGGCAGGATGTGCAGCACACCGTCGCTGTGGAGAGGCTCTGCCTCCACCGTGCCGGGGTGGCACCGGTCGAATGCGTCCAGCTGATCCGGAGCGAACAGGCGGGCGTCGTACTGGCAGACCGCCGACGCGCGCTGGCCCGCGAACACCGCGTTGACCTTCGCCTCGTACTCGGCGAGCTGGTCGACTCCGGGGACGTCGCGCAGGCCCCAGCTCATCTCCCCGCTGACACGCAGCCCCGTATAACCTGCCTTGAGACTGTCGGTCACCTCCTGCCGCAAGGTGGCGACCATGGTTTCGGCGTCGAACCGGCCCGCCGCCAGATAGCTGTCGTCGGCAGTGGTCACCCGCAACTGACCCCGCGCTACAGCGGTGTCCACCTCCGCGCCAGCCGGCCGCAGCCATTCGAGCACCACGGCAGGATCCTGCTGCTCGGCGAAATACAGCACCCGCTCCCCGCGGGCAAGCCCTTCATACAGGTATGCCGTCAGGACCCGGCGCTGCTCGGCGTCGTCGGCGAACGCCAGGCACACATGATCACCATGCCCCAGCTCCTGGACCGGCCGCTCCCTGCCGTCCTGTGTGACCACCACTGCCTCACGCTCCTTCCCGTCGACACATGAACCGGGCCCCGCGCCCACGCCTGGCGCCCGCCTGGACCAGGCCGCAAACCGAACAATCTTACCGCCCAGCAGTCGCCTGCCGCGCCGCCGCTTGCCCTCGTCCGGCTCTGGCCGACATAGATGAGCGTGAGTTCGACGGGGGTGCCCCTATGGGTTCGGTCAAGGTGATGGGGCGGGGGGCGTAGAAGGTGCCGTCTTGGCGAAAAGTCGCTCCTCGCAGCCCGGTGTCCACACCCTTGAGGCCCGCAAGGACGGCAAGCGCGCGGTCACGGTCGCGTGGACTTCAGCTGCCCGCGCGCCAGGCCCGCAAGGCGATGGCGGCGCGGATGCCGGCTCGGGCGGTCGCGGCCTGGGCCAGGCTGAGCGGACGTTTCTCGAGCTCACCGGTTCGGCCCATCGTCCGTACGGGCGGGCGCCTCCGGCCGTTGTGGGGGACGTCGTCCAGTGCCGTACTTCCCCGCAGCGAAGTGAGTTCAAGGAGATCTTGATGTTCCGTATTGCCAAGGCCGTAGCCGTTGCCGCCGCCGCTGGTGCTGTCCCGCAGGCGGTGCCGGCATGGCCGCCGCCGAGGCCACGGCAGAGGGCGCTGCCATCGGCTCCCCGGGTGTCCTGTCCGGCAACGTCGTCCAGGTGCCCATCCACATCCCGGTCAACCTCTGCGGCAACACCGTCAACATCGTCGGCCTCCTCAACCCCGCCTTCGGCAACACCTGCATCAACAACGGCGGCTCGGACGGGCACCACAAGGCCGACCACCACGGCAAGCACTGACAGCACCAAGTCCTGGACCCGGCGCGTCATCTGAACCAGCCACAGCGCACAGCCCGGTGCAGAAGGGCCTCCCCTCATCCTCCAAGGGGAGGCCGTTCTCATGACGGGGCCAGCTCGTGCAGCCGGCTGACCAGCCGAGCCAGGTCACGGGGAGCGGGTTCCGCTCCGCCCGGTCCGCGCGCCGGACCTCGGTCGCGGTGGGTGGTGGGGCGGCCCGGTGCTACTGCCGCCAGAGCGCTCTGGTCACCGGGCCTCGCCCGCGCACGCCCTATCGGCGCGGACTGCGCCCGACCATAGCCGCGGGCGGCCAGCACCCCGCAGCACAACCACAGCGTTCGGCATCCCGTGTGAATGCGGGGTCGGCGTTGACGCCCGGCGCTGACACCGCCCCTTCCATGAGAACCCGCCCCGCGGATCCCTCTCCCGCGTCCCACCGGGGTGCAGATCCTTCAGGCGGTCCGCGGCGGCGACGACGCGGCCATCCGCACCCTGCTGGCAGATCTGGCCGCCGCCGCGGACACCGCCGCCCTGCTGTACCTGCGTGAGCGCCTGTACGCGACGCAGTGGCCTGCGGCTGCGGTGGTCACGGCCGGCCGGGCAGCGATGCGGCGATCGGCAGCTCGTCGGCGGTGCGGGTGATGAGGTGGCGGGTGTGCTCCGGGTTCAGGGCCTGGGCCTGGAGATGGTCGTACATGACGCTGTAGTGCTGCACGTCGGATCGTTTCTCCAGGTAGAGGTCGCTGGTGAATCGCTCCAGATACACCGTACCCGTGGCGGCGTCTGGGAAGTCGAGGATGGAGAACTGTCCCGAGATGCCCGGATGGGCTCCCGCGTCGTGCGGGAGAACCTGCACGGTGATGTGTGGCTGCGCGCCGAGACGGTTCAGGTGCTGGAGCTGTTCACGCATGACCTGCCGGCTGCCGACGAGGCGGCGCAGGGCGGATTCGTCCAGCACGACCCATAAGCGGAAAGGGCGGGCCGGGTGGTGGGCCCGGGACTGGCGGCGCAGCCGGACCTCATGGTGCACGGCGATCTGCTCAGGGGTCGCCCGAGGGATCGTTTCCTCAATGACGGCCCGGGCGTAGGCGGGTGTTTGGAGCAGGCCGGGGATCACCAGGGGCTCGTAGGAGCGGATCGAGGAGGCTTCCGTCTCCAGGCCGATGTAGGCGGCGTACGGGACCTCGCCGCAGGCGACCCACCAGCCCTGCCGGTCCGCTTCCGTGGCCATCTGCATCAACGCGTCGACGACCTGCGGGTCGGTGACTCCGTAGAGCCCGCACAGGTCCCGGACATCGCGGGGCTTGATGGCACGCCGGCCGTTCTCCAGATGGCTGAGCTTGGGCTGGGAGATCAACAGGCGTTCAGCCACCTGCGTACTGGTCAGACCACGGGCCAGGCGGAGCCGGCGCAGCTCCGCGCCCAGCCGGCGTCGTCTGACGGTGGGGTTTCCGTTCACCGCCACGGGCGGTCTACCTCCGGCTCGGGACTGACTGCCGGCCACGGGAATCTCCGCGGCCGGGACCCGGGCGAACGACTTCGCCGCGCAGCGATGATCAACGGGGCCCTGTCGGCGAGTGTCACGTCGCGCGAGTACGGGCGCGTGCACTGCCCGAGCAGAGTTCACCCGGATGCCATGATCTTCCACCTATCTGGAAGCGGCGGACTGCGCTGGTCGAGTGCGCTGCTTGGTGCCATGGCGGGGGTAACGGCTGTGACTGGGTGTCATTGCATCAGGCGACCGGAGGCAAGACCGTAGGCGCCCTCCTCGCCCGGCAGCGCCAACACGCCGCTACCACCCGGGGCGACCGGTCGCCCCCTGCTGTCTGTCTGGTGCTTGTGGCCGGGCCCGTGGCGGTTAACCCGGCGATGACCGCCTCGCGCCCTGCCCGTGTCGCTGTTCGAGCCCGATTACCTCGCTGTCGACACGCGAAAATCTATGTCGGCCGGAGTAGACATTGGGTGGTGGTGTGGTTATGGTTTCTCTCGTAACGCAGAGAGACCGCAGGGCCTGGCAGAGACGAACTGCCGGGCAGTAGTACTCGCAGTACCGCAGTTCCCGTAGTTGCAGTGCGTAGGACGGTGCGGTGGTGGAGTTTCGAAGCCAGAGCGTTTGCAGGACGGCGACGGGACTGGCGACCGGACCGGGTGGCCCGCAGTGATCAGGGGCTGCCGTGAGCAGGAGCAGTACCGCAGTTGATGCAGTGGCAATACCCGTAAGTGCGGTACCCAGCAGTGAAGTCAGTGAGCGGTACCTCGGTGAAGGCGTCGGCTGCGGGCGCGCGCGCCGGGAAGTTCGGCAGTGGGGTTCTAAGCCAGAGCAGATGCAGGATGGGCGACGGGGCTGGCTGCCGAAGCGTGGCGCTTGGGTGAGGCCACGAGCAGTACGAGCGGTTCGCAATACAGCAGTACCGGAAGTACGCAGTACCAGCAGTACAAGTTCCCGTTTGGTAGGACCGAGGGAAGAACGGAGGAATTGGGCGCCATCAGGATCGCCCGGGCGGAAGTCGAGCCCGGGTACCGCAGGACATCGATAGTGAGGTGGTCTCCGGTCACGCATCCGCGATCCCCGCACCCCGACGGCATCTCGGTCGGGCATGCGGACACAGAAGGCCGGCGCAGTACTGAGGGCCGGCAGATGGTGTAGCAGTTCCTTCGGGGCCCTGGTGTCGTACGCACCAGGGCCCCTCCCCGCGTTCTGACCCCTTTCCCCCACCTGTTTCGCAGTGAGGTGCGATGACAGCAGACGACCCGCTCAGCCGTCTCGACGACGACGGCTACCCCGCCTACACCATGGGCCGGGCCGCCGACATGCTCGGCACCACCCAGGGCTTCCTCCGCGCCATCGAAGAGACCCGCCTGATCACCCCGCTCCGCTCCGCCGGCGGACACCGCCGCTACTCCCGCCACCAGCTGCGCATCGCCGCCCGTGCCCGGGCACTCGTCGACCAGGGCACGCCAATCGAGGCCGCCTGCCGCATCGTCATCCTTGAAGACCAGCTCGAAGAAGCCCAGCGCATCAACGCCGCATACAGCCGCACTGCCGAAGCGGCGAACCCGACGGCCGCGGCCTGAGGCAGTACGCGCCCTCCCGGTCCGCGGAGACCACGTCGTCGGCGTCCATCCGGTGCCTGCCGCCGGAGGAAGCCCACGGCGAGGACGGCGTGGAGCAGCCCGCCTCAGCGGCAACGCCGGGCCGGCCGCGGTCGGCGTCCAGTCGCCGCGAGTGGGAACGGAAGAGGCGAACCGAGGCGTACGTCGATTCCTTTATCCCGGGTATGCGCGGTATGGGGAGCGCCACCCGCGTGCCGGGCGCAGCCCCGGGTAGGGCGGCCTGGCCCCCTCCTGTGTCCGACGGAACGGAAAGTGGCTTCTGATCATGAATTCCTCCGAGACGGTGCGTCCCCCTCTCATGCGGTCGGATGCGGGGAGCGACTTCGCCCGGCTCTCCCGGAAGATCCAGGAGGCCGGACTCATGGCCCGACGCCCCGGGTATTACGCACTGCGCATCGCGGCCGTGACGGCCCTGTACGCCGCCGGATGGACGGCCTTCGTTCTGATCGGCGACAGCTGGTGGACGCTGCTGGTGGCCGGTTTTCTGGCCTTCGTGTTCGGGCAGGTGGCGCTGCTCGCGCACGATGTCGCCCACCGGCAGGTCTTCCGGCTGCGCAAGGGCAGCGAGGTGTCCGGGCGCGTCGCCGGGAACCTCGGCATCGGCATGGGGTACGGCTGGTGGCAGGACAAGCACACCCGTCACCACGCCAACCCCAACCACGAGGACCTCGATCCCGACCTCGACCCGGACATCTTCGTCTGGACGCAGGACCAGGCCCGCGCGGCCAGGGGGCTGCCGCGGCTGCTCGGCCGCTCGCAGGCGTTCCTGTTCTTCCCGCTGCTCACGCTGGAGGGGTTCAACCTGCACGTGTCCGGGGTGCGGTCGCTGTTCGACCGCTCGCTCAAGCACCGCATGTGGGAAGGGGCCCTGCTCGCTGCGCACCTCGCCGCCTACCTCGGCGCGTTGTTCCTGGTGCTGCCGCCCGGCAAGGCGGTCGTGTTCCTCCTCGTCCACCAGTGCCTCTTCGGCGTCTACCTCGGCTCGATCTTCGCCCCGAACCACAAGGGCATGCCGATCCTGACGGGCGCCGAGCGGCCCGACTTCCTGAGGCGCCAGGTCCTGACCTCCCGCAACGTCCGCGGAGGCCGGTTGACCGACATCCTTCTCGGCGGCCTCAACTACCAGATCGAGCACCACCTCTTCCCGAGCATGCCCAGCCCGCACCTGCGCAGGGCTCAGACCATCGTCCGCGGGTATTGCCAGGAACTCGGGGTCAGCTACCTGGAGACCAGCTTGGTCGACTCCTACCGGCAGACCCTCGCCAGTCTCCACGCGGCGGGAGCCCCCTTGAGGGGGCCGCGGACCACCTGACGCCACCACCAGCCGGCACGCGGGAGGCCGGCTGGTCGGCGGGACACCGGCCGCAGCCGGGGGCACAGCGGCCGGCGCGGGTCGGACCGGGCGCAAGGGACACAGGCCGCATTGCGAACGCTGCTACCCGCTCCCCGATGTCCGTCCGGTGGATCACCGGGCACCCCCGTCTCGGGCGTGCGAGTGGCGGCGGACGACGACATCGCAGTCGGACACCCCGGGCATGTCCCCGGCCCGCCGGCACGCGGCCCGCCGTACCGCAGCGCCCGCGCACTCCGGACAGCCGGGGGCGGGTTCGGGATCGCGCCGGGGAGCGTCACGTGCACCGGGCTGCCCTGGCCGCCGCCGGGCGTGCCGGGCCTGCTGTCATACGCCATCGCGCTCAGAGCCCTTTCTCAACCCTGTATCAGCAGGTCAAGTGCCGGCGGTCCAAAAGTGGACTTTAAGTGTGCGTTCGGGGAACGGTCCCCGTGACCGTTCCCCGAACGGAAAGGTTGAAGCCGGCGTGACACGGGCCTCGACGCGTGGGGTGCGGTCAGAGCACGGCGACGGTGAACGGCCTGTTGGCGGAGTTGCCGCTGCTGTCGCTCGTGACGATGAGTTCTTCACCGTCTGCGGCGTCGACTTCAGCGCGGCCGGGCCGCGGCTTCGTCGTACGCGGCGAGGGTGCCGAGAGAGGGTGGAGTGGCCGACGCCGAGGTGCTTGGCGGTGGCGGAGTCTTCGTGCATGTCGCCGTCGGTTGTGGCGCGCGAACATCCGCCGCCGTCGGCTCCTGCCCGCGCCCGCCTCCCGGCTGTAGGTCTCCTCGGCAGCGGCCCGCTCCCGCCCCCGCTCCCTCACCGCGGCAGCCCCCGGTCAGCCAGCACCGGCCGAAGCCGCGGTACCTGCTCCCGGCAACAGTCCGCGCCTGCCAAGAACGCGGGGTACCGGCCGACGTCGATCCCATGCACCTCACCGGGCAGTACCCGGTCGCGGTCCTCTCGGACCGGGTTGTTCGACGGGACGAGCCCGCTGGTCCGCCCTCCCGCGAGGGCAAGCCGCTCCCCGGCGGGTCTTGAACTCGGGCCTGGTCAAGCACGAAGGCCCCCAGACCGTGCTGTGTGGCGAAGGCGTACACGAGGAGCACGGCGGCGACCTCACCTTACCCGCAGGACTGATCCGACATCGGCAACGGGCCTCTTTACACCCAGTCACCCTCGGGAGCAGCTGCCCGGAGCACAGCGCCCCCGTTTTTCATCAAGGGCTCGCCGTGGGGCACGCACACGGTCTCGACCTCTAGCGCGGCCAACCGCCGGAAGGAAGCGATGGCCTCCTCCCTGTCCACGTTGAACGGACCAAGGATGGCCCGGCCCTCTGTGGTGGCAACGATGTCGCCTGTGAACAGCACGCCGCTGGAAATGAGATGGAGGGCGATGCTCCCCGGGGTGTGGCCTGGAACATGCAGGACGTGGACGGGCTCGGCCCAGCCGTCGAGGGTGTCGCCGTCGCGGAGCTCAACGTCCACTGCAACATGCTTCGTAGGAGGCACGCCCGCGTCGGCGAGTCCCGCCATGACCTGCTCGTGAAGGGCACGTTCTGAGGCAGTGAATACGGGCTCGGCTTCGGGGGCGGTGCCGCGGATGAACGGGGCATCCAGCGCACCGGCCAGAACTCGGGCGCCCGTTGCCGCGACGAGATCCGCAGCCGAGCCCATGTGATCGCCGTGGGAGTGGGTAAGAACGATCTGCCGCACGTCTTGAGGACGGCCGCCGAGCTGGTCGAGGGCCTCCAGGATCGCCGGGGCGGACCCTGGCACACCGGTATCGATCAGGGCGTACCCGTCCGGCAGACGCACGATGTGCACGTGTCCGACGGGGAAGAGTATCTGCCAGACGACAGGGGTGATCTGCGTAAGTTCCATGGCGCGACGCTAACGGGCGCCGGAGGAGCAGCCGGTCGCTTTGTGCTGCCGGCGAATTCTGCGCAGCGTGAACTCGCGGCCACGAGACGCCAACGGCTCCAGGGGCGGAAAGTCCCATGGGCGCAGACGTCCGCTCGGTACGGCCGCCAGCAAGGTATTGAACAGCGTTGACGGCTGACCCCGCCACGGCTGTGATCGGCGCAGAAATCGGTTTGCCTCCGGATGCTGCACGAGCAATGCTCGCCGCCATGACCGCAGATTTCATCGTGCGTCCTGCCCGGTCCGCCGATGCCCGGACCTTGGCCGAACTGCGTTGGACGTTCAAGCAGGAGGACTACGCAGGGCAACCGCCAGCTCCTGCTCGGCACCTGGAAGAGGCCGAGCACTGGATCCGCGACCGGCTCAGCGCCGGCCACTGGTTGGCATGGGTCACGGAGACCGCAGGCGAAATCACCGGTCACGTCTTCCTCTGTCAGGTGGAGCGGATTCCGGAGCCCTACGAGGACAACAACCCGGTCGGCTATGTAACGAACTTATTCGTCCTACCGTCACAACGGAACAAAGGAGCTGGCTCGGCACTCCTTGAGGTGCTGAAGCAGCACTCACGCAGCGCCGGCTTCGAAGGCCTGATCGTCTGGCCATCAGAGCGCAGCCGCCCGCTCTATCAACGGTCCGGCTTCCAGCCTTCAGAGGAACTGCTTGAGCTTGAGTTCGGCGTTGACGTGCCTGTTGAGGGGAGCAGTCGAGGCGGTTAGTGGTTGAGCCACTGGTGCCAGCGGATTGGGGTTGAGAGCATCGGCCTGAGGCGATGGCCCTCTCTATGGCGAGGTCGATGAGTTCTTTGTCCGACCGGAGGCGGCCGTGCGCGTCCGGAAGGTTGTTTCCGGAACCGCGACTACGTGGCGGCGTGGATGACGGGTCTGGGCGGCGAGCGGGTCCGGGTCCGGTTCATGCCGCATCACGACTGCCGGATCGAGGCGTTCGACGCCGCCACGGGCCGCTACCTGGGCCCGGCCGAGCCCGCGGGCCCAGCGAGCGGTGCTGTGGTGCTGCCGCAGCCGGGCCGCGGCGTCCTGAGCCAAACGGCGGTGCTGCGCGGATGTGCGCCGTCCGCCCGCCGGGCTCACGCGTGTGTCCACTCCCGCAGGAGGGCTTCGCGCTCGGGCGGCTTCGGCGTGCCACCGCTGTGGTCCCGGCTCCAGGTCGTGAGGGTCCGGGGGTCGGCCGTGCCCTCCCGGAAGCGGGCCAGGAGGCGCTGGGACAAGGTGATCTCGTGGGAGGTGTAGCCCCTGGTCGCCGCCGGCACTCGCACCTCCTCCGCACCGTCCTGCGTCTCCAGGACCAGGTACATCTGTGGCGGTTCCTCTCCGCCGTAGCTGGATCCCAGTGTGACCACCGCTTCCAGCACCGCCGCCAGGAATCGGCCTCCGCCCCTTGCGTTGCCCTCCACGGGCGCGGCGTTCACGCCTGCGGAGCGCAGGATCGACCACGGCCACGCCCGGATGCCGTCCGGGCCCCGCGCCTGTACCCCTTCGGAGGTGATACGGACGCAGTGCCCCTCCGCGTCCGGCGGGGAACCTACGTAAACCGAGTCCTCGGTGATCCAGAACAGTCCTACCATCGCCACGGCTGACTCCTGATGTGCGTGCCGGTCCGTCTCGAGCTCCTACGATCGTTTCAATCGCCTTGCGGACCCTGGTTCCAGTAAGCCCCACCCTGCCGAGCGGAGCATGACCCTGCATCTCGGGGCTTGACCGTCCGCGCGACAGCGCCCTCGGCCGCTGCTGCGCTGGAGCCGGCCCCGCGGCCGTTGGCGGGCACCGGTCCGCAAGAGCGCCGGGCGTACCGATCGACCTTCGTGACGGCAAGGCGCTGCCCGGCGGCTGGAAGCTTGGCATGAATCCTGGGCTGGCTGGCTGGCTGGCTGCCCGGGCGCCGCGGGGCCGAGGTCAGGGGATGCGGAGGCTGGCGAGGAGCCGCTCTTGCATTGCCTTCAGTGCCTTCTCGTTCGCCTCGGGACCGAGGACCAGCGCCTGCACGAGGTGCTTGTCGTCGGCTATGAGGCGAATAAAGCCGGTCAGGGGCTCACTGTCTGTCTCGGAGGTCAGACGCGCGTCGAGAGCAGGACGCCCGTCGAACGTCATCTTGCGAACGTTGCTGCTGGTCAGAGGCTCGGCCGTGTTGATCATGTATGACTCGAGAACGCGCTGGAGATTGTCCTCGAGCGGGTACTGGTCGCCGGGCATGTCGTGGACGGCGAAGCCGACCGCTCCCTCCGGGGTATCCAGGCTGTACACGCGTGCGTCGACGGCATTGCCTTCGATGGAAACGGTCGCCTTCCGGACGGTGGCCTTCCCGGGAAGCTCGGCGCTGATGCCACTGGGCGGATCGGCGGTCTCCACCCAGTCCACGGTGGGCGTACCGGTCATGGCCGTGACGTGCAGCGACGCAGGGGCGGAGGGGGCGGCGAACGCTGTGGTGGAAGCCGGCCCACCCCCTGCGATCAGGACTACCGAGGCCGAAAGCATCACAAGGCGCTGTGTCCGAGAACGGTGAGTCATGCCGATCACTTCCCATGACGTGCTCGCTGACCGACGGCTCGGGCGCCCGCTCCCGAGCCCTCTCCCAGCGTCCGTCCGGATCTCTCCGGATGCACCCGGACGCACATGGATGGCGCCCGACTCCCGGCCGGGCGCGGAAAACCCCGTTGTCGCTGAGATCAGGCCCCGAACCAGGCCCAACGCTGTTCTGGCCGACCACGCCTACTCCTCACGTGCCATCGGGGCCCGTCTGCGGCGCCGGGGAATCCGCGGGAGGATGCGGCCGCGGCTGGGGCGCCGGGGGAGCGGGACCGGTATCAGGGGCCGGTTCACGGTCAGTGCGGAGGTGCCGGCTCTGCTGGGGCTGTGGAAGGGGAACGTGGCCGCTGTCCATCGTGAGTTGACCGCTCGCGCGGCCCGGGGCGAGGGTGTTCTAGCGCGTCGATTCCGACGCTGCACCGCGCGATCCGGCGTGATCGGACGCCGGGGGAGTGGGCGGTCACAAGGGCGACCGGAAGACCCCGCCCAAGCACGTTGCGGACCGCATCGGCACAGCCGTGCGCGCCCGCTGACAGCCGGTGGTGCGCGGCCGCCGCCGCAGGGAGGCCGCCACCAGCACCGGCATCACCGTCGAGACCCGCGCCCGGTTCGGTTACACCGCACCCGTCGGCACCACCGACGACGGCCGGGTCCGCCGCCTCACCGTCCACCTCCCCGCCGCCTACGCCCAGCGCCTCTTCGACGCCCGGGCACGGGGCGCCGCCGACCGCGAACTGCGCACGATCGTCGCCGAGGGACTGCAGGAGATCTACTTCAAGGACGGCGGAACCCGGGCCGACCAGCTCCGGGTCGAGTTCACCGACATCGACTACTTCGACGTCGCCTTCTGAACCCCGCCGCCGGGCACACCGGCAGCGTCGCACCCGTAAGCCGAAGCGCGACAGGTGTCACATGGGCAGGCTAGTTGTCACCCGCGAGGTTGGGCGCCGGACTCGGGGGGTCGGCCGACTCCATGGTGGTGGGTCGGCGTCCGCCGCAGCAGGCCACCACTACTGTCGCCGTGGAGTTCAGGAAGATCGTGAACCAGGATGACCTGTCCACCGCGTCGATGGATCCGGTACGAAGCGGCTCTTCCCCGGCTCGCAGAAGGATGCCGACACTCTCGGCCGCGCCATCGACCGTGCGGCCACGCTTCAAGGAGTTGTGCATTCGACGCCGGAAGACGCCTGCGTGCCGGTTGGCAGGGACCAGGCCGTCCCAGACGACGAAGTCAGCCCCGGCGATCAAGGCGTTACGCGCAGGTCCGCATGCCGGAGTCTGGTCGCGGAGCATCGCGATGAGGTCGTCGCGAGTCACACTGCGCCCCCGTGACAGGAACACCGGTGACCGACTATGTGTGACAACTCCTGCGCCTCTCTGGTGACAGTCCGGCTGCTTCGACCTGGTTTGTGTGCAGCCTAAGCGGTGCCGCCGGTGACATCTATCGAGCCTCGGCTCACGCCCACCGACCGTGACAGGAGGCCGCTGACCGCCGTGGACGAAGAGGCAGTGCGCCTGGCCGACGTCCTGGAGGCCCACCCGGACACCAGCGACCCCGGACTCCAGCGCGTCACCGACTCCGGCACCCGCGGCGACATCGTCTTCACCGCGGCCGGGGGTACGTGGGTGCTCGACTTCCAGGCCGGCGCCGACGGCAACGTGTTTCGGGACACGACCGGTGCCCCTGCAGACGGCCCCACTGCCGACGTGCTGCGCGACGTCGTCGTCCCCGCGCTCCTGGCCCACCCCGCCTTCGAAACCATCACAGCCGACGGCGACACCCTCACGATCCACCTGGCCACCGGCCGCCACTACACCCTGGCCCTCAGCCCCGCCGCCCGACCCGGTCGGCACACCACGGGCCGGGCACCGACATCGGCAACTGCTCGGGCCCGGGCCCTCGTGCCGCCGCTCACCCCGTAGGAGGGATCCGCCCATGACCGCACCCGCGGCGATCCGGCGCGCGTACCGTTGCGGTACGACCCGCCGCCGGGAGGAACCGTCGATGAGCGCCCAGCCCGACCACAACCCTGTCACCCCGCACGCCCCCGCACCCGGGGCGCCGGCCGACCTGCTCGCCCAGCTGCGCGCCGACCCGCGCGCCGCACAATGGGTGCCGGCCTTCGAGCGGGATTGGGCGGCCGCGCTGGAGGAGTCCCGCCGAACCTTCTCCCTCGCCGGGCTGTACGAGGTCGTCCAGGACTGGCAGGGCCGCCTCGCCCACGCCCCGGCGGTCGACACGTTCGCCGCCTCCGGCTACGACGACAGCGAGGCCATCGACATGGCGGAGCTGCGAGGAAGGCGCCGGTGACCGCACAGCAGCCGTACGCGGTCCGCCTTTCCGCACCGGCCGCGAAGGTCCTCGACACCCTGCCCGAGCACGCCGAAGGCACCGTGTGGGACGTCCTGGACGCCGCGGCCGCAGACCCGTGGGGCTTTGGCCAGTGGAACGCCGAGGACCCCGAGGGTGAGGACGTGCGCTACGCGTCCGTCGGCCGGCTCTCCCTCACCTACTGGGTGAACCGGCCCCTGCGCCGCCTGACGGTCCTGAACATCGTCTGGCTCGGATAGCCCCCGAACCGGTACCCCGTGCCCGGCTCCGCGAGCAGGCCGGGCCGACGCGCGGAGCGCCGCGGGCGGGGTACTGACGCCACGAGGAACCGGCCGCGGCGCTCGTCGGCGAGGCGGCGCCCGGGCGCATCGGCGAACGCTGGACGCTGACACCCGGCCACGCGCCCGCGTACCCGGGCCCCACGCTGGTCGTGGCCAAGCGGCCGGACTCGACGGTCGGCTACGCCGCCGTCGACCTCGTCCACCACCACCCGCACGCCGCGCTCGCCGTGGTCGACGACCCGGGACACGCCGCGACGACGTGGGACACGCCCTGCCGCACCAGCAATCGGAACTCCTGCGCGCCTTCCTCACGGACCGGCTCGCCCGCGCCGAGCGTGCGCCCCGGCGAACCGGGCCGACGGGATGCCTCCGCCAGAGCCGGCCCCTCCTGACAGAAGTGATCGAAGGGGCGGAGCCGGCGATCCTGAGCGGCATGCCATCCCGGTCGCCGCCGTGCAGCGGCGGTTTCCGGACGTTCGGGGGGAACGGGCCCCGCCGGGTGACAGCGGGCCGCGGTTCGGGGCATGCGCGGCAGTGGCTGCGACGCGCAGACCGTGTGCCACACCAGCGACCAGGAAGGAACGGCCATGCTGATAACGGTCACCCGCTCCGGAGGCTTCGCCGGCGGGGAGAAGCTCAGCGCACTCGACACGTCCGGCCGCACGGACGCCGCGGACCTCGAAGAGCTCGCCAAGCGGGCCGTCACACCCGTCGCCGACGGCTACCGCTACCGGATCACCGTCGACGACGAAGTACTCGACCTCCAGGACCCCTGTCTGTCCGACGCCCAGCGCACACTGATCCGTACCGTCCTCGGCGTAGGCGGCTGACCGGCTCACCACGGGCCGGGCGGGCCGCCCCGCGGCGACCGGCGGCGGCGCGCCGGCCCGGCCCCCGGACGGGTCGCCCGCCGTGCCGGGACATGCGCGCCGCCCTACGCTCGGGGCATGCCACGCCGCCCGATGCGCCTGTCCGAAGCGGCCGAGGCCGCTCTGGCCACCGCCTTGAAGAAGCTCCGGACCGATCTGCAGGCCCGCTCGGTCTTCCCCGATCCGGTGCTCGCGGCGGCCGAGGCCGCCGCCCGCGCCCCCCGGCTGCCCGACAAGGACGCCACCGACCTGCCGCTCTTCACGATCGACCCGCCCGGATCGAAGGACCTCGACCAGGCCATGTACCTCGAGCGGCGGCCCGGCGGCGGGTTCCGCGTGCACTACGCCATCGCCGACGTGGCCGCCTTCGTCACCGCCGGCGACGCGCTGGACGCCGAAGCCCACAAGCGGATCGTGACCCTGTACTTCCCCGACGGCAAGGTGCCGCTGCACCCGCCCGTCCTGTCCGAGGGCGCGGCCAGTCTGCTGCCGAACCAGAAGGTCCCCGCCCTGCTGTGGGAGCACGACCTCGACGCCCACGGCGAGGTGACCAGGTCGTCCGTGAGCCGTGCCCTCGTCCGCAGCCAGGCCAAACTCGACTACGCGGGCGTCCAACAGGCCATCGACTCCGGCACCGCCGAGGAGCCCCTGGCACTGCTGCGCGACATCGGCACCCTCCGCGAGGCCGTCGAGGCCGAGCGCGGCGGCATCTCGCTCAGCCTGCCGGACCAGGAGGTCACCTTCGAGGACGGATCGTTCCGGCTGAGCTACCGGGCTGCGCTGCCCGTGGACGGCTGGAACGAGCAGATCTCCCTCATGACCGGCATGGCCGCGGCCACGATGATGCTGGCCGGCGGTCCCGGCATCCTGCGGACCCAGGAGCAGGCTCCGACGCACGAGGTCACGCGTCTGCGCCGCATCGCCCAGGGCCTCGGCATCGACTGGCCGCACCACGTGTCGTACGCGGAGCTGATCCGCTCGCTGAATCCGCACGACCACAAACACGCGGCGTTCCTCCACGAGGCGGCCGGCGCCCTGTTGCTGAAATCGGTCTACCGGTCTTTCCGCGACCCCGACCACATCCCCGCGCAGACCGTCCACGCGGCGATCGCGGCACCGTACACGCACTGCACGGCGCCGCTGAGGCGCCTGGTCGACCGGTACGCCGGCGAAGTGTGCGTGGCCGCCGGCGCGGACCGGGACGCGCCGGAGTGGGTACTGGCGGCCCTGGACGACCTGCCGGGCACGATGGCGAGGGCGAAGGGGAGTGCGGCGGACCGGCAGTCCGTGGACCTGGTGGAGGCGGCGCTGCTCATGGACCGGGTGGGAGCCACCTTCGACGCCGTGGTCATCGACACCGACGCGGAAGGGTCCCGACCGAACCCGCGGGAGGGGGAGGTGCAGCTGGCGGAGCCCGCCGTGCTGGGCAGCGTCACCTCTGCCGCCGCCGAGCTCGAGCTCGGCGCGAGCGTCCGGGTCAAGCTCCAACGGGCCGACCCCGCCTTCGCCGACAAGAACAGGCGGATCCTCTTCAGCCTGGTTGAGGGCGAGGGGTGACCGTCCCTGAACCCCACGCCCACACCCATTCCACCCGGACCCAAGAGCGGTCGAGTGGGCGAAAGGCTTGGCCGCATTGGTGCTGCTCCTGACCTGCGCATTCAACGGGTGCTCGCAGACGTGGCGTCAATTATGGCTCGACGTGGCGCCATTGCTGCGCCATCATGGCATCATGAGTGGCGCGCCCGGGTCCTTCGCCGACCGGTGGGCGCGTTCGCGGGTGGGCCGTCGAAGGGGTGGGGATCATGGAGAAAGTGCAGAGCGGGCAGCGGGCGACGCAGCCCGGCGCCATCGCCGCCTTCGCCCGCTTCGTACTCTGCGGCGGCGGAGTGGGGCTCGCCTCCAGCTTCGGCGTGGGCGCCCTCGCCTCCTGGATTCCCTGGGTCCTGGCCAACGCCCTGATCGCCGTGCTCTCCACGCTCCTCGCCACCGAGCTCCACGCCCGCTTCACCTTCGGTGCGGGCGGGCGCGCGAGCCGGCGCCAGCACGCGCAGTCGGCCGGGTCCGCGGTGGCCGCGTACGCGGTGACCTGTGTGGCGGTGCTGACCCTGCGGCAGCTGGTGGCGGCGCCCGATCCGATGCTGGAGCAGGTCGTCTACCTGTCGGCCTCCGCGCTCGCCGGTGTCGCGCGGTTCGCGGTGCTCCGCCTCTACGTGTTCGCGCGGACCCGCTCGCAGGCCGCGGGTACCCTTCGTGCCGCTTGCACCCTTCCCGCCACCGTGGCCCGGCCCTCGGCCCACGCGAGGCCCGCGGAACTCTGCCGCGCCGCCTGACCCGTTCGGGGTGTGGGCGGGGGAGCGGTGGAGCCCCGGAAGCCCGGCGTCCAGAAGCGGCGCAGGAGCCGGACGGGCGTGGCGATCGGGATCGTCGCGGCCGCCGACGGCTCCCCCGAGGCCACCGCCCCACCGCCCCACCGTTCCCAGGGCGGCTACGACTCCGAGATTCGCGACCCGGAGCCGGTCGTCGGCCGGTACACCTCCGAGTCCCCGCCGGGGAACGGGCGCCCTTGTCATCTCGGGCGTGTGCGGCCGGTTCAAGGCGGCGCCTCGGTCGGAGTGCGCCCCGAGGCCCGTCGGCCGATCGGCTGGCCGCCGCGAACGGCTCTAAATGATCGCAGAGTTATGCCCAAAAGGTGACTTTCCGGAGTTTGGGTCGGTCGGATAGCAATGGTGCGGCGCCTGGCACGGCCCGCCGACGGTCGGCGGCGAACCCGGTGCGCCGAGGAGGGAACGTCTCGTGCTTCGCACCCGTTTCGCCGTCACGCTGGCCACCATGGCCGTTACCGCCCTGGCCGTCACCGCGAGTCCCGCCTCGGCGGCCCCCGGAGACACGGTCAACATGTGCGCCAGTGCGCTCACCCCGGACGGCTGGGTCGACGTCCAGTGGTGGAACAGCGGCGGGTGCGGCTCCGGCTTCACGCCCAACATGAAGCAGATCAAGGACCTCAGGGGCTACCCCGTGGGTACGCAGGTCAACGCCTGCGCGTCCACGTGGCCGCCTGCCGGCTGGACCATCACGAGCACCTACTACTCGAGCGGCTGTCGCTACTCCGCCGTCCCGAGCTTCAACCCCAACACCTGGACGCTCAAGCGCACTTCCTGACCTCGTCGAAGCCGAAGCCGAAGCCGAAGTCGAAGCCGCAGCAGACCCCCGCGCGGGTCGGCTGCGGCTTCGCCGCTTTCGGCGTCACTCCAGCGCGATCATCGGCGCTTCGCCCCCCGTCCGGTGCCCGGACCGCCGTGCAGGCCGAGGCCTTCAGGGGCCTCATCTCCCCGCGGCGGTTGCCAGTCGGGCGCCGGGCGCTGCTTGCTAAGCGGACCGGCGGTCCGTAGGCTCGAGATCATACGGACCGGCGGTCCGTTTATGTGCCACGCGTGCGCCCGTTCCCGCTGCGAGCAGATCGGAAGCCTGAACCATGACCATCCCCATGACGGCCGCGGAGCTGTACCGCCACGGCCTGGAACTGCTGTTGGAGAAGGACATCCCCGCCTGGGTCGACCTGTGGGACACCGGCGGCGTCCTCGAATTCCCCTTCGCCCCCGACGGATGGCCCCCGTGCCTCGAAGGCAAGGCCGCGGTCGGCGAGTACATGCGCCACTACCCCGACCACGTCGACCTGCACGACTTCCCCGAGGTGAAGATCCATCAGACCACCGTCCCCGAAACCATCGTGGTCGAGATGCGCGGAGTCGGCCGTCTGGTGAAGACCGGCACCCCCTACGACATGACCTACATCGCCGTGGTCACGGTCAAGGACGGCCTCATCACCACCTACCGGGACTACTGGAATCCGCTCGCCGCATCCCAGCCCGGCGCCGACTTCACGGGAGCCGGCCGATGACGACGACCGCCCCCGCCCCCGCCACCCTGGTCATCGGGGCCACCGGGACGACCGGCCGCCGCGTCACCGCCCGGCTGACCGCCGAGGGCCGGAGCGTCAAGGCGGCCGGCCGGACCGCCACCCCGCGCATCCCGCACCCGGGCGCCGAGGCCGTCCGATTCGACTGGAACGAGCCCGCGACCTGGGCCGAAGCCCTGGACGGCGTCGACCGCGCCTACCTGATCCCACCCGTCGGCTCACCGGATCCGGCCGCCGTCATGCTGCCCTTCCTCCACCAGGCCCGCGCGTCAGGCGTACGCCGCGCGGTGCTGCTCAGCTCCTCGGCGATCCCCGCGGGCGGCCCTGCGGTGGGCCGGGTCCACGAACAACTGCCCGGTCTGTTCGAGGAGTGGGCGGTGCTGCGGCCCTCCTGGTTCATGCAGAACTTCGCCGGCTCCGCCCCCCACGCACGTACCATCCGCGAGGACGGCGCCATCCTCACGGCCGCGGGAGACGGCCGCGTCGGATTCGTCGACGCCGAGGACATCGCCGCCGTCGCCGTACGCGCCCTGACCGACGGGCGGGCCCCCGACACCGACCTGATCCTCACCGGGCCGCAGGCGCTGAGCTACGCCGACGCCGCCGCGATCATCACCGAGGTCACCGGTCGGCCCGTCGTACACCGGCAGCTGACCTTCGAGGAACTGCGCGACCGCTGGGCGGCCGGGATACCGCTGGAGTTCGCCACCATGCTGGCGCAGATGGACCGTGCGATCGCCGGCGGAGCCGAGGACCGCACCACGGACACCGTGGAGCGCCTCACCGGCCGCCCCCCGGGGACCCTGCGGGCCTTCGTCGAACGGGAGCTGGGCGCGACCCGCTCACACCAGCCGGCCGAATATCATTCCCCGGGGCCGGAGAGGCCGTAGACGAAGGAGGACCCGTGGCCCGACGTACGGAGCGCACGGAGCGCACGGAGCGTGCCGACGCCCAGCGCAACCGGGAAGCCGTCCTGGCAGCCGCCGACGCCCTGTTCGCCGCCAGCAGCAGCCCCCACGGCGTGTCGATGGACGACATCGCCGCGGCGGCGGGCGTGGGCAAGGGCACCCTCTTCCGACGCTTCGGCGACCGCGCCGGCCTCATCGCCGCCGTGATCACCTCCCGCCTCGAACCGCTGCAGCGCACGGTGCGCGAGGTGCAGGAGGCGACCGGTACCGCACCGCGGCAGCGGGTGCTGGCCCTCCTCGACACCTCGCTGACCTTCAAGATCGAGAACCGGAACCTCATGGCGGCCGCCGAGGACGCCGGGCTCAGCAGCCCGTACCGGGCCCAGCACTACGACTGGTGGCACGAAACGCTGCGGGCGGCGCTCGACCAGGTGCCCGGCGTCCACGACCCGGACTTCACCGCCCACGCGCTGCTGGCCACCATCCGCGCCGACCTCGTCGCGCACCTGATCGACGAACAGAAGATGTCCCCCGAAGGCCTGCGCTGCTCGCTCGCGGCCTACGTCAACAACGTCCTCGGCGGCGAGGGCGGGTAGTCCTCACTGCTGCCGGCCGGGAGCCCGGTAGCGGATCTGCTCGGCATTGCGCAGGGCGTCCAGCGTTTCGTCGATGGTGAGCAGCACGGTCGTCTCGAACGAGCTGAGCGCCCCGCCCCCGCTGATCGCCAGCGCGACCGAGGCCATGGAGACGTTGTCGGGGGCCTCCCACAGGTTGTATCCGTCGTGGGTGCCGAAGGCGTACCAGAAGCCGTGCAGCTTCCCGCCGACGGACTCGATGTAGGACCTGGCGGCCGTCGTACGGTCTTCGGGGTGGCTCATCAGCCGTGCCCATGTCTCCGGGGTGTAGCTGAACCTCGACAGGTAGAGCGGCATCGTGCACCTCTTTCGTTGTGGGGAAGAGGTGCCCGCGGTCGGCCGGGGAAGGGCACGTGAGGTCCTCGGATCCCCCGGACGGCCGCCTCCGGACGGCCCCGCAGGCTCCCCCCCCGCAGGCGGCACGCCGCCCCCGCGGCCGACGCCGGCGAGGTGCCCCCGGGCCGCACGCGCCGGGGGCACCTCGGTCCGCCCGCCCCTACGGCGCCGCCGCCACCGGCATGACGTGACCGAGCAGGCCCTCCCGCGAGTACGGCCCCTCGCAGTCGGCGCGGTGGGAGACGAAGTGGTCGAAGACGGACGGTATGTAGCACCGGTAGAGGGGTACCGAGCCCGGCACCGCCTTCGTGTACACGTACCCCACCGCGCCGAGGGGCTGCAGGCCCTCGCAACCGGGATCCGGGGTCAGCAGCGAGTGGTTCGCCGCCTTGCACTCGTAGAGCCGGACCGTGCCGGGCGCGGGGTCCCGCAGCACTTTCCAGACCGCCTCGTGGATGAAGCCGGCGGGCAGCGGCCGAGAGGACGCCAGGTGCCCGGCGTGCGGGCGGTAGCCGCGCACCAGGGGCGCGTACGGGGTGTTGTGGCCGTGGGCCCGGCCCCACGTGCGCAGGTAGCCCTCGGCGCCCTGCATGAGCTCGTCCACCACGTCCTGGCCGCCGGTGACCCGGATGTCCTCGATCCAGTCCGGTACGAGACCGTAGTGGGTGCCGCCGCCGTCCGTGTTGACGTCCCACACGCGCGAGCCGGTGACCTGCCGGTCGAGGAGCGAGCCGCCGTCCGGGCTGCGGAAGGGATAGCGGACCTGATCGCCTGCCGCGGCCCGGGGACCGGGCAGCCAGGCGAAGCCGTTCATGTCGGTGCCGATGCCGTACCCGGCGCCGTACCGGGCGCGCAGGGCGGCGTGTTCGCGTGCCTCGGCGGCGAACGCGGGGGCTTCGAACATGTGGCCCGTGATGAACCCGCCCAGGCGGTAGACCCGCTCGGTCCAGTTCTCGTCCATCCAGCCGTGCGTGGACAGGACACCGGAGTAGCGCTCGGCTTCCAGCACGCGCAGCGCCTGGTTCGCCGCCTTGACGCTCATGTGGTCGATCTCCAGCATCATGCCGCGCTTCATCATGCCCAGCACCGCGTACTCGCCCAGCGCGGTCAGGCCCCGGCGGTTGCACTGTGCCGCCTGCAGGGAGGCGCCGCCGTACTCCGGGAGTTCGACGCCTTCGGGCAGGGCTGCCCGGACACGGGCCGCCGCCTCGGCCTCGGTCTGCGGTGTTCCCGAGTTCGCGGTCTCACCGGTGAGCCCTGCGTGCTCGGCGGATCCCGCCGCCAGCCCGAAGCCGATCGGGTTGTCGTGCTCGGGCCCGGGGCACGGCTCCGTGCTCCAGAAGGTGCCCGTCGACAGGAACTGGCCGGCGTTGATGGCCATCCCCTGGGTGCCCGAGTCGAACCGTACGCCGCACAGGGCGTTGTCGAACTTGTGGCACAGGAACATGCTGCGCACGCCCAGGCGGTGCAGTTCGTCCAGACCGCGGTCGATGTCCTCGATGATGCAGCGGGCGCTGTCCAGCACCTGCTTGCAGCCGAACGGTTCGGAGGTCTCCACCCCGAGGACGACGGCCAGCTTGCCCTCCTGGATGACCCTGCGCGCCTGGTCGGGGTCGGTGACGACCCGGAACCAGCCCTTGCCGGCGCCGCCGTACATGGCGTCCACGTAGGCCTGGAGCTCGTAGGTCTTCTGGATCTGGAGCCGGATCGCGGTCATCTCGTCACAGCCGCGGTCCTTGAAGAAGTACAGCGAGCAGATCACCCCGTTGGTGACCATGTCGTTCACCAGGATCCGCTGCCCGCCCCGCCAGGCCCGCTCCACCCAGGCGTAGTACGCCTGCTGGTGGGTGGCGGAGTCATGGGCCGGCCAGTCGCGGAACGTCGGCCAGCCGTTCGGGTCGTGGCGGCCGTCGCCTCCCTTGGTGATCATGTCGAAGAGGGCGAGGACGCCGTTCGGGTAGTGCTCGGGACAGTCCTTCAGCGCGTCGGCCACACCGGCGGTGGAGAAGACCTTTCCGCAGACTAGCCGCCCTCCGAAGCCCTCGTCGGACATCAGGTGGACGTGCGCGTCCACGTATCCGCGCACGCGGCCCTGGGCGTCGGTCCCGGTGAACGGCTCCCCGGTGACGTTGACCTGCGAGTCCGGGGCCGGGCGCGCCACGGGCTCCCACCACGGCGGCCCGGTCGGCGCGCCGGCGGCCGCGAGGCCGAGGGCCAGCGTCACCAATGCGAGGACCAGGCCCATCAGCAGGTACCGGCTCCGTCCCAAGGCTCTTCGTCGATTCATCCCCATCCCTTTCACGAAGCGTTCACGACACTGCGGAGATGGTCTTCCTCGGCCCCGGACGCCACCGCGTGCGCGGTCGGGGGGGTCAGACCGGGCGGTCCACGGCTCCCGCCGAACGGGCACGGACCAGGGCCAGGTACTCCGCCGCGAGGCGGTGGCAGTCACCGGGCCACCGCGCCGAGACGTAGTTGCCGTCCGTGACGGTGAAGCCGCGTCCGGGCCGGGCGGCGGTGTCCCGTACGGGCAGCGGCGGGCCGGTGAGGAAGTGGCGCGGATCGGCGAGCGCCGCCGTGACCTCCTCCTGCACGGTGGTGGGGTAGGTGCGGTAGTAGCGCCCCAGCCACAGCCGGGTGAGGTTCCACCCCGTCAGCTCCAGCAGGGACGTCAGAGCCGTGGTCCGCCGGCCGTGCAGGACCGAGCGCCCGGTGGCGGGATCCTGGGCCCGGGCGGCGAGCAGCACCCCGTGGCAGACGGCGCCCACCGGCAGCCCCCGGGTGAAGACCCGGGCGAACAGCCGCTGGGCGGTGGCGTCTTCGAGCAGCGTCCGCATGCGGGGGGCGTGGCCGCCCGGTACGAAGAGGCCGGTGATGTCGGCCGGACCGACCAGCGCGTCGGCGTCCGCGTACGAGAGGGGAGCGAGGAAGGAAGGGTCCTCGGTGAGGCGCCGGTAGGCGGCCAGCTCGGCGCGACGGGTCATCAGCCAGGGCGACAGCCAGGAGAAGCCGAGGTCCGTGAGCCGGGGATCGGCGAGCGCGACCTTCCCGTCCGGAGTGGCGAACCGCACCTCGAAACCGGCGTCCCGCAGCGCGGCCCAGGGCACCGCCGCCTCGGTGGGGTCGTAGTCGCCTGCCGGGAGCAGGAAGAGAATCACGGCGTACTCCTCTGAGCGGTGTGATCAGGGCAGCACGTCGCTTCCGCGGCCCAGGGGCCCGACCCCCGATCTCCTCGGTGTCCGAAGGACGACCCTAGGAGCGGCGCGTGGCCCCGTCATTGACTCCGACGGCCAAGGCGTTGACTCTCCCGACCCCGCCCCGACCCCGACCCGACCCGCACCCCGCCCCCCCGCGTGCGGCAGTCCGGCGGACGCTATTGACGGGGGTGGCGCGCCCGCATTGACTGACGGCCGTGTCCACCGTCGAGTCCCCCTCCGTCACAGGACCCTCCGTCAACGCCTCGTACGCCCTCGCGGTCCTGAGCGCGACGGCCGAGGCGGGCACCGGCGGAGCCGACTCCCGGGCCATGCCCACGGACCGGCTGGAGTACGGCGAGATGCGCGCCCTGTGGGACGAGGTGCTGGCAGCCAGGGGCGCCGGCCCGCACACCGGACTCCTCGTGGGCGACCGCATGCGGCCCGACGGCCTGCACATCCTCGGCCACCTGATCCTCACCTGCGCCAGCCTCGCGGACGCCGCACGCGCGGCCGAGCGCTACCACCCCCTGGTGAGCCAGGCGGGCACGGTGACCCTGCGCCGCCTGGGCGGCGCCGGCCGCATCTGCTACCGGCCGACCGTCGGCCCGCCCGCCATGCACCCCCAGCAGGTGGAAGCGGTCGTCAGCAGCATGGTGCGGGCGGCCCGCTGGATAGCGGGCGACGACTGGACGCCCCTGGCCGTGTCCTTCGCCCACCCCCGTGCGGGCTCTGCGCAGCCGTACGCCCGCGTCTTCGGCTGCCCCGTCGCCTTCGACGCCCCGGAGAACGCGATCACGGTCGCCGGCGAGGACCTCGACAGGCGCCGCCCCCTCTACGACCCGGCGCTCAACGGCCTGCACCGGGCCTACGCCGACCGCCTCCTGCACCAGCTGTCCGCAGCGGCCCCGACCGTGGCCGAACGCGTCCGGCAGTGGCTGGAGCAAGCGGCGCTCGAGGACGCCGGCCCCGAAGGCCCCGCCCGGCAGCTCAACCTCAGCGTCCGGACCCTGCGCAGGGCCCTGCACGCGGAGGGCACCTCGTGGCGCGCGCTCCTCGACACCGCCCGACACGGCCGGGCCAGGCGGCTGCTGGAGACCACGGCCCTGCCCCTGGACCGGATCGCCCCGCTCGTCGGCCTGAGCGGGGCCACGGCCCTGGTCCGTGCCTTCACCCGGTGGGAGGGCATGCCGCCGGGCGCGTACCGCAGCCGGTACCGGCCCGCCTCCCAGGCCTGCGACGGGACCGGCTGAGGGAGCGGGAACGGGCGGGGGAGCGGGTGAGGCACCCCACCTCCGGCGGGGCCCCGGCCGACCGGGTCCGGTGCTAGATTGTCCGGCGGCCGGATCCTGGCCCCGGACGAGATGCGCCGTACCCGGTTACGCACGACGACGCGCGAGGTGCCGCACGAGCGGCACCGCCCGCTGTCCGCTCCCGGGCAGCGTCCTCGTCGAGCAAGATGGGCCGAACGCCATGACCGCGCCACTCACACGCAGCCTGTACCGGACGACCGCGCACGCCGTCGGGGGACGCACCGGATCCGTCCGCACGGACGACGGGCGCCTGGAGGTCCGTCTCGCGCCGCCCCGCAAGAAGGTGCCCGGCACCACCAACCCCGAGCAGCTGTTCGCGGCCGGCTTCGCGGCCTGCTTCACCTCCGCGTTCGCGGAAGTCGCCGCCGAGTTCGGGGCGGACGCCTCCGCCGCGCGGGTGGCCTGCGAAGTGGAGCTCGGTACGACGGACACACCCGCGGGCTACGGCCTCGCGGTGGTCCTCACCGTCAGCCTGCCGGGGTGGCCGGCGGCGGACCTCCAGGCGCTGCTGCACCGGGCGGACGCGGTCTGCCCGTACTCGCAGGCGGTACGGGGCAACGTACCGCTGACGCTCCTGGCCGTGGACGACCCGGCCACCGACGACCGTGCCTGAGCCGGAGCCGGCGGGTGAGGTCCGGGGCGTCCCGGCACCCCAGCGCGGCGCCTGGTTGCGGCGCGGCATCAGCCGCAACGGCGGACCGGTCGTCGAGGACCGGGACACCCAAGTGGTGTGGCTGCAGGCGGGGTCGTACTACGCCGACAGCCGCGGCTTCGCCGGTAGGACCTCATTCGACGGCTTCCAGGTGCGCTTCCACCACCTCACCGGCGAGCCGGGCGACGACACCGGCACACTGCGCCGGGACGGCGCGAACCTCGTCGAGCGGGGCACCAACCCCGACGGCAGCACCTTCCTGGAGATCTGGACCCCGCTGCCCGGGGCGGACGGTGTCACCGGCTCCTGGTCCGGTCCCGACCACCACGTGGTGCGCGTCGGCCGGCACGTGGTGCACGTCGATTCCCGGGCGGGGACGTACTGGCGGCTGTGAGACCCGGCTGCCGCTCATCAACCGTGAGCCGCGCCGGGCTCAGCGGCGGACGGCCGGGTCCCCTTCGTCCTCCAGCATGCGGGTGAGGCGTGCGGCGAAGAGCATGGCCGCGCCCGCCGCGACGATGCTCAGGGCGTCGGCCGCCATGCCCACGGTCACCGCGTCGAGGAAGGGGCCGAGGTCTTCGGCCCGCCGGTGGCTCACGCTCGCGTACCGGCCCAGCAGGATCGAGCCCGCGAACGACGCCCACCAGAGGTTCAACGGCCAGAAGGGGCCCTTGGCGCCCCGCAGACCGACCGTCCAGGCCTCGTTGGCGATCCGGTACGGCAACCAGAGGCAGGCCACCGGAACGAACCAGCCCCCGATCGCCCAGCCCGGACCCCGGCGGAACCCGGTGGGCGCCAGCATGCCGGCCCGCTGCCGGACGCGGTGGAACCAGGTGATGAAGACGGCCGCGCACGCGAGCACGACGAGCAGCTGGACCTGCTCCACCCTGGCGAACATCGTGTTCAGGGCCGCCCACCGGTCTTCGGAGATGTAGGCGAACTCGCCGTCCCCCACCACCGCGGAGTGCGCCCGGAAACCGGCGTACAGGGAGACGGCGTCGCCTGCCGCGGCCGCCGTCAGCGCGGCGTGCAGCACCCCGAGGAGAGCACGTCCGGGACTGGGGGCCGGGTGGGCCAGCGGCGGACGAGGGCGGAGAACGTCGGGATGGGACGAGGACATGACGCTGTGAACCCCCCACGGGCACGGTACGCAGGCGCCCGGGGATGAGCGCGCAGAGGCAAGCTACGGCAACGACAACCCGCCCGTCCACAAAGAAACCGCAGGTCCCCGGTCTGCGGACCTGGTATCGACACCTGCGCGCCGCCTCCTCACGGGGCGTGCGGCTGTTCGCCGGTGGTGTCGACACCCTTGGCGTCGGACCCGGCGGATTCCGCCGGCATCGGCCCGACCACGCATGGACCCGCGGGTTCCGGTGATACGAGCGGAACAGGCGGTCACGAAGGGCCGCCCCTGCCGGAAGGAAGCCGGGCGTGACCGACAACTCCCGTACGGACGTACTCCTCGACCCCCGACACGATGCGCCGCTCGACGGACCGTGCCGCTCCGGGGAACGGGAGGTCTTCGAGCGGGGCGCGAACGAGCGGGCCGAGGCCGCCCGGGAGCGCGAAGAGGCCGCCAAGGCCGTCTGCCAACGCTGCCCGGTTCGCCTCCCGTGCCGCCGCCACGCCCTCGCCGACCGGGTCCTGCACGGTGTGCGCGGCGGCCTCACCCCGGACGAGCGCCACCTCCTGTTGGCCCACACCCAGTGATCTGGTTCGGAGATGCGTGAGCAGTAGCGGCAGATGCGGTCGAGGGTCTGGTCGGCGGTCTGGGTCCATTCGAAGGGCCGGGCCTCGTCGTTCCAGACCTTGATCCAGTTCTCGAGGGCGGCCTTGAGGTCGTCGAGGGAACAGAACACGCCGCGCTCCAGGCAACGCCGTTCAGGTTCGGCGAACCATCGCTCGACCTGACGAACGAGACAGCGGCCGTCGCCGATCCTCCTTGCCGGCACCGAGGGCACGCGGGGTCGGGACCCGCTCGACGGCCGCCCGCACCCGATCCGGATCCGGGAACCGGTACGGACCCGACGAGCGGACTCCGCTGCCCCAGCAGCACCTGCACCTCGCAACGTTCGACCCGAACGCCCGCCGCGCCATATGCGGACCCACCCTCCGTGACAGCCCTGCCCGCGCCCCGAGCCGGCCGAACAGCTCACCCATCGCCTCCGGCGACACCGGCTCCTCCGGCGCCCGGAACAGGTTCGCCAAGAGAAGTCGCTGCCGCCGGCGCCGAGCAGCCGGTGCCGCTGCTCGTAGTACAAGGACCGCATGGGCGCCCGGCTTGCAGAGGCCCGCGCTGGACGTGGCGGCCCGACCGCCTTCGGCTGGCTGGTCGAGATCATTGAAGAGGAACTTCCGGGGGGCCTGCGTCTTCGTCAGCCGGGCGAGGCGGTCACCGATCCGGCAGACGGGGTCCATGGTGTTGAGCAGGTCGAGCAGTCGAGTGTCGCGGATCATGCGGGGTGGGAAGCCGCAGGCGTCGAGGGCGTGACTGACACAGGCCGTGGACGCCGGCCCACGGCTGGACTTCGTCTGCCGGCTGACCATCACACGCGGGTTGCCCGTCCGCTGGTCTTCGCGGTGGGCCAGGCAGCGTTCCCCTGCCGCCCACGACAGCGGATGCCCACCTGCTGCGAGCCGGGACAGACAAGTTCGAGCCAACGAACCTCGCACTTTCGGGCTCTCTTCCGTCCGACACGTTGCGTTAACCGCGCAAACAACTTTGCCGCGTTAACGTGTTTCTTGACCAACCGTTGACTGGTTCTTGGTGAGTGCAACAGATGTCTTTTTCAGCTGGAGGGGTCGATGTTGCGAGGTGCGACAGCCGGAACTGCGGTCGCGGTCCCCGCCGCCGCCCTGCTCGCCGCCTGGTGCCGACAAGTGCCGCGGTGTTCGCACACGCGCACGGATCCCGATGTGCCACCGCCGGAGCCCAGTCCGGAATCCAGTCATCGGGGTAGGTGCCGCGCGCCCTCACCGGTCACGGCGAACCGCTGCCTCGACGGGCCGTCAGGCCCTCGCGCAGACCCGCCACGTCCCGGCGGCGCTCCAGGTCTTCCGCTGCTGACAGCGAAGCAGCGCCTGCCTCTGTCCTGCCCGTCCGACGCGCTGCCATGGCGCGCCAGGAGGAATGACCACGCATGCAGCCCCTCATCGACAACGCCCGCACATTCGGACAGCGCCCTGAGGAGTTCGCCAAGCTCGCCGAAGGCCAGTCACCAGAGGTCCTGTTCATCACCTGTTCCGACTCCCGGGTCGTACCGGCCCTGATCACCGGCGCTGCCCCCGGTCAGCTCTTCGAGCTGCGTACCGCGGGCAACATCGTCCCGCCGTACGCCTCCGAGCGGCCCACCTCCGAGGCCGCCACCATCGAGTACGCCGTGGAAGTGCTCGGCGTCCAGGACATCGTCGTCTGTGGCCACTCGCACTGCGGGGCCGTCGGCGCGCTGGTCCGCGGCGACGACCTCGACCCGGTCCCGGCCGTGCGGGACTGGCTCGCGTACGCCGCGAGCCGGCCGGTGTCGGCCGACCCGGACGACCCGGCGGTCGCCGAGTCCGTGCAGCACCACGTTCTCGCCCAACTTCTGCGTCTGCGTTCCTACCCCTGCGTGGAGAAGGGGCTGGCCGAGGGGCTTTTGCGGGTACGCGGCTGGTACTACGAGGTGCACACCGGGGCCGTGCTCGAACACCGCGCGGGAACCGACACCTTCGAGGCTCTGTGAGCGGCACCGTGAACGCTGTGATCAGGTCTCCCCATCTCAGGCGTGACTTCGCCGCCTCCCTCGTCGTCTTCCTTGTCGCGCTGCCGCTGTGCGTCGGCGTGGCCGTCGCCTCCGGCGTCCCGGCGGAACTCGGCCTGGTCACCGGCATCGTGGGCGGCATCGTCGCGGGGCTGATGCCCGGCAGCAGCCTGCAGGTGTCCGGGCCGGCCGCGGGTCTGACCGTGCTCGTCTTCGAGGCAGTCCGCCAGTTCGGGCTGGCCGCGCTCGGTGTGATCGTGTTGGCCGCCGGGCTCCTCCAGCTCCTCATGGGCGCGCTCCGGCTGGGCCGCTGGTTCCGGGCCATCTCGGTGTCGGTGGTCGAGGGCATGCTGGCCGGCATCGGGCTCGTGATCATCGCGGGCCAGCTGTACGCGGCGGCGGGCCTGAAGGCGCCGGCGTCCGGCATCGACAAGATCGCGGGGCTGCCGGAGGCGCTCGTCCGTGCGGTCGGCAGCACCGAGGCCCTGGCCTCGCTCGGAGTGGGCGCGGCCACCATCGCGGTGATGGTGCTGTGGAAGCGCATGCCGAAACGGGCCCGGGCGGTGCCGGGCGCGCTCGCGGCGGTGCTGCTTGCCACGCTGGCCTCGCTGGCGTTCGGGCTGCCGGTCGCCACGGTGGAAGTGCACGGGCTGCTCGGCGCGATCCAACCGCCGGGGGCCGACGCCTTCGGTCAGCTGGCCCAACCCGCGGTCCTCGGCACCGTCCTGGCGTTCACGTTGATCGCCTCCGCCGAAAGCCTCTTCAGCGCAGCAGCCGTGGACCGGCTGCACGACGGGCCGCGCACCGAGTATGACAAGGAGCTCATGGCGCAGGGCGCCGGCAACACCGTGTGCGGGCTGCTCGGCGCGCTGCCGATGACCGCCGTGATCGTGCGCAGCTCGGCCAACGTCCAGGCGGGCGCGAAGACAAAGGCCTCCCGGGTGCTGCACGGCGTGTGGCTGCTGCTGTTCGCGGCGCTCCTGCCGTCCGTCCTGGAGCTGATCCCGCTGCCCGCACTCGCCGGCATCCTCGTGCACGCGGGTTGGAAGCTGATTCCGTTCCGGCAGGTAGTGCTGCTGTGGACGGCGTACCGCGGTGAAGCGCTGATCCTGGTGGTCACGGCCGTGGCGATCGTCGCCGTCAACATGTTCGAGGGCGTGCTGATCGGTCTGGCCCTGTCGGTCGCCAAGACCGCCTGGCAGGCCTCGCACGTCAAGCTGGAGGTGATCGACAAGGGCGCCGGCCCGGTCCGCGTGTATCTGGTGGGCAACGCGACGTTCCTGCGGCTGCCGAAGATCCTCGACAGTCTCGAGGCCCTGCCGCAGGACCGCCCCGTGGAGCTGGACCTCTCGGGGCTGCACCACGTCGACCACGCCTGCCGCACGGCCCTGGAGAACTGGGCCGAGCGGCACAGCGCGGCAGACACGGAGCCGGTGCGGGTCACCGCGCCGTAGGCGCACCCTGTGTGGGCCGCGGCGCCGCAACGCACGCCGTCCCCCGCCGCGATCCCGCCGTGGTCGGGGAGGCCCGCAGCAGCGTCGCCCGGCCGGCATCGCGCTGGTCGTCCTCAGTCAAGCGGGCCGGCCTCACCGCGCAGTCCCTCCAGGTGTCCCGGGCCGTGCCTGGGACTCCGCCATCCCTCGCAGGGCGTCTCGGTATCCGGAGGCTGCCGGGGGAGTCGGGCCAAGCGCACTGCGCTCTCCCGGCCTCCGGCGCGCTCCCGCATCCACGCCAGCATGGCGTAGGCCGAGGGGTCATCGGCCTCGGAGCCCACAACCGGATCACTAAGCCGTTTCGCCACAGTCCCATCCGGTCGGCCCACGGGCGGCGTCGCTGCTGTGACGACGCTCCCTGGGCCGGCCACGGGTACACGGTCAAGGCCCCACCGGGCGCGGCCATACGATTGGCCGATGATCAGACGGCTGCCTCCGCCTTCCCGCTCCGTGTGCTTCGACGTGCCCGACGGGCACGGCGTCATCGAGGTGATCGGCGACGAAAGCGGCAGCCTGCTCCTGCTCGCGGGCGATCCGGCGGTCCTGGAGGCCAACGACGGCTGCGGCAGCCTGGGTCGGCTGGCGGCCCGCGCGGGCACGGGCGGGCCCGGGCTGTCGGAGGTCAAGTACCTCACCGAGTGGCTCGGCGCCCCCGGCCTCGTGCCCGATCCGCGGAACGGTCACGCCGAGCCACCGGATCCGCAATGTCTGCGCCCGCTGCTGTCACTCCTCGCCCCGGGGCGGTACGTGATGACGGCCGCGCTCGCTCCGCACCACCTACGAGTGGTCCATCCGCGTGCCCGCCGGGTCCAGAGCTGGTACGCCGACGAGGAACTTGCCCTGGTGACCACCGACGCTTGGCCGCCCCGCGACCACAGGGCGGTGCGCGGCTACAGCGACCGCATCCGTGCCGGCGGCGGCCTTCCGGCCCTGGTCGCGCTGTTCCCCACCGCCGAAAGCTCCGTCGGCCATCTCCTCGACGGGCACCACAAGCTCGCCGCGTACGAGCGCGCGGGAGCCCGTCCCCTGGTCATCGGGCTGGCCCCGCAGGAGCCCCGCCCCTTCCGGCGCGACGACGTCGACCGCGCCCGGGCGGCATTCTCCGAAGGCGCGCCCCGACCGCAGCGCGACGTGCTGGGCGGGGTCTTCTCCTCCCTGCGGACGGAGTAGGTCTGAGGCTCAGCCCTGGACGGCCGCACCGTGTGGGTCCGCCGGCCGGACGCTCGGCGATCCTGCTGGCCCGCCGCGGTGTTCGCGTCGCACTCCTGGAACGGCGCTCGGACCCCGAGGCGTACAAGGTGCTGTGCACCCACTCCATCACGGCCAACGCCTACCCCGTGCTGGACGAACTCGGCCTCGTCCCCGCCATCGAGAAGGCCGGAGCCGTCCGCAACGAGGTCCGCTGGTACACCCGTTGGGGCTGGATCGAGCCGAGGGCCGCGCCGGGCGGCCCCGCGCTGCCGTACGCGTACAACATCCGGCGCAGCACCCTCGATCCGATGATCAGCTCCCTCGCCGGACGGACGCCGGGCGTCGATCTGCTCCTCGGCCACCAGGTGGCCGGGCTGGTCCGCGCAGCCGGGCGGACCGTCGGCGTGCGCGCGTCGACACCGCGGGGCGAGCGCGAGATCAGGGCCCGTCTGGTGGTCGGCGCCGACGGCGGGGATTCGGCCGTGGCGAAGTACGCCGGGGTGCCCGGCCGGCAGTACGAGAACGGGCGGTTCGGCTATTTCGCGCACTTCCGCGACCTCCCGCTGCAGGGAGGACTCGGCCACACGTGGTTCCTCGACCCCGACATGGCCTACGCGTTCCCGAACGGGGACGGGGTGACGGTGATCGCGGTGCTCCCCGGCAAGAAGTGGCTCCCGGCCTTCCGGGAAGACCTGGAGGGCAGCTTCTCGGCGTTCGTCCGCGCCCTGCCCGAGGCGCCGCCCATCGACTCCGCCGAGCGCATCACGAAGATCACAGGCACCGTCAACTACCCGTTGCACAGCCGCAAGCCGACGGCACCCGGCGTCGCACTCGTGGGCGATGCCGCCTTGACCGGCGACCCCTTGTGGGGTGTGGGATGCGGGTGGGCCCTGGAGTCCGCGCAATGGCTGGCAGAGGCCGTCGCCCCCGCCGCAACCGGCCGAGGCGACCTCGACGGGTCCCTCACGGCGTACGAACGCAGACACCGGCGCGCGCTGCGGGGGCACCAGTACCTGGCGGCCGACTTCGCCAAGGCCCGCCCGTTCAACCCCGTGGAGCGGCTGATGTTCTCGGCGGCGGCGCGTGACGCATCGCTCGCGCGGCACATGCACCTTTTCGGATCCCGCCTGATCGGTCCGCTGAGATTCCTGAACCCCATGGCCGTGGCCAAGGCCTCGGCCGTCAACATCAAGCACCGTCGCGCGGCCGCACGACCGCCCGCACACCTGTCACGTACGCAGTCCTGACCGCGCTCCGCGCCCGTTCCGCCGCCGCCCGTTGCCGCTCCGCCGCTGCTCCGCTGCTCCGCCGCCGCCCGTTCCCGCTCCGCCCAGGCCCGCGCCCCCGGCCCGGGCGGGCCGCTGCAGTCGGAGGCCCGCCCGTCGTCACGCCCCGACCTGCGGTTCCCGGGCGGCCCGGCACGCCCATCGGTGTCCGAATTATTCGCATATGCCCCAACTCCTTGCGGTGCGACGGAGAGTGACTCCCGTCACTTCCAGTGACGGATGGGACATGTCTTGCGTGGACCGGGGCAAGCGCGCCCGAGCACCACCACCGCGGGTACACCGCGGTGCCCGAATCGGAGGTACAGCGCGTCGTGTCCGAGCAGACGACCATCCACATCGCCGGGACCTGGCGTTCCGCGATATCAGGAGCCACGCGAGAGATCCTCGACCCGGCGGACGCCACGGTCCTCGCCGTGGTCGCAGAGGGCGGCACCGCGGACACCGACGCGGCCGTCAGCGCCGCCCGCGCGGCCTTCGACGGCGGGCAGTGGCCGCAGACCCCTGTGCTGGAGCGGGCCGCACTGCTGCGCCGCGCCGCCGTCCTGCTGCACCGCGACCGCGAACGCCTCGCGCTGCTGGAGAGCCGCGACGCGGGCAAGACGCTGGAAGAGGGCCGCGTGGACGTGGACTGCGTCGCCGACGCCTTCCTCTACTTCGCCGACCTCGTCTCCGGCGAGAGCGCGGGCCGCGTGATCGATGCCGGCACCCCCGACGTCCACAGCGTCGTCGTCCACGAACCGGTCGGGGTCTGCGCCCTGATCACACCCTGGAACTACCCGCTCCTGCAGGCCTCCTGGAAGATCGCCCCCGCCCTCGCCGCCGGCAACACCTTCGTGATCAAGCCCAGCGAGATCACCCCGCTGTCCACGGCCGCCCTCATCGGTCTGCTGGTGGAGGCCGGTCTCCCGCCCGGCGTGGCGAACCTGGTCACCGGTGCCGGCGACCCCGTCGGCGCGCGCCTCGCCGCCCACCCCGACGTCGACCTCGTCTCCTTCACCGGCGGTCTCACCAGCGGTACGAAGGTGATGCGCGCGGCCGCCGACTCCGTCAAGAAGGTCGCCCTCGAACTCGGCGGCAAGAACCCCAACGTCGTCTTCGCCGACGCCTGCGCCACCCCGGAAGGCTTCGACACCGCCGTCGACCAGGCGCTCAACGCCGCCTTCATGCACAGCGGCCAGGTCTGCTCCGCGGGCTCCCGGCTCATCGTCGAGGAGAGCGCCGCCGAGCGCTTCGTCGCCGAACTCGCCCGCCGGGCGGACCGGATCCGCCTCGGTCGCGGCACCGACCCGGGCGTGGAGTGCGGGCCGCTGGTGTCCGCCGCGCAGCGCGAACGCACCGAGGAGTACGTGGCCTCCGCCCTCGCCGAAGGAGCCGTACTGCGCTCCGGCGGCGCACGGCCCGACGGACCCGGCTACTTCTACCGCCCGACCGTGCTGGACGGCTGCCACCGGGGGATGCGCGTCGTCCGGGAAGAGGTCTTCGGGCCCGTCCTGACCGTCGAGACCTTCCGCACCGAGGCCGAGGCCGTCGCCCTCGCCAACGACACCGAGTACGGCCTCGCCGGCGCCGTGTGGACCTCCGACGCCGGACGCGGCCGCCGCGTGGCGGGCCGGCTGCGCCACGGCACCGTCTGGATCAACGACTTCCACCCCTACCTCCCGCAAGCGGAGTGGGGCGGCTTCGGCAAGTCCGGCACCGGGCGCGAACTCGGCCCGTCGGGCCTGGCCGAGTACCGCGAGACCAAGCACGTGTACCAGAACCTCGCCCCGCGCCCCGTGCGCTGGTTCGCGGGCTGAAGGAGGAGCAGAGCATGACCACCCCCACGCACATCCCCACGCCCGCGGACCCACACGAGTCGGTACACGAAGACGAGTCCGCGCACGAGCCCGAGGCCGTGCACGAGTACCGGTACGACTACGTCGTCGTCGGCGGCGGCACCGCCGGCTCGGTGATCGCCTCCCGCCTGACCGAGGACCCGGACGTCACCGTCGCCGTCATCGAGGGCGGCCCCAGCGACGTCGACCGCCCCGACGTGCTCACCCTGCGCCGCTGGATGGGCCTGCTCGGCGGTGAACTCGACTACGACTACCCCACCACCGAGCAGCCCCGCGGCAATTCGCACATCCGCCACAGCCGCGCCCGCGTCCTCGGCGGCTGCTCCTCGCACAACACCCTGATCTCCTTCAAGCCGTTGCCCTCCGACTGGGACGAGTGGGAGGCGGCGGGGGCCGAGGGCTGGCACGCGGCCGCCATGGAGCCGTATTTCGACAAGCTCCTCAACAACATCGTCCCGGTGGCCGAGAAGGACCGCAACGCCATCGCGCGCGACTTCGTCGACGCCGCGCAGAACGCCCTGGGCGTCCCGCGCGTCGAGGGCTTCAACCGCAAGCCCTTCCACGAGGGCGCCGGCTTCTTCGACCTCGCCTACCACCCCGAGGACAACAAACGCTCCTCCGCGTCGGTGGCCTACCTCCACCCCGTCATGGACGAACGCCCCAACCTCCGGATCCTCCTGGAGACATGGGCCCACCGCCTCGAACTCGACGGCACCCGGGCGCGCGGAGTCCGCGTACGCGCCGCGGACGGCACGGAGTCCCTCCTCACCGCACGCCGCGAGGTGATCGTGTGCGCCGGCGCCGTGGACACCCCGCGGCTCCTGCTGCACTCGGGCATCGGCCCGCGCGCGGACCTGGAAGCCCTCGGCATCCCGCCGGTGCACGACCTGCCCGGCGTCGGGGAGAACCTGCTCGACCACCCCGAGTCGGTGATCGTCTGGGAGACCGACGGCCCGATACCTGAGAACTCCGCGATGGACAGCGACGCGGGCCTCTTCGTCCGGCGCGACCCCGAATCCGCGGGGCCCGACCTGATGTTCCACTTCTACCAGGTCCCCTTCACCGACAATCCCGAGCGCCTCGGCTACGAACGCCCCGCGCACGGAGTGTCGATGACCCCCAACATCCCCAAGCCGCGCAGCCGCGGCCGCCTCTACCTGACCAGTGCCGACCCCGAGGTCAAGCCGGCCCTGGACTTCCGCTACTTCACGGACGAGGACGACTACGACGGCCGGACCCTGGTGGACGGAATCAAGCTCGCCCGCAAGATCGCCGCGACCGAGCCGCTCGCCGGCTGGCTCGGGCGCGAGGTCTGTCCCGGCCCGGAGATCACCGGCGACGAGGAGCTGAGCGCCTACGCCCGTTCCGTCGCGCACACCGTCTACCACCCGGCCGGCACCTGCCGGATGGGCGCCGCCGACGACCCCGGGGCCGTCGTCGGCCCGGACCTGAAGATCCGCGGACTCGAAGGCATACGCATCGCCGACGCTTCCGTCTTCCCGACGATCCCCGCCGTCAACCCGATGATCGGAGTGCTCATGGTCGGCGAAAAGGCAGCCGAACTCCTCACCCGGGACGGTGCTGCCCGATGAACACCACCACCCCCGCCGCCGCCCCTGCGCCCGCCGATCCCGCCGCGACGTCCGTCTTCTCCGTGGACGGCCTCTGGAAGGTCTTCGGCCCCGACAAGGCCGCCGCGAAGGTCCCCGGCTCCGCCGACGCCGACCTGTCCGCCGCCGAACTGCGCGAGCGAACCGGCTGCACCGCGGCCGTCCGCGACGTCACCTTCGACGTCCGCAAGGGTGAGGTCTTCGTCGTGATGGGTCTCTCGGGATCCGGCAAGTCCACCCTCGTACGCTGCCTCACCCGGCTGATCGAGCCGACCGCCGGAAGCCTGGCCATCGACGGCGAGGACGTCCTGGCCATGGACGCCACCCGGCTGCGCGCCCTGCGCCGCCACCGGGCCGCGATGGTCTTCCAGCACTTCGGCCTGCTCCCGCACCGCACCGTCCTCGACAACGTTGCGTACGGACTGGAGATCCAGGGCGTCGGCCGCGGCGACCGCCGGGACAAGGCCGCCGAACTCGTCGCCAAGGTCGGCCTGGACGGACTGGAGCACCGGCGCCCCGGCCAGCTCTCGGGCGGCCAGCAGCAGCGCGTCGGCCTGGCCCGCGCCCTCGCCGCCGACCCCGAAGTGCTCCTGTTCGACGAGCCGTTCAGTGCGCTCGACCCCCTCATCCGGCGCGAGATGCAGGAGGAGGTCGCCAGGCTCCACCACGAGGAGGGCCGCACCATGGTCTTCATCACCCACGACCTGGCCGAGGCCCTGCGCCTGGGGGACCGGATCGCGCTGATGCGCGACGGCCGCATCGTCCAGCTGGGCACGCCCGAGGAGATCGTCGGGTCCCCGGCCGACGACTACGTACGGGACTTCGTCCGCGACGTCCCGCGCGAACAGGTGCTCACCGTCCGCACCGCGATGCGCCCCGCCACCGCCGGCGAGGCCGAACAGGGTCCCGCGCTGGCCCCCGCCACCACCGTCGTCGAGGCCATCCAGGCCGTCGCCGTCAGCGGCGGACCGGCCCGCGTCGTCGACGGCGGCCGCTGCCTGGGCGTCGTCGACGACGCCGGGCTCCTCGCCGTGGTCGCCGGGCTCCCGGCTCCCACCGGACGGGGGGTGGCGGCGTGACCTGCCCCGCCCGTCCCGCGGTCCCCGTCCCCGTCCCTCACACACGGAGGTGGTGCGCATGACCGCGACTGCGGCCCACACGACAACGCACACCCCGGCCCGCGTTCCGGGCTCCCGCGCCACCGCCCCCGAGGGAGCCCCGCAGGCCACCGACCGGCCCGGCGGCCCGGGGCCCTCCCACACCGCGCCCGCTGCTCAGGACCGCCCCCGCAGAGGCCTGCGCGGCCTGGCCGCGGGCCGCGCGTTCCTCCTCCCCATGGGCGTCGCCGTCGCCCTGCTGATCCCCCTCGCCATGGCCTTCCCGGCCGCGGGCAGCTGGCCCGCGGCACTCGCCGTGGACCTTTCCGGCCCGCTCGGCCGCGCCGGCGAGTGGATCATCGACCACCGTGACAGCCACCCCCTGTTCCTCTACTTCTTCGGCCATGTCAGCAACGCCGTCGTGGTGTCCGTCCGCGCCGTGTACGTGCTCCTCCTCGCCGCCGGCTGGACCGGAGTCACCGCCCTGGCCGCCCTGGTCGCCTGGCGCCTCGCCGGCATCCGGCTCGCCGCGACCTGCGCCGCCGCCTTCGCGGCCTGCGGACTGCTCGGCATGTGGGTGCCGACCATGCAGACCCTCGCGCTGATGGTCGTCGCCGTGGCCGCCTCCGTCGTACTCGGCACCCTGCTGGGCCTCGCCGCGGGGCTGTCCCCGCGCGCCGACCGCGTACTGCGCCCCGTACTCGACACCATGCAGATCCTGCCTGCCTTCGCCTACCTGCTGCCGATGGTCCTGGTCTTCGGCATCGGCGTGCCCGCCGCCGTCCTCGCCACCGTGGTATACGCCGCCCCGCCCATGGCCCGCCTCACCGCCCTCGGCCTGCGCGAGGCCGACGCGGGCGTCATGGAAGCCGCCGCCTCGCTCGGCGCCACCGGCCGCCAGCGGCTGCTCACCGCCCGGCTTCCGCTCGCGCGCCGCCAGCTCCTGCTCGGCGTCAACCAGGCCATCATGACCGGCCTGTCCATGGCCGTCATCGCCTCCGTGATCGGCGCGGGCGGCCTGGGCGACCGCGTCTACCAGGCCCTCGCCTCCGTGGACGTCGGCGCCGCCCTCGCCGCCGGCATCCCGATCGTGCTGCTGGCCGTGGTGCTGGACCGCACCGCCGACGCCGCGGGCCGGCGGCTCGGCGCCGACCCCGTACCCCTCGGCGAACAGCACCTGCTGCGGCGGGTGTTCTCCGGCTGGTACGGACGCCTGCTCACCCTCCTCGCAGCGGTGGCCGTCGCCGTCGTCGGCCGGATGGCCGGCACCTCCGTATGGCCGGAGTCCTGGACCGTCTCCGTGGCCGATCCGGTGAACTCCGCCGTCGCCTGGATGACCGACCACCTCTACTCCGGCGTACCCGTCGTCGGCGGCACCGCCGACTGGGCCGCCCGCTTCACCGGCTGGATCCTCGACCCGCTGCGCGGCGGGCTCCAGGCCACCCCCTGGTGGCTGCTCCTGCTCGTGGCCTGCGCGCTCGCCCTGCTCGCCGGCACCTGGCGCACCGCCCTCACCGCGGTCCTCGCCCTCGGCGCCGTCGGGGTGCTCGGAGTGTGGGAAGCCTCCCTGGACACCCTGTCCCAGGTCCTGGCCGCCGTGGCGGTCACGCTCGTACTCGGCTTCGCGATCGCCGTGGGAGCCGCCCGCAGCGCCCGGGCCGAGCGGATGCTGAGGCCCGTCCTCGACATCTGCCAGACCCTGCCGCAGTTCGTCTACCTCATCCCCGTCGTCGCGCTGTTCGGCGTCGGCCGCGCCCCGGCCGCCGCGGCCGCGGTCGTGTACGCGCTGCCCGCCGTCGTCCGGATCACCGTCCAGGGCCTGCGCGAGGTGGACCCGGCCGTCGTGGAATCCGCCCGCTCGCTCGGCGCGACCCGCGCACAGCTGCTGCGCCAGGTCCAGCTGCCGCTCGCCCGGCCCGCCCTGCTGCTGGCCGTCAACCAGGCCGTGGTCCTGGTCCTCGCCGTCGTCATCATCGGCGGCCTCGTCGGCGGCGGCGCACTCGGCTACGACGTCGTCCTCGGCCTCGCGCAGGGCGACCTCGCCACCGGCCTGGTGGCCGGCGCCGCGATCGTCTGCCTCGGCCTGCTCCTCGACCGTGTCACCCAGCCCGCGAAGGAGGCCTGACATGCGCGGCACGAACCACCGGCGCACCCTGCGCCGCCCGCGCGGCGCGGCCGTCCTCGCCGCCGCCACCGGACTCGCCGTCCTCACCGGCTGCGGGGCCGCCGACATGACCCGCCAGTCCTCCCCGTACGCCGCGGCCGAGGGCGCGAAGACCGTCACCCTCTCCGTCCAGTCGTGGGTCGGCGCCCAGGCGAACACCGCCGTCGCCTCCTATCTGCTCGAACACGAGCTGGGCTACCGCGTGGACACCGTCCAGGTCGACGAGGTGCCCGCGTGGGACGCCCTCAGCCAGGGGCGCGTCGACGCGATCCTGGAGGACTGGGGACACCCCGAACAGGAGAAGCGGTACGTCGAGGGCAAGAAGACCATCACCCGCGGCGGAGACCTGGGGTTGACGGGCCACATCGGCTGGTTCGTCCCCACGTACTTCGCGGAGGCGCATCCCGACGTCACCGACTGGAAGAACCTCGACAAGTACGCCGACCGGCTGCGCACACCGGAGAGCCGCGGCAAGGGCCAGCTGATGGACGGCTCCCCGTCCTACATCACGAACGACAAGGCGCTGGTGAAGAACCTGGGCCTGGACTACGAAGTGGTCTTCGCCGGCTCCGAGGCCGCCCAGATCACCCAGATCAAGCAGTTCGCCAAGGAGAAGAAACCGTTCCTGACGTACTGGTACGAGCCGCAGTGGCTCTTCGAGCGCGTCCCGATGACCGAGGTGAAGCTGCCGGAGTACACCGAGGGCTGCGCGGACGACCCGGAGAAGGTGGCCTGCGCCTACCCGCACACACCGCTGCAGAAGTACCTCAACACGCGCTTCGCCCGGTCGGGCGGAGATGCGGCCGAGTTCCTGAAGAAGTTCCACTGGACGAAGGCCCAGCAGAACGAGGTCTCCCTGATGATCGCCGAGGAGAAGCTGTCCCCGGAGCAGGCGGCGAAGAAGTGGGTGGAACGCAACGAGCCCGTCTGGAAGCCCTGGCTGACCTGACGGCCGCCCACCGCGTGCCCTCCCCTGCGGGGGAGGGCACGCCGGGCGGTGCGAGGCTGTCCCCCTGAACGCTGAGGGGGAGCCACGGCAGACGTCGGCGGCTGGATCCGCGGCGCCCTGACGGCCGAGCTGCGCCTGCGGGCCGACACACTGCCGGCCGCGTACGTGGTGAGCTGAGCGCTCCGCTCCGCTGCTGAGCGCTCTGCTCCGCTGGTGCCCGCCGCAGGCGGGTCGGCTGCGCCAATCCGGCATCGTCTCGTGGGCCCGGGCCCGTGGGCGCACGGGTGAGGGGCGGGGGCGGCGTACGGTCGGGTGACCGGCCGGGTCGCGTCGCCGGCCGGGCCGGTCTTCCCGATGCCATGACCGGAACAGGAGCGGCCGTTGCTTCTCTACGCCCAGACCCCCGCGCGGCGGAACCGCCAGATGCTCGCGGATTTGACCGCGGTGCTCCTGATCGCCGCCGCGGTGGCGTTCGCCCTGGCCGTCCACGACGCGATCATGCAGTTGGCCGAGCCCGGGCGGAAGGTGGAGAGTTCCGGCGACAGCCTGGCCGCCGCCCTCGTCGACGCAGGGGAGACGGCCTCACGGGTACCGCTCGTCGGCGACCTCCTGAAGACGCCGTTCCGGTCCGCGGCCGACGCCGGGACCGGGCTCGCCGACGCCGGACAGTCGCTCCAGGACACCGTCGGCCAGGTGGCCTTCCTGGTCACGCTCGCACTGATCGTCGTCCCCGTGGCCTGCGTGCTCCTGCTGTGGCTGTCCCTCCGCCTGCGCTGGATCCGTCGCAGCGCCGCCATCCGGAGCCTGCTCACCACTCCCGGCGGCGCCGACCTGCTCGCCCTGCGCGCCCTCACCGGCCCCCCGGGCGACCTCTGCGCGATCCCCGCCCCGCCCGGCGGCCTCGCGGACGCCTGGCGCCGCGGCGACCCGCAGGCCATCTCCGCCCTGTCCGAGATCGCCCTCGGGCGAGCCGGCCTGCGGCCCTGACGGCCGGAGCCGGCCCGGCCGCCCCCACATCGGTCGGCGGCGCCGGCGGAGGTCTGGAAGGATCAAGGGCCTACGGTGCCCTTGATCGCTGTGATGAGGAGGATCTGATGAGCGTGGCCGACGGGGGGCGGCAGTGGCCGGACGAGGTAAGCGTCGAGAACGCGAGGGCGACACTGCTGCAGCTCCTTGCGCGGGCGGGGGTCCCGTCCGATGATGCGCGGCAACTGATCGGGCTCCTGGAAGCGGGCGCCCTGGCCCTCGCACACGAGGAGCTGAGCGCCGCCCGCCGGGCGCCGGGGGAGGAGGGGGCCGGCGCCCGGGACGTACTGGAGCAGCTCGGCGCCGTCGCCGAGCGGACCCTGGTACGGGCCGTCGGCGTGGAAGGCGAGCAGGGCCAGGCGGGGGAGCGGCCCCGCGCCAGGCGCATGGAGGTGGAGCGGGCACGGGTGGCGGTCACGCCCCTGTTCCTGTCGTTCACCGCGGCGTCGGAGCTGGATCCGGAGGTGACGGACGAGGTCCTCGCCGCCGTCCTCGGCACCATGAGCCCCCGGCAGCGGGCCGGATACGCCGGGCGGCTGACGGGGTTCGCCGCGGACCACCGGGCCCGGCTGGAGCGGATGTTCGCCGGGTACGGCCCGGACAGTGCCATCACGATGCACGGCCGCTATTCGCTCCTGCACTCCGCCACGAGCATCGCCGTGCTGGAGCGGCTCGCCGCCGCACCGCGGGAGCTGCGCGAGGAGTGGGACGCCGTGGAGCTGCCGCCCGCGTGGCTGGACGGGCTCACCACCGCCTGGAACGCTTCCGCCTGACCGTCCTCGGCCCAGTCGTCGGCCGCCCCGACTGCCGCCCGGACCGCCGCCCCGACCGTTCCGCCGGCCGCGGCACCCCCACCCCTGCGCCTGCGGGAATACCGCGGTCGCGCCCCTCGTTCCCGGTATAGTTGAATCATAAACAACCTCGGGAAGGGGAGCCATGCAGTTCGGGATCTTCACCGTCGGTGACGTCACGGCCGATCCGACGACCGGACGCGTGCCCAGCGAGCACGAACGCATCAAGGCGATGCTCGCCATCGCGCAGAAGGCCGAGGAGGTCGGCCTCGACGTCTTCGCCACCGGCGAGCACCACAACCCGCCCTTCGTCCCCTCCTCGCCGACGACCATGCTCGGCTACATCGCCGCACGCACCGAGAACCTCATCCTGTCGACCTCGACCACACTGATCACCACGAACGACCCGGTGAAGATCGCCGAGGACTTCGCGATGCTCCAGCACGTCGCGGACGGCCGCGTCGACGTGATGACGGGCCGCGGCAACACCGGACCGGTCTACCCCTGGTTCGGCAAGGACATCCGCGACGGCATCGACCTCGCCGTCGAGAACTACGCCCTCCTGCGCCGCCTCTGGGACGAGGAAGTCGTCACCTGGAAGGGCAAGTTCCGCACACCGCTGCAGTCCTTCACCGCCACCCCCCGCCCCCTCGACGGCGTCGCCCCCTTCGTATGGCACGGCTCCATCCGGTCACCGGAGATCGCCGAGCAGGCCGCGTACTACGGCGACGGCTTCTTCCACAACAACATCTTCTGGCCGGCCTCCCACACCGAGCAGATGGTGAACCTCTACCGGCAGCGCTACGCCCACTACGGACACGGCACCCCCGAGCAGGCCATCGTCGGTCTCGGCGGCCAGGTGTTCATGCGCAGGAACTCGCAGGACGCGGTGCGCGAGTTCCGCCCGTACTTCGACAACGCGCCGGTCTACGGCCACGGCCCGTCGCTGGAGGAGTTCACCTCCCAGACGCCACTGACCGTCGGCTCGCCCCAGCAGGTCATCGAGCGGACCCTGTCCTTCCGGGACTACGCGGGCGACTACCAGCGCCAGCTGTTCCTGATGGACCACGCGGGCCTGCCCCTGAAGACCGTCCTGGAGCAGCTCGACCTGCTCGGCGAAGAGGTCGTACCGGTGCTGCGCAAGGAGTTCGCGAACCTGCGCGCGGCCGGCGTGCCCGACGCGCCGACCCACGCCGCCCGGGTCGCGGCCGTCGCCGCGACCGCGGCCCGGGAAACGCCTGAGGAGGAGACGCAAGCATGAAGATCGTCGTCGTATCGGCGGGACTGAGCTCGCCCTCCTCCACACGTCTGCTCGCCGACCGCCTCGCGGCCGCCACCCTGGAACACGTGGACGCCGCAACCGAAGTCATCGAGCTGAGGGAGCTGGCGACCGAGATCGCCCAGCACTTCGTCACCGGCTTCCCGCCCGCCCGGCTGGCCTCCGCGCTCGACGCGGTGGCCGCCGCGGACGGCCTGATCGCCGTGACACCGGTGTTCGCCGGCTCGTACAGCGGCCTGTTCAAGTCCTTCTTCGACCTCATCGACAAGGACTCCCTCACCGGCAAGCCGGTACTCCTCGGCGCGACCGGCGGCACGGCCCGGCACTCCCTGGTCACCGAGCACGCACTGCGCCCGCTCTTCACCTACCTGCGGGCGCTCGTCCTGCCGACCGCCGTGTACGCGGCCTCGGAGGACTGGGGCGAGGAGGGACTGGCGCAGCGGATCGCCCGGGCGGGCGCCGAGCTGGCACGCTTCACGACGCCCGCCGCGGTCCCCGGACCGGGCGCCGCCCCCGACGTCGACACCGCCGCCGCGATCACACCTCGTTCGCTGACCGGGGCGATCACGTCGGTGGACCCGGCGGACGGGTTCGTGACGGTGCCATTCGAACAGCGGCTGGCAGCGCTGCGGGTCCCGTAACCGCTGCCATGCCACGCCCGCCGCCCGCTGCGCACCGCCCGCGGGCGGCGGGCGCCCGATATTCGATGGGGCCGAGGCCGCCTCAGCAGGCACAATGCCCAGCGATGACCTCTACCGCCGACGACCTGCTCGTCGCCCTCGAACCCCTCCCGCACGCCGCCCGGCTCCGGTACACCGCCGTCACGGCCCACCGGCTCGCAGCCCGGGAGGCACTGCGGCCCCTGCTCACCGCCCTGGACGCGCGCGGCCCGTACGAGCGCCGCCTCGCCGCGCTGGCCGCCCTCACCGGCGGAGACATCGCGCACCTCGCCGCGCGCCTCGCCGACAGCGACCCCGTCGTACGCCGCTACGCGCTCCGCGGCGCCCGCCGGCTGCCCGTCCCCGACGCCGCTGTCGAGGCCGCGTACGACGACGCGCCCGCGGTGGTCCGGGCCGATCTGGCACGGCTGCTGCGCGACGGACGACGGCCCCGGCTCGCCGAGCGGCTGGCCCTCCGGGCGCGCACCGAGTACGGCGACCAGGACGCGGCCCGCCTCCTGCCGGGCTGCTCGCCGGAGTTCACGGCGAGGCTGCTGCCCGAACTCGCCGGGGCGCTCGCCTTCGAGGACTGGAGCACGCTGGCCGCCCGCCACCCCGTCGCCGTCCTCGACCACGCGGAGCGCGAACTCGGCGCCCTCCCCGAGCCGTTGCGCGAACGCTGGTGGAAGCGGCACGCCACCGCGATCGCCGCCGCCTTGCCCGCCGCTCCCGGGCGGGTCCTGGACCTGCTGGAACGTTACGGCCCGGACAACCTGCCCGATCCGGTGCACGGCCGGCTGGGCCACCTCGTCGCGGTGGACGCCGAGCGCGTCGCCCGCTGGTTCGCCGACCCCGCCCGGACGGCCGCGCGCTGGGAACGGACCCCCGGCCCGGCGGTCCTGCGGCAGCTGGTGGCGGCGGACCCGCCGTCGCTGCCCGGGCTCGGTGCCCGGTGGTTCCACCGGAACGCCTTCTGCGTCCTGCTGCGGTCGGTGCCACCGGCGCGCCGGCCCGGCTTCCTGGACGCCGTCGTCGCTGAGGGCGGCTCCCGCCGGAAACTCGGCGCGCACGCAGGCGTCCTCGCCCTGCTGCCTGCCGCCGAACGGCACGCAAGGGCCCGCTCCCTGATCGAGGGACTCGGCACCGAACGCCGCACGGGCTGGGAACTGTGGTTCCCGCTCGCCCTCCTGCCGCCCGCCGAGGCCCGCCCCGAACTCCTGTCGGCCCTCGGCACCGGCGACGCCGACGATCGGGGGACGGTCTGGGAACAGCTGACCCTCAACGCCGGCCACACCCGCGATCCGCACGAGGTGGCCGAGGTCCTCGCGCTGGCCGCCGGCCGGCTGGCGGGCGAGCGGGACCCCGTACGCAGGGAGGCCCTGGCCGCCTTCGCCGGCCTGCCCGTACCGCTGCTCGTTCGGGCCCTCGGAGTCACCCCGCCCGTCGGCGGGCGGAGCGGGTCAGAGTTCCTGGAACGGCTGTCGCTGGACGCCCTGCGGGCCCGGGACTGCGCGCCGATGACCCGGGACACCATCCGGACCCTGGCCGTGGCCCTGCTCGCCGCCGCCACGGACACGACCGCCGCCCCCGCCGCCCCGAGGACCGCCGTACGCATGCTGGAGGCGCTGACCGCGCACACCGGCACGGTGGAACTCGGCCCACCGGGCAGCATCCGGCGCACCGGCGCGATACGCGCCGTCGTCGACGCCCTCCGCCCGTGGCTGGACCGAGCCGCCGCCCACGGGGACGTGGCGCCCCTGCTCGCGCTGGTCACGGCCTGCGGACACCGCGCCCACCGGATCCCGGAACTCCAGGACCGCCTCGAACAGGCCCTCCACACCTGCCCGGACGCCCGCTTCGCGGAGGTCGCCGCGGCCTGGCTGGCCGACCCCGCGACCCGCGGCGACCGCCTCACGAAGCTGCTGGCGCTGGAGCCCTCCGCGGTGTTCCTGCCCCCGGTGCTCGCCGTACTCGCTGCGGAGCGCACCGACCTGCTGGACCGCGCGCTGCCGCAGGCCCCGCCCCCGGACGGCCGATTCCCGGCGGCCGGCGCGCCCCGGCCCATGCCGCCCTTCCGGTACGCCGACCGGTGGCTGCCCCGGCAGCAGGAGGCCGCGGTAGGGCTGGCCGCGGCCGTCGTCGCCGATCCCGGCCGCGGCCTCGACGAGCGCGCCGCGCTTCTGCGGGCGGTGGCCCCGGTACCCGAGTACGGACGGGCCCTGCTCCAGCGGTACGCGGCCGCGGCCGACGACACCGCGCCCGGCCGGGCACGGGCCCTGACGGATGCGGCCCTGGACGCGTCCGCCCACACCTGCGACCCCGCCTCGGCCCTCGCCGCCCTGCTCGACCACGCCGGCGGCGAAGGGGCCGCAGCGGCATGGTCCGCGGCCGGCCGGGCGGCGGCCCACGCCAGGCCCAGCCGGGTCGCGGCCCTGGTCGGGGACGTCCTGACCCGCGAGAGCGGAGTGAAGGTCACCGTCCGGAAGGCGGCGGCCCGGCTCGCCGTCCGCCACCTCGCCCCGGGCGCCGCCACCGCGCTCCTGGCCGCCGCGGGCCGTACCCCGGGCGTCCATCCGGACGTGCACGCCACCGTCGTCGGCCTGGCCCCGGCACTGCTGCCGGATGCGGAGATGTGGGCCCTGCTGGAATCGGCGGTCGCCCACGGGCCGGACGTCGCCCGGCGCGCACTGCTGGACTGGAGCCCGGGGGACCTGGCCCCGGCCCACCGGCCCCGGTACGGGGCGCTCGTCGCCAGGCTGCCCCTGGTCGCCGAGGAACACACCGTGGACGAGGCCGTGCGCGAGCTCGCCGACTGGGCTCGGTACGCACCTGCGGCCGGGACGATGCTGGCGGACCTCTACACCGACTTCACCTCACCCCTGCCGGAGTGGCGGTCGCGCAGCGGGCTGTTGGAGCTGGCCCAGTCCGAACTGCCGCACCCCGTCGGCGGGGTGGCGCCCGGCAGCCTCCTCCACGGCGTCGTGGAACGGCTGCTGGAACGCGTCGCGGCCGGAGAAGCGGAGGGCGGCGGACCCGGCGGGGACCTGCCGGCACGCCGCCGCCTGCACCACCTCGCCGAGTCGTGGATTCGCGACCGCCGGATCTACGCGGCCCTCGCCCGGCAGATGGCGACGGAACAGGCCGTCACCGCCACCCGCACCGCCCTCCTCGTCCGGGCGGTCGACCTGGCGGCGGCCGAGCCAGAACTGCTGATCGCGCTGCACGAGCTGATCGCGGCGATCGGGGACCGCCCCGTCCTCGCGGGCCGGGTGGCGGAGGACCTCGAAGACAATCACCGGTACGGCGACCCGCTCGCCGACCCCACGGCCGCCCTCGCCGCGGTCCGTTCCCTGGGCGCCGACGGCGGTGTCGTGCAGGGACTCCTCGCCGTCGCCCTGGCCACCGCCCTCGGGTGCCGCCAGAACTGGCCGGACCCCTGCCGCGCCGCCGTCGTCGACCTGCGCCGCCACCCCGACCTGGAAGTCAGGGAGGCGGCGTACGCCACGGACCTGCGCGGGACCTGAGCCCGCCCTGGCACCGCGAACAGGTGCGGACAGGACTGGACAGTCAACGCCTCCGCCGGGCATGGAGAGCGGACACCGCCCGGCGCGAGGCTGTGCGCCGTGAACCTTGGACGTACGAAGGACGGCACGGCCGCCCTCGACGACGCCTCGCGCGACTGACGCCCCGCGGCCGGTCCGGACGACGGACGAGCTGCACCCGCCGGCCGAGCGCTGCGGCGCGCCGCATATGGCTCGTCGGCGTGGCGGGCGGGGCGCGCGGCACCATGGCAAGTGCCCGCGATGCTCGTTCCCCTGGAGGAGGCGCCGTGTACGTCGCTTCGCCGGCCGGCGGTGGCCCCGCCGAGCCGGACACCCGTCCGACCCGTCCCGCGCACGCGTGCCCACCACCGCCACGGGCGACGCTGCGATGACGCCGTCGGCCTTCGAGGAACTGCTCGCCGACGCGCGCGCCACTCTGCCCGGCATCGTGGCACTGCGCCGCAGCATCCACCGCCACCCCGAAACGGGCGCGTACCTGCCCCGCACTCAACAGGCGGTCCTGGAGGCACTGGACGGGCTGGGGCTCGACGTGACCACCGGGGCGGCCCTGAGTTCCGTCACCGCACGCCTCGAAGGCGCCCGGCCCGGCCCGACGGTCCTGCTGCGCGCCGACATGGACGCGCTGCCCCTGGACGAGGACACCGGCCTGGACTTCTCCTCCACGGTGCCGGGCGCCATGCACGCCTGCGGACACGACACGCACACCGCCATGCTCGTCGGAGCCGCCCGGCTGCTCGCGGCCCGCCGCTCACGACTGGCCGGCAGCGTCGTCTTCATGTTCCAGCCCGCGGAGGAATCCGGCGGCGGCGCCCGGCACATGATCGACGAAGGGGTTCTGGAGACCGCCGACGGCGGCCGGGTCGCGGCCGCCTTCGCCCTGCACGTCACCACCCGCTTCGCCGCCGGCACCCTCCACCTGCGGCCCGGCCCCACCTTCGCCGCATCCGACGGGCTGCACGTGACCGTACGCGGCCGCGGCGGACACGCCTCCGCCCCGCACCGGGCACTCGACCCCGTCCCCGTCGCCTGCGAGATCGTCCAAGCCCTGCAGACCATGGTCACGCGGACCCTCGACGTCTTCGATCCGGCCGTGGTCACCGTCGCCTCGATCCACGCCGGCACCACCACCAACGTCATCCCCGAAACCGCCGAGATCCACGGAACCTTCCGCACCCTCACCCCCGCCACCCGGCACCTGGTGCGCGACGGCATCACCCGTATCGCCCAACACGTCGCCGCCGCCCACGGAGCGCACGCCGACGTCACGCTGACCGAGGGCTATCCGCCCGTCGTCAACGACCCCGCCCGCACGGCGGCCCTCCACGAGGCCGCGGCCGCGCTCCTCGGTCCCGGCCGGGTCCACCATCTGCCCGCACCGATCATGGGCGCCGAGGACTTCTCGTACGTCCTGCAACGGGTGCCGGGCGCGATGGCCTTCCTCGGGGCGTGCCCGCCCGGCGTCCCGCCGGCGCAGGCTCCCGACATCCACTCCAACCGCGTGGTCTTCGAGGAGGACGCCATGGCCACCGGAGCCGCCGTCCACGCGGTCGCGGCCCTGCATGCGGGAACCCGCCCCGGCGCCGGTGACGGCAACGGCACAGGCAGCCCTCAGTCCTGCCAGTAGAACAGCAGCGTGCTGACGTCGAGCGGTTCGCGCGCCCCGAAGTAGTACACGCCGAGGCCGGTGACGCGGACGGCGCCGGTGGACCCGTCGATCCAGCGGAAGCCGGCCGCCTCCAGGGCGGCGCGTGCGGCGGGGTCGTCCTCGTGGTCGCCCGCGAACGGCCCCAGCGTGCTGATGTACACCTCGCTCCGGCCGCCCTCCCCGTACCCGATCACGTGGTACGTCCCGCCGCCCTGGCGGTGGGCTTCCCCGCACGAGAGCGGGGGACGCGGAACCAGCCCCGCCGCGGTCAGCGCCGCCGTCGCAAGCGCCAGTTGCCGCTCCTCGTCCGGCGGCTGCGGCGGCTCCGTGCACAGGGCCTCGATCCGCCATCGGGGGTCGCTCTGCTTCTCGCACTCGTGCCCGTACTCGTGGACGATCGCCCGGCGCAGCTCTTCGTCCAGGCCCTCGACCTCCACCCGCGGGCGCCCCAGAGCCTCGTACACGGCACGGGTCTGCGCCGCGTCACCGGTCAGCCGGTGCAGCGCGAAGGCCGCCCACAGCGCGGCGTCGGGGGTCGGCGCCCCGGCGAGGTAGGCGCGGATCCGGTCCGGGCAGGTCAGAAGCGACTGCGCGAGGTGGGCCACGGCGGGGTCGGGGTCGGCGAGCGCGTCGACGACGTCCCCGCCGGCCCGGTCCCGCATGCGCACGGCCGCGGCACGGTCCTCCGGCCGTCCGCCCGCGAGCTCGGCGAGCACCGCCTGCGCCCCGTACCGCTCCGCGAGCGCGTCCAGCCCGGCGTCACCGACGGCCCGGCGGGTCCACCAGTGACTGAACGCGAGGGTCGCCAACTCGGCCGCCGCCGTGAGGTCACCGAGGGCCCCGCGCGCCCGGAGGACCGCCTCCGGCATGCCGTACGCCTCCTCGCGCCGCCGGTCCTCGTGCCGCAGCCAGGGCAGGAGTTCGGCGCGGTCCGACAGGACGTCCAGCAGCGCCCTGCGGACCGTGCCGGTGTCACCGGTGTCGCGGACGCACGCGAGCAGTTCACCCAGCCGTGCCTGCGGCACCCGGCCGGTCAGCGCCTCCACGCAGGCCGTCCGCCGCCACCAGGGCTCCGCGCGGTCGACGGCGCAGCGCGCGAGGCGGTCGGCGTCGCAGGCCCGCAGCCCGGCGGCGTCGATCCGGCCGGCCTCGGGCGTCAGGGTCTTGATGTTCGGCATCCGGGGATGCTACTTCGCGCCCCGGCGTGCCCCGAAGCGGATTTCGGGGCCGCCCGCACGGCTCGCGCACGGCCCGGTCCGATCGATCAGGTCATGACGGCACACCGCGAACGGACCAACCGCCGGACGGCTTCCCTCCGGCGTCCGGGGCCCCGGGCCCGGTCCCGGGGGAGCCGCGTCCCGTGCGCGACGGGTCGTGCGCGGGAATGCGCCGGACTGCGCCGGGCCCGGGAGCGGTATATCAAGGAGCGTGACGGTGAGCGCGAGGCTCTGGCGGTCACCACCCCACGGCTGAGGAGTGCGTCTCGTGGAGTTCGAGGTCAACGGCGCCCGCCGCACGGTCGACGTGGACGACGACCCGGCCGCCGTGGAGGTGGTGCGCGACCGCCTGGGACTGACCGGCACCAAACTGGTCTGCGCGGGCGGCGTGTGCGGGGCCTGCACGATCCAGGTCGACGGCGAGCCCCGGGTGTCCTGCCTGACGCCCGCCGCCCGGCTGGCCGGACGGCGGGTGACGACGGTCGAGGGCCTGGCGGCCCACCCCGTGGCACGCGCCTTCGCAGGCGAGGACGCTCTCCAGTGCGGCTACTGCACCCCCGGGTTCGTGGTCGAGGCGGCGGCCTTCTTCGAACGGTGGCGCGCCGAGCACGGCTCCACCCGACCCGGCCGCGAGCAGATCGCGGCAGCCCTGGCCGGCCACCTCTGCCGCTGCGGCGCCTACGAGGGGATCTACAGAGCGGTCGCCGCGGCATGCGCCGGCGACTACGACACGGCACCGACCGGCAGGCAGCTGGGGGCCGTCCCGCGCACCGAAGCCCCCGAGAAGACCGACGGATCGGCCCGCTACACCACGGACCTGCACCCCGAAGGCCTGCTGGAGGGCGTGATCATCCGCTCGCCGCACGCCCACGCGCACGTACGCTCCCTCGAAGCCGGCGACCTGCCCTTCGTACCGCTGCTGCCCCCCGACGGCGTGGTCCGGTACGTCGGGCAGCCCGTCGCCGCGGTCGCGGCACCCGACCGGGCCGCCGCACGAGCCGCGGCCGCGCGCGTCACGGTGGACTACGAGGTGCTCCCGGCGGCCCTGGACGCGGGCCTGGCCCGCACCGGCGAGGGACCCCTGGTCTACGAGGACAAGGCGGCGCGCAAGCGGGCGCCCGGGTCCGGCGAGACCCCCCAGCTGGTGCCCGCCCGCTGGCGCGGCAACCTGCGGGGCCCGTCCGCCATGAGCAGGCGCCCCGCCGCGGCCGTACGCCGCATCCAGGAAGCCCGTACCAAGAACCCCGACCGGGTCGTGGAAGGCGTGTTCACCACCGCCTCACAGACCCACACCCCCCTGGAACCGCACGCCTGCCTGGCCCACTGGGCCGACGGCACCCTCCACATCCAGGTGTCCACGCAGTCGGTGAAACGCGTGGCCGAACTCGCCGCCGAACGCTTCGGCGTGCCCCCCGACCGGGTGGTGGCGCGGGCCGTGCACGTGGGCGGCGGCTTCGGCTGCAAGATGGGCCTGACCTCCGACGTCGTCGCCGCCGTGGAGCTGGCCCGACTGCACGAAGCCCCGGTACGGGTCGTGCTGGACCGGGACGAGGAACTCACCGACGGCGGCTACCGGCCCGGCACCCGGATCCGGCTGGCGATGGCCGCCGACGCGGCCGGCGACCTCAGTGCGCTGGCCATCGACGCGGACACCGACGGCGGGGTCTCGGTGGGCAACTCCGTGGCGGCACTGGCCCGGTTCATGTACGGCAAGGCCCCCCGCCGGCTCCGGGACTTCGACACGGTCACCCACCGGCCCCCCGGCGCCCCGTTCCGCGGCCCGGGCGGACCCACCTTGTGCTGGGCCCTGGAACAGGCCGTCGACGAGATGGCCCACCGCCTCGGCGAGGACCCGATCGCCCTGCGCCGCCGCTGGGACGGCAACCCCAAGCGGCACGCCCTGTACGAGCGGGCCGCGGCCCTGCCGGTCTGGTCGGGCCATCGCGGCGGCACCGGGCGGTTCCGCCGCGGCGTCGGCGTCGCGGCGGCCAACTGGCTGTACTTCCTCGATCCCGTCACCGAGGTCGAGCTCACCGTCGAGGACGGGACCGTCGTCGCCCGCTGCGCCGTACAGGACATGGGCACGGGCTCGCGAACCGTATTGCTTCGGGCCGTCGCCGAGGCGCTGGGCCTGCCGGAGGCGAGGGTGCGCGCCGAGATCGGCCACAGCGACGCCGTCCACGGCCCCGTCTCCGGTGGCAGCCGCACCACACCCTCCCTCGTGCCCGCCGCCGTGGACGCCGCGGCCCGGCTGCGAGAAGCGCTCGGCGGATCCGACGTCGCCGCCCGGCTGGACGCGGCACACGGCGTACGGGTGACCGGCCGCCGCCCCCGGGACCGCCGGGGCTTCGTCACCCCCTTCACCCTGGGCGGTATCGCCGTCGGCCGCGGCTTCACCGGATCGGTCCAGGTCGCCGAGGTCGAGGTCGACACGCGGCTCGGCCGGATCCGCCCGCTGAGCGTGTGGAGCGGCATCGCCGCCGGCCGCATCCACGAGGACCGGCTGGCACGCGGCCAGTGCGAGGGCGCCGTCGTCCAGGGCATCGGCTACGCCCTGTTCGAGGATCGGCGCGCCGACCCCGTCACCGGCCGGGTGCTGACCGAGAACCTGGAGGACTACCGCATCCCGGGGATCGGCGACACCCCCGAGATCTCCGTCCACTTCCACCAGGAGGGCTTCGAGCACGTCCCCGGCGGCGGGGTGGGCCTCGGCGAGATCGCCACCCTGCCCACCGCGGCGTGCCTGGCCAACGCGGTCCACGACGCGACCGGCTGGCGCCCGTACGACATGCCCATCCGCCCCGACCGGCTCCTGGAAGGACTGCGTACGTGAGCACCGAGCCCGATCTCACCGACCTGTCGGCCGCCGTACGGGCCTCCGGCGGCGAGTTGCGCGCCGGTGGCACCGACACCGGCGCCCGGCAGCGCAGCGGCGTCTCCACCGGGCCGTTCACCGACCTCGACGGCGCCGCCGACCTGCACGGCACCAGGCCGCTGCCCGGCGGCGGGCTGCGGATCGGCGCCCTGACCACCCTCGCCGCGCTGGCCGCCGATCCGCAAGTACGCGCGGGCTGGCCGGCCCTTGCGGTGTCCGCCGGGACCGCGGCCACCCCGCAGATCCGCGCCGCGGGCACCCTGGGCGGCAACCTGCTGCAGCGCAACCGCTGTTGGTACTACCGCAACCCGCACGTCAGCTGCCTGCAGAAGGGCGGCGCCGGCTGCCCCGCGCGCGAGGGCGACCACCACTTCGGCGTGGTCAGCGGAGGGGGCCCCTGCATCACCCCGCACCCGTCCACCCTGGCGATGGCCCTGCTCACCTACGACGCCCAGGCCGAGATCCACGGCGAACCCCCGCGTGCGGTCGCCGACTTGTACGGCGACGGCGACCGGCTCCACCGGACCGACCACCTCCTGCCGCCGGACCGCATCCTCACCGCGGTCCGGCTCCCCGCACCCCTGCCCGGCGAACGCGCCGCCTGCCACCGGGCCACCAGCCGGGCCCACGCCGAGTGGCCCCTCGTCGAGGCCACCGCCCGGCTCGCACTCGACGGGGCCACCGTCACTCACGCCGCGGTCGCCGCGGGCGGGGTGGCGCGCGTCCCGCTGCGGCTTCCGGAGGTGGAGGCCGCGCTCATCGGCCACGAGGCCACCCCCGGCACCCTCGCCGCGGCGGCCGCGACCGTACTGGACCGCTGCCGGCCGCTGCCGCAGACCGGCTACAAGACCACGCTGTTCCGCGACACGGTCCTGGAGGTCCTCGAACAGGCGGCCGGTACGCCCACCGCCGGACCGGCGCGCTGACCACATCCCACCGGCCGGGATCGCGCACAGATTTCTTAGCAACAGAGGCCAACTATTGGCCCGTTCACCGCCGGGACGACTACAAAGGTCGAGACCGAACCGAAACCGAATCCGGCGATGGGGACCACGTCACCCGTCGGCGATCGGAATAATGTCGAAGGCGGTGGATGCGCGTGCGTGAGTACAGCGAGGTCGAACCGATTCCGTTCAGATTACTTACGAGGAGTCCGGGTTCCGGCTCCTCCACCTGATGCAGGCGGCCATGCTGAAACCCGTGTCGTTTTCCTCGGCGTACGCATCGGTGGACGAGTATCGGCTCCTGACGTCGGCCATCCGGTCGAGAGCGGCAGATGCTGACGGTCTTTTCAGCATGGCCGGCCCGGGGGATGAGGGGAAAACCCATCTCCCCCTCCGCATTCAACTTCGAGGTGTGTTCATCGAGCTCTACATCGAGCTCCGTCACCACGATGCGGGCCCTCGCATCACCGGATTCCGCAACACCTTCGAGAACGGGCAGGCCCCGCCCGAAGGCTACGTCCGCCACGTGCGGGACGCGGCCCCCCCACCCGGCATGCGCCGAGCGCAGGAACTGCCGTTCGGCGGCCGGCGCCGCGACCTCGAGACGGCCGCGGGCGTGCGGAGTCCGGGGATCCTCCTGGGGCGCCGCCCCCTGGGCGACGCGGTCATGTGGCTGCACCGGAACCGTGATCCGAAATCCACCGCGCACGGAATGCTCGTGCTCTCGGTGATGCTCTGCGACGCCGCCCGATTCCCCGCCCTGGCCGATGCGATGTCACGCATCTGGATGACCGGGGGAACGCTGCCGGACGCAGTGGGCGCCAAAAAATCTTCAAACAGACACCAATCCACAGGCGTTGGGGCGCCGAAGAAGGAACGAGGCCCTCTCCGGGGGCTCGTTTCGACCCCGTACGATCTGCGATTCCCGTCCCGGGGATCAACGGAACAGGAGCGAATGTGATAGTCAAGCGTGCCGGTCGCCACGTGGTTCTCGCCGCTGTACCCACCGCCGTGTTCCTGACCCTCGGTCTTTCCGGACCAGCTCTCGCGGAGGGCGCAAAGGCGTACCAGATCGACCTGGCGCAGCTGAACGAATCGGGCTCCCGCGGCACGGTCATGCTCAGCCTCAAGGGAAACCAGCTGACCGTGCAGATCGAGTCCGAAGGCATGGTGCCCGGATCGCCGTCTGCGCAGCACCTGCACGGCTCGACGAAGGGACACGACTTCAAGTGCCCGGACGCGACCGACGACACCAACCGCGACGGAGTCCTCAACAACACCGAGGCCACGCACGACTACGGCGACATCAACATCTCCCTCACCACGTCGGGTGACACCAAGGCCACCAGCGGTCTCGCCGTGGACCGCATGCCCGTAGCCGACAAGAAGGGCAAGATCTCCTACAAGCGGACCATCACCGTCGGCCAGGACGTGGTCGACCACATCAAGGACCTGCACGTCGTACAGCACGGCATCGACCGCAACAAGAACGGCAAGTACGACTTCGAGGGCGCCGGCAAGAGCGAGCTCGACCCGAAGCTGCCCCAGGAAGCCACGGCTCCGACCAACTGCGGAGAGGTCAAGGGCGCGGCCGTGGGATCCATCCCGGTCGGAGCCATCGAGACCGGCGGCGGTTCCCTCGAGAACGCCTCGGTGCAGGTGACGATGCGCGACGGCGTGGCGATCACCGTGCTCGCCGTGGCGGCCGGTGCGGTGGCACTCACGCGCAAGCGGGCCTCCGCCGTCCCCGTCCGCCAGGACAACACGGGGGGCGGCGCGTGAAGCGGGCCCCCGCACCCGTCACGACCGCCCCGTCGACCGAGCGGCCCCGCCCCCGCCGTGCCGCACGGCGCACCGTACGCCCCCTGGCCGCCGCGGCCCTCGCCGCCATGCTGCTCGCGGGCTGCGGAGGCCAGAACGCGGCGAAGCCCCCCGCCCCACCGGGACAGGCCGGGCAGGGCGGCGCACCGGGCGCCGCCGCCCCCGCCGGGAAGCCCGCCGGCGGCGACGCCGCGACATCCGCGGACGGATCGCAGAACGGAACGGGCACAGGCGCGGGCACCGGTACGGGCGCCGGTGCGGGCCGGGCCGAGCAGGCCCTCGCCCGGTCGGAACCGCAGAAGATCACGATTCCCTCCCTGGGGCTGACCAGTTCCCTGGAGACGCTGCGGCAGAACGCGGACGGCACCATGCAGACCCCGAAGGACCCCGCGCTCGCGGGCTGGTACGAGCCGGGACCGACGCCCGGCTCCCAGGGACCGGCCGTGATCGCAGGACACGTCACGTGGAACGGAGCATCAGCGGTGTTCGAGAAGCTCAAGACGATGAAGGGCGGTGACACCATCAAGGTGACCCGTAAGGACGGCAAGACGGTCACGTTCACGGTGGACCGGGTCAGCGAGTACCCGAAGGCCGAGTTCCCCACGCTGGAGGTCTACAAGAACCTCGACCACGCGGGCCTGCGCCTGGTGACCTGCGGCGGAGACTTCGACCCCAAGAAGCACTACTACGACAGCAACGTGGTCGTGTTCGCCCGTATGACGGGCGCCGCGTAGCACCGCGCTGCACCGCCAGGTCAGGGCGGCGGGTCCTGGAGACGTCCGTCGGCCGCAACCCCCCCCACTGCGGCCGGCGGACCCCGCCGACAGGCCCCGTCGACAGCCCCCGCCGTCGGACCCCGTCGGCGGCCCCTCGCGACTGACGTTTCATCCGCGGGATCGTGAGCAGGCGAGCTTTCGTCATCACCATCCCACGGAAGGAGCAAGCAATGTCCGACGTGTCGCGACTCCCGGGCCTGGCCGAGCACCACTGGGCTTGGCAGGCGGAAGCGGCCTGCCGGGGCCTTGGTTCGCGCAAGTTCTTCCACCCGGCGGGGGAGCGCGGTGAGGACCGCGCCGCCCGCGACCAGGCGGCCAAGGAGATCTGCGCCCGCTGCCCGGTGCGGGCCGAGTGCCTGCAGCACGCGCTGAACACCGGGGAGGCGTACGGGGTGTGGGGCGGGCTCACCACGGAGGAACGCCGGGCCTACGTGGCCCGCCGGACTGTGGGCGCGGCGGCCTGACGGGCGGACCTCAGGGAAGGCCGGTGCTCAGGGGAAGGCGCGCTCCGGCACGTACGGAATCGATGACCGCTTCGTGCAGGGCGCGGCTCGCCTCCTCACTGGGGCAGGGGACGGGGCTTCCCGCGAGGGGGAGCCAGTCGGACGCCCCGCTGTACTGCACCGTGACGTAGGCCAGGCCTTCGACCTCGGTCCACGTGGTGTGGATGTCGAGCTCACCGGTGAGGACGGGGCCCGACTCGCCGGTCTTGACTCCGTCCCGACCGGCGAAGATCCCGCAGGTGGTCCACGATGCCCAGCTCATCCGGCCTCCTTGCCGCACTGCACACTGCACTTTGAACACTGCACTCGTCGTCCTGCCAGTGTGAACGCGCCGGGCCTCCCGCGCCCTGCGGAGCGGGGTGTCGTACCCCCGCGGTGACGGAACGTGCCCGGAAATCCCGGTGCGACGGCCTGGCCGGGGCACGTGGTGGCGGCCCGCGCGGTCTGGCCTCCCGGTGGGGGAGGCGACTGCCGGGTCGTGTCGTGCCTCCGGACCGATCGACGGGTATGGATCTTCTTCCCTTTTCCGCTGATGACGCAGCCGCGGTGGCCGGCTGGCCGGCCTCGGCCAAAGGGGCTGGGCCGCGCGCTGGTGAGGGCTCCTGGCCCGGGCCGTCGGGGCGGGCTTCTGCGACGTCTTCATGCGCGTGCACCCGCACAACGCGTGGGCTGTGCGGTGCTACCAGGGGGGGCCGGGATCGCGCCCGTGGCCCCCGCTCTCGCCCGAGCCTGGAACGAGGCCCAGCCGGTCGGCTGCGTATGGCTCCGGGGCGATACCGGAGCCCCCGGCGGCCCTACGGGAACCAGCTCGTCCAGGTCTTGGGCCGGGAGGCGACCTCCCGGACCGGGAGCCCGTCCCGCCCCGCCTGGGCCAGGGGGAGCACGCTGTCCGGGCTCGGGCTCGCCGGACGACCGCACGCCGTCAGGCAGGCCGGCGTGACCGTGGCCGCGAACAGCAGGTACCGCCCCTCCAGGCTCGGGCCGGGGCACCGGTCCTCCCGACCTCGGCCGCGCACCGGCCGGTCGGCGTACGCGGCCCCGGAACGCCGCCGCGCCCACCATCAACGCGGCGCGTCACCGACAGCGCCCGCAGGCGAACGCCGAACCGGGCCCGCGGCGCCGCCGCCGGAACGGCGCCGCGGCCCGGGCGTGCGCTGCTCCGCTGGGCGGTCGCCCGTTCGGCGGACCTGCGGGCGGGCCCGGGGTCGCCGCCGCCCTGACGGGATACGGATGTCGTCGCCGCACCACGACCGCGCCGCCGCCTCCGGGGAGACTTCGATGAGCTGGATCAACCGACGCGACCTCGCCCTGCTGGCGCTGCGGGCCGGAACCGGAGCGGTGCTCATGGCACACGGCACCCAGAAGCTGTTCGGGTGGTTCGGCGGAGCCGGTCTCGACAATACGGCGGCCGCGATGGAGCACATGGGCTACACCCCCGGCCGGCAGAGCGCCCTGGCCGCGGGACTCGGCGAGACCGGGGGCGGGGCGCTGCTCGTCCTGGGCCTGGCCACGCCGGCGGCGGGCGCCGCGGCCGCGGGAGCCATGGCGGGCGCCGTGGCCGTCCACGCGCCCGCGGGCTTCTTCGCCCAGGGCGGCGGGTTCGAGTACCCGGCCTTCCTCGGGTTCACCGCCGCCGCCATCGGCCTCGCCGGGGCCGGCCGCTACTCCTTGGACCACGCCACCGGCCACACCTTCGACCAGCGGTGGATGCTCGCCCTGGCCTTCGCCACCAGCGCCGTCGCGGCGGCAGCCGTCGTCACCAAGCATCCGGCCGCCTGGACCGGTATGACCCGCGCCGGCAGCGTGGACCTGCCCGGCGAGATCGCGGGTGCGGTGGCCGTCGACGAACTGGTCGTCCACGGCTGGGACCTGGCCCGGGCGACCGGCCAGGAGTACGCGCCCGACCAGGCCGCGCTGCGCGCCGCGTACGAATTCCTGCTGGCGGCCGCCGAGGACGAGACCCGCGGCGGGGGTATCTTCGGCCCGGTCGTGCCCGTACCGGACGACGCCCCGCTGCTGGACCGGGCAGTCGGCCTGAGCGGACGCGACCCGGCCTGGGCACCCCCGGCGCCCCCGTGACGCAGGCGCGGCGGGCCGCGCGCCGCGTGCCGTGCACGGGTATGCCCGCCGGACGTCCCGCCAGGCCTCGGCCAGTTCGCCGAGGACGCGGGGCAGTTCCTCACGCCACTCGGCGGACAGCGGGGTCGCGGCCGGGTCCGGGGCGGTGTCGGTCGTGGGGCCCAGGTCCTTGCGTGCGGCGTCGCGGAAGGCGACGGCCAGACCGGTCAGGTGGACCAGCAGGACACCGACCGTGTAGTCGGGGCAGGGCGTCGGGGCGTCCAGCCGGGCGTCCGGGACGCCTGCCGCGAGACGGGCCACGGCGTCGGTCTGTGCGCCGAGGTCCGGAATCGTCCTACCGGCCATCTGCCGCTCCTCTCGTCCTGGCGATGGGGGTGGGTCCGCGTCCGGCCGGCCGCCGACGCGTTCGATCGTTCACTCCTCCTCCTGGTTCCGCCGCATGCGAACTCATGATCTCGTGATCGTCGGGGCGGGCTCCGGCAACACCGTCGTCGACGAGCGCTTCTCGCACCTGGACGTGGCCGTCATCGACGAGGGGCCGTTCGGCGGCACCTGCCTGAACCGCGGATGCATCCCCAGCAAGATGCTCGTGCACGTCGCGGACCTCACCGACACGATCCGCGAGGCCGGCCGGTTCGGCGTGGAGGCCCGGCCGGGCCGCGTGGACTGGCCCGCCGTCCGCGAACGGGTCTTCGGCCGACTGGACCAGGAGGCCGCCGAGGGGGAGCAGGGGCGGCGCGGCTCGGCGAACATCGACGTCCACAAGGGCCGCGCCCGCTTCACCGGCGACCGGACGCTCACCGTCGAGGCCGGCGCCGACACCGTCACGGTACGCGGAGAGCAGGTCGTCGTGGCCGTCGGCAGCCGCCCGGCCGTACCCCCGCCGGTCCGGGACGGCGGACTGCCGTACGAAACCTCCGACACGGTGATGCGCCTGGACCGCCCGCCGCGGCACCTCGCGGTGCTGGGCGGCGGTTACGTCGCAGCCGAACTCGCACACGTCTTCCACGCGGCGGGCAGCCGCATCACGGTCATCGAACAGGAGGACACACTGCTCTCCGCCCAGGACGAGACGGTCGCCGCCGCCTACACCGCCATCGCGTCCGAGCGCTACGACGTGCGCACGGGCAGGGCGCTGACCCGCGTCGAGGGCGAGCCGGGACGGCTGCGCCTGGTGTTGGACGACGGCCCGGCCGTCGAGGCGGACACCCTGCTCGTGGCGGTGGGACGCAACCCCAACAGTGACCGGATCGACGCCGGCCGCGCCGGGATCGACCTGCACGACGACGGCCGGATCGTCGTGGACGCCTTCCAGCGGACCAGCGCGGAGGGGGTGTTCGCCCTCGGAGACGTCTGCACGCCCTTCCCGCTCAAACACGTGGCGAACCGGGAGGCGCACGTCGTCGCGCACAACCTGCTCCACCCCGACGCTCCGGTCCGCACCTCTCACGAGGCCGTCCCGGCAGGGGTGTTCACCCGCCCCCAGATCGCGCAGGTCGGCAGGACGGAGCAGCAGTGCCGACAGGAGGGACTCGACTACGCCGTCTCCGTACGCCGCTTCGCCGACACCGCCTACGGCTGGGACCTGGAGGACACCACCGGCTTCTGCAAGGTACTGGCGGACCGCCGCACGGGACTTCTGCTGGGCGCCCACATCCTGGGCCCGCAGGCCGCGAGCCTGATCCAGCCGCTGGTGATCGCCATGAGCCTCGGCATCAAGGCCCTCGACCTCGCCCGTTCCCCGCTGTGGATCCACCCCGCGCCGACCGAGGCGGTCTCCAACGCCCTCCTCGACCTGGATTTCGGCGATCGCGGGCGGTAGACCGCCGGGGAGGTGTCGAGAACGCGGCACGGCTCCGTCCCAGGGGTACCGATAGCCGGAAACGAACCGCGATACGCAGAAGGAGCACCGCGTGGCGATCCAGCGGATGGACAACGTGGCCGTCGTCGTCGACGACTTGGAGGCCGCCATCGCCTTCTTCACCGAGCTCGGCATGGAGCTGGAAGGCGAAGCGGAGATCGAGGGAATCTGGGCGGACCGGACGGTCGGCCTCGACGGGGTCCGCAGCGCCATCGCGATGATGCGCACCCCGGACGGTCACGGCAAACTGGAGCTGACGAAGTTCCACACCCCAGCGGCGATCACCACCGGACTGCACGACCCGCCACCCAACACTCTGGGCCTGCACCGTGTCATGTTCGCCGTCGACGACATCGACGACACGATCAGCCGCCTGCGCCGCCACGGCGCTGAACTCCTCGGCGAAGTGGCGCAGTACGAGAGCGTCTACCGCCTCTGCAACCTTCGCGGCCCGGCGGGAATCATCGTGGCTCTGGCCGAACGGATCGGCTGAGGGCTGTCCCGCAACTGTTGACCGCGGGCGGGACGGACCAAGCAGCTGAGTAGCGTGACACGGGGGCTCCTGCACGCTGCACCGGGTAATTCCCAGGCATCCCGTCCGGCGTTCGTCCTATCCTGTCCGCTGCCGTCCGTGCCCGGACGGGCTCGACGAAGGGGCGGCGGAGTGCCGGACGTGTACACGGTCATGCTGGATGCCGAGTTGAGTAAGGCGTTCGACGTGTGGTCCGGCTATCTGAACGCCCGGACTGGCGAGGATCCCCGGGCCCGTGCGCGACTGTGCTCCACGTTGCAGTCGGCCCGCGAGGCAGCCGCGGGGGGCGAGACCGCCTCTGCACGCGCCTTGGTGACGGAGATGTACGGCGACGCCCGAGAGGCTGGCCTTCACCTGGCTCCCGTGGAGCCCGGACCCTGCACGGCGGACCGGCAGGCGCGCGACTACGCCAAGGACGAACTGCGGCAGGTGCTTCCTGTGCAGCTGCGCGAGGATCTCGACAGCATCGCGCTCTTCCTGCGCGTCACGGGGCGCCGCCTCTTGACCGTCCCCGGCCTCGACGCCGCCACGCGTCAGGACATCCTCTACATCTCGGCCCGCGCCGGGATGGCCCTCGATCTCGCCCACCCGACGGCAGCGCGACGGGAGCTCGAACGCCTCAAGGTCATTGCGCGACGCTGCAACGTGGCGCCCTGAGAGCCGAGCAGCCCGGTCGGATCCGCCGCCTGCCGATCTCAGCGGGCGGCGGCGGATCCGCTCGGTACGGTCGCCCAGGTACCGCCGTTCACCTTGTACACCGTCAGCCGGCGGTTGACCGTGTCACCGCTGCCGTCGAAGGCGACCCGGCCCGTGACGCCGTCGAAGGCCAGCCCCGCCACGGCCTGCGGCAGCTTCGCCCGGAGGTTGTCGGGGAGGGTGCCGTCGTTGGCCGCCACCACGGCCTTCACCGCTTCGATCAGCGACCACGTCGCGTCGTACGCGTAGGGGCCGTACCAGCCGGCCGCCTCCGGATAGCCCGCCTTCTGGTACCGGGCGAGGAAGTCCTGCCCCGCCGGCGATTCCTCGGCGGGTGCGCCGATGTTGGTCGCGAGGTCGCCCTCGGCCTTCGGGTTCGACGTGAGGTACTGCTGGTCGAAGATGCCGTCGCCGCCCATCAGGGGGGCGTTCACCCCGGCCTGCTTGAGCTGCTGGGAGATCGGCGCAGCGGTGTCGTAGTAGCCGCCGAAGTAGACGGCGTCGGCCCCTGACGACCGGACCCTCGTGGCGAGGCCCTCGAAGGCGCGCTCTGCAGGGTCGACCTGCTCGGTACCGACGACGGTCCCGCCGAGCTTCGTGAACTCGGCCGTGAAACGGGAGCTGAGAGCGGTGCCGTGGGCGCTCGCGTCGTCGACCACGTACAGCTTGGTCTTCTTCGCCTCGCCGTGCAGGTACCGAGCGGCGAACGGCCCCTGGTCCACGTCCGTGGCGACGGTGCGGAAGTAGGTGGAGTACGGACGCGACGTGCTGCCGGCGGCCCAGCCGGGGCCGAGTGTCAGGACGGGGTCGGTGTTGCCCGGTGACACGACGGCCATGTTCGCTTGCGCGAGCGGTGCCACCAGCGTCTTGGCGACACCGGAGTTGAGCGGACCGACGACCCCGAGCACCTTCTCGTCGGACACGAACTGGGCGGCGTTGGAGGCACCCCTGGCGGGATCGGCCCCGTCGTCCAGGGCCTTGATCTCGAAGTTCACGCCGGGAACGTGCCCGGCTTCGTTGGCGGTCCTGGCCGCCAGGTCGGCGGAGTTCTTGATGCCGGCGCCCATCGAGGACATCCCGCCGCTCAGCGGTGCGTCCACCCCGATCACCACCGTGACGGAGGAAGGGGGCGCCCCGCTCCCGGCCGCCTTGCCGCCACCGCGGTCGTCGTCGCCGTGGGTGAGGCTCCAGGTCAGGACGGAGCCAGTGGCGAGGGTCGCCATCGCCGCGCCCAGGACCACCGAGCGCCGGGTGAGGGTACGTCCCCGGACGGACGTCTGCTCGCCCTGCCTCGTCTCCTGCCTGGTCTCGGGCACGACCGGTGCCTCGGTCGGTGCTTCGGCCGGGGCCTCGGGCGGCGCCTCCGGTGCGGGCGGCGGCCCGCTCGGCCGGTCGGGCACGGAGCGCGGCGGCGTGCCGGCGGTGGACCCGGGGTCGAGGACCGTGGGGGTCGGCACCGACGCCGTCGTCCCCGGAACCGGCTCCGGCTCAGCTGCGTGCTCGGGTACCTGCTCCTGCGCCGGTACGGAGGGCGTCCTCGGGTCGGGCGGGGGTGTGGGCCCGGGCTCCGGTTCGCGCCCCCGCCCGGTGGAGGCATCGGGCAGGGACGGGGAGGACCGCAGCACCGAGGCGAGCATCCCGGCCGCTTCCGCGGCTTCCACGCGCTGCGCCGGATCCTTGGTGAGGAGCGCGTCCAGCAGGGGTGTCAGCGGGCCCGCGTGGACCGGGGGCCGGTGCGGCCGGGTGAACACGGCCACGGCGAGGGCGTGCAGCCCCTCCGCATCGAACGGCGGACGCCCCTCGACGGCGTGGTAGAGGGTGGCGCCCAGCGCCCACAGGTCGTTCGCAGGGGTCGGGCGCTTGCCCTCCAGCTGTTCCGGCGCCATGTACTGGGGTGTGCCGATGACGGTCCCGCTGTGGCTCAGCCTGGTCGTGGCGTCCGCGAGGTGGGCGATGCCGAAGTCGGTGAGGACGACGCGGTCCTTGGTCAGGAGCACGTTGTCCGGCTTGATGTCACGGTGGACGATCCGCGCTCCGTGCGCCTCGGCCAGCGCGTCGAGCAGGGCGGCGCCGATCTCGGCCACCCGCTGGACGGGCAGTCGGCCCTGGCTGCGGATGGCGGCGGCCAGGGACTTGCCGCGGACCAGCTCCATGACGATGACGGGGGCGCCGTCGTGCTCCACGACGTCATGGATGGTGATGATCCCGGGGTGGTTGAGCGTGACCGCCGCGCGGGCCTCGCCGATGAACCGCCGCAGCAGTGCGGCGCGGTCCCCGTCCTCCAGACCTGGCGGAAAGAGGATCTCCTTGACGGCGACCTCGCGCCCGAAGAGGTGCTGGTCGACGCCACGCCAGACCCGGCCCATACCGCCCTGGCCGATGCGTTCGACCAGCTGGTACCGGCCGGCGATGAGTTCGGGATTCTGCTCGGTCACGCGCACACTCTAGATCCTGCTGAGCCGATCAGGTGACGGAAGTCTGGCTTGATCACGCCCTCGGTGAGGAGGGCGCCGTGTGCCCGTCCGGGAGAGGCGGACGAACTCCCTTCCCAGGTGTGCTGTTCTCCGGGTTTGGTGCGGGTGGGGGGTGTGGTGTGGATAGCGTCGCCCCATGGGTTTCGGTGGTGTGGGCGACGGCGGTGGTCGGGGGCGGGCGCCGCGGGGGCATGTGCTGTTGTTGGCGGCGGATGCAGCAGTGCGGCGTGGCGGGGTGCTGGTGGCTCCTGGTGTGAACGTCGCCGCGCTGGCGATGGTCCCGGCGGACGTGTTGCTGGGGTGCGAGGTGCCGGCTGACATGGTGTGTCTGGAGGGGGTGCGTGATCCGAACACGGTGTTGGCGCGGTTGCGGGTGGCCGTGGCGGCGACAGGTCCGCTGTTCGTGTACGTGTCCGGCCGGTTGACGGCGGATCGTCGCAGCCGGCGGTTGTTCGTCGCGTTGGCGGGGACGACGGCGGGCAGCGTGCGCTACACCTCGTTGCCGTGGGAGTGGCTGGTGGGGGAGTTGCGTTCGCGTTCGGGGGGTGTGACCACGGTGGTGGTCGACCTGGTGGCGGACAAGGAGGCGTGGCCACTGGTGGGGGAGGCGGGGGCGCTGCCGGGGCTCGCGGAACTTGCCGGGGTAGAGGTGTTCGGGGTGGTGTGCGGGCCGGATGTGCCGGCCGGGGGCGGAGGCGTCAGCGGGTACACCCGGCAGTGGATCGACCAGCTCCGGCGCGCTCCGGTGCGGCCGTCCGACGTGGAGGTACATGTGCTGGCGGTGGGGTCGGCCGCGCCGGCGCCGGGCACGCTGGTGGTGCCGTCCGCGCGCGAGCTGGAGATGCGCCGTTCGCCGGCGCCCGCCCGCGTACGCCGGGAACCGGAAAAGCCTGGCCGGGAACCCGAGCCGGTTGCCGGGCCTGCCTCCCGGCCCGGACCGGTGGTGGAGGGGGACCCGCGGGCACGTCTGCACGCGTTGGCGGTGGAGGGCCGCCATGGCGAGGCGGATGCGCTGGCGAGGGCGTGGGAGCGGAGCGTGGTGGAGCGGTGGGGACGGGCGTCGGCGGAGGCGGTGCGGTGTGCGGAGATCCGTGCTGATCTTGCGCGGATGGCCGGCGATTTCGTGTCGGCGACCCGGTTGTGGGTGCATGCGGGGCGGGCGCGGCTGGAGTGGCAGGGTGGGGACGCGGCCGAGGTCCGTGACGCGGCGGCCGGAGCCCTGTACTGCTGGACGCAGGTGAAGGACCGAGCGGGCGCGTTGGAGGCGGGACCCGAACTGGTGGATCTGCTGCGGACGCTGCCGCTGGCCGATCCCGGTCATCTGCGGCTGGCGGAGCGGCGGCTGGAAGCGCTGCGTGACCCCGGCCGCTCCGGCGCCCTGAACCCCTGATCCAGGACGCCGCATCTGCGGGTTTCAGTTGCTGCCGCCGGTGGCGGGGGTGTCCTTGTACTGGCCGTTCATGCGGGCGAAGTCGGCGCGCAGCGCCTCGTCATTGGCGACCTGGCCCTTGCCTGCCTGCACCATCGGCCCCTGCAGTGCGGTGCACTTGCCGGAGAGACCGTCGAGGTAGGTTTTCCAGGACTGGTACAGCTCGCTCTGTGCGGCTGCGCTCTCCACGCCGGGGACGGCCGCGCCGCTCTGCCCGGCCTCGAACTCGGCCTTGGCCCTCTTGATCCCCGACACCAGCTGGCCGACGTCGTTGCTGGCCTTGTTCCATACCGCCTGGTCGGATTTGAGGTCCTCGCCGCCCCCGCCGCCTCCGCCGTCGGGTGCGGTGCCGGCGAGGCGCATCTGCGTCGCGGCGGCCGTCCCTCCCTTGAGACCGGCCCATTCCGCGTCGAAGGAAGTACTGCTCATCCGAGCCCCCGTAGAAATCTGCGAATGCAATGATCAAAGGCTCATCCTACGAGTCGGGCCGGCCATGCCCACCCTCGCCCCGCGGCCAATTGGGCCACCGGGCCGGTATGCCCCGGTTGGAGCTGATCATGCCGCGCCCGTACCGGGCTGGGAGTGCGAAGTGCGTTGTGCAAAGCCCGAGCCGCGTGGACAGCCCTGGACGGCGGGGTAGGTGTGCATTGCATACTGCTGGACATGACGCTTTCGCCGGTTGCCCGCATCCATCTGATGATCACGTTCGTCCTGGTGATGTGCGGGGTGGCCGGTGGTGCCTGTTTCGGCTGGCTGCTGGGCGGGCGGGTGACGGGTGTGCTGGCTGCGGTGGCGGCCGCGCTGGGGGCGGGGATCGGCTCCTTCCTCTCACGCAGGCACGTGGCCGACTTCCTCCGCCCGGCCCCGGCCCCCGAAGCCGTTTCCGTGCCTGTTTCCGCGCAGGCCCCGGCCCCGGTTCCCGCTTCCGATCCGCATCCGCTTCCGGTGGCGGTGGCTGTTTCGGATGCGGTGGGCGGGTATGCCGAGGGCGTCGCCGACGCGGTTCTGGTGAGTCTCGCGACGTACCAGGCGGCGGCCTTCCCACTGACCGCTTTCGGGGTCAGCGAGGAGGAACGGGATGCTCGCCGCGGTGTCGCCTACCGCGTGTGCGCCCACGAGGGTCTGCCGCAGTCGGTGCGGGTGTCGGCGGCCGCCGCCCTGGAGGCGGTCGACCAGGGTGTGGACGCGGGGCGCGCGCATGCCGCGATGAAGGCGCTGTCGCTGGCCGTCTACGACCACCGCACCACCCGCTGACTCGCACTGAAGCGGGAACCGGTGGGGCTGCCTGCCGGGCTTGCGGGTGGTGGGGTCGCTTAGGGTGGCCTCACCAGGCGACCCGTATCCCGCGGGCCGGCAACAGGCGTTGTGGGTGGTGGTGTTGGTGGACCTTCTGCGGCCCGATGATCCGCTGGAGATGGGCGGCTACCGCCTGCTGGCACGCCTGGGCGAGGGCGGGATGGGTGAGGTGTTCCTGGCCCGTACGGCTTCCGGCCGGCCGCTGGCGCTGAAGACCGTGCACCGGGCTCTGAGTCTGCAGGCGGATTTCGCGGAGCGTTTCGACCGGGAGATACGTACCAGCGACCGTGTGCGGGGGGCGTGGACCGTGTCGGTGGTCGACTTCAGCCCGCCGGGGGCCGCGCCGCATTGGCTGGCGACCGAGTACGTTCCCGCGCCGTCCCTGGCCGACTGGATCCACCGGCACGGGCCGCTGCCGCGGCCCGCCCTGTACTGCCTGGCCCGGGAACTGGCAGCGGCTCTGGTGACGGTCGGGGCGGCCGGGGTCGTCCACCGGGACATCAAGCCGGCCAACGTGCTGCTGGGCCGCGAACGTCCCTTCCTCATCGATTTCGGGATAGCCCGCGCCGCCCGCGATGCCCGTTGCACGCAGACCGGCGCGGTGATCGGCACTCCCGGCTACCTCGCCCCGGAACAGGCCACCGGTGCTGCCGTGTCGGCTGCGGCCGATGTGTTCTCCCTCGCGGCGGTCCTCGTGTACGCGGCCACCGGCTGCGGTCCGTTCCTGGCCGCGGGGGAGGAGCTGCAGCTCCCGGCGCTCCTGTACCGGATCGTCCACGACGAGCCCCGCCTGGCCGGCGTCCCGGAAGACCTGGTCCCGCTGGTGGGGGACTGCCTTGCCAAGGACCCGTCCCAGCGGCCCACCGCCCAGGAACTCCACCGGCGCCTCACCGACGTCGCCGCTGCTCCCGACGAGGGATCGGGGGTGGGGGAGTGGCACGCCGTGGTGCCGCCGATCCTGGCCGCGGACATCGCTCGCCGCGAGAGCGAACTGACCCGGCTCCTCGCCCCGCCGCCCGCGCTCCCACCCGTCGCCGCTCTCCCACCCGTTCCTGCACCGCCGGCACCGGTGCCGGCGGTGCAGGCGGCTCTTCCGCCCGTGCCGCCGGTTCCGACGGCTTCCGCTGCGGGCGTCGACGGGCGGGCGTCCGGCCGGGGCCGACTGATCGCCGTGGCGGGCGCGGCCGCCGTGCTGGCCGTGCTGGCCGCGTTCCCACTGCGGCTCCTCATGGACGGCGACCGCGACCGGGACGGGGGTGGCGGCAAGGCCACCCCGACCCCGACGCCGACCGCATCGGCTTCGGGCCCGGTGTCGGGGCGGGCCGCCCTGCCCGCCGCCTGGGTGGGGACCTGGTCGGGCACCGGGCCCGGAACACCGGACGCGGACGGCATCACCCGGGCCAGGGCGGGCGAGTTCTCCGTCACGGTCACCCTGAACGCCGGGGCGGTGGGCGAGCTCGTGGGCAGGCAGGTCAGCGACGTAAAGGAACTCTCCACCGGGCGGAACCTGGGCTGCACCGAGGCCCTGGAGCTGCGGCAGATCCGCCAGGACTCCGCCGTCTTCGCGGCCGTCACCAGCCACCCCACCGACCGTTCGGCCACCTTCGAATGTCCTCGGGGCAACCTCTACGTGCTCACCATGACGCAGCCCGACCGGCTGACCCTCGCGTCGGAAGGATCCCAGTCGGCCGGCGCCCCCGAAGCCCTCATCCGCCGCAGCTGACCCGCCCCTCCCCCTGGCATCCGGTGGCCGGGCGGGCCCGGGCGGGCGGTGCCAGGCTGGGAACAGGCCCATCTGCACACCGGCACAGTGCGGCACCCAGAGGAGCATCATGTCCCACACCGTGAACGGCGCCGTGGTCCGCCGCCGGCTGCGCACGGCCCTGGCAACGGCCGCCGCGGCCGCCGCCCTGCTAGCCGCGAACGCCCACCCGGCCACCGCCCGCACCGCCCAGAACGTCCAGCACGTCCAGATCGCCGGCACCGGGGCCGTCACCGCGCCCGCGCCGCCGTGCGGTAGCGGCCAGCTCGTACCGGGGGGTGCCGAGCGACTGGGGGTGAACGCGGTGCGGATCACCGTCGTCAACGAGGGTCCCGCACCGTGTGTCCTGCGGGGCCACCCCACGGTCGCCCTCGCCGGCCATGGCTCGCCCGCCGCCGCCAGGAGCCTCACCGTGATCCGCCAGGGCCCGGCGCGCCCGGTGGAGCTGCCCGTCGGCGGTGCGGCGGCGACCCGTATCGCCTTCGCCCCGGTCCTGGGTGAGGCCGACGGCTACTGCGCCTCCGGCGCGGAGCCGTTCGCCGCCCCCTCGATGGTGATCGGCGCCGCCGGCGCACGTCTCCAGCTCGCTCCCGACGACGGCGGGAACTTCGCCCTGTGCGGCACCGCCGTACGCGCCACCGCCTTCCGCCCCGCCCCCTGACCGCGCACGCGCGCATGGCAGGGGTGCTCAAAGGCCGGGCATGGCCCCGGTGATGCGGTCCCAGAGGGAACGGGTGGCACCGAAACCGCTCTCGTGCACCCACACGTGGCTGCACCCCGGGCACTGCAGGTGGAGCAGGCTGCCGGTGTTGGTGAGCAGGTAACGCCAGTGCGCGGAGCAGGTCCGCCGCTCCTGGCAGGGCTCGCAGCCGCGCGTGTCCTGGCACTGGGGGCAGGCCACCCAGGCGCGGCGCCCGGGATCGGCCTGCGGGTCAAGCGGCAGCACGGCCGTGTCCCCGGTCGGGCAGCACACCGGCCGCGACAAGGTCGTCGTAGAGGCGCTGCTGCTGCGCGTCCAGTCCGGAGTACAGCAGGTCGTACGCGGCCTCCTCACCCAGGAGGACCTCCACCGGGTCCCAGTCGGGGCCGAGGGCCTCCATCACCTGGGCACGCCGGAGCACCTCCTGCGAGGTGAGGTCGACCGCGAAGTCGACCAGCCCGGACCCGCCGGTACCGGCGCTGTCGTCAGGGGAGGGGGCGGAGGGGGTGTGAGGGGCCATGCCCTGAAGTTAGGTAAACCTTTCTTCCCCGGTCAAGAGAGGGTGGGCGGAGTCACAGCCCGCCCCGTCTCTTGGGGTGCGGTAGTGCGGCCTGGGGTTGAGGATGGGCTGGTGTGTGTCCCTTCGTACGGTCTGTCAGGAGTGGTGTCATGTTGGAGCGGGTTTTGCGTAGGGGTGGTACGGAGGTCACGTTCGTGCTGCCTTTGGATGTTCCGCCGGGGCCGGTGAGTGTGGTGGGGGATTTCAACGGCTGGCAGCCGGGTGTCCATACGCTTGTGCCGCGCAGGGACGGTAAGCGTGCGGTCACGCTGACACTGCCGAGTGAGCGCACGCATTCTTTCCGTTATCTGGCGGCGGGTGATTACTGGTTCAACGATGAGAGTGCTGGTGACCGGGAGGGCCCGAACAGTCGCCTGCACACCTGACCCCTCGCCCGTCTTTCTGTGTGGGGCGGGTCCTGTCTCTTCTCCGTCCGGCCCGGCCGCGCAGCCGTGCGGCTCTGGCTCGGGGTGTCCGGCTCGGTTCCCGCGTGTGGGGCTTGCCGCCGTCGCGTCCCCGCCGCCTACGGCCCTGTTGTCCGCTGCGTTCCCTTTGGCTCGCGGTGCGGAACTCTGTCTTCTGTGTGCGGCCGTGCCTGGGTGCGGGTTGTGGGGTGTGGCTGTGGCCCTGTGCGCGGGTGCGTGCGGGGCTCGGGGGGATGAGGTCGGTGTCGGCGCCGTCTGTGGTGTGGGGGTGTCAGAGTCCGAGTGCGATGGCGATGCGGGTCATCTCGGCGGTGGTGTTGACGTTGAGTTTGGCGCGGATGCGGCGGAGGTAGGCGTCGACGGTGTGCTTGGAGAGGCCCATGTGGCGGGCGGTTTGGAGGTAGGTGCGGCCGGCGGCGATGTGTCGCAGTGCTTCCTGCTCGCGGGGGGCCAGCTCAGGCGTGGGGGCCGCGGTGGTGGTGTGGGGGGTGGTGAGTGTGAGAGTCATGGGATTTCCTCCGCCGGATCGGCTCGGTCATCGCTGCTCGCGTCCTCGGAAGCAGGTGGGACATCCGACCGAATGTCCCGTTTTGTTCTCTTGTTAAGAGAGTGGCGGCGGCATTTCATAGGGCTGTCCGCCGACTGTCACAGGCGTGTGACAGCCCTCTTTTTCCCGCCCGCACGCGGCGTCGGTGGGGCGGGGGCCGGGGTGTTCCGTGCCGTTCAGGCTGTCCCGGATCGGGGGTGGCGTCGTTGCGGAGGAGGCGCTTTTGGGGCTTGTCCGTCCTGTTGCGTGGGTCGCCTGGACGAAGCGGACCTGCGTGCAGGGGCGAGGCTGACTGGTGTCGCACCGGCACGCTGACGCGGCGGTGGAGCCGGGGGCGGTGCGGACCGTCGATGTACTGCAGGAACGGGTTTGAGCTGGGCGGATGGCTGGTCTTGAACCGGCGGAGGACCAGGACGCAGCGTGGTTCCTCCCCGCCGACGCAGCCGCTCGCTTCCGCGGAAATCACTCCCCTCTGGGGCACTCCGCGATTCAATTCGCACAAGATTCGAACGACAGGTCGGCGTGGAGGCACCTCCAAAGAAGACGGGTCACGTTCCGAAGGAGGCGCCCCCATGCACCCGCAGGATCACCAGAGGCCAGATCCACCATGTCTTCGCGGCCTGCCCGCCACCGAGACACTCCGAGGTCTCTGGTGAATCCCGGAAGCGCCGGGTAATCGCCATGAACGACGACGCAGCCTCCACGCCCCTTTCCATCTCGCCCCCAGCGGCGGGCAAGGTGCGCTGAGGGGCGCGGTCGGCGCCCTGGGGTGGAAATGGGACGAATGTCGTTACCGGCTGGGGGCAGGGGGCACCCATAGGTGCCGTGACCGGTCCGTGTGAGGGGGCCGGCCCAAGACCCGTGCAGACGAGACGAGGATGAAGGAGTACGACGGATGACAACGGCTCGCGAGATCATGACCGCGGACGCGACGTGCATCGGCGCCCAGGAGACGGTCCTTGAGGCCGCGAAGAAGATGACCCAATTGAAGGTCGGAGCCCTGCCGATCTGCGGCACGGACGAGAAGCTCAAGGGCATGCTCACCGACCGGGACATCGTGGTGAAGGTACTGGGCGCCGGCAAGGACCCGGGCGCGGTGAAGGCCGGCGACCTCGCTCAGGGAGAGGCCGTGACCATCGGCGCCGACGACGACGCCGCAGAGATCCTGCGCACCATGAGCGAGCACCAGGTCCGCCGGCTGCCCGTCATCGACGGGCACACGCTGGTCGGCATCGTCGCGCTGGCCGATGTCGCCCGCGCGCTGCCGGAGGCCAAGGTCGGCGACCTGCTCCAGACGATCTCGGAGAACTGACCGGCCCCACGCGTTGGACGCCTGGGTGTCTGGATGGCGCGGGGCCCCACCGGCCGGTGGGGCCCCGCGCCACGTGCGGCTCAACACCGCGAAGAGCTGGTAGGGGCAGATCCGCTGCGGTCTTCTTCCGTGCGGTGCGCTCAGGCCTGGGTGCGCAGAGCCGCAGTGTCGGGGATTTCTCGGCCTCAGCCGGAAGCGGCGGCGCTTTCCTCCACGGGGGCGGACGCCTGGGCGGGAGCGGACTCCTGCTCCGGGGCCGACTCGGGCTTCGTCTCCGGCTTCGACTCGGGCTTCGTCTCCGGCTTCGTCTCCGGCTTCGACTCGGGCTTCGTCTCCGGCTTCGACTCGGGCTTCGTCTCGGGGGTCTGGACCTTGTCGG
>NZ_JBEZYV010000012.1:167186-199242 GCF_040638905.1 Streptomyces virginiae | reverse complement strand
ACGGACGCTTCCTTCGTACTCACCCTCGCGGGCTTTCCTCCGGGCTTTCGTTCTGCTGTCTTGCGTTTCCGACTCTATCAGACTCTTTCGCGTCCAATTTCCTCGGCGCTTTCCAGGTTCTCGCTTTCGCGTTTCCCTTTCCGGCGATTCCGACTCTATCAGCGCTTTTCCTTCTCCCTGACCACTCGCCGTATTCCCGAATGGGCATACGAATGAGGGGTAGAGATCGAGATCTGGACTGAAGAGGAGGAGGCCCGTCCATCTGCCGTTCGCGAGATGTTCACGCGGGGCGTCCCGGCGGGAGTCACGACAGTACAGCCCCGGGGGTGCCCAAGCAAATCGATTCAGGCGTATGGTCTAGTCCACCGGTCTAGTCCACTAGTCTCCGTGCCGAAGGACCCGGTCCAGGTCGGGACCTACATCGGACGAACCCGAACATCTAGTGACTTATCCTTCTGAAGAGTACGCCGTTCGCAACAGACTGTGACGGCGACACAAGAGCCCCACCCCTGGGAGGCCCCTCATGACCAGCGTGACGTCCCCACTCGCCGGGCGCGCCATCGGACTCGCGGCAGTGCCGGACCCGGTGTTCTCCGGTGCCATGGTGGGACCGGGCACCGCCATCGATCCCGTGCGTGAGGCCTCGGAGGCGGTGTCCCCCGTCGACGGTGTGGTCGTCTCCCTGCACCCGCACGCGTACGTCGTCGTCGACGGCGAGGGTCACGGTGTACTCACGCACCTCGGCATCGACACGGTCCAGCTCAACGGCGAGGGTTTCGAGCTGCTCGTCAACAAGGGCGACACCGTGACCCGCGGCCAGGCAGTCATCCGTTGGAACCCCGCTGCCGTCGAGGCCCTCGGCAAGTCCCCGATCTGCCCCGTCGTGGCGCTCGAGGCGACGGCCGAGTCCCTGTCCGACGTCGTCGAGTCCGGCGACGTGAAGGCTGACGAAGTTCTCTTCAGCTGGCTGTGAGCCTTCCGCCCCGCACGGGCGTGACGGACATCCATCGCGGCGGGCAGGCCCGCCGCTCAATCGGAGACGGGTGAAATGGAGACAACGCTGCGAGGCGTCGGCGTGAGCCACGGGGTGGCGATCGGCGAGGTGCGGCACATGGGCACGGCGGTTCTCGAGCCGCCCGCCAGGCAGATCACCGCCGACGAGGCGGCGCGCGAACAGGGGCGCGCCCGCCAGGCCGTGAGCGCCGTGGCGGCCGACCTGATCGCGCGTGGCCAGCTGGCCGGTGGCGAGGCCCAGCACGTGCTCGAGGCCCAGGCGATGATCGCCGAGGACCCCGAGCTGATGGCGGACGTGGACCGGCGGATCGCCGTCGGCAGCACCGCCGAGCGCGGTGTGTACGACGCCTTCGCCGCCTACCGCGACCTGCTCGCGGGGGCCGGCGAGTACATGGCCGGCCGGGTGGCCGACCTGGACGACGTACGGAACCGGATCGTGGCGCGGCTGCTCGGCGTGCCGATGCCGGGTGTGCCCGACAGCGACGAGCCGTACGTGCTGATCGCGAGGGACCTGGCCCCCGCCGACACCGCCCTGCTCGACCCGGCGCTCGTCCTCGGCTTCGTGACCGAGGAGGGCGGGCCGACGAGCCACAGCGCGATCCTCGCCCGGGCGCTGGGCGTGCCGGCGATCGTGGCGCTGCCGGGCGCCGGCGAGATCGCCGAGGGGACCGTGATCGCGGTGGACGGCAGCACCGGCGATCTGTTCGTCGACCCTTCCGCGCAGAAGCGGGCGGAGCTGGAGGCCGCGGCCGCCGAGCGCAAGGCGGCGCTGGCCGCCTCGTCCGGTCCCGGTGCTACCTCCGACGGTCACAAGGTGCCGCTGCTGGCCAACGTCGGCGGTCCCGCGGACGTGCCGGCGGCCGTCGAGGCCGGGGCCGAGGGCGTGGGCCTGTTCCGCACGGAGTTCCTGTTCCTGGACGACAGCAAGAAGGCTCCGTCCGAGGAGAAGCAGATCGAGTCCTACCGCAAGGTGCTCGAAGCCTTCCCGGAGGGGCGTGTCGTCGTACGGGTGCTCGACGCGGGCGCCGACAAGCCGCTGGACTTCCTGACTCCGGCGGACGAGCCGAATCCGGCGCTGGGCGTGCGGGGGCTGCGTTCGCTCCTGGACCACCCGGAGGTGCTGCGGACGCAGCTCACCGCGCTGGCGAAGGCGGCCGAGGGCCTGCCGGTCCACCTCGAGGTCATGGCCCCGATGGTCGCCGACCGTGCCGACGCGAAGGCCTTCGCCGACGCCTGCCGCGAGGCCGGTCTGCAGGCGAAGTTCGGTGCGATGGTGGAGATCCCCTCCGCCGCGCTCCGTGCGCGCTCGATCCTCCAGGAGGTCGAGTTCCTCTCGCTGGGCACCAACGACCTGGCGCAGTACGCCTTCGCCGCCGACCGTCAGGTCGGCGCCGTCTCCCGGCTCCAGGACCCGTGGCAGCCCGCGCTGCTCGACCTGATCGCCATGGCGGCCGGGGCGGCCAAGGCCGAGGGCAAGACCTGCGGTGTCTGTGGCGAGGCCGCCTCCGACCCGCTGCTGGCCTGTGTGCTGACCGGTCTGGGTGTCACCTCCCTGTCGATGGGTGCCGCGTCGATCCCCTACGTCCGGGCGACGCTCGCCAAGCACACGCTGGCGCAGTGCGAACGGGCCGCCGCGGCGGCCCGTGCCGCGGACAGCGCCGAAGAGGCGCGCGTGGCCGCACAGGCGGTGCTCTCCGGCGAGTAGCCGGACGGTGTGTCGTGTGGAGATCGTGGGGCCCTCGCCGACGGCGGGGGCCCCGCGGTCTTTCAGTGGTGCGGGCCGGGGGCGTCGACCTCGTAGCCGGGGCAGTACTCGACGCCCGGTTCGGGGGCGACGAGGTCTCCGGTGTCGGCGTCGGTGCAGTACGCGTTGAATACGGCGGCCGCCGAGAGGGCCGTGAGGCGGCCGCGGTCCAGGCGCCAGCCGTGGACCCGGTCGCGATGGCCTTCGGTGGTGCTGCGGACGACCAGTCCCCCGGGGCCGCCGAGGGCGAGGCCCGCGGCGAGGACCGTCACGAAGTCGAGGCTCTCGCGGCCCTCGATGCGCGGTGGGCTGTCCGGGTCGCCGGTGGTGTCGGCGTGGAGGACCGCGACGAGCTGCTCGTCCTCGGTCGGGACGCTGCAGACGAAGTGGTGGTGGCCCGGGCCGGCACCGGCCACGAGGCGTTTGAGCGCGTCGGCGGCACGGTCGAAGGAGGCGTGGCCGATGTCCTCGCCGCAGTCCGCGCAGCGGCCCACTCCGGCGAGGACGGCGGTGGCGTACTCCCAGGTGGCGTGGCGGACGGCTTCGTCGACGAGGAGCGGCACGAGTTCGTCGATGGGCTGGCCGGTGTAGGGCAGGACGGTCCCGCTGCCGGCGAGTTCGGCGGTGTAGCGGGTGCGTGTCTCGGACGTGTCCGGGTCCAGCCCGTGCTCCCCGCAGTACTCGGCGTACTCGTCGGGGTCGAAGAGCGCCACGGTGGTGTGGATGCCCCGGGCCGCGAAGGACCGGAGCAGGCCGTCGACGTGGCGGAGGTAGTCGGCGTAGTCGGCTCGGCGGTCGAAGCCGAAGCTGCGGTAGCCGCACATGGCCGCGAAGTCCCCGGCGTCGGCCAGGAGGCCGACGGTGCCGGGGACCTCGCGGCGCAGCGCGCGGCGCCGGTGGGTGCTGCGGGTCCGGTGGGTACCGGTGTCGTTGTTGCGTGGCATGGCTGGCTCCCCCTGAGTGCGAACACTTGCTCACTCAGCGTAACCATCGCCACTGACAGTGACCTCAGTCGCGGGTGCGGGTACGGGCCAGTTCCTCGTAGAAGCCGAGGAGGTCGATGTTGTCGACGGAGCCCGGGTTGACCGCCTTGGCCAGCGGTGTGCCCTGGAGGAGGCGCTTGACCGGGACCTCGATGCGCTTGCCGGTGAGGGTGTGCGGGATGCCCGGAACCTCGATGACCTCGTCGGGGACGTGGCGCGGGGAGAGTTCCTCGCGGATCGTCGCCTTGATCCGGGCGCGCAGGCCGTCGTCCAGGGCGGCGCCGGGGGCGAGGTGGACGAAGAGCGGCATCCAGTAGCCGCCGTTCGGCTCCTCCAGGCCGATGACCAGGGACTCCTTGATCTCGGGGAGTCGCTCGACGGCCTCGTAGATGTCGGCGGAGCCCATCCGGACGCCCTGCCGGTTGAGCGTGGAGTCGGAGCGGCCGTGGATGATCACCGATCCATGGTCGGTGATCGTGATCCAGTCGCCGTGGCGCCAGACGCCGGGGAACATCTCGAAGTAGCTGTCGCGGTAGCGGCTGCCGTCGGGGTCGTTCCAGAAGTGGATCGGCATGGACGGCATGGGGTTGGTGACGACGAGTTCGCCCACCTCGCCCGTGACCGGCTTGCCCGAGGGGTCCCAGGACTGCAGGTCCGTGCCGAGGCAGGCCGCCTGGAGCTCGCCGATGTGCACGGGGAGGGTGGGGACGGCGCCCGCGAAGCAGCTGCAGACGTCGGTGCCGCCGCTGACGGAGGCGATCCAGAGGTCTTCCGCGACCTCGTCGTGGAGCCAGCGGAAGCCGTCGGGCGGGAGCGGGGAACCGGTGGTGGCCACGCACTTCACGGCAGAGAGGTCGAAGTCGCGGGACGGGTGGACCTCGGCCTTGCGGCAGGCCATGACGTAGGCGGCGGAGGTGCCGTAGAGGGTGGCGCCGGTGCGTTCGGCGATGCGCCACTGGGCGCCCGTGTCCGGGTAGCCGGGGCTGCCGTCGTAGAGGACGACGGTGGTTCCGGTGAGGAGTCCGGAGACGAGGAAGTTCCACATCATCCAGCCGGTGGAGGTGTACCAGAAGAACCGGTCCTCCGGGCCGAGGTCGCAGTGCAGGCCGAGCTGCTTGAGGTGTTCGAGGAGGATGCCGCCCTGGGACTGGACGATGGCCTTGGGCAGGCCGGTCGTACCGGAGGAGTAGAGCACCCACAGGGGGTGGTCGAAGGGCACCGGCTCGAAGACGGGCTCGGTGTCTGCGGCGGTGAGCGCGGACCAGTCGAGGGCGCCCTCGGGCGCGGGCGTGCCGAGGAGCGGGATGTGGACGACGGCGCGCAGGGAGGGGAGCTCCGCGCGGAGCTCGGCGACGGCCTCGCGGCGGTCGTGCTCCTTGCCGCCGTAGCGGTAGCCGTCCACGGTGAACAGGACAACGGGCTCGACCTGCTGGAAGCGGTCGAGGACGCTGCGGGCGCCGAAGTCGGGGGCGCAGGAGGTCCACACGCCGCCCACCGCGGCGGTGGCGAGGAGGGCCACAGCCGCCTCGGGGATGTTGGGGAGGTAGCCGCTGACGCGGTCGCCGGGGCGTACGCCGAGGGCGCGCAGCTCGGCGGCGAGCGAGCCGACCTGGCGGCGGAGAGCGGCCCAGGTGACGGGGACGGGCTCGTGGGTCTCGTCGACGTACAGCAGGGCCGGGTCGTCGGCGCGGGCCGGGTCCTCGGCGGCGCGCAGCGCGTGCTCGGCGTAGTTGAGGGTGGCTCCGGTGAACCACTGGGCGCCGGGCATGGACCGGTCGGCGAGGACGGACGCGTACGGGGTGGTGAAGCGGACGTCGAACCATTCGGCGACGGCCTGCCAGAAGGTGTCGAGCTCGTCGACTGACCAGCGGTGCAGGGCGGGGTAGCCGCCTTCCGCCGGGGCTCCGAAGCGCGTTGCGGCCCAGGCCTGGAAGGCGGTGATCCGGGCCGCGGAGATCCGGTCGGGGCCCGGCGCCCAGAGGGGTTCCGGCTGGGTGGCTGAGGTCATGGGTCGGCTCCCGGTCAAGTCTGCGGCTCGCGCTTCGTGTGCGTACGGTGCCATCGCGCGGGGGTGCGCGCGGCGGCTCACAGGGACGATGCCATGTGATCGACGGCTGCACCAGGGCCGGCCTGGCCGGTCGGGTGAGCTGCGGGGGACGCCGCCGGCGGGTGAACGGCAGTTGAACGCCGTCCCCTCGGGCGGGGGCCGGTGGCAGGGTGAGCGGCATGGACGGTCGTGATCTGGTGCGTGCGGTGAAGGACATCGGTACGGAGCGCGGTCGACGGGCCTGGCTCTCGGCGTGGCGCCGGCGGCGCACGGACGCGGCGGGGCTCCCGCGCCGGGGCGCGGAGCGGGCGCGGGTGCCGGGTCTGCTGATCGGTACGGAGCCCCGGCCTGGCGGGGGCGTGCTGCGGTTCGCGCGCTCGGAACTGGTGGTGCGGGTGATGGCGGGCGGGGTGGTGTTCTGGGCCTGGGACGGGGCAGGGGCGACGCCGTCGTACGCGGTGGTGGGGAGCGGGCCCGAGCCGGACCTGCGGGCCGCGCTGGAACCGGACACCGGCGGCGGCTGGCGGGTGGTGTCGGAGCGGGTGACGGTGGCGGTGTCCCGGCACGGGGCGGTGGAGGTGCGCACCCCCGGCGGGACGGTGCTGCGGCGGGAGTCGCCGCCGCGGTGGTGGGAGCCGGTCCCCCTCGCCGGGGAGGCCGCGGAGGATGCGCACTCCACCCCGGCGGGTCCGCGCCCGGACGGGACGCGCCCCGCGGAGGAACGGGCCGGCTCCGGGCCGGCGCGGACCGGTGCGGCAGGGGGTGGGGGGCGGTGGGTGGTGCGCACTGAGGTGCCGGCGGACGCCCGGTTCTTCGGGCTCGGTGGGCGGGCCGCGGGGCCGAGGCTGCGTGACGGGGTGTACCGGCTGTGGAACACGGATCCGAAGGGGGGCTTCGGGCCGGGCGTCGATCCGCTGTACCTCACCATGCCGGTGCAGATGGTCGTGGCGGACGCCGGGACCCACTTGGTGTTCCACGACAACTGCTGGGACGGCCGGGTGGTGCTGCGCGAGGGCGAGGAGGGCGCGGGGTCGGGGCCGGACCGCCCGGGGGTGAGCGAACTGCGCATGGAGGGCGGGCCGCTGCGGTGCTGGGTGCTGGTGGGGACGCCGGCCCGGGTACTCCAGGGCTGGTCGGGGCTGACAGGCTCGGCCGCGGTGCCGCCGGAGTGGGCGCTGGGGTACCAGCACGCCCGGTGGGGGTTCGGGAGCGCGGCCGAGGTACGGCGGGTGGTCGCCGGGTACGCGTCGCGCGGGCTCGCGCTGTCGGCCGTGCACCTGGACATCGACCACTACGACGGGCACCGGGTGTTCACGGTGGACGCGGAGCGGTTCCCGGATCTGCCGGGCCTGGCGCGGGAGTTGCGGGAGCAGGGGGTGCGGCTCGTATCGATCGTGGACCCGGCGGTCAAGGCGGGCGACGCGCTGCACGCGGCCGGGCTGACGGTGGGGTCGGGCGGTGCGTTCGTACGGGACGCGCGCGGCCAGGAGGTGCGGGGGGAGGTCTGGCCGGGCGAGTGCGCCTATCCGGACTTCACCGATCCCGAGGTGCGGGAGTGGTGGGGCGGGCTGTACGAGGAACGGCTCGCGCAGGGTTTCTCCGGTTTCTGGCACGACATGAACGAGCCGGTGTCCTTCACGGCGTTCGGGGACTCCACGCTGCCGCGGTCGGCGCGGCACGCGATGGACGGGGCGGGCGGTGACCATCGGGAGGGGCACAACGTGTACGCGCTGGGGATGGCGCGGGCGGGGTGGGAGGGCCTCGTGCGGCTGCGGCCGGCGGAGCGGCCGTTCCTGTTCTCCAGGTCGGGCTGGGCGGGGATGCAGCGGTACGGGGGCAACTGGTCGGGTGATGTGGAGACCAGCTGGGAGGGGCTGCGGGCCTCGCTGGCGCTGGTGCTGGGGCTGGGCCTGTGCGGGGTGCCGTACTCGGGGCCGGACGTGGGCGGGTTCGGCGGTTCGCCGACACCGGAGTTGTACGTGCGCTGGCTGCAACTCGCTTCCTTTCTGCCGCTGTTCCGCACGCACTCGGCGATCTGGGCGGGACGGCGGGAGCCGTGGGAGTTCGGGCCGGAGGTCGAGGAGCAGGCCCGGGCGGTGATGGCGGAACGGGAGCGGCTGCGGCCGTACTTCGTGTCGCTGGCTCACATGGCGCGGCGCACGGGCGCTCCGTACGTACGGCCGGTGTGGTGGGGGGCGCCGGAGGACCGGCGGCTGCGGGACTGCGAGGACTCGTTCCTGCTGGGTGACGCGCTGCTGGTCGCGCCGGTGCTGGAGTGCGGCGCGGACCGGCGGGCGGTACGGCTGCCACGCGGGCGGTGGTACGACACCGCGACCGGGGCGGCGTACGAGGGGCCGGGCCAGATCCTGCTGGACGCCCCGCAGGGCCGGATCCCGGTGCTGGCGCGGGCGGGTGCGGTTCTGCCGGTGCGGTCCGCGGCGGGCGACGGGGTGGAGCTGGAGGTCTGGGCGCCGGCCCGGGGCCGTACGGGTGGCGGGGTGGTGGTCCGGGACCCGGGGCCGGGCTTCGGGGCGGGCGCGGTCGAGCGGTACACCTCGCGGTGGGCCGGGGACACCGTGGTGGTGGAGGACGGGGCGGGGGCGGCTGTGGAGGGTGTGGTCGTGCGGGGGCTCTGGGCGGCGGGTCCGGGGGATGGTGCGGCTTGAGGAACGGGGCTCCGCCCCGGACCCCGCGCCGCGAACGCCGGCGGGGCTGGGTGTGCCCCGGGCCGCAGAAGCCGGCGGGGCTGGGTGTGGCCGGCGCCGCAACGGCCGGGGGGCTGGGCGTGGCCCGCGCCCCAACAGCCGGCGGGGCTGGGTGTGCCCCCGCGCCGCGAGCCGGACCGGCTGGAGTCGTTCAGGCGTAGTGCCGGCGGGGCTGGGTGTGCCCCCGCGCCGCGCGACCCGGACCGGCTGGAGTCGTCAGGCGTAGTGGCCCGCGAACCAGGAGGACGCCGCCTGGGTGTGGAGGGGGAAGGCCAGTGCCGTGGGGGCGCGCAGGACGTGCCAGCCCGTGGTCTCGTCCGTCGGCTCGGAGGCGGGGAGGGTGTTCGCGGGGCGGGGCGGGAGGAGGCCGAAGAGCAGGAGGTGGCCGGCCGGCGAGCTGAGGGCGTCGGCCAGGGTGACGTCCGCGGCGGCGGCCGTGATGCCGGTCTCCTCGCGCAGCTCGCGGACGACGGCGTCGCGCCAGTCCTCGCCGAAGTCGATGAAGCCCCCGGGAAGGGCGATGCCGCCGAGGGCCGGTTCGATCGTCCGGGTGATGACCACGAGGCCGGTGCCGTCCGCGTCCTCGACGGGGAGGAGGGTGACGGCCACGGGGAGGGGGTTGCGGTAGGCGGTGGCTCCGCAGGCCGGGCAGGTGCGGGGCCAGGTGGTCGTACCGTACGGCGCTCCGCAGGTGGAGCAGTGCGAGTCCCTCAGCTGTTCCGGCATTCCGTGATGGTATGCCAAGGGATATGCGGATGACGGCTGTTGTGGGGCTGGTCGGGGTGCTGGCGGGAGGGGCGGCGCCGCCCGGGTTCACGGCGCTCAGGGAGGTGGATCCGAGCATCCGGCAGGACATCCGGTACGCCGGAGAGCGGAACTTCACCGGCGGAGTGGTCGACGGTTACGAGGAGCCGGAGTGCCTGCTGGCCCGGTCGGCGGCGCAGGCGCTGCGGCGGGCGCAGCGGGTGCTGTTGCGGCGGGGGTACTCGCTGCGGGTGTACGACTGTTACCGGCCGCAGCGGGCGGTCGACCGGTTCGTGCGGTGGGCCCGGGAGGAGGACGGTCCGGACGACATGGCGCGGAAGGCGGAGTTCTATCCGCGGGTGGAGCGGGGCCGGCTGATTCCCGGGGGGTACATCGCGGAGAGGTCCGGGCACAGCCGGGGGAGCACGGTCGACGTGACCCTGGTGGAACTCTCCGGGCGGGAGGTCGACATGGGGACGGCGTTCGACTTCTTCGATCCGCTGTCGCACACGGACGATCCGCGGGTGACGGGTGCGGCCCGTGCCAACCGGCAGCTGCTGAAGCGGGTGCTGGGCGGGCAGGGGTTCGTGAACCTTCCCGAGGAGTGGTGGCACTTCACCTACAAGCCCGAGGCCTTCCCGGACACGTATTTCGACTTCCCCGTCGCTGTCGCCGAGGTCCGGCCGTGAGTACCTTGCCCGCATGGCTTTCAGCTCGTACGAGGAATTCTGGCCGTACTACGTCGCGATGCACTCCCGCGCCGCCACCCGCTGGGTGCATCTCACCGGCACGCTCACCGGTCTGGCGCTGACCGCCTACGGGGTGGCGCGCGGCCGCACGCGCTACCTCGCCGCCCTCCCCCTCCTGGGGTATGGGACCGCCTGGCCGGCGCACTTCCTGATCGAGGGGAACAATCCGGCCACCTTCGGGCATCCGGCGTGGTCGCTGCGCGGGGACGCGCAGATGATCCGGATGATGCTGGCCGGGCGGGACGCGGAGCTGGACGAGATCGCCCGGAAGTGGCTCGCCGAGAACCGGTGACCCGGGCCGGACGGCCGTGGCAGACTCCTAATTTCTGACGAAACGTCAGCTCTTCGGCATGGGAGGGGTCTTGGCACGCACACGTACACCCGTCGTGAGCGGGTGGTTCACCGAGAACGCGCCGGACGGGGGCGGCTTCCGGCTGCTCGGCACCCGGTGCTCGGCCTGTACCGCGGTGTTCTTCCCCCGTGAGGACGCCCACTGCCGCAACCCGCGGTGCCCCGGCGGCGGGGAACTCGCCGAGGTACCGCTGTCCCCGCGGGGCCGGGTCTGGTCCTACACCGACGGGCGCTACCGGCCGCCCGCGCCGTACGTGTCCGACCCGGCCGCGCCCTGGGAGCCGTACACCCTGGTCGCGGTGGAGCTGGAGGCGGAGGGGATGGTGGTGCTGGGCCAGGCCGCACCCGGGGTCGGGGTTGCCGATCTGGCGGTGGGCATGGAGGTCGAGGTGGTGGGCGGCGTGCTGAACGAGGACGCCGGGACCGCCTGGACCACCTGGCTGTTCAAGCCGGTGGGAGGGGCCGCGTGAGCGCCGAGGTGGCCGTCCTGGGGGCCGGCATGCACCCGTGGGGCAAATGGGGCCGCAGCTTCGTCGAGTACGGGCGGAGCGCGGCGCGGGCGGCGCTCGCGGACGCGGGCCTGGACTGGACGGACGTGGGGTCGGTCGTCGGCGCCGACACCGTGCGTTGCGGATACCCGGGCTACGTGGCCGGCGCCACCTTCGCCCGGGCCCTCGGCTGGCAGGGCGCCCGGGTGACCAGCGTGTACGCGGCCTGCGCGTCAGGGGCCCAGGCGATCGGGGCGGCCCGCGCGCAGATCCTGGCGGGCCTGGCCGACGTGGTGCTCGTGGTCGGCGCGGACGCCGCGCCCAAGGGGTTCTTCGCACCGGCGGGCGGCGACCGGCCGGACGATCCGGACTGGCTGCGGTTCCGTGTGCTGGGCGCGACCAATCCGGCGTACTTCGCGCTCTACGCCCGCCGCCGGATGGCCCTCCACGGGGACACCCTGGCGGACTTCGCCCAGGTCAAGGTGAAGAACGCGGCGGCCGGACGGCTCAACCCGCACGCCCGCTACCGCAAGGCGGTCACCGCCGACGAGGTCGCCGCCTCGGCGGTGGTCGCCGATCCGCTCCGGCTGCTGGACATCTGCGCGACCTCCGACGGGGGCGCGGCGCTGGTGCTCACCAGCATGGACTTCGCGCGCTCGCGCGGCGTGGCCGATCCGGTGCGGATCCGGGCGGTGTCGACGGTGACGCCCACCTATCCGCGGACGGTGCTGGACCTGCCGGACATCGCCACCGACTCGACGACGGCCGTGGGGCCGGCCGCCGGGTCCTTCCGGTCCTCGATCGCGCGCGCCGCGTACGAGGAGGCGGGGCTCGGGCCGGAGGACCTCTCGCTCGCCGAGGTGTACGACCTGTCCACCGCCCTGGAGCTGGAGTGGTACGAGGACATCGGGCTGTGCGCCGAGGGCGAGGGGGCGAAGCTGGTGCGGGAGGGGGCGACGACCCTGGGCGGGCGGATCCCCGTCAACACCAGTGGGGGGCTGGCCTCGTTCGGGGAGGCGGTGCCGGCCCAGGCCATCGCCCAGGTGTGCGAGCTGACGTGGCAGTTGCGCGGTACGGCCGGGCAGCGGCAGGTGCCCGGCGCGCGGGCGGGGCTCACCGCCAACCAGGGGCTGTTCGGGCACGGGTCGGCCGTCGTCGCCGTGCGCTGAACAGTTCGTGTTGTCCTGGCGCTTGACGGCCCCCGGCGGCAGGTTCACACTCGCTCCACGGTCCCGCACCGCCTCCGGGCCCACGAGACCCCACGTGAGAGCTGCGGCCCGTACCCCAGTCGGCGGGGGTACGGGCCGCGCCCGTGTCGTCGCGCGGACCCGCCCGGTTCAGGCTCCCGCGGACAGGCTCCGGCGCCGCTCGCGGGCCAGGGACATCGCGTGTTCCACGACCCCCACCAGCACGTCCTTCACGGACTCGCGGTCCCGCGCGTCGCACAGCAGCACCGGGACCCCGGGGTCGAGGTCGAGTGCCGTCCGCACGGTCACCACGGGGTGGCGGTCCGCGCCGTCGAAGCAGTTGACCGCGACGACGAACGGGATCGCACGCCGCTCGAAGTAGTCGATGGCCGCGAAGCAATCGGCCAGGCGGCGGGTGTCAGCGAGGACCACGGCGCCCAGGGAGCCCTGGGCCAGCTCGTCCCACAGGAACCAGAAGCGGTCCTGTCCGGGCGTGCCGAACAGGTACAGCACCAGGTCCTCGCGGAGCGTGATGCGCCCGAAGTCCATGGCCACGGTCGTGGTGCTCTTGCCCTCCACTCCCCCGGTGTCGTCTACGCCGACGCCGGGCTCGGAGAGCCGTTCCTCGGTCCGGAGCGGTCTGATCTCGCTGACCGCGCTGACCAGGGTGGTCTTGCCCACCCCGAAGCCGCCCGCGACCAGGATCTTCAAGGTCAGCGGCTCGACCGGCGACACCGCGTGCATGGCACCGGTGCGGCTAAAGCGCCCGAAGGCCATCGATCACCTCACGCAGAATGGATTCATCGGGCAGTTCTGCCGGGGGTACCGGCCTGGTCACGTGGACCAGTTCCTCATCGACCAGGTCGCCGATGAGGACGCGTACGACCCCGACCGCGAGGTCGAGGTCGGCCGCCAGTTCGGCGACCGACTGGGGCCGTTCCCGGCACAGCCCGAGGATGTGGGCGTGTTCCGGGGAGAGGGTCATGTCCCAGACCGGATCGTCGGCCGCCGGTTCGGCGACGACGAGGGCGATCAGGTCGAGGCGGTGCTGGCCCGCGTGGCTGGTCCGGCCGCGGGTCATGGCGTAGGGGCGTACGACGGGACCCGCGTCGTCGTCGAACCAGTGCGGGTGGTCCGGGGTGGACGGGTCGAAGGGCATGCCGGCGGTAATGTCGGCGAGATGGTCCTGGCCTGGGTCGCTCATGCCTTCCGACTCACCCTCCGGCTGGCAGCCCGGTGCGTGGGGCGGTCGCCAGGTGGTCCCCCACCCGCTTCACCATCAGCGTCATCTCGTACGCGACCTGGCCCACGTCGGAGTCGGCGTCGGCCAGGACGGCCAGGCAGCTGCCGTCGCCCGCGGCCATGACGAAGAGGAACGCCTCGTCCAGCTCGACCACGGTCTGGCGGACCCGGCCGGAGTCGAAGTGCCGGCCGACGCCCTTGGCCAGGCTGTGGAACCCGGACGCGACCGCCGCCAGGTGCTCGCTGTCCTCGCGGGTCAGGTCCTTCGAGCTGCCCGTGGGCAGGCCGTCGCCGGAGAGGACCACCGCCTTGCGGATGGACCCGACCCGGTCGACGAGCTCGTCGAGGAGCCAGTTGAGCGGGCCGGAGCCGCGGCCCCTGCTGTCGTTGCCGGTCTGCGGTGCGGTCATCGACCGTCCCCTTCGTTCTCGTTCGCGGGACCGCCGGCGGGGAATGTGCCCGCCTCGGTCTCGGACTGCTGCTGTGCGTGCCGGTTGCGGCCCGCCGTCCAGCCACGCTGGAGAGCGGACATGCGCGTGCGTACGTCCTCCGCGTCGCGGTCTGCCACCTGGTCGGGGGCGGCTTCGGCGGTAGCGGACGACGTGGACTTCTTGAGCTGCGGGGCCAGGCTGGCCTGACGGATGCGGCGGGGCAGCCCGCCGGTGTCGGGGCCGACGGCGGGTTCCGCGTCGTCGGATCCGGCCGCGGGGGCGTGCTGCGGGACCGCGGACACCGGGCGGGGGTCCACCCGGCGGCCGTGCTCGGCGACCAGGGTCGGGGTGGGGCGGCGGCGCGGCAGCGGTACGGCTCCCGGCGAGCGGGGGCCGTCGGGGCGGGGGGCCTCCAGGCGCTGGGTGTCCAGCCGGACCGGTCCGGTGGGGACGAGCGGCTCGCGTTCCCGGTCGCGGTCGCCGTTGCGGGAAGAGCCGTTGCGCAAGGAACCGTTGCGGGTGGAGCCGTTGCGCTCGGCGTGGCGGTCGGTGTGCGGCCGGTCCGCCGGGCGCAGGCCGAGCAGGGCGCTGCGCGGGGTGCCGTTCGGCGGGGTCTCGTCGTCGAGGGTCGCCATGGCCGGGCGGCCGGGGCGGCCGGCGCCCGGGCGGCCCGCGGCAGCGGCCGGATCGTCGTCGAGGGCGGCGGTGTCGTCGAGGGGGCGCAGGCCGTCCAGGCCGCGGCCGTCGAGCGGGGCCTCCAGCTCGACCGGGCCGCGCAGTTCGGCGGTGGGCAGCGGACGGCCGGACGACGCACGCTCCACGGCGGAGGTGATGGGGCGCTCGGAGTGCGTCCTGCCGATCTGGCCGGCCTTCGCGGCCCTGCCGGACTTGGCCGCCCGGGGGCCGTCCAGCCGTACGCCGCTGCCGCTGGTCTCGGGGGCGTCGGTGAGCAGGGCCGACGGGAGGAAGACCACCGCGGTGGTGCCCCCGTAGGGGCTGGGCTGGAGGACGACCTTGACGCTGTGGCGCTGCGCGAGGCGGCTGACGACGAACAGGCCGAGCCGGTCGGTGTCGGAGAGTTCGAACTCGGGGGTCTCGGCGAGCCGGAGGTTCGCGTCGAGGAGCGCCTCCGGGGTCATGCCGAGGCCCCGGTCGTGGATCTCGAGGGTGAATCCGTTGGCCACGCGCTCGCCGTGCACCTGGACCGCGGTGTGGGGCGGGGAGAACACGGTGGCGTTCTCGAGGAGTTCGGCGATGAGGTGGGTGACGTCGGCGACGGCCGGGCCGACGATGCCCAGACGGGTGAGGCGGCGCACCTCTATTCGCTCGTAGTCCTCGACCTCTGCGACGGCGGCCCGTACGACGTCCATGAGCTGGACGGGCTTGCGCCACTGGCGGGAGGGGGCGGCTCCGGAGAGGATCACCAGGCCCTCGGCGTGGCGGCGCATGCGGGTGGTCATGTGGTCGAGGCGGAAGAGGTCGGCGAGCTCCTCGGTGTCCTCGGTGCGGCGCTCCATGGTGTCGAGGAGGGTCAGCTGGCGGTGCAGCAGCACCTGGTTGCGGCGGGCCAGGTTGACGAAGACCTCGGAGACGCCGCGGCGCAGGTCCGCCTGCTTGACGGCGGCCTCGACGGCGGCCCGCTGGAGGGTGTTGAGGGCCTGGCCGACCTGGCCGACCTCGTCCTTCTCGTATTCGAGGTGGGGCGCCTCGGTCTCGACGTCGACGTGTTCGCCGGCGGCCAGGCGCCGCATGACGCTCGGGAGGCGGACGCCGGAGGCCTCGTGGGCCTCCTTGCGCAGCCGGGAGAGGTCGCGGACAAGGTCGCGGCCGATGCGCACGGACAGGACGAGGGACACGATGAGGGCGAGGAAGCCGAGGAAGCCGGCGGCGGCTGCCTGGATCATGACGTCCGTGGCCACGGGCTCGATGCGCCGCTGGTAGCGGTCGCCGGCGTCGGTGTTCATGTCCGCGAGGTCGTCGAGGACCTTGGCGGAGGCCTCGTCCCACTGGGCGGCGGTGAGGTTGCGCGGCTTGTTGACAGCGCCGCCGGAGATGAAGCGTTCCTCGGCGTCGCGCAGCGGCTGGGTCTGGGGGTCCTTCCAGAACTGCTCGAAGCGCTCCCGGTCGTCGGCGGGGAGGGTCACGAGGTTGAACTCGTAGAGCAGGGAGCGGTTGGCGGCGAAGTCGGAGACGCGGCGGACGTCACCGGCGCTGATGTTGCGCGCGGCGAGGGCGGAGGCGATCACGGCGTCCTCGCGGGAGAGCAGCTCGCGGGCGCGGCTGATGCCGACGAGCGCGCGGCCCTCCTTGTCGACCTCGACGTTGTCGAGGCCGTGGAGGTTCATGAGGAAGTCGTAGCAGGGGTCGACGAGCCGGTTGTAGAGCTCCAGGGCCTGACCGGGGTCGAGGGCGTTCTGGTCGACGGAGCGGCGCATGGAGCCGATGCCGTGGAAGGCGGAGACGATCGAGCGCAGGCGCTGGGCGCTCTGCGGGCTGAGCTCGTCGACGACCTTGGGGTCGCGGGCGCTCACGCTGATCTTCTCGACGGCCTGGTCGGTCTCGGCGCGGCGCTTGGCGAGTTCGGCGGTGGCGGTGGCGGCCCGGGGGTCTCCGAGGACGACGAGGGTCTGGCGCCGCTCCTTCTGGATGACGCGGGCGACGTCCTCGACGGGGTAGCCGACCTTGTCGATGACGTAGGCCACGTCGAAGAGCTGGAGGGCCTGGCGGCCCGTGATGACTGTGGCGAAGCCCCAGAGGGCGGTCAGGGAGACGAGCGGCACAAGGAGCAACGCCACGATCTTCCGGCGGATGGACTTCCCGCGAAAGCGCATGGCCTCCCCAGCCTCCCCCAGGTCAACCCCGTTGCCGGGGGTCGGTGTTCCGTCATTTAAACGGCGTGAGCCTACTACTGCTGGGGGGTAGGTTCGAAGGCGTGTCCGGACGTTTTCGGCCTGACCCCCTGAGGAAGATCGCCAGTTGTCCGACACTTCCGGTCAAGTGCAGCCCGATATGTGGCAGATGACACTTGGTGAGGCGTCAATTCGCGCAGCCTGATGGATGGCTGGAATTATTCGTTCCGCGATCTTCGAGGCGTGTGGAAGCATCCGGCATTCGGGAATCTCCAGGCCCCGCCGGACGTCTGTCTGTACGAGGGACATGTCGGGGTAGACGTGTTGGGGTAGGCATGGCGGACCGCGTGGGGAGTGAGCGGACCATGAGCAGTGACGAGGGCGGCGGCGCCGGTGCGGCGCGGCGCGGCCTGTGGGTGGAGGAGCCGGCGCGCCGGCGTCGGATGCCGGACCCGGTGCGGGCTTCGGCGGTGCGGTCGGTGCTGGTCGTGGCCGTGACGCTGACCCAGGCGACGATCACGTTCTTCCTGAGCCTGACGGGCTCCTGGATGGCCTTCCCGATGGTGCTCGGCTCGGTCGCCGCGACCGTCTTGGCCACCTGGGCCGTGCTGGACGTGTGGATCACCCGGCAGACGTGGAACCAGCGCTACGGGGTCGTCTCGGAGCCGAGCAGCACGGCGCGGCTGCGCCGCCGCGAGGCCCGCCGGGCGGCCCGGGCCGCGCGGGCGGCGCACAAGCTCGCCGGGCCGGTCCGAATAGCCCGCGAGGACGGGCCGCTCGCGGGGTTCGGCCGCCGCTGAGCGTCCCGACGGGGCACGCCGTGCGGACCGGTGGCCCCCCTGCGCCGGAACGGCGCAGGGGGGCGCCGCCCGCGGCCCGTCAGGCGGTCGGCGCGGCGCTGCGGCGGAACATCCGGGTGGCGGTGATCTCGCCGTGGATGGCCTCCCCCTCGGGCGACTGCTGCGGCAGGCCCGGGCGCAGGTGCTCCTCGACGCTGATGTACTTCAGGCCCGCCCGCAGGTCCGCGTCGTTGCGCAGGCGGATCACCAGCGGGAACTCGGCGAGGGCGGTCGTGTCGAAGAGTCCGGTCGTGTACAGCAGCTGGACGCCGAGCGCGTCGGACACGGCCCGCTGGAGCTCCAGCAGGTAGGTGGCGTTCGCGCGGCCGATCGGGTTGTCGAGGAACAGCGTGCCCGCGTGCCGGTGCTTGTCGCGGCCCCGGTCGTTGCTGCGCAGCGCCGCCATCGTGCAGTACAGCGCGATCGCCGCGGTCAGCAGCTGTCCCCCGGAGAACACGTCGCCCATCTGGCCCACCGGCACCCGTTCGGCGCGCAGCACCGCGTCCGGCTTGAGGATCTCCACGGAGATGCCCTTGGGCTCCAGGGCCGCCTGGACGCCACGCAGCAGCAGGGACATGCCGTCGCGGCGGCCCTCGCCGAAGGAGGCGCCGCTGTTCTTCTTCACCGCGGTGCGCGTTGCGTCGTCGATGACCTCGCCGAGGCGCTCCGTGAGGGTCGCCTGGTCGGGCTCCTCGAAGCGGATCCGCAGGAACTCCTGCCCGGACCATTCGCCGAGCCCTTCGGGCAGTTGCGAGAGGCGCTGCGCGGAACGGAGCGTGGCCAGGGCGGATTCGACCAGGCCGCGCAGCCGGTCGACGATGCTGTCGCGGTTGCGCTCCAGCTGCGCCAGCTCGTCGGTGAGGACGCGCAGCCGGGGGGCGAAGGCCGCAGCCCAGGCCGCAGCGTGCTCGGGCAGAGCCGAGGCGGGCAGTTCGCGGATCTGCTGGCGCGCGGGGGTGCGTACCTGCTCGTAGCGGGTGGCGTTGGCGTGCCGGACCAGGACGTCGCTCGCCTCGCGCACCGCGGACTCCGCGGCCGACAGGTCGGCGGAGCAGCCGCGCAGGGAGCGGCGGGCCTCGGCGGCCGACTGGCGGGCCTCCTCCAGCGTGCCGTGGTGCGCCACCGGCTCCTGCTCGTCGTCCTGGTGGGTGTGGTCGCGCAGCAGGTCCCTCAGGAGCGCCGCGGTCTCGTCGAAGCCGCCTGCGCCGTCCTCGGCGGTGCGGTGGGCGCGCAGCAGGTCCGCGTGGGCGGCGCGGGCGCCCTCCACGGCCGCGGTGTGGGCGGCGAGCTGGGCGGTGGCCGTGCGCAGCAGGGCCTGTGCGTGCTCGACGTCCCCGGGGATCAGCTCCTCGGGCAGGTCGGTGTGCGCCTCGCCCTCGGCGGGGGCGTGCCGTTCGGCCTCGCCGCGCAGCCGGCCGAGCTGCTCGCTGGCGGCCGACGCCCGGGTCTCCAGCATCTGTACGAGGGACTCGGCGCGGGCGGCCGCGGCCTGGCGGGACGGGCCGTCGGCGCCGTCGGTGCCCTCCAGGAGCTGGGCGGCGCGGGTGCGCACCTTGTTGGTGAGGCGGTCGAGTTCGGCGAGAGCGGCGCTCTCGTCGCTCTCGGCGCGGGCCTGTTCGGCGCGCAGGTCGGCGCCGACGCCGACCTTCTCGTAGAGCTGGGAGGCGGCGCGGTAGGCCTCGCGGAGGTCGGGGAGGGGCACGCGCGGGCCGTCGTCGCCGTCGGGCAGCTGGTCGGGGGCGCCGGCGATCTCCGCGCGTTCGGCGCGCAGCGCCCGGGCGGTGCGGCGGGCGTCGTCGGCGGCGCGCTGGGCTGCGCGGCGGTCCTCGTCGGCGGCGCGGGCCCGATCGAGGCAGACCTCGGCGCGGGCCTCGGACTCGGCGGCCTCATCGGCGAGTTCCCGGAGGCGGGCCTGCCAGCCGGCGCGCTCGCGCAGGCGGAAGGCGAGGCCCGCGAGGGCGTCGGCGGCGCGGCGGGCGCGCTGGGCGGTGTCCTGGCGCTCCTCGCGGACCCGGGCCGCGTCGGCGGCGGCCTCGTCGGCCTCGGCGCGTGCGGTACGGGCCTCCGCGAGCTCGGCGTCGGTCTCCTGGGCGAACATCCGAGCGGCGGCGGCCGCCTCGGCGAGCTCGGTGAGGCGGCCGGGCGGGCAGCCGGTGCGCCAGGAGGCGAGCCGGGCGGAGAGCTCACGGTCGCCGGCGAGGCGGGCGGCGAGGTCGCGGATCTCGGTGTCGCGGGCGGCGGCGCGGGTGCGCAGCGCCTGGCGCTCCTCGTCGGCGGCGTGCTCGTCGTGCATGGCCGGGTTCGGCGGCACGAGGAAGACGGCGGTGTCCTCGCCGTCGGGGCCCGCCGGGGGGACGGGCGCGAGCAGGGCTGCGGCCGTGCCCACGGCGACGGTGGAGCGGGGCAGCAGGGCGGCGCCGGAGAGGACCTCGCGGGCCCGGCTGTGGGTGTCGGGGTCGGTGATGACGACGCCGTCGACGAGCTCGGGGCGGGCGGCGAGGACGGCGGCGTGGTCGGCGGGGTCTACGGCCTGGGCGAGGTAGCGCCAGCCGGGGAGCGCGGGGATGCCGTGTTCGCCGAGGTACTCGACGGTGGCGAGGACGTCCGGGCCGGGCGGGAGCAGGCCGCCGTCGCCGAGGGCGCCGAGGATGCGGGAGTCGTCTGCGGCCGCGGTGCGCAGCTCGAACAGCTGGCGCTCGGCCGAGGCGACGCCGTCGGCGAGCAGTTCGCGCAGGTCGTCGGCGCTCCGGTCGAGGTCCTCGGCGGTGAGCAGTCCGACGGCGGTGGCCACCGCGCCGCGGGCGGTGCCCTGCGCTGCGCCGTGCGGGCCGCCGGCGGCTGCCGGGCCCCCGGCGGACGCGCCGGTGGAGCCGTCGCCCGTGCGGGGCGAGGGGACGGATACGTCGGCGGGGTCCACCGCCGAGGGCAGTCCGAGGAGTTCGGCGAGGCGCGGGGACGCGGCGAGCGAGGCGGCGGCTCGGTACTCGGCGTCGTGGGCGGCTTCGGCTGCCTCGGCGGCGTCCGCGGCGCGGGCGGCGGTCAGCTCGGCCCGGGATTCCGCGGCGGCGGCCTCACGGGCGGCTTCGGTGGCGGCACGGGCGGCCTCGCGGGACTCGTCCCAGGCGGCCACGGCGGCCTTCTCGGCGTCCGCGGCGGCGAGGGCGGCGCGGGCCGGGTCGGCGTCGGGGGCGGAGTCGTCGAGCCAGCCGGCACGGACGGCCTCGGCGGTCTCCTGCTGGACCTCGCTGAGCCTGGCCCTGAGGTGCTCGGCCTCGCTGCGGGCCCGCTGGGCGGCCGTGGCCGCGGCGGTGGCGTCGCGGTGGGAGTCCTCTCCGGTGGCCTGGAGGGCCGCCGAACGCTCCTCCTCCTCGTTGGCGAGCCGCTCACCCTCCTCGGCGGCGGTGTGCAGGGCCCGTACGAGCCGGCCCGCGGCGGTGGCGCGGGCGGCCAGGGCCGGGGCGGCGTCGCGCTCGGCCTCCAGGATCGCTGCGGCGACGCGGGCGGAGCGGTCGGCGGCGGCCCGGTGGCGCAGCACGGTCTCGGCGGCCTGCCAGGCGGAGTGCAGGGTGCGGGCTTCGAGGAGTTCGCGGCGCTGGGCGGCGGCTGCCTTGTCGGCGACGGTCAGGGCCAGGGAGGCGTGCCGGTAGGCGAGTTCGGCGGAGACGGCCGCGCTGCGGGTGCGGGCGGACTCGGCGGCGGTGACGTCGTGGGCGGCGGCGGTCACGCGCTGGGCGAGGTCGGCGGTCCGGCCGCGTTCCTCGGCGGCGCGGGCGGACAGCCTGCGGGCGAGGGTGCGCGTGCGGCGTTCGGCGCCCGCGTGGACGTCGCGCAGCCGGGAGCGGGCGGCGGCGGCTTCGACGATCTTGGTGAGGAGGTCCACCGAGCCGGCGGTGAAGTCGCGTTCGGCCATGAGCTCGGCGCGGCGGCCGAGCTTGTTGCCGAAGCCGTGGACGAGGTCGGCGAGGCCGTCCGTGTCGCGGGTGTCGGTGACGGCGCGCAGCAGCAGGTCGGTGAAGTCGGAGTCCTTCTTGACCGCGAAGAGGCCGGCCGCCTCGCCCTCGTCGGCGTTCATCTCACGCTGGTAGCGGAAGAGTTCGGGGTCGAGGCCCAGCTCGGTGAGGTGCTCGTTCCAGCGGTCGTGGATCTCCTCGAAGTAGACCTCGAGGTGCGGATAGGCCTTGCCGGCGTCGGTGAGCGCGTCGCGGAAGCCCTTCATGGTGCGGCGGCGGCCCTGGGCGCCGGAGGCGCCTTCGACGGGCGGTCGCACGGCGGTCGACTCGGCGACGGGCAGGCTGTCGAGGCTCAGGCCGGGGCCGGGGCGGAAGGAGTACCAGGCCTCGGCGAACTTGCGGGGGTCGTTGGAGACCTGGCGGCCGCGCCATTCGCTGACCTTGCCGACGACCACGCACTCGCCGGTCTGGGTGTGCTGCCACTCCAGGGCCACGTGGCCGCAGTCGTCGGCCAGCAGGAACTTGCGCAGGACGCCGGAGCTGGCGCCGCCGAGGGTGTTGCGGTGGCCGGGGAGCATCACCGAGAAGATCAGCTTGAGGAGGACGGACTTGCCTCCGCCGTTCTCCAGGAAGAGCACGCCGGCGGGCGCGGGGCGGCGCGGTGGTCCGGTCGGCTCGTCTTCGAAGAACTCCGCCTGGGCCGGCGCCGGGTGCGGCACCGGCTCGCCGACTCCGCGCAGGTCGAGCACGGTGTCGGCGTAGCGCGCGCCGGCGGGCCCGATGGAGTAGAGGCGGATCCGGGACAGCTCGTACATGGCGGCGGACTCTCGTGGTGTCTGGGTGAGGCGGGGTCTACGGGGTTCAGGACTCAGGCGTGGAAGGGCAGCCCGGCGCCGGCGGCCAGCTCCAGGTCGTCGCCCTCGGGCGGCGGCAGGAGGGTGGCGGAGCCGTCGCTGACGGGGACCACGCCGAGTTCCAGGAGCTCGGCCATGGCCGAGCTGCCCGCCATGTCGCGGACCTGGAGCTGGTAGCGGGGGGTGGTGCGGTAGGTGCCGCCGGCCTCGTCGCCGGTGCGCTGGAGGAAACCGGAGTCGGTGAGGAAGGCGGCGGCCTTGCCGACGATGCCGGTGGTGGAACCGGCGAGGCGGCGGGCGTCCTTGGTGGCGCCGGTCGCGCTGCGGCGGGCGTAGACCCGCCAGGCGGCCTCCAGGCCGGGGGCGTCGGACGCCGGGTCGGTGTTCTCGCCGAGTTCCTCGGCGCGCTCCTCCAGGCGGCGGCAGGTCTGCCGGACGAAGGCGTCCACGCCGTTGACGGTGACACGGCCGATGTAGCCGTCGTCGGCGAGGTCCTCGGGGCGCGGGAAGGCGAGGGCGGCGACGGCGAGATGGGCGAGGCCGTGCAGGAACCGGTCGGCGGAGTCCGCGGCGGTACGGCGGGCGTAGTCGCCCATCCGGACGGCGAAGACGGAGTCCTCGTCGGCGGCCACGGCCATGCCGGCGCGCGGGGACACCTCCAGGACGACGAGGCCGAGGCCGGTCGCGACGGCGTCGGCGAGGCGGCCGAAGGCGGGCTCCTCGCGGTAGCGGCGCAGCAGTTCGGCGTACTCGGCGTCGCGGGCGGGCGCCAGTTTGGGCTGGAGCCCGAAGGCCACGAGCCGGGCCGCGTCCGCGGCGTCCGCCGGGGTCACGGCGCCCCCGGTGGCGGGCGCGACAGGAGCCGACGGCATGTCGGACTCGCTCCACGCGGGGTGCTCGGCGTGGTGGTCGCTCACGGGTGCGTCTCCTCGGCGGTACGGGGGGTGCGGACGGTACGGGGGGTGCGGACGGTATGGGTGGTGGCGGCTACGCGGGCGGCACCCGAGGCAACCCGGCTGCGCCGGGCACCGGGCTCCGCCCGGACCCGCGCCTCGTACGCCGGCGGGGCTGGATTCGCAGCGGTGGTCACGAGGCCTCCGCGCGGTCGGCGGCCATGCCGGCGGCGTCGAGGAGGGCGGTGCCGACGATGAGGTCGGCGCCACCGAACTCGGGGTCGTCGAGCTGCGTGCCGTCGTCCACGGCGAAGAGCAGTCGCTCCTCACCCTGGCGGTACGCGGTGCCCACGGCCGGGCTCGCGGCGTGCACGGCCAGCAGCGCCACCAGGTACGGCAGGTCGGCGTCGCTGCGGCGGGCCTCCGCGAGCAGCCCGGACAGCCGGCGCGGGGCATCGTGCGGCAGGTCCAGGAGGCCCATCGCGGCGGCGAGCTGCTCCTCCGTGAAGCGGCTGTCGTCCGGGGTGGCGATCAGGTCCGGCTCCGGCATCTCCGCGCCGAGGTGCTCGCGCTCCACCGGCGGGGTGAGCAGGATCTCGACGAGGTCGGCCACCCGCACGGAGACGGGCGTGCGCAGCCCCGTGCCCGCGGCGAAGAAGGCGTCGGTGACCCGGCGCGCCTGCTCCACGGGCAGCGGCAGGACCGGGGCGACGAGCTGGCCGTACAGGTCGATGCCGGTGCGCGGCGCGGGGGCGGCGAAGGCCTGGCGGTCCTGTTCGGCACGGAACAGCGGGCCCGCGTCCAGCAGCCGGGACTGCAGCTGGGTGTGGCGGCGGATGCAGTCCTTGACGATGTCGACGAGCTCGGCGGCGCGGCGCTTGTTCTCCGGCTCCTCGGCCTCGTCGCGCGCCTTGCGGATGTTGGTCAGGATCGCGTTCTCGTGGCGGTAGCGGTCGGCGACGTGGTCGAGGGCCTCGGCGATCATGTCGGGGACGGCCTGGAGCCAGTCCACCGCCCGGACGTTGCGCCGGGTCGCGTCCAGGGTGCGGCGCAGGGTCTCCGCGTACTGCACGGTCCGGTAGCGGGCCTGCTCGGCGGCCAGCTGGGCGTCCGCCAGCCGCCCGCGGCTGATCAGCACCTCCAGCTTGACCTCTGCGGCGATCTGGGCGCTGGTGACGTCGGTGTCGAGGGCTCCGACCAGGACGTTGACGGCCTCGTCGGTGGTGCGCAGGTAGACCGCGCCGCCGTAGGGGACCTCTTCGACCAGCTTGAAGTCGTAGTCCCGGCGGACGTAGACGCCGTCCGGGCCGAACGTGCCGTAGATCGCGCGGAAGCCGCGGTCCACGCTGCCGACGTTGATCAGGTTCTCCAGCACCCAGCGGGCCACCCGCTCGTGCTCGGCCGCCGGGCGGGAGGGGGCCTGGGCCGCGACGCGCGGCAGCAGTCTGGCCACTATCTGCTCGTGGTCGGCGCCCGTGTCGAAGTCCATGTTGAGCGTGACCAGGTCGATCGCGGCGAGCGCGACCTCCGCCATCGCGTAGATCCCGTACTCGCCCGCCAGATTGGCCTTGCGTACGTCGAGGTCGTGCAGCGGGGCGGTGCAGGCGAGGGCACGCAGCCGCCGGGCCAGGCCCTCGTCGGCGGCCGGGCCCGGCGCCGGGGACGGAAGGGTCTTCGCCGGGGCAGGGAGAGTCACGGACAAAGACTAGGTCCTGTTACTGACAACATCCCAAACGGCATGCTTCGGCCGGATCGTCCGGCCTTCGCGCCGGCATCCGCGCCGGCATCCGCATCGGCGGCCGCTTCGGCGTTCGCATCGGCAGCCGCTTCGGCATCCGGTCGGGCCGCCTGCTCTACGCTCGGCGCATGGCTTCCATGATCGCATCCGCTCCGGTGATCGACCTCAACGCCGATCTCGGCGAGGGGTTCGGGCGCTGGATGCTCACCGACGACGAGGCCCTGCTCCGCGTCGTCACGAGCGCCAACGTCGCCTGCGGCTTCCACGCCGGGGACCCGTCCATCATGCGCCGGGTCTGCGAACTGGCCGCCGAGCGGGGCGTACGGATCGGCGCGCAGGTCTCCTACCGCGACCTGGCCGGCTTCGGCCGGCGCTCCATGGACGTGCCGCCCGGCGAGCTCGCCGACGAGGTGGCCTACCAGATCGGCGCGTTGGAGGTCTTCGCGCGGGCGGCCGGCTCCCGGGTGTCCTACGTGAAACCGCACGGCGCGCTCTACAACCGGACCGTGCACGACGCCGGCCAGGCCGCCGCCGTCGTCGCGGGTGTCCGGCTGGCGGCCGGCGCCGGGGCGACCGGCGGCCTGCCCGTGCTGGGGCTGCCCGGCTCGCTCCTGCTCGCCGCCGCCGAGGAGGCGGGGCTCGCTCCCGTACCGGAGGCGTTCGCCGACCGCGCCTACACCCCCGCCGGGACCCTGGTGCCGCGCGGCGAGCCGGGATCGGTCGTGCACCACCCGGACGCGGTGGTGGCGCGGGCCGTCGGGATGGCGGCCGACGGGACGGTGACGGCCGCCGACGGCTCCGCCGTCCCCGTGGCCGCGCGCTCGCTCTGCCTGCACGGGGACACCCCCGGGGCGGCCGGGCTCGCCCTGCGCGTCAGGGAGGCGCTGGGCGCCGCCGGGGTGCGGGTGGAGGCCTTCACGTGAGGACGCTGGTGGTGGGCTCGCAGGCGCTGCTGATCGAGCTGGACTCGGCGGACGAGGTCGCCGCGCTCCACGCCGAGCTGCTGCGCCGCCGGGACGCGGGCGCGCTGGGCCCCGTACGGGACCTGGTGCCCGCGGCGCGGACCGTACTGCTGGACGGCGTACGGGATCCGGCCGCGCTCGGGGCCCGGATCGCCTGCTGGGAGGTACCGCCGCTCGCGGCCGCCGAGGGGCCGCAGGTCACCGTCGCGGTGCGGTACGACGGGCCGGATCTGGCGGAGGTGGCCCGGCTGTGGGGGGTGGACCCCGGGGAGGTGCCGGGCATCGTCGGCGCCACCCCGTTCCGGGTGGCCTTCTGCGGGTTCGCGCCGGGTTTCGGCTACCTGACGGGCCTGCCGGAGAATCTCCACGTTCCGCGCCGGGACTCGCCGCGCACGGCCGTTCCCGCGGGCTCTCTGGCACTGGCGGGCGAGTACGCGGGGGTCTACCCGCGCTCCTCCCCCGGCGGCTGGCAGCTGATCGGCTCCACGGACGCGGTGCTCTGGGACCCGGCACGGGATCCGGCGGCGCTGTTCGCCCCGGGCGTCCGGGTGCGGTTCACGGAGGCCGGCCGTGACTGAGCTGCTGGTGGTGCGGCCGGGGGCGCTGACCACGGTCCAGGACCGGGGGCGTCCCGGGCACGCGCACCTGGGGGTGCCCCGCTCGGGTGCACTGGACACGGCGGCGTACGCGCTGGCGAACCGCCTGCTCGGCAACCCGCCGGACGCCTCCGTCCTGGAGACCACCCTGGACGGGGTGTCGCTGCGCGCGGCGGCCCGGACGGTCGTGGCGGTCACGGGCGCGCCCTGTCCGGTACGGATCTCCGGGCGACCGGTGCCCTGGGGGGCGCCGGTCGGACTGCCGGCCGGGGCGGAGCTGGAGGTGGGCCGGGCGGAGTCGGGCCTGCGCAGCTACGTCGCGGTGCGGGGAGGCCTGGCCGTCCCGCCGGTCCTGGGCAGCCGCTCCACGGATCTGCTGTCGGGCCTCGGGCCGCCGGTGCTGTCGGCCGGGATGATCCTGCCGGTGGGTCGCCCCGGGCCGGACCCGGTGGCCGGCGCCGACGCGTACGGGCTGCCCGCGGCGCCGTCGGAACTGCTGCTCCCCCTGCGGCCGGGGCCGCGGGCGGACTGGTTCACCGGGGCGTCCCTGGCCGGGCTGTGGCGCTCGGCGCTGCGGGTGTCGCCGAGTTCCAACCGGATCGGGCTGCGCACGGAGGGCGGTCCCGCGCTGGTCCGCGCCCGGGCCGGGGAGCTGCCGAGCGAGGGCATGGTGCTGGGCGCGGTCCAGGTGCCCCCGGACGGCCTGCCGGTGGTGTTCCTGGCCGACCATCCGGTGACCGGCGGCTATCCCGTGGTCGGCGTGGTCCCGCCGGGCCCGGCCCTGGACGCGGCGGCGCAGGCCCGTCCCGGGACTCCGGTCCGGTTCGTGCGTGCCCGATGAAACGTTTTCGGGGGCTGCGGCCAAGTACGGGGTGAGGGGCCCTGCGAGATCGAACACTCGTTGGGCCCTCCCCGCCGCTGCACTGACCGTCCGCGCGCCGGACGCGGCGCGTCGGGGTCCCCGCGCCGGCCCCACGAGGGGAGCCGGGGCGGAGGGGTGCCCGCGGGGACGTACGCGGCGCGCCCGGGCTCCGTCGTCGCGGGGCCCGGGCGCGGGGTTCGGTTCCCGGGGGCGCTACACGGCCGACTCCGGGGCGATGCGGCTGCGGACGGCGGACTGGACGTCCTCCTCCTCCGCCGGGTCCGCCGCCAGGCGGCGCAGGCGCGGGGCCACGCGGGCGTCGGCCGTCTCGGCGTGGCGGGCGGCGACCTCGCGGGTGGTCTCCTCGCAGTCCCAGAGGCACTCGACCGCGAATCCGGCCGCGAAGGAGGGGTCCGTGCTGGCGAGGGCCCGCGCGGCCCGGCCGCGCAGGTGGGACGAGGACGTCTCCCGGTAGATGTGGCGCAGGACGGGGGCCGCGCAGCCGATGGCGAGCCGGCCGGCTCCGTCGACCAGGGCGAACAGGCGCCCGGTGTCGGGGCCCGAGCCGCGGACGGTGGAGCGCAGCGCGCTCAGGACCAGGGGTGCGTCCTCGGCTCCGCCTCGGGCGGCCAGCGTGGCCGCGGCGGCCTCGCCGAGGGCGTCGGGCCGGTGGACCCAGCGCCGGGCCCGTTCGACGGCCTCGGGGCCGCACATGCGCTCGTACGCGGCCACGGCGGGCTCGTCGGCGGCGGCTTCGATGAGGTCCAGCACGGCCGGGTTGCCCGGCTCCGCGAGAACCAGGTGGTGCAGGGCGGTGGCCCGGGCGGCCTCGCCGTCGGCGCCGGCGGCGGCCGCGAGGATGGCGGAGCGGTCCTCGGGCTGGGCCACGGCAGCGAGGCAGCGGGCGGCGGGCACGTGCAGGGGGGTGCCGCGGCGCAGGCCGTCGGCGGCCCAGTCGAAGACGGCCTGGACGCCCCAGCCGGGCCGGGGCCCGCTCGGCGTCAGCTGGCGCTGCCAGCGGTCGAAGGAGCCCTGCCGGCGGGCGGCGCTCAGGCGCTCCCCGTACAGCGGCGACTCCTCCCACAGGCACCACGGCCGGGGCTCGTAGGCGTCGCGGACGGCGGCGGCCAGCCGCGCCTCGCCCTCCGCGGTGGCGGGGAAGCGGGCGAGGACGGGTGCCGCCAGTGACCGCAGTCCCTCGTCGTCGTCGCGCAGGGCGAGCTCGTCGAGGGCCCAGGCCCAGTTCGCCCCGGAGGCGGCGTAGCGGCGCAGCAGCATGAGCGCGTCGTCGCGGCCGTACGAGGCCAGGTGGCCCAGGACGGACAGGGCGAGGCCCGTGCGGTGGTCCGTGTCGTCGACGAGGTCGTCGGCGCTGAAGAGGTGGCTCTCGATCTCGCCGAGGGGGCCGTCGAGGTCGAGGTAGAGCCTGGCGTAGTACAGCGAGCGGTTCTCCACCTGCCAGTCCTGGCGCGGATCGCGGAGCACGCACTGGTTGAGGGCCGCGAGGGCCTCCGCCCTGGGCGCCGCGAGTGCGTGCAGCGTGCCGTCGCCACGGCCCCGCTGGAGGAGGCCGAGCAGGGTACCGCTCGGCGCTATGACTGGTTCGAACATGGGAGTGGCCTCAAATCAAGCTGGGGACGCAACCGGGAATCGGGATTCACAGGGCCGCGTAACAGCATGTGAGGACGTCCGCCGTCTTGTTCCGCTCGATGTAGACCATTGCCTTCTCACTCTCGTCGGTGGTTCGTGACCAGGGTTGGCCGGACCGGGCCGGGACACCCTTGGTGTCCTGGCCGTCTGCCCGTCCCCCGTGCTCGCGAATCGAATCCGACGCCATGATGGCCCAGCCGGTTTGTGCGCCGCGACCACATTTACGGCCGCCGTGACCAACCTGTGAGGTCTGTACCGGTCCTGGCCCGGCAAAAAGCGGACTACTTGGCTCCGAAGAGTTCCAGCAGGTCGGCCTTGGCGAACATGCGCGCCGTGTCCACGGCGGAGGGGGTTCCGGCGTTCGGGTCGGCCCCTCCGGCGAGCAGCGCGCGGATCACCGCCTCCTCCCCCTTGAAGACCGCGCCGGCGAGCGGGGTCTGGCCGCGGTCGTTGGCGCGGTCGGCCTCGGCGCCGCGGGCCAGCAGGGCCGTGACGGTGTCGGCGTGGCCGTGGTACGCCGCGAGCATGACGAGGGTGTCGCCGCGGTCGTTGGTGAGGTTCGCCGGGACCCCGGCGTCGAGGTACGCGGCGAGCTGCGCGCTCTCACCCTGGCGGGCGAGGTCGAAGATCTTGGTCGCCAGTTCGATGACGTCCTCGTCGGGGCCTTCCGGGGAGGTGCCCTCGGGGTGCTCGCTCATCGTGCGTACCGCCTTCCACTCGCTGCTGGCATGAAGCTTCCCCAGGCCGTGCGGGGCAGGGGTGCGCACGGCGCTGCGTCCGTACGGGTGAACCGCCAGAGTAGCGCCCTGGCCTGGGCATGTCCGGGCCGGGCCGAGGCAGGGACCACCCGGGACCCGTGTGCGGCGGCCGCGCCAGCCGGACTGAGCCGGTCAAGTGAAAAACCATTGGATTCACCCATTTGCACCTTTTTTCGCATTGATACTTCCTGTGAGCCTGGAACAACTGATGGTGACTGTCCCCACCAACCAGGAGAACCTCTCATGGTCCTGTCCATCTCAGGCGTGGTCCTGCTCGGCATCATCTGCTTCCTGTTCTTCAAGAAGGACGGGATGAAGCTGTCGCACGCGTTCGTCTGCTCGCTCTTCGGCTTCTTCCTCGCCGGCTCCGCCATCGCCCCGAGCATCACGGCGAGCACCGCGAGCCTTGCCAGCCTGCTCGGCGGGATCAAGCTCTAGCCGCCGCCGAGCAGGAACACCAGCCCCACCCGGAACAACGCTCACCACAGATCCAGGAGACGCCCGTGGCCCGGCGCCCACTCCCCCGCATTCTCAGCAGCGGCACCGCGTCGCTGGCCCGGGGCCGCGACTTGGCCCGCACGGCCGCCGACAGTGCCACGGACGTCCTCCATCCGCTCCTCGTCATCGGACGCGGCCTGCGCATCCTGGCCGCGGCCGGGCGGCGCAGATGGTCCGAGACGCCCAAGGACAAGCGCGGTCCCGCCCTGCTCCTGGGCGCAGCCTGCGTCCTCGTGGTCGCGCTCGTCCCCTACGGCCCGCTCCTCGCCCTGGTCACCCTCATGGCGGCGGCGGCCTGGCGGGGACGCGACCGCACCCCGGTGAAGACCGGACCGAGCGATGCCGAGGCCGAACGGCTCGGCTCCCTCTACGAAGCCCTCGTGCCCTACTTCTCCATCCCGGAGGATCCGAGCCCGCTCTTCGCCCACGGCGGGGAGTGGGACAAGGCCTTCAGCGGCTACGAGTTCGACGAGGCGGGCCGGCTCACCCGGCTCCACATCCGCTACCCGGCCTACTTCACCGACGGCGAGGCCGCCTCAAGGGCCCGGATCGAGGCACTGCTGCACGCCAAGTCCGGGCGCGGACGGGAGTACCTCTTCGACTGGGACGAAGAGGGCAACCAGCTCGATCTGAGCGTGCTGGCGGCGCTGCCGACGGGCATCGCCGCCCAGCCGTTCGTCACCTCCCCCGGCGAGAGCGTGCTGGGATTCACCGACTCCTCAAGCGTGCAGCGCACCCTGCCCGTGCTGGAGGGGGAGCAGCCGCGCGACGTCCCGCCGGTCATCTGGCGCACCGGGCCCCGCTCCACCGAACCCCACCTGCTCGCCGTCGGCCAGCCCGGCAGCGGCACCTCCACGCTGCTGCGCTCCCTCGCCCTCCAGGCCCTGCGGCACGGCGCCGACGTGCTGATCGTCGACGGCGGCGGCAGCGGCGAGTACGCCTGCCTGACCGGCCGAGCGGGCGTCCTGGCCGTGGAGTGCGGGCCGGTCGGCGCGGTGGCCACCCTGGAGTGGGCCGCGCGGGAGACCGAACGGCGGCTCATCGCCACCCACCGGGCCCGCGAGGCCGGCCGGCCCGCACCGGAGGACACCCGGCGCCCGCTGTGGATCCTGCTCGACCAGCCGAGCGTGCTCGCGCACCTCGCGGTCGCCGAGGGCGGGCCCGACCCCATGAACCACCTGCAGGTACCGCTGCGGCACGGGCGGCCCGCGCACGTCACGGTGGTCGTTGCCGAGCAGTTCGACCACCTGGAGCTGCTGCACGACGCGGTGTGGCAGCACACCCGGGCTCGGATCGTGCTCGGGCCCGCCGCGATCCAGCAGATCACCGACGTCCTGGGGCTGCCGCCGCACACCACGCCCACGAGCCGGGTGCCGCCGGGGCGGGGGTACGCGCGGCTGGGGACCGGGGCCGTGCACCGGCTCCAGGTGCCGGCCACGCCGGACCCGTACGACGAGGGCACGCATCCGGGGTACCGGCAGGCGGTGCTGGAACTGCTCCCGGAGCGGCAGCAGGGGCCGGCGGGGGCGGCGGCGTCCGTGGCTCCGGCGGGGACGGTGGGGCCGCCGGCGGGGGCGGTGGGACCTGCGGGGGCGGTGGGGCCGGCGCTGGTCAAGGTCCTCGACGCGCCGGAACCGTCGTAGCGCTGGGGGCGGTGCGGGCGGGCCGGCGCGGGCCGGTGATGCGGGCTGGCCCGTGCGGGCCGGTGGTGCCAGGGCGGGCCGGTGCGGGCCGGCGGTGCCGATGCGGGCCGGTGCCAGGGCGGGGTGCCGTCCGGGACTCATGATTTATGGCGCCCTGTCGGAGCTTCGTCGGCGCGGGCGATACCGCGCCAACAAATCACGTTCTACGTCCCGGACGACACCCCGCCCTGTCCCCGACCCTCAGGCACCCTCGCGCGGATGGCCGACCCGTCCGAGGCC
>NZ_JBEZYV010000012.1:101105-167088 GCF_040638905.1 Streptomyces virginiae | reverse complement strand
CCCGTCCCGACGGCACCCCGCCCCGTGCCCGGCCCTCAGGGCACCCGCCCACGCATTGCCGCCGTCCAAGCCCGGCCCGACGACACCCCGCCCTGTCCCCGACCCTCAGGCACCCTCGCGCGGATGGCCGACCCGTCCGAGGCCCGTCCCGACGGCACCCCGCCCCGTGCCCGGCCCTCAGGGCACCCGCCCACGCATTGCCGCCGTCCAAGCCCGGCCCGACGACACCCCGCCCTGTGGTCACCGCCCCGCGGCCTCACGCCACGAACGTGCGTGGGGGTTCTGTCCCGCTGTCGCCCGCGCCCTTGCCTACCAGGCTCGCTGCCGCTGCCAGGCGGGTGGCGGCCTCCTCGGCCACCGGGCCGCCCACGGTGAAGGGCAGTCGGACGTAGCCCTCGAAGGCTCCGTCCACGCCGAACCTCGGGCCCGAGGGGACCCGTACGCCGACCCGCTCGCCCACCTCGGCCAGGCGGGAGCCGGAGAGTCCGCCCGCGCGGGCCCACAGCGTCAGACCGCCCGCGGGGACCTCGAACTCCCAGTCCGGGAGCTCCCGCCGGACGGCCGCGACCAGTGCGTCGCGGTTCTCGCGGGCCTGCTGCCTGCGAATCTGCACCGCCTCCTGCCAGCCGCCGGTCCGCATCAGCCAGTTCACGGCCAGCTGTTCCAGCACCGGGGTGCCCAGGTCGGCGTAGGCGCGCGCCGCGACCAGGCTGCGGATGACCTCGGGGGCCGCCCGGACCCAGCCGATCCGCATGCCCGCCCAGAAGGCCTTGCTGGCGGAGCCCACGGTGATCACCGTGCTGCCGGCCGGGTCGAAGGAGCAGACCGGGCGGGGCATCTCCAGGTCCGGGTCCAGCTGGAGTTCGATCATGGTCTCGTCGGCGACGAGGACGGTTCCCGCGGAGCGGGCGGCCTCGACCATCGCGCGGCGCTGGTCCTCGGAGGCGAGGGCTCCGGTGGGGTTGTGGAAGTCGGCGACGACATAGGCGAGGCGCGGGGCGGAGTCCCGCAGGACCTGGCGCCAGACGTCCATGTCCCAGCCGGCCAGCCCGTCGGCCATGGCCACCGGTACGAGCCGGACGCCGGCGGCGCGCATCAGCTGGAGGATGTTGGCGTAGGAGGGGGACTCGACGGCGATCCGCTCGCCGCGCCCGGCGAACAGGCTGCAGATGGCGTCGATGGCGCCCATCGCCCCGGTGGTCACCATGATCTGCTCGGGCATGGTGGGAATGCCCTGCTCGGTGTAGCGGTCGGCGAGCATCCGGCGCAGCGCCGGCAGGCCCGCCGGGTAGTCCCCGTGCGTGTGCGCGTACGGCGGCAGTTCCTCCAAGGCGCCCTGGACGGCCCTGGTCAGCCACGGTTCGGGGGCGGGCAGGGCGGCGCAGCCGAGGTCGATCATCGAGCCGAGGGACTCCGGCGGCAGCGGCTCCAGGCCACGGGCGGGCAGCGGGTTACCGGCGGGGACGGAGGTCCAGCTGCCCGCGCCCCGGCGGGATTCCAGGAAGCCCTCCCCGCGCAGGGCCTCGTAGGCGGCGGCAACGGTGGTGCGGCTGAGCGACAGTGCGACGGCGAGTTCCCGCTCGGCGGGCAGCCGGGCGGCGACCGGAATGCGGCCCTCAAGGACGAGGAGCCGGATCCCGTCGGCGAGGGTGCGGTACGCGGGCGGCTTGCGGGCGCCGGCTACGGCGGTCCGCTCCTGCTGCGAGGTGATGAGACGGGCGAGCTGTGCGGCACCGACCGCTGAGGTCCATTCGGCCATGGCGTGCGGTCCACTTTCGTCCGATTGGCCTCGACCGAGACCTGGATTGGATTGCTGTCCGGGGCACAGCGTGCCACGAGTCAGTCCACTTGCACCAGGGCCGTACAGGGCCCGCCGTATCCCGTTCACCTCGGGTACCACCGGTCCCCGCCGTCACGGGGGATACTGCCGCCGTGACGCACGTACGCCTTCGCCATCCGTATCTGGACCACCCGGCTCCGATCCCCTTCGCGCACCGGGGAGGTGCCGCGGACGGGCTGGAGAACACCGCCGCGGCGTTCCGCCGGGCCGCCGCGGCGGGCTACCGGTACTTCGAGACCGATGTGCACGCCACGGCCGACGGCAAGCTCGTCGCCTTCCACGACTCCACGCTGGACCGGGTGACCGACGGCCGGGGCCGGATCGCCGAGCTGCCCTGGAAGCAGGTCCGCGAGGCCCGGGTGGGCGGCACCGAGCCCCTGCCGCTCTTCGAGGAGCTGCTGGAGGAGTTCCCGGACGCCCGCTGGAACATCGACGTCAAGGCGGAGTCGGCGTTGCACCCGCTGGTCAATCTGATCGCGCGGGCCGGGATCTGGGACCGGGTCTGCGTGGGCTCCTTCTCGGAGAGCCGGGTGGCCCGCGCGCAGAAGATCGCCGGTCCGCGGCTGGCGACCTCGTACGGCGTGCGCGGGGTGGTCGGGCTGCGGCTGCGCTCCTACGCGATCCCGGCGGCGCTGCGCGTGGGCGCGGTGGCGGCCCAGGTACCGGAGACCCAGGCGGGCATCCGCGTGGTCGACCGGCGCTTCGTGCGGACCGCGCACGAGCGGGGCCTGCAGGTCCACGTGTGGACCGTGAACGAACCGGAACGCATGGAGGCTCTCCTCGACCTGGGTGTCGATGGCATCATGACCGACCACATCGACTTGTTGCGCACGGTGCTGGACCGGCGCGGCGCCTGGGCCTGACCCGCTCCCGGCCGTCGCGGCGGACGCGGCGGCCGTTGCGGTACGGGACCACCTGGGGGGACGACGAGTGAGCGCGGACAACAGCAGCCGGACCGAGGAAGCGGAACCCGGGGCGGAGGACGGCAGATCCACCGCGGCCGAGAAGGCCTCGGCGGCGGCCTCGCGCAAGCGCGAGCAGCGCGGCTGGTACTTCTACGACTTCGCCGTCTCGGTCTACTCGGCGAGCGTACTGACGGTGTTCCTCGGGCCCTACCTCACCTCGGTGGCCAAGGCCGCCGCGGACGCCGAGGGCTTCGTGCACCCGCTGGGGATACCCGTGCGGGCCGGGTCCTTCTTCGCCTACTCGGTCTCGGCCTCGGTGATCCTGGCCGTGCTGCTGATGCCGATCGCGGGTGCGATCGCGGACCGGACCGGCCGCAAGAAGCCGCTGCTGGCGGTGGCCGCGTACACCGGGGCCGCGGCGACGACCGCGATGTTCTTCCTGGGCGGCGAGCGCTACCTGCTGGGCGGGTTCCTGCTGGTCGTGGCGAACGCCTCGCTGTCCGTGTCGATGGTGCTCTACAACGCCTACCTGCCGCAGATCTCCACCCCGGACGAGCGGGACACCGTGTCCTCGCGCGGCTGGGCCTTCGGGTACACCGCCGGCTCCGTGATGCTGATCGCGGACCTGGCCCTCTACCTGGGGCACGACTCCTTCGGCGTCTCCGAGGGGACCGCGGTGCGGATCTGCCTCGCGGCGTCGGGCCTGTGGTGGGGCGCCTTCGCGCTGATCCCGCTGCGCCGGCTGCGGGACCGGGCCGTGGTCCGGGAGCCCGGGGCGGCGCCTGCCGTCAGCGGCTGGAGGCAGCTGATCGCCACCTTCAAGGACATGCGGCGCTACCCGCTGACCCTGTCGTTCCTGCTGGCGTACCTGATCTACAACGACGGCGTGCAGACGGTGATCTCCCAGGCCTCCATCTACGGCTCGGAAGAGCTGGAGCTGGAGCAGTCCACGCTCATCGGGGCGGTGCTGCTGGTGCAGGTCCTGGCGGTCGGTGGGGCGCTGGGCATGGGCCGGCTGGCCCGGATCTACGGCGCCAAGCGGACGATCATGGGTTCACTCGCCGCGTGGGCGGTGACGCTCGCGGTCGGCTACTTCCTGCCGGCGCGGACGCCGGTGTGGTTCTTCGTCCTCGCCGCCATGATCGGCCTGGTGCTGGGCGGCAGCCAGGCGCTGTCGCGCTCGCTCTTCTCGCACCTGGTGCCCGCGGGCAAGGAGGCCGAGTACTTCTCGGCGTACGAGATGAGCGACCGCGGCCTGAGCTGGGTGGGTCCGCTCGTCTTCGGCCTGACCTACCAGGTGACGGGAAGCTATCGGGACGCGATCATCTCGCTGGTGGCCTTCTTCGCACTGGGGTTCCTGCTGCTCGCGCGAGTGCCGGTGCGGCGCGCGGTGGAGGCGGCGGGCAATCCTGTACCGGAGCGGATCTGAGACCGGGTGCACACCCGCTTCCGGTCCGGATTCACGAACGAATTCCGAACGGATTTAGACGTTGCAGCGAAGGGCCGGTAGTGTACGCCTTTGGCCTGCCAGGCGGACCGTTACTGCGCGCTAAAGAAGTCTAGACGTTGGGTGACATCTGCTGCCAGATGTGACAAACCGGGCACTGGTGGGTACAACAAGGGGCGGTACGACGGGCGACGCATGACCCGGAGCGGGAATCTATACCGCCGACCGGACGTTGACCGGATGACGACGACAGCGACACCTGTCCTGTGGGCGACAAGCCCGGGAGGCACGATTCATGAGTGAGCGAGCTCTCCGCGGTACGCGCCTCGTGGTTACCAGCTACGAGACGGACCGCGGCATCGATCTGGCCCCGCGCCAGGCGGTGGAGTACGCATGCCAGAACGGACATCGATTTGAGATGCCGTTCTCGGTTGAGGCAGAGATTCCGCCGGAGTGGGAGTGCAAGGCGTGCGGCGCCATGGCACTCCTGGTTGACGGGGACGGGCCCGAAGAGAAGAAGGGCAAGCCTGCGCGAACGCACTGGGACATGCTCATGGAGCGACGCACTCGCGAGGAGCTGGAGGAAGTGCTGGCCGAAAGGCTGGCGGTCCTGCGCTCCGGCGCCATGAACATTGCCGTGCATCCGCGGGACAGCCGCAAGTCCGCCTGACAGCCGGACGAACGCACAAGCCGAGGGGCCCCGCCACACATCGTGTGGCGGGGCCCCTCGGCTTGCTCCCTGCGCCGCTGCGCCTACGGCGCCAGAGGCGGGCGGTACGTGGTGTCCGGGCCGGCCTGCGGACCGGGCCCGTCGTCGCGGACCACCTCACCCTGGACGATCTTGCCGTCGGGATAGTGGATACGGGCCTGCTGGAAGGCGTCCCCGAAGCTACCCGCGGGGCCCGCGGCCATCTTCCGCTCCAGAGAACGCGAGGCCCTGCGGCCTACCAACGCCCGGACGGGCGGGAGCAGCAGGAGCAGGCCCGCCACGTCGGAGAGCAGGCCCGGCAGCATCAGCAGCAGGCCGGCCAGCATGGTCAGGCCGTTGCCCCGGCCGGGCTGCTGGGGGGTGGGCTGCACACCCTGCTGCGCCTGCTGGAAGGTGTCCGTCAGGTTCTTGAAGGCGCGGCGCCCGGCGCGCTTGATGACCACCGCGCCCAGCACCAGTCCGCCCGCGATCAGTGCGGCCACGGCCAGCCCGCCGGCCGCGTCGGCGACCAGGCCGAGCAGCCAGATCTCCAGGATCAGCCAGGCGGCGATGGCCAGGGGGAGGAAGGTTCGGGCGGGCGAGCGCCGACGGGGGGCCGTCGGGGTGCCCGTTCGCAGGGATCCAGTGCCGGTCGTCATAGCACCCAGTGTGCCTGGGGCGGGATAAAAGTGTCCTCAGCCGGAGGTACGGGGCACCCCCTAAGGGGTGTCCCGCCGGTCGGGCCCGGATCCGCGCCGCGAGCCCGGCATGATCGGCGGGACACCCCCGCAGGGGGCCCGCTCGATCGGGCCGGTCAGGCCGTGCCGCTCCGCTTGCCGCTGTCCTTGCCGAGCAGCTTGGCCGCCTGGGCCTTCAGGCCCCACTGGGTGACCCGCCACAGGGCCTCCACGACGATGTCCTTGCTCATCTTGCTGTCGCCGAACTCGCGCTCGACGAACGTGATGGGGACCTCCACCACGCGGAAACCCTTCCGCACGGCCCTGCGGGCCAGGTCCACCTGGAAGCAGTAGCCCGCCGAGGCCACCTCCTCCAGGCCCAGGCCCTCCAGGGTCTCGCGCCGGAAGGCGCGGTAGCCGCCGGTCACGTCGCGGATCGGGACGTCCAGCATCAGCCGGGAGTACGTCGAACCGCCGCGCGAGAGGAACTCCCGCGTCTTGGGCCAGTTCACGACGCGGCCGCCCGGCACCCAGCGGGAGCCCAGGACCAAGTCGGCGCCGGCCAGTGCGGTCAGCAGACGGGGCAGCTCCTCGGGCTGGTGGGAGCCGTCGGCGTCCATCTCGACGATGACGCCGTAGCCCTCCTCCAGGCCCCAGACGAAGCCCGCGAGGTAGGCGGCGCCCAGCCCCTCCTTGCCCTTGCGGTGCAGCACGTGCACGTGGTCGTCACCGGCCGCGAGCTCGTCGGCGAGCTTGCCGGTGCCGTCAGGGCTGTTGTCGTCGGCGACCAGGATGTGGGCCTCGGGCACCGCCGCCCGGACGCGGCCGACGATCAGCCCGATGTTCTCCGCCTCGTTGTAGGTCGGAATGATCACCAAGGCTGTACCGAGCGGCCCGTAGGTCCGCTGTCCGCCGTCGCTCACTGAGTCCCCTTTTGTGCTCTTGGCACGTCCTGTACGTCTGGTCGCAGAGGATGACTTTAGAACATCGGCCGCGGCCCGCCCCGGCGGTGCGGTGCCGGTGGGCCTCCCCTGCGGCGCCCCGTCGGGTGATCGGGGCCCGCGGTCCTTCGGGCCGATCAGACTCCCGCTGGATGCGGGCCGCCGTGACCGTTGTCTACTGGACCGCCGGACCCCGACCTGGGGCCACCCGCCGCCCGGCGAAACCTTCCCTCGCCCCCGAGGCGCGGGCGCGCTGAGCAGACGGATCCGTCCGGCACGACGTCCTGTGGTGGACCCGGCCGAACCTATCCGGGTCCGAGGGCCCGTACCGAACCGAGGCCGACCGGATCACCCCTGTGGGCGTACGAATACCTCCCGCCCGCCGACGACGGTGGCGAGGCACACCGGCAGTTCGGACCCGGGGGTCAGATCGGGCAGTCCGGGGGTGCCCGAGCGGGGATCGGTGGACCAGCGGGCGACCCGGTCGTCCGGTGCCTGGACGACCAGTTCGCCGGTCTGCCAGACCGCGTAGTCGGCCGGGGCGCCGGGGACGAGGATCCCCGCGTCGTCGCGGCCCAGCGCCCGCCAGCCGCCCCGAGTGTGCGCGGTGAAGGCGGCCCGCACCGACACCCGGTGCTCCGGAGTCCGGTGGAAGGCGGCCGCGCGCACGGTGCCCCACGGGTCGAGCGGGGTCACCGGCGCGTCCGAACCGAAGGCCAGAGGCACCCCCGCCTTCAGCATGGCCGCGTACGGGTTGAGGGTGCGGGCGCGCTCGGCCCCGAGCCGGTCGGCGTACATGCCGTCCTCGCCACCCCAGGCCGCGTCGAACGCCGGCTGCACCGAGGCGGTGAGCCCCAGCTCCGCGAAGGCGGCGATGGTGGCCGGGGTCATCATCTCGGCGTGCTCGACGCGGTGCCGGGCCGCGCGGACCCGGGCCAGGCCGACCTTCTCGGCGGCCGCCCGGACCCCCTCCACCACCGCGGTGACCGCCGCGTCACCGATGGCGTGGAAGCCCGCCTGCAACCCCTCCTCGGTGCAGGCCGCCACGTGCTCGGCGACGGCGACCGCGTCCAGGTACTCCGTACCGGTGTGCGAGGCGTCGGCGTACGGGGCGTGCAGGCAGGCGGTGTGCGAACCGAGGGCGCCGTCCACGAACAGGTCGCCCGCCGCCCCGACGGCCCCCAGCTCCCGGACCAGGTCCAGGTCCCGGTCGGCCCAGTACCCGAACACGCGCGGCCCGGGCCGCTCCGCCGCCAGGGCGAGCAGGCCCGTGAAGTCCTCGGCGGAGGAGATGTCCGGCCCGCCGCACTCGTGCAGGGAGCCGATACCGAGGGAGGCCGCCCGGTCCAGCGCGGCCCGCTGCGCCTCGGCGCGCTGGGCAGGGGTGACCGCGGCGAGCGCGGCCCGCCGTACGGCGTGGTGGTCGTCGGCGGTCAGAGGCCGGTCCCCTTCGGGGCGCACCCCGGGGACGAGGTCGAGCAGGGCGGTGGTGACCACGGCCGAGTGGACGTCGATACGGCTGAGGTAGAGGGGACGGCCGCCGGCGGCCTCGTCCAGCTCGGCGCGGCGCGGCGCACGGCGTTCGGGCCAGCGGGCGGCGTCCCAGCCGTGCCCGAGGAGCACCCGGTCGCCGGGCCGGCTCACGGCGTACGCCCGTACCAGGTCCAGCGCGGCGGCCAGCGAGCCCGCTCCGGTGAGGTCCAGCCCGGTCAGGGCCAGACCCGCGGAGGTCGTGTGGACGTGGGCGTCGGTGAAGGCAGGCGTGACGAGCGCGCCGCCGAGGTCGACGACCTCGTCGACGCCCTGCGCGAAGGCGTCGGCCGCGCCTTCGGAACCGACCCAGGCGATGTGGCCGCGTTCGACGACCATCGCCGTGGCGAAGGGGTCGGCGGGGCTGTGTACCTCGCCCCCGCGGAGGAGGACGGTCCTGGTCGGCGCTCCGGCGGCTTCGGCGGAGGGGGCGGTGCGGTCAGTCATGCCGACCAGTGTCCCGCGTCGCCCCGCCCTTCCCGACCGCCGGGTACCCCTTCGGGGGTCACACGCGGGGCGGGCGCGCCTCATAGGGGGTGGAGAGGACCACGGTCGTCCGGGTCGCGACGTGGGCGAGGGCGCGCAGCCGGCCCAGGAGGTCCTCCAACTCCAGCGGGGTGGCGACGCGCACCTTGAGGATGTAGTTCTCGTCGCCCGCGACGCTGTGGCAGGCCTCGATCTCCGGCACGCCGGACAGCCGGTCGGCGATGTCGTCCGGGGCGCTCGGGTCGAAGGGCTTGACCGAGATGAACGCGGTCAGCGGCAGGCCGACGGCCTCCGGGTCGACCACGGCCGCGTAGCCGCGGATCACCCCGCGCTGCTCCAGACGGCGTACCCGCTGATGGACTGCCGACGTGGACAGTCCCGTGGCCTTGCCCAGATCCGTATAGCTCATCCGCCCGTCCCGCACGAGCAGATCCACGATCTGGCGGTCCAGCTCCTCCATTGCGCTCATAGCCGCTCAACTTACGGCCAAAGGCACCCCAGGCCCAGTGCTGTCCGCCCACTGGAGGCATCTGCGCCGGGCATGTGACCAAGGCCACAGGGGTATGCAGGTGGAGGCTGGTCTGTTGTGGTTACTCGTGACGCTCGACGGGAAATGGTTGCTGTGGCCGAGGCCGAAGTACCAGCCCGCCCGGCCCACCCAAGGGGGAGTACATCCATGCTGAACACCAAGCGCGCCGGTCGCACCGAACCGGAGCCTCTCGAACCGCTCGACTCCGGGGACGACGCCTATCCCGCCGACGGCGAATACCTCGACGACGGCGGGGGGTTCGAGATCCACCACGCGATCTGCCCCGACTGCGGCCAGTCGATCGCCCTCGTCGCGGACGAGGAGTACCTGCCGCAGCACGCGCTCTGCCTGACCCCGTGGAACCCCTTCGGGCTCACCGTGTGCGCCGGCACCGGCCGGCCCGCCACCGACGCCCTCCCCTCCGTCGGCGCGCCCCAGCCGGCCGAGGCGCAGGAGCTCGACTCCTTCACCGTTCCCGCCCTGCCCCAGGGCCTGGACTGGCGGACGCAGCCGTTCTCGCACGTCGGCGGGCCGGGCTCGTGCCCGATCCGCGTCGTGCGTCCGGTGCTGCCGCAGCCGCAGGCGCAGACGCGTCAGCAGCACGCCCAGGCGGCCTGAGCACCGAGGACCCGAGCCGCCCGGGCGCGCCGCCGGTTCTCGTGCCGCCCGTCCGCCGCCGCTGCCCCTGCTCGCCTACCAGTACGTTCCCTGCACCATGGCGGCCAGACTGGCGTGGTGCAGGATCAGGCCGTCCGGATCCCCCGGCACCTCGACCTCGCCGAAGTAGGCCTGCCGGTAGGCGATGCGCAGCATCACGATCGCGTGCCGCAGGGCGGCGTAGAGGGTGTGGAACTCCATGTCCCGCGGGGTGTGGCCGGTCAGTTCGGCGTAACGGCGCTCCAGGTCGTCGCGGCGCAGGAAGTCCGGCAGGCCGGGCTGGCCGAAGCTCACGGTGAGGTCCTGGAAGAACCGGTGGAGGTAGACCGTCCAGCCGAGGTCCACCTCGCGCGGGGCGTACGCCGCCATCTCCCAGTCCAGGACCGCCACCGGCGTGAAGCCGTCGTAGACCACGTTGCCGATACGGGCATCGCCCCAGTTCAGGACGGCGGGGCCCTCGTCGGCCGGCCACAGCTCCTCCAGGCGGGCGAAGGCCCGCTCGATGAGCGGGGAGGGCGCGAGTCCACCCACCACCCAGGCGTAATAGGCGCGTTGGGCGTCCACGTGCCGGCGCAGCGGGCTGCCCTCGCCGTCGGGCAGCAGGAACTCGGCCTCCTTGGCGGGGAACTGGTCATGCAGCCGGGCCAGCAGCGAGATGCTCGCCTCCTGGAGCGCACCGCGTTCGGCGTCCGTCGCCGCGTGCAGCCAATTGCCCTCGTAGGTGTAGGGCATGACGTCGGGCGGGACCCGGCCCTCCGCGCGGGCCATCACGAAGAACGGCGCCCCCAGCGGCCCGGGGTCCTCCTCCAGCCACTGCACGCGCGGAACGGGCAGGTCCGTGTGCTCGGCGACCAGGCTCATCACGCGGTGCTGGCGCGGCATGTCGTACGTCGGGAAGACGGTGTAGGCCGCAGGGTCCGCGGCGAGCCGCAGCGCGCAGGCGCGCAGCGGGGTGTCCGGGTGCTCTATGTCGAAGAGCAGGGTCTCGCTGGACATCCCGTTCGAGCCGGGGACGGAGACGTTGGCGACCTTCGCCCCGGGGAGCCGGCCGTCGAGCCAGGCGGCCAGACGGCGGCCGAGCTCCTCGGGCTCTCGGGTGGAGGTGCGCGGACGTGGTGCGGTTGCCATGGGTACCCCTTCTCCTGCTCAGACCTGGACCTGTGGGGGCTTACGGGGCGACGGAGGAGTAGTCCGCGAAGCCGCTCGGGTCGTGGCGGCCGAAGCTGCCGTGCTCGAAGATGCCGTGCCCGGTCAGCCCGTCGAGCGTGAAGCGGGCCGAGTGGTCGGTGACCCCGAAGGCTGCCACGGGGTGGGCGGCGGGGTGGGAGAGGTCGTAGACCCGCCGGTCGCTCCAGCCGCGGCCCTGCCAGGTGCCGTGCTGCCAGTCGGCGGCGGGCGGGTAGCCGGCGCCGACGGCGAGCGGGGAGGAGTTCAGTATCTCCACGCCCAGTTCGAGGGGCTTGCGGGACGGGTCGGTGAGGTGGACGACGGCCCTCTCGGGGTGCCGGCTGCCGGGGCGGTAGCGGATCTCGGTGTGCGGCCAGCCGAGCTGGACGTCCGCGCGACCGCTGTCCTCGGGGAAGACCTGCACGGCCTCGTTCAGGGTGCGGTGGCCGTCGGCGTCCTCCTGGGCGATGACCATGACGAAGCGGTCCGCGAACCGGACCGGGATCCAGAGCCAGTGGAAGCCGTCGGGGCGGTGCTCCTCGGCCGCCCGGCCCCCTTCCTCCCCGGGGATCGGCCGTACGCCCCAACTCCGGTCCCGCGTACCGGTCCACTCCCCCGCAGTCAGGGTGAGCTCCGCACCCCTGGCGCGGATCGTGCCGGTGACGTTGCCGGCCTGGACGAAGCGGCGCCCTTCCAGCATGAGGCGGTCGCCGCGCCGCTGGATGTGGTGGGGCTCCCACACCGCGGGGAACTCCGCGGTCCAGGTGATGTCGTACGAGAGGCCCTGCGGGTCAGCGGAGTCGGGGGCACAACGCAGCGTGAGCCGCTTGAGCGGCACGTCGACGACGATCGACAGGGGTCCCACCGAGAGGTTCATCCGGTCGTCGGTGAGGGCGTCGGAGGCCCTGACCGCGAGGAGCTCGTCGCCGATGCGGAGGGTGGCGTAGGCGTCGATGACGCCGGCGTTGGGGTAGACGCCGAGGCCGAGGATCAGGACCGCGCGGCCGGCGTGGTCGAAGACGTGGAAGATGCACCGGTCGTAGGCGTTCCGGTCGCCGCTCACGAGGTGCTTCATCGACAAGGGGGCCTGGTGGATGGGGTACTCGTCGAGTGCGACGGGCCGGTCTGCGGGCATGACGGACCTCCGGGGCGGCTGACATCGGGGGCGGCCTGGGCGCATATGACGGTACGTCAGAAACGCCCACCAGGGCCAGCCTTCTGGCACGGTCTGACAGCAGGGCACGTAGTGGCGGGGCGGCGGGGGCGGGGGCGGGGCGGGGCGGGGGCTTCGGGGGCGGAGACGCTGGGGTGGGGGCTTCGGGGGCGGAGACGCTGGGGTGGGGGCGGGAGGCACGGGGGCGGTTCCGGGAGGCGGGAGACGCTCGGACGGGGCGGAAGTCGCGGGGGCGATTCGAGGAGGCGGCAGACGCTCGGACGGGGCGGAAGTCGCGGGGGCGATTCGAGGAGGCGGCAGACGCTCGGACGGGAACGAAAAGCGCGACGGCGGCCCTGCAGGGCGGCGTCCGCCCTGAGCGGGATCAGAGAAGCCCTGGGGGTTTCCCGTCAGTCCCATCGTCTCTCCGTGGCGGGACGGTCCCTCAAGGGCGCTCGTTCCTCGCGTCGCTTCGCGATGTCGCTGCGCTCCACCCTTGACCGACCGTCCCGCCACGGACATACGAGGACAGCCGGGAAACCCCCAAAGGAACGGGCCGGGGGATCGAGCAAGAGACGGGGCGGCCAGCGATGCGCGGGCAGAGCCCGGTGCGCGTCAAATCGCTACGCGCTCCTCGACGACGGCGTCCGCGAGCCCCGTGGGCTGGGCATAAGCCGCCCCAAATCGCTACGCGCTCCTGGCGGACGGCGCCTGCGAGCCCCGCAGGCTGGGCATAAGCCGCCATCGATCGCTACGCGCTCCTGGCGGACGGCGTCTGCGAGCCCCTTGGGCTGGGCATGGGCCGCCATCGATCGCTACGCGCTCCCCGACGACCGCGTCTCGCCCGCATCTGGGGCTGATAGGGGCGATATCGAGGGGCGGAAGGGCGATCCATCGGCCCAGCCGAACCCAACCCCCATCAACACCACCATGAGATCCCACCCGCCAGTACAGACAGGGGCAATTGGGGCGAATTGACGGCTCTTTGACGCGCGCACTCACCCAGACCTGGATTGGCATCGCTCCAGCCGTCATCTGACGCTTTTCCACCCCATACAGCCCTCAGACGCCGCCCGTGAAGAGTGGAAGAAGGCTTCTGCGGCCCGCGACCAGCCCCAGACGGATCGCAGACGCCTGATCGACAAGCGCCTTGCCATCGATGGCGGCCTATGCCCAGCCCAAGGGGCTCGCAGGCGCCGTCTCGCAGGAGCGCGTAGCGATTGGTGGCGGCCTATGCCCAGCCCACGGGGCTCGCGGACGCCGTCAGGCAGGAGCGCGTAGAGATTGGATGCGCCCCGGGCTCCGCCCGGACGCATCCGACGCCCCGTCCCTGAAAACTGGTCAGGGCCCGTTCCCCTGGGGGCTTCCCGGCTGTCCTCGTATTTCCGGGGCGGGACGGTCGGTCAAGGGTGGAGCGCAGCGACATCACGAAGCGACGCGACGAAGGAGCGCCCTTGACGGGCCGGCCCGACACGGAGAGACCATGGGACTGACGGGAAACCCCCAGCACATCCCTGACACCGCCCGAGCGGCTCCCGCTCCCCCGCACCACCCCGCGCCGGGAGGTGGGTGGGCAACCGCCGACCCGGGGCGGTGGGGCCGCGGGGGTGGAGGCCCCGAGTGCGCGGCATCCGTAGCGTGCCCGCGCCGCACCCCGGGGACCCCTCGAACGGATACGCGTAGGCCCCGGGCGATTACCCGTGGCTCCGGTCACGCGTTGGCCGTGCATGAGCACGCTTCAGTCTTCAACGGGCCGAAGGCGCCGTCCGATGCCCCCGCATTTCGAAGAATCGGTTCAGCGCCCGCTTCAGCGTGAGCCGCTGCGCGAGCAGCAGGCGCCCGATCCGCCGATCTACCGGGACCTGCTGGCCCGATGGGCGGACGCCGGCCGCACCCTGCCCGGCCGGCGGGACCCGGAGTGGTCCCGGCTCACGTCCTCCCCGGTCTGGCCCTCCACCAGCAGCGGGCTGTACTGACCGGTCCGGCGGCGGACCGCGTCAGCGCGTCTCGGGTCCGGCCAGGTGGCGGGCGATGACCATGCGCTGGATCTGGTTGGTGCCCTCGACGATCTGGAGCACCTTCGCCTCGCGCATCAGGCGCTCGACGGGGAAGTCCGCGGTGTAGCCGTAGCCGCCGAGGATCTGCACCGCGTCCGTGGTGACGGCCATCGCCGCGTCCGTGCAGAACAGCTTGGCCATGGCCGCCTGCCGGGAGAACGGCTTGCCCGCGTCCCGCAGCCGCGCCGCCGCGAGGTACAGCGCCCGGCCCGCCTCGATCTTGGTGGCCATGTCGGCCAGCATGAACCGCAGCCCCTGGAAGTCCGCGATGGGGTGCCCGAACTGCTTGCGGTCCAGTGCGTACGTGAGCGCCTCGTCCAGTGCCGCCTGGGCGACGCCGATGGCGCAGGCGGCGATGCCCAGCCGTCCCGCGTCGAGCGCGGCCAGGGCGATGGAGAAGCCCTGCCCCTCCTCGCCGATGCGGCGGGAGTCGGGTACGCGTACGCCGTCGAAGTGCAGCTGGGCAGTGGGCGAGCCCTTCATGCCCATCTTCTTCTCGGGCACGGCCGCGGTGAGGCCGGCCGCGTCCCCGGGGACCAGGAAGGCGGTGATGCCCTTGGGGCCCTCGACGCCGGTCCGGGCGAGGACGGTGTAGAAGTCGGCGACCCCGCCGTGGGTGATCCAGGCCTTGGTGCCGGTGATGATCCAGTCGTCGCCGTCGCGGACCGCCTTGGTGGTGAGCGAGGCGGCGTCGGAGCCGGCGGCCGGCTCGGAGAGGCAGTAGGCGCCCAGCAGACCGCCGCCGAGCATCGCGGGCAGGTGCGCGGCCTGCTGCTCCTTGGTGCCGTAGCCGGCGAGACCGTGGCAGGCCAGGGAGTGCACGCTGACGCCGAGGCCGACGGTCAGGCGGGCCGCGGCCAGCTCTTCCAGGACCTGGAGGTAGACCTCGTAGGGCTGCTCGCCGCCGCCGTACTCGCCGGGGTACGGGAGGCCGAGCAGTCCGGCCTCGGAGAGCAGCGTGAAGACCTCCCGCGGGAACCGGCCGGTGTCCTCCTCCTCGGCGGCCCGGGGGCGGATCTCGCGCTGGGCGATCTCACGTACGAGGGCGAGGAGGTCGCGGGACTCCTCGGTGGGCAGCTGTCGGTCCACCGGCTGCGGGGCGCGGTCGGTCATGGCGGCGCTCTCCTCCATCTCGGGCACGGCGGCGACGCGCGAGGTGTGGGACGCGCCGCCGGGTCTCGGGCTCTGTACAGCCGATGCTGCCCTCCCGGGTCACGGAAGAGGCTGTTCAGCGGCTGCGGCGGCTTGAGTATGCCCGATCAGGGGCTTCCCGTCACCGGGGCAAGATCATCAGCCGGTTCGAACGCCTCTTCGGCAGGGGGAGGTGCCGGACACTCCGGGGCGAACTCCTCGATCACCGCCAATGTCGCGCGCAGCTGGCGTACCAGCAGGGCGCCGAGCCGGGCGCGTCCGGGCCGGTCCGGGTCGCTCGGCCCGCCGATCCATTCCAGGGTGGTCCCTTCTACCGCGGAGAGCCAGCCCACGAGGGCGAGGCGGGCGATCGGGGGGAGGTCGCGGCGTCCGTACGCGCCTTCGGCGATCGCGGCGACCAGTTCCTCGCGTACGGCGTCGCGGATGGCGAGCACCTCGGCGTCAGAGCCGACGCCTCCGGTGACGATGGTGCGGTAGGCGGCCTGGTGGTGCTCGGCGTAGTGGAGGTAGCCGTCGATGGTGCGGCGGACGCGCTCGGCCCTGGGGAGGCCGGTGTCGTCGCCGGCGCGGGCGACGAGCCCGGCGACGGAGTCCTCGACGATGGCGAGGTAGTACCCGCGCTTGCTCTTGAAGTAGTAGTAGACCAGCCCTTTGGCGACGCCCGCGTGCTTGGCGATGTCGTCCATGGAGAGCGCGTCGTACGGGGTGTCTGCGAACAACCTGCGGCCGATGGCGATGAGTTCGGCCCTGCGTGCCTGTGAACGTCCGGTCGTCGCGCGCTGTTGACTGCTGTTCACGTCCGGCCCCAGCCTCGAACTGCCACAGGATGCCCGACGATACCGCGCAGGCGTCAGACCCAGCCCACCTGGGTGACGAACATGGCGACGACGACCACGAGGGTCCAGCCGAGGACGTGCTCCAGCCAGGCGGAGTCCTCCTTGGGGCCCCCGGTGCGAACGAGGTTCCCGGCGGGTGCGGAGGCGGTCGGGGCGGCGGTGTCGGCAGTCATGGTGTCCAATGTGCCAGCGTTCGCGGCATTCGCGGTAGAGACGTGGGTCACTGGTGGCGCACGTCACGCAGCCGGGCCCCGGCCGCCCGGCGGGTGCGCGGTGCGGTCGGGGCCCGGCGGCGGTTTCGTCCGGCGCCGCCTGCCGTGTCAGGCCCGGGTGTCGCGGCTGCGGCCGGCCATGGCCGCCATCGCGAGGCCGAGGCAGAGTGCGACGCAGCCTGTGATCACGTTGCTGACCACGGAGCGCGTCACGTCCATCTCACCGGCGATGGCCCAGGGCGCGATGATCGTCCAGGCGCCCAGGACGACCGCCGTCCAGGCCATGGCGTGGGTGCGCTCGTAGGCGGATCCCAGGCCGCCCATGCACAGGCAGAACGCCAGGCCGACGATCAGGTTGTTGATCGCCAGCGGAGTCAGGACGCTGAATCCTGCGATCCACGGCGAGGCGGCCAGGTACAGGCCGGTTATCAGGGCCAGCGCCTCGACGGCCTGCGCGCGGGGAGTGCTGGTCACCCGCTCGAACCGGGTGCGCATCTCGGCGAGGTCGGGGTGGTGCTCGATGCTGGGATGGGTGGTCATGGCGGGCCGCCTCCTATTGAGAAGCTTTTATGTGCCATTTACCCCATTATGTTCCGCTTATCCGGGCGAGCGAATCAACGGGCGTTTCGCCGCTTCCTCACAGCACGCCCACCGTCCGCAGGGCGAGGATCTGGGCCGGGGCCGGGAGGGCGGGGGCGTAGAGGTAGCAGACCCCGCCGCTGCCGGAGGCCACCTTCCCGGCGGCGGCCGTGCGCTTGGTGCGCAGCCAGACGTTCTCCCACTCGGCGCGCCGGTAGACGCGGCGGACGGAGGGGTTGTCGTGTGCGTGGGGGTCGTTGACGACCACGTCCCCGGTGGCGGTGAAGCCGACGACGGCCATGAGGTGGCCGGCCGTGCCGTAGCCCGCGCCCGTGAGCTCGTCCGCGCGGAAGGACGTGGAGGTGATCGCGGGGATGCCGGCCCGCACCACGGTCTCCAGGTCGGTCATCGAGGCGAGGCGGGTGACGACTCCGGCCAGGCCGCTGTAGGTGGCGGCGTAGGCGGCGTTGAAGGACCAGTTGCCGCAGCCCCTGTAGGCGGCGTCGTAGGTGGAGCGGGCCGCGTGGCAGACCTGCGGGTCGGAGTACGTGGGGTTCACCCAGGCCAGGGCGGCGGGGTCGGCCTTGCGGCCGAAGTGCTCGATGACCATCTGGGAGGAGGTGGGGCTGCACCAGGCCTCGCCGCCGTTGTCGTATTCGGGGTAGCGCCCGATGTGGGTCTGCTGCGAGTAGCGCGGGACCTTCAGCTCGTGGGCGGTGCCGGAGGGGTGGGAGGGGGGGACGGTGAACCGGTCGGGGACGTCGGAGGCCATCGCGCCCGCCAGCCACACGGTGGGGCCGCCGGCGGCCCCCGGCAGGCGGTGGAGGGTCAGGCGCAGCTGCCAGCCGGAGATCCGCAGGCCGTCCGCCGCGGCGGGTGCGTCGAGGGCCAGGGTGTCGGTCCAGACGGTGGAGCGGCCGTCGGTCTGGCCGTCCACCGAGGTGCGGCGGATGTCGCCGTCGCCGGAGGCCCACCGGCCCATCACGTACCAGGGGGCGGAGGCGCCGTCGGTGTAGGTGGCGCGCAGCTCGACCTGGATCCAGGTGCCGGCCGGGGTGTGGGCGTTCCAGGAGGCGACGGCCTCGGTGGCGGGCACCGTGGAGCGGTGCACCGGGGAGGTCCAGGTGGCGTACTCCCAGGTGCTCTTGCGGCCGGTGTGCGGGTCGGCGTATTCGGTGCGGCCGAGGGCGGTCCCGATCCGCAGGCCGGGGCGGGTGCCGGCGACGGCGGTGGTGCCCTGGTGGGTTCCGGCCAGCCAGTGGCCGTACGCGTACCAGAAGCGGTTGTCGACGGTACGGCCCTGCGCGCGGGGGGCGGGGGCGGCGGCGGCCGGGGCGCCGCCGCCGGGGACGGAGGCGGCGGTGGCCGCGGTGGCGACCGCGAGTGCGGCGACGAGTACGGCCCTGCGTGGCGTGGGTGCGGTCATCGCGTGGTCCCCCGGGTGCGTCGGCGCTCTGGTGGTGTCACCCTTCCAGGTTCCCGGCGGCCGAAGGCCCAAGCCACGGGTCGTGTCGGGCTTGTCTACGCTGGTCGGGTGGAGCCACACCAGTCACTTGAGTCACTCGCGCGGGAGCTCGCCGCTTTGCCGTGCTCCCTCGGCCCGGTGCGCCTGATCGGGATCGACGGGCACGCCGGATCCGGCAAGAGCACCTTTGCGGGGCGGCTCGCCGCAGCGCTGGGCGGGGCGCCCGTGCTGCACTTGGACGACGTGGCCAGCCACGAGGAGCTGTTCGGCTGGGAGGAGCGGCTGCGCGTGCAGGTACTGGAGCCGCTGGCCGGCGGGCGGCCCGCGCACTGGGCCCCGTACGACTGGGTGGAGCGCCGCTTCGGGCCGGAGCGGGTGCTGGAGCCGGCGCCGGTGCTCCTGGTGGAGGGAGTCGGCGCCGGGCGGCAGGCACTGCGCCCGCACCTGGCCCGGCTGCTGTGGATGGAGACCCCGCGCGCCGAGTCCTGGACGCGGGGCCGCGGCCGGGACGGGCGTGAACTGTCCGACTTCTGGGACGGGTGGGAGCGCGCGGAGCACGCGCACTTCTCCAGTGACCCTTCGCGCCCCTTCGCCGGCACCCTGGTACGCCAGAGCGGTACGGGATACGAGTGGTCTTCCGGGACCGGAGTGACGGCCGGAACCCCCCCTTCCGTCACCGACGGTGACGAACTCCCCCGGGCCTGAACGGCCCCGGAATTCCACGTGCCGGGCCTGCGCCGACCCGCTTGACCTGGGGCCCGCAGCGGCCTTACGTTCTCAATGCGGGGCCTTTACCGGCCGCCGCGCACACGGAGCCCCCGATTGTTCCCCCGTGATCGGGGGCTTCGCTCTGCCCGCGAACGCCCTCCGCAGGGGTGCAGCGCGCGCCACGCGGGCTCCGGACGTTCACTTTGCGTCACCACAGGCGGCCGGGGTGTCCACCCGAACCGGACCCGCCGCACCCTACGTAAGGTGCGAAAGCGCAGGTACGATGCAGCCCTGATTTCAGCGACGCCAGGCGGGGGCACCGGAACAACTCGCGCGCTCGAAGCGGGGGTTGCCGCGCACCACGGGGCAGGCTTGTGGGGGACGTGATGGATTTCGGCACGCCGGGCAGCATGCACGCCCCGGCCGAACTCGCCTGGCTGCGAGGGGTCGACGCCTGCACCATGGGCGCTTACCCGCAGGCCGAGGAGGAGTTCCGGACGGCCGTGCGGCTCGACCCCTCGATGGCCGACGCGTGGCTCGGCCTGCACGCGCTCCGGGTCGACACGGGCAACGCCCTCTTACGCATGTACGCGCACAGGGACCGATTCGGCGAGCAGCGGAGCCGGCACCGCAGGACGCTGAACTCCTGGTACTGGCTGGGCTGGTGGGTGCAGCCGGTGCTGGAGAACCGGCGGGACCTGCTGCTCGCCCACGCCTCGCACTGGCTGGACGGCCGCCACGTGCCGGAGCTGGACCAGGCCCTCGCCGCGCTGCCGCCGGTGGACACCGATCCGCAGGTGCGGTTCCTGCACGCCTGCCGGGCCTATCTGGTCAAGGACTGGGAGCAGTTGGTCCGGCACACCGAGCCGCTGGTGAACGATCCGCTGCTGGGGATCGAGGCGGGGCTGTTCGGCGGGATGGCGCGGGTCCGGCTGGAGATGTACGGGCAGGCGGAGCCGATGCTGTCGGCGGCGCTGATGCGCTGCCGCAGCGAGCAGCCGCAGCGCAAGGAGCTGCGGTACTGGCTGGCCCGGGCGCACGAGGGCACGGGGCGCAGCGCGGCGGCGCTTCCGCTGTACCGGGCGGTGCACCGGGTGGATCCCTCGTTCATGGACACCGCGGCCCGGCTGACGGCCATCGAGGACGGCGACGACACCGACGGCATGGCCGATCTGGCGGGCCTCGCGGGGTACTCCGGGTACGGCGGCTACGCGGGGCACGGCCCGTCGCCGGTCGGCGGGGATTTCGCGGCGGTGGCCCTGGGCGGCCCGCTGGGCGGCGGGCCCGTGCAGGACGTCTCCGCGGACGGTCAGGCGGGCGCCGACCCGCTGGGTCCGCCCCCTCCCCCGCCGGGCCGGACGGAGGGCGTACGGCGCAAGGTGACGGTCCCGCCGCAGGGCTCGGCGGAGGGGCTGCCGGCGGGGCCGTCCGACCCGGCGGCGCTGGCCGAGGCGCTGGCGGAGCTGGAGCGGATGGTGGGCCTGGAGCCCGTCAAGCGGCAGGTGAAGGCCCTCTCGGCGCAGCTGCACATGGCGCGGCTGAGGGCGGGTCAGGGGCTGCCGGTGCAGCCGCCGAAACGGCACTTCGTGTTCTCCGGCCCCTCGGGCACCGGCAAGACCACCGTGGCCCGCATCCTGGGCCGGGTCTTCTACGCACTGGGGCTGCTCGGCGGGGACCATCTGGTCGAGGCCCAGCGGGCCGACCTGGTGGGGGAGTTCCTCGGCCAGACCGCGGTGAAGGCCAACGAGCTGATCGATTCGGCGATCGGCGGGGTGCTGTTCGTGGACGAGGCGTACTCGCTGTCGAACACGGGCTACAGCAAGGGTGACGCGTACGGTGACGAGGCGCTGCAGGTGCTGCTGAAGCGGGCCGAGGACAACCGGGACCACCTGGTGGTGATCCTGGCGGGCTATCCGGCCGGGATGGACCGGCTGCTGGCGGCCAATCCGGGGCTGTCGTCCCGGTTCACCACGCGGGTGGACTTCCCCAGCTACCGGCCGCCGGAGCTGACCGCGATCGGCGGGGTGCTGGCCGACGCCAACGGGGACCACTGGGACGAGGAGGCCCTGGAGGAGCTGCGCAGCATCAGCGCGCACGTGGTGGAGCAGGGCTGGATCGACGAGCTGGGCAACGGCCGCTTCCTGCGGACCCTGTACGAGAAGAGCTGCGCGTACCGAGACCTGAGGCTGGCGGGCTTCGCGGGAGAGCCGTCGCGGGACGACCTGGCCACCCTCCGGCTGCCGGACCTGATGCAGGCGTACGGGGAGGTCCTGTCGGGCCGCGGGCCCCAGGAGCGGCCGGAGCCGCCCCTGTGACCCCGGTGGGGCGGAGCCGCCCCTGTGACCCCGGTGGGGCGGAGCCGCCCCTGTGACCCCGGTGGGGCCGGACATGCCGCTGAGCGGCAGTTCCGGCCCCTCTGGGCTACGTGCGGCCGGCCGGGATCCGGTGGGCCGGGTCGCGGACTTCGCCCACCAGCATTTCCAGGACGTCTTCCAGGGCGACCAGGCCGAGGACCCGGCCGCTCTGGTCCGCGACCTGCGCCAGGTGGGTGGCGTCCCGGCGCATGACGCCGAGGGCGTCGTCCAGCGGGACGGTGGCGCACAGCGTGGTCATACGGCGCCAGACCCGCTGGGGCACGGCCCGTTCCCGGTCCTCCAGGTCCAGTACGTCCTTGACGTGCAGGTAGCCCATGAAGGCGCCGCTGTCGGCACGGACGGGGAAGCGGGAGTAGCCGGTGCGCACGGTCAGCTGTTCGATCTGGCGGGGGGTGACGGCCGGGCCGACCGTGACCAGGCGGTCCCGGTCGAGGAGGACGTCGGTGACGGGGCGGCTGCCCAGTTCCAGCGCGTCCTCCAGACGCTCCTGCTCGACCGGCTCCAGGAGCCCGGCCTGCCGGGAGTCCTTCAGGAGCCGGCCCAGCTGGGCGGAGGTGTAGGCGGCCTCGACCTCGTCCTTGGGCTCGACCTTGAAGAGCTTCAGGACGAACGTGGCGCAGGCGCCGAGCGCGGTGGTGACCGGCCCGCACAGGCGGGCGAAGGCGACCAGGCCGGGGCTGAACCACAGGGCGGTCTTCTCGGGTGCGGCCATGGCGAGGTTCTTGGGGACCATCTCGCCGATGACCAGGTGCAGGAAGACCACGGCGGCGAGCGCGAGGGCGTAGCCGAGGGGGTGGATCAGGCCCTGCGGTACGTGCACGGCGTGGAAGACGGGCTCCAGCAGCCGGGCCACGGTCGGTTCGGCGACCGCGCCGAGGGTCAGCGAGCAGACGGTGATGCCGAACTGCGCGGCGGCCATCATGCGGGGCAGGTTCTCCAGGCCGTGGAGCACCTGGCGGGCCCGTTTGGACTCGGCCGCGAGGGGCTCGATCTGGCTGCGCCGTACGGAGACGAGTGCGAACTCGGCGCCGACGAAGAAGCCGTTGGCGAGGACGAGGAGCAGGGCGAAGACGAGCTGGAGCGCGTTCATCGGGCGGCGCCTTCCAGCTCGGCCCGCTGCGGGACGGCTTCGCCGTGGCGGCCGGAGCCGGGCACCGGGGCGCCGGAGGGGCCCGCGGCCTGCCGGTACGCGCCGGCGGCGGATACGGCCGTCAGGCGGACCAGCCGGACGCGTTCCGCCCGGTTGCGGCCGACCCTGCGGACGGACAGCTTCCATCCGGGGAGGTCCGCGCGGTCCCCGGGGGCGGGGATCCGGCCGAGGAGGTCGGCGACGAGGCCGGCGACGGTCTCGTAGGGGCCCTCGGGCACCTCCAGGCCTATCCGGCGCAGGGTCTGCACGCGGCAGCTGCCGTCGGCCTCCCAGGAGGGACGGCCGTCCTCGGCGGGCACGGCAGCGAGTTCGGGGGTCTCGTCCTCGGCGAGGTCGTGCTCGTCGCGGACCTCCCCGACGAGTTCCTCCACGATGTCCTCCAGGGTGACGACGCCGGCGGTGCCGCCGTACTCGTCGACGACCACGGCCATCGGCTGTTCGCTGCGCAGGCGCTCCAGCAGCGGCTGCACCGGCAGGGACCCGGGCACCAGCAGCGGTGCGACGCAGATCCGGCCCACGGTGGTGCGGTCGCGTTCGGACTCGGGCACGGCGAGGGCGTCCTTGAGGTGGACCACACCGGTGATCTCGTCGATGCGTTCGCGGTAGACCGGGAAGCGGGACAGGCCCGTGGCGCGGGTCAGGTTCAGCACGTCGGCCGCGGTGGCCGTGTGCTGGAGGGCGCTGACCTTCACCCGGGGGGTCATGACGTGCTGGGCCGTGAGGTCGCCCAGCGACAGGGTCCGTACGAAGAGGTCGGCGGTGTCCTGTTCGAGGGCGCCGGCCTGGGCCGAATGGCGGACCAGGGAGACGAGTTCGCCCGGGGTGCGGGCGGAGGCCATCTCCTCGGTGGGCTCCACGCCGAGGGCCCGTACGAGCCGGTTGGCGACGGCGTTGAGGCCGGCGATGACCGGCCGGAAGGCGCGTGAGAAGGCGTGCTGCGGGCCGGCGACGAAGCGGGCCACCTGGAGGGGCCGGGAGACCGCCCAGTTCTTCGGGACGAGCTCGCCGACGACCATCTGGACGGCGGAGGCGAGCAGCATGCCGATGACGACGGCGACGCCGGAGACGGCTCCCTTCGGGAGGCCGGTCGCGGCGAGCGGCCCGGCCAGCAGTGCGGCGAGGGCGGGCTCGGCGAGCATGCCGACCACGAGGGAGGTGATGGTGATGCCGAGCTGGGTGCCGGAGAGCTGGAAGGACAGCTCCCGCAGGGCCTTGACGACCGTGCGGGCACGGCGGTCTCCGTCGGCTGCGGCGCGCTCCGCCTCGGGGCGCTCCACCGTGACGAGGCCGAACTCGGCCGCCACGAAGAATCCGTTGGCGAGGATCAGGGCGAACGCCGCCGCGAGCAGGAGTAGCGGGATGGTCATGCCGCCGCCTCCGTGGGGAGGGCGGCGCGGATATTACCGGACGATCCGTCCATTGCTGGAGGGAGTCACTCCTCGAGTTGCAGGTGCCCGCGGGCCTCGGGGTCCCGGGGCCGGTGGGAGGACGCACGGCTGCGCCCCGCCACCAGGGTAGTCACTGAGATCGCGGCCGCAACGGTACGCGGCTGCGGGCGTCGGTGGGGTCAGTGGTCGTTCGTGCCGGTTCCGCGGCTTTCGGCGAGGGCGCGCAGGGCGCGCGCGTCGCTGATGGCCTGCTGCTTGGCCACGCCCGGCTGGATGCCGAGCACGGGCAGGCTGGTGCCGTCGCTGAGGTCCAGGAACACCCACGGGTCGCCGGGGCGGAGGTTGACCCGGAGGATCTCCGCCCAGGCCAGACGGCGGGTGTTGGTGAGGTTGACGACGGTGACGCCGTCCTCGTCCGCGGCCACCTTGGGGCGGCTGAGCAGGACGAGTACCGAGCTGAGCAGGACGGCGGTGAAGACGAAGCTGATCCGCTCGCCGGGGCTGAGGTTCTCCAGCATCACGGCGATGGCCGTGATGGTGGCGAACATGGCGAGCCCGACGCCCAGCAGGACGGCCCGCGTGCGGGTCGGCCGGAAGGTGACCGGCAGGGTGGGCGGTACGGGCTGGGCGGCGGACTCGGCCATGGTGCGTTGCCTTCTGGGGGTCGTACGGGTGAGGAGCGGGCGTGCGCGTTGCCTCAGAGGCGGCAGGCGTGGATCGAGGTGGTGAGGATCGCGCGGGCGCCGAGCTCGTACAGGTCGTCCATGATGCGCTGGGCCTCCTTGGCGGGCACCATGGCGCGGACCGCGACCCAGCCCTCGTTGTGCAGCGGGGAGACGGTCGGCGACTCGAGGCCCGGGGTGAGGGCGACCGCGCGCTCCAGGTGCTCGGCGCGGCAGTCGTAGTCCATCATCACGTAGCTGCGGGCCACGAGGACGCCCTGCAGGCGGCGCAGGAACTGCTGGACCTGCGGGTCGTCGGCGTCGGCGCCGTTGCCGCGGATGACGACGGCCTCGGAGGTGAGGATCGGCTCGCCGATGACCTCCAGGCCGGCGTTGCGCAGGCTGGTGCCGGTTTCGACGACGTCCGCGATGATCTGGGCGACGCCGAGCTGGATGGCGGTCTCGACGGCGCCGTCGAGGTGCACGACGGAGGCGTCGATGCCCTGGTCGGCCAGGTGCTTGGCGACGATCCCCTCGTAGGAGGTCGCGATGGTCATCCCGGTGAAGTCCTCGGGGCCCTTCGCCGTGCCGGGGGTGGTGGCGTAGCGGAAGGTGGAGCGCCCGAAGTTCAGCGGGAGGATCTCCTCGGCGCTGGCGCCGGAGTCGAGCAGCAGGTCGCGGCCGGTGATGCCGATGTCGAGCTTGCCCGAGGAGACGTAGATCGCGATGTCCTTGGGCCGGAGGTAGAAGAACTCCACCTCGTTCTCGGGGTCGACGACCACGAGCTCCTTGGACTCCTTGCGCATCCGGTAGCCGGCCTCATGGAGCATCGCCGACGCCGGTCCGGAGAGTGAACCCTTGTTGGGGACGGCGATGCGCAGCATGGGCTTCCTTTGATGCGTGGTGTGCGTGGTTGCGTGGTGTGCGTGCTTGTGAAACGGGTGGGTGTGCGACCCCGGCCCGGCTCAGAGGTGCGCGTAGACGTCGTCGAGGGAGATCCCGCGCGCGACCATCATCACCTGGACGTGGTACAGCAGCTGGGAGATCTCCTCGGCGGCGGCTTCCTTGCCCTCGTACTCGGCGGCCATCCAGACCTCGGCGGCCTCCTCGACGACCTTCTTGCCGATGGCATGGACGCCCTTGTGGACGAGCTCGGCGGTGCGGGAGGTGCCGGGGTCGCCTTCGACGGCCTTGTGCTGGAGCTCGGTGAAGAGCTCTTCGAAGGTCTTGGAGGGTTTGTTCGCCATGATGTCCTTAGAGTAAGGGCTCACCCGGGTGCCCCGGTGCCGGGGTTCACTCCTTGGACTAACGCCAGGGTTCGCTGACGGTGCGCAGGGTCATGGCGGTGGAGACGGCGGCGGTGACCGCTTCGTGGCCCTTGTCCTCGTTCGACCCTTCGAGGCCGGCGCGGTCCAGCGCCTGCTCGTCGTTGTCGCAGGTCAGTACGCCGAAGCCGACGGGGACCCCGGTGTCGATCGACACCTGGACCAGGCCCTGGGTGACGCCCTGGCAGACGTAGTCGAAGTGCGGGGTGCCGCCGCGGATGACCACGCCGAGGGCGACGATGGCGTCGTAGCCGCGCCCGGCCAGGACCTTCGCCACGACCGGGAGCTCGAAGCTGCCGGGGACGCGGAGCAGGGTGGGCTCGTCGATGCCCAGCTCGTGCAGGGCCCGCAGGGCGCCGTCGACCAGTCCGTCCATGACCTTCTCGTGCCACTGGGCCGCGATCACGGCGACTCGCAGGTCTCCGCAGTTCTTCACGCTCAGTTCGGGTGCGCCCTTGCCGCTCACAGCTCTGCTCCTCGGTGGTTCGTGGATGTACGTACGGGTGGTGGTGCGTGCTTACTGGTTGCCGCAGGCGGACGTGGTCACGGGCCCGTCCAGCCAGGGCAGGTCGTGGCCCATCCGGTCCCGCTTGGTGCGCAGGTACCGCAGATTGTGCTCGCCCGCCTCGACCGGCATGGCCTCCCGGCTGGTGACCGTGATGCCGTGCCGTTCCAGGGCGGCGGACTTGTCGGGGTTGTTCGTCAGCAGCCGGACGCCGTGCACGCCGAGGTCGGCGAGGATCTGCGCGCCGGCGGCGTAGTCGCGGGCGTCGGCGGGCAGGCCCAGCTCCAGGTTGGCGTCGAGGGTGTCGCGGCCGCGCTCCTGGAGCTCGTAGGCGCGCAGCTTGGACAGCAGTCCGATGCCGCGGCCCTCGTGGCCGCGCAGGTAGACGACGACGCCGCGGCCCTCGGTCTTGATCCGCTCCATGGAGGCGTGCAGCTGGGGGCCGCAGTCGCAGCGCTGGGAGGCGAAGATGTCGCCGGTCAGGCACTCGGAGTGCATGCGGACCAGGATGTCGGAGCCGTCGCCGATCTCGCCGTGGACGAGGGCGACGTGCTCGACGCCGTCGACGGTGGAGCGGTAGCCGTGCGCGGTGAAGTCGCCGAAGGCGGTCGGCAGGTTGACCTCCGCCTCGCGGCGGACGGTGGGTTCGGCGGAGCGGCGGTAGGCGATCAGGTCCTCGATGGAGATGATCGTCAGGCCGTGCTTGCGGGCGAAGGGGATCAGCTCGGGCAGGCGCAGCATGACGCCGTCCTCGCCGGCGATCTCCACGATGGCGCCGGCCGGGCGCAGGCCCGCGAGGCGGGCGAGGTCTACGGCGGCCTCGGTGTGGCCGTTGCGGACCAGGACGCCGCCGGGCTTGGCGCGCAGGGGGAAGATGTGGCCGGGGCGGACGAAGTCGCCGGGGCCGCTGACGCCGTCGGCGAGGAGGCGCAGGGTGGTGGCGCGGTCGGCGGCGGAGATGCCGGTGGAGACGCCGTGGGCGGCGCTCGCGTCGACGGAGACGGTGAAGGCGGTCTGCATCGACTCGGTGTTGTTCTGGACCATTTGCGGGAGTTCGAGGCGGTCCAGCTCCGGGCCCTCCATGGGGGCGCAGATCAGGCCGCGGCACTCGCTCATCATGAAGGCGACGATCTCGGGGGTGGCCTTCTCGGCGGCGATGACGAGGTCTCCCTCGTTCTCTCGGTCCTCGTCGTCCACGACGACGACGGGCCGGCCCGCCGCGATGTCGCGGATCGCCTGCTCGACGGGGTCGAGGCGGAAGGTCTCTTCGGGGATGTCGGGCACGGGCTTGAGGGTGGTCATGCCGCTGCTCCTTCGAGGGCCGGGGCGGGAGTGGTGCGGGAGCGCTGGTACCAGTCGTAGGCGCCCCACACCACGAGGGCGAAGTAGACGACGTAGACCAGTCCGGAGAAGGCCAGCCCGCCGGTGAAGGCGAGGGGGACGCCGACGAGGTCGACGAGGAGCCATGCGAACCAGAACTCGACGAGGCCGCGGGCCTGCGCCACCATCGCGACGATGGTGCCGACGAAGATGTAGGCGTCGGCCCAGGGGCTCCAGGACAGGGACGGGTAGAGCGTGAAGAGGCCGCCGACGGCGAGGGTGCCGAGGGCCGCTCCGCCGAGGAGCAGTCCGCGCTCGGTCCAGGTGGCGGTGCGTACGGCGATGGAGCCGTCCTGGGCCTGCTGCTTGCCGCGCTGCCAGGCGGTCCAGCCGAAGACGGCCACGCCGATGACGAGGAGCTGCTTGCCGACGCCGCCGGCGAGGTGCGCGGAGGCGTAGGCGGCGATGAGGATCAGTCCGGAGAGCAGCTGGGCGGGCCAGGTCCATATGGAGCGGCGCCAGCCGAGGGCGAGCGCGGCCAGGCCCATCAGGTTGCCGATCATGTCGGACCAGATGACCTTCTGGCCGAGGACGGTGAACGCCTCCGCGTTGAGCCAGTTCAGGGCGCTCACCGGACTTCTCCCGTCGGGTCGGCGTGCAGCGGGTCCACGCCGGCGGCGAGGAGGCGTTCGACGTACTTCGCAAGGACGTCGACCTCGAGGTTGACCGGGTCGCCGGGCTGCTTGATGCCGAGGGTGGTCAGCGCGAGGGTGGTGGGGATGAGGCTGATGGTGAACCAGTCGGCGGCGGCCTCGACCACGGTGAGGCTGACGCCGTCGACGGTGATGGAGCCCTTCTCGACGACGTAGCGGGAGAGGTTCTGCGGGAGGGCGACCTTGACGATCTCCCAGTGCTCGGAGGGGGTACGGGAGAGGATCTCGCCGGTGCCGTCCACGTGCCCCTGCACCAGGTGGCCGCCGAGCCGCCCGCCGAGGGCCATGGGGCGCTCCAGGTTGACGCGGGAGCCCTTGGTCAGGGCGCCCAGGCTGGAGCGGTTGAGGGTCTCCTGCATGACGTCGGCGGTGAACTCGCCGTCGGCGGTCTCCACGACGGTCAGGCAGACGCCGTTGACGGCGATGGAGTCGCCGTGCTTGGCGTCCTCGGTGACGAGGGGCCCGCGCAGCCGGAAGCGGGAGGCTTCCTGGAGCGGCTCGACGGCGGTGACCTCGCCCAGTTCTTCGACGATTCCGGTGAACACTCAGTGCTCCTTGGGGGCGGTGGCGGGAAGGGCGGTGATGCGCAGATCGGGGCCCACGCGGACGGCCTCGGTGATGTCGAGGCGCAGGGCGCGGGAGATGTTCGTGATGCCCGCGTCGGCGAGGGCGGCGGGGCCGGCGCCGAGCAGGGCGGGGGCGAGGTAGCCGACGACGCGGTCGACGGTGCCGTTTTCGAGGAAGGCGCCCGCGAGGGTGGGGCCGCCTTCGAGGAGGAGGGAGCGCACGCCGCGGGCGTACAGCTGTGTGAGGAGCAGGCCGACGGGGATGCGGCCGTCGTGCAGGGGCAGCCGGAGCAGGTCGACGCCGGGCAGGTGGCGGGTGTCGGCGTCATCGGCGACGACCAGCAGCGTGGGCGCGGCGTCGTCGAGGATGCGGGCGGCCGGCTGGAGTGCGGCGCGGGTGTCGAGGGCCACGCGCAGGGGCTGGGTGGCGCCGTCGATGCCGCGGACGGCCAGGTGCGGGTCGTCGGCGCGCAGGGTGCCGCCGCCGACCAGGACGGCGTCGGCCTCGGCGCGCAGCCGGTGGACGTCCGCGCGGGACTCGGGGGAGCTGATCCAGCGGCTGCTGCCGTCGGCGGCGGCGCTGCGGCCGTCGAGGGTGGCGGCGTACTTCCAGGTCACGTGGGGCCGGCCGAGCCGTACGGAGGTCAGCCAGGCGGTGTTGCCGGCTTCGGCCTCGGCCCGGAGCAGGCCGGCCGCGGTGTCGATCCCGGCGGCGCGCAGAGTGGCTGCGCCGCCGCTGGCCTGCGGGTTCGGGTCGGGGACGGCGTAGACGACGCGGGCGATGCCGGCGTCGACGAGTGCCTGTGCGCAGGGCCCCGTGCGGCCGGTGTGGTTGCAGGGTTCGAGGGTGACGTAGGCGGTGCCGCCGCGGGCCGCCGCGCCTGCGGCGCGCAGGGCGTGGACCTCGGCGTGCGGGCCGCCGGCCCGCTGGTGCCAGCCCTCGCCGACGACGGCGCCGGAGGCGTCGGTGATGACGCAGCCGACGACCGGGTTGGGACTGGTGGAGCCGAGTCCGCGGGCGGCGAGCTCGACGGCCCGTCGCATGGCACGGGTACCCGCGTCGGGTGCGGGTGCTGCGTGCGCGGCGTGTGTCGCCACCGGGTCCTCCTGCCTCATCGGGCACGGACTCCGGGGCCTGTCGGGATACGACAGATGAAGCGGAACAGGTCACGCGGGGACGCCGAGGCCGGAGAAACGGTTCGACCGGGCATGTCCGCAGGGATATGCCGAGGAACCGCCGACGGCGGCGTACCGGTGACTGGCCCGCCGCGCACTGCCTCCCATCCGGACTTTAACCGTCGGTCCAGGAATTTCACCTGGTCAACCGGCCGCTGGCTGCGGACGGGTCGCGGACTATACCGCCGGTTCGGAATTACACCGACCCCGGAGTGCGCTGCTACTGGTACTCCAGCCAGTTTGCCACGGCGGATCGCCCGCCATGCGGGTGATCCGGTGTGGCCTGGCTCACAGAGGGTGACTCCGGGGCCACCCCGGGCGCGGACCTGGACGCATGGCAGCGCGGTTGGTCCAGACCTATTGACGGGTTGGTCTAGTCCTCTTAACGTTCCCTTCATCTTCCCGGGAACAGCCCGTCAGATGTGCGCACGTCACGGGCCAACAAGCTTCTGCACCAGTCACGTTGCTCCATGGTGTGTCCACTCGTGTCCTGCATCCTCCCCTCCCCAGGAGGCACAATGCCGTCCCCCACACGTACGAGAGCGATGCTCCTGGCATCCGGCGCCGCAATCGCCGCGCTGCTGGCCGGCGGGCTCTCGGCGGGCGTCTCGCACGCGGCCGACAACGAGAGCTGTCGCCCAGACGGCCTCCACAAGACGGCCGGCGTCGACGTTCCCTACTGCTCGGTCTACGACTCCGAAGGCCGCGAGAAGATGGGCGCCGACCACCAGCGCCGCGTCATCGGATACTTCACCGGCTGGCGCACCGGCAAGGACGGCACTCCCGCCTACCTCGCCAACAACATCCCGTGGTCCAAGGTCACCCACCTGAACTACGCCTTCGCCCACGTGGGCGCCGACAACAAGATCTCGGTCGGCACCGACAACGCGAACAACGCCGCCACCGGAATGACCTGGCCCGGCGTCTCGGGAGCCGAGATGGACCCGGCGCTCCCCTACAAGGGCCACTTCAACCTGCTGAACAAATTCAAGAAGCAGTACCCCGACGTCAAGACGCTCATCTCGGTCGGCGGCTGGGCCGAGACCGGCGGCTACTTCGGCGACGACGGCAACCGGGTCGCCTCCGGCGGCTTCTACTCGATGGCCACCAACGCCGACGGCTCCGTCAACCAGGCCGGCATCGACACCTTCGCCCAGTCCTCGGTCGACTTCATCCGCACCTACGGCTTCAACGGCGTCGACATCGACTACGAGTACCCGACCACGATGAAGGACGCGGGCAACCCCCTCGACTGGCAGCTGTCCAACGCCCGCCGGGCCGGCCTGGTCCAGGGCTACGCGGCCCTGATGAAGTCGCTGCGCGAGAAGCTCGACCGCGCGGGCGCCGCCGACGGCAAGCACTACCTGCTCACCGTCGCCGCCCCCTCCTCCGGCTACCTGCTGCGGGGCATGGAGACGTTCCAGATGCAGAAGTACCTGGACTACGTCAACATCATGTCCTACGACCTGCACGGCGCCTGGAACGAGTACGTCGGCCCCAACGCCTCGCTCTTCGACGACGGCAAGGACGCCGAACTGGCCGCCGCGGGCGTCTACTCCACCTCCCAGTACGGCGGCATCGGCTACCTCAACACCGACTGGGCCTACCACTACTTCCGCGGCTCCATGCCGGGCGGCCGCATCAACATCGGCCTGCCCTACTACACCCGCGGCTTCAAGAACGTGCAGGGCGGTACCGACGGCCTGTGGGGCAAGGCCCCCGCGACCAACTGCCCGGCCGGCGCGGGCCTGACCAAGTGCGGTGACGGCGCGGTCGGCATCGACAACCTGTGGCACGACAAGGACACCAACGGGGCCGAGTCCCCGGCGGGCTCGAACCCGATGTGGCACGCCAAGAACCTGGAGAAGGGGGTCGTCGGCGACTACGTCACCAAGTACGGCTTCCCGGCGAACACCACCCTGTCCGGCACGTACGCCCGCAAGTACGACTCCACCCTGGTGGCGCCGTGGCTGTGGAACGCGCAGAAGAAGGTCTTCCTCTCCACCGAGGACGAGCAGTCGGTCAAGGCCAAGGCCGACTACGTGGTGAACAAGGGCATCGGCGGCACGATGGTCTGGGAGCTCGCCGGCGACTACTCCTACAACGCTGCCAAGGGCCAGTACGAGATGGGCGACACGCTCACCGACGCCATGTACCAGAAGTTCAAGTCGGCCTCCCCGTACGGCGCGAAGAAGGCCGGCTCGACCCTCCCGACCCAGGCGGTGGACATCAGGACGGAGTTCACCGAGTTCAAGCTCGGCGACTCCAACTACCCGCTGACCCCGAAGCTGAAGATCACCAACAACACCGGTGCCACCCTTCCCGGCGGAACCGAGTTCCAGTTCGACTACGGCACCTCCGCCCCGAACAACGCCTCCGACCAGTCCGGCTTCGGCACGGCCGTGATCAGCAGCGGCCACACCGGCACCAACGTCGGCGGCCTCAAGGGCGACTTCCAGCGGGTCTCCCTGAAGCTCCCCGCCTGGCAGACCCTCGCCCCCGGCGCCTCCGTCGACCTGGCGTTCAACTACTACCTGCCGGTGTCCACCCCCTCCAACTGGACGGTGAACATCTCCGGCACCACGTACGCCCTCGCCGGGGACCTGGCCCGCGGTACGACCCTGGTCCAGCCCGGCGGCGGCACCCAGCCCCCGACCACCCCGCCGACCACTCCCCCCACGACGCCGCCGACCACGCCCCCGCCCACCGGCGGGACCTGCACCAACCCGGCGTACGTCGCGGGCACGGTCTACAACAGCGGCAACGTCGTCTCCCACAAGGGCCGCAGCTGGAAGGCCCAGTGGTGGACGCAGAACGAGGAACCCGGCACCACGGGTGAATGGGGCGTCTGGAAGGACCAGGGCGCCTGCTGAAAACGTGAGGACCCGGTGGCCCGGCGGCCACCGGGTCCTCGCACGTTCCCGCCGCGCCCGCCCTCGTAGGCTGGTCCGGTGAGCACCCATGTCACCGCGTCGGCAGCGGACTTCGAGGAACACCGGCCCCGGATGTTCGGCATCGCCTACCGCATGCTCGGCTCCGCCACGGAGGCCGAGGACATCGTGCAGGACGCCTACCTGCGCTGGGACGCGGCGGACCGCGCCGCCATCCAGCACCCGGGGGCCTGGCTCGCCAAGGTCGTCACCAACCTCTGCCTCAACAGCCTCACCTCGGCGCGCGCCCGGCGCGAACAGTACGTCGGCCCCTGGCTCCCGGAGCCCGTCCTCACCGGGGGCGGCACCCTGGGCCCGCTGGAGTCGGCGGAGCAGCGCGACAGCGTGTCCATGGCCCTGCTCCTGCTGCTGGAGCAGCTCACCCCGGTCGAGCGCGCGGTGTACGTACTGCGCGAGGCCTTCGCCTACAGCCACCGGGAGATCTCCACCCTCCTGGACCTCACCGAGGCCAACTGCCGCCAGCTCCACCGGCGCGCGGCGGCCCGGGTGGCCGCCGACCGGGCGGCCACCGGGGAGAAGCGGTTCTCCGCCGATCCCGAGCGGTGGCAGGGGCTCCTGGAGAGCTTCATGACCGCCGCCCGCAGCGGGGACCTCAGCCGACTGGAGGGGGTGCTGGCGGCCGACGTGCGGTACGTGTCCGACGGCGGCGGCGTGGTCAACGCGGCGCGGCGGCCGATCCTGGGGCGCGACAAGGTGGCCCGGTTCGCGATGGGCGCCATGGCGAAGTACGTGGCCGGGGTGCCGGTCAGCGTCGCGGAGGTCAACGGCGCGCCCGCAGTGCTCTTCGGCGAGGTGGCGGTCCTGCTGGTGGAATTCGAGAATGGGCTGGTCAGCGGCATCAGCGCGGTGGTCAACCCGGAGAAGCTGGAATTCCTTCGGCGGCAGCTGTCACATTCATGAGGGCTGTCCGGTCCCAGCTGCTGCACACATCCCACCGCACCAGCGAAGGACCGACACCATGAGCACCATCGTCGTCACCGGAGGCACCGGGACCCTCGGCTCGCCCGTCACCGAACGCCTGCGGGCGGCCGGCCACGAGGTCCGTGTGCTGAGCCAGCACGCTCCGGACCATCCCGTGGACCTCCAGGACGGCACCGGCCTGGAGGCGGCGCTGGCGGGCGCGGAGGTGATCGTGCACTGCGCGAGCAACACGCGCGGGGCGGGCAAGGGCGACGACGTGGCCGCCGGGCACCTGATCGAGGCCGCCCGGCGCGCCGGGACCGTCCGGAACCTCGTCTACATCTCGATCGTCGGGGTGGACGTGGTCCCGCTCGGCTACTACAAGCGCAAGCTCCGGGTGGAGCGGTTGCTGGAGGCGTCCGGGCTGGGCGTGACGATCCTGCGCACGACGCAGTTCCACGACCTCGTGGCGATGGTGACGGACGCGGCGGCGAAACTGCCCGTCGTGCCGATCCCCAAGGGCGTACGGGTGCAGCCGATCGCCGTCGGCGAGGTCGCGGCCCGCATGGCGGAGCTGGCGGTCCCGACCCCGTCGGGCCGGGTCCCGGACATGGGAGGCCCGGAGATCCACACCCTGCCGGACCTGGCCCGCGCCTACCTGTCGGCAACGGGCCGCCACCGCCGCGTCCTCCCGGTCCCCCTGGCGGGCAAGGCCTACGCGGGCTTCCGTCGGGGCGGCAACCTGACCCCGGCCCACGCGGTCGGCACGGAAACGTTCGCGCAGTTCGCACGGGGGCGGGGGCGGTAGGCGGCGGGGGCGGTAGGCGGCGGGGGCTTCGGGGGGCGGGGGCTTCGGGGGGCGGGGGCTTGGGGGGGGCGGGAGCTTCAGGGGGCGGGAGCTTCAGGGGGCGGGAGCCGCTCGGGCGGGGCCGGGAAGGCGCGGGGCGGCCGAACACCGCGGAAGCCGACGGAGGCGAGGCCATGGGGCGCGGCGGTGGCTTCGGAAGGTCGGGAGCCACTCGGGCGGGATCAGGGTTGTGCTGGGGGTTTCCCGTCAGTCCCATCGTCTCTCCGTGTCGGGCCGGTCCGTCAAGGGCGCTCGTTCCTCGCGTCACTTCGTGATGGCCTTCGGCCACCCTTGACCGACCGTCCCGCCACGGACATACGAGGACAGCCGGGAAACCCCCAAAGGAACGGGCCGGGGGATCGAGCAAGAGAAGGGGCGGCCAGCGATGCGCGGGCAGAGCCCGGTGCGCCTCAAATCGCTACGCGCTCCTGCCTGACGGCGCCCGCGGGCCCCTGTGGCTGGGCATAAGCCGCCATCGATCGCTACGCGCTCCCGCCACACGGCGTCAGCGAGCCCCTTAGGCCGGGCATAAGCCGCCACCAATCGCTACGCGCTCCTGGCGGACGGCGTCTGCGAGCCCCTGTGGCTGGGCATAGGCCGCCATTGATCGCTACGCGCTCCCCGACGACCGCGTCCGGCCCTCAGCTGGGGCTGATGGGGGCGATATCGGGGGGCGGAAGGGCGATCCATCGGCTCAGCCGAACCCAACCCCCGTCAAGACCACCATGAGATCCCAGCCGCCGGTACAGACGAGGGCAATTGGGGTGAATTGACGGCTCTTTGGGGCGCGCACTCACTCAGACCTGGATTGGCATCGCTCCAGCCGTCATCTGACGCTTTTCCACCCCACACAGGGGGCCGGACGCCGTCCGTGAAGAGTCGGAGAAGGTTTCTGCGGCCCGCGACCAGCCCCAGACGGATCGCAGACGCGTGATCGAGAAGCGCATTGCGATTGATGGCGGCCTATGCCCAGCCCAAGGGGCTCGCAGGCGCCGTCTCGCGAGCGCGTAGCGATTGGTGGCGGCTTATGCCCAGCCCGAGAGGCTCGCAGCCGCCGTCTCGCAGGAGCGCGTAGCGATTGGTGGCGGCTTATGCCCAGCCCACGGGGCTCGCAGGCGCCGTCTCGCAGGAGCGCGTAGCGATTGGTGGCGGCTTAAGACCAGCCATAGGGGCTCGCAGACGCCGTCCGCCAGGAGCGCGTAGCGATCGATGGCGGCTTACGACCAGCCCACGGGGCTCGCAGCCGCCGTCTCGCAGGAGCGCGTAGCGATTGGATGCGCCCCGGGCTCCGCCCGGACGCATCCGACGCCCCGTCCCTGAAAACTGGTCCCGGCCCGTTCCTTTGGGGGCTTCCCGGCTGTCCTCGTATTTCCGGGGCGGGACGGTCGGTCAAGGGTGGAGCGCAGCGACATCGCGAAGCGACGCGAGGAACGAGCGCCCTTGACGGGCCGGCCCGACACGGAGGGACGATGGGACTGACGGGAAACCCCCAGGACATCCCTGATACCGATCCAGCGGCTCCCGACCTCCCGAAGCCACCCTTGCCCCTCTGCGCCTCCGTCCGGGCGTCTCCCGCCCCCGAAGCCCCCGCGCCTCCCCGTCGCCGCCGCCCGAGTGGCTCCCGACCTCCCGAAGCCACCGCCGCGCCTCCCCGGCCCCGCCCCGGCGGCCCCGCCCCGGCGGCCCCGCCCGGCGGAGCCACCGGCCCGCCCGGCGCCTAGTTGCGCTCCGCGAGCGTGTCGGCCACCAGGGCGTTCGCGTGGCCGTGGCCCAGGCCGTGTTCCGTCTTGAGCCAGGCGACGAGCTCCATGTGCTTGGTCAGCGGCGAGGACCTGATGAGGTCCTTCCATTCCGGGATCGGCCGGCCGTACTTCTTCTCGATCGACGGGAAGTAGCTGGCGGGGCCCTTCACGGTGTCGGCCATGGCGAGTCTCCTTCGTTGGGTGCCGTTGTAGTGATGACCTTCGGCGGGCCGAAGAATGAGCGGCATCCGGAAGTGACGTGCGCCACACCGACGCCCGGCTCGCCGCCTCCTTCGGCCGGGCCGTCTGATCGTCAGGCCGTCGTCCGGCGGCGCGCCTCCTTCAGCTCGCGGGCGACGGCCCAGGCGTCGGCGACCGGGCCCACATGGGTGAGCTTCTCGGGGTTGTTCAGGCCGCGGATGGTCTGGATCCGGCCGTCGAGCACGTCGAGGGCCATGACGTGGAGCACCTTGCCGTCGCGGTCGCGGAAGATCGCGCCGGGCTCGCCGTTGACCTCGTGCGGCTCGCACGTCACGTCGATCCGCATCAGCCAGGGGTAGACCGCCGCCAGCAGGCGGGCGACGTTCGCCGCGCCCGTGACGGCCTTGGCCAGCTGCGGGGCGTTGCCGCCGGCGTCGCCGACGAGCTGTACGTCGGCCGCCAGCAGGTTCTGGAGCCCGCCCACGTCGCCGTCCTTCAGTGCGTCGAAGAACCGCGTCGCCAGTTCCCGCCGCTCGCGCCGGTCGGCCGCGAACCGCGGCCGGCCGGCGTCCATGTGCCGGCGCGCCCGCACCAGCAGCTGGCGGCACGCGGCCTCCGAGCGCCCCACCGCCGCGGCGACCTCGTCGAAGTCGAAGGCGAAGACCTCCCGCAGCACGAACACCGCCCGCTCCAGCGGGCTGAGGCGTTCCAGCAGCAGCAGCGCCGCCACGGACACCGAGTCGGCCAGCTCCACCGCCCGCGCGGGGTCCTCATAGGGGTCGTTGAGCAGTGGTTCGGGGAACCAGGGGCCGGTGTACTGCTCGCGCCGCACGCGCGCGGAGCGCAGTACGTCGATCGAGATGCGCGTCACCGTCGCCGACAGGAAGGCCTTGGTCGACGTGGGCCGGGTCTGCGTGGCGTCGAAGCGCAGCCACGTCTCCTGCACGGCGTCCTCGGCCTCGCCGACGCTGCCCAGGATCCGGTAGGCGATCGAGAACAGCAGCGACCGCAGTTCCTCGAATTCCTCGACCTTGCTCATGCCTGGTTCCCCCTGAAGTCCTCCGGCCCGGCCGTGTTCACCGGCGCGGGCGTCCTCCGGTGATCATCCGGACCGACGGCGGCCCGTCGCAAGGGCGGGGCCCTCGTCAGTGGAGCTGCCCGGGCTGGTAGTCGCCCCCGGGCTGCTGGGCGATGACGTTCAGCCGGTTGGCCATGTTCATGAAGGAGATCAGGAGCGTGAGGGCGGTGAGCTGCTCCGTGTCGTAGTGCTTGGCGGCGTTCGCCCACACCTCGTCGCCGACCCCGCCGGCGCCGTCCGCGATCCGGGTGCCCTGTTCCGCCAGTTCCAGTGCGGCCCGCTCGGCCTCGGTGAAGACGGCGGCCTCCCGCCACGCCGCCACCAGGTGCAGCCGTACCGGGGTCTCGCCGGCCGCGGTGGCGTCCTTGGTGTGCATGTCGATGCAGAACGCGCAGCCGTTGATCTGGCTCACGCGCAGCGCCACGAGTTCCTGCGTCGCGGCCGGCAGCGGCGAGTCCTTGACCGCCTTGCCTGCCGACATGAGGTGCTTGAGGGCCTTGCCGGCGGTCGGGCTGGCGAAGTAGTTCAGTCGCGCGTCCATGGTGTGCTCCTCCGTCGTCGTCAGTGGCTACGTCCCTGAGACGAGGTGGCCCGACGCCCTGTGACATGGACGGCGGCACGGGCCGGTGTGACCTGCGTCTCCTCTCGCAACTAGCCTGGGCGGCATGAGCAGCGAGATCAGCGAGATCAGCGACGAGGAATTCCGTGCCGTCCTGCACGCCCTGCGCGTGTGGGACTCCCCGCTCCCGGAGTTCGACACCGCAGCCGCGCCCGCCGAGCCGGTGGCGTTGTTCCGGGAGTGGTTCGTGCACGCCGCGGGGGCGGGGCAGCCGGAGCCGCACACGATGAGCCTGGCCACGGTGGACGGCGAGGGGCGGCCCGACGTACGGACGCTGATGCTGCACGACGTCGACGGGCGGGGCTGGCACTTCGCCTCGCACGCCACGAGCGCCAAGGGCGTCCAGCTGGCCGCGCGGCCGGAGGCGGCGCTCGGGTTCTACTGGCCGTCGGTGGGCCGGCAGGTGCGGGTGAGGGGCGAGGTCACCGCATGCGGCCCGGAGGAGAGCCGGGCGGACCTGGCGGTCCGTTCGCGCGGTGCGCTGGCGGCCGCGCTCACGGGGCGGCAGAGCGAGGTGCTGGGTTCCGTGGAGGAGCTGGCGCGGGCCTCGGCGGCCGCCTGGGAGCGGGCCGGGTCGGAGCCGGACGCGCCGGCTCCGACCTGGACGCGGTACGTACTGGCACCCGCCGAGGTGGAGTTCTTCCAGGGGGACGCCGCCCGCAGGCACACCCGTCTGCGCTACCGGCGCGCCGCCGGCGGGTCGTGGGTCCGCGAGCTGCTCTGGCCGTGAGGGGCCCGGCGACCCCTCAGGCCGGGGTGGGCTCCGGCCGGAAGACCGCCGTCCACACCCCGTCCGCGCTCTCGCGGAAGGTGACCGTCAGCGGCATGCCGATGCGCAGGTCCGCCGCCTCGCAGTCCACCACCTCGGTCATCATCCGCGGGCCTTCGGCCAGGTCGACGACGGCGGCCGTGTAGGGGACGCGCGTGCCGAACGGCGGGAGGTCGTTGCGGTGGATCACCGACCACGTGTAGAGGGTGGCCCGGCCGCTCGCGGTCTCCCAGGTCACCCGGTCCTCGCCGGCCCAGCAGTGGGGGCAGAACTCGCGCGGGTAGTGGTGTGCCCGCCCGCAGTCGCCGCACCGGCGCAGCAGGAGCCGGCCCTGCGCCGCCGCGTCCCAGTAGGGGCGGGTGAAGTCGTCGGTCTCGGGGAGGTCGTGGCGCGCCGTGCCGCTCACAGGAACAGTCCGATCGCCGCGTCGAGGGACCAGGTCTGCCAGGACATGGCGAGGAGCGCGACGAGCGAGATGAGCGCCATCATCGCGTTCTGTCCCTGCTCGGCCCAGTCGTGGATCATCAGCACCAGGTAGAGGAGGTTCAGCAGGAGTCCGCCGATCAGCGCGATCGGGGTCAGGAAGCCGAACACCAGGCCCAGTCCGAGGGCGAGTTCCGCGTAGACGACGGTGTAGGCCATCGCCTTGGGCCGCGGCGCGACGATGCGGTGGAAGCCGCTCTTGACGAAGGTCCAGCGGTGCTTGTTCGCGACGTCGGCGGCCCACGCGATGCCGGTGCCGCGTTCGAACCAGCCCTTCTTGTCCTTGTGCCGCCAGCTCTCCAGCCACCACAGGCCGAGGCCTATCCGGAGCACGGCGAGCCATTCGGCCCCACTGAGCCAGACGGTCTGCATCGGCAGCACCCACCCCTCTCACCCTTGATCTGACGGTACGTCAGTTCAGCGGATGCGGAGCGATCCCGCAAGGCCCCGGCCGGCCACGGCTTCCGCGCACGGGCCCGGGAGCCCCGGCCGTAACCGATCCGCAATCGATTCCCTCCTTGTCCGAGACCCATCAACCCAGCGTGGCGATACGATCACACCTCATGCCCGGAGTCCCCGCACCAGCAGTCGACATGACCACCCAGCCCCGTCCCGTGTACGTGATCGGGGCCGGCCCCGGCGGCCTCGCCGCGGCCGCCGCCCTGCGCGCCCGCGGCGTCCGAGCGGTGGTCGTCGAGAAGTCCGACACCGTCGGCACGTCCTGGCGGCGCCACTACGACCGGCTGCACCTGCACACCACCCGCCGGCTCTCCGCCCTCCCGGGCCTGGCGATGCCGCGCCGGTTCGGCCGCTGGGTCTCCCGCGACAACGTCGTGCGCTACCTGGAGAAGTACGCCGAGTTCCACGAGCTGGAGCTCGTCACCGGCGTCGAGGTGACCCGCATCGAGCCCGGCCCCGAGGGGGAGGGCGGCTGGACCCTGCACGCCAGCGGCGGGCGGGTGCTGACCGCCGCGGCCGTCGTCGTCGCCACCGGCTTCAACCACACGCCCGAACTGCCCGACTGGCCCGGCACGGACTCGTACGGCGGGCGGCTGCTGCACGCCGCCGACTACCGCAACCCCGAGCCCTACGCCGGCCAGGACGTCCTCGTCGTCGGCGCCGGCAACACCGGCGCCGAGATAGCCGCCGACCTCGCCGAGGGCGGCGCGGCACGCGTACGGATCGCCGTGCGCACCGCCCCGCACATCATGCGCCGCTCCACCGCCGGCTGGCCCGCCCAGCGCAGCGGAATCCTCGTGCGGCGACTGCCGGTGGGGCTCGTGGACCGGCTGGGCGCGCTCGTGGCCAGGGCCTCGGTCCCGGACCTGTCGGCGTACGGGCTCCCGCGCCCCGCCACCGGCCTCTACAGCAGGGTCAGGGAAGGCGCGATCCCGGTCCAGGACGTGGGCCTGGTCGACGCGGTGCGCGCCGGCCGGGTGGAGCCGGTGGCCGCCGTGGAGTCCTTCGACGGGCCGGAGGTGGTGCTCGCGGACGGCTCGCGCATCACCCCGGACGCGGTGATCGCGGCCACCGGGTACAGCCGCCGGCTGGAGGAGCTGGTCGGCCACCTCGGGGTGCTGGACGAGCGCGGCCGGCCCCGCGCGCACGGCGCCCGTACGAACGAGGGGGCGCGGGGCCTGTACTTCACCGGCTTCACCAACCCCATCAGCGGCATGTTCCGGGAGATGGCCCTGGACGCGGAGAGGATCGCCAAGGCGGTGGCGCGGCAGACGGCCGACCGCTGAGTGGTGCCCGTCGCCCCGTCACAGGAGGTGGTCCAGGTCGTACAGGCGCTGGTGCCACCACGCCCCCCTGCGGTGCGGCTGCCGGCGGGCGAACGGGTCGGGTACGGTGCGGCGCCACAGCTGCCCGTCCAGTGCGGCCAGCACGGCCTCCAGCTCCCGGCGCGGACGGGGAGGAAGCCTGCTCACGACCAGTTGGAGGAGGTCCCTGGCGACGGCGATGTCGTTGCGGAGGTCGCAGTGCTCGCAGGCGCAGTAGTCCCGCCGCAGGTACAACCAGCGGCCCGGAAGGGCCAGGAAGTGGCGACAGGTCTCAAGAGCGGTCAGGGTCGCCCCGGGCCAGAGGCCCTCGTCGTACGGGCGACGGCACTCCTCGCGGTGGATCGCGGCGGTCGTCCGCGACGAGAGCCGGTCGATGCGGGCGGGCCACGGTCCGGGCGGCCGGTCGCTCCGGCAGTGCTCGGCGCCCGCGTACACCGGTCGGGGCAGTGCTCGTTGCGCGCGCAGCGCGCTGGGCCGCCTACGCGGCACGGGCCTTTCGGACAGCGGTCATGGGATCGATCATGACACGGACACGGGCGGCCATCCAGGGTCCCCGGCTGCGAGGCGCGGGTGATCTCGGCCGGAAGTGCACTCTGGACCGGTTGCGGCGGAGTCTGCCACCGTTCACCACATCACCTCCACCAGCTTTCCTGTGCAGCCCTGTTCCTGACGACACGTCAGTTCAGTAATCTGACTATACGTCAGTTATTGAGTTCCATCGAGGTTCATCGAGCAGGAGCGGGCGGAACGATGCTTGGATCTACTCACGGCACCCTCACCACCGACTTCCGCGCACGAGTCGAGGCCTGCGGGGAGACCCCCAGGGCGGCCGTCCACTCGTCGGCGGCCCCCTCCGCCGACGACGCGGTCCCCGTGGACGTCAGCGGACGGCCCCTGCACGCCGACGTACCCGACCTGGACCGGTTCTTCCGGCCCGAGTCCGTGGCCGTCATCGGCGCCTCCGACACCGAGGGCAGGCCCAACACCGGCATCACCCGCCGGCTCATCGGCTGGGCGGAGCGCGTCGGCGCCCGGATCCACCCCGTGCACCCCACCCGCCCCACCGTCTTCGGCCTGGCCTGCCACGCATCCGTCGCCGACCTGCCCGAGCAGGTGGACCTCGCCGTCCTGCTGGTCTCCGACCCGCTGCCCGTCATCGAGGAACTCGCCGACACCAAGGTGAAGTTCGCCGTGGCCTTCGCCTCCGGCTTCGCGGAGACCGGCGGCGCCGGAGCCGCCGCCCAGGAACGCCTCGCCGCCGCCGTCCGGCGCTCCGGGCTGCGCCTGCTGGGCCCCAACACCAACCTCAACGCCTTCGAGGAGTTCCGCGACGACCTCGACGGCCCGGCGATCGCCCTGATCACCCAGTCCGGCCACCAGGGCCGGCCCGTCTACACCCTCCAGGAACTGGGCATCCGGCTGTCCCACTGGGCACCCACCGGCAACGAGGCCGACCTGGAGACCTCCGACTTCATCTCCTACTTCGCCGAGCAGCCCGAGGTCGGTGCCATCGCCTGCTACGTCGAGGGCCTCAAGGACGGCCGGTCCTTCCTCCTCGCCGCCGACCGGGCCGCCCGCAACGGCGTTCCCGTCGTCGCCGTCAAGGTCGGCCGCACCGAGACCGGCGCCCGGACGGCCGCCTCCCACACCGGGAAGCTGACCGGCGCCGACACCGTCGTGGACGCCGCCATGCGCCAGTTCGGCGTCATCCGCGTCGACGGCCTCGACGAGCTCCAGGACACGGCCGCCCTCCTCGCCCGGGCCCGCAGGCCCGAGGCCGACGGCGTCGTCGTGTACTCCATCTCCGGCGGCACCGGCGCCCACTTCTCCGACCTGGCCACCGAGGCGGGCCTGACCCTGCCCACCCTCTCGCAGGCCAAGCAGGACGAACTCCACCAGTGGATCCCGCCGTACCTGAACGTCGCCAACCCCGTCGACAACGGAGGCCACCCGGTCGGCGACTGGCGCGGTCAGAAGATCATCGACGCGATCCTCGCCGACCCCTCGGTGGGCGTCCTGATCTGCCCGATCACCGGCCCCTTCCCCCCGATGAGCGACAGGCTCGCCCAGGACCTGGTGGACGCGGCCGAGCAGAGCGACAAGCTGATCTGCGTGATCTGGGGCTCCCCCGTCGGCACCGAGGACGCCTACCGCACCACCCTCCTCGGCTCCTCCCGCGTGGCCACCTTCCGCACCTTCGGCAACTGCATCACCGCCGTACGCGCCTACCTCGGCCACCACCGCTTCACCGCCGGCTACCGCTCCCCCTTCGAGGACGCACCCCGCACGCCGTCACCCTCGTACCGCAAGGCGAAGGCCCTCATGCGGCCGGGACAACAGCTCAGCGAGCACGCCGCGAAGCAGCTCCTGCGCGCCTACGGGATACGGGTGCCCCGCGAGCAGCTGGTGACGAGCGCGGCGGCGGCGGTCCGCGCGGCCGGGCTGGTCGGCTACCCGGTGGTGATGAAGGCCTCCGGCCCGCAGCTGGGCCACAAGACCGAACTCGGCCTGGTGAAGATCGGCCTGACCTCCGCGAGCCAGATCCGCGACGCGTACCGGGAGCTGACCGACATCGCGCGCTACGAGAACGTCCCGCTCGACGGGATCCTGGTCTGCCAGATGGTGGAACGCGGCGTGGAGATGGTCGTCGGGGTCACCCAGGACGACCTCTTCGGCCCGACCGTCACCGTCGGGCTGGGCGGCGTCCTCGTCGAGGTCCTGCACGACGCGGCGGTCCGCGTCCCGCCGTTCGGCGAGGACCAGGCCCGCGCCATGCTCACGGAGCTGCGCGGCCATGCCCTCCTGGAGGGCGTCCGGGGAGCGCCCCCGGCGGACGTGGACGCGCTGGTGGAGGTCATCCTCCGGATCCAGCGCATGGCCCTGGAGTTCGGCGACGAACTCTCCGAGCTGGACATCAACCCCCTGATGGTCCTTCCCCGGGGCCAGGGCGCGGTCGCCCTGGACGCCCTGGCCATCTGCCGCTGACGCTGCCCCCGCCGCCCGGCCACCGCTGCGCGGCGCCCCTCCCGCCCCGCTCCTTCTCCGTTTCCCGGGGCGGGGCCCACGGGGCCCCGGATCCCGTCCGTGCGTGCGCTTCGCGGGGGCCCGGGCAGCGCCTCCGCAACGGCGCCGCACCCACCGCACCGACCGCCCCGAACGGGAGTTTTCACATGATCGGCGCCCCCGAGGACGACGTCCTGCACCGCACCGAGAACAACGTCTCCTGGATCACCCTCAACCGCCCCGACGCCATGAACGCCGTCACCCGGGCCCAGCGCGAACGCGTCATCACGCTGCTCACCGACGCCTCCGCCGACCCCGCGGTCCGAGCGGTCGTCCTCACCGCCACCGGCAAGGGCTTCTGCGCCGGCGCCGATCTGCGCGGCGGCCCCGCCACCGGCCCCACCGGCGGCGACCGCGTCGCCGGCGACGTGGCCCGCATGATCCGCCTCGGCGCGCAGCGCCTGATCACCGCGGTCCTCGACTGCGAGAAGCCCGTGCTCGCCGCCGTCAACGGCACGGCCGCCGGCATCGGTTCGCACCTCGCCCTCGCCTGCGACCTCGTCATCGCCGCCGAGGGGGCCCGCTTCATCGAGGTGTTCGTGCGCCGCGGCCTGGTCCCCGACGGCGGCGGCGCGTACCTGCTGCCCCGCCTGGTCGGCCCGCAGAAGGCCAAGGAGCTGATGTTCTTCGGCGACGCCGTCCCGGCGGCCGAGGCCGCACGGCTCGGCCTGGTCAACAAGGTGGTTCCGGCCGAGGAGCTCCAGGCCGCCGCCCGGGAGTGGGCCGAGCGGCTCGCCCAGGGCCCCACACGGGCCCTCGCCATGACGAAGCAGCTGGTCAACGCCTCGCTGGACGGCGACCGGGCGGCCGCGCTGGCCGCCGAGGCCACCGCTCAGGAGATCAACATGACCACGGCCGACGCGAACGAGGGCGTGGCGAGCTTCGTGGAGCGCCGCACGCCCAAGTACCTCGGCCGATGATCAGAGCCCGTCGCCGGGCGGCCCAGGGGGTGTCTTGCCGATCAGGCCCGCGCGCCCGGCCTGATCGGCAAGACCCCCCTACATCCGCGGGTCGGGCTTCAGCAGCGCGAACACCGCGCCGGCGGGGTCCGCGAGCCAGCCGATCCGCCCGACGTCCGGCACGTCGGCGGCCGGCATGAGAACGGACCCGCCGTTCTCCCGGGCGCGGGCGATGGTGGCGTCGACGTCCGCCACGTGGAAGTAGGGGACCCAGCGCGCCTCCTGGCCGTCGCCCGCACCCTCGCCGAGCGGGGCGACCCCGCCGAAGGAGGCGTCCTCCTGGTCGCCGTCGGCGGTGCTCAGGACCCGGTAGGTCATCCCGGGCGACTGCATCTCGGCCTGCCGCCACCCGAACAGTGCGGCGTAGAAGGCGATGTCCGCCACCGGGTCCGGTACGTGCAGCTCCGCCCACACCAGGGTGTTCTCGGCGGAGGCCACCCCGAAGCCGGCGGTGTTCCCGGGCTGCCAGCAGGCGAACTCGGCCCCCTGCGGGTCGGTGAACTGCGCCAGCCACCCCTCTCCCATGACGTCCATGGGCTCCGTCCGCACCGTCCCGCCGCCGGCCCGGACGGCCTCCGTGGTGGCCTGGATGTCGGGGGTCATGAAGTGGTGCATCCAGGCCGACCGGGCCCCCTCCTCTGTGAGCGGTCCCAGCGCGGCGACGGTCTTGCCGTCCTGCCGGAAGAAGCCGTACCCGCCGGCCTCGGGGCCGGCGGAGACGAACTCCCAGCCGAAGACGGCCCCGTAGAACGCGGCGGCCGCGTCGGTGTCGGGGCTGCCGAGGTCGAGCCAGTTGGGTGATCCGGTACGGAAGTCGGTGCCGAGCATGGTCTCTCCCGGGGTACGGCGGCGGTAGGGGGTCACTGCCACGATGCCGAGCCTCCTCCCCCGAGCGGGTGTACGGGCCCGGCCACCCGCCCGGTTTCACCCGTGCGGGTGCGGCGCCGCGCCGGTGCGGCGCAGGATCCGCAGCTCCCCGGCGTTGGGGTGCCGATCAGCCGGCACACCTGCCCGCGTCCCGTACCGGAGGTCCTGCCCGCACCGGGCTTCCAATCTGACGAACCGTCAGCTTCAATCGGAGGTGTGATGGGACATGCAGGGATGGCGGCCACCGTCGTCCGGTACCTCAGGTCAGTCGGCTCCCCGACCTCCGCCTCGGCGCAGCGGGAACCCGAGTCCGTCGACGCCCTGCCGCGTCCCGACCTGCGGGCAGTCGGCGAGCACGAGCGCGCGCCGGTCAGCCCCGCCGAATTCCGAGCGGTACTGGGGAACTTCGCGAGCGGGGTCACGGTCATCACCGCGCCTCCCGGGCAGGACGAGGACGGGCCGGCCGGCTTCGCCTGCCAGTCCTTCGCCTCGCTGTCCCTGGACCCGCCCCTGGTCACCTTCATGGTGGCCCGTACGTCCACGACCTGGCCCCGGATCGCCCGCGCCGGGGTGTTCTGCGTCAACATCCTCGGGGCCGAACAGGGCGAGCTGTGCCGGTCCTTCGCCGTCAGCGGCGCGGACAAGTTCTCCGGGGTGACCCACACCCCGGCCCCCGTCACCGGATCGCCGCAGCTCGACGCCGTGCCCGCCTGGATCGACTGCCGGATCCACGCCGTCCACACCGGCGGCGACCACCTCATCGTCGTGGGCCGGGTCGTGGCCATGGGCGCGGCCGGAGAGGGCGATCCGCTCCTCTTCCACAAGGGCCGCTTCGGCCGCCTCGCCGACTGAGCGACTGCCGAACGGCCAACTGCCGGTCCACCCGCTGGGAGCGGACCGGCAGTCGTCGTGTCGGACGGGTCAGAAGGTGAGCACCCCGCGTGCCACCCGCCCGTGGTGGGCGTCGTCGACGGCCTTGGCGAAGTCCTCGACCGGGTAGACCTCCGTCACCAGCTCGTCCAGCAGCAGCCTGCCCTGGCGGTAGAGCTCCGCGTACAGCGCGATGTCGCGCTGGGGACGCGAGGACCCGTACCGGCAGCCCATGATCGTCTTGTCGAGGTACACGGACGAGACGAGGAAGGACGCCTCCTCCTCGAAGCCCGGCACCCCCAGCAGCACCGCCTGGCCGTGCCGGTCGAGGAGGTCTACGGCCTGACGGATCAGCTTGACGTTGCCCACGCACTCAAAGGCGTGGTCGGCACCGGTCGGCAGGATCTCGCGGACCGCCGCCGACGAGTCGGCCACCGCGGAGGTGTCGATGAAGTGCGTTGCCCCGAACTGCCGGGCCACCGCCTCCTTCGCCGGGTTCGCGTCGACCGCCACGATCGTCGTGGCGCCCGCGATCCGGGCGCCCTGGAGCACGTTCAGCCCGATGCCGCCGGTGCCGATGACGACCACCGTCTCGCCGTTGTCGACGCGGGCCCGGTTGAGGACCGCCCCCACCCCGGTCAGGACCCCGCAGCCGATGAGCGCCGCCGACGTGAGGGGGATGTCGGCCGGGATCTTCACCGCCTGCACGGCCTTGACGACCGTCCGCTCGGCGAAGGCGGAATTCGAGGCGAACTGGAAGAGCGGCTTGCCGCCCCGGGAGAACGGCTGCCCCGGCATCCCGATCGCCTTGCGGCACATCGTCGGCCGGCCCCGGTCGCAGTCCGCGCACGCCCCGCAGTTGGCCAGCGTGGACAGCGACACGTGATCGCCGGGCGCCACGTGCGTAACGCCCTCGCCGACGGCCTCCACGACTCCCGCGCCCTCGTGCCCCAGCACCACCGGCGGCGGGAACGGGATCGTCCCGTCCATCACCGACAGGTCGCTGTGGCACAGCCCCGCCGCCCCGATCGCGACCAGCACCTCCCCCGGCCCCGGATCCCGGATCTCCAGGTCGTCGACCACCCGGGCCTGCTTGCCGTCGAACACGACGCCTCTCACCTGGACTCCTTGGGCAGGCCGAGCACGCGCTCGGCGATGATGTTGCGCTGGATCTCGTCCGAACCGCCGTAGATCGTGTCGGCGCGGGTGAACAGGAACAGGCGCTGCTCCTCGTCGAGTCCGAGCTCGTACGGCAGCTCCGGCGCCCACGCCGCCGGCCCGGCCGCGGCCGCAGCCCCCCGGACCTCCACCGCCAGCTCCCCGAGCCGCCGGTGCCACCCGCCCCAGAGCAGCTTGGCCACGCTCGGCGCGCCCGGATCCCCGTGCGCGCCCAGGGTCCGCAGCGCGTTCCACCGCATGGTGCGCAGCTCGGCCCACTGCCGCACGAGCCCGTCGCGGACCACCGGGTCGGCCGACGCCCCCGGAGCGGCCCCCGGGGCCGCCCCCGACACCGCCCCCGACACCGCCGTCGAAGCCGCGTACAGCGCGAGGACCCGTTCCAATTCGGCCGCGAAGCCGATCTGCTGGACCAGCGTGGAAACCCCGCGCTCCAGGGCGAGCAGGCCGATGGCCACGGTCCAGCCGTCGCCCTCCCCGCCCACGACTTCCGCCGCCACCGCCCCGTCGAAGAACACCTCGTTGAACTCCGAGGTCCCCGACATCTGCCGGATCGGCCGGATCTCCACGCGGCCCGGCTGGTCCATCCGTACGAGCAGGAAGGACAGTCCCCGGTGGCGCCGCGAGCCGGGCTCGGTGCGGGCCAGTACGAAGCACCAGTCGGCGTCGCGGGCGAGGGAGGTCCAGATCTTCTGCCCGGTGACGCGGAAGAGCCCGTCGGCCGGGTCGCGCACCGCGGCCGTGCGGATGCCCGCGAGGTCGGAGCCGGCGCCAGGCTCGCTGTAGCCCTGGCACCACAGCTCCTCGCCGCGCGCGATGGCGGGCAGGAAGCGGCGCTGCTGCTCCTGACTGCCGTAGGCGATGAGGGTGGGCGCGAGGAGGTTCTCCCCGATGTGCCCGACCCGGCCGGGCGCGCGCAGCGCCGCGTACTCCTCGGCCCACACCACCTGGCCGGTCAGCGAGAGCCGCCGCTGCCCGTACGCACCGGCCGGGGCCTCCCAGCCCTGTCCGATCCAGCCGCCGCGCCCCAGCTCCCGCTCCCACGCCCGCCGGGCCTCCACTCCCTCGTGCTCGCTGCCCGGCCCGCCGAGGCCGGCGGCCTGCGCGTACGGGCCCACGAGGCGCTCCGCCAGCCACGCCCGGGCCCGGGTGCGCAGCTCCTCGTCCTCGGCCCCGAAGCTGAAGTCCACGCCGCTCCCCCCGTCAGGCGTTGGGGCGGTCCTTGGCGGCCGCCGCCTTGGCCATGGCCTCCAGCTGCGCCAGCATCGGCATCGGGTCGGTGCCGACCGTCCCGGGCAGGAAGTCGGCGATCTTCTCCGGGGTCCAGGAGCCCTCGGCGTATCCGGCGCGCAGCTCGCGCGGCTGCGCCCACACGGCGATCTTCGGGCCGGCGATCGTGTAGACCTGCCCGGTGATCCGCTCGCCGCCGGCGGCCACGGCCTTGTCGGAGAGGAGGTAGGTGACGAGCGCCGCGACGTCCTCGGGCTCGCCGATCTCCTTGAGCTCCATGGGGACGCCCGCGGACATGCGGGTGCGTGCGACGGGTGCGACGGCGTTGGCGGTGACTCCGTACTTGGCCAGGCCGAGTGCGGCGGAGCGGACGAGCGAGATGATCCCGCCCTTGGCGGCGCTGTAGTTGGCCTGGGCGACCGAGCCCTGGTGGTTGCCGCTGGTGAAGCCGATCAGGGTGCCCGATCCCTGGCGGCGCATGACGGCGGAGGCGGCGCGGAAGACGGTGAAGGTGCCCTTGAGGTGGGTGGCGACCACCGGGTCCCACTCCTCCTCGGACATGTTGAACAGCATCCGCTCGCGCAGGATGCCGGCCACGCAGACGACGCCGTCGATGCGGCCGTACCGGGCGAGCGCGGTGTCGACGATGCGCTGGCCGCCCGCCATGGTGGAGATGTCGTCGGCGACGGCGACTGCCTCCCCTCCGGCGGCCTGGATCTCCTTCACGACGCCGTCGGCGATCTCGCTCGTGGGCTCTCCGCCCTCGATGCCGACGCCGTAGTCGTTGACGACGACCTTGGCGCCCTCGGCGGCCGCGGCGAGTGCCACGGCCCGTCCGATGCCCCGGCCGGCGCCGGTGACGGCGACGGCCTTGCCTGCCAAGAAGTTCCCCACGTCGGCCCCTTCCCGCGTTTTCTGACGGACCGTTAGATTCTATGGGTAGTCAGATGTACCTGCACAAGCCCCCGTTGCCGCATCGACATCCGCATCCACACCCGCATACGCATACGCATACGCATCCATCCGCATCCACGCGAGGAGCCGTCGACGCCGATGACCCTGCCCGCCGAGTTCCACGACATCGCCAAGCGCGTCAACAACTGGGGACGCTGGGGCGCCGACGACGAGATCGGCACCCTGAACCTGATCACCGACGAGGTCGTACGGAGTGCGGCCGCGGAGATCCGCAGCGGTCGCCGCATCCCCCTGGCACTGCCCCTCAAGGAGGACGGCGTCCAGGTCGGCATGATCCCCGGCCGGATCAACCCGCTGCACACGATGGTGCAGATCAACCAGGAGCTCTTCGGTCCGGGCACGGTGGCGTGCAGCGACGACGCCGTCAGCATGGGCCTCCAGGCGGGCACCCACTGGGACGCCCTCACCCACGTCTCACACTCGGGCCGGATCTACAATGGCCGTCCCGCCGGCACCATCACCGCGCACGGCCGGGCCGAGTTCAGCGGCATCGACAAGGCCACCCCCATCGTCTCGCGCGGGGTGCTCCTCGACGTGGCCCGCGCGAAGGGCCTGGACCGCCTGCCGGGCGACCACGCGGTGACCCCGGCGGACCTGGCGCAGGCCGAGGAGTTCGGCCGGGTCACCGTCCGCGCCGGTGACATCGTCCTGGTCCGCACCGGCCAGTTCCAGGTCTACCTCGCGGGCGACAAGCACGGATACGGCTTCCCGTCCCCCGGGCTGTCCGTCCGTACGCCGGAGTGGTTCCACGCGCGGGACGTGGCGGCCGTCGCCAACGACACCCTGACCTTCGAGATCTTCCCGCCGGAGATCGAGAACCTGTGGCTGCCGGTCCACGCCCTCGACCTCGTGGAGATGGGCATGCACCAGGGCCAGAACTGGGACCTCGAAAAACTGTCCACAGCCTGTGCAGAAGAGAACCGTTACGCCTTCTTCCTCTCCGCCATGCCCGAGCCCTTCGTGGGCGGCACCGGCACCCCAGTGGCCCCGGTGGCCATCCTCTGAGACCCGTCCGCGCAGGTGGCGAGGGGTGGGACCACCCCGGGGGCCCGGGCGCCACGCCGGGTGGAACCATGTTGTGTCCATGACGCGTCACCGTTCTCGCGTCACCCCCCGCTCCTCACCACCCTCAGCACTGGAGAAGCGCATGACCAACCCGTACCAGGCGTCCCCGCCCCCGCAGCCGCCGCCCTTCACCCCGGGAGCCCCGCAGCGGCGCGGGAGCAACAAGTTCGTCCCCTTCCTGGTCCTGGCCCTGGTCGTCGGCGGCGCCTACGGCGCCTCCAAGGTGCTGGGCGCCGACGACGGCAAGTCGTCCACGTCCACCTCCGCCACCGCTTCGCCCTCCGCCAAGCCCACGGCGAAGGACCCCGGGTCCCCCGAGTCCTCCTCCGACACCTCCAGCGCGTGGAAGGTCGGCGACTGCGGCGGCCCCGACCCGTCCAAGGGCGCCGACGCGTACAAGCGGACCGGCTGCTCCGACGCCGGGGCCACCTTCAAGGCCATCGACATCAAGGAAGCCAGCATCCTGCCGGGCTCGATCCAGTGCCCGCCGGGCACCGACGTGATGATCGAGGTGAGCATCTCCTACAACGGCGGCAAGTCGAGCGGCATCCCCACCAACACCGTCTGCGGCCGCAACGTGTCCAACGACCACCCCGGCGACGCGGGCGCCGGCGGCGGCCAGCTCGTCAAGGGCGACTGCGTGACCTCCCAGGCCAAGGAGGTCCCCTGCGGCGGCTCGGGCGCACTCAAGGTCCTCGGCCTGGTCAAGACGAAGGAAGAGTGCCCCTCCGGCACCACCGACCCCATTCGGCTGACCATGTCGGTGGGCCGCCCCTACGACGTGATCTGCACCGACGGCTGACCTGCGCACCGACGGCCGGCCTGCGCCCCGCCACCCGCCCAGAGATGCGGGTGGCGGCGGCGCGCATGCACGCCCCGAGCGCGGCACGGCAGCCGCCACCCCGCGACCCGCACTCGTCAAGGCGTGTCCTTGGCGTCCCCTCGCGTCGAATCGCTCCACACCAGGGTGATCAACAGGTGACGAACCGTCAACACCTCGTTAGAGGTACACGCGCGGTTCCCGCACGGGAGTGTGAACTTCCGACGTGCAGCACGAGGCGTCCGCCGAGGCACCGCTCGCCGAGGCACCGCTCGTCGCAGCGTCCGACTCCGCCTTCCGCGCGCGGTCGATCTCGCACCAGATCCGCTTGCCCGCGCCCTCGCGCTGCCAGCCCCACCGGTCGGCCAGGCCGTCCACCAGCTCCAGGCCGCGCCCGCCCGTGTCCTCTCCGCAGGCCTGCCGGCGGGCCGGCGCCCGGTCGCTCGCGTCGGCCACCTCGACCCGCACCCCCGGCCCCCCGAGCAGCATGCGCAGCACGGCCGGACAGCCCGTGTGCACGACCGCGTTCGTGACCAGTTCGGAGATCAGCAGGATCAGTGTCTCGGCGAGCGGCTCGTCGTCCCCTATGCCGGACCCCGCCAGCCGGGACCGCGCCCACCGGCGGGCCCGGCCGACCTCGGCGGGATCCGCGCCTACCTCCAGCTGAACCTGAAGCACCTGCACCGCTCACACCATCCGAACCGGCGGACACTTCGCCTCGCGACGGGGCGGGATCACCGAACGTGACCCCCTTGCGTAGCAGCATGGTTGACGTACAGTCACCACAACAAGCGCTTCGGGCATATTCCCGCGCGAAGGAGTAGGCGTGGTGCATACTGTGCGACGCTCACGCCGCTCAACCGCTCGCATTCGTGGGAGCGTACCGGAGTAGGCCCCTGACTCCGGGCCGTAATGCCGCGGGCGAAGGACACAAAGCGATATCAACTCTCTGTAATCGGACATGCGTCCCGCGTCGTTGATCCCGCACCCCCACCAGCACCCCTCCCGCCCCACCCGTCACACCGAGCCGCCCGGCCACCGCGGCACGGCGGGCAACCGGGCGCCGGACGGGCCACCGGGCGGGTCACCCTGCAGCAGGCGGGCCCCCCGCCGAGTCCAGCAGCTCCGCCGCCAGCAGCTCCTCCGCCTCCGCCGCCGTCCGCCACTGCTCGGCCCGCACCCACGCCCGCTTCAGGTGCAGGTGCACGTCCGCCTCCCATGTGAAGCCCATCCCGCCGTGCACCTGAAGGCAGTCCCGGGCATTGTGGACGGCGGCCTCGTCCGCCAGCAGCTTCGCCGCGGCCACCTCTCCCGCCCCGCCCGTCACCGCCGCCGCGTACACCGCCGTACGGGCCACCTCCGCCCGCACCAGCATCTGCGCGCACAGGTGCTTGACCGCCTGGAACGCCCCGATCGGCTGCCCGAACTGCTCGCGCTCGCCCGCGTACCGCACCGCCAGCTCCACCGTCCGCAGTGCGCTCCCGACCTGGAGCGCGGCCGTCAGCAGCGCCCCCTCCGGCACGTACGGGCCGACGTCGCCGCGCCGCGGGACCCGGTGCAGCGGTGTCAGCGGGTCCGCCGCTCGCACCGGCTCTCCGTCCGGCAGCTCCGCCGCGCCGAGCACCGCGTCCGCCTCGCCCAGGTGGGCGACCAGGTCACCGCCCAGGTCGAAGGCGGTCACCACGGCCGTTCCCGCCGCGGCCCCCGGCACCACCCCGGCCGCCAGGTGCGTCGCCACCAGCGGCCCCGGCACCAGGGCCCGCCCGGCCTCCTCGAAGACGAGCACCGCCTCCGGCAACCCCAGCCCCACACCGCCCTCGCACTCCGGCAGCCGCAGCGCGAAGAAGCCCGCCCCGCCCAGCTCCCGCCACAACCCGCGGTCCACGGCGACGCCCGTGTCCACCGAGGCGCGCAGCGCCTCCCGCCCGTACCGGCCCTCCAGCAGGCCCCGTACGCCCGCCCGCAGGGCCCGCTGGTCCTCCGTCGGCTGGAAGTCCACCCCGCTCACCGCCCCTTCGGGAGGCCGAGGATCCGCTCGGCGACGATGTTCCGCTGGATCTGCGAGGTACCCGCCGCGATCGTGTACGAGAGGGAGGAGAGCCGGTCCAGGGTCCACTCCTCCTCCAGGGACAGCGACGCGGCCCCCAGGACCTCCGCCGCCGTGTCGTACAGCTCCTGGCGGGCGTGCGAGTAGGCCAGCTTGAAGACCGAGCCGCCGATGCCGGGGACCCCGCCCGCCGACCGCTCCGCCTCGCTCACGTTCCACTGGGTCAGCCGCCACAGCGCGCCGAACTCCCCGTACAGCCGGCCCAGCCGGCGCCGCAGCGCCGGGTCGTCCCAGCGGCCGTTCGCCTTCGCCGTACGGGCCAGCTCGCCCAGGGTGCGGCGGCAGGCGACGACCTCGCCGACGAAGGCGGTGCCCCGCTCGAAGGACAGGGTGACCATGGTGACGCGCCAGCCGTCGTTCTCCGCGCCGATCCGGTCGGCGACCGGGACCCGCACCTCGTCGAGGAACACCTCGGCGAACTCCGTCGACCCGGCGAGCGTGCGCAGCGGCCGTACGGTCACCCCCGGCGCGTCCATCGGCATGGCCAGCCAGGAGATCCCGCGGTGCTTGGGGGCCTCGGGATCGGTGCGCACGAGCAGTTCGCACCAGTCGGCGACCTCGGCGTGCGAAGTCCAGATCTTCGACCCGGTGACCACGTAGTCGTCGCCGTCGCGGACCGCGCGCGTCCGCAGGGAGGCCAGATCGGAGCCTGCGCCCGGCTCGCTGAACCCCTGGCACCACACCTCGTCGCCGCGCAGTACGGGCGGCAGCCAGCGCGCCCGCTGCGCGGCCGTGCCCTCGGCGGCGATGGTCGGGCCGGCGTGCAGCAGCCCGACGAAATTCGCGCCGACGTAGGGCGCGCCGGCGCGCTCGGTCTCCTCCAGGAAGATCAGGTGCTGGGTCGGGGTGGCGCCGCGGCCGCCCGCGTCCACGGGCCAGTGCAGGCCGGCGTACCCGGCCTCGTACAGCCTGCGCTGCCAGCCCAGGTCGTAGGCGCGCCGGCCCGGCCAGTCGTCCGGGGACGGCCGGGCGGGCAGCTCGGGGAGGGTCTTGGCGAGCCACTCGCGCAGCCGCGCCCGGAAGTCCCGCTCCTCGTCGGTGTACGTCAGGTCCATCAGCGGCCCGCGCCCTTGTTCCGGCCCCGGTCCCAGTCCCTGTCCCGGTCCCGGCCCCTGTCCCGGTCCCGGTCCCGGTCCCTGTCCCGGTCCCGGTCCCGGTCCCGGTCCCTGTCCTTGTCCATGTCGAGGCCGAGGCCGAGCATGCGGATGGCGTTGCCGCGCATCAGCTTGTAGACCGTCTCCTCGTCCAGCCCCCGCACGTGGTCGAGGGCGACCTCCTTGGTGTGCGGGAAGGTCGAGTCCACGTGCGGGTAGTCGGTCTCGAAGGTCGCGTTGTCGCGGCCGACGACGTCGAGCGAGGCGATGCCGTGCTTGTCGCGGAAGAAGCAGCAGAACATCTGCCGGTAGTAGTACGTCGACGGCGGCTCGGGAATCAGGTCGCGCACCCCGCCCCAGGCCCGGTGCTCCTCCCACACGTCGTCCGCGCGCTCCAGGGCGTAGGGGATCCAGCCCATCTGCCCTTCGCTGTAAGCAAGCTTGAGCGTCGGGAACTTCACGAGCACTCCGCTGAAGAGGAAGTCCATCATCGAGGCCATCGCGTTGTTGAAGCTGAGCGACGCCTGCACGGCGGGCGGCGCGTCCGGGGAGGCCGCGGGCATCTGCGAGCTGGACCCGATGTGCATGTTGACCACCGTGCCCGTCTCCTGGCAGACGGCGAAGAAGGGGTCCCAGTAGCCGGAGTGGATCGACGGCAGCCCCAGGTGGGTCGGGATCTCCGAGAAGGTCACGGCGCGCACTCCGCGGGCCGCGTTGCGCCGGATCTCGGCCACCGCCAGGTCGATGTCCCACAGCGGAATGATGCACAGCGGGATCAGCCGGCCGCCGCTGTCACCGCACCACTCCTCCACCATCCAGTCGTTGTAGGCGCGCACGCAGGCGAGGGCGACCTCCTTGTCGTGCGCCTCGGCGAAGGTCTGCCCGCAAAAGCGCGGGAAGGTCGGGAAGCACAGGGAGGCCTCGACGTGGTTGAGGTCCATGTCGGCGAGGCGCGCCTTGGGGTCCCAGCATCCCTTTCGCATCTCCTCACGGGTGATCCCCTCCAGCGTCATGTCGTCGCGGTCGAAGCCGACGGCGGCGATGTTGCGCTTGTACGGGAACTTCAGGTCCTCGTAGATCCACCAGTCGGTCGGCGGGCCGTCCGGATCCATGGAGATCACGTACTTGCCGCCCGTGTACTGGAGCTCACCGATGCCCGCCGTGAGCGCCTTGGGACCGCGGTCGCGGTACTTGGCGGGCAGCCAGACGTCGAACAGGTGCGCGGGCTCGATCACATGGTCGTCGACGCTGATGATTCGAGGCAGTTCCATGGGCTCCCCAATCCGGTGCGAATCCCGTGTCAATTCCGTGCCGATCCCATGCCGATCTGATGGATCGTCAGAAACAAGCTAGCCCCGCCACCCCTGGACCGACAAGCGTCGGCGCTCTACGCTCTGCGCCAGATCTGACTAAGCGTCAGTTATTGGCGGACGGCCGAAGAGAGGTCTGGGATGACGGACACCGCGACCGCGACAGAACTGAGCCGCTCCCGCACCCTGTGGGAACTCGTCACCCGCCGGGCCGCACTCACCCCGGACACCACCGTCCTGATCGAAGCGGCCGAAGACCCCGCCGCCGACCGCACGCTCACCTTCGGCGAACTGCGCGACCGCTCCGAACGCGTCGCCGCAGGCCTGTACGACATGGGCGTACGCCCCGGCACCGTCGTCGCCTGGCAGCTCCCCACCCGCATCGAGACCGTACTGCTCTCCGTCGCCCTCGCCCGGATCGGCGCCGTCCAGACCCCGGTCATCCCCTTCTACCGCGATCGCGAGGTCGGCTTCGCACTCCGCGAGGCCAAGGCCGACTTCTTCGCGACACCCGGGGTCTGGCGGGGCCACGACCACGGCGCAATGGCCCGGCGGCTCGGCGCCCGCGGCGTCTTCGAGGCCTACGCCTCCCTCCCCGACGGCGACCCGGCCGTACTGCCCCCGCCGCCCGCCTCCGGCACCGACGTCCGCTGGATCTACTGGACCTCCGGCACCACCTCCGACCCCAAGGGCGTCCTGCACACCGACCGCTCCCTCATCGCCGGCGGCTCCTGCCTCGCGCACGCCCTGCACCTGACCCCGTCCGACGTCGGCTCGATGGCCTTCCCCTACGCCCACATAGCCGGCCCGGACTACACCGTGATGCTGCTGCTCTACGGCTTCCCCGCGGTCCTCTTCGAGAAGTTCGCGATGCCGGACGCCCTCGACGGCTACCGCCGCCACGGGGTCACCGTCGCCGGCGGATCCACCGCCTTCTACTCCATGTTCCTCACGGAACAGCGCAAGGCCCCCGACGTCCCCCTCATCCCCACCCTCCGCCTCCTCGCGGGCGGCGGCGCCCCGAAACCCCCCGAGATCTACCACGCGGTGGTCCGCGAACTCGGCTGCCAGCTCACCCACGGCTACGGCATGACCGAAGTCCCCATGATCACCATGGGCACCCCGGACGACACCGCCGAGAACCTCGCCACCACCGAGGGCCGCCCCCCGGAGGGCATGTCCATCCGCATCACCACCCCCGACGGCACCCCTCTCCCTCCGGACACCGACGGCGAGGTACGCCTGCGCGGCGAGGCGGTCTGCCAGGGCTACCTGAGCCCGGACCAGTCGGCCGAGGTCTTCGACCACGACGGCTACCTGATCACCGGCGACCTCGGCCACCTGACCCGGGACGGCTACCTGGTCCTCACCGGCCGCAGCAAGGACGTCATCATCCGCAAGGGCGAGAACATCTCCGCCAAGGAGATCGAGGACCTCCTCCACCGCCTCCCGGGCGTCGCGGACGCAGCGGTCATCGGCCTCCCGGACCAGACCCGCGGCGAACGCGTCTGCGCGGTGATCGAACAACCCGAGGGTGCCGCCCCCCTCACCCTCCCCCAACTCACCGCCTACCTCCGCACGGAGGGCCTGGCCACCCACAAACTCCCGGAACAACTGGAACTCCTGACCCCCCTCCCCCGCAATGAGGCCCTGCGCAAGGTCCTGAAATACAAACTGCGCGAGCGCTACGCGTAGGGGGCGGGGGGGCGGGGGCGGGGCGGTGGCTTCGGGAGGTCGGGAGCCACCGGGGCGGCGACGGGAAGGACGCGGGGGCCTCGGAGGTCGGGAGCCACCCTTGCCCCTCTGCGCCTCCGTCCGGGCGTCTCCCGCCCCTCGGGTCCCCCGCGCCTTCCGACCCCGTCCGAGCGGCTCCCGCCCCCCGAAGCCCCCACCTCTTTCCGGCTACCGACCGAGCGGCTCCCGCCTCCGAAGCCACCCCTCACCCTGCCGACACCGGCCCGCGACCCCCGCCTGGCGGTGGAGCCGCGTGGGTGGAGGCGCCGCGTGCGGAGATGCCCGTACCGGCCGTAGCCCCGCCCCGCCCCCGCCCCCTACAGCCGGCTCAGGGAGGCCGCCGCGAACAGGACGTCGCGGATCGCCTCGCGGTCGCCGTGCTGGCCGACCGCCGCGTCCTCCGGCGAGATGTGGCCGGCCGCCAGCTGACAGAACTCGATGCCGTCCAGGGCGATCTCCGCCACCGTGCGTTCCACCGACGGCTTCGCCCCCGGCGAGTCCAGCGCGATGTCCCAGCCGCCACCACCCGCGCCCTCGATCTCCAGGTGCAGGGTCCGCCCCGGCGCTCCCGCGGCGACCAGGCCACGCGCCGGGGCGGCCAGGCCCGCGCGTCGCCGCTGCGCGAGCGCGCCCGGCAGCAGCCGGGCCGCCAGGTCGATCATCCGGTGCAGGTGCGGCCCGGACGGCGGCTCGTACGGGTAGTCCACCGCGTCCGCGATGTCCCACGCGTGCACCCAGCACTCGAAGGCCCGCTCCAGGAAGGCGTCACCGAGCGGCAGTGCGAAGCCGCCGTAGTCCACGGCGAGTTCGGCGACGCCGCGGCCCGCGAAGGACACCGTACGGACCAGCGTGTGGCCCTGTTCCCGCCACGGCTCGCGCACCAGGCGGGTCGCCGGATACGACGACGCGCCCCAGAAGTACTCGGTCCGTACGGTCGGGCCGCCCGGCGGCGCGTCCGACCCCAGCGGGTCGTCCAGCCCGAGCGCGGTGGCGATCAGCCCGTCGACCGTCAGGAGGTGACCGATCACGCCGGCCACCGTGGTCCGCTGTGACCGGCGCCGTTCCTCCTCGAACCACTTCAGGCGTACCGGGGTGTGCCACTCGGAGTCGCCGAAGTCCTGGAGCAGGGCGTCGAGCCGCGCGGTCTCGGTGTCGTACGGGCTCGCCCAGGCCGGTATCGGAATGCGGGCCGGCCGCTTGCCGAGGCAGTCCTCCAGCACGCGCGAGCGCAGCAGCGGTTTGAGGTCGAGGGTCTCCTCCGGGTGCAGCAGTCCGACCGCGTCGCGCAGCCGGAGCGCCTCCTCCGCGCAGGGCGCGCACTCGGTGAGGTGGTCCTCCACCGCGCGGGTCTCCTCGGCCGAGCAGGCGGCCAGCGCCCACGCGCCGAGCAGGGACTTGAGCACGGCGTGCGAGGGCGGCGGGGACGGCGGCGCTTCCGGCAGCGACAACGACAACGGCAGCGGCCGCGGCGCGTGTTGCGGGTCGAGGTCGTCGGCGGGCCCGCGCGGGCCCGGTATCCGTGCCTGGCCGCCGGGACGCTCGTATCCGTCGTCGGGCGACTGGGCGGGGCCGTTCATCGGGGTGTTCCGTATTCGCGCGGGCCGTAACCGGACTGGGCGGCGTCCTCCTGCGGGAGGGCGTTGGCGGTCGACAGCAGCTGGAGCCCGAGCCGCAGCCTGCGGCGCGCCTCGTCCTCGCTGATCTGGAGGTCGGCGGCGGCCTGCCGGTAGTCGCGGCGCTTGAAGTACGCGAGTTCCAGCGCGGCGCGCAGCGGCGCGGGCATGGAGGTCACGATGTAGTCCGCGCGGGCGGCGGCGTTGGCGCTGCGCACCTTCTGTTCCAGCTCCTCGCGGGAGCCCCGGCCCAGTTCGGCCTGGCGCAGCCGGGCCACCGCCTGGCCCTGGGTGATCCTGGCGACCCAGGAGCGCATGGAGCCCTGCTTGGGGTCGTAGGCGTCCGGGTTCTCCCAGATGTAGCCGAAGACCTCGCGGGTGATCCGGTCCGCCGCCTTCTCGTCGCCCAGCACGCGGTGCGCCAGGCTGTGCACGAGCGAGGCGAAGCGGTCGTAGAGCTCGCCGAGCGCGGCGGCCTCGCCGCGAGCCAGGCGCTGCTGCATGCGGCGGTCCCAGCGCGGTGGTACGTCCTTCGGCATAAGTGCCCCCAGCCGTGTGTCGACGCATCGAATGTAGTGGGCACCTGGCGGATCGCGCCTGTTTTGGGCGAAGCTCCCCTCGGAAGTGGGCCCTGCGTGATAGGGGCGTTGCAGGGCGTGAACGGTGGTGCGGTCGAGGGCACATAGGTACACGCGTACGCGCCCCGCCGCGCTCCCCGTGCGCGGGTTCGATGCGGCCGCCTGCTTGACCGCTTCGCTTAACGTGCAGGCCAACTAGGCCTTACGCTCCTGCCTTGTCTTGATCTGAACCCCACGCACACGTGAAGGTGGAACGCCGCATATGGACAGCTCAGAATACGAGCGCAAGATCGCCGCCCGATTCGCCACCTTCGACCAGGACGGGTCCGGCTTCATCGACCGGGAGGACTTCAGCGCGGCCGCGAAGGCCGTCCTGGCCGAATTCGGTACCGCCGCACGGTCGGAGAAGGGCCAGGCCGTCTTCGGCGGCGCCGAGGCGTTCTGGCAGGGAATGGCCGGGATCGCGGACGTCGACGGGGACCAGCGGGTGTCCCGCGAGGAGTTCATCACCGGGGCGGCCAAGCGGCTGCGCGACAACCCGCAGCGGTTCGCGGAGATCGCGCGTCCGTTCCTGCGGGCCGTGATCGCGGTGGCGGACGAGGACGGCCTCGGCGCGACGCCGCCGGCTGCGGCCCGGGTGCTGCGCGTCCTCGGCACGGCGCCCGAGCTGGCCGAGCAGGTGGCGCTGGCCCTCGACCCCGACGGCGACGGCCGCATCTCCGAGGACGAGATCCTGGCCGCCTTCGCGGGGTACTGCGGGGTGGAAGCCCCGGACGCGTAACGCCTGCGGGGAGCTCGCGAGTACCGGACCGCCGACCGCCCGATGCCCCCGTGGCCCCGGCGCCCCGCCGCCCGCCGCCCCGCACAGGTGTCAGGCAGGGCTCCACGGGCAGGTGCGCCTGTTTCGCCGGCCATCGAGGCGCGGGGATCCGGGGGCGACGCCCCCGGCGCCCGGCCCGCGCCACGGCCGGCCGATCCGACGCGGGAGTGCGCGCGCCGGGTCCGCACGTGAAGGCGCCCGCCCGCCAGGCGCCGTACGTCCGCGCCCCCGCGCCAGGCGCCGTGCGTCAGGCCCCGTGCGTCAGGCGCCGTGCGTCAGGCCCGTGCGCCACGTCCCCTGCGTCACGTCCCGTGCGTCAGGCGAAGACCACCGTGCGGGAGCCGTTCAGCAGTACGCGGTGCTCGCTGTGCCACTTCACCGCGCGCGCGAGCGCCTGGCACTCCACGTCGCGTCCGACCGCCACCAGCTGGTCCGGGGTGACCTCGTGGCCGACCCTCTCGACCTCCTGCTCGATGATCGGCCCCTCGTCGAGGTCGGCCGTCACGTAGTGCGCGGTGGCGCCGATCAGCTTCACACCGCGCGCGTGCGCCTGGTGGTACGGCTTCGCGCCCTTGAAACTCGGCAGGAACGAGTGGTGGATGTTGATGATCCGCCCGCTCAGCTCCTTGCAGAGGTTGTCGGACAGCACCTGCATGTACCGCGCCAGCACCACCAGCTCGACGTTCTCGGCGCGTACGAGTTCCAGCAGCTGCGCCTCGGCCTGGGCCTTGGTGTCCTTCGTCACCGGGATGTGCACGAACGGCACGTCGTACGAGGCGACCAGCTCGGCGAAGTCGGTGTGGTTGGAGACCACGGCCGCGATCTCGACCGGCAGGGCCCCGATCCGCGAGCGGAACAGCAGGTCGTTGAGGCAGTGCCCGAACTTGGACACCATCAGGATGATCCGCATGCGCTCCTCGGAGCGGTGGATCTCCCAGTCCATCTTGAAGGACTCGCCGATGGCGGCGAAGCTCGCCCGCAGCTTCTCCACCGTCACCGCAGACTCGGCCTCGAAGTGCACCCGCATGAAGAACAGCCCGGTCTCCCGGTCTCCGAACTGCTGGCTGTCCACGATGTTGCAGCCGGTCATGAACAAGTAGCTCGACACGGCGTGCACGATGCCCTGCTTGTCGGGGCAGGACACGGTCAGGACGTACTGGGGCTGCTGCTGGGCCTGGGCCTCGTTGTGCGGGTCGCTCATGACCGCACAGCCTTTCACACCGCGCGGGTGAGGATCTTCAACACTTCCAGCGAGGTGGGCCGTACGTCCGGATCGTCCCCGTCGGCCTGCGCGAGCCGTACGTGCGCCTCGCGCGCGGCGCGGACCGCCTCGGGCCACGCGTGGTGTTCCAGGTAGACGGAGACCGGGGCGTCGGGGCCGACCTGGTGGAGGATCCGGAGCACGCGCAGCACGGCGAGGTCGACGAGGGCCGCTTCCTGCGAGTCGCGGAAGATCGTGCCGACGTACTTCTCCGCCGACCAGCTGTCGAGCCACGTGTCCTCGACGAGCCGGTACACGGCGTCGGTGACGTCGCCGTACCCTTCGTCGCCGGCCAGCCAGGTGTCCTCGTGGAACGCCGGATCGGAAAGCATGTGCAGCGCCGAGCGCACATTGCTGCGCCAGCGCCACCACGGCATGTCGTTCAGGGGCATGCCGCCCATGGTGGAGGAGCGGCCGCCGCGTTTGGAAGAGTTCTTCGAACCTTGGGCGAATGTCACGCTTTCGATCGTACGTTCCCGTTCGGTGCGATCTTGAAGCGCCTGCAAGGGATCGCGCCCCCGTAATTCACCCCGCCGTCACCGAATGTTGTGTCCATCTCACTCAACAGTTATCTGTGGGGCGGAATGGTGCATGGACATGACCATCTCGCGACGTGCAGCATCCCTCTCGCGCACTTTCGTGGCCACGGCGATGGGTGCCTGCCTCGTGGCCGGGTGCGGGACGCTTCCCGGGGGCTCGGGGGGCTCCGGGGGAACGATCACCGTCATGACCTTCGCGCCGGAAGAGACCAAGGCCACGAACATGCCGGGCATGACCGGAATGGCCAAGGCCTACGAGCGCTGGGTGAACGCCAAGGGCGGCATCAACGGTCACAGGCTCCGCGTGCTGACCTGCAACGAGAAGAACACGCCCAGCGGCGCCGCCGACTGCGCCCGCAAGGCCGTCGCCGAGAAGGCCGTCGCCGTCGTCGGCTCCTACAGCCAGCACGGACGCGCCTTCATGGCCCCGCTGGAGGCGGAGGGCATCCCGTTCATCGGCGGCTACGGAGTCTCCTCCGAGGAGTTCCAGTCCCCGCTCTCCTACCCCGTCAACGGCGGCCAGCCCGTCCTGATCGCCGGCGCCGGCCACCAGCTGAGCCGCGCCTGCACCCAGGTGGCCCTGGTCCGCCCCGACACCCTCGCGGGCGACACCCTGCCGGTCCTGCTCAACGCGGGACTGCGCGCCAACAAGATGGCCGACGCATCCGACATCCGGGCCGCGGAGGACTCCGCCGACTTCAAGCCGCAGGCCGGCGAGGCCATCGCGCACACCACCGGCAACGGCAAGGAGAAGGACAGGGACAAGGACAAGGGCTGTGTCACCGCGGTCCTCGGCGAGCGCACCGAGACGTTCTTCGACGCCTTCCGCCGCACCGAGCCGCAGCGCCAGAAGCCGCAGATCTCCTCCGTGCTGGGCAGCGTCAGCCAGTCCCTGGTGGACCGCACGGGCGGACGTGAGAGCCCCTTCGAGGGCGCGTACCTCACGAGCTGGTACCCGGTGGCCTCCGATCCGCTCTGGGAGCCGATGCGCAAGGTCGTCACCGACTTCGCCTTCGGCGACGACACCGTCGACCCCGACGACAGCGGGGCGCAGACCACCTGGATCGCGTACACGGTGCTCGGCGAGATCGTGAAGCGCTTCGACGAGGACGAGAGCATCGACGCACGCAAGATCAAGCGGTCGCTGAACGAGTCCCAGCCCGTGACGACCGGCGGCCTCACCCCGGACCTGAGCTGGCGCTACCAGGACATGAGGGCCGTCGCGGGCTTCCCCCGCATCGTCAACGGCCGGGTCACCTTCCAGGTCGTCCAGTCCGGGCGGCTCGTGGCGCAGCCGGGTGAGCAGCCCCTGGACATGACGCCGACCCTGGTGCAGGCCCCGCGCACGGCCTGACGGGTGCGGGCGGCCTCTCGGGTCAGAGTTGGGACTTGTCGCGCTTGGTGAGTCCGTACTTGGCCGCGATCGTGTTCCACATGGTCGCGGCCGACTCCTTGGCCTTGGTCGCCTCGCCGCTCGACTTGTTGCCGTCGGAGGCGTTCTTGGTGGCCTTGGCCTTGCCGTCCTTGCACTTGTCTGCGTCCACGTCGTCCGCCCAGGCGGCGTAGCTGTTGTCGGCGTCCGCCGAGGCCTGCCAGGCCTTGGTCAGGGCGGCGGACAGCCTGGCGTGGTCGGGGAGCTTGTCGACCTTCAACTCCTGCAGGCGGGTGATCATTTCCTCGCGCTGGCGGGCCGCGTCACGCAGGTCCGAGGACGCCTGGTCGAGGTTGGAGCAGCCCTTGATGTCCTCCACGGCCTTGATCACCGAGGCCCGGCTGTCGTTGCTGTCCGCCAGGAGCTTGTCCAGCTGGACCGCCTGCGGGCGGGCCGGGTCGACCGGGGCCTCGCCGGCGGGCGCGGCGGAGCCGCCGCTCGCGGTCGGCGCGGCGGGGACGGCGCCGGGGTCGTTGTTCTGGGGCTTGCCGTCGCCGAGCAACGAGCCGACGCCGAGGCCGATGACGGCGAGGCCGATGACGACGGCGCCGATGATCGCGGGCGAGACCTTGCGGGACGGCTCCGCCGGTGGGGGCGGGGGTGGGGCGTACTGCTGCGGGTGCGGGTGCGGGTGCTGCTGCGGGTGGTGGGGGCGCTGCGGGGGGCGGCCGCGCAGGACGGGCTCCTGCACGGGCGGCAGGTGCTGGGTGTGACCGGCGGCGTCGTCGTCGCCGCGGAAGAGGCCGTCGAAGCCGTCGACGCCGGAGGCGGCGGGGGCCGGGCCCGCGGGGACGGGCGGGATGTACTGCGTCGCGGCCTCGTCGTGCCCAGGGGTTGCCGGGACGGGCGGGATGTACTGCGTCGCGGCCTCGTCGTGCCCAGGGGCC
>NZ_JBEZYV010000012.1:0-101007 GCF_040638905.1 Streptomyces virginiae | reverse complement strand
CCGCGGGGACGGGCGGGATGTACTGCGTCGCGGCCTCGTCGTGCCCAGGGGCCGCGGGCACGGGCGGGATGTACTGCGTCGCGGCCTCGTCGTGCCCAGGGGCCGCGGGCACGGGCGGGATGTACTGCGTCGCGGCCTCGTCGTGCCCGGGGGCCGCGGGCACGGGCGGGATGTACTGCGTCGCGGCCTCGGGCAGCGGCGGATAGCCATAGCCGTGCGGTGCACCGGGGCCCTCGTAGCCGGGCCCGACCACGTGGCCGGGCTCGGACGCCGGTGCGGGGTACGCCTGCGGGTAGCCGTATGCGGCCCCGGGGTGCGCCTGCTGCGGCTGTTCCGGGTACGCCGGATAACCGGACGCCGGGTCCGGATCCCACGGGGCACCAGGCTGCGGTGCGCCCCCTTGTCCGCTCTGCGTCACCGGGACTCCTTCTCCGACTCGCCCGACCGTACGGAACCGTCCGGCAACGCTACCTGCTCGCGGGACGGAGCGGGGGCGGGGCCCGGGGAGCCGGGGCCGGGGGCGGGGTGGGGTGTCGTCCGGGACTGCATGATTTATGGCGCCCTGGGGCGGATCGGCCGTACTGGCTCCTACCGCGCCAACACATCACGTTTCACGTCCCGGCCAACACCCCACCCCATTTCCGACCTCGTTCCGTCCCCTATTCAGCCCCGCCGCACCATCCAGCCCCGCCGGCGTTTGAGGCGCGGGGTCCGGGCGGAGCCCCGGTTTGGTGCCGCTGGCATTCGGGGCAGACGGTCAGGCGACTCGGGCGGCGAATTCCCGGACCGCCGCCTCCTCCCGGTACGGCTCCAGCCGGGCCCTGAAGTCCACCAGGTACTCCGCCCCCCGGTTCGAGCGGAGGCCCTCCAGCAGTTCCGCCGCCTGCGTGGCCGTCTGGCAGGCCTGCTCCACCTCCCGCTGCTGCACCTGCGCCGCCGCCAGCAGCAGCAGTCCGATGGCCCGGCGGCGGGCCTTGCCCGCCGGGAGCCCCCGCAGGGCATCCTGCGCCTGCCGGGCCGCCGCGTCCCCCTGCTCCAGGTCCCGGTGGCAATGGGCCAGCTCGTCCGCGAGGTACGCCTCGTCGAAGTGGCGGATCCACACCGGGTCGTCGCCCGACTCCGGCTCCGCCCGCTCCAGCGCGCTCACCGCCCGCGCGGACAGCACGCCCGTCGCCCGGCCGTCGCCCAGCAGCGCGTGCCCGCGCGCCTCGGCGGCGTAGTACATGGCCTCGACCCGCGGAGTGACCTGCCCGCGGGTCCCCTCCTGGGCGGCCCGCGCCAACTGCGCGATCTCCCGCGGGTTGCCGAGCTCGGCGGCGAGGTGGCTCATGGACGCCGCCAGGACGTAGCCGCCGTACGCCCGGTCGCCCGCCGCCTGCGCCAGCCGCAGCGCCTGGATGTAGTAGCGCTGCGCCAGGCCCGGCTGGCCCGTGTCGACCGCCATGTAGCCGGCCAGTTCCGTCAGCCGGGCCACCGCCGCGAACAGGGCCCGCCCGACGGGTTCCCGGTAGGAGCCGCCGATCAGGCCGGACACCACCGAGTTGAGGTAGTGCACGACCACCGGCCGTACGTGGCCGCTGCCGAAGCGGTGGTCGAGGTCCTTGAGGGCTTCGGTGGTCGCCCGTACCGCCTCGACGTCCGACATGCCGACCCGCGAACCGCCGCTGCGGGCCACCTGGGTGTCGGCGCCGGTGATCAGCCAGTCGCGGCTCGGCTCGACGAGCGCCGACGCGGCCACGCTGGAGCCCACCAGGAAGTCGCGGCGGCCGACGTCGCTGCGCCACAGCTCGCAGACCTGCTCGATCGCGCCGATGACGGTCGGGGAGAACTGCAGGCCGACGCCGGAGGCCAGGTTCTTGCCGTTGGCCATGCCGATCTCGTCGATGGTGACGGTCCGGCCGAGTTTGCGCCCGAGCGCCTCGGCGATGATGCCGGGGGCCCGGCCGCGCGGCTGCTGGCCGCGCAGCCAGCGCGCCACCGAGGTCTTGTCGTAGCGGAGATCGAGGCCGTGTTCGGCCCCGCACATGTTCACGCGCCGGGCGAGCCCGGCATTGGAGCACCCGGCTTCCTGGATGAGCGCCTGCAGCCGTTCGTTCGGCTGGCGGGCGACGAGAGGCCTGGCTGCCATGAAAACCCCCTGCTGACCGCGGGTGATCCGTTGGAATGATCACTTCCCGCCTGATGTGCGGAGAATCTTCCGCTCTGCGTCGTGTCGCTACCCAGCAACAGCGCCCCGGCCTCCTACGCGCCCCCACGCATGCATCAGTGCGCCCCGTATGCAGGATCGATGCTCCGCCCGCACGCTGGTTTACGCCCGTAACCCCGGGTGATCCGGGCAGTTGTGATGGGCGTGGAAGAGACCATGGGAGTCACGGAGACCGCACCCATCCCCAAGCAGCGCGGCGAGCAGCTGCTGGACCATGCCGTGCGGTACGCGGAAGAACGGCACTGGGATGTCTTCGCCGGCACCTGGTTGGAGCCCGGGGACGGCCGGGAGCTGTGCTCCTGCGGGGCCGCGGACTGCCCGGTGCCCGGCGCGCACCCGGCGGTCAAGGACTGGGCGGCGCACGCCACCGGCAGTGCGGTGCAGGTGCGCCGGGTCTGGGGCAAGCACCCGCAGGCGTCGATCCTGCTGCCGACGGGCCGGACCTTCGACGCGCTGGACGTGCCGGAATCGGCCGGCTTCCTGGCGCTGGCCCGGCTGGAGCGGATGCAGCGCACCCTCGGGCCGGTCACGCTGACGCCCGACCACCGGATGCTGTTCTTCGTGCTGCCGGGCGCCGGCGTCAAGGTCGCGGACCTCGTGCGCACGCTGGGCTGGTCGCCGTCCGCGCTCGACCTGACTGCCCGCGGGGAGGGCGAGTACGTGGCCGCCCCGCCCACCCGCTTCGGCGGGCGGGGCGCGGTCCAGTGGGCGCGCCGCCCCACCCCCGCCAACCGGTGGCTCCCGGACACGGAGGAGCTGATCGATGCGCTGGCGTACGCGTGCGGCAGCGAGGCGGCGGCGGAACGCAAGCGGCGCCAGGGGTGAGCACGCTCCCACGCGATGACGATGCGTCCGGAAACTCATGACATAAGTAACTGATGAGGCCTCTCCCCCTCCTCCTATCGTGAAGGAGGAACGACCAAGGGGGACGCGATGAGAGGCAGGCGCATGCCGGACCAGGGCGATGCGACGGGTGGAACGTACGGGACGGATGGTGCGCGAACCGCGCCGTCCGCCGTGCGCGTGGAAGGTCTGTGGAAGCGGTTCGGCGAGCAGGTGGCCGTCGCCGGCATCGACCTGGAGCTGCCCGCGGGCAAGTTCGTCGGCCTCGTGGGGCCGAACGGCGCGGGCAAGACGACCACGCTGTCGATGGTGACCGGGCTGCTGCGCCCCGACATGGGGCGGGCCGTCGTCGCGGGGCACGACGTGTGGGCCGACCCGACCGAGGTCAAGGCGCGGATCGGCGTACTGCCGGAGGGGCTGCGGCTCTTCGAGCGGCTGTCGGGGCGCGAACTGCTCGGCTACATGGGCCGTCTGCGCGGACTGCCCGGCGATGAGACCGACAAGCGGGCGACGCAGCTGCTGGAGATCCTCGACCTCGCCGGTTCGCAGCACAAGCTGGTCGTCGACTACTCGACCGGCATGCGGAAGAAGATCGGCCTGGCGGCGGCGCTGCTGCACAACCCCGAAGTGCTCTTCCTGGACGAGCCGTTCGAAGGCGTCGACCCGGTGTCGGCACAGACCATCCGCGGGGTGCTGGAACGTTACACCGCGTCCGGTGCCACGGTCGTCTTCTCCTCCCACGTGATGGAGCTCGTCGAGTCGCTGTGCGACTGGGTGGCCGTGATGGCCGCCGGCCGGATCCGCGCCGCGGGCCCGCTGGCCGACGTACGGGGCTCCGCACCCTCCCTGCAGGCCGCCTTCCTCGAACTGGTCGGCGCGCACGGGCGTGACGCGTCCGGGGACTCGCTGGACTGGCTCGGCGGCAACTCCGGGGCGGTCACGCGATGAGCGCGCCCGCCGCCTCCGCCGGGGCCTCCGGTACGTCGGGTGCGCCCGCGGGGGTGTCCGGCGCGGCCGGGATCGCCGCCGGACCGGCCGCCGCCTCCGCGGCGCCGCTCGCACTCACCCCGATCTTCGTCCGCATCAAACTGTCGCTGCTGCGCAACGGCCTGAAGGGCTCCTCGAAGCGCAAGGCCGCCTACTTCTCGACGCTGGCCTTCGCGCTGGTGGTCGGCTTCTTCATGACGCTCGGCCTGGGCCTGCTGCACGGCCACGCGCACGCGGGCACGGCGGTGGTCCTGCTGGCCGCGATCCTGGCGCTCGGCTGGGCCTTCATGCCGCTGTTCTTCCCCACCGGGGACGAGACGCTGGACCCGAGCCGGCTGGTGATGCTGCCGCTGCGGCCGCGTCCTCTCGTAGCGGCCCTGCTCGCGTCCTCGCTCGTGGGCATCGGGCCGCTGTTCACGCTCTGCCTGGCGGTCGGCTCGGTGATAGCCGTCGCGCGCGGCGCCGCCGGCGCAGTGGCCGCGGTGGTGGCCGTACCGCTCCTGCTGCTCGGCTGCGTGGTCCTCGCGCGGGCCGTGGCGACGGCCAACGTCCGGCTGCTGACCAGCCGCAAGGGGCGTGACCTGGCGGTGCTCAGCGGTCTGGTCATCGCGGTGGGCGCGCAGCTCGCCAACTTCGCCAGCCAGAGCCTCTTCCAGTCGGGCGGCCTGTCCGCGCTGGAGCCCGTCGAGGCGGTGGTGCGGTGGCTGCCGCCGGCGACCGCCGTCGGCATGGTGGACTCCGTGAGCGAGGGCGCGTACGGCCGGGCGGCCGCCCAGCTGGTGCTGACCCTGGCCGCGCTGGCCGGCCTGCTGTGGTCCTGGGAGCGCAGCCTGACCCGGCTGATGGTCACCCCGGACGGCTCGACGATCTCGGCCTCCGGGCCCGTCAAGGACCGCGGTGGCGTCGGCGGCGGCTTCTGGTCGCTGCTGCCCTCCGGCCGGACGGGCGCCTCCATGCAGCGCACCCTGCGCTACGTCGTGAGGGACCCGAAGACGAAGTCGGCCTGGGTGACCGCGCTGGCGATCGGCATGATCGTGCCCGTCGCCAACGCGGTGCAGGGAACCGGATCGGTCTACCTCGGCAGCTTCGGCGCGGGCATGCTCGGCGTCCAGATGTACAACCAGTTCGGGCAGGACACCTCGGCGTTCTGGATGGTCGCGCAGACCATCTCGGGCACCCGCGACGCGTACGTGGAGCTGCGTGCCCGTGCTTTCGCGCTGGCCCTGGTCACCCTCCCGTACACGGTCCTCGTCACGGTGGTCACCGCCGCCCTGCTGGACGACTGGCAGGGCTTCCCCGCGGCCGTGGGCATGGCCCTCGCCCTGCTGGGCTCGATGCTGTGCACCGGGGCTCTGGCCTCGGCCCGCTTCCCGTACTCGATCCCGACGGAGGGCGCGTTCAAGAACGTCGCCCCGGGGCAGGGCGGGCTCGCCTGGGGCGGGATCCTCGGCGGGATGCTGGCGTCGGCGCTGGTGTGCGCGCCGGTGATCGCCCTGGCGGTATGGCTGAACACGGCCGAACACCGGGACGTGTCCTGGGTGGTGCTCCCGGTCGGCGTGGCCTGGGGCTGGCTGGCGGCCTGGGCGGGCCTGCGGCTCGCGGCGCCGACGGTGGCGCGCAAGCTGCCGGAGATCCTGTCGGCGGTGAGCAAGGGCTGACGTCGCCGGCCGCAACGCTACGGGCCGGCCTCCGCTCCCCTGGTGGGGGTGGAGGCCGGCCCGTTGCGTGGTTTGCGGGGCGCCAGGCGGACCGGGGCGCTCTGTCGGTCGGAGCAGCAGCTGCGCGATTACGCGCACAACCCGCCGGGTCGACTGCGCCGACGACTCGGCGAGTTCTACCCGGTTCCGGACGTCGGCCTGCCTGAGGCGTCGATCCAGAGGTGGCTCCTCCTCCTCGCCGACCACATCAAGCAGAGCATCGAGGGCGGCGAGGGTCCTCGCCCCTCCGTACTACTGCCCGAGACCCGCTGGGAATGGCACGCACGCTTCCCCGAACTCGGCCAGTTCCTCGGTGGTTGGTTCTCGCAGGACATGGCGGACGAATTCAGCGACCACGCGGCAGCCATCCGCGACTACGACGGCGCTACGGACCGCAGTCTCGTGGCCCGCCTCGTCGGCGAGATCCGCGAACTGCTCGCTCTCGGGCTGGACGAAGACGAACACGCCCTCGCCGTGGCGGAGCTGGGGATGGAGCTCGACCCGCCGACACAGCATTCGACGGGGCAGCTGGCTTGCTTCCGTGGCTGACGGACTGAGCGGCTTCCGACCGGAGTACGCGTAGCCGTCCGGACAGGTCGCTCTCCCACTCCGTCGGACCGGTGTCAGGAGGTGTGGGCCGGGATGTCGTCCAGGAAGGGCTCCAGGACGGCGCGCCAGGCTGTCGGTTGGTCGTAGTGGAGGTAGTGGCCGGCGTCGGGGATCTCCGCGTAGCGGCCGGCCGGGAGGACACGGACCATCTCCTGGGCCTCGGCGCGGCCCAGTTCGCCGTCCAGGCCGCGGACCACCAGGGTCGGGCAGCGGACCTGGGCCAGCTCCTCCCAGTGGGCGTCGTGGACCCAGGTTTCGCGGGCCGTCAGCATCTGGCGGCGGGAGAAGAGCGGGCGCCAGCCGTCCGAGGACTCGTGCATGACCTCGGCGAAGAAGGCGCCGCGGCCGGGGTCGGGGCGCTCCACGCGGGGGTCGTCCTCGCCGAACCAGCGGCGGGCGGCGTCCTGGGTGGGGAAGGGGAGGGGCCAGAGGTGGAACCAGTCCTCCCACTCGCGTTGGGAGGCAGCGCCGAGGGCCGAGGCGCGCATGTCGCAGATGACGAGGGCCGCGACCAGGTCCGGGCGGCGGGCGGCGAGCTGCCAGGCGGTGAGGGCGCCCATGGAGTGGCCGATCAGGGTGACGGGGGCGAGGCCGAGCTGTACGACGGCGGCTTCCGCGTCGGCCACGAAGGCTTCGCGGCCCAGGGTGGTGTGCGGGGCCGCACCGGCGGGCGGGCGGGCACTGTGGCCGTGGCCGCGCTGGTCCAGGGCGACGACGCGGCGGCGTTCTCCGAGCCAGTGGGCGGTACCGGCCCAGTGTGAGGCGCGGCCCATCAGCCCGTGCAGTAACAGCACGCCGGGGCGGGGGTCTGCTCCGGGGACCGGTTCTCGGAACTGCCAGGCGGCCAGCCGGACACCTTCGGCCCCTGTCACATCGATGCGCTGTACCACCGCAGATGCACCCCCTTCGCTCCCCGCCAGCCTATCGAACCCCCATTCGAAAACGGGGTTCTCGCCCACAACACCGCTCTTTCGAGTGACCTTGCTCAAGGATTGACCGCCGCTGCCGATGGAGATCCTTTCAACAGGGAGCGGGCCGCTCGGGGAAGACGGTCCGTGGGGACGACCTTGAGAGCTCGGGGCTCCAGGTCACACAGGGGAGGACCGGTCCCGGCGCCGCAAGGCGCCGGGACCACCCACACCGAAGGACCCCGGGGTCAGCGCTTCGCCACGAACACGTGCGAGGCGATCTCGGCCTCCAGCTCGGCGGCCTCGCCACCGCTGCCGACCAGCACACCCCCAGGGGACTCGGTCACGCTCACCACCGAGCCGGGCTGCACGCCCGCCCGCCGCAGCGTGTACATCAGCTGGGCGTCCGTCTGGATCGGCTCCCCGATCCGCCGCACGACCACCGTCTTGCCCTCGGTACCCGGGTCGAGCTCGGACAGGCTGATCATGCCGTCCTCCAGGAACGGCTCGGCCTCCGCCTTCTCGCCCAGCTCCTCCAGCCCCGGGATCGGGTTCCCGTACGGCGACTCGGTCGGGTGGCGCAGCAGCTCCAGCACCCGCCGCTCCACCGCCTCGCTCATCACGTGCTCCCACCGGCAGGCCTCCGCGTGCACCTGCTCCCACTCCAGGCCGATGACGTCGACGAGCAGGCACTCGGCGAGCCGGTGCTTGCGCATCACGCGCGTCGCCAGCCGCCGGCCCTCGTCCGTCAGCTCCAGATGGCGGTCCGTGGCGACGGCCACCAGACCGTCCCGCTCCATGCGCGCCACCGTCTGGCTCACCGTCGGCCCGCTCTGGTCCAGCCTCTCGGCGATCCGGGCGCGCATGGGGACCACGCCTTCCTCTTCCAGCTCGAGGATGGTGCGGAGATACATCTCCGTGGTATCGATCAGTCCGGACATTCGTGCCCCTCGGATTGCGTGCGCTGGCCCTGTCCCCAATTCTGACGCATCGGGCGGACAACCGTCCCGTGCCGCGGGCCAAGACCGGTCCCGGACCTCCCCCGGCCCCTGGGCCACGGGATTGACGGCCGTATTGACACGCCCTTGGTCCAGACCGCACGGTGAGCGGCGGACACGGACGCACCCCACCTCTGGAAGGGCCTTCGGCGTATGAGCGAGAGCAAGCTGGCCGGTCAGTTCTTCGACGCCGCCATCGGCCTGCTGGAGCGGGTCCGGGACGAGGAGGCCCCGCGCATCGCCCAGGCCGGCACCCTCGTCGCCGACGCCGTCGCCGGCGGCAACCGCCTCTTCGCGTTCGGCGCCGGCCACTCCTCACTGCCCGCCCAGGACGTCGTCTACCGGGCGGGCGGCCTCGCCCTGATGAACTTCCTCGCCGTCCCCGGCACCGCCGGAGTCGACGTCATGCCCGCCACCCTGGGCAGCGCCCTCGAACGCGTCGACGGCCTCGCCGGCGCCGTCCTCGACAGCAGCCCCGCCTCCGACGGCGACGTCCTCGTGATCATCTCCCTGTCCGGGCGCAACGCGCTGCCCGTCGAGATGGCCATGAACGCGCGCGCCATCGGCCTCAAGGTCATCGGCGTCACCTCGGTCGCGTACGCCACCGGCACCCGCTCACGGCACGCCTCGGGCACCTTCCTCAAGGACCACTGCGACGTCGTCCTCGACAGCAAGATCGCGGTCGGTGACGCGGAACTGAGCATCGACGGCATCGACGCCCCCTTCGCCCCCGCCTCCACCGTCGTCACCAGCGCGATCATGCAGGCGGTCATGGCCACGGCCGCCGGCGAACTCGCCGCCCGCGGCCTGGAGCCCCCGCTCCTGCGCTCGGGCAACGTCGACGGCGGCCACGAGTGGAACGGCCGCGTCATGCAGGAGTACGGCGACCGGATCTTCTTCCGTCACTGAGCGGACCCGGAGCCCGCCGCCAGGTCCAGGTCCGCGGCCACGCGGGCCGCCACCTCCTCCGCGTACGCCGCGTCCGCACGCTCGAACGCCGCCCGCGACGGCCCCCGCAGGAACGTCAGCGCCCCCAGGGTCCGCCCCCGGCTGCGCAGCACCGTGCACAGCACGTGCGCCGCGCCCTCGGGCCACTGCCGGGCCCGCGCCCACTCCGCGTCCGCCTCACCGCGCGGGGCGCTGGTGCGCACCGAGCCGATCCGGTCCAGCGCCTGCAGCGCCGGGTGCCCGGCCGCGTACCGTACGGGGATCGAACCGGGCCCCGGCAGCGCGGGCGGCGACGCGGCGCACCGTACGAGCCTGCGCCGCTCGGAGTCGGCCGCGGGGGCCAGTACGTCCAGCAGGGCGTGCTCGGCGAAGCCGGCGAGTGCGAAGTCCAGGCGTACGGCGGCCGCCTCCGCCGGGTCCTCGCACTCGGCGGCGGCCCGCCCCGCCCGGTGCAGCTGGTGGGAACGGAACCGCGCCTGCGCGGCGTCGAGCTGCTCCTGCCGGGCCTCGGTGACGTCCTGGAGCAGCCAGCCGACGCCCAGCGGCACCGGTTCCTCCGCGAGCGGTGAAGCCAGCCGCACGAACCCGCAGCGCCAACACCGGCGCCGTACGCCCTCGGCCGTGCGCACCGACACCCACATCTCCACGGGCGCGGGCGGCGCCCCCTCCGCGAGCACGTGCTGGAGCGCCCCCTCCAGCTCCTCCACCCCCTGGGTCAGCAGCTCGCCGAGGGGCCGGCCGAGCAGGGCGGTACGGCCGGTCCCGAAGGCCCGCGCGGCGTGCGCGTTGACCACGGCGGGCCGCAGGTCGACGTCGACGAGGACGACGCCCCAGGAGGCGTCCTCCATCAGGGCCTCGCTCAGCGCGATGGACCGCTCCAGGTCGATCTGTGCGTGCACCTCGCTGAAGGCGCAGTACACCCCCGCGGGCGAGCCGTCCGCGCCCGGCACCCCGGCGGACTGCGTCCGTACCAGGACGCGCCCGCCGTCCTTGGTGAGCAGCGCGAACTCGTGGACCTGGCGCCCGGGCACGTGCTGGGCGGACATCAGTCTGTCCTGTACGTCCTGCGCGTCGGCGGCCCGCACCGCCCACCCTTCGAACCCCTTGCGCCCCACGGCCTCCCCGGCGGACCAGCCCAGGATCCGCTCGGCCTCACGGTTCCAGTGGGTGATCACCCCGTCGGAGTCGAAGGCGCACAGCGCGGCGTCCATCCCGTCCAGCAGCGCGGCGAGCAGATCGTCAGTGGTCTCGTCACGTCCGGAAGCACTCACCTGGAACCCCCAGCAGGTGTTGGCGTATGCGGCACGTCAGATCATTGAACTCGAACGTGACGCAGCCCACACCGCATTCGGAGAAATCCCTGCGGTCCCCCACATCTGGGGCAACATGCCCGCGACGGCGACACAGAGAGCCGCTGACGCCCACCATCCGGCTCAAGGACCGAAGCCGTGCGGGCTCTGCGGTCGCGGGCGTGCAGCTGCGCGGCGATTCGGCCCGCAGGGGCGGACCACCCTCGTCCGCCGAGGGCTGGTCAGCATCGCGCCTGTGCCGGTTCACACCCGTGATGGAGTTCCACGTGGAGCAGACCGCGTTCGGCACGGTCTTGATCGCGGCGGCCGTGTCATCCAGTGACCGGGATTTCTCGGAGCGGACGCACTCCGGATTCGAGATCACAACGCTGACCAGCCGTTTTGATGTCTCCCACCGGAATTTGCGGCTGCTCCGGAGAGCCGACGGACACACCTGTGGATTCGCCGACGAAATTCGATTGAGCCACGAGCGCGGGCCTGCTTACAGTGGACGCACACTGAAAGGAGGTGATCCCGGAAATGTATGAACTCCGGACGCGTGAGGTGGCTGCGGGCTAGGGCCCGTCGTCAGCAACGCACCCAGTGCGGTGCCCGGCGGATCGCCCGGCGCCAATCCCAAGCAGTCACCCGACCCGCGGGCTCGCCGGCACGTCCGGCCGGCTCCTCTCACTGCAGGAGAGGACCCGAGCCCGCGGGTCGTCTGCGTCTACGCTCCCGCCGCGGGTGGGCAGGAACGGGAGCGGGCCGCCTCCCGCGGGGCGCGAACAGGCGGCGTGGTCCCCGCGGCTACGGGCAGAGCCGTTCCAGGCGCCACTTCTCGCCCTCCAGTACGTAGTGCAGCCGGTCGTGCAGCCGGTTCTCGTGGCCCTGCCAGAACTCGACCTCCTGCGGAACCACCCGCAGCCCGCCCCACTCCGGCGGGACCGGGACCTGCTCGCCCTCGGGGTAGCGCGCGGCCAGCTCGGCGTAGCGGCCGTCCAGCTCCGCCCGGGAGCCGATCACGCTCGACTGCTCGCTCGCCCAGGCGCCCAGCTGCGAGCCGTGCGGCCGGGACCGGAAGTACGCCGCCGTCTCGTCGCGGCCGATGCGGGACGCCGTGCCGGTGACGATCACCTGGCGGGCGATGGGGTGCCACGGGAAGAGCAGCGCGACGTGCGGGTTCGCGGCGAGCTCCCGGCCCTTGCGGGACGCGTAGTTGGTGAAGAAGACGAAGCCCCTGCTGTCGAACTGCTTCAGCAGCACCGTGCGCGAGCTGGGCCGTCCGTCGGGGGTGGCCGTCGAGACGACCATGGCGTTCGGTTCGAAGAGGTGCGAGTCGGCCGCCTGCTGGAACCACCGGGCGAACTGCTCCATGGGGTCCTCGGCGAGGCTCTCCTCGTGGACGATCTCCGAGCGGTACTGCTTGCGCATCATGGCGGGGTCAATGTCCTGATCGGTCACGCGAGCCATCCTGCCGCAGGTGGACCGGGGAGGGTGTGCCGTATGTCACGCTTCCGCAGTCGGGGCGCAGCCGCCAAAATCTTGGGGCCGGTCCGAAGGCCCCCGCACGGGTGACCATCGGCCGTGCCGGGCATCAACGGGGATGACCGCGCCGGACCGCGAGTCACGCCGGGAGCCGCGCGTGTTCGCACTATCTGAGGAGCCGCCTGATGTCCGACTTCGTACCCGGGCTCGAAGGGGTCGTCGCGTTCGAGACGGAGATCGCCGAACCCGACAAGGAAGGCGGATCGCTCCGCTACCGGGGTGTCGACATCGAAGACCTTGTCGGGCACGTCTCCTTCGGGAACGTGTGGGGCCTGCTGGTCGACGGTGCTTTCAACCCCGGCCTGCCGGCCGCCGAACCCTTCCCCATCCCCGTCCACTCCGGTGACATTCGCGTCGACGTGCAGTCCGCCCTCGCGATGCTCGCCCCCGTGTGGGGTCTGAAACCGCTGCTGGACATCGACGTCCAGACCGCCCGCGACGACCTGGCGCGCGCGGCCGTGATGGCGCTGTCGTACGTCGCCCAGTCCGCCCGCGGCCAGGGCCTGCCGATGGTCCCGCAGCGCGAGATCGACAAGGCCGAGTCCGTCGTCGAGCGGTTCATGATCCGCTGGCGGGGCGAGCCGGACCCCAAGCACGTCAAGGCCGTCGACGCGTACTGGACGTCCGCCGCCGAGCACGGCATGAACGCCTCCACCTTCACCGCGCGCGTCATCGCGTCGACCGGGGCGGATGTCGCCGCGGCGCTGTCCGGCGCCGTCGGCGCCATGTCGGGGCCCCTGCACGGCGGGGCGCCGTCCCGCGTGCTCGGCATGATCGAGGAGATCGAGCGCACCGGCGACGCCGTGGCGTACGTGAAGAAGGCCCTCGACAAGGGCGAGCGCCTGATGGGCTTCGGGCACCGCGTCTACCGCGCCGAGGACCCGCGCGCCCGCGTGCTGCGCCGCACCGCCAAGGAGCTGGACGCGCCGCGCTACGAGGTGGCCGCCGCGCTGGAGAAGGCCGCGCTGGAGGAGCTGCACGCGCGTCGCCCCGACCGTGTGCTCGCCACCAACGTGGAGTTCTGGGCCGCGATCATGCTGGACTTCGCGGAGGTGCCGGCGCACATGTTCACCTCGATGTTCAGCTGCGCCCGTACCGCGGGCTGGTCGGCGCACATCCTGGAGCAGAAGCGCACGGGCCGCCTGGTGCGCCCGTCGGCCCGCTACACGGGGCCGGGCCGGCGCAACCCGCAGGAGATCGAGGGCTACGCGGACATCGCCGACACCGCCTGACCGCTCGGCGCCTGCGCGGCTCGGCCGCCGCACCCCGCGGGGCGCCGCGTCCCGGACTCCTCCGGGCGCGGCGCCCCCGCCGCGTTTTCGGGCCGCCCGGCTCAGCCCAGGGCCGCGTCGAGGATCCGGGACCACTGGGCCACGACACGGGCCCGTCGGGCGGCGTCGTCGGTCAGGACGTTCGCCAGGCCCAGGCCGCGGGCCATGTCGAGGAGGCCCTGCACGGTCTCCCGTACGCCGGGCACGGACTCGTCGGCGCCCAGCAGTTCGACGGCTATGCGGTGGGTCTCGCGGCCGACCCGGGCCTCCAGCTCGGTGACCCGCGGACGCAGCTGCTCCTCGTTGGAGGCGGCGACCCACAGCTGGAGCGCGGCGCGGAAGAGGGCGCCCGTGTACAGGTCGACCAGTGCCTGCACCACGGCCGGGCGGGCGGCCGGGCCGGCGTGGAAGAGGTCGCGCAGGGCGGTGGAGCGTTCTTCGGCGACGTACTCGACGGCGGCGGTGAACAGGTCCTCGCGGGTCGGGAAGTGGTGCTGGGCCGCTCCGCGCGAGACGCCGGCGCGTTCCGCGACGGCGGAGACGGTGGACCCGGCCCAGCCGTGCTCGGCGAGGCAGGACACGGCCGCTTCCAGCAGGTGGCGGCGGGTGACGCGACTGCGCGCCTGCTTGGGGCCGGTCATGGCCGCGGCGGCGGCGCTGTCGGTCACAGGGCCCATGACGGGTCCCGGCGCTCGAAGCGGGCGGTGATGCCCTCGCGGGCCTCGGCGGAGGCGAAGTGGTGTGCGGACAGTTCGGTGAGCGCGACGCCGTCCTGGGCGAGGGCCGCCCGCACAGGGGCGGTGACCAGTCGCCTGGTCGCGGCGAGCGCCTCGGGGCCGGCCTTGCGCAGGCCCGAGAGGACGGGCGCGAGGATCTCGTCGACGTCCTCCCCGTGGAGGGTGAGCAGCCCGATCCGTGCGGCCTCGGCGGCGTCGAACGCCTCCGCCGTCAGGAAGTACCGGGCTGCGGCGCGCGGGTCCAGGCGGGGCAGGAGCGGCGCGGAGATGACGGCGGGGACCACGCCCAGGTGGGTCTCCGTGAAGGCGTACGAGGACTTCGGCCCGGCGGCGGCGATGTCGCAGACGCCGAGCAGGCCGAGGCCGCCGGCCCGGACGTGGCCGGTGACGCGGGCGACCACCGGCTTGGGCAGCTCGGTGATCTCGCGCAGCAGGGCCACGAAGTCGGCGGGGTCGAAGGGCGACTTGAGGTCGGCTCCGGAGCAGAACGTGCCGCCGGTGTGGGTGAGGACGACGGCACGCACCGCCGGGTCGGCCCCGGCCGCGGCGAAGGCGGCGCGGAGCTCGGCGACGAGCTCCGCGGAGAGGGCGTTGCGGTTGGCCGGGGAGTCGAGGGTGAGGGTGGTGACTCCGGCCGCCGTTGCGGCGTGGACGGGTGTGGCCATGGCTCCTCCGGAGCGGTCGCTGGGTGCGCGGGGTCCTTCGGGGGAGCGTATGCGCTCCTGCCCTGCGGGCTTGCTCGGCGGTGTTCGGGTTGCCCTGCGGGCTCGGTGTTGTCCGGCCGGGGCCGGTCCCCCAGGGGGTGTTCGCCGGTCTCGGGGGCTGCGCCGGTCCCCTGCGGGGGTGCTCGGCGGGTGCAGGGCATGCGGTCCCCCCGCGAGGTGGTCGGCGGTGTCCAGCGGTGGCCGGTCCCGCGCGGGTGCTTGGCGGGGTCGGGGTGTGGGGCGGTGCCCCGTACGAGGGTCTCCTCGGCTCGGCGCGTGCGGGCATTTCTCGGCCGTACCCGGTGGTCGCGCCTCGTCCTGCGGGGACCCTCCTACGTGTCCCCACCCCACCGCCGGCTCCGGCAGCGATCCGGGATCCCGTGAAGCGTCCCCGCCCACCGCCGGCTCCGGCAGTGCCGGGGATCCCATGGGGTGGCTCCGGCCTGCCCGCGGCCGGGTTGGTGGAGGGGAGGGGGGGACGTGGCGGGGTGTCCCCGCAGGACGAGCGCGCAACCACCGGGTACAGCCGCGATGGCCCGCACGCGCCGAGCCGAGGAGACACCCCGGCACAGCACCCCGGACCGACCAGACCCCACCCGGCTCCGCCGAAGCAAGCCCCACACCTCCGAGCCGCCCCCAGGGCAACCGGAGCGACCGGGCCGACCCCGCCGAGCCAGCCCGCAGGGCCCTAGTAGGACTTGGGGAGGCCTAGCGTTTGGTGGGAGACGAAGTTGAGGATCATTTCGCGGCTGACGGGGGCGATGCGGGCCACGCGGGAGGCCGTGATGAGGGAGCCGAGGCCGTACTCGCGGGTGAGGCCGTTGCCGCCGAGGGTGTGGACGGACTGGTCGACCGCGCGGACGCAGGCCTCCCCCGCCGCGTACTTCGCCATGTTCGCGGCCTCGCCCGCGCCCATGTCGTCGCCGGCGTCGTACAGCGCGGCCGCCTTCTGTGTCATGAGGCGGGCCAGTTCCAGTTCGATGTGCGCCTGGGCCAGCGGGTGGGCGACGGCCTGGTGTGCGCCGATCGGCTCCTTCCACACCTGGCGGGTCTTGGCGTACTCGACGGCCCGGGCGAGGGCGTAGCGGCCCATGCCGATGGCGAAGGCGGCGGTCATGATGCGTTCGGGGTTGAGGCCGGCGAAGAGCTGGAGCAGTCCGGCGTCCTCGTCGCCGACCAGCGCGGAGCATGGCAGGCGGACCTCGTCCAGGGTCAGTTCGAACTGCTTCTCCGCCGCCTGGAGTTCCATGTCGATGACCGAGCGGCCGAAGCCGGGGGTGTCGCGCGGGATGATGAACAGGCACGGCTTGAGGGCCGGTGCGGCCCCGCTGGATGATGCTGTTTCGGTGCGGCCGACGATGAGGGTGGCGTCGGCGATGTCGACGCCGGAGATGAAGACCTTGCGGCCGGTGAGGATCCAGCCGTCGCCGTCGCGGCGGGCTGTGGTGGTGATGCGGTGGGAGTTGGACCCGGCGTCGGGTTCGGTGATGCCGAAGGCCATGGTGAGGCTGCCGTCGGCGAGGCCGGGGAGCCAGGTCCGCTTCTGCTCGTCGGTGCCGAAGCGGGCGATGACCGTGCCGCAGATGGCGGGCGAGACGACCATCATGAGCAGGGGGCAGCCGGCGGCGCCGAGTTCTTCGAGGACGATGGCCAGTTCGGCGATGCCGCCGCCTCCGCCGCCGTACTCCTCGGGGAGGTTGACGCCGAGGTATCCGAGCTTCGCGGCGTCGGCCCACAGTTCGTCGGGGTGGGCGCCCTCGCGGGCGACGCGGGCGAGGTACTCGCGGCCGTAGCGCTGTCCGAGGGCGGCGACGGCGGTGCGCAGGGCCTTGTGTTCGGCGGATTCGATGGTGGAGCTCATGGCTGCGGTTCCTCCTGGACTACGGCGAGCAGGGCACCGAACTCGACCTGTTGGCCGGTGGCGGCGTGGAGCGCGGTGAGCGTGCCGGAGGCCGGAGCGAGGATGCGGTGCTCCATCTTCATGGCCTCCAGCCAGAGCAGGGGCTGGCCGGCGGTGACGTGGCTGCCGGGGGCGAGGCCGTCGGCCACGCGGACGACGGTGCCGGGCATGGGGGCGAGCAGGGAGCCCGGTTCGGTGCGGTCCTGGGGGTCGGGGAACCGGGGGACGGGGGTGAGGGTGTGGGCTCCGAGCGGGGAGTCGACGTAGACCTCGGTGTTGTTCGAATTTCGTTTCACGTGGAACATCCGGCGGATGCCGTCGACTTCGAGGGTGACGAGGTGCCGTTCGGCGGACAGGACTCGAATGCCCGGGTGGTCGACGGGGTGGTACTGGACCTCGTACTCGGTACCGGCGGAGGTGTAGCGGCGGGTCTGCGGCTGGGAGCGCACGTTGCGCCAGCCGCCGAGGCGGGCGGCGAGGGGTGCGTCCGGAGTGGGGGCGGCCTCGGCGAGGGCCGCGGCGAGGGCGGCCGTGCCGGCGTCCGGGGCGGTCTCGGTGAGGGCGGCGAGGTGGCGGTCGTAGAAGCCCGTGTCGATCTGTGCCGTGGTGAACTCCCGGTGCCGCAGGGAGCCTACGAGCAGTTCGCGGTTGGTGGTGAGCCCGTGGATGCGGGCTCCGGCGAGGGCGTGGGCGAGGGTGCGTACGGCCTCGGCACGGGTGGGGGCGTGGGCCACGACCTTGGCGAGCATGGGGTCGTAGTGGATGCCGACGGTGTCGCCGTCGGTGAAGCCGGTGTCGACGCGGACCTGGCCCGGGATGTCGAGGGTGTGCAGTACGCCGGTCTGGGGGCGCCAGTCCTGGGCGGGGTCCTCGGCGTAGAGGCGGGCCTCGACGGCGTGGCCGGTGGGCTCCGGGGGCGACAGCGGCAGGGCGGCGCCTTCGGCGACGCGCAGCTGCAGGGCGACGAGGTCGAGGTCGAAGACCGCTTCGGTGACGGGGTGTTCCACCTGGAGGCGGGTGTTCATCTCCAGGAAGTACGGGCGTCCGTCGGCGGTGACGAGGAACTCGACGGTGCCCGCTCCACGGTAGGAGACGGCGCGGGCGGCGGCGACGGCAGCGGCGTGCAGGCTGTCGCGCAGGGTGTCCGGCAGGCCCGGCGCCGGGGCCTCCTCGATGACCTTCTGGTGGCGGCGCTGGAGGGAGCAGTCGCGGGTGCCGAGGGCCCAGACGGTGCCGTGGGCGTCGGCGAGGATCTGCACCTCGACGTGGCGGCCGCGTTCGATGTAGGGCTCGGCGAACACCTCGCCGTCGCCGAAAGCGGAGGCCGCTTCGGCGGACGCGGCGTGGAGGGCCTCCTTGAGGACGTCCAGGTCGCGGACCACGCGCATGCCGCGACCGCCGCCGCCGGCGGCCGCCTTGAGCAGGAGCGGCAGGTCGGCGGGGGTGGCGGTGGCCGGGTCGACGGGGTCGAGGAGCGGGACGCCGGCGGCGCGCACCAGTTCCTTGGCCCGGGTCTTGGAGGCCATGGCCTCGATGGCCTCGGGGGGCGGGCCGATCCAGATGAGGCCGGAGTCCTGGACCTGGCGGGCGAAGTCGGCGTTCTCGGAGAGGAAGCCGTAGCCGGGGTGGACGGCGTCGGCTCCGGCGGCGAGGGCGGCCTTGATGACCAGGTCGCCGCGCAGGTAGGTGTCTGCGGGGGCGGCGCCCGGCAGCCGGACGGCCGCGTCGGCGGCGCGGACGTGCAGGGCGTCGGCGTCGGGGTCGGAGTGGACGGCGACGGTGGCCAGGCCCAGGTCGCGGGCCGTGCGGAAGATCCGTACGGCGATCTCGCCCCGGTTGGCGACGAGCAGGGAGCTGATCTGAGGGGTCATGTGCGGGCTCACATCCGGAAGACGCCGAAGCCGCCACGGGCGCCCTCGACGGGGGCGTTGTGGACGGCCGACAGGCACAGGCCGAGGACGGTACGGGTGTCGCGCGGGTCGATGACCCCGTCGTCGTACAGCCGCCCGGACAGGAACATGGGGAGGGACTCGGACTCGATCTGCGCCTCGACGAAGGCCCGCATCCCGGCGTCCTGTTCCTCGTCGTACGGGAGTCCCTTGGCGGCGGCGGACTGCCGGGACACGATGGAGAGGACTCCGGCGAGCTGCTGGGGGCCCATGACGGCGGACTTGGCGCTGGGCCAGGCGAAGAGGAAGCGGGGCTCGTAGGCGCGGCCGCACATGCCGTAGTGGCCGGCGCCATAGCTGGCGCCGATGAGCACGGACAGGTGCGGGACCCTGGAGTTGGAGACGGCGTTGATCATCATCGAGCCGTGTTTGACGATGCCGCCCTGCTCGTACTCCTTGCCGACCATGTAGCCGGTGGTGTTGTGGAGGAAGAGGAGTGGGATGTCGCGCTGGTTGGCGAGCTGGATGAACTGCGCGGCCTTCTGGGACTCGGCGCTGAACAGCACGCCCTGTGCGTTGGCGAGGATGCCGACGGGGTAGCCGTGGAGGGTGGCCCAGCCGGTGACGAGGCTGGTGCCGTACAGCGGCTTGAACTCGTCGAAGTCGGAGGCGTCGACGATGCGGGCGATGACCTCGCGCGGGTCGAAGGGGGTCTTCAGGTCGGGCGGGACGATCCCGAGGAGTTCCTCCGGGTCGTAGAGGGGCTCCTCGGCCTTCGGCGGGTCCTGGTGGGGCTTGCGGTGGTTCAGGCGGGCCACGATGCGGCGGGCCTGGCGGATGGCGTCGTACTCGTCGAGGGCGTAGTGGTCGGCGAGCCCGGAGGTGCGGGCGTGCATGTCGGCCCCGCCGAGGGACTCGTCGTCGCTCTCCTCGCCGGTGGCCATCTTGACCAGGGGCGGGCCACCGAGGAACACCTTGGAGCGGTCCTTGATCATGACGGTGTGGTCGGACATGCCGGGGACGTACGCGCCTCCGGCGGTGGAGTTGCCGAAGACGACCGCGACGGTAGGGATGCCTTCGGCCGAGAGCCGCGTGAGGTCGCGGAAGATCGCGCCGCCCGGGATGAAGATCTCCTTCTGGGAGGGCAGGTCGGCGCCGCCGGACTCCACGAGGCTGATGACGGGGAGGCGGTTCTGGCGGGCGATCTCGTTGGCCCGCAGCGCCTTCCTCAGTGTCCAGGGGTTGCTGGCGCCGCCCCGGACGGTGGGGTCGTTGGCGGTGACCAGGCATTCGACGCCCTCGACCGTGCCGATGCCGGTCACCATGGAGGCGCCGACGGGGTAGTCGCTGCCCCAGGCGGCGAGCGGGGACAGCTCCAGGAACGGGGTGTCGGGGTCGAGGAGCAGCTCGACGCGCTCGCGCGCCAGGAGCTTGCCGCGCTTCTTGTGGCGGGCCGTGTACTTGTCCCCGCCGCCCTGGAGGGCCTTGGCGTGTTCGGCGTCGAGGGCGTCGAGGCGCTCCAGTGCGGCCGTACGGGCACTGGTGTGCTCGGGGGCGTGGGGGTCGACGGTGGTGCGCAGGCGGGTCATGGGCCGGTCCCCTCCGGGGCGGATACGGGTGCGGGGCCCTGGGCGGGCTGCGGGGCGGGTGCGGGGCCCTCGGCGGGCCGCGGGGCGGCTGCGGGCGCCGCGGCGGTCGCGGTGCGGGCCTGGGGTGGCAGGAGGTCGACGGGGATGTCGAGGTGGCGGGCGCGCAGCCATTCACCGAGGGCCTTGGCCTGCGGGTCGAAGCGGTGGCCGGAGGCGACGCCGTCGCCGAGAATGCCGGTGACGGTGAAGTTCAGGGCGCGGAGGTTGGGCAGTTCGTGCCGCTGCACGGCGAGGCCGCGGGTCTCGGGGAGCAGGGCCTGGAACCGGTCGACGGTGAGGGTGTCGCGAAGCCAGTGCCAGGCGGGGGCGGACTCGGTCCAGACGCCGACGTTGGCGTCGCCGCCCTTGTCTCCACTGCGGGCCCCGGCCAGCGCCCCGAGGGGGGCGCGGACGGTCTCCCGGGGCTCCGCCCCGGGCCCGGCGGGGGCTGCGCCCCCGACCCCTTCGGGGGCTCCGCCCCCGGACCCCCGCGCCTCAAACGCCGGCGAGGCTGGAGAAGCGGCCGGCTCCGCCGGCCGGGCTGAAGGTGCGGCTGGCTCTGCAGGGGAGGCTTGAAAAGCGGCCGGCTCCGCCAGTGGGGCGGGAGCAGCGGGGGCGGGCATCGGGGCGTGGGTGCCGTCCGGGAGGACTGCGGTGTGGGGGACCTCCGTTGCCGGGGCCAAGGTCGAGGCGAAGACGCCGTAGGGCTGGGCCGGGCCGGGTGGGGTGGTGAGGTGGAAGCCCGGGTAGCTGCCCAGGGCCAGTTCGACGGCCGTCGAGGTCAGGGCGCGGCCGATCCGGTCCGGGGACGGGTCGCGGACCACCAGGCGCAGCAGGGCGCTCGCCGTCTCCTCCGTTTCGGCGTCGTCGTGGTCGGTACGGGCCAGGGTCCAGGCGGCGTCGGCGACACCCTCCAGGGCCTCGGCGAGCTGGGAGCGGACGAGGTCGGCCTTCTCCTCGATGTCCAGGCCGGTCAGGACGAAGACCACCTCGTTGCGCCAGCCGCCGATCCGGGTCACGCCCACCTTGAGGGTGGACGGCGGCTGCTCCCCGCGCACTCCCGAGATCCGCACGCGGTCGGCGCCGTCGTCGTCGAGCCGGACCGTGTCCAGGCGGGCGGTCACGTCCGGGCCGAGGTAGCGGACGCCCTGGGTCTCGTACAGGAGCTGGGCGGTGACCGTGCCCGCCGAGACCACCCCACCCGTCCCCGGGTGCTTGGTGATGACCGCCGAGCCGTCCGCCGAGATCTCCGCGAGCGGGAAGCCGGGGCGGCGGACGTCGTGGGCGGTGAAGAAGGAGTAGTTGCCGCCGGTGGCCTGGGTTCCGCATTCCAGGACGTGGCCCGCGACCACCGCTCCCGCCAGCCGGTCGTGGTCCTCCGGCGCCCAGTCGAACCACCAGGCCGCCGGGCCGCTGACCAGCGCCGCGTCCGTGACCCGGCCGGTGACGACCACGTCCGCGCCGGCCCGCAGGCAGGCCGTGATCCCGGCGCCGCCGAGGTAGGCGTTGGCCGTCAGGGCGCCGTCCTCGCGGGCGGTGAGGTCGTCGCCCTCGACGTGGGCCACGCAGACGGGCACGCCCACCTTGGCCGCCAGCGCCCGTACCGCGTCGGCCAGCCCGGCCGGGTTCAGACCGCCCGCGTTGGTGACGATCCGTACGCCCCGCTCGTGCGCGAGCCCGAGCGCCTCCTCCAGCTGGCGCAGGAAGGTCTTGGCGTAGCCGAGTTCGGGGTTCTTCAGGCGGTCCCGGCCAAGGATCAGCATGGTCAGCTCGGCCAGGTAGTCCCCGGTCAGCACGTCCAGCGGACCGCCGGTGAGCATCTCGCGCAGGGCGCTGGAGCGGTCGCCGTAGAAGCCGGACGCGTTGCCGATGAGGAGGGGGCGCCGGGTCACCGTCGGCCCCCCGGCTCGCGTCCGGCGCCCGCCGGCCCGGCGAAGGCCTGGGCGATGTCCAGCCAGCGGTCCGCGTCGGGGCCGGTCGCGGTCAGGTCCAAGTCGGCGCGGTGCGCCCGCTGGGTCACCAGCAGGCAGAAGTCGAGGGCCGGGCCGGTGATCCGCTGTGCGGCCTGCGGCGGCCCGTACGCCCACACCCCCGCGCCGTCGGGGGCGGTCAGCTCCACCCGGAACTCTCCGTCGGGGGCGGGCAGTCCGCGTACGGCGTAGGCGTAGTCGCGGGCCCGTACGCCGATCCGTGCCACGTGCCGCAGTCGCGCGGTCGGGGTGCGCCGCACGCCGAGCGCGTCGGCGACGTCCTGGCCGTGCGCCCAAGTCTCCATCAGGCGGGCGCTGGCCATCGAGGCGGCCTTCATCGGCGGCCCGTACCAGGGGAAACGGGTGTCGGGCGGGGCCTCGGCGAGGGCCTGCGCGAGGGCGCCCCGCGTGTCCCGCCAGCGGGTGAGCAGCTCGGCGGGCGGCAGCGCCGCGCCCTCCCGCGCGCCGTCGTCGACGAAGGAGTCGGGGGCTTTCAGCGCCTCCTCGACCATGTGGCCGAAGCCGGCGGCGTCGGTGAGGGAGAGCAGCGAGGCCCGGTCGGTCCAGTGCAGGTGGGCGATCTGGTGGGCGACGCTCCAGCCGGGTGCGGGCGTGGGACGGGCCCAGTCCGGGCCGGGCAACCCCTCGACGAGAGCGTCGAGTTCGCGTCCCTCCTCGCGCAGATCGGTGAAGACGGCGACGGCGTCGTCGACGGCGGACGGATCGGGCACGGTGCGCTCCCCTTCTCGGCGTGAGGGGAAGACTGACAGCACCCAGAAAAACAATCAAGCACGCTTGCATGATTTTCTCGGAGGGTGGCACCTTCGCGCCACCCGCACCAAGCCACCGCATCTCAGGGGCAGTTGATCCACACCCGCACGGCCCGCAGGTCTCGCGGCACGCCCACGCCGGGGACCGCGGAGGGCGATTCAGGCCGTAAGCCGGAAACCCGCGATACGTCACCGGATGTCCCGTCGATACTGAACGCTCCGCTCTGGGCCCGGGCGGGCGCCCACGTTCGTGTCACTCGACAAAGAGGATGAACTGACGTGACTGCAGCCGCCCGACCTCCCTTCTCCCTCTATCCCGAACTCGACGCGACCGCCCTCGGCGCCTTCGTCTCCGCGCTGGAGAGCGGCGACGTCACCGGCCTGCCGACCGCCCGGGCCGCCGCGGTCGCCGAGGCGCGCGCCCTCGCCGTCTTCACCCGCGGCAAGGTGACCGGCGCCGACGGCGACCTCCTCGACGCGGCGCTCTGGCGGCACACCGGCGCCCAGCCCCGCCCGATGATCGTCATGCCGTCGCCCTGGACCAGCCTGGGCTGGCTCGCGTACGCCGTCCAGGCCACCCTCTTCGCGGCCCGCGGCTACAACGTCCTCGCCTACTCCACCCGCGGCTTCGCGGGCTCCGAAGGCCAGGTCGACGTGGCCGGCCCGCTCGACGTCGCCGACGGCAGCCGCGCCCTGGACCACCTGATCGAGCGCAGCACCGGCCCCGTGACGAAGATCGGTTTCCTCGGGGGCTCGTACGGCTCCGGCATCAGCCAGCTCGTCGCCGCGCACGACACCCGCGTCGACGCCGTCGTCGCGCTCAGCACCTGGGGCGACCTCGGGGAGGCCTTCCACGAGAACTCCACCCGCCGCGTCGCGGCCGTGCAGGCCCTGCTCAAGGCGGCCGCGAAGGCACGGCTGAGCCCGCAGACACAGAGCGTCCTCGACAACGTCCTCACCGGCAGCGACGTCCGGGGCACCCTGCGCTGGGCCGAGGTCCGCTCGCCGTTCACCCACATCAAGGAGCTCAACCGCCGCCAGGTGCCCGTCTTCTTCTCGCACGCCTGGCACGAGACGCTCTTCCCCGCCAACCAGACGCTGCGGATGTTCAACGAGCTGACCGGGCCCAAACGCCTCGCGATCTCCATAGGCGACCACTCGGGCCCCGAGATGTCAGGCGTCCTCGGCCTGCCCAACCGGATCTGGACGGACGCCCACCGCTGGTTCGACCACCACCTCAAGGGCATCGACAACGGCATCGACGACGAGGGCCAGTTCATCGGCGAGGTCATGTGGAGCAAAACCCTCGAACCCCGCCCCACCTGGCCCTCCGTCACCGAACAGCTGCAACGGCTCTACCTCGCCGACGGCGGCGAACTCGCCCCGGACGCGGAGGCCGGCTGGACGGCGACCGTGCTGTGCGGGATGGACACCCCGGCGACCGTCGCCGACAAGGTCGTCGAGTCCGGTTACGCGGAGATGGCGGGCCGCCCGAAGGCCTACCTGACGGAGGACATCGACCGCACCGTCGCCGCCGTCTGGACCGCCGACCCGGCCGCGGAGACCGTCCGGCTGCGCGGCACGCCCCGGCTCCGCGTGACCTACCGGGCGGCGAACCCCGGGTCCACCTTCGTCGCGTACCTCCTCGACGCGACCCCGGACGGCACGGCCCACCTCGTCACCCACGCCCCGTACAGCGACCTGGAGTCCCCGCCCGACAGCCTGATCAGCGCGGACATCGAGCTCCAGGCCACGGCGTACGACGTGCGGCGCGGCCACCGCCTGATGCTGGTGATCGACTCCCGCGACCCCTTCTACGCCGATGCCAACCTACCCCGCGCGACGCTGGCCTTCACCTCCCCGGAGGCCACCCCGTCGTACCTGGACCTCCCCCTCGGCTGATGCCGTACGCCCGCCCAGCCGGTCCCCCGCGGCCGTCCGGGCGGGCGCACGCTCCACAGATGACGCACGGTGGACCGGTCCGGTTGCAGGCGCGGCCCGGCTACCAGTTGTCGTAGTAGCCGAAGATGTCGACGACCAGGTCGGCGCTGTCCCAGCCCTGGTTCCAGAAGTCGACGATGCCGTATTCACCGGAGCTCGCCTGGACCAGGTTGGCGGTGGTCCTGCCCGCCGTCCAGTTCAGGGTGGAGGAGACCGGGCGCTGCGGGGTGAGGGCGGTCCTGTCGGCGTAGCTGCCGGTGGAGTTGGGGTCCGGTGCGACCGAGAGGAAGCCCGCGCCGCGCGTGTTGGTGACCGTGGTGTTCAGCACCCAGGCCTCCTGCCCGATCGAGAAGGCCTGCCAGAGGTAACCGCGCGTGGGCCACGGTCCCTTGGACCAGCTCTCGCGCGTGTCGATCTGCCGGACCGGCGGGACCGGCACATAGGCACAGGGGCTCGCGGCGCTGTACGTGCCGACCAGTTCCACGATGACGTCGGACGGGGCCCAGGAGCCGTTGCGGACGGTGATCCGGCCGTCCTTGTCGACCGGCACGATCACCGAGTTCGCAACCGTCTGCCCGGCGGTGAAGTTCACGTTGGACGTGGTCGGCGCCGCCTGCCCGGCCGGGTGGGCGGTCAGGTGACCGGCCTCCTGCGGGTTGGTGGCCGTCACGTTCAGCGCGACGGCGGTGGCGCCCGGTTCGGCCACCTTGACGGTGAAGGAGCCCTGGCCGGCGACCGGACCGCCCTGCACGCCGGTCCCGTAGCGGGTGTCGACGACCCGGGCCGGCGCCTGCGGGGCGTAACCGCTGGCTTCCTGCTGGCCGAAGTAGCCCGTGACGTCGGCGATCAGATCGACCGGCTCCCAGCCGCCGTTGTACAGCTCGACGTAGCCGTCCGCACCGACCTGCGCGATCACCAGGTTGGGAACGGTCTGACCGGCCTCGAAGTTGATGTTCGACGCGGTCGGCCGCGTGGCGCCGGAGGCGAAGACGCTGACGTGCCCGCCACTGGTGCTGTTGGCGGCGGTCACGTTGAGCGCGACGGCGGTGGCCCCGGCGGGGATGCCGCCGTTCCCCGCGACCTTCAGACGGGTCGAGGAGTACCCCCTGACCTTGCCCTTGACGGCGCCCGTGCCGCTGCGGGTGTCCAGCAGGCGGGTGGGACCGTACGGGGTGAACTCCGAGCCCGCCGTCTTGACCCGGACCTCCCTGGTGTCGCTCGTCCCGAGGACCGGATCGACGACGGTGGCCTTGATCGTGTACTCGCCGAGCTCCTTGTAGGTGTGCGAGGTCCGCGTCTCCGAAGAAGCGGAGGCCGTCACCGTGCCCGTGGTCCCGTCACCCCAGTCGATGGTGGTCTCCAGCGGCGGCGTACCCCTGCCGAGCGAGGTCGTCAGCTCGACGCTGTGCGCCGACCACGCCCGGGCGCTCAGGAAGAGACTCAGCTGCGCGCCGCCGGTGGTGGCGGCACTCGTGAAGGTCTCGAACCCTGCCGCCGGATCCACGGCGGGCGCCCCCGCCGCCTGCCCGGCGGGCTTGACCGGATCAGCGGCCTGAGCCGTGCCGGGTATGCAACCGATGCTTGCCGCCACGATGGCGGCAGCGGACATTACGAGTCGGCGATGACGCACCGATCCCCCTGTTTTCTGCTTTTGAACGCGCTCAGCGTGAGCTCGCGCACAGCCTACAGAGCGGCGCGCGGGCGATCACCGGCGTCCCGGGCCAGACGCCGTGAGCCGGCGCGGCTTTGCTCGGGGCCGGCCTCGACCGGAAGCCCAGTCCGCCCCGATCAGCCCCGGACGAGGGCCGGACGCGGTCAGGGAGAAGCGCGTAGCGATCCGGGGCGGCTTATGCCCAGCCACAGGAACCCGCAGACGCCATCAGGCAGGAGCGCGTAGCGATTTACTGACGGGAAACCCCCGGCGCGACTTCGATCCCGCCCCGGCGGATCGGCCTCACCGGTCCGCCCCTCAGCACACCCCGCCCCGACCCGCCCGGGCCGTGGCGCGGAGGAGGTCGCGGAGGAGGTCGAAGTCGACCTTGGCGGGGTTGCGGAAGCGGAGGCAGGCCTTGCCCATGTCGTGGCCCGCCAGGCGGTCCGCGAAGGCGTCCCGGACGTCCGTGCGCATCAGGTAGAAGGAGATGTACTGCTTCTGGTTCGCCCAGGCGATCTCCGCGTCGGTCTCACCCGCCCGCACATAGGCCGGCATCCCGTACGCGATGCCCTCTTCGAAGCCCTCCAGCTCCGTCGCGCACAGCTCGCGCAGGCGGGCGAGGGCCGGCCTGCGGGCCTCGGGGGCGGCTTCCAGGTAGGCGGTGACGTCCATCAGGCGGGCTGCTTTCCGATCTGGGAGCGCACCGCGCCCATGCTGGCCGCGATGACAAGGGCGATGGCGAGGGCGTCGAGCCCCGAAAGGGCCTGGTTCAGGACGAGGAATCCCGCGGTGGCGGCGATCGCCGGCTCCAGGCTCATCAGGATCGCGAAGGTCGGAGCGGGCATCCGCCGCAGGGCGAGGAGTTCGAGGGTGTAGGGCAGTACGGAGGACAGTACGGCCACCCCGACGCCCAGCGCGAGGGTGCTCGGGACCAGCAGGTCCGCGCCGGCTTCGAACACACCCAGCGGCAGGGAGAGGACGGCGGCCGCGGCCATCGCGAGGGCCAGGCCGTCGGCCTGCGGGAAGCGGCGGCCGGTGCGCGCGCTGAATACGATGTACGCCGCCCACATCGCGCCCGCCCCGAGCGCGTAGGCCGCGCCCAGCGGGTCGAGGGAGCCGAAGCCGAGACCGCCCCCGCCGTGTCCGGACAGCAGCACCACGCCGCCGAGGGCGAGGCCGGCCCACAGGAGGTTCACCAGGCGGCGGGAGACGACGACGGACAGGGCGAGCGGCCCGAGCACCTCCAGGGTGACCGCCGGGCCGAGCGGGATCCGGTCGATGGCCTGGTAGAAGAGGCCGTTCATGCCGGCCATCGCCACGCCGAACGCGACGACCGTGCCCCAGTCGGAGCGCGTGTACCCGCGCACCTTCGGCCGGCACAGGAGCAGCAGCACGATCGCGGCGGCCGCCAGGCGCAGGGTCACCACGCCCGCGGCACCCGCCCGCGGCATGATCATGACCGCGAGGGCGGCCCCGAACTGCACCGAGATGCCGGCCGAGACCACCAGTGCGACCGGTCCGAAGCGGGACCGGGCCGCCGCCTCGGCGGAGGGTTCGGTGGGGAGTGCGGCGGCGGGGGTGGTCGTCGGGGACGCGGTCGGTGCGGGCATGCCTCCAGACTAAGCCGCCGTAAGGAGTGTTGCCGCTTCTGTTGCCTTACATGTTCGCTACGGCCCTGTGTCGGGAGCGCTCCGGGGGACTTCCTCCCTCAATCCGTCCGCGAGGAGTTCCACGAGGTGACGGGCCCGGACTCCGCCCAGCTGGGCGATCTGGGTGCGGCAGGAGAACCCGTCCGCCTGGACCAGCGCGTCCGGCGGGGCCGCGCGCAGGGACGGCAGGAGCTGTTCCTCCGCACAGGCCACCGACACCTCGTGGTGACCGGGCTCGAAGCCGAAGTTCCCGGCGAGGCCGCAGCACCCTCCGGCGGGCTCCCCCACGAGTCCGGCGCGTTCGCGCAGCCGGCGGTCCGCCGCGTCACCGAGGACGGCGTGCTGGTGGCAGTGGGTCTGGCCGACCACCGGGCGGTCGAGGCGGGGCGGCCGCCAGTTCGGTGCGTACTCCTCCAAGGTTTCCGCGACGGTGCGTACGGCTGCCGCCAGGCGGGCCGCGCGGGGGTCGTCGGGGAGCAGCGCGGGAAGGTCGGTGCGCAGGGCGGCGGCGCAGCTCGGTTCCAGGACGGTGACGGGGCCGGGGACGTCGCCGAGGGTGTCCAGGGTGCGGCGCAGGACCTTGCGGGCACGGTCGAGGCGGCCGGTGGAGAGGTAGGTCAGGCCGCAGCAGACCCGGCCGCGGGTGCGGGGGACGGACACGTCCAGGCCGGCCGCCCGGAGCACGCGGAGCGCGGCGTGGCCGACCTCCGGGGCGAGGTACTCCGTGAAGGTGTCGGGCCACAGGACGACGACGGCGGCAGCACCGGCCTCCTCCAGGCCAGCGGCCCCCTCCCGGCCCCCGGCCGGGACCGCCCGGCCGCCCGCCGCGCGCCCGCCGACCCCCCGCGTGAACGGCCGCTTCGCGAGTTCCGGCAGGGCGCGCTCCCGGGCCAGGCCCGGCACCGGGAGCGGCAGGAGGCGTGCGGCCGTGTTGACGGCGCCCGCCGCCCGCAGGCGGGCGATCAGGCGCAGCCATCCCGGCAGGCCGCCCAGCGTGTAGTGGGCGAGCGGCCGGATCCGGCCGGCCCAGTGGTGGTGCAGGAACTCCGACTTGTACGAGGCCATGTCCACGCCGACCGGGCAGTCGCTGCGGCAGCCCTTGCACGCCAGGCACAGGTCGAGCGCCTCGGCGACCTCCGGCGAGCGCCAGCCGCCGGTGACGACCTCCCCGGCGAGCATCTCGTGCAGCAGCCGTGCCCGGCCGCGGGTGGAATGCTGCTCCTCACCGGTGGCCCGGTAGGAGGGGCACATCACGCCGGGCCCTCCCGGCTCGCTCGTACGGCACTTCGCGATCCCGACGCACCGGGCGACCTCGCCGGCGAAGGGGGTGGCCGGGAGCACCTCGAAGCGGAGGTTCTCGTCCAGCCGGGCGGGCCTGACCAGCATCCCGGGGTTCATGCCGCCCGCCGGGTCCCACACGTCCTTGTAGGCACCGAAGAGCCGGATCACGTCCTCGCCGTACATCTTCGGCAGGAGTTCGGCGCGCGCCTGCCCGTCGCCGTGTTCGCCCGACAGGGAGCCGCCGTGGGTGACGACCAGGTCGGCGAGGTCCTCCGAGAAGGTGCGGTAGCGGGCCACGCCGGCGGCCGAGGCCAGGTCGAAGTCGATGCGTACGTGCACGCAGCCCTCGCCGAAGTGCCCGTACGGGGTGCCGCGCAGGCCGTGTGCGGCCAGCAGGGCCCGGAAGTCCCGCAGGTAGGCGCCGAGCCGGGCCGGCGGGACCGCGCAGTCCTCCCAGCCCGGCCAGGCCATCCGCCCGTCGGGCGTCCTGGTCGCGGTGCCCGCGGCGTCCTCGCGGATCCGCCACAGCGCCCGCTGTTGCGCCGGGTCCGTGAGGACCAGCGCGTCCAGCGCGTCGGCGCCCCGTACGACGGCCCGCGCCCCACCCTCGTCCGGCATCTCCACGAACAGCCAGGCCCTGCCGCGGGGCAGCCCCGCGACGCCGCCGCCGAGCCCCCCCGCCCCGGCTACCACCCCCGCCGCCCCGGCCACCGGCCCCGCCGGCCCGCCGAGCAGGTCCTCGGCCATGCCCTCGACCGTCAGGGGCCGGTACGGGAGCAGCCCGGCGGCCGCGTCCGCGGCCGCGCTCTCGTCGGCGTACCCGAGGACGGCCAGGGCGGGCGCGGGCGGCAGTTCCACGAGGCGCACCACCGCCTCGGTGACCACCCCGAGGGTGCCTTCGCTGCCGCAGAATGCCTCGGCGAGCCGCACCCCGCGTTCGGGCAGCAGCGCGTCCAGTCCGCCGTAGCCCGAGATCCGCCGCGGGAAACGGGGCGGCATGCCGGTGCGCAGCAGGCCGAGGTGGGCGCCGACCAGTTCGCGCAGGCCCCGGGGGGCGCCGTCCCAGCCGGTGCCGATGCGGTGGGCGGCGCCCGCGTACGTGGTGACGGCCAGCTCTGTGACGTTGTCGGCGGTGGTCCCCCAGGCCACGGAGTGGGCGCCGCACGCGTTGTTTCCGATCATGCCGCCGAGGGCGCAGCGGGAGTGGGTGGAGGGATCGGGCCCGAAGGTCAGTCCGTACGGGCGTACGGCGTCGCGGAGGCGGTCGAGGACCAGGCCGGGCTGGACGACGGCGGTGCGGGCGGCCGGATCCACGGACAGCAGGGCGTCCATGTGGCGGGTGAGGTCGAGGACCACGCCCACGCCGGTGGCCTGCCCGGCGATGGAGGTGCCGCCGCCCCGGGGGACGACGGGGACGCCGGCGTCGGCGCACACGCGCAGTGCGGCGGCCACGTCGTCGGCGTCGCGCGGGGCGACGACGCCGAGGGGTACGCGGCGGTAGTTGGAGGCGTCCATCGTCACGAGTGCGCGTGCCGCGGCGCCGAAGTCCACCTCGCCGCGCAGCTCCGCCCGCAACGTCCGCTCGACTTCACCGGGTGTCGTCACGGCGCCCAGCCTGCCACCGTCCGCCGACGTCCGCCGAGGCCGCGCCGACATCGCGCGGGCGTCGCACCGGGCGTCGCGCCGCGTCTCATCCGGTGGACGCGCTTCCGGAGCGTGGACCCGGACCCGATACGCTCCGCTCGTGGCTGAGATCCAGATTCCCGCTGACATCAAGCCCGCCGACGGACGCTTCGGCGCGGGCCCCTCCAAGGTGCGGATCGAGGCGCTGGACGCCCTCGCCGCCACCGGTACCTCCCTGCTCGGAACCTCACACCGCCAGGCCCCGGTCAAGAACCTGGTCGGATCGGTGCGCCAGGGCCTCCGGGACCTCTTCTCCCTCCCCGAGGGCTACGAGGTGATCCTGGGCAACGGCGGCTCCACCGCCTTCTGGGACATCGCGACCGCCGGTCTGATCGAGCGGAAGTCCCAGCACCTGACCTTCGGCGAGTTCTCCTCGAAGTTCGCCAAGGCCGCGAAGCTCGCGCCGTGGCTGGACGAGCCGTCCGTGATCTCCTCCGAGCCGGGCACGCACCCCGAGCCGGTGGCCGAGGCGGGGGTGGACGTGTACGCGTACACCCACAACGAGACCTCGACGGGTGTCGCGGCGCCGGTCAAGCGGGTCGAGGGCGCGGACGCCGGGTCCCTCGTTCTGGTGGACGCGACCTCGGGCGCCGGCGGTCTGCCGGTGGACATCACCGAGACGGACGTCTACTACTTCGCCCCGCAGAAGTCCTTCGCCTCCGACGGCGGTCTGTGGCTGGCGGCGTTCTCCCCGGCGGCCCTGGAGCGCGCGGCCCGCGTCCACGCGTCGGGGCGGCACATCCCGGAGTTCTTCTCGCTGCCGACGGCGATCGACAACTCGCTGAAGAACCAGACGTACAACACTCCGGCGCTGTCGACGCTGTTCCTGCTGGACCAGCAGCTGGAGTGGATGAACAGCCAGGGCGGCCTGGAGTTCACCACCGGCCGTACGGCGGCCAGTGCGCGCAACCTGTACGGCTGGGCGGAGGCGTCCAAGTACGCGACGCCGTTCGTCGTGGACGCCGACAAGCGCTCCGCCGTCATCGGAACGATCGACTTCTCGGACGAGATCGACGCGGCGGCCGTCGCGAAGGTGCTGCGCGCCAACGGGATCGTGGACACCGAGCCGTACCGCAAGCTCGGCCGCAACCAGCTGCGCGTCGCGATGTTCCCGGCGATCGACCCGGCAGACGTGCAGGCGCTGACGGCCTGCATCGACTACGTGATCGAGAAGCTCTAGCAGTCGTCCGTCCGACACTTCCCGAGCCCCCGGCGACTCCTCGTCGCCGGGGGCTTCTTGTTGTGTGGGGCTGGGACCAGGGCGGGCTCCGGGCCCGGGAATCGGGGCGGAGAGCCGGCGGACGGGACGCCCGGGCCACCCTCGCGGCCTGCGGGTCCATGGCGAAGGACGCCGGGATCGAGGTCCACCGTTCAGGAAGGCACCACCGCCCTCTTCGCCGTCGACGCGATCGACACCTTCAAGAAGGACCCCTTCCCCACCGACACGGTGTACGGGGGCACCCACGGCCGGCCCGAGCTGCGCTCCTCACGTGCGGCGGCAACCCCGCGAAGGACCGCCACGGGGACGCGGACGTCGTCGTGTTCGCCCACCTCACGGGCAAGCTCCGACCGCGCACGCGATACCTTCAGGAGTTCCGTGGGGCGATTCTTGGAGGCAGCGGCGTGAGCGTGCGAGTGACGGCGGCCCAGAGCGGCGTGGACCCCTTCGGCACGGCCCGGCTGCGGCGCGGCGTGCTCGATGCCTGGGGTGCCGGCCCGGCCCGGTTCCGCGAGGACGCCAACGCCGAGGAGGACCTCGCCCTCGGCGGGTACCGGGACCGGCTCGTCGTCGAGCTGGCCCAGAACGCCGCCGACGCCGCGGCCCGCGCCAAGGTGCCCGGCCGGCTTCGGCTCACCCTCCACGAGGGCGAGGGCGGCCACGCGCTGCTGGCCGTCGCCAACACCGGTGCCCCGCTGGACGCGACGGGCGTGGAGTCCCTGAGCACCCTGCGGGCCTCCGCCAAGCGGGAGCCCGCATCGGAGAGCGTCGGCCGGTTCGGCGTCGGCTTCGCGGCCGTCCTCGCCGTCTGTGACGAGCCCGCGGTGCTCGGCCGCCACGGCGGTGTCCGCTGGTCCCTCGCCGAGGCCCGCGAACTGGCCCGCGAGGCCGCCGTCGGCAGCCCCGGCCTCGGCGACGAACTGCGCCGCCGCGACGGCCACGTCCCGCTGCTGCGGCTCCCCCTGCCCGCCGAGGGCACCGCCCCCCAGGGCTACGACACCGTCGTGGTGCTCCCGCTGCGCGACGCCGCCGCCGAGGACCTCGTCGAGCGACTGCTCGCCGGCATCGACGACGCCCTGCTGCTGACCCTGCCCGGGCTGTGCGAGGTCGTCGTGGAGACTCCCGCCGGCTCGCGCACCCTCAACCGCCGCGACGAGGGCGCGTACACCGTCGTCGAGGACACCGCCGGCTCCGGTACGCACACCACCCGCTGGCGCACCGTCCGCCACGGCGGCGCCATCGAACGGGCGCTGCTCGCCGACCGGCCCGTCGAGGAACGGCTGCGGCCCTCGTGGGCGGTGTCGTGGGCGGTGCCCGTCGACCCCGACGGCGCCCCGCTGCGCCCGACCACCGCGCCCGTGGTGCACGCCCCGACCCCCACCGACGAGCCGCTGGGCATCCCGGCGCTGCTCATCGCCACCCTGCCGCTGGACACCAGCCGCCGCCACCCCGCGCCGGGGCCGCTGACCGACTTCCTCGTGGAGCGCGCGGCCGACGCGTACGCCGAACTCCTCGGCTCCTGGGACCCGGTGAGCACCGGGCTCGTGGACCTCGTCCCCGGCCCGCTCGGCAAGGGCGAGCTGGACGGGGCCCTGCGCGCCGCCGTGCTGCAGCGGCTCCCCCGTACGGCCTTCCTCGCACCGGCCGCACCGCCCGAGCACGCGGAGGAGCGCAACGCCCTGCGCCCCTTCGAGGCCGAGGTGGTGGAGGGCGCGGGCGCCGACACCGTGCGCGTCCTGGCGGAGGTCCTGCCGACCCTGTTGCCGGCGGGTCTGGAGCGCCGCGCCGAGCTGCGCACCCTGGGCGTGGGCCGGCTCCCGCTGGGCGATGCCATCGAGCGGATCGCGGGCATCGAGCGGACCCCCGAGTGGTGGTACCGGCTCTACGACAGCCTCGCCGGGGTGGATCCCGACCGGCTGTCCGGGCTGCCCGTGCCGCTCGCCGACGGCCGCACGGCGATCGGGCCGCGCCACGTCCTGCTTCCGTACGCCGAGACGCCCGCGGAACTGGCCCGGCTGGGGCTGAAGGTCGCCCACCCGGAAGCGGCGCACCCGCTGCTGGAGAAGCTCGGGTCCCTCCCGGCGACGGCGCGTGCCGTCCTGACGACCCCGCAGGTACGGTCGGCGGTGGCCGCCTCCCTGGACGCCGGGGAGATCTGGGACGAGGACGCCGACACCCTGGACGCCGACGAACTGGCCGAGGTGGTCCTGGGGCTGGTCCGCGACGCGGAGCTGGCGCCCGGGGACGAGCCCTGGCTGGGGGCGCTGGCCCTGCCGGACGAGGACGGGGAGCTGACCCCGGCGGGCGAACTGCTGCTGCCGGGCTCGCCGCTGGCGGCCGTCATCCGCGAGGACGAGGTCCCGTACGTGGACGCCGAGCTGGCCGAGCGCTGGGGCGGGGGCCCGCTGACCGCGTGCGGGGTGCTGGCGTCGTTCCAGCTGGTGCGCGCCACGGACGTGGTCCTGGACCCGGACGAAATGGAGCCGCGCGAGGGTGACTTCGCCGAGCCGGACGACGCCGGGCTGCTGGACGCGGTGGACGTGTGGTGCGAGGACGTACTGGACCAGCTGCCGGAGCTGCCCGTGCCGCCGGTGGCGACCGAGCTGGTCGCCGTCCGCGACCTGGACCTCGTCGACGACGACTGCTGGCCGCAGGCATTGGCGATGCTGGCGCAGCCGCCGCTGCGGGACGCGCTGACCCAGCCGGTGCGGATCCTGCTGCCGGACGGCACGACGCAGTCGGTGCGCCCGTACACGGCGTGGTGGCTGCGCGACCACCCGGTGCTGGACGGCCGCCGCCCGGCGGGCCTGCGTGCGGCGGGCGGCGACCCGCTGCTGGAGGGCCTCTACACCTCGGCGGACGCGACCGGTTTTGCAGACGAGCAGGTGCTGCGGGCGCTGGGGGTACGGACCTCCGTCGCGGCCCTGCTGGACGAGCCCGGGGGCGCGGCCGAGCTGCTGGGCCGGCTCGCCGACCCCGACCGGGAGGTGACGGACCGGCAGCTGCACGGCCTGTACGGGGCTCTGGCCGATCTCGCCCCCGAGGAGGTGACCCTGCCGGACGAGCTGCGGGCGGTGGTGGACGGCGAGGTGCTCGTGGTGGACGCGGCGGACGCCGTGATCGCGGACGCCCCGGACCTGCTGCCGCTGGCGACGGGCCTGCCCCTGCTGCCGGTGTCCCCTTCCCGGGCGGCCGACCTGGCGGACCTCCTCCAGGTGCGCCGGCTGTCGGACACGGTCCCGGCGGAGGTGACCACGCCGGGCGAGGAGCACGAGGTCCCGGAGTCGGTGCGGGTACTGCTGGGTCCGGCGACCCCGGCGACGTACGTCGAGCACGAGGAGCTGGTCGCGGGCGGCACCGAACTGGACTGGCGGCGCACGCCCGACGGCACCCTCCACGCGTCCACCCTGGAGGGCGTGGCGGCGGGCCTGGCCTGGTCGGCGGGCCAGTGGCCGCGCCGCTTCGAGGTGGCGGCCCTGCTGGAGGACCCGTCCCGCACGACGGAACTGGCCCGGGACCGCTGGTTCGACTAGGGAGTGTCGTCAAAGTGCCGCCGGCCAGGCGGGACTTTGACGACGACCTAAGGGCCGTCTCTGTCGGATCGTGCCGGGCCCGCGCGGTCAGCGCCTTCCGACGGGGCGCGGTGGACTTGCTCGTCCGTCACCGGCCCGGACCGGCCGGCCCGGCGGCCAGACACACCAAAGACTGACGCCCGGGACGCGGTCGGGTCACCGCTCCCGGGCGGTACCGGTGGTTCCGGTGGCCAGGGGGAGCAGGTCGGGGCGTTTGGCGGTGCGGCCGTCGCCGGAGGAGCGGCCGCGCAGGCGGCGGCCCAGCCAGGGGCCGAGGAAGGCGGTGGCCCAGCGCAGTTCGGCCGCGACGGCGGAGCGGAGCAGCGCGTCCGGCGGCGGCAGCGGCTGCGCCCAGGTGTCGTCGCTGCCGGGGAGGCCGACGGCGTGGGCGAGGGCGGCGGCGATGCGTTCGTGGCCGAGTGAGCTGGCGTGGAGGCGGTCCTCGGTCCACATCCGCGGGTCCGCCACGGCCTCCGGCAGGGCGGTCTCGGCGACGAAGACCCCGTGCCGGGCGGCCGCGGCGCGCACGAACTCGTTGAGTTGGAGCAGGCGGGGGGCCAGCGGTCGGGCGAGGGGCGCGATCCTGCCGATGTCGGGGAAGGTCACGGTCGCCACGTGCGCCCCGGCGGCCGTGAGCGCGGCGAACATCTCCTCCAGGTGGCCGGCGACCTCGGCCGCCACGAAGCGGGGCCGCAGCACGTCGTTGACCCCGGCGACGACGGTGGCGATGTCGGGTCGCAGGGCCAGGGCGGGTCCGAGCTGTTCGGCGCGGACCTGGCCGGCGAGACGTCCCCGTACGGCGAGGTTGGCGTAGAGCAGGCCGGGGCGGGCGGTCTCCAGGTGCCCGGCGAAGCGGTCGGCGAAGCCGCGCAGGCCCGCGGTGTCGTCGCCGTCGCCGAGCCCTTCGGTCTGGCTGTCGCCCAGGGCGACGTAGCGCCGGTACTCAGTGCGCGTCGGCACGGGTGGTCAGCCCCTCTCGCTCTCGCAGGACCGCCGCGCTACGGCGGCACCAGTCGCGGTGCCCCTGCTCGAAGGCGATGCCGCGCAGGCCGGTCAGGTACCCGCCGATCGCGTCGCCGCGGAGCAGGAACTCCTCCTCGTCGAGGTCGCCGCGCATCTTGCGCAGCACCCTGCCGAGGAGGTCGATCTTGGCGTCGGCGGCGGCCGCCCGCTCGTCGAGCTGTGCGATCACGGACGTGGTACCGATCCGGTCGGCGTTCTGGACCTTGACGAGGAGGTCGTCGCGGATGACCGAGGGCTTCACGGCCGCCGCCGCGAACGCTTCCAGCTCGGCCCGGCCGGCGTCGGTGACCTGGAAGAGCCGCTTGTTGGGGCGCGCCTCCTGGACCACTTGGCGTCCCTCGACCAGGCCTTCCTTCTCCAGCTTGGCCAGCTCGGTGTAGAGCTGCTGGGGGGAGGCGTGCCAGAAGTTCGCGACGCCGATGTCGAACGACTTCGCCAGCTCGTAGCCGCTGAACTCGCCGTCCAGCAGTGCCGCCAGTACGGCATGTCGCAAGGCCATCGCGCCTGCCCCTTCCCTTTTCCTCGTCCTCCACCGCATGATACTCACGAAACTGACTAGTCAATTTCTTGATTATCAGGAGGAGCCGTGGAATCCGTGACGGAGACGACCGCCGAACGCTTCCGTGCCGCCGTGGAGAAGCGCGACCTGTCCGCGCTGGAAGACCTGTTCACCGAGGACATCAGGCTGTACAGCCCGGTGAAGTTCCGCCCCTTCCAGGGCAGGCCGATGGTGCTGGGCCTCTTCGGGGTCCTGCTGCGCGTCTTCGAGGACCTGCGCTACGTCGGCCACTTCGACGGCGCGACCGAGACCAGCGCGGACGGCACCCCGGCCCCGGCGTCGGTCCTGCCCTTCCGGGCCACGGTGGACGGCAAGGAGATCCACGGCATCGACATGCTGCACTTCGACGAGTCGGGCCGCATCAAGGAGTTCACGGTCATGGTCCGGCCCCAGTCCGCGGTCCACACCCTGGGCCAGGCCGTCCTGACCGGCTTGCAGGCGGACGGACTGGCGTAGGGCGCGGGCGACCGGCCGGTCAAGCAAGTCAGGCCGGTCAGGCCGGGAACTTGCGGTCGACCCGGCGGAAGGTGAATTCGATGAGGGTCGCGGCGGCCGCCGCGACCGCCACCGCGGTCCACGGCATCGTGGCTCCGACCAGCTTGAGCTGGAAGAAGTCCTGGAGCCACGGCACGATCAGGACGATCAGGAAGGCTCCGCCCATCGTGCCCACCAGGGCCACGCGCCACCAGGTGTACGGGCGGGCGATGATCGCCAGGACCCACATCGAGGTCAGGAACAGCGTCAGCGTCGCCGCGCTCGTCTCCGCGGGCAGGGCGTCCGCGCCCGTGTAGTGGTGGCGGGCGACCAGGTAGGTGACGAAGGTGGCCGTCGCCGCGATCACGCCGCCGGGGATCGCGTAGCGCATCACCCGTTTCACGAAGTGCGGCTTCGCGCGCTCCTTGTTCGGGGCCAGAGCCAGGAAGAACGCCGGGATGCCGATGGTGAGGGTGGACAGCAGCGTCAGGTGGCGCGGCAGGAAGGGGTACTCGACCTGCGAGCAGACCACCAGAATGGCCAGCAGCACCGAGTAGACCGTCTTCGTGAGGAAGAGGGTGGCCACGCGCGTGATGTTGCCGATCACCCGGCGGCCCTCGGCAACCACCGACGGCAGGGTGGAGAAGCTGTTGTTGAGCAGGACGATCTGCGCGACGGCGCGGGTGGCCTCCGAGCCCGAGCCCATCGAGACGCCGATGTCGGCGTCCTTGAGGGCGAGCACGTCGTTGACGCCGTCGCCGGTCATGGCGACGGTGTGGCCCCTGGACTGCAGGGCGCCGACCATGTCCCGCTTCTGCTGAGGGGTCACGCGCCCGAAGACGGAGTTGCCGACGAGGACCTCGGCCATCTCGGCCTGCTCGGCGGGCAGCTTGCGGGCGTCCACGGTGTTCTGCGCGCCGGGCAGGCCCAGCTTGCCGGCAACGGCGCCGACGGAGACCGCGTTGTCGCCGGAGATGACCTTCGCCCTGACATTCTGGTCCTCGAAGTAGCGCAGCGTGTCGGCGGCGTCGGGGCGCAGCCGCTGCTCCAGGACGACCAGCGCGGTCGGCCTGACCCCGGTGGCGACGGCCTCGTCGTCCAGCTCGCGGGCGGAGCGGGCGAGCAGCAGGACCCGCAGGCCCTGTTCGTTGAGGTCGTTGATCTCGTCGAGGGCTTGGTCCCCGGCGGGCAGCAGTACGTCGGGCGCGCCGAGGAGCCAGGTGTTGTTCTCCCCGTCGCCCTCGCTGAAGCTGGCGCCGCTGTACTGGCGGGCGGAGGAGAAGGGCAGGGACTCCGTGCACCGCCACTCGGTGCTGTCGGGGTAGGCGTCGATGATCGCCTGGAGGCTGGCATTGGGGCGCGGGTCGGACTCGCCGAGCGCGCCGAGCACCTTCTTGACGTACGCCGGCTCCGCACCGCCGAGCGGGCGGAGCTCGGTGACGTCCATACCGCCCTCCGTGAGGGTGCCGGTCTTGTCGAGGCAGACCACGTCGACGCGGGCGAGGCCCTCGATGGCGGGCAGCTCCTGTATGAGGCACTGCTTGCGGCCGAGGCGGATGACGCCGATCGCGAAGGCCACGGAGGTGAGGAGGACGAGCCCCTCGGGGATCATCGGCACGATCCCGCCGACCGTCCGGGCGATGGCGTCGTTGAGGTTGTTCTCCTTGACGACGAGCTGGCTGATGATCAGGCCGATGGAGGTCGGGATCATCATCCACGTGACGTACTTGAGGATGGTGGAGATGCCGGAGCGCAGCTCGGAGTGGACGAGCGTGAAGCGGGAGGCCTCTTCGGCCAACTGGGCGGCGTAGGCCTCGCGGCCCACCTTGGTGGCGGTGAACGCGCCGCCGCCGGCGACGACGAAGGAGCCGGACATGACCTGGTCGCCGGGCTTCTTCAGGACGGGGTCGGCCTCGCCGGTGAGCAGGGACTCGTCGATCTCCAGGCCGTCGGCCTCGCCGACGGACCCGTCGACGACGACCTTGTCGCCGGGGCCGAGTTCGATGACGTCGCCGAGGACGATCTCGGAGGTGGAGATCTCCGCGGTCCGGCCGTCGCGGCGCACGCTCGGTTTGGCCTCGCCGATGACGGCGAGGCCGTCGAGGGTCTTCTTGGCGCGCAGCTCCTGGATGATGCCGATACCGGTGTTCGCGATGATCACGAAGCCGAAGAGGCTGTCCTGGATCGGCGCCACGCAGAGCATGACCACCCAGAGGACGCCGATGATCGCGTTGAAGCGGGTGAAGACGTTGCCGCGGACGATGTCGGTGGTGGAGCGCGAGGAGCGCACCGGGACGTCGTTGACGTCTCCGCGGGCCACGCACTCGGCGACCTCGGCTGTGGTCAGCCCGCCCGGCTTGAAACGCGGCGCCGGAGGCCGCACGGGGTGCACCGGGTCGACCTCCGCCCCGGCGTCTATGGCCGTCCCGGGCCCGCCGCCCGGCTCCCGCCCGTCATGGTCGACCCTCGCCCGCTCCGTCATGTTTTCGACGGTAAGCGGGGTTGTAGGGCTTCACCTGCCGAGAAGCCGGAAGACGCGACTTCCGGATGACCCGAATCGTCCCCGGGTAGGAGCCGGCGCCGCCCCGCGGACCACCGCACCGCCCCGCACCGAAGCCCCCGCGAGGGCACCGCACCGCTCCGCACCGGAGCCGCCGCAAGGGCACCGCTCCCGTCCCGACGAGGCGCAGGGGCGCCGCTCCCGCCGGAGGCGGCCCCGACAGGCGTCCGGGCCGTCTCTTTCGGTGGCACCCGCGTACCGGACGTACAGGGGGCTCCGACGACCTGCCTAGGCCTCCGCGGCTCCGCCGGCTCCGCCCGACTCCTGCCGAGCCTGCGCAGCAGCATCGGCGGCGTGCCGCTTCAGCGCCGCCTCGCGGCCGCGGACGTACCAGATGCCGATCAGGCCGAGGAAGCCGCCGGCCGCGCAGGTCCAGACCCACCACAGCTGGCCGCGGTCGGCGAACCACCCGTAGAAGGGCAGCTGGACCACGAAGAGGGCGAACCACAGGATCGTGCCACCCGTGACCGTCGCGACGACGGGGCCCTCAAGGGGCTCGGGCGCCTCGTGCTTCGCAATCCATTTCGCCATGCAGCCAGTTTAAGCGGGGGCCGGAGCGCGCCCCGTCCGGCCGTTCGGCCCGCCCGGCCCTCGCTCCCGCTGCCCCGCCACGGGGCCACCCGCTGTCTACGCGCGGAGATGGACGGCCCTTCTCTGATGTGTTCATACTGAAACGGTTTGGGCGCGGCCCATTTTCTTCGTATGAACCACCAATGAGGACCGTATGAGCACCCCGGCCCCCGCCCCCGCACCCGCCACTCCGGAGCCCTCCCCCCGGGAGCCCTCCGGCGGGCTGGACCGCTACTTCAAGATCTCCGAGCGCGGCTCGACCGTCGCCCGCGAGGTCCGCGGCGGTTTCGCGACCTTCTTCGCCATGGCGTACATCATCGTGCTGAACCCGATCATCCTGGGCAGCGCGAAGGACATGTACGGCCACCAGCTCGACAGCGGTCAGCTCGTGACGGCCACCGTCCTGACGGCCGCCTTCACCACGCTCCTCATGGGCGTCATCGGCAACGTCCCCATCGCGCTCGCCGCCGGCCTCGGCGTGAACACCGTCGTGGCCCTCCAGCTCGCCCCGCGCATGAGCTGGCCCGACGCGATGGGCATGGTGGTCCTGGCCGGCTTCGTCGTGATGCTGCTGGTCGCCACCGGGCTGCGCGAGCGCGTCATGAACGCCGTCCCGCTGGGCCTGCGCAAGGGCATCGCCATCGGCATCGGCCTGTTCATCATGCTGATCGGCCTCGTCGACTCCGGCTTCGTATCCCGCATCCCGGACGCCGCGCACACCACGGTTCCGCTCCAGCTCGGCGGCAACGGCCACCTCGACGGCTGGCCCGTCCTGATCTTCGCGATCGGCACGCTGCTCACCCTCGCCCTGCTGATCCGCAAGGTCCCCGGCGCGATCCTGATCTCCATCGTCGCCATGACCCTCGTCGCGGTCGTCGTCCAGCTCGTCGCCGACCTGCCCGCCTCCGGCTGGGGTCTGACCGTCCCGGCGTGGCCCGGCAACCCGGTGGCCGCGCCCGACTTCGGGCTCGTCGGCCAGGTGAGCCTGTTCGGCGGCTTCGGCAAGGTCGGAGTGCTCACCGGCATCCTCTTCGTCTTCACCGTGCTGCTGTCCTGCTTCTTCGACGCCATGGGCACGATCCTGGGCGTCGGCGACGAGGCCAAGCTGATCGACAAGACGTCCGGCGAGTTCCCCGGCATCAACCGGGTCCTGTTCGTCGACGGCCTCGCCGTCGCCTCGGGCGGCGCCACCTCCTCCTCGGCCACCACCTGTTTCGTGGAGTCCACGGCCGGCGTCGGCGAGGGTGCCCGTACGGGCCTGGCGAACATCGTGACCGGCGCCCTGTTCGCCGTGGCGCTGTTCCTCACCCCGCTGGCCACCATGGTCCCGTCGCAGGCCGCCACGCCCGCCCTGGTCGCGGTGGGCTTCCTGATCCTGGCGGGATCGGTCAAGGACATCGACTGGAGCGACTTCACCATCGCCGTCCCGGCCTTCCTGGCCATGGTGATGATGCCCTTCACCTACTCGATCACCAACGGCATCGGCATCGGCTTCATCGCCTTCAGCGTGCTGCGTCTGGCGACCGGCCGGGGCCGCGAGGTCCCGACCGCCATGTACGTCGTGTCGGCGGTGTTCGTCTTCTACTACGCGATGCCCGCCCTCGGCCTCGGCTAGGACATCCCGCCGGGCGTCCTACGTCAGCCCGTAGAACTTCTCCGTCTCGTCGACGGCCGACTTGAAGCGCTCGTCGAAGTCATCGCGAATGAGCGTCCGGACCACATAGTCCTGGACGCTCATTCCGCGTTTGGCGGCATGGATACGGAGCCTGTCGAGGAGCTCCCCGTCTATGCGCATGCTCAGCACATGTGTCCCCATGGCGAAAGAGTCGGGGCAGTGGGTGCGCACGCGTGTCACTTTCGGCCGCCGACTCACCCGTACGAGTGACCTGGCACATACCGGGTGCATGACCGGGAAACCCGTGTTCTTTAGCGAGAGTAATGAGTTACTCTAAATACATGCCTGACCTCTCCCATGGCGACGATGCTGCCGCCGTGAACGACCTCCGCTCCGCCGTCATGCGGCTGGGGCGGCGCCTGAAGCACCAGCGCGTCGACGAGTCGCTGAGCCCGACCGAGATGTCGGTCCTCGGCACCCTCGCCCGCTGCGGCCAGGCCACACCCGGTGAGCTGGCGCGGCGGGAGCACGTCCAGCCGCCGTCCATGACGCGCATCGTCGCGTTGCTGGAAGCCAAGGGACTGGTCACGCTGGAACCGCACCCCGACGACCGCCGCCAGAAGGTGGTCCGCCAGACGGAGGAGGCCGAAGCGATGCTCGAAGAGAGCCGCCGCAAGCGCAACGCCTTCCTGGCCGGGCTCGCGGCAGAGCTGACCGAGGGCGAATGGGCCAAGCTGCGCGCGGCCGCACCCGTCCTGGAGAAGCTCGCACACCTGTAGGAACGACGCCAGGAGGCGAACGCTTTTGAGTACGGGAAACGGAGCAGACTCCGCACCCGGCCACATATCCACCCCCACTACCGCCGCGCGACCCGCGGCAAGCGCGGCACCCGCGAGCAGGAACTCGATGTTCAGCTCGCTGAGGATCCGGAACTACCGGCTCTTCGCCACCGGCCAGGTCGTCTCCAACACGGGCACCTGGATGCAGCGCATCGCCCAGGACTGGCTGGTCCTCTCACTGACCGGCTCCGCCTCCGCCGTCGGCATCACCATCGCCCTGCAGTTCCTGCCGATGCTGGTGTTCGGCCTCTACGGAGGCGTACTCGCCGACCGGCTGCCCAAGCGGCCCCTGCTCCTCGCGACCCAGAGCGCGATGGGCCTCACCGGCATCGCGCTCGCCGCCCTCACCCTCGCGGGCAACGTCCAGGTGTGGCACGTCTACCTCGCGGCCCTCCTCCTCGGCCTGATCACCGTCGTGGACAACCCGGCCCGCCAGACCTTCGTCCCCGAGATGGTCGGCAAGGACCAGGTCGCCAACGCCGTCAGCCTCAACTCGGCCAACTTCCAGTCCGCGCGGCTGGTCGGCCCGGCGATCGCCGGCGTGCTGATCACCGCCGTCGGCTCCGGCTGGGCCTTCCTGCTCAACGGCCTCTCCTTCGCCGCGCCCATCGCAGGCCTGCTGATGATGCGGACGAAGGAGCTGCACCCGGTGCAGCCGCGGCCCCGCGCCAAGGGCCAGCTGCGCGAAGGCCTGCGCTACGTCGCCGGCCGGCCCGAGCTGGTCTGGCCGATCGTCCTCGTCGGCTTCATCGGCACCTTCGGGTTCAACTTCCCGATCTGGCTGTCGGCGTTCGTGAGCGACGTCTTCCACGGCGACGCGGGCACCTACGGCCTCTTCAACACCCTGATCGCGGCCGGCTCCCTCGCCGGCGCCCTGCTCGCGGCCCGCCGCGGACACTCCCGCCTGCGGCTGCTGGTGGCCGCGGCCGCGCTGTTCTCCGTACTGCTGCTCGTGACGGCCTTCGCACCCGGCTTCTGGCTGTTCGCCGCGCTGCTCGTACCCCTCGGCGTCTTCGGCCTGACGGTCAACGTCACCGCCAACTCCAGCGTGCAGATGGCCACCGACCCCGAGATGCGGGGCCGGGTCATGGCCCTCTTCATGATGGTCTTCACCGGCGGCACCCCGCTGGGAGCCCCGCTGCTGGGCTGGATCACGGACACCTACGGCGCGCGCATCGGCATGGCCTCGGGCGCCCTGATCTCCCTGGCCGCATCCGTGGCCATCGCGGTGGTCCTGGCCCGAGTCGGCAACCTCCGGCTGCGGGTCGGCCGCCACGGGGTGGCCTTCGTCCCGGCCGTTTCGCGCCGCCGCGAACTGGTGACGGTGGCGTAGCCCCTCGCCTCCGGCGGGGCCCGGACCGGCGCCTCACGGGGCTCCGCCCCGGCCCCCGCCGGGCTCCGCCCGGACCCGCGCCTCGAACGCCGGCGAGGCTGGACTTGGCTACCCTCGCCGCATGAGACTGTTCGCCGCCGTTCTGCCGCCGGACGCGGCCGTCGCCGAGCTCGCCGCCGCCGTGGACGCGGTGCGCGACGACCGGCTGACCTGGACCGCGGAAGCGGGCTGGCACTTCACGCTCGCCTTCATGGGCGAGGTGCGCGACGACGTGCTCCCCGAGCTGTACGCCCGCCTGGAGCGGGCCGCCCACCGGACGGCGCCCTTCGCGCTGCGCCTGCACGGCTGCGGGCACTTCGGCGACCGCGCCCTGTGGACCGGCGCCGCCGGGGAGCTCGACGCCCTGCGCCTGCTCGCCGACCGGGCCGACGCGGCCGCACGGCGGGCCGGGGTACCCATGGAGCAGCACCGCCGCTACACCCCGCACCTGACCCTCGCCCGCAGCCGCCATGCCACCACCCCGCTGCGCCCGTACCTGGACGCCCTCGCGGACTTCGAGGGCACCGCCTGGCAGGTGGACACCCTCAGCCTGGTCCGCAGCAACCTGCCCGCGAGCGGGGTACCGGGCGAACAGCCCCGCTACGAGACCGTGCGCGCCTGGCCGCTGGCCGGCTGACCGCGTGCGCACGGCGAACGCCGTGAGGCGGCCCGTCCTGCAGGGACGGGCCGCCTCACGCGTCTTCACCTCGGGCCGTCGCCTTCAGGTGGTCACCAGCCGCCGGTGCCGATCTCCTTGCGGGCGCCGAGGCCGCCGGCGCCGGTGCCCGGGTAGAGGAAGAGCTTGCCGGTGGAGTTCTGGACGGCGATCAGGTCGTCCGAGAGCTGCGAGTTCAGCAGGTCGCCGCCGATCAGGTCGGACATGCCGTTCCAGCCGCCGGAGCCGATCATGATGCGCGGGCTCAGGTAGCCCTTGTCACCGGGGTACATGAACAGCTTGCCCGTGGACTTCTCCACCGCGACCAGGTCCTGACGGCCGCTGTTGTTCAGGTCCATGCCGGTGAGGTTGGACATCCCGTTCCAGCCGCCGGAGCCGATCTCCTTGCGGGGGGCGAGCTGGCCGCCCGCCGTGCCCGGGTAGAGGTACAGCTTGCCGGTGGACTTCTCCACGGCCGCCAGGTCGGCGATCTTGTCGCCGTTGAGGTTGAGGGCGGTCAGGTTGGACATGCCGTTCCAGCCACCGGAGCCGATCATGATGCGGCTGCCGCCGGAGCCGATCGTCGAGTTGTCGGCGCCCTTGTAGAGCCACAGCTTGCCGGTGGACTCCTCCACCGCGGCGATGTCGTCCTTGCCGTCGCCGTCGAAGTCGCCGCCGGTCAGGTTGGACATGCCGTTCCAGCCGCCGGAGCCGATCAGGACACGGCTGCCGCCGGAGGCGATGGTGCCGTTGGACGCGCCCTTGTAGAGCCACAGCTTGCCGGTGGACGCCTCCACGGCGGCGACGTCGACCACGTTGTCGCCGTTGAGGTCGGCGGAGGCCAGGTCGACCATGCCGGTCGAGCCGGTACCCCCGTCACCGGGGCCCTCGGGCATCGGCTCCGGGGTCTTGGTGGCGCAGTTCTTGCTGGTCAGCGACTTGGACCAGGAGCCGGAACCGCTGAAGACACTGCCGTTGAAGGTCGGACGCTGGTCGACCAGGTCGTGGCGCTGCTCGAAGTGGAGGTGGGCGCCGGACGAATTGCCGGTGCTGCCCACGATGCCGATCTGCTGTCCGGCCTTGACCGTCGCGCCGCTCGATACGTTGAAGCCGTTGAGGTGGGCGTAGACGGTGGACCAGCCGCCTCCGTGGTTGATGACCACGTACTTGCCGTAGCTGGAGCCGCCGAGGTCCCTCACCTTGGACACGACGCCGTCGGCGCTCGCCACGACGGGCGAGTTGACCGTCGAGCCGCCCTGCGTCCAGTCGATCGCGTTGGCGGTGGGGCTGTGGTGGGGGCGGGAGGCGCCCTGCCAGGTCTCGCCGCACTTGAACGGCATCTGGAAGTCGGGGCGTTCGTCGCCGGAGGTCGCCGCCATGGCCGTCATCTGCGAGCCCTCGGGCAGGCCGAGGTCGTCCGCCGTCAGCTGGGTCATGTCGCCGTGCGGATCCCCCGGAGCTCCGTCGGCGTTCGCACCGCCGGCCGAGAGGGCCACCGCGGCGACGGTGGCGCAGACGAGGCCGGTGGCGATGCGGACCCGGCGGGACATGAGGCGGGAGAGGCCGGAGGCGGTGGTGGTGGCGGCGGCGGTGGTCTCAACAGACATGGGAGTGCTTCCAAACCGGCACGGAGGTGCCAAAAAAGAGTTTCAGGGAAGGGGAGTTGCGAAAGGAGAGCGGGGAGATGCGTCGAGCGTGGGGCTACCAGCCGCCGGTGCCGATCTCCTTGCGCGCCCCCAGACCCGTGCCGGTGCCCGGGTAGAGGTAGAGCCTTCCGGTGGCCTTCTCGACGCCGACGAGGTCGTCGTTCGCGTTCGAGGTGAAGTCGCCGCCGGTGAGGTCGTTCATGCCGTTCCAACCGCCCGAGCCGATCTCGGTGCGGGCGTTCAGGCCGGTGCCGTTGCTCTTGTAGAGGAAGAGCTTGCCCGTCGACCTCTCGGCCCCGACGATGTCGGTCTTGCCGTCGTTGTTGATGTCCATGCCGACCAGGTCGTGCATGCCCATCCAGCCGCCGGAGCCGATCAGCACACGGGTGCCGCCACCGCCGATGGAGCCCGCGCCGTTGCCCTTGTAGAGCCACAGCTGGCCCGTCGACTTCTCGACGCCCACGATGTCGGCCTTGCCGTCTCCGTTGAAGTCGCCGCCGACCAGGTCCTGCATGCCGTTCCAGCCTCCGGAGCCGATCTCCTTGCGGGAGCCGACACCGCTGCCCGTTCCCGGGTAGAGGTAGAGCTTTCCGCTGGACTCCTCGGTCGCGACGATGTCGTCCTTGCCGTCGCCGTTGAAGTCGCCGCCGGCGAGGTTGGACATGCCGTTCCAGCCGCCGCTGCCCATCTCCACGCGGGTGCTGCCGGTCGCGATGGTTCCGGCGGAACTGCCCTTGTAGAGCCACAGCTTGCCGGTCGAGGCCTCCACGCCGACCACGTCGTCGACGGCGTCGTCGTTGATGTCGACCGCGACGAGGTCGGTCATGCCGGCGGGCGGGGCCGGGGGTGTGGTCACGTCGTCCACGACGTTCTTGTTGCGCACCGGGACGAAGGGGCCGTAGCCGTCGTAGTACGGGTAGTCGTAGACGCGGTGGTGGACTCCGCTCGGGGTGAAGTCGAAGCCCCAGTACTTGGTGCGGCTGGAGTCGACCCACTTCTCGAAGAGGACGACGTGGCCGCTCGAACCGGAGTCGTCGTCGAGGAGGGCGTCGCCCGCCTTCAGCTCCCCCTTGGTGATCTGCTCGGTCACCCCCCGGGGGCCGAAGGTGTCGGTGAGCAGCGAGGAGTCCAGGTCCCAGGCCATCGAGACGAATCCGGAGCAGTCGGTGTGGTAGCCGCCGTGGCGGCCGCCCCCGCTGTAGTGCAGGCCGATGCCGACCCAGCTCTTGGCGCGGGCGATCACCGAGCTGCGGGTGATCTTCGTACTGGTCGAGGAGTAGACCGCCGCTCGGACCTCCCCGTCGACCGGCTCCTCCGCGCCCTGGCCGGTGCTGCCGTAGTCGTCTGCGAGGGGGGTTTCGGCTGTGGCGGCCGCCGGGGCGGCGAACGCCGCGGTGTCGACGGCGAGCACGGTGCCTGCGGCGACGGCCCCGGCGATGAGGGCGGCTACGGCGGCATGGCGGGTGTTCAACCCGTATCGGGACATGGCTTTGCTCCGGTTCTGGTCAGGTGAGGTCTGGGGCCGCCGGGAGCGGGGCTCGACCGGCGGTGGTGCTGCGGGTGTGCGAGGTGGGGCGGACGGACAGCTGTCCTGCAGGTACAGCGGTCCTGTGGGGTGTTGCGGCGGTGTGCGGGGCGGGGCCGGGCCTGACTGGGTGGCCGGCTGGCTACGGGCCTTACGGCCGGCTCGTCACCGCTGCCGGCGGGACGTCGACGGGGTCGGACTGGCCGACCGTGCTGCCCGCCACCTGGACCGGGTGGGCCGGGGCGTGGGCGGAGGCCATCGGTGCGACGGAGGTGATGCCGAGGGTGAGGGCGACGACCGCGGTGGCCCGGAGGATTCCAGTACGCATGGGGGTGGTTCGTCCTTCCGAAACGAGTGGGATGGTGGCTTGAACCCGTCGTCCTCGGACGTCCCGCGGTGGCGTCCGTTCAGGGGTTTCAGGGCCTTCGGTGCTTGTCTCCGGGGGGGGCTGTCCCGCTGACAAGCAATAGATTCGCCGCTGCCCGGGCCGGGCGGAAGAGAGATCGACTGGCCCGAAAAGGCCATGGCCGAACCTGGCCACAGTGGCCTGATCCAGCCCCTCCTTCCGGCCTCCCCACACACGAAAGCCGCCCGGCGGGACCACGAGAGTGGTCCCGCCGGGCGGCTTTCGATCGGCCGTGCCCGTCAGGCGCGGGCGGGCAGCCAGCCTTCCTGGACGGCTCGGACGCCGGCCTCGAAACGGCTGCGCGCCCCGAGCCGTTCCATCAGCTCGTTGGCGATACGCCGGGCCGTGCGCGAGGAGACCCCCAGCCGCTTGGCTATCGCATCGTCCGTGTGCCCCTCCGCCAACAGCCGTACGGCGGCGGCCTGTTGCGCGGTCAGGCCGTCCGGCCCCAGGACCGCCACCTCCGCCAGCGGCTGCGCCGCCGCCCACGTCGACTCGAAGAGCGCGCACAGGGCGACCAGCATGCCGTGCCCGGTCAGGACGACCGCTCCCGCCGAGGAGTCGTCGCTCACCGGGATCAGCGCCGTCCTGCGGTCCACGATGAGCATCCGCGTCGGCAGCGACGCCACCGTACGGACCTGACCTCCGAGCTCGGTGAGCCAGTTGGCGTGCTCGACGGAGGGCCGGCTGTTGCGCACGCTGTCCAGGTAGAGGGTGCGCATGCGGACGCCGCGTTCGAGCAGTGCCCTGTTCAGGGGGCGGGAGGCGGCCAGCGCCGACTCGCTCAGCGTGGCATCCGGCGAGAAGGCCAGCAGCTCCTCCTTCGTCTCCCGCGTCAGTGCGACCAGGCGGTCGCGGACCGCGTCGAGGCCGATGAGCTGCTCCACCCCCGGGTGCCTGGCGACCGGCCGCAGCTCCGAGTATTCCGAGATCAGCCTGGCCGCGGCGGCCCGGGACGCCTCCAGCCGCTGCTGCTGCGCGGCGAGTTCGGACTGCCCCCGGGCCATCAGGATCTCCATCCCGATGTCCGGGGAGACGGCGCGCAGCCGCCCGCTGTCGTCGGCCGACGGCTGGACCAGGGCCAGCTCGCTCAGCATGTCCAGCGCCTCGCGTACGTCGCCCTCGCCGATCCCCACGGCGTCGGCGAGCGCGGTCACGCCCGAACCGGGTTCCATGAGCATGGCCCGGTAGACGGCCTCGGCTCTCGCGTCGAGGCCCAGTTCGGTCAACATGTGTATCCCCCCACCCCGTTGGTACTTCGATGAGGAAGATCATCTCAAAGAAGCACTGTCTGGCCAGATGTGTCCACGGCCACAAACGGCCAGCCGGATCGGTGTCCCGCACGGGCCCGCCGGGGCGACGGTGGAGGCATGTACCTCGTCCATGCCCGTCTGCGGACGGTCCCTCCGGCGGAAGTGCCCGACGACCTGCGCGAGACGGCCCGCGCCGGGCTGCGCCCGAGGGACCGGGTGGAGCACCTGGCCGTGCACCCGCAGTCCGCGGAGCACTTCACGCTCGGTTTCTACCTGCTCTCGGACTCCCTGGAGGAGGCGGAGCGGCACGCCGAGTCCGTCTGCCGCCGCCTGCTCGGCGCGCGGGCGCTGCCCCACGCGCGCCTGCTGGACGTGGGCGTCCCGCTGATGCCGGTGTCGGTGCTGGAGCTCCGCAGCGGCTGACCGCTGCGGCCCGTCAGGCACGGCGGTCCCCCACGTACGGCCGGAAGGGGCCGCCGCCCGGCCCCTGTCTTCATCCGTCCACGGACGGTTTGGGCCAGCCGCTACCCCTTCTCCCCCCGCTGAGCTGCGGCTTAGCTGGGTCTCACCGGAAAGGGACAGCGCCACCGCGGGGCGCGGGACCGACCGGGAAGCCACCGTCATCACGCCTCACGGCACCCCGAAGGGACACCGGACCTCATGAACACCACTCGCATCTTCAAGGCCGCCGCGGTCGTCGCCCTCGCCCTCGTCCTCGGTGCGCCGGCCGTCGCCTCCGCCGCCCCGCTCACCGCCGCGAAGCCCCCGGTCGCCGCCCAGAACGGTGACATGAGCTGGCAGTGACCGCTCGGCCACGGCCGGCAGCGCACCCACCACGGCACAGCCCCTGCGTCCACGATGCAGGGGCTGCCGCGTTAGGCTCGACGGGTGGATCCCAAGACCAGAAACCGTGTGATGGCCGGTGTGCTCGTGCTGATGTTCGTCGTCGTCGCCGTGGCGGCCGCCGTCGGCCAGTAGCCCCTACGCCGGCCACGACCGGCCACGCGGCCGCCACCGGCGGCGACTGCCGCACGGCTACCAGGCGAAGGCCTCCGGCGAGGGCCCGGGACCGGGGAAGATCTCGTCCAGCCCGGCCAGCACCTCCTCGCTCAGCTCCAGCTCCACGGCACGCAGCGCCGAGGCGAGCTGCTCCGGCGTACGCGGCCCCACGATCGGCCCGGTGACCCCGGGACGCGTCAGCAGCCAGGCCAGCCCGACCTCGCCCGGCTCCAGGCCGTGCTTGTCGAGCAGGTCCTCGTACGCCTGCACCTGCGCCCGCACGGCGCTGTTGGCCAGTGCCTCCGCGGACCGCCCGGAGGCCCGCCGCCCGTCGACGGCCTCCTTCTTGATCACGCCGCCGAGCAGCCCGCCGTGCAGCGGGGACCACGGGATGACCCCGAGCCCGTACTCCTCGGCGGCCGGGATGACCTCCATCTCCGCGCGCCGCTCCGCGAGGTTGTAGAGGCACTGCTCGCTGACCAGTCCGAGCCTCCCGGTACGCGCCGCGGCCTCGTTGGCCTGGGCGATCTTGTAGCCGGGGAAGTTCGAGGAGCCGACGTAGAGGATCTTGCCCTGCTGGACGAGGACCTCCACGGCCTGCCAGATCTCCTCGAAGGGGGTCCGGCGGTCGACGTGGTGGAACTGGTAGACGTCGATGTAGTCGGTCTGGAGCCGCTTGAGGCTGGCGTCGACGGCCCGCCGGATGTTCAGCGCCGACAGGCGGTCGTAGTTGGGCCAGGTCTCGCCCTCGCGGGACATGGAGCCGTAGACCTTGGTGGCGAGGACCGTCTTCTCGCGGCGCCGGCCGCCCTGGGCGAACCAGGTCCCGATGATCTCCTCGGTGCGGCCCTTGTTCTCGCCCCACCCGTAGACGTTGGCGGTGTCGAGGAAGTTGATCCCCGCGTCGAGGGCGGAGTCCATGATCGAGTGGCTTTCGGGCTCCGTGGTCTGGGGTCCGAAGTTCATGGTGCCGAGTACAAGTCGGCTGACCTTGAGGCCGGTGCGTCCGAGCTGTGTGTACTTCATGGGGCACTAGCCAACTGCTTCGAGCGCACTCGAAGCAAGACCCCCGCGCACAGGGCGTGTTACGGGGTCTGCGCCGCGCGGTAGGGGCCGCCGAGGCCCCACGCCTGGTGGAGGACCGCAGCGAATTCGCCCGCCAGGCGGTGCTCGCCGGAGGCGTTCGGGTGGGTGCCGTCGTAGGTGTCCCGGTGGATGTCGTACGAGGCCGGGCGCGCGGCCAGCAGGATCGGCGAGGCGTCCGTGGTGAGGTCGGCCACCGCCTTCGCGAGGAGGTCGTTGAAGCGGTCGACCTCGGCCGCGAAGGGGGCGTCCTCCTCGGCCCGGCTGTTCGGGATGACGGGCAGCAGCACCATGCGGATGCCGGGGCGGGCGGCGCGGGCGCCCGCTGTGAAGCGGCGGACGTTGGCGGCGGTCTGCTCGGCGTCCGTGTAGAAGCCGAGGTCGATCAGGCCCAGGGAGACCAGCAGCACGTCCGGGCGGTGCGCCGCCACGGTCTCGCCCATGACGGGGGCCATGTGCTGCCAGCCCTCGCCCCAGCCGGCCAGGTGGCGGCGGGCGTGCTCCGGGAAGGCCGGGTCGGCGTACTCGTGGCTGACGGCCGCGTCGGCGCCCGTGTCGTAGACCTCGCAGCGCGGGCCGACGATCCGGTAGGGGCCGCCGAAGGTCGAGTTGAGGTGCTGCCACATCCGGTAGCGCCAGGTGTAGTCGCCGGCGCGTCCGATGGTCATGGAGTCGCCGACGAACATGAAACGCATCCGGTCATCATCGCGGATCGCGCGACAGAAGCATCTGTGACGCCGGACACGCGGAACGTACTGGCAGGCTGGGAGGATGCGCCCGTCCCTGCCGTCCGCCGCCGCCCGCGCGACCGCCGCCGCCACCGTCCTCGCCGCCAGCGTCCTCGCCGCCACCGCCCTCGCCGGGCTGCCGGGCACGGCCTACGCGGCGCAGTCCCCCGGGACCGCCTCGTTCACCATCTCCGATCCGCGGATCAAGGAGTCGAGCGGGTTGGCGGCCAGCCGGGTCCATCCGGGCGTCTACTGGACGCACAACGACAGCGACGACGGCCCGTACGTCTACGCCGTGGACTCGGCCACCGGCGCCACCGTGGCCCGGGTGACGCTGACGGGCATCGGCAGGCCGCGCGACGTCGAGGCGATCTCGCTGGGCCCGGACGGACAGCTCTACGTCGGTGACGTCGGCGACAACCGGGGCGGCACCTGGGACCACGTGTGGATCTACCGCTTCCAGGAGCCGCGGCAACTGGGTGATGTCACCGTCAAGGCGACGCAGTTCACGGTGCGGTACGAGGACGGGCCGCGCAACGCCGAGTCCCTGATGGTGCATCCGGTGACGGGCCGGGTCTACATCGCGAGCAAGGACGAGAGCAGGGGCGGCCTGTACGAGGGCCCCGCGCAGCTGTCGGCCGGCGCGGACAACGTCTTCCGGCGGGTCGCCGACGTTCCGTGGGTGACGGACGGCGCCTTCTCCCCGGACGGGAACCGGCTGACCCTGCGCGGCTACTTCACCGCCCGGACGTACCCGTGGAAGGACGGCCGGCCGCAGGGCGAGGGGGAGCGGGTGGACGCCCCGTGGCAGGGGCAGGCGGAGTCGGTGACGTACGCCGCGGACGGCTCCACGCTGATGTTCGGCTCGGAGGGCGCGAGCAGTCGGGTGGTCGCGGTCCCGGCGGCGGCCACCTCGCCCGGCGGTTCGGCCTCGCCGCAGCCGGGGTCACCGCCGGACGCGGCGACCTCGCCGGAGCCGACCGGCAGCTTCGGCAAGGGCGCGCTGGTCCTGGCGGGCGGCCTGGTCCTGGTCTTCGGTGCGAAGCGGCTCTTCCGCCGCCGCGCACGGAACTGACCGCACGGGGCCGGACCGCACGGGGCCGGACCGCACGGGGCCGGCGGCGAGGGGGCGCCCGCGCCGTCCCGCCGACAGGGCCGTACGGGTTACGAGTGGCCGAGGTCCAGGTCCGCGGCCTGGGCGTCGGGGGCCGGGACCGAGCCGGTGTCCTGGGCCGGCCGCAGGACGAACTCGTCCGAGGCCATCGAGTCGAGGACGGGCGGGGCCGGCCGCAGCGGCGCCGGCATGACCGCGGCCTCGGAGTGGCCGCCGCAGCCGTAGGACAGCGACACCAGGCGGCCGTCGGCCGGGCTGAACTCGTTCGCGCAGACGCCGAAGGCCTGACCCAGCGAGCCGCCGACGGCGACGAGGAAGCCGCACGAGACGCAGGACGCGGGCGCGGCCTGCGCCATCGGGGTCTTCGCGCCGAAGGCTTCGTCCCAGCGGTCGGCGGCGCTGTGCAGCCCGTACCGGGACAGCACGCGCGCCCGGCGCATGCCGAGCTCCTCGGCGACCGACGAGATGGAGCCGCGAGCGGGAACCGTCACACGGTCGGTGACGTCGGCGTCCTCGGCCTCGACCAGTTCGGCCATCTCGGTGGAGACCACGGAGTTCGGCGGCGGGGCGTCCTCGCCCGACCAGCCCGGCTCCAGCCGCAGGTCGTCGGCCTCGGTGGGCAGCAGGTCGCCCGGGCCCATGTCGCCGGGACGCAGCCGCTCGCTCCACGGCACCCACTCGGGGGCCAGCAGGGCATCGTCGCCGGGGAGCAGCACCGTTTCGTCGAGGGTGACGTTCTTGGCGCGGGAGGCGCGGGCCACGGTGACGGCCCAGCGCCAGCCGCGGTAGCCCGGTTCCTTGGACTCGAAGAAGTGGGTGACGACGCGGTCGCCCTCCGCCACGGCGGAGACGTGCGCGCCCACCACGCCGGGGAAGGCTGCCTCCTCGGCGGCCGCGCGGGCGAGTTCCACCGCCTCGACACACAGGCGGTCGGGGGTACGCGGGGTACGGCTTCGCGTCGTCGCAGCACTCACTGGTCTCGTTCTCTCCTACGCCGTCTCACGTGTGCGCCGTCCGTACTGTCGTCCACAACGACCCGGTGGTGCTGTCCGTACGAGGCGCGGGCGGAGCGGACCAGAGGGCCGCGTCGACGTCCGCACCCGATCGGACTCCGGGCGCACCTCACTGCGATCCATTCTGCGGGATCACGAAGAGGCGCGCGGCCAGGAGCAACCGCCGGTGGCGCGCTACGCACGCTACCTCCTCTTAAGCCCTGGGCACACATGCAAGGTCCGATTCGCGGACAAGCCGCCGGTTCCGCGACGCGCCGGGAGGCGCACCGCGGGGGCCGGGTGGGGCACTATGTCGAGTGTGGCACCCGTACGGTCGTCCGACGACGGCTCGGGACCGGCCAGGCGGGCCGGCCGGGCTGTCGGGCGTGCCCTGCACCGTCCGATCACCGGTCCGGCCAAGGGGATCCGGCGGGCCACGCACGCGCACGGGGCGGGCGAATCGGGTCTGGGCAAGCTGATCGAGCTGCACGCGATCAACGGCGCCGGCGACATGATGATCACGGTGGCGCTGGCGTCGACGGTGTTCTTCTCGGTACCCACGGACGAGGCACGGGGCCGGGTGGCCCTGTACCTGGCGATCACGATGGCGCCGTTCACGGTGCTGGCCCCGGTGATCGGTCCGCTGCTGGACCGGCTGCCGCACGGACGGCGGGCCTCGATGGCGGCGGCGATGCTGGCGAGGGCGGTCCTCGCGCTGCTGATGTCGGCCGTGGTGGCCACGGGGGGTCTCCAGCTGTATCCGGAGGCGCTCGGCGTGCTGGTCGCGTCCAAGTCGTACGGGGTCGTGCGCAGTGCGGTGGTGCCGCGGCTGCTCCCACCGAAATTCTCACTCGTCAAGGCGAACTCCCGGGTCACGCTGGCCGGTCTGCTGGCCACGGGCGCGGCGGCGCCGGCGGCCGCCGGGCTGAACTCGATCGGGCCGCAGTGGCCGCTGTACGGGGCCTGCGTCATCTTCCTGGGCGGCGCCTTCGCGGCGTTCACGCTGCCGCACAAGGTGGACGAGGCGAAGGGCGAGCGCCGTGCCCGGCTCTCGACGCACGAGGCGCACTCGAAGCGGCCGGGGCTGCGGACGGTGAGCCGCAGCGTGCTGTGCGGGCTGCTGGCGAACGCGGCGATGCGCGGGCTGTCCGGGTTCCTGATCTTCTTCCTGGCGTTCCTGCTCCGTGAGCATCCCCTGGCGGGGCAGAGCGCGGCGGTGTCGCTGGGCATCGTGGGCGTGTCGGCCGGCGTGGGCAACGCCTGCGGTACGGCGGTGGGCGCGTGGCTGCGGGCGCGCGCCCCGGAGGCGATCGTCGCGTCGGTGCTGTGCGTCACGCTGGGGGTGGCGGTGCTGGCGGCCGTGTTCTACAGCGGGGTGTTCGTGGCCGTGCTGGCCGCGACGGCGGGCTTCTGCCAGGCGCTGGCGAAGCTGTCGCTGGACGCGATGATCCAGCGGGACGTGCCGGAGGCGGTACGGACCTCCGCGTTCGCCCGTTCGGAGACGCTGCTGCAGGTGGCGTGGGTGCTGGGCGGGGCGATCGGCATCGCCCTGCCGCTGAACGGCGTACTGGGCATGGCGGTGGCGGCGGCGATCGTGGCGCTGGGCGCGACGATGGCCGTCCGCGGCGCCCTGTCGGCCCCCCGCCACCAACCGCAGCAACACACGTCCCGCCCCCGAGTCGCCTGACGCTCCGGCCCCCGCATCCAGCCCCGCCGGCGCTCGAGGCCCGGGGTCCGGGGCGGAGCCCCGCTCTTTCAGCCCCGCCGGCGCTTGAGGCGCGGGGGCCCGGGGGCAGCGCCCCCGCAGCGGCGCCGCACCGGCACGCGCACGGTCACCCCGGCGGGAGGCGAAGGGCGGCGCGCCGCAGGCCCGCGGTACCCCGTGCAGCGGCGCAGCCCAGGGGCCCGATAGCCTTCGGCTCATGACCGCACCGCTTTTCTCGGGTAGGGCCCGCCGCAGCGTCGCGGCCCTCGGAGCCGTGTCCGCCGGCCTCCTCCTTCTCTCCGCCTGCGACAAGCCGACCCCGCTCGCGACCGTGACGGTCGGCAGCTCGTCGGTGTCCGCGGAAGCCTCTTGCCACAACGACGGCAAGGAGCTCTCCATGGACGAGGTCCAGGAGTGCCTCACGAACCTCAAGAACCCCAAGACCATCAAGTACGGCCGCGGCGAAACGCTGCGCCTCGGCGTCGAGCCGGAGGTCGTCGAGGACGGCAAGCGCTGGTCGGCGGTCCTCGACGGCCAGCCGATCACCGAGCCCTCGTCGAGCACGTACCGCAGCTTCCCGAACGCCGACGTCTTCGCGACGGGCGGCCAGGGCGAGGCGCCGACCTCGAAGAAGCTGGCCTTCCTGCAGATCGGCGAGGACGGCAAGCCGCTCGCCGTCTGGTCCTTCAACCTCAAGCTCAAGTAACCGGACGACACCGGTGCGCGTGCTCGTCGTGACGGCGGTGGGGGCGGAGTCGGACTCCGTCCTCACCGGTCTGACCCCTCATCCGGACAGTCCCGGTCCTGAGCCGCGCACGCTCCCCGGCGGGTACCTCATCACCCGCCGGGACCTTCCGGGCATCGCCTTCGACGTGCTCGTCGGCGGCGTCGGTCCGGCGGCGGCCGCCGCGGGCACCGCCACGGCGCTGGCCCTCGCCGGAACCGAATACGGGCTCGTCGTCAGCGCCGGCATCGGCGGCGGGTTCGCTCCCGCCGCCCCGCTCGGATCCCTCGTGGTCGCGGACGCGATCGTCGCGGCCGACCTGGGGGCGCAGACCCCCGAGGGGTTCGTCGACGTGTCGGCGCTGGGCTTCGGGCGCAGTGTGCACCTGCCGCCCGCCGAGCTGGCCGCCCGGGCCGCCGAAGCGACCGGGGCGCTGCTGGCGCCCGTGCTGACCGTCTCCACCGTGACCGGGACCGCCGACGGGGCGGCCGGGCTCGCGGCCCGGCATCCGATGGCCGGGGCCGAGGCCATGGAGGGCTTCGGGGTCGCGGAGGCCGCCGCCGCGCACGGGCTGCCCGTACTGGAGATCCGCGCCGTGTCCAACACCGTGGGGCCGCGCGACCGTGCCGCCTGGCGGATCGCGGACGCGCTGGCGGCGCTCGCCGAGGGCTTCCGCGTGCTGGGGCCCGTACTCGCGAACTGGGGAGAACACCATGAGCCGCACCATGGTCGACGGTGAACCGCTGAAGATCGCCTATTCGCCCTGCCCGAACGACACGTTCGTGTTCGACGCGTGGGCGCACGGACGGGTGCCCGGCGCGCCGGCCCTGGACGTCACCTTCGCGGACATCGACATCACCAACGGCATGGCCGAGCGCGGCGAGCTGGACGTGCTGAAGGTGTCGTACGCGGTGCTGCCGTGGGTGCTGGGGGAGTACGCGCTGCTGCCGTGCGGCGGGGCCCTCGGGCGTGGCTGCGGGCCGCTGGTGCTGGCGGCGGAGCCGGGCCTGGACCTGGCCGGACGGACGGTCGCGGTGCCGAGCGAACGCTCCACCGCGTACCTGCTGTTCCGGCTGTGGGCGGCCGACGTGCTGCCGGAGGGCGTCGGCAAGGTGGTCGTCCTGCCGTTCCACGAGATCATGCCGGCGGTCCGGGACGGCCGGGTGGACGCCGGACTGGTCATCCACGAGGCCCGGTTCACCTATCAGGACTACGGCCTGCACTGCCTTGCCGACATGGGCGAGCACTGGGAGTCCACGACCGGTCTGCCGATCCCGCTCGGCGCGATCATCGCGAAGCGGTCGCTGGGTGGGGAGCGGCTGCGCCGGCTGGCCGAGTCGGCGCGCGCCTCGGTCCGGATGGCCTGGGACGACCCGCAGGCCTCCCGCCCGTACGTACGCGCGCACGCGCAGGAGCTGGACCCGGCCGTCGCCGACCAGCACATCGGCCTGTACGTCAACGAGTTCACGGCGGACCTGGGCGAATCCGGCTACGCGGCGGTGCGCGGCCTGCTGACGCGGGCGGCGGCCGAGGGGCTGGTACCGGCCATCGCGCCGGGCGCGCTCGCCTTCCCGTAGGGGCCCGCGCGCCGCACACGACTGCGCCCCGCCGCTCGTACGAGGGGCGGGGCGCGGGTGTGCGTACGCGGGTCAGACGTCGAGCTGGTCGGCCACGGCGCGCAGCAGGCCGGCGATCTTCGTGCCGTGCACCTTGTCGGGGTAGCGGCCGCGCTCGAGCATCGGGGTGATGTTCTCCAGCAAGGTCGTGAGGTCCTGCACGATCGAGGCGAGCTCGTCGGGCTTGCGGCGCTGGGCGGCCGCGACGGACGGCGCCGGGTCCAGGACGGTCACCGAAAGTGCCTGGTCACCGCGTTGTCCGGCGACGACGCCGAACTCGACCCGCTGACCGGGCTTGAGGGCATCGACCCCGGCAGGGAGCACCGACGAGTGGACGAAGACGTCTCCGCCGTCGTCGCGGGAGAGAAAGCCGAAGCCCTTCTCACTGTTGAACCACTTGACCTTGCCGGTAGGCACGTCCGTCCTCTGTCCTTGTGCTCGTCGGGGGTCCGGAGTGCCGCGAACGGCTCCGGACAACAGTGCAGCGGGCCATGTGTGACCCGCCACCTCAAGGCTAATGGTCGGGGGCCGGGTGACAAGACGTTCCCCGGTCCTTCACGGTCGGTGCTTCGGCCAGGGAACTACCCTGGTGAGGTGACTGTTACTCCTCATTCAGACGAAGCGCGGCCCGGCGACGGACTGGTCAGGGCCGGCGGCATCGTGTTCATCGCCGGGGCCGTGGCCACGCTGGCGACGATGGCCCCGCTGTTCCTCGACGTCGACCCGTTCCCGTCGTACGCGTGGGCCGTGTGCATGCTGATGGGCGTCGGCTTCGCCATCTCCGCCGCGGGCGTGCTGCGCTCGGCGGCGGCGCAGCGCAAGGCGGCGCGGGCCTCCCAGGCCTGACCCGGGAGGCCGGGACCGGGAGGCCGGAAGGCCTGGGACAAACCGGGTCAGACGGGCTGTGCGGCGAGGTACTGCGTGAGCCACTCGGGCAGCGCGGTGAGGTCGGGCAGCACCACGTCCGCGCCCGCGGCGCGCAGTTCCGGTTCCGGGCAGGGGCCGGTCGGCACGGCCACGGACAGTGCGCCGGCCGTGCGGGCGCCGCGCACGTCGCCGATGTGGTCGCCGACGTAGACCTGCGCGCCGTGCTCGCGCAGCGCGCCCGCCTTGGCCTCCGCCCACAGCCAGCCGATGACCGCGTCCGGCTCGATGCCGAGGTGCGCCAGGTGCAGTCGGGCGTTGGGCTCGTGCTTGGCGGTGACGACGATCGCGCGGCCGCCCATCGCCTGGACGGCCGCCACGGCCTCGCGGGCGCCGGGCATCGCGGGCGTCGGAGCGATGGCGTGGTCCGGGTAGATCTCCCGGTAGCGGTCCGCCATGGCCGGAATCTCGGCCTGCGAGAACCAGTGCGCGAGCTCCTCCTCCAGCGGGGGTCCCAGGCGGGTGACCGCCATGTCGGCGTCGATGTACGTGCCCGTCTCGGCCGACAGCGCCCGGTAGGCGGCCCGGATGCCCGGGCGGGAGTCGATGAGGGTCATGTCGAGGTCGAAGCCGACGGTGAGGTTCATACGGCCATTGTGCCGAGGGGGGCGGACTGCGGTGGACGGTGTGGCGGACCTCTCCGGAACTCGTGTTCAACCTTTTCGGTGCGGGAGCGCTCAGGACAGGGGTGACGGACACGATGTGAGAGGGAGGGCGCATGCCACCAGGCGCCGAACACAACGCAGCGCGGGACTTCGGGCCCGATGACGGGCATGCGTACGGTCCCGGGTACGTGCAGCGGTACGGGCCCGGGCGAGCGGAGGCCGAGCGGGACGCCGCGACCGGCGGCCTCGACTTCGAGACCTTCGCCCGGGCCGCCCAGCGGGGGCTGTACCGGACGGCGTACCTGCTGTGCGGGAACGCCGACGGAGCACGGGATCTGACCCAGACGACCCTCGCCAAGCTGTTCCAGCACTGGCGGCGCGTGGCCGCCGCCGACAACCCGCAGGCGTACGCGCGGACCGTGCTGACCCGGACCTTCCTCGCGGAGCGGCGCCAGCGCCTGCGGGACCTGCTGGCCCACCGGCGGATCGATCCGCCGCAGGCCCCGCGCCACGCCGACCTGCGGGTCACCCTGCTCGCCGCGCTGGCCGAGCTGCCGCCGCGGTCCCGCGCCATGGTCGTCCTGCGCTACTGGGAGGACCTGAGCGTCGAGACGGTCGCGGAACTGCTGCGCTGCAGCGAGGGAACGGTCAAGAGCCAGTGCTCGCGCGCGCTGGCGAAGCTGCGCGTGCGGCTCGGCGACGCCCACGTCTACGCCACCGACTACGCCACCGAGAGCTGAGGAGACGTCATGGGTACCAACGAGGACACTGCCGACGCCCGTACCGCTCTGCTGGTCCGTGAGGCGATGGAACGGGCGACCGGGGAACTGCCCGCGCTGATGGACCTGGCGGGCCCGGCCCGTGCCGAGGGCGGCCGCCGCAAGGCGCGCGTCCGGGTGGCGATCGGCGCAGGGGTACTGGCCGTCGCGACGCTCGGGGCGGTCACCGCGTCCATGCTGCCGGGCGGCGGCCCGCAGCGCCCGGTCGAGGCCGTGGTGGCCGCGCCGCCGCAGTCGTCGGCTCCGCCGCAGCCGCTGCACATCGAGCCGACACCGGGCGAATCGTCGATGGCCGACCTGCCGGCCGCGGAGCGGACCCGGCAGGAGAACTTCCAGGACCAGGCCGTCGGCGTGCTCCAGCGCCTGCTGCCCCCGACGGTCGGCACCGTGCAGCGCACCGACCTCAGGGTGAACTTCTACCAGGCCACCAAGGACGGCAAGGCGTTCCCGCTGATCTTCTCGGTCCGGCCGTCGAGCGAGCAGCCCCAGCCCTGCCGGGAGGTCCGTGGCCGCGTCTGTGCGAAGGCCACGCTGCCCGGCGGCATCGAGGCCCACGCCTCGACGATCCCGACCGGCGCCGTCACCGAGACGGAGGTCTCCTTCCGCTACGGCACGTGCAACGTCAGGCTGTCGGTCTTCCCGCACGAGGCGTCGAACACGTCGGCGCCCGTCAACCCCGCCCAGCTGCTGGAGGTGGCCAAAGCACCCGCCTTCCTCGACCTGGTCAAGGCCGCCGCGGCGCAGCCGATGGAGAAGGAGCAGCGCAGCATCCCCGGCGGCTGAGGCCCGCGGCGCGCGCCCTCAGCGCCGGCGTGCCCGCCACACCAGGTACAGCACGGACGCCAGCGCGGCGCCCCGCAGCAGCCACGGCCACATGCCCTGGACCGCGCCGCCGACCTGGTCGTCGGCGAGGGTCTCGCCCCACTTGCCGTTGGTGCGGCCCCACAGCCACACCGCGGCGCCCGCGAGGACCACGCCCGGCGGGCCGAAGACGGCCCACTTGCGTTCGGCGGGCCGCAGCACCCGCGAGGCGTACGGCAGGAGCCAGCCGATGACGAGGAGCAGCCAGTGGCCGCTCACGACGCCGACGACGAGGACCGCGGCGGCCAGCAGCAGGAAGGCGTTGGGCCGCGGGCGGGCCGGGGCGGCGGCCGCCTCCGGCTGCTTCCCGGCCTTCCCGGCGGCTTCCGCCTTCGCGCGCCGCCGTTCGCGCAGGAACCGTACGAGGGTGCGTGCGCGCGAGTCCGGCGGTCCGGGCGGGGCCCCTTCCGCCTCCTCCTCGTCTTCGTCCTCCGGCCGCTTCTTGAACAGGTCCGGGATCTCGATGCCGCCCGCGAAGCCCTCGACCTGCGGGCCGTCCCCGTACGCGCCGGGGGTCGTCCGCCACCAGTCGGGCTCGGCGCCGCCGGACGGGCCGAGCTCGTCCAGCCCGGCCAGGTGCGGCGGTACGTTCTCCGGCTCCGGCTCCCGCTCGGGCGCCGGCCGCGGCGGGGGGACCCCGGGCAGCCGCAGACGGCCCGGAGCCCGCTGGGCGGGCACCGCCGGGACGGGGTCGGCGGCGCCGGCGGCGGGGGCCCGGCCCTGCCGGGTGCCGAGGGTGTCCAGGACCTCCTCCGGCGTGCCGATGCGCTCCAGGATGCGGCGTACGGCCGCCGGGGTCTCCGGGTCGTACTTGGCGCGCCGACGGTCGATCTCGTCCCGCAGGCCCGCCACGAGCCGCATCCGGTCGCCGGAGGAGAGGTGCCGGCGTTGCGCCAAGTCCCCGACGGCGCTCAGATATTCGTAGACCAGGTGGTCGCTTTCGATCCCCACGCGCAGGCTCCTCCCGTACCGCCTCTCCCGAAGGTAGCGCGTGCACCCGTGGAGCCGCCCCGGGCGCAGCGGATACCGTTGGCCGGATGGGGACCGGCCGACACGACCGGCCGACGCGACCGGGAGGCGACTGTGCCCGAGCCAAGCACTGCTGCGGCAGCTCCGGAGAGCGGGACCGGGGCCACCTCCCCGCGTTCCCTCGCCGAGGCGCTGCGCGCCCGAGACGACGCCGCGCTCTCCGCCCTCCTGCACTCCCGGCCCGACCTGCTGAACCCGGTGCCCGGTGACGTCACCCAGCTCGCGACGCGTGCCGGTACCCGGGCCTCGGTGGTGCGGGCGCTGGAGCGCCTGGACCGGTTCACGCTGCAGACGGCGGAGGCCCTCGCCGTGGCCCCCGATCCGTGCCCGTACCCGGTGCTGGAGGGGCTGCTGACCGGCGGCGAGGACGAGCGGGCCCGTGCCGCGCTCCCCCGGGCCCTGGGCACCCTGCGAGACCAGGCCCTGGTGTGGGGCGACGAGGACCGGCTGCGCCTGGTGCGCACCGCCCGCGAACTGCTCGCGCCGTCCGCGCAACGCCCTTCGCCGACGGGGCTCGGGCCGACCGTCGCCGAGGCCACGGCCGGGATGTCGCCGACCCGGGTGCAGGAGATCGTGGCGGCGGCCGGGCTGCCCGCGACGCACGATCCGGTGTCCGCGGTCACGGCGCTGACCGCGCTGTTCACCGACCAGGAGCGGATGTCGGCGCTGCTGGACGAGGCCCCGGCCGAGGCGCACCAGGTGCTGGGGCGGCTGGTGTGGGGGCCGCCGTACGGGGAGGTGACCCCGAACCCGGCGCCGCCGGTGCGCTGGCTGCGCGACCGGGGGCTGCTGCTGCCCGCGACGGCGCGGACCGTGGTCCTGCCCCGGGAGGTGGCGCTGCACCTGCGCGGCGGGCTCGCGCACCGGGACACCGCTCCGGTGGCTCCGCCGGTGCCCGCGCACCGCGAGCACCGTCCACAGCTTGTGGACGCGAACGCCGCGGGTCAGGCGCTGGCCGCGCTGGCCACCGTCGAGGAGCTGGTGAAGTCCTGGGAGCACGCCGGTCCGCCGGTGCTGCGGGCGGGCGGGCTGTCCGTACGGGACCTGAAGCGGGCCGCGGCCGTCCTGGACACCACGGAGGCGTCGGCGGCGTTCTGGATCGAACTCGCCTACGCGGCCGGGCTGCTGGCCGGCGACGGGGAGGCGGACGAGCGGTACGCGCCGACCCCGGCCTTCGACGACTGGCGCGAACTGCCGCCCGCCGAGCGGTGGTCGGTACTGGCGGCCGCGTGGCTGCCGGCCACCCGTACGGCCGGCCTGGTCGGCGAGCAGGACGCGAAGGGGCGCACGCTGTCGGCGCTCGGCCCCGAACTGGACCGTTCCGCGGCGCCCGAGGTGCGCCGGCGCGTCCTGGAACTCCTGGCGGACCTGCCGGAGGGCGGCTCGCCCGACACGCAGGCGGTGCTGGCACGGCTCGCGTGGGAGCGGCCCGTGCGTACGGCGAGCGACCTGCGGGCCCGTCTCGCGGGCTGGGCGCTGACCGAGGCGGAGGTCCTCGGCGTGACCGGCCGGGGCGCGCTGTCGGGGCCGGGCCGGGCCATGCTGGAGCACCGGGATCCGGCGCCGCTGCTGGCGCCGCTGCTGCCGGAGCCGGTGGACCACGTACTGCTCCAGGCCGACCTGACGGCGGTGGCGCCGGGACCGCTGCGCCGCCCGCTCGGGGACACCCTGGCGGTGCTCGCGGACGTGGAGTCCAAGGGCGGGGCGACGGTGTACCGGTTCACGCCGGGCTCGGTGCGGCGGGCGCTGGACGCCGGTCATGCCGCCGCCGATCTGCACGCCTTCCTCAAGGAGCACAGCCGCACGCCGGTTCCGCAGCCGCTGGCGTACCTGATCGACGACGTGGCCCGGCGGCACGGGCACCTGCGGGTCGGCGCGGCCTCCTCGTACGTGCGCTGCGACGACGACGCGATGCTCGGCGAGATCCTCGCGGACAAGCGCTCGGCGGGACTGGGTCTGCGCCGGCTGGCGCCGACGGTGCTGGCCGCGCGGGCCGAACCGACCGCGCTGCTGGAGGGCTTGCGGGCGATGGGGTACGCGCCGGCCGCGGAGTCGGGCACCGGCGACGTGCTGGTGGCGCGGGCCGACGCCCACCGCGCACCGGCCCGTTCGGCGCCCGTACCGGTGCCGGACGGCCCGCCGGTGCCGGATGCGACGCTGCTGGGGGCGGCCGTACGGGCGATCCGTGCGGGCGACCTGGCGGCGACGGCGGTCCGCAAGGACCCGGGGCCGGCGGCCGGGGTGCCCGGCGAGCTGCCGCGCACGAGCGCGGCGGAGACCCTGGCGACGGTGCAGGCGGCGGCGCTGACCGGGTCCGCGGTGTGGATCGGCTACGTGAACGCGGACGGCGCGGCGAGCCAGCGGGTCATCGCACCGGTACGGGTCGAGGGCGGCTTCGTCACGGGCTACGACCACACGGCGGACGAGGTCCGGACGTACGCCCTGCACCGTGTCACGGGCGTGGCGGAACTGGCGGACGACCACCTCTAGGGCCTGTGTGATGTCGTGATCATTCCGCGGTCTTGAGTAGGTCGTCGATCCAGATCATTGCGGCGCGGAGGTGGAGGCCGGCGAGGTAGCTGTCCGGGGTCTTGTCGTATCGGGTGGCGATGCCTCGCCAGGCCTTCAGTTTGTTGATCAGGCGTTCGACGGTGTTCCGTTCCTTGTAGAGGTCGGCGTCGTGGCTGACGGGTCGGCCGCCTTGTGAGCCCTTCTTCTTACGGTTGGCGGTCTGGTCCCGCTTTTCCGGGATGACTGCCTTGATGCCGCGTCTGCGCAGGTAGGCGCGGTTGCCGCGGGATGAGTAGGCCTTGTCCGCGGCGACCGCTCCGGGCGTCGTGCGGGGACGGCCGACAGGCAGGCGGACTCTCACCCTCGCGAGCACGGGGATGAACTGCGGGCTGTCCCCGGCCTGCCCGGCAGTCAGGACCAACGCGAGCGGACGGCATCTGCGGTCCGCGGCGAGATGAATTTTGCTGGTGAGGCCGCCCCGGGACCTGCCGAGCAGGGCTTCCTTCAGGCGGAGCTTGCGCCTGCGTCGGATGCGCCGGCGCTCGGCCTGTCCGTTCTGTTCCTCCGGTCCGCCCCTTTTTGCCGGGCCGTTTCCTGCTCCTGCGCGGCTTCTTCCAGGGCCTCTATGAGGTGCTTGCTGACGCGCATCCCGGCAGCGTCGTGGTGGGCGCGGACCGTTGTGGAGTCCACGCTGACCAGCGACAAGTCTGTTCTTCCCACGCGGGCACCCTCGGCGATCAGGCCTTCCAGCAGGGCGGTGAAGACACCGGCGTCCCGCCAGACGCGAAAGCGTCCGTAGACGGTGGCCCAGGGGCCGAACTCGGCAGGCATCTCCCGCCACTGGGCACTGGACCGGAACCGCCAGATCACACCCTCGAACTGTTCTCGCAACCGCTCCGGGTACGGGCCGTACCTACCGATCGGCAGGTACGGCTCGATGAACTTCCACTGAACATTCGTGAGTTGCCTGCGAGTCACAACCACAGTCCTACCGGATTCCACCCCGCGAAGAGGGCAGAACCCAGCAGCTGATCACGACATCACACAGGTCCTAGGTCGTGTCGTCACTCGCCGCGCACTCCAGCCCGCCGGGCACTTCAGCCCCGGCCGCACATCCAGCCCCGCCGGCGTTCGAGGCGCGGGGGCCCGGGGCAGTGCCCCCGGCGACGGCGCCGCACCCGCACCCGCACCCGCACCCGCACGGAAAACGGCTGGCGGCGCGGGCACCGCGCCGGAGACCCTGAGGCCATGCAAGCCGTACCGCACCGCCAGATCCGCGCCACGCACACCGACACCACGATCACCGTCTACCAGGCCTACGCCCCCCACCTCGGGCTCCCCGCCGCCCGCGACGGCCGCTTCCCGCCCGCCTGGAAGCGGGAGCGGATGACGTGGATCAAGCCGTCGTTCCTGTGGATGATGTACCGCTGCGGCTGGGCCGCCAAGGCCGACCAGGAGACGGTGCTGGCCGTCGAGATCACCCGCGACGGCTTCGACAGTGCGCTGCGCGGGGCCTGCCTGTCGCACTACGAGGCGGGCGTGCACGCCGGCCGGGCGGCCTGGCAGGAGTCGCTGCGCGGGGCTCCCGCCCGCGTGCAGTGGGACCCGGAGCGCGACCTGCACCTGAACCCGCTGCCGTACCGCTCGCTCCAGCTGGGCCTGTCGGGTCCGGCCTCGCGGGCGTACGCCGACGAGTGGACGGTCTCCATCCGCGATGTGACCCCGTTGGCGCGGGAGGTCCACGGCCTGCTCCGGTCGGGCCGGGACGACGCGGCGCACGCCCTGCTGCCGGTGGAGACGCCCTATCCGTCGGGCCCGCTGGGGCACCTGGGAGCGTGAGCCCGTCAGTCGCGGACGAGCAGGACGATGAAGCCGACGACGGCGCCCGCCAGCAGTGCGAGCACGGAGTAGCGGGGCCGTGATGCGCGCAGCACCGGCAGGTAGTGGTCGACGGCGTAGCGGCCGGGCCCGGTGAGCGTGAGGGCGATGACCGAGGCGAACAGCACGACTTCGAGTTCGATGCCCTTGGGCGGGAAGTAGGCGTCGAAGCCCCGGACGTCGAGGATGTTGATGAAGACGCCGGTCAGGGCCGCGCCGGCGAGCGGGGTGAGCAGGCCGAGGGCGAGTCCGAGGCCGCCGAGGGTCTCGGAGAGTCCGGCGATGACGGCCATGGCGTCCCCGGCGGGGTAGCCGGCCCTCGTGAATCCCTTGCCGGTCGCGGTGAGGCCCGGGCCGCCGAACCAGCCGAAGAGCTTCATCGTGCCGTGGCCGGCCATCGACAGGCCGACGACGAGCCTGAGGACGAGCAGGCCGATGTCGTGGACGGGCGTGTGGGCGGGGGCGGGGGCGGGGGAGTCGAAGAGGAGCGAGCGGTCGTAGCGTGCTTGCGTCATGAGGTTCCCGTTCGTGAGGAGCGTCCGGTCCTACGTCGCCTGGGAGCGACGGCCACCCTATGACGCCCCTCGGCGATCACCCGGCCGCAACGTCGTCGGCCGCCGACCTCGACCCGTTCGGCCCCGGCCCACCCCGCCCGGCCCGCCCGCCCCGTCTCATCCGCCCGCCCGTCTCACCTGGGCGCGTAGTCGATGCGCGTCGCGTCGAAGGGCCACTCGGCGCGGAGCCACGCCAGTACGGCGTGGTGCAGCGGGGCGTCCAGGTGTGCGCGGTCGGCCCGGACCCATGAGGACACCTGGATCCGGCCGGGTGCCTCGCGCGCGGGGTGCACGTAGAGGCATCCGACGACGTCACCGCTGCCGGGGCCGTCGTCGTCGCCTTCCAGCACGGTGTACGCGAAGGCGACCCGCTCTTCGAACTCCCGCGCGTGTCGGACGAGGTCGGCGCGGTTCGCCTCGGCGGACATGCCCTCGACGGGTGGCCAGCCCCGGCCCACGAATCCGGGTGTGGCCCTGATGTGGTCGATGCCGGCGGTCCAGGCGGCGAGGTCGCGGGCGTTGTGCTGCGGACCGAGCGGCTCCAGCCGGAAGCCGTCACCGACGAAGGTGCGCGGCACGGTGAATCCGGCGGGGACTAAGGCGTGCTGATCATCGGTCATGCCCGGACCGTACGCGCCCGCCGCGCGAGCGTCAGCAGCTGTTCCACCGGCGACTGGTCGTCGACGTGCTCGCCGTACGAGCGGGCGAGGACCGTCCCGTCGGGGGCGATGAGGAAGTCGGCGGGCAGTCCGAGGCGGCCGTTGCCCTGGGTCCGCGCAGGCGCCTTCTGCCGCCCGCGCAGCATCTCGGCCGTGCCGAGGGCGACCGCGCGCAGTACGGGCCACCAGGCGCGGGGGTCCAGCAGCGAGCGGGGGGACGGCGGGAGCGGATCGTCGCCCTGCGCGCCCTGCTCGCCTACGTGATCGGCGCGATCCAGCAGGAACACCTCGGCGCCCTCTCCGGCGCGGGCACCACCGCGATCGCCGGGCTCCCGGCGGACGAGTACCCGTACCTGACCGAGGCCGCCCGCGGCGCGCGCTCCCTCACCCCCGACCGGGAGTTCCAGGGCGGCCTCGCCCTGCTGCTGGCGGGGCTGGCACGCTGACCCGCCCGCCGCCCCGTCGCAGCGCCGTGTTCCCACCCCCCGCCCCGTACGGCACACTGGAGGTTTGACCTGAGTGAAACGGGGCGCCGCGCGTGAATGGTCCACTAATCGTCCAGAGCGACAAGACCCTCCTGCTTGAGGTCGACCACGAGCTCGCCGGAGCAGCGCGCCGCGCCATCGCTCCGTTCGCCGAGCTGGAGCGGGCGCCCGAGCACATCCACACCTACCGGATCACCCCGCTCGGGCTGTGGAACGCCCGGGCCGCCGGGCACGACGCCGAGCAGGTCGTCGACGCGCTCGTGGAGTACTCCCGCTACCCGGTGCCGCACGCCCTGCTGGTCGACGTCGCCGAGACCATGGCCCGCTACGGCCGCCTCACCCTCTCCAAGCACCCCGTGCACGGCCTGGTGCTGACCAGCACCGACCGGCCGGTTCTGGAGGAGATCCTGCGGTCGAAGAAGATCACTCCGCTGGTCGGGGCGCGGCTGGACCCCGACACCGTGGCCGTGCACCCCTCCGAGCGCGGGCAGATCAAGCAGACGCTGCTCAAGCTGGGCTGGCCGGCCGAGGACCTCGCCGGCTACGTCGACGGTGAGGCGCACCAGATCGACCTGGCCGAGAACGGCTGGGCGCTGCGCCCGTACCAGCAGCAGGCCGTCGAGGGTTTCTGGCACGGCGGCTCCGGGGTGGTCGTGCTGCCCTGCGGCGCCGGAAAGACACTGGTCGGCGCGGGCGCGATGGCGATGGCCAAGGCGACCACGCTGATCCTGGTGACGAACACCGTCTCGGCCCGCCAGTGGAAGCACGAGCTGGTCAAGCGGACCTCGCTGACGGAGGAGGAGATCGGCGAGTACTCCGGCACCCGCAAGGAGATCCGGCCGGTCACGATCGCCACGTACCAGGTCCTGACGACGAAGCGGAAGGGCGTCTACCCGCACCTGGAGCTGTTCGACTCGCGGGACTGGGGCCTGATCGTCTACGACGAGGTGCACCTGCTGCCCGCGCCGGTCTTCAAGTTCACCGCGGACCTGCAGGCGCGGCGCCGGCTGGGCCTGACGGCGACGCTGGTGCGCGAGGACGGCCGGGAGTCGGACGTCTTCTCGCTGATCGGGCCGAAGCGGTTCGACGCCCCGTGGAAGGAGATCGAGGCGCAGGGCTACATCGCGCCGGCCGACTGCGTGGAGGTGCGGGTCAACCTGACGGAGTCGGAGCGGCTCGCGTACGCGACCGCCGAGACGGAGGAGAAGTACCGCTTCTGCGCGACGACGGCGACGAAGCGGAAGGTCACCGAGGCGCTGGTGCGCAAGCACAAGGGTGAGCAGACCCTCGTCATCGGCCAGTACATCGACCAGCTCGACGAACTCGGCGAGCACCTCGACGCGCCCGTCATCAAGGGCGAGACCTCCAACGCGCAGCGCGAGAAGCTCTTCGACGCCTTCCGCCAGGGCGAGATCAGCGTGCTGGTCGTGTCGAAGGTCGCGAACTTCTCCATCGACCTGCCGGAGGCCACCGTCGCCATCCAGGTGTCGGGCACCTTCGGCTCGCGCCAGGAGGAGGCGCAGCGCCTGGGCCGCGTCCTGCGCCCGAAGGCGGACGGCCACGAGGCGCGCTTCTACTCGGTCGTCGCGCGCGACACGATCGACCAGGACTTCGCGGCGCACCGCCAGCGCTTCCTCGCCGAACAGGGCTACGCCTACCGGATCATGGACGCCGACGAGCTGCTGGCCAGCGACTGACCGACCGGCCGTGCGCCGCCCGGACCCGGGCGACAGCCACGGTGAGCAGCGGGACGCACCACACCCACAGGCCCGGCCCGTCCAGCACGAGGGCGCGGCCGGCGGCGGCCAGGTGCCGGGACCAGAACGCGGCGGACTCCTCGGGCAGGACCAGCCGTCCGAGCAGGGCGGTGCCGGCGAGCGCGGCCAGCGCCGTCAGCCCGGCCCGCACCCGGCGGGTGGCCAGCAGGTACGGGACGAGGACCGCCGGGGTCAGGGTGATCCCGGCGGCGACCCCCACCGCGAAGCCCTTGCCGAGGGCGGCCGCGGAGCGGCCGAGGTCCCACAGGACCAGGCAGGCGAGGGCGAGGTTGATCTGTCCGGGCAGGGGGGCCTGGAACAGCGGCTCCAGCCACAGCCCGGCGATGGTGGCGGCCAGGACGGGACCGGTCCTGGCCGGCAGGCCCGCGAGGCGGCAGGACAGGGCGATCAGCAGGGCGAGCAGGCCGGCGTTGCCGAGGACGAGCACCGCCTTCAGCAGCCCGGTCGGCAGCCAGGCGGCCGGCGTGAACAGGATCGCCGCGAACGGCGGGTACCCGGCGGGCGGGTGCCATTCGGCGGCGGAGAAGCCCTCGACGAGGGCGTCGGCCATCGGGACGCGCAGGGCGATGCAGAGCACGCCCAGCACGAGCAGCGAGCCCGTCACCAGCACACCGGCGAGGGAAGACGGCGAGCGGCGCGGGGCGGGGCTCAGGGTCACGCGCGAGACCCTAGTGGATCAGTCGCCTCGCCGCTCCGGACGCACGGGCGGCCTGCGCCGCCACTCCTCCATGACCTGCCGGAGCGTCCGGCTCATGAGGAGCAGGAACTCGGCGGATGACCCGAAGCGGGCGCCGGCCGGGGTGTCGGCCCCGAGGATCTCGGCGCCGCGCCGGGACTCGCCCGCCAGGACGTCGTTCATCCGCACCGCCGCGAGCGTGGAGCGCAGCCAGACCGCGTCGTCGATGACGTAGCGCTCGCGGCGCCCGCCGGAGGCGCGCTGCCGGCTGAGCATCCCCTGCTGTTCGAGGAAGGCGACGGCGTGCGAGACGGACGCCGGGCTGACGCGGAGGCGCTGGACCAGCTCGGCGGCGGTGAGGGCGCCCGAGTCGGTGACGTACAGGCACATGAGCACCCGGGCGGCCATGCGGGGCAGCCCCTGCTGGACGAGCAGCTCGGTGAAGGAGTCCGTGAAGTCCCGCACGGCCCCGGGGTCCCGGCCGTCGGCGTGGCCGCCGTCGGCGACGGGCGCCGGCTGCGTCCGGTCCTGCGGGCGCCGGCGGGCCCGGTCACGAGTGGCCTCCTCGGCCCGGTCGGCCCCGTAGCCGTCGGGTCCGCCGTTGCGGGCGACCTCGCGCATCACGGTCGAGGCGGGCCGCCCGAGCCGCCGGCCGATCTCGGCGTAGCCGAGTCCTTCGGCCAGCCCCGTGGCGATGGACCGGCGTTCCTCACTGGTGAGCCTGCCTCCGGGCATCTGTGCTCGCTCCGCTCTGTCGACGCGTCGTACCGTCCCGTCGGCAGTATGCATTCACCCCCAGGTCATTGCAATGTACGCATCGACCACCCATTGCATTCAGCCACACATTCATTGCAACACAGGACTGAGCTCCGCGAAATACGAGGCAGTTCCAGCCTCCCCGTTTGTTGACCGATCATTGAACGCAATGTAGCTTCGAAATCGTTCAGCAAATGCCGAACACGGACCACGGGGAGATTTATCATGGACAGGACCAACGGCGGCTTCTCCGAAGCAGGCCTGCGCACAATGCGCGACGTGCTGACGCGCCACGTCGACTCCGGGAAGATCCCCGGCGTGGTCGCCCTGGTCAGCCGCGGCGAGGAGACGCACGTCGAGGCCATCGGGACGATGCGCCACGACGGGGGCGCGCCGATGAGCCGGGACACGATCTTCCGGATGGCGTCCACGTCCAAGCCGGTCACCATGGCGGCCTCGATGGCCCTCCTCGACGACTGCCGGCTGCGGCTGGACGACCCGGTGGACCAGTGGCTGCCCGAACTCGCCGGCCGCCAGGTGCTGAAGCGGATCGACGGCCCGCTCGACGACACCGAGCCCGCACGGCGCCCGATCACCGTCCGGGACCTGATGACCTCCACCTTCGGCCTCGGCATCGACCTCACCGCGGTGGGCTCTCCGATCTTCAACGCGATCTTCGAGAGCGGCGTCTTCAGCCAGGGCGCGGTGCCGCTGCCGGAGCAGGACGAGTGGATGCGCCGCCTCGGCACCCTCCCGCTGATGCGCCAGCCCGGCGAGCACTGGCAGTACCACCTCAGCCACGACGTGCTCGGCGTCCTCGTCTCGCGGGTCACGGGCCGGCCGTTCGAGACCTTCCTGCGCGAGCGCGTCCTCGATCCGCTCGGGATGAAGGACACCGCCTTCCACGTGCCCGCCGACAAGATCGACCGGCTGCCGCCCAGCTACGCGCCCGACCCGCAGACCGGTGAGTTCACCGTCTGGGACGAGGCGAAGACCGGGCAGTACAGCGCACCCCCGGCGTTCCAGGCGGGCGGCGGCGGGCTGGTCTCCACCGTCGACGACTACCACGCCTACTTCCGGATGCTGCTCGACCACGGCATGAACGGCAGCCGGCGGATCCTGTCCCGGCCCGCCGTCGAGCTGATGACCACCAATCGCCTCACCCCCGAGCAGGAGGCCGCGCGATCCGCCCTCGCGCGCAGCGCCGTCCACGTGTCGTTCGGCCAGGGACAGCAGGGCGGCTGGGGCTTCGGAATGGCGGTGCGCACCTACCGCGGCGACTACGCGCCCCTCGGCCAGTTCGGCTGGGACGGCGGAACCGGCACCTCGGCGTACGCCGACCCGGAGAACGGGATCACCGGCATCCTGCTCACGCAGGTCGGGCTGACCACTGCGGCTCCGGCGCAGCTCATCCACGACTTCTGGACCACGGTCTACCAGGCGGTCGACGCCTGACACCGCGGGCGGGCCGTCAGCGACGTATGACGCCCGCGTCCTCGGCGTACTCGCCCAGCACGACGACGCTCACCGCGGCCGTCACGAACACCTTCGCGGCGTGCAGCACGCTGCCGAGGCGGTGGCGGGGAGTGGAGTCGGAGATGGCGGTGGCGCCGCTCGGGCGGCCGCCCCGGATCGGGGTGAAGGTTGCGGTGCTCATACATCCATGGTGCGCCGCCGCCACCCGATCCACATCGCTCTGCGGAGCCAATCCCAAGGCCCCCCGCCTCATCCTCCCGTCGCATGCCGTCCCCTAGGGAGTTCCGGCCTGATCGACAAGACACTCCCTGCCGGGCCTCCCGAAGGCCTGACACTCCCGGGTACGACACCCATACGGAGGTCCCGCCCGGACGGACTTCGGGCCCGTTGAATTCGTTCGCGCGGACGCGCCCCGCTGACTACAATCTCCGCTCTTGCCGCCTCCCACCGCCTCATCGGGGAGAGCCGCCCGCCGGCCGGAAACCGGGGGCATCTGTTCCGTACCAGCAGCTGGAGGCAGTCCCGTGCCCGCGCACGCTCCCGACACCACCCCCGACGACGCGACCTCGCCCGCCGACCCGCTGGGCCGCGAACGGGCCCACCTCGCCGCCTCGCGTTCGGCCCTGCGCGCCATGCGCGAGGACGTCGAGGCCCTCGACATCCGCGACGTCACCGCGAACTGGGTCAACGCGATCGTCCTCCAGGCCCAGATCGACGACCGCATCAAGGCCCTCGCCGACCTCGCCCACACGCCCCTCTTCTTCGGCCGCCTCGACTACCTCCACGCCCCCGGCGCCGAGCTCGCCGAAGGCGCGGGGGGCGAGCAGTTCTACATCGGCCGCCGCCACGTCCACGACGCCGACGGCGACCCGATGGTCATCGACTGGCGCGCACCCGTCTCCCAGCCGTTCTACCGGGCCTCCAAGAAGGACCCGCAGGACATCGCCCTGCGCCGCCGCTTCGGCTACACGGGCGGCGAACTCACCGCGTACGAGGACGAGCACCTCTCCGACCCCGCCGAGGCCGCCGCGGTCAGCAAGCTGCTCCAGCAGGAGATCGAGCGGCCGCGCGTCGGCCCCATGCGCGACATCGTCGCGACGATCCAGCCCGAACAGGACGAGATCGTCCGCTCCGGCCTGTCCGGCTCCGTCTGCGTCCAGGGAGGCCCCGGCACCGGGAAGACCGCCGTCGGCCTGCACCGCGTGGCGTACCTGCTCTACGCCCACCGCGAGCGCCTCGCCCGCACCGGCACCCTCGTCATCGGGCCGAACCGTTCCTTCCTGCACTACATCGAGCAGGTCCTGCCGGCCCTGGGCGAGCTGGAGGTCAAGCAGGCCACCGTCGACGACCTGGTCGCCCGCGAGGGCCTGGAGGTACGCGGCACCGACCCGGCCGAGACCGCCGTCGTCAAGGGCGACGCCCGCATGGCGGAGGTGCTGCGCCGCGCGGTCCGCTCGCACGTCGGCCGCCCCACGGAGCCGCTGATGGTGGTCCGCGGCTCACGCCGCTGGCGCGTGCCGGCCTACGAGCTGGAGGAGATGGTCGAGGAGCTGCAGAACCGCGACATCCGCTACGGCGCCGCCCGTGACGCCCTCCCCCAGCGCATCGCGCACGCCGTCCTGGTCCGCATGGAACAGGCCGGCGAGGCTCCCGACGACCGCGTACAGGACGCGGTGGCGCGCAACGCGGCCGTGAAGGCGGCGGTGAAGGAGATCTGGCCGCCCGTCGAACCGGCGAAGCTGGTCCTGCGCCTCCTCTCCGACCCGGACTTCCTCGCCGTCCACGCGCAGGACGTCCTGACGGCGGGCGAACAGAAACTCCTGCTGTGGCCCAAGCCGTTCCGGAGCGTGAAGTCGGCGAAGTGGTCGGCGGCGGACCTGGTTCTCATCGACGAGGCCGCCGACCTGGTGGAACGCACGCCCTCGCTCGGCCACGTCGTCCTCGATGAGGCCCAGGACCTCTCCCCCATGCAGTACCGGGCGGTGGGACGGCGCTGCACGACCGGCTCGGCGACGGTCCTCGGCGACCTCGCGCAGGGCACCACGCCGTGGGCCACGCGCAGCTGGGACGAGGCCCTGGCGCACCTGGGCAAGCCGCAGGCGGTGCTGGAGGAGCTGACGGCGGGCTTCCGCGTGCCGCGCGAGGTGATCGCCTACGCCTCCCGCCTGCTGCCGGAGATCTCCCCGGGCCTGGCCCCGGTCTCCTCGGTCCGTGAGACTCCGGGCTCGCTGCGGGTGACGGCGACGGACGACCTGACCGCATCGGTGGTCCGGGCCTGCCGCGAATCCCTGACCCGTGAGGGCTCGATCGGCCTGATCGCGGCTGACGCCCGCATCCCCGTCCTGGCCGAGGCCCTGCTGGCGGCGGACCTGCCGTACCTGTCGCCCGGCGAGGAGACGACCGCGGAGTCCCGCCTGACCCTGGTCCCGGCATCGCTGGCGAAGGGCCTGGAGTACGACTACGTCGTACTCGACGAGCCGGCGGCGATCGTCGACGGCGAACCGGACGAACGGACCGGCCTGCGCCGCCTGTACGTCTGCCTCACCCGAGCCGTCTCGGGCCTGACAGCCCTCCACGCCACCCCCCTCCCCCCAGCCCTGACCTGACCCCGGCCCCCGCCCTCAAACGCCGGCGGGGCTGGATTCGTCCAGTGCAGCGCGCCATTCGGCGACCGCCGACGCCGAGACCGGCCGGGCCCAGCCGTCGGGCCGCGCCGCCCCGCCGATGTGGAACGCGTCGACCCCGCCCGCCCGCAGCACCGGCAGGTGGGCGAGCGTCAGGCCGCCGCCGACGAGGATCCGCGCCCCGTACCCCGGCTCGCCACCCCGCCCCGCCTCCGCGAGCAGCACCGCCAGACCCTCGTCGACCCCGGCCGCCGAGCCCGCCGTCAGGTAGGTGTCGAGGCCGGGCAGGTCGGCCAGCGCCTTGCGCAGCTGGTCCCGGTCCGCCGCGCGGTCGATCGCCCGGTGGAAGGTCCACGGGCAGCCGTCCAGCTCCGCGACGACCGCCTCGACGGCGGCCAGATCGGGGCTGCCGTCCGCGCGCAGGAAGCCGAGGACGAACTCCCGCGCGCCCTCCGCCCGCAGCCGACGCGCCGTCGCGGCCAGGACCGAGACGTCCCCCGCGGCGAAGCCGTCCGCCGTGCGGATCATCACGCGCAGCGGGATGTCGACCGCCGCCCGGATCGCCGCGAACGTCTCGCGCGCCGGGGTGAGCCCGTCGGCGGCCATGTCGGTGACCAGCTCCAGTCGATCGGCCCCACCGGCCTGGGCCGCGACCGCGTCCTCCACGTCGAGGGCGATCACCTCCAGGAGCGCACGGTTGCTCATTCGATCCCATCCTTCGAGAAGCCACACAAAATAGGTCTAGTCCAATACCCAGGGTACGTTCCTCCGGCCGCGCTCCACCAGCACAATCACGCCACCCCCACAATGTGCGCATGGACATAGGCACCCCGCACACCGACACGACGGACCTCCGCGCCCGCTGGCGGGCCGCCGTCGCCGAGGCCGGCGCCCCCGCCGACCGCGATCCCGACCCCTACGCCGACCGCCTCCTCGCCGCCTGGGCGGAGCCGCAGCGCCGCTACCACACCACCGCGCACCTGGCCGACGTACTCGCACGGATCGACGTACTGGCCCCCTACGCCGCCGACCCCGCCGCCGTCCGGCTCGCCGCCTGGTTCCACGACGCCGTCTACCGTCCCGACCGCTCCGAGAACGAGGAGCGCAGCGCCGCCCTGGCCGAGCGCGCCCTCCCCGAGCTGGGCGTCGACGCCGCCCGCACCGCCGAGGTGGCCCGCCTGGTCCGGCTCACCGTCACCCACGACCCCGCCCCCGGCGACACCGACGGCGAGGTGCTCTGCGACGCGGACCTGGCGGTGCTGGCCGGCTCCGCGCAGGCGTACGCCGCCTACGCCGCCGCCGTCCGCGACGAGTACGGCTTCGTCCCCGACGACGCCTTCCGCGCCGGCCGAGCCGCCGTACTGCGCCAGCTCCTCGACCTGCCGCGGCTCTTCCGCACCCCCTACGGCACGGCGCACTGGGAGGCCCCGGCCCGCGCGAACCTGGCCGCCGAGCTCGCCACCCTGACCGCACAGCCGTCACAGGAATGACACACCCGGGGGAATTCAAGCGCGTTCGCACGGGTTGGTGACAGTCATGCCCGCAGTCGCCGCACGCCCCCGCATGCCCGTCGCCGTCTACGTCCTCGGCCTGTCCGTCTTCGCACTCGGCACCAGCGAGTTCATGCTCTCCGGGCTGCTGCCGCCGATCGCCGACGACATGGGCGTCAGCATCCCGCAGGCGGGTCTGCTCATCTCCGCGTTCGCGATCGGCATGGTCATCGGCGCTCCCCTGCTGGCCGTGGCCACCCTGCGCCTCCCCCGCCGCACCACCCTCATCGCCCTGATCAGCCTCTTCGGCCTCGGCCAGGTCGCGGGCGCGCTGGCCCCCTCCTACGAGCTCCTCTTCGCCTCCCGCGTGGTCGCGGCCTTCGCCTGCGCCGGCTTCTGGGCCGTCGGCGCGGCCGTGGCCATCGCCATGGTCGACAAGGACCAGCGCGCCCGCGCGATGGCCGTGATGATCGGCGGCCTGTCCATCGCCAACGTCCTCGGCGTCCCGGCCGGCGCGTTCCTCGGCGAGCACCTGGGCTGGCGCTCCGCGTTCTGGTCAGTTGCCGCGGCCTCCGCGGTCGCCCTCGCCGGCATCCTCGCCCTGATCCCCCGGATCCCGCTGCCCAGCGAGAGGCCGACGCTCCGCCGCGAGCTGCGCATCTACGGCGACCGCCAGGTGTGGCTCGCGATCGGCATCACCGCCCTGGGGGCGGGCGGCGTCTTCTGCGCCTTCAGCTACCTGTCGCCGCTGCTCACGGACGTGGCCGGGCTGGACTCGAAGTGGGTCCCGTGGATCCTCGGCCTCTTCGGGATCGGCGCGCTCGTCGGCACGACCATCGGCGGCCGGGTCGCCGACGCGCACCTGTTCGGCGTGATGATCTGGGGCATCACCGCCTCCACCGTCTTCCTGACCGTACTCGCCCTCCTGGCCCCGGTCGCCGTCGCCGCGATCACGCTGTCCTTCCTGCTGGGCGTCTCGGCGTTCTTCACCGCCCCGGCACTCAACGCCCGCATGTTCAACGTGGCCGGTGCCGCGCCGACGCTGGCCGGAGCCACCACCACGGCCGCCTTCAACCTCGGCAACACCGGCGGCCCCTGGCTCGGCGGCACCGTCATCGACGCGGGTCTGAACTTCTCCGCGACCGCCTGGGCCGGCGCCGCCATGACGGTGACCGCGATCGCCCTCGCCGTGACCGCCCTGCGCCTGGACCGCCGTACGCCGCCGCGGGCGACCCGCGTCGTGGCCGGCAGCAGCGCCACCGCCCCGGTGACCACCCGCGCCTGACGGCGCCCGCTACCCGCCCCCGAAGATCGCGTCGGCCGAGGGCGCGGTCACGGCCCGCCGGAGCCAGCGGCCCAGGGTCTCGGCGTCACCGCAGCCGGTGATTCGCTCACGAACCGCCTCCGGAACATCGATACCCCGCTCCGCCAGAACGGCCAGGACGTCCTCGACCGCGCGACCCTGGATGTGGACGGCCAGGCCGATGGCCAGCAGCGACAGCTCGGCGTGCTGGGCGAGGTGGTTGCCGATCACCGTGAAACGGCTGGTGTGGCGGGAGTTGTCGTGGATGACGCCGCCGGAGCGGTTGGGCGCTCGGGTGCCCCGGGAAGGGTGGTTTTGCCCGCCGTTACGGGGCTGGGCGTGCGGGCGCACGCTGGTGTTCTGGGTATCCATCGGGAAGGGCTGCTTCCTCGGTGGTCAGGCCCCCGCACTGGGATTCGCAGTCCCGGCGGGGGCCGACGCATGTCAGGGTGATGTGGTCTGTCGCGCTGAGCGTAGATCAGGCAACCCGCCCCGAAGCCAGTCAAGTTGGCCTTTTTCGCTCAAGCGAGTGAGTGCGTGCCACGGGCGGGAGGGGTGGGGTGTGGTGTGGTCCTTTCTCTCGTGTTCTTGAGTTCTGGGAGCGTCCCCGCCACCGGCGTCCCAGCGCACGGGCGCCGGTCCCGGTCGCCGCCCCGGACCCGCCTTCCTACGATGGGAAGGTCGGCTCGGGGATCCGGATACCGCTCGGGGACGTGCGTCAGAGGTGATCTGCATGGGCCGGTACCGCACGCCCACCGTCTTGGCCGCCGCCTCCCTCCTGCTGACCGCGCTGTGCGCGGGTCAGGCGCCCGCCGCCGCCCCGCCGGGCCGGGTCGGCATCGACGACGTGATCGCCGAGAAGCTCGACGACGCGATCACCGCGGCCATGCGGGAGGCCGGCATCCCCGGCGTGGGCGTCGGCTTGTGGATCGACGGCGACGAGGCCTACGTGCGCGCCTTCGGCACCTCCGACAAGACCACCGGCGCGCCCGTCAAGACCGACATGCACACCCGCATCGGCAGCGTCACCAAGACCTTCGCCGTCACCGGCGTCCTCCAGCTCGTCGACGACGGGAAGGTACGGCTCGACGCGCCGATCTCGACGTACCTCGACGGCGTGCCCGGCGGCGACCGCATCACCGTCCGGCAGCTCGCCGAGATGCGCAGCGGCCTCTACAACTACACCGAGGACCCGCGCTGGATGGCCGCCTTCAAGGCCGACCCGTACCGCGCCTGGACCCCGCAGCAGCTGCTGGACATCGCCTTCCGGCACCCCGCCGACTTCCCGCCTGGCGCGCGCTGGGAGTACTCCAACACCAACACCATCCTGCTCGGCCTGCTCGTGGAGAAGGTCAGCGGGCAGCCCCTGCACACCTACCTGGAGCAGCACGTCTTCGCGCCCGCAGGCCTGGACGCGACGTCGCTGCCGACCGGCGCCGCGATCACCAGCCCGTACGTGCACGGCTACACGAACTTCACCCCGGACGGCGCGACCGTCGACGCCTCCCAGTGGAACCCGTCCTGGGGCTGGGCGGCCGGCGCGATGATCTCCACCATCGACGACCTGCACAGCTGGGTCCCGACCCTGGTCAGCGGGCGGCTGCCGGACGGCGACCGGCTCCTGGAGCGGGACACCCAGGCCCAGCGGCTGCGCATGCTGCCCACCGGGCACCCCGACGTGGGCTACGGGCTCGGCATCGCCGAACTCGACGGCTGGATCGGCCACAACGGCGAGCTGCCCGGCTACGAGACCGTCGCCGTCCGGCTCCCGCAGGCCCGCGCCACCATGGTGATCGTGGTGAACTCCGACGTCGACGGGAAGTTCGGCAGCCTGAGCTCCCTCATCGCCAACAGGATCACCAAGATCGTGACCCCGGAGCACGTCTGGGACCTCCCGGCCGCGGCCCAGCCCGACCCGGTACCGTCCGCGTCGCCCGCACCGCCCGCACCGCCCGCGTCGTAGAAGCCGTAGGTCCGTTCGCCCCGGTCCTAAGCCGCCGGCCGGCCCTTCGGGCGGCGCAGGCCGGCCGCGGTGAGGCGGCGGACGAGTTCCTTGCTGCCGACCTCCACCGCACCCGCCCCGACCGCGTCGGCGTACCGGTACGAGGGCACGTCGTAGTGGTCCCGCTCGAAGGCCCGCGGCGGACAGCCGATGCCCGCTGCGAAGGCGTGCAGCTCCTCGTACGAGACGTCGCTGACCAGGTGCGACCACATACGGCCGTGGCCCGGCCAGGTCGGCGGGTCGATGTAGACGGTCATCGGCGGCTCACCTGAGGCCGAGGACCGGGCCGAGGCCGCCGACCGCGGCCACTCTCACGCCCGCCTCCGAGCACACCCAGTGCGGGTCGGGTCCCAGCTCCGGCTCCACGTCCAGCGCGTGCGGATCGCCGTGGTGGCAGACCGGGCACAGCGGCCAGCGCCCGTACTTCTCCAGCAGCGAGTCCTGCACGTCCTGGGCGACGAGCCCCGGGAGGTAGTCGACACCCTCCGGCCACTGCTCCACCCACCACCGGCGGTGCGTGACCGAGTCCTCGACGAGGGAGACGACATCGGCATCGGCGACCTCACCTGCGGCGAGATCGGCGAGCACGAGTGCGCGGGCGACGTGCAGCGCCTGTTCCAGGGGGGTCGTGTGGTCCATGGGCCCATTGTGAACCTGCCGGGTGCCGGTGAAGAAGGCCCGCCTGCCGTGGGCCCAATGGCGGATTGACCCCCACCCCGCCTGAAAATAGCTTTCAGGCGTGACCAAGGAGCCGAAAAGGAACTCCCGGCCGCCCGCCCGGAGGCCCACCCCGGGTCCCTTCCCACGCCCGCAGGACCACCGCCGCAGACCCCCGGGCCGAGGGGCGGGCCGCCCGCGCGGCAGCCGACGCGGAGGCCGCCCCGGCGCCCACCCGGGCGGTGCGGCGCGGGCTTCGGCGGTGCGGGGCCGGGGCCGGCCCCGGCCCCGGCGCGGCGAACCCCGTGCAGGCCGCCCCGGCGCCCACCAGGGCGGTGCGGCACGGCGGGCTGCCGCGGGAGCTGCCCAGGACGCCGCGCCGGCCTCCCTGCCACAGCGCAAACGCCACGAGCACCCCCGCGGCGGAAGCCACCACAGCACCCGACGCCCGGCGGCAGGCCGCCCGTCCCGAGGAACCGCCGCCCCCGCCACCGACCGGCACCGCACTCGCCCGCCGGACCCCGCCCACACCCCCACCGCCGAACCGACCGCCGGAGGCCCCCCGCCCATGACCGCGTACGCCGAACTCCGCGCCCAGCTGGAGACGCTGACCACCGAGGCCTTCCGTCCCGAACTCGCCGAGATCGACCGGCTGTCCACCCTCGACATCGCCCGCACCATGAACGCCGAGGACGCCACCGTCCCGGCCGCCGTCGCCGCCGAGCTGCCGCGGATCGCCGCCGCCATCGACGCGATCGCGGAGCGGATGGTCCGCGGCGGCCGCCTCGTCTACGCGGGCGCCGGCACCGCCGGCCGGATGGGCGTCCTGGACGCCAGCGAGTGCCCGCCCACCTTCAACACCGACCCGGCCGACGTCGTCGGCCTGATCGCGGGCGGCCCCTCCGCCATGGTCAAGGCCGTCGAGGGCGCCGAGGACTCCCCGCAGCTGGCCGCCGAGGACCTCGCCGCGCTGCGGATCGGACCGGAGGACACCGTCATCGGCATCTCCGCCTCCGGCCGCACCCCGTACGCGATCGGCGCCGTCGAGTCCGCCCGCGGCCGCGGCGCGCTCACCGTCGGCCTGTCCTGCAACGCCGGCTCCGCGCTCGCCGCCGCGGCCGACCACGGCATCGAGGTCGTCGTCGGCCCCGAACTCCTCACCGGTTCCACCCGTCTGAAGGCCGGTACCGCGCAGAAGCTCGTCCTCAACCTCATCTCGACGATCACCATGATCCGCCTGGGCAAGACCTACGGGAACCTCATGGTGGACATGCGCTCCTCCAACGAGAAGCTGCGCGCCCGCGCCCGCCGCATCGTGGCCCTGGCCACCGGCGCTCCCGACGAGGAGATCGAGGCCGCGCTGACCGCAACCGGCGGCGAGGTCAAGAACGCCATCCTCGTCGTCCTCGGCGAGGTCGACGGCCCGGCCGCCGCCGAACTCCTCGCCGCCTCCCGCGGCCACCTCCGCGCGGCCCTCGCCCACGCCCGGACCCGCTGACCCACCCCCTACGGCAAGGCGACCACCACCATGTCCACTGAGTCCCCTGAGTCCCCTGACAAGAACCGCGCCACGGCCGCCGCGATCCTCCCCCTGGTCGGCGGCCCGGACAACGTCACCTCGATCGCGCACTGCATGACCCGCCTGCGCATCTCGCTGCGCGACCGCTCGCTCGTCCAGGACGAGGCCCTCAAGGCCCTCCCGGCGGTGCTGGGCGTGGTGGAGGACGACACCTACCAGATCGTGCTCGGCCCGGGCGCCGTCGCCCGCGTCACCCCGCAGTTCGAGGCGCTGGTCGAGGAGGGCCGCTCGGCGGCGCCCCCCGCCGCCGCCCACCCGGTCACCGCCGCCGAACTCGCCGCGCAGGGAGCGGCCCTGAAGGAGGCACAGAAGGCACGCAACGCCACCCCCTTCAAACTGATGCTGCGCCGCATCGCGAACATCTTCGTGCCGCTGATCCCGGCCCTCATCGGCTGCGGGATCATCGCCGGCCTGGGCGGCCTGCTCACGAACCTCGACCGGCTGCCCTCCGTCGTCCCGGCGCTCACCGCGATCGCGTCCGGCTTCATGTCGCTGATCGCGGTGTTCGTCGGCCACAACACCGCCAAGGAGTTCGGCGGCACCCCGATCCTGGGCGGCGCGGTCGCCGCCATCATCGTCTTCCCGGGCGTCGCGAAGATCACCGCCTTCGGGACGGAGCTCAGGCCCGGCCAGGGCGGCGTCCTCGGCGCGCTCGCGGCCGCCCTGCTCGCCGTGTACGTGGAGAAGCGCTGCCGGCGCCTGGTCCCGGAGGCCCTGGACGTCCTGGTCACCCCCACCCTCACCGTGCTGATCGCGGGCCTGGTCACCCTCTTCGGCCTGATGTTCCTCGCCGGTGAGGCCTCCGCCGCCATCGGCACCTTCGCCGACCGGCTGCTGTCCACCGGCGGCGCGTTCGCAGGACTGGTCCTGGGCGGGCTCTTCCTGCCGCTGGTGATGCTCGGCCTGCACCAGGCCCTGATCCCCATCCACACCACGCTCATCGAGCAGTCCGGCCACACCGTCCTGCTGCCGATCCTCGCCATGGCGGGCGCGGGCCAGGTCGGCGCGGCCATCGCCGTCCACTGCCGGCTCCCGCGCAACGGCTCGCTCCGCGCCACCATCAAGTCCGCCCTCCCGGCGGGCTTCCTCGGTGTCGGCGAACCGCTGATCTACGGCGTCTCCCTGCCGCTCGGCCGCCCCTTCGTCACCGCCTGCGTCGGCGGCGCGGCCGGCGGTGCCTTCGTCGGCCTCTTCAACCAGCTGGGCATCGCCTTCGGATCCACCGCCATCGGCCCCTCCGGTTGGGCCCTCTTCCCCCTGCTGGACGGCAGCTCGAACCTGGGCGTCACCGTCACGATCTACGCGGGCGGCCTGCTGACCGGCTACCTCGTCGGTTTCGCCGCCACCTATTTCTTCGGCTTCACCCGCCAGATGCTGGCCGACCTCAACACCGACCCGGACCCGGACGGCCCGGACCCGGTGACCGGCCCCCCGAAGGAACCGGCCCTGGCCTGACGCCCGCCCTCCGCCCGTCTCCGCGAAGCAACGGGCATGATCGGATCATGATCGACTCCATACCCCCCGTGGTCCCGCCCGGCCGGATGCGCGAACTGCCGCACCCGGAGCTCGCCCTCCCCGGCGGGATGCGCCTGCGCCCCTGGACCGCGGACGACGCCCCCGCGCTCGTGGCGGCCCACCACGACCCGGACATCCGGCACTGGAACCGCCCAAGCCACCTCGACCTGGCCGGGGCCGAGGAGCGGATCGCCCTCTGGCGCGACCGCTGGCAGGCGGAGAACGCCGGAATCTGGGCGATCGCCCCCGACGGCGGCCGGGCCGTCGGCCTCATCGGCATCGCCGACATCGACCTGGCGGGCGGCAGCGGCGAGATCCTCTACTGGCTGCTGCCCGCCGGGCGCGGCTCCGGCGTCATGGTGAAGGCCGCCGACCGCCTCACCCGCTGGGCCTTCGACGACCTCGGCCTGCACCGCGTGCGCATCACACACTCCGTCGCCAACCCGGCCTCCTGCGCCGTCGCGACGAAGGCCGGCTTCCCCCTGGAGGGCACCATGCGCGGCGCCCTCCTCCACGCGGACGGCTGGCACGACGAACACCTCCACGCCCGCCTCCGCACGGACGCCACCCCTTAGGGGGTGTCGCGCCGATCATGCCGGGCCCGCGGCGCCCCGGCTACGGGACGGACCCGTGTTTCACCACCCACTCCACAGACTGACCTGGGACCTTGACGATGCCGTCGTAGTCGGTGTCGTAGGCCTGCACCTCGATGGCGCGTTCGCCGATCTCGTCGGTGAGCGGAAGCCGGCCGAAGCCTCGGCGTACGGATCGGATCACTTTGCATGCCATCTTGTCGGCGAGCGGGCGAGTCCGCCCCTCTCACGCTCCGGCCTCGTCCGCTCCGCCTGCCGTCCGCAGGAAGCGGGCCAGGTCGTCCACCGAATAGCCGACGTGCGGCCCACGGTCGGCCGCCATCAGCAGCAGCCGCCCGACGTTCAACGCGCCCCGGTCGCCGGGGCCGTCGGCGCCCAGCCCGGACATCAGCAGCCCGTACTCGTCCCGGATCTCGGCACACGTCGCGGCCACGGCGTCCAGCAGCCGCCCGCCGGGCCGCTCGCAACGCAGCGTGAAGCAGCCCTCGGACTCGTCCACCACGCAGCCCTGCGGCGGCCGCGCCCGGAGCGCGTCGTGGCGTGGAGCGTCCTCACCGCCGTGGACCAGCGTGAACCGCTGCCACCCCGGCGGCGGAGGAGCCGGCGGCCCACCTCTCCACCCGGCGTCGGCGAGGTCCCTTTCCAATCAGCACAGCTTCCAGGCCAGCTCGAACTCCCAGCTCCGCGCCACCTCGAAGAACCCCTCCAGCGCCGCCTCCACCCGGGGCCGGTCGCACCCGCTCACGGGTGGGCCCGCTCGTGGAGCACGGCGGCCAGCCGGAGCGCGGTGTCCAGGTTGCAGCGGCCCAGGTCGACCAGCGGCAGCCCGTACGCACCGGCCGCCGAGACCCGTTCAACACCCAGGGAGGGGAACACGACGCCCACCCCGCCAAGGGCCTCCTTCAGTTCCCGTACGGCCTCCTCGGCCGCCCGGATCCGTTCCGCAGGCGTGAGCACCATGACATGTCACCTTTCTACTCTGAGTGATCTGGTTCTGCACACAGAGTGGTGATCGGCTGGCTAGCCTTCCAAGGAAGCACCGAGAACAACCCCACCTGTTGGCCTTGGAGTTGCCATGGCAGGTAAGAACCTCGACCCGTCCTCCTCACCCCGCGCCCTGCTCGGCGCCGAACTGCGCGTGGCGCGCGAAGCCGCGGGACTGAGCCAGGCCGAGCTCGGCGAACCGCTTTTCGTGAGCGGTTCGTTCATCGGCCAACTCGAAGCGGGCACGCGCCGGATGCACATCGAATTCGCCCGCCAGATAGACGACATCCTCAGCACGAACGGCTTCTTCGTCCGCAACTGCGGCGCGGCGGCCAAGTCCAAGTACCCGGACCACTTCGCCGAGGCGGCCGAGGCCGAAGCCATGGCGAAGACCATCCGCGACTACGCGCCGCAGCTCATCCCTGGCCTGCTACAGACCGAGGCATACGCGCGGGCGGTATGTCGCGCCTACCAGCCGACCGCACCAGAGCAGGTGATCGACGAGCTGGTCGAAAGCCGCTTGGCTCGCGCATCGCTCCTCGTTGATCCAACTACTCCACTGTTGTGGTGCGTGTTTGACGAAGCGGTCATCCGCCGCGAAGTCGGCAGTCGCAAGGTAATGGCCGAAGCCCTGCGGCACATCATTGCTCTGGTCCGAACGCACCGGATCATCGTCCAGGTGATTCCGTTCAGCGCGGGCGCGCACGCGGGGATGATGGGGCTCCTCAAGCTGATGTCCTTCGATGACGCCCCCCAGCTGTCCTACGCCGAAGGCAACGGAACCGGGCGGCTGTTCGACGATCCGGCCACGGTTGCCCGCCACGTGCTGAACTACGATCTGCTCACGGCCAGTGCACTCTCGCCTCGGGAATCATTGACCGTGATCGAGTCCGCGGCGAAGGATTACGAGCATGCCTGAATACGACCTGTCAGCGGCCATATGGCACAAGTCCAGCTACAGCGGCGGTGACGGCGGCGAGTGCCTGGAGATGGCCACCTGGCCGAAGTACACCCACTGCGAGGCCGGCGGCAGCGCGACGGTGCCTGTACGGGACTCAAAGGTGCCTGGCGGGCCGAACCTCACTTTCAGCGGGCCCGCCTGGAAGGCGTTCCTCACCAGCCTGTGACCCGCTTCAGGGCCACATACGACGGCAGGTCTCCCGCCGGGTCGAGGTTCACGAACGTGTAGCCCTCGGTGCCCGTCGGGTAGATCTCGAACCGGCGGCCCAGCGGGACGTCCCGCAGGATCGTGGGCTCGGCCTTCGCCCTGCCCGTGGTCCCGTCCAGGTGCCACAGCTGCGTCCGCGCGGCGGTCGACGTCACCACGTCGACCCCGCCCCGGGCGCGGCCCCGCGCGAGGCCGAGGACGGTGGCCCCGTCGAGCCCGGCGTGCCATACGCGGCGGCCGTCCAGCAGCGAGTACGCCGAGACCCCCGGGACCTTGCCCTTCACCGGGAGGACCAGCAGATCACCGCTGACCAGCGGGCCCGGTTCCGCGAGGAGGTCCTCCTCCGGTCCCGACACCGGCACCGCGCCGCGCTCCCGCCCCGCGTCGTCGAACAACCGCACCGAGTCGCCCGCGCGCAGCGCGATCGGCCGTGCCGACAGCACGCGCAGCTCACCCGAGGGGTTCCGCAGCGGGGTCTGCCAGGCCGGGGTGCCGGTCCGCGCGTCCAGGGACGTCAGCCGCGCCGTGCCGGCGCCGGGGCAGTCCTCCACGTACAGGATCCGGTCGGCGGCCCCGTCGAGCGCGCGGACCCGGCAGCCGGACGGCACCGGCATCCGCCAGCGTTCCTCACCGCCGCGCAGGGCCAGGCCGAGCAGGGCGCCGTCCGTGACGACGGCGGCCGTGCCGTCCACCACCGCCACCGGCGGTGAGTCCACGTCGGCTGAGGGCGCCGCGGGGAGGTCCTTGGCCCACAGTTCGTCGTCCTGACGCAGGTCCACGGCCGACACCCGTGTGCCGCAGCCGCCCGGGGTCCGCGCGGCCGCGACCAGTCCGACGCCGTCCGCGACCGTCCGGCTCAGGGCGCAGAAGACGGTGCCCTCGGGGGCGGCCTGCCCGCCGGCCGAGCGGCCCTCGCCGTTGTAGATGCGCAGGCCGTCCGTGCGGGCCCGTACGAGGCCCGCCGAGGGGAGCTGCCAGGCGCCCAAGGGCCGGGCCGGCTCCGGGTTCTCCGCCTGCCACCAGCTCCACGCGTACGCCTGCGGGCCGCGCATCCAGGCGTACCCCTGCCAGGCGGGCCACAGCGCGACCAGCGCGACGGCCGCCGCCACCCAGCGGATCCACCCACGTCGGCCGTCGCGCCCCCGGGCCAGCAGCACGTACGCGAGGAGCCCCAGGGCGGGGGTGAGCAGCAGCAGCCAGCCCCTTCCCCGGGTCCACTCGACGAAAGCCATCCGCCCGAGCAGTACCAGGTACAGCACAGTCACGGCGGCGACCGCCACGCCGGAGACGAACAGGGCGGGCGGTAGCCACCGCACGCCCTGAGATGTGCGCTTGTCCATGATCCCCCTTGGCCACAGCCTAGTCGGCGTGCTTGTCGGGGGGCCGGTCACCGAGGTCCGGGCCAGCGCTCGGGTGCGCCTGCTCGCAGAGGGCGGCGACGCCCGCGACGTGCGGGGCGGCCATCGACGTGCCGTCGGGCCTACGGCCCGGCCGCACGGCCGTCGGCCGCCCCGGCAAAATCACCCGTACGGTCCGCCGCCACCTCAGGGGGCGCACGGGCGGCGCGCCCCGCGTGCACCCGCCACGCCCGCGGAGGTCTTTGACCGGCCCGGCCGTGCGTGATGCCCTCCACCCATGCGCATCCTCCTGAGCCGAGCGGGCCGCACCCTGCCCGCTGCCGTCGCCGTCCTTGCCGCCCCCACCGCCCTGCCCGTGGCCGCGGCCACCGCCGCCGTGGCCGCGCCCGTATCCCGTGCGGCCGCCGCTGACGAAGCCCCGTACATCGTCACCGTCCACCAGGACATCGATCCGGCGAGGGTCGCCGGGATGGTCGGGGCCTCCCCGGACTACGTCTACAGCACCGCCCTGCACGGCTTCTCCGCCCGGCTGAGCCCCGGGCAGGTCATGGCCCTGCACGTCATCCCCGGGGTGGAGTCCGTACAGGAGGACGGCGGCGTGTCCTCCTTCGACACGGCCGACTGACCGCACCCGACATCCGTCCGGCCCGCCCCCGGCCCGCCCGGCCGCACCGGATCCCCGGCATCGCCCCGTACCCGCCCGGCGCTTAGGGTTACGTGGATCAACTCATCGGTTGGTCCGGTAGGGATCGGGGGGAGACCGATGAACAGCGCGACCGAGGTGTTCCAGCCGCTGCGGGCTGACGATCCGCAGACCGTGGGCGGTTACCGCCTCGCCGCCCGGCTCGGGTCGGGGGGCATGGGCCGGGTCTACCTGTCGCACACCCAGGGAGGCCGCCCCGTCGCCCTCAAGGTGGTGCATCCCGAGCTGGCCGAGGACCCGGCCTTCCGGCGGCGCTTCCGCCGGGAGGTGGAGGCCGCGCGGCGGGTCCGGGGGGCGTACACCGCCGAGCTGATCGACGCCGACGCGGAGGCGGCCCCGCCCTGGCTGGCCACCGTGTACGTGCCCGGCCCCTCGCTGTCGGAGGCCGTCGCCCGGCGCGGGCCGCTGCCGGACGCCGCCGTGGTGTGGCTGATGGCGGGCGTGGCCGAGGCCCTCGTGGCCGTCCACGCCGCGGGCGTCGTGCACCGCGACCTGAAGCCGTCGAACGTACTGCTGGCCGCCGACGGCCCCCGCGTCATCGACTTCGGCATCTCGCAGGCCTCCGGCCTCACCGCCACCGCCACGGGCAACACCATCGGCACGCCCCAGTACATGGCCCCCGAACAGGGGCTGGCGGGCGAGACCACGCCGGCCACCGACGTCTTCGCGCTGGGCCAGACGGCGGCGTTCGCGGCACTGGGCAAGCCGCTGTACGGGGACGGCCCCTCCATGACCGTGCTGTTCCGGATCGTCCACTCCAAACCCGACCTGACCCAACTGCCGGAACCGCTGCGGCCGCTGTTCGCACTGTGCCTGGCCACCGCCCCGGAGGAGCGGGCCACCCCGGCGGAGATCCTGGCGTGGTGCCGCGAGTACCTGGGCGACGAGGCCGTCGCGGGCGGCGGACCGGCCGTCTGGCGGGAGGTCGCGGGCCTGGAGGAGGAGATACCGGATCCGGTCGCCCGGCCCGCCGCGGCGACGACGTGGGGGGACGAGGCGCCGGGGGCCGGCGCGGGTCACGTGACGGCCGCCCCGGCCGGAGCCCCGGCACTGGCACCGGCACCGGGGCACGCGACGTCGTCGGGCGCGGCGGCGGAAGCGGACGCGCAGGCACAGGCACCGGCACCGGCTGGGGCGCAGGCGGGCGCTCCGGCGGCGGTCCACAAGCGGCGGCGCACCGCGCGGGTCGCCGGCGTGGTGGCGATGACCGGCGCGCTGACGCTCGCGGGCCTGGGCTGGAAGCTGATGGACGGGACGGACCGGGCGGCCGGACGGGAGGGCGCCGCGACCACGTCGTCCGGCCCGGCGGCGACGCCGGCCGGCACCGCCCCCACGCCCACCCCCACTCCGACGCCGAGCGCCTCACAGCCGCCCAAGCCCGTCCCGTACCCCGGGCTGGAGCTGAACGAGGAGAACTCGATCAGCTTCAAGGAGCCCGTCCAGCACGAGGACGGTGACCGCACCGGGGACATCCGCATGAAGTGCGGTCTCGCCAGCGGCTGCCGCATGGAGAGCGACGCCAGCGTGTTCTCCATGCCCCAGAAGGCGGGCACCGGCAACCTCGAAACGTGCCGCGAAGAGCTGGAGTTCGCGAAGAAGAACGACCTGACGCTGCACGTCCTGGCGGCCGGCAGCGAGGTCTGCGTCCGGCACCCCTCGGGGGACATCGCGCTGTTCGTCATCGGGATCAAGTCCGCCCCGGGCCTGTCGAAGGACCCCAGCTGGCTCAGGGCCGACATGACGATCTGGCGCGCGGCTTCCTGACGCACTCCCCCGCGGCGGCGGGCGGTGTCACACCGCCCCGTGCGGCGCCTCAGCGTCGAGGGCCACCACGAGGAAGGCGTCCCTGTCGAGGTCCATCACGACGGTCGCCCGCTGCCCGCGCTCCCGGCACCTGGCCGCGTACTCCTCGGCGGGCCAACTGCCGTAAGGGTCACCGGCGGGAAAGGAGTTCAGCACCTTCGTACGGCGCACCGCTTCCACCTCCTGAACGACGAAGCGTCCTCACCGCCCTGGTGCCCCGTGCGCCGGATCCCATGCGGCGCGCCCGATCCCGTGACCGTGCCGATCGCCCCCACGGGGCCACAGCCCTCAGGGAGTGTCGTCAAAGTAGCGGCGGCCGCCCGAAGGGCCGCCGGCCGGGCGGGACTTCGACGACACGACCTAGGCTCCGCGCACCGCCTCGACGAAGGCGCGGATCAGCTCCGGCGACTTGACGCCGCGCTCCCGCTCGACGCCGCTGGACACGTCCACGCCCCACGCCCCGGTGACCGCGAGCGCCTCGCGCACGTTGCCCGGGTTCAGCCCGCCGGCCAGCAGCCACCGCCCCTCGGGCGCGATGAAGTCGGCCGACCCCCAGTTCCACGGCTTGCCGGAGCCGGGGTCGGGGGCGTCGAGCAGCAGCAGGTCCTCGCCGTACTCGCCGCAGCGCTCCACCCGCTCGGCGGTGGCCCGCAGCAGGGTGCGGCCCTCGGCGCGCAACGCCGCGAAGTCGCCGGGGCCCTCCTCGCCGTGCAGCTGCACGCCCCGTACGCCGCTCTCCTCGGTGAAGCGGCGCACCTCCTCGACGGACTGGCCGCGGAACACCCCGACGGTCAGCACCGAGTCCGGGACCCGGGCCGCCAGCTCGCGCGCGGTCGCGGCGTCGACCGTGCGTGGGCTGCCGGGGGCGAACACGAACCCGACGGCGTCGGCCCCGGCCGCCACCGCCGCAGCGACGTCCGGCGCGGTCCTGAGCCCGCAGATCTTGACGAAGAGGTCAGCCATGCGTCCAGCCTATGCGGACCGGCCCGGCCCCGGTCAGCGGCCGATCTGCACGGGCCCGAGCACGGTCCCGCCGACGAGGGCCGCGAGATGGGCGGCGCCCGCGTCGTCGGCGGTCGCGAAGTGCACGTAGACGGTGTGCCGCCCGTCGGGATGCTCCTCGTTGAGGTCCAGCTCCACCCGCTGGTTCGTCGGATCGGCCGACGAGGACGGTATCCCGGGCACGTCCGGCCAGGCCCCCCGCCACAGCATCGTGGCCGCCCCGCCGCGCAGCGCCCGCAGGAACGCCTGTTCCACCGGCCCGGGAGCCGCGTACGCGTCGACGGTCAGCGGCAGCGCCGCCGCCAGCTCCCGGTCGTCGCGCGGCAGTTCGGCACCCAGGTACCAGGTGTCCGCCGCCGCCCAGTAGTCCGACGGATCGAACATGCCCGTCGGCAGCAGCGCCGCCATCCCGCGGGCCTCCGCGACGCTCTCCGTCCGCGCGCACAGCCACATTTCCGGTTCGAGCGGCCTCATCCGCCCGCACAACAGCCGGGCCCGCCGGTACGCCTCACCGAGGTCGTCAGTCCGGTACACGGGGTACGCCCGCGAACTCCCCATCCCCCGTTCAGCCCCGCCCTGGATCGACGGGATCGGTGGTGCGCGGGACGGGAGAAGCGACGGATTGGCCCATGGGCCGTACGGTCACACAGCCCGACCCACCCCGGCCAGCGGTTTTCCCGCCTCCGGGCCGGCGCGGGAACGCCCGAGGGCGGCACCCCCGTGGGGGTGCCGCCCTCGTTCGAGAACAGCCGATCAACCAACAGGCCGATCAGAAGTCCATGTCGCCGCCCGGCATGCCGCCCGGGGCGCCGGCGCCGGCCTTCTCGGGCTTGTCGGCGATGACGGCCTCGGTGGTGAGGAACAGCGCGGCGATGGACGCGGCGTTCTGCAGGGCAGAGCGCGTGACCTTCGCCGGGTCGATGATGCCCTCGGCGATCATGTCGACGTACTCGCCGGTCGCGGCGTTCAGGCCGTGACCGATCGGAAGGTTGCGCACCTTCTCGACGACGACGCCGCCTTCGAGACCACCGTTGACGGCGATCTGCTTCAGCGGGGCCTCCAGCGCGAGCTTCACGGCGTTGGCGCCGGTCGCCTCGTCACCCTCCAGCTCCAGCTTCTCGAAGACCGCGGAGGCCTGCAGCAGGGCCACGCCACCACCGGCGACGATGCCCTCCTCGACGGCCGCCTTCGCGTTGCGAACGGCGTCCTCGATGCGGTGCTTGCGCTCCTTGAGCTCGACCTCGGTCGCGGCACCGGCCTTGATGACGGCCACGCCGCCGGCCAGCTTCGCGAGGCGCTCCTGGAGCTTCTCGCGGTCGTAGTCCGAGTCGGAGTTCTCGATCTCGGCGCGGATCTGGTTCACGCGACCGGCGACCTGGTCGCTTTCACCGGCACCGTCGACGATGGTCGTCTCGTCCTTGGTGATGACGACCTTGCGGGCGCGGCCGAGCAGGTCCAGGCCCGCGTTCTCGAGCTTGAGGCCGACCTCCTCGGAGATGACCGTGCCGCCCGTGAGGATGGCGATGTCACCGAGCATGGCCTTGCGGCGGTCGCCGAAGCCCGGGGCCTTGACGGCGACGGACTTGAAGGTGCCGCGGATCTTGTTGACGACCAGGGTCGACAGGGCCTCGCCCTCGACGTCCTCGGCGATGATCAGCAGCGGCTTGCCGGACTGCATGACCTTCTCCAGGAGCGGCAGCAGGTCCTTGACCGAGCCGATCTTGGAGTTGACGATCAGGATGTACGGGTCGTCGAGGGACGACTCCATGCGCTCCATGTCGGTGGCGAAGTACGCCGAGATGTAGCCCTTGTCGAAGCGCATGCCCTCGGTGAGCTCCAGCTCCAGACCGAAGGTCTGGGACTCCTCGACGGTGATGACGCCTTCCTTGCCGACCTTGTCCATGGCCTCGGCGATGAGCTCGCCGATCTGGGTGTCGGCGGCGGAGATGGAGGCCGTGGAAGCGATCTGCTCCTTGGTCTCGACATCCTTGGCCTGGGCGAGCAGGGCGGCGGAGACGGCCTCGACGGCCTTCTCGATTCCACGCTTGAGGGCCATCGGGTTGGCACCGGCGGCCACGTTGCGCAGGCCCTCGCGGACGAGCGCCTGGGCCAGGACGGTGGCGGTGGTCGTACCGTCGCCGGCGACGTCGTCCGTCTTCTTGGCGACTTCCTTGACCAGCTCGGCGCCGATCTTCTCGTACGGGTCCTCGAGCTCGATCTCCTTGGCGATGGAGACACCATCGTTGGTGATCGTGGGGGCGCCCCACTTCTTCTCAAGGACGACGTTGCGACCCTTGGGGCCAAGGGTGACCTTGACGGCGTCGGCGAGCTGGTTCATCCCACGCTCGAGGCCGCGACGGGCCTCCTCGTCGAACGCAATGATCTTGGCCATCTGAAGTGGTCCTCCCGGACAGCGGTGGATTGCTCCCAGGACCGCGCCCGCGCCCGCGACGGACGGCCTGCGTGCCCGGCGGTTCCTTCCCACCGGACCCTGCGGGCCTCACCGACCCGGTCCTCGTTTCAGTAGCACTCTCACTCGTAGAGTGCTAACGCCAATGATTAGCACTCGACCCCCGAGAGTGCAAGCGGCTTCGAAGAAGCCTCGATGAGGGGTGGCGGTCGGGTGACGGGTGGGCGCAAGCGGCTCGGGGGGACGATCCCGGCGCCGTCGGGCGCACACGCGAGGGGCCCACATCCCGTGTCCGGGATGTGGGCCCCTCGTGGATCTTCCGGGTCTTCGACGGAAGACCGAGCGTCGGTGGTCGATGCTCCGGGACTAGCCGAGCGCGAGCTTGACCATGTCCGCCTGCGGACCCTTCTGGCCCTGCGAGATCTCGAACTCGACCCGCTGACCCTCTTCAAGGGTGCGGTACCCGTCCATCTGGATGGCGCTGTAGTGGACGAACACATCCGCACCACCGTCGACCGCGATGAAGCCGTAGCCCTTCTCCGCGTTGAACCACTTGACGGTGCCCTGAGCCATGCCTAACTCCCCTATTACTGGCCCTTGCGCGGGAACGCACTTCGCGTTCCCGGGTCAGAACTTGCGTCGGAACGCGTCGACCGAGGCTGAATGTATCTGCGCGAGTGCTGTCTGCAACAGGTCAATCCGACGAGAAATCTGGACACCGAGAAACATTGAAATAGAGTGAAAATTTGGCATATTCCAGGGCAACTCGGGCCCCGCATATCTCGCCAAAGCCCCATACCGCACCTGCACATTGACCCGATGTCGACCCTCACGCGACCCGTTCATATGCAGCGGGCAAGTCCAGCGGAGGGGACTTCCCCAACTCTACCGTGCCCAATCAAGCAGAATTACCCCCTCCACTTTTAGCGGAGGGGGCAATTTCGGTTTTCGGCCGGGGTTCAGCCCCGGATCAGCAGCCGCCCGCGACGGCCGGGATGATCGAGACGCCGGCGCCGTCCGGCGTCACCGCCTCCAGCCCGCCCTCGAAGCGCACGTCGTCGTCGTTGACGTAGACGTTCACGAAGCGGCGGAGCTTGCCCTGGTCGTCCAGGACCCGCGCGGCGATGCCCGGGTGGTTCTTCTCCAGGGACTCGATGACCTCGGCGAGGGTCGCACCCTCGGCCGGGACCTCGGCCTGACCGGCGGTGTAGGTGCGCAGGATGGTGGGGATGCGGACGTTGACGCTCATGGCGCTACTGCCTTTCCGGTAGTACGTGGAGGGTGGTCAGGCCAGGCCGGCGGCGCGGAACGCGTCCAGGCTGGGGCGGATGGTGGCGGTCTGTCCGCTGTCCGCGGCCACCGCCTCCAGGGTCTTGAGGCCGTCACCGGTGTTGAGGACGACGGTGGTCAGCGCCGGGTCGAGCTGCCCGTTCTCGATGAGCTTCTTCGTCACGCCGACGGTCACGCCGCCCGCGGTCTCGGCGAAGATGCCCTCGGTCTGGGCGAGGATCTTGATGGCCTCGACGACCTGCTCGTCGTTGACGTCCTCGACGAAGCCGCCGGTGCGGCGCGCGATGTCCAGGACGTACGGGCCGTCCGCCGGGTTGCCGATCGCGAGGGACTTGGCGATGGTGTTCGGCTTCTGCGGGCGGACCACGTCGTGACCGGCCTTGAAGGCGGTCGACACCGGGGAGCAGCCCTCGGCCTGGGCTCCGAAGATCTTGTACGGCTTGTCCTCGACGAGGCCGAGCTTGACCAGCTCCTGCAGGCCCTTGTCGATCTTCGTCAGCTGCGAGCCGGACGCGATCGGAATGACGATCTGGTCGGGCAGCTGCCAGCCGAGCTGCTCGCAGATCTCGTACGCCAGGGTCTTGGAGCCCTCGCCGTAGTAGGGGCGCAGGTTGACGTTGACGAAGCCCCAGCCCTCGCCCAGCGGGTCGCCGATGAGCTCGGAGCAGAAGCGGTTGACGTCGTCGTAGTTGCCCTCGATGCCGACCAGGTCGCCGCCGTACACACCGGCCATGACGACCTTGCCCTGCTCCAGGTCGTGCGGGATGAACACGCAGGAGCGGAAACCGGCCCGGGCGGCCGCGGCGCCGACGGCGCCGGCCAGGTTGCCGGTGGAGGAGCAGGACAGGGTGGTGAAGCCGAAGGCGCGGGCGGCCTCGACGGCGATGGCCACGACGCGGTCCTTGAAGGAGTGCGTCGGGTTGCCGGAGTCGTCCTTGACGTACAGCTTGCCGGTGACGCCCAGCTCCTTGGCCAGGTTCGCCGCGTCGACGAGCTTGGTGAAGCCGGGGTTCAGGCTGGGCTTGGACGCCACGTCGGCGGGGACGGGCAGCAGCGGCGCGTAACGCCAGATGTTGTTGGGGCCGGCCTCGATCGCGGCGCGCAGGGCCTCGGGGTCACCGGTCGGGAGCTCGTAGGCGACTTCCAGCGGTCCGAAGCACTCGACGCACGCGAAAATGGGACCGAGCTCGAAGCGGGTACCGCACTCGCGACAGGAAAGGCCGGTGGCAGGTCCGAGATCGACAGAGGTGGCGACAGTCTGTGCAGCCATGATGGCGAGGCCCTTTCTCCTCATCTTCCCCATGGCGCATTTCGCCATGAGACGGAATTGGCACCTTCCCTAGCCGGGGACCTCGCTGACGAGCGCTGCTGCGCGATCGCGAGAACCGACTGGAGGGTTGCCGGGGCTTCAACGGGCCGTGTCCCTCTGCCCCTCTGGATGAGCGGTATGGCACCGGCACACGCGCTCTGTGGCGCGCCGGTGCGTTTGTACGCGGGGGACCCCGGCATGCGGTGGTCCTTCGCGTTGTTCAAGACTGTAACCGAAGGGCCGGGCGGTTGAGACAGCCGTCCGAACCGCGAGATGGATCACATAAAGGCCGATAACGCCGACACGCAGGGAGTGCTGAGAGTGCTGGAAGAGGTGGAGCGCTGGCTGGGCGACCGCTCCTGGTCCGCCGCCGACCGACCGCTCGACCAGCTGCTCGACCTCAAACGGGCGGCCGGGACCACGGTCAGCGTGGTGCTGCCCGCGCTGGACGAGGAGGCGACGGTCGGCGCGATCGTCGAGGTGATCCGGCGTGAGCTGATCGAGGGGCTGCCGGTCCCCCTCGTGGACGAGCTGGTCGTGATCGACTCGGGCTCGGCCGACCGGACGGCCGAGGTCGCGGCGAAGGCCGGCGCCCGGGTGGTGCACCGCGACGAGATCCTGCCGCGGATCCCGGCGCTGCCCGGCAAGGGCGAGGTGCTGTGGCGCTCGCTGCTGGTCACCGGCGGGGACATCGTCTGCTTCGTCGACGCCGACCTGCGGGACTTCTCCGCCTCCTTCGTCTCCGGGATCGTCGGCCCGCTCCTGACCGACCCCGGCGTGCACTTCGTCAAGGCGATGTACGACCGCCCGCTCGGCGACGCACCGGGCCAGGGCGGCCGGGTCACCGAGCTGGTCGCCCGCCCGCTGCTGAACCTCCACTGGCCGCAGCTGGCCGGCTTCGTCCAGCCGCTGGGCGGCGAGTACGCCGTACGGCGCTCGCTGCTGGAGCGCCTGCCCTTCCCCGTCGGCTACGGCGTCGAGCTGGGCCTGCTGGTCGACGCGCTGCACACGGTCGGACTGGACGCGCTGGCCCAGGTGGACGTGGGCGTACGGCTGCACCGCCACCAGGGCGGTCAGGCGTTGGGCCGGATGGCCGCGGCGATCTACCGGACGGCTCAGGTGCGGCTCTCGCGCGGGCACCTCGTACGGCCGGAGCTGACGCAGTTCGAGCGGGGACCGGAGGGCTTCGTGCCACGGACGTACGCGGTGGACACCGAGGAGCGGCCGCCGATGCTGGGCGTTCAGGAGTACGGCCGGCGCCACGTCGCCTGACCGTGTCCATACGTTTGAGCGAGCGCAGGCCGGGCTAGGTTCGCCGCATGGCTTCTCAGGTACTCGTCGCGGCGAACCGCGGCCCGCTCTCCTACGCCCTCTCCGACGACGGCACCCTCAGTGCCCGGCGCGGCGGCGGTGGTCTCGTGTCCGGACTCTCGGCGGCCCTGGCGGAGCAGCCGGGGGCGCTGTGGATCTGCGCGGCGCTGTCGGACGCGGACCGGGAGGCGGTCCGGCGGGACGTCTCCGAACCGGGCGTCCGGATGCTGGACATCGATCCCACGATGTACGACGACGCGTACAACGGCATCGCGAACTCGGTGCTGTGGTTCACCCACCACCACCTGTACGACGTGCCGCGCGAGCCGGTCTTCGACGCGGAGTTCCGGCGCCTGTGGGGCTCGTACGTGGCGTACAACGAGGCCTTCGCGCGCGCCCTCGCCGAGGAGGCGGCGCAGGGGGCCCGTGTGCTGGTGCAGGACTACCACCTGGCCCTGGTCCCGGGGCAGCTGCGGGAACTGCGGCCGGACCTGCGGATCGCACACTTCACGCACACCCCGTGGGCTTCGCAGGAGGTCCTGGGGATGTTGCCCGACGGCATCCGCAGCGAGCTGGTGTGGGGGATGCTCGGCGCGGACGTCGTCGGCTTCCACACCTGGGCCTGGGCGGACGCCTTCATGAGCGGCACGCACCTGGACGACGAACGGGGCGTCGCCGAGCCGAAGTCCGCGGCCGGGACGGAGCCGCCGCACGCGAGGTACGTCCAGAAGAACCCGGCGAGTCCGGTGCGGCACAAGCGGACCGAGGTGGCCGTGTACCCGTTGGGCGTGGACGCCGACGAGCTGCGGGCGCTCGCGCACCGGCCGGAGGTGGACGCGAAGCTGGCGGAGCTGCGGGCGGAGGTCGGGGACCGGAAGACGATCGCCCGGGTGGACCGGACGGAGCTGTCGAAAAACGTCCTGCGCGGCCTGCTGGCCTACCGGGAGCTGCTGGCGGTCCACCCCGAGTGGCGCGGCCGGGTGGTGCACCTGGCCTCGGCCTACCCGTCACGGCAGGACCTGAAGGTGTACCGGGACTACACGGCGGCCGTCTCGGAGCTGGCGGCGGAGATCAACGCGGAGTTCGGCACGGAGGACTGGCAGCCGGTGCTGGTGTCGGTGAAGGACGACTTCGCGCGGTCGTTGGCGGTCTACCGGATGGCGGACGTGGCACTGGTGAACCCGGTGCGGGACGGGATGAACCTGGTGGCGAAGGAGATCCCGGTGGTGTCGGAGGCGGGGTGCGCGGTGGTGCTGTCGACGGGCGCGGGGGCGTACGAGGAGCTCCGCGAGGACGCTCTGACGGTGAACCCGTACGACGTGTCGCAGACGGCGGAGGCGCTGCACGCGGCCCTGGCCATGCCGGTGGCGGAGCGTGCGGAGCGCACCAAGCGGCTGGCCGCCGCCGCGACGGCCCTTCCCCCGGCCCAGTGGTTCACGGCCCAGCTCTCGGCCCTGGAGGCCTGACCCCCTTCAGCCCGCTGGCGTTCGAGGCGCGGGGGTCCGGGGGCGGAGCCCCGACGGCGCCGCTGCCGGGGCTCCTCACCCGGGGCGCCGTCACCCTGGGCGGCGAGCAGCTG
>NZ_JBEZYV010000011.1:25718-263259 GCF_040638905.1 Streptomyces virginiae | reverse complement strand
GTGTCACGGCGTCAGCCCTCCGTCCCGGCCGGGCGGCGCCGCCGGGCCGTCTTGCGCGGATCGGTGGTGAGCCGGTCGCGGCTTCCCCGTCCGCGTGCGGGTCAGCCCGGGAGCGTCAGGACCGCGCCCGGCGGCACGAGGTCGGGGTTGGCGCCGATGACGGCCCGGTTCATGGCGTAGAGCTCGCGCCAGCGTGCCTCGTTGCCGAGCTCGCGGCCGGCGATCGCGGCGAGCGTGTCGCCCTGCTTGACGGTGTAGGTGCGCTTCTCGGCGGCCGGCTGCGGCTTGCCCACCGGCGCCGCGGGCACCGCCTTGTGCGCGGCCGAGTGGGGCGTCGGCGTGTGCGCCGCCCCCGGCCGTGTGGACGGCGGCGCGGCCTTCGGCATCACGGCGGGCCTGGGCGGTGCGGGCACGGCCTTGTGCGCCGCCGAACTGGGGGTCGGGGTCGCGGGGGCCGGCCCGGGCCTGGGCGGCGCGGCGGCCGCCATGCGCTCGGCGGCGGCCCTGGTCGCCGAGGCGGCGTCGGCCGCGGCGCTCCTGGAGGGACCCGTCCCCTTGTCCACCCGCTGCTGCACCTGTTCCTGCGCCTTCTTCTTGTCGGACTTGAGGAAGTCGAAGATTCCCATGTCTGTACGCCTCCGGCGTGAGGGCCCCCCTGGTGTCGATGCCCTTCCCCCCACTGTCCGCCACCGGGCGGCGGGCGGCCCAGCGACGGGGCCGTCCGGGGGACTCGCGGAGCGCGGGAACCGCCCGGGAAGCGACCGGGAAGACCTGGCCCGAACATCGTGGGACACGATGGAGGAGAAGACTGTGATCATCAGACAGGCCGCCGAGCGCGTGGTTCTGGTCAGGCCCGGGCCGGGGCTCCTGCACGCCGCGGTCGTGGCGGGCCTGGACGTCTGGGTGGTGTCGGACCCGGCGGCACGGCCCCCGGACGCCCCCTTCCCCTCCGAGCTGCCGCCGCAGCGGATCCTGCGCGCGGACTTCGACGACGCCGCCGCGCTGCGGGCCCTGCTGACCGAGACGGTCCGGCGGCACGGCATCGGCCACGTCCTGTACCTCGCGAGCGATCTCGGAAGGGGCCTCGGCAGCGGTGCGGCGGCCGCCGCCGAGGACGTGCTGAGGGACCTCACCGAGCCCCGCCCGGACCCTGCGGGCGGGCTGCCGGACGCGGTCGCGGTCCGGCGCGTCCTGAACCAGAGCCGGACCTCGGCCGTACGCGCCGAGGAAGCGCGGACCGTGGCCGAGGCCCGCGCGCTCGCCGAGGACTTCCCGCTGCCCGTGGTCATCAAGTCCGCCGACGGGTCCGGCTGTTGGTGGACCGTTCCGGTGCACGACCGGTCCGGACTCGACCGCTGGGCCGAGCAGGCCCGCACCGCGCGCCACAGCGCCCCCTACCTCGTCGAGGAACTCCTGACGGGTTCGAAGTTCCACGTCGAGACCCTCACGGTCGAGGGCATGCACCTGGTCGCGAGGATCACTCCGGAGGGGAACGCGTCACCGCTGCCCGAGGCGGAGCGGGCCGGGATCCGCGCGACCGTACGGGCCCTGCTGGACCTGGTCGGCTACGAGTGCGGCAGCACGCGGACGGACGTGCTGGTCGGCGCGCGGGGATCGCGCATCGCCGCGGCCGTCGAGCCGGACCGGGAACGGCACCGCGACGGCCCTTCCCGTGCCGCCGCCGCGAGCGGTAGCGAGAGGGGAACGGACCGGTAAGGGACTGGGCCAGTCTGTGTCCTGTCGAAAGCGGCACCCGCCCCACGGGAGCCGCACACCGGGCACCACACACCAGGGGGTTCAGCACATGCGCAGCAAGCTGGTCGGACTGATCGGGATCGTCGCGGTGGCCCTGGTGACCGGAGCCGGTGTGACGGCGCAGACGGCGGACGCCGGTCAGCCCGCCGGGTACGAGGTGCTCGCGGACGACAAGGGCCCGGGCGCCCCCTCCCCGCGCCCCGCCCCCTGACCCGGCCGTCCCTTGAGCCGGCCGTCCCTTGAGCCGGCCGGTTGCCGCGCAGGACCTGCAAGTGCCCCGTACCGGATCCGCGGTACGGGGCACTTCCCTGTGCGGGGTCAGTAGGCCCGGCGGTCCGCCGGGAGCCCCATGACCTCGAACAACGCCTCCGCCGCCGTGCGGTGTCCGGCCGCCGCCGTCGGATCCCCGAGCGCCTCGGCCGCGTGGGCGAGGCCCACCAGCGCCGCCGCCTCCTCGGCCCGGAAGCTCATCGGCGACGCGATCTTGTGGGCATGGGCGTGCAGGTCCAGCGCCGCCGCGTGTGCCCCCCACGTCGCGTGGAGCCGTCCCAGGACGTTCTCCACCTTGGCGAGCCGGATCGGGGCACCGCTCGCACGGCCGAGGACCAGGGCCCGCCCGGCGAACGCCCGCGCCGCCACGCCGTCCTCGCGTTCCTGGGCCACCCGGGCGGACAGCGCGAGCACCAGGGCGACGTCCCCCGGCGACCTCGCCTCGTCGCACAGGTCCCGGGCCCGCTTCAGCGTGGCGTCCGCGTCCGTGTGCTCCGCAAGGCCCACCTGCGCGAAGGCCAGGTCGGTCAGGGCCGCGATCACATTGCTGCGGTAGCCGAGTTCGCGGCCGATCCCGATCGCCCGGCGGGCGGCGGCGGCCGCTTCCGGATACCGGCCCCACCGCTCGTACAGCGTGCTGAGCGAACTCAGGGTCTCGGCCTCCGCCCGGGGGTTGCCCAGGTCCCGGGCCATCGCGACCGACCGCTCCAGCAGCGGCAGGGCCTCTCCGTACCTCCCGAGCATCGACATCAGCAGTCCGGTGGTCGAGTCGCTGTGCGCCTCGGTGTGCCGGTCCCCGGCGCGCACCGCGGTGTCGCGCGCCTCCCTGGCCACGTCCAGGCCCTCCTCGAAGCGGCCCAGCTTCCAGCAGGCGGCGCCCAGGTTGGCCAGGCTGATGCCCAGCACGGCCGGATCGTCGAGCCGGCGGGCCGCGGCGACGGCCAGGTGCCCGACGCTCCAGAACTCGTCGAGCTGCCCCTGCGCGTGCAGGTGGAATCCCACGTTGCGGCTCAGACACGCCGCGTACCGGTCGTGGCCGGACCGCTCGGCGAGGGCCACCGCCGCGAGCAGCCCGGCCTGTTCCCGGTCGAACCAGCTCACGGCCTCGTCGGCGCTCCGGAAGGACGGCCGCTCGCCCGGGTAGGACGGGATCCCGGTGGGCCGCTGCTCGCGGCCCGGGAAGAGCACCTCGCAGGCCGCGTCCGAGGTCGTCATGTAGTAGCCGAGGAGCCGCTCGACGGCCGCCGCGTCGTCCTGCGCCGTCGCCGGACCCCGCAGGCTCTGCGCGAAGGTGCGCACCAGGTCGTGGAAGGTGTAGAGCCCGATGTCCGGCTGCTGTACGAGATGGACGTCCAGCAGGAACTCCAGGGCGTCCTCGGCGTCCCGGACGGCCGTGCCGAGGAGCGCGGCCGCCGAGTACACGTCGGTACCGGCGCACGGGTACAGGCTGAGGATGCGGAACGCGGTGCGGTACTCCTCGTCCATCGCCAGGTACGACAGGCGCAGGGTCGCCGCGACGCTGCGCTCCCCCGAACTCAGCTCGTCCATCCTGCGCGTCTCGTCGCGCAGCCGCTCGACGAGGTAACGCACCGTCCAGCGCGGCCTGTTGCGCAGCCGGGCCGTCGCGATCCGCAGGGCCAGCGGCAAGTGGCCGCACAGCTCGGCCAGTTCGGCGGAGGCCTCCGGCTCGGCGGTCACCCTGGCGGTGCCGAGCGTCTCGGTCATCAGGCTGGTGCTGTCCTGGGGCTCCATCATCCCGATGGACACCCACTCGACACCGTCGAGGTCGAGGAGCCGCCCGCGGCTCGTGATCAGGACGAGGCAGCCCGGCGAGGCCGGCAGCAGCGGCCGGATCTGCGGGGCGTCCACCGCGTTGTCGAGCAGCAGCAGCACCCGCCGGCCGTCCAGCTTCGCCCGCCACAGGGCGGTGCGCCCCTCCAGGTCCTCCGGGATGCGGTCGCCGGGTGTGCCGAGGGTGCGCAGCAGGCCGTCGAGCGCGGCGGCGGGCGAGACGGGACTGGCGCCCGGGGTGAAGCCGCGCAGGTCGACATGGAGCTGCCCGTCGGGGTAGCGGCCGGCCAGCTGGTGGGCGGCGTGCACGGCGAGGGTGGTCTTCCCCATGCCGCCCATGCCGTCGACGGCCACGATCCGGGAGTACCTCTCGCCGCCCCGGCAGGCGCCCCGTGCGTAGTCGAAGAGGCGGCTGAGCTCGCGGGCGCGGCCGGTGAAGTCGGGCAGGTCGTACGGCAGGGTGCACGGGGCGTCGTCCGGCGCGGCCCCGGACTGCGAAGGCGGCAACCGCTGCGGCTTCGAAGGCGGTTGCGGCTGCTCGGGCACCGGCCGCGCGAGGGCAGCCGCCCCGGGCAACGGGCCTGCCGGGCCCACCGGTCCGGCCGCGTCCGGCTCGGACTCCACCGGTACGGGCCCGGGCGCCGCCCCGGAGGCCGGCCGCTGCGGGGCAGGCCGCTCGGGAGCCGGCCGCTGCGGGGCGGCCAGCTCCGGGTCGTCCCGCAGGATCGCCTCGTACAGCTTGGCCAGCCGGGGCCCGGGGTCGATCCCGAGCTCTTCGACGAGCAGCCCGCGGACCTCCCCGTACTCCCTCAGCGCCTCCGCCTGCCGTCCCGAGCGGTACAGGGCCAGCATCAGCTGCCCGCGCAGCGTCTCCCGCAGGGGGTGCTGCGTGATCAGTGCGCGCAGGTCGGAGACCAACCCTCCGCTCTCGCCGAGCGCGAGGGACAGATCGAAGAACTGCTCGGCCGCGGCCAGCCGGCGCTCCTCCAGCGCCGTCGCGGCGGCCTCGATCACCGGCCCGCCCGTGCCGGACAGCACCGAGCCCCGCCACAGCGCGAGAGCGGACCGCAGGTGCTCGGCGGCCGCCGGGCGGTCACCCTCCCGCAGGGCCTGAGCCGCCGCCCTGGACAGCGCGTCGAACTCCCGCAGGTCGACCTGCCCGTCCGTCACCACGGCCCGGTAGCCGGGCCCGTCGGTGGCGATCACCGCCGACCCGGTGGGGATGCGCCGGCGCAGGTCGGCGACGGCCTTGCGGACCTGGTGCGCGGCGGTCGCCGGCGGGTCCTTCTCCCAGGTCGCCTCCACCAGCCGGGCCACGGGCACCACCCGGCCCGATTCGAGCAGCAGCATGCAGAGGACCCGTTCCTGGATCGATCCCCCCAGCCGCAGCCGTGCCCCGCCCGCCCAGCCTTCGAGTGAGCCGAGCACGTTGAAGCGCGGAGGGTCCCCCTCAAGACCCCTCGTGCCTCTCCTCCAGGTCTCCGTATCCGCCCCCGCCATCGGAATCCCCCCGTAAGCACAGGCCCTGACCAGGGCCATGTCAACGGGATCATAGGGGGTCCCTCCAGCACGCGGTAAGCATCCGGTAGCGGATCAGGAAGGCCCGCACGGACAGTTCACGGGCAGGCCTGACAAGGCGGCGGACGCAGCGAGTGCCGAAGGAGACGAGTGTGGGAAGACAGGAGCGACCACTGGCCCCCGACGCCGGACCCGTCACCGCGTTCGCCCGGGAGCTGCGCATGCTGCGGACCGCGGCGGGCGGCCCCGGCTACCGCGAGATGGCGACCCGCGCCATGTTCTCCGCGTCGGTCCTCTCCGAGGCGGCGGCCGGATACCGCCTCCCGACCCTGCAGGTGGCCCTCGCCTTCGCCGAAGCGTGCGGCGGCGACCGCGCCGGCTGGGAGCGGCGCTGGCACGAGGCGGCGCGCGCCGAGGGCGACGACGGCACCCCCCGCCCCGCGGCCAAGAACGTGCAGACGCACCAGGAGAACGAACTGCGCGCCGCCGACGTGCGTGCCGTGCTCCCCCCGCCGGCCCAGCTCCCGATGGAACCGCACACCCTGGTGGGACGGGCCGCCCTGCTCCAGCAGGCCCGGCTGCTGACCACCCGGTCCCACAGCGGGGAGCGGCCCGTGGCACCGCTGGTGATCAGCGGTCAGGTCGGTGCGGGCACGTCGGCCTTCGCGCTGCGCCTGGCCCACGAACTGGCGGCGAATCTGCCCGACGGACAGCTCTACGCGAACCTGGACCCGGCCGCCGGCGGGCACGACGACGCCGCTGGGATCGCGGGCGGTTTCCTGGAGGCACTGGGCATCCCCGCCGGCCGCGTCCCCGCCGACCCCGGCCAGCGCATCGGGTTGTACCGGTCCCTGCTCGCCCGCCGCCGGCTGCTCGTCGTACTCGACGGGGTGCGGCACGAGCGCCAGGTACGGGAGCTGCTGACGGCCGCGCCCGAAAGCCGCATCCTCATCACCAGCCGCTCCCGGCTGCTCGGCCTGGACGGGGTGCGCCGGATCCGGGTGCCCGCCCTGGAGCGGAACGAGTCCATGGAACTGCTCGCCCGGCTGCTGGGCGGCGACCGGGTCGGTGCCGAGCCGCGTGCCTGCCTGCTCCTCGCCGACGCCTGCGGCGACCTGCCGCTGGCGCTGAACCTGGCGGGCCGGCGCATCGCGGCCCGACCGGAGTGGATGCTCCAGCACGCGGTGTCGGACTTGATCGGCGACCGGCGGCGGGAACCCGCCCGCTTCCTGGGCCGGCTCCGGGTGGGCGACGACGCCCTGGGCGCCCGCCTCGACGACGCCTACCGGCAGCTGACCCCGTGGGCCCGCCTGATGCTGCGCCAGTTCGCCGCCTCCGACAACCCGCCCTCGGTGGACGACGTCGTGTACGGGTCCGCCGAAGCGCTCGCCGCCCTGGTCGAGCGCTCCGCCCAGCCGGTCGAGGACCTCCTCGAACGGCTCCTGGACGCCGGCCTCCTCGACCACGGCGACCTGCCTGGACAGTACGGACTGACGCCGATGGCCCGGGCGTTCGCCCTGACCCAGCCGGACCCGACGGAGGAGCCCGCGCCCGCCGTGCCCCGCACCGGGGCCCCCGTGCCCGTCCGTGCCCAGGTGTATTGACCGCGAGCGTGCACTGCCTGCTCCTTCACACCCGGCCGCCGGCCGGCAGTCCCGCGAGCCGCGGGGCGTGGCCGGCCGGCGGCGGTCCGTCGAGCGCGCCGGCACCGGTCGGCGCGCTGCCGGCCAGCCGGTCGGCGAGCGACCGGGCGATGAGCGGCGCGAACTCGAAGGACGTCCCGCCGCATGCCGCGTACGCGTATCCCGCGCCGCCCAGGGCGACCAGCGCCGGGCCGCCGGCCGGTGCGAAGGCGGCGTAGTAGGCGTCCTCGGCCGCCGTCACCCAGGCCGGCCCGAAGCCGGGCAGGACGTCGCCGAACTCCCTCTCCAGCATGCGCTGCCAGTACGGGTCGGTGGCGTGGTCGGTGATCTCGTCCACCACCCGGCGGGCGGTGGACGAGGTGAGCTGGAGGCCCCTGCCGGCCACCGGCGGGACCAGCCGGGCTCCGCCCGGGGTGCCGAGGGAGGCGATGGCAGGGGTGGCCGCCCACGCGCGCGCCTGGTGCGGCGGCACCCGGCAGTGCAGGAGGGACTGCCGGTAGAGGGTCAGCCGCTCGGCGACGCCCTCCGGCAGCAGGTTCCGGGACCGGGGGTCAACCGCCACCAGCACCGCGTCACCGTGCAGGTCCCGCCCGTCGGCCAGGCGTACGGTGCCGCTCCCGCCGTCGACGGCGGTCACGGCGCGGTGCTCGACCAGCTCGACGTTCCGCTGCCACTTCAGCCAGCCGGCGCAGGCGGCGAGGACCCGTCCGGCGAGCAGAACGCCCGCCTGCTCCTCCAGTACCGCGCCGAGGCCGCGGTCCAGGTGCAAGTGCGGGTAGCGGTCGTGCAGGCCGGCCGCCGTCAGCTGCCTGGCGGTGCCTCCGGCGTTCTCGACCAGGGCCGCGCCGTCCGCCGCCGCTGCGGGCGGCAGCACGGTGAGGGCTCCGACCCGCTCGTAGAAACGCGTCAGGAACAGCTCTTCCAGTTCGACCCAGCGGTGGTGCGCGCGCAGCGCCGCCCGCGTGGTCCGCGGGTCGGAGGGATGCAGGGACCGCAGGATGAGGTGCCGGCCGGGAGGGGCGGCCACGCCGTCCGGGACGCACCCCTCGTCCACGACCGTGACCCGGTGTCCGTCGAGCACGCACTCGACCGCGGTGAGCAGGGCGATCACCCCGCCGCCCACGACCGTCACCCTCGCAGGCATCTCAGGCCCCGGTCGGGACCGGTTGCCCGGCTTCGGTTTCGGCCTCGGCCTCGGCCTCGGCTTCTGCTCCGGCTCCGACGGCGGCCGCACGGTCGTGCTCGCGCAGCGACGGGACGGCGGCCGGGCCGAGCAGCCGTGCGGCCCGACGGGGCGGGGTCGGGGCGGTCGTGGACACAATGGCTCCTGGGAGGTCGGGCCCGGACGTCGACCGGCACGGCCCGGTGGCAGCCGGCCCGGGGCGCGACGACCAGATCGGCGGCCCGGACCACGTGGCCTTCACCCGTCGAGAACATCCGGTTCTCCGATTCGCCGACTCCACCCCATTGCACGGCGCCGCCCGATTGCCCGGAAGTGTTCCGGGCCCAGGACAATCAAAAGCCGCATACGGCCGTCAGCGCACGACCGGCGCTCCAGCGCCACGTGCAGCCCGCCGGTGTCAGGGCCGTCGGCGGCCACGGGCGATGTGCCCGTCCGGGCGGACCGGCAGCGCCGGTGCGCGACCACCCGGCGGGTGCGAGGCACTTCAGCCACTCGGTCTCCGGCACCGGGCTCCCCCTGGGGACCAGCACACACCGCCGCCGCGCGGCACCTCGTAGCCGTCTTCCGCCCGCGAGCCGCAGATCGGGCACCCGGCGTCCGGCCGATGCCGGCGGCAGACAGTCCCCGAGGACGAGGGGCCGTTCTCCCGAGCAGCAGCGCGCACGCCGTGCTCCGGTACCGCGCCGCGGCCCTGACGAGCAGCCCGCCCGGGGCATCCCGGGGAGCCGCTCGACGCAGCGCTGGGCGAGCGGCAGGGCTTCCGAGGGCTCGCAGGCATGCGGGAGGCGCGGCGCGCCGGCTCACGGCGGCCGGCCGTGCCGAGTGGTCAGTGGTTGGCGCGGATCAGGTCCAGCAGGCCGGGGAACCGCTCGTCCAGTTCCGCCCGACGCAGGGTCGCCGCCCTGCTGTTGCCGCGGTCCACCTGTCCCACCAGGCCCGCCTCGCGCAGGACCTTGAAGTGGTGGGTGATCGTCGACTTCGAGACCGGGAGGTTGAAGGACGCGCAGGTCCGCGCCGTGCCTTCCGGCTCCTTCAGCAGGGCGGAGACGACCGTGTAGCGCAGGGGGTCGGCGAGCGCGCTCAGTACCGCCGGCAGGCTCATCTCCTCGAGCGAGGGGTGGCCGTCCTCATCGGGCATCGCGTACTCCTTCCTGAGGTACGGGTTGCATCATACCTCTCTTCTGTGTCAGCTTAAGGTTCGATCCGAACCGTACCTGGTCGCGCCGCCGGCCGGGCCGAGCCTGGAGTTGTGCCCCCATGAGTACGCAGACCACGTCGTCGGCCGCGCCACCTGTGCAGGCGGAAGGCCAGCCGGGCCGCACCCTGACCCTGGCCGCGGTGCTCCTCGCGGTGTTCGTCGTCCCCATGTCGATCTCCGGAACCGCCGTCGCGCTGCCCGACATCGGCGCCGACACCGACGCCGGCCTCGCACCCCTGCAGTGGGTGGTGAACGCCTTCAACGTGGCCTTCGCCTGCTTCACACTCGTCTGGGGTTCCGTCGCCGACATCATCGGCAGGGTCAAGGCCTTCGCGGCCGGGGCCGCCGTCTACGCCGTGGCCTCGCTCGCCAGCGCGCTCGCCACCAACGTGCTCTGGCTGGACGGCGCCCGCGCCCTCGCCGGCATCGGCGGCGCGGCCATCTTCTCCTGCGGCGCGGCGATCATCGCGACCGTGTTCGACGGCCCGGCGCGTGCCAAGGCGTTCGCGCTGTTCGGCACGGTCGCCGGCGTCGGCGTGGCGATCGGCCCCTCGCTGGCCGGCGTGCTCGTACAAGGCCTCGGCTGGCGCTGGGTGTTCGCGGTGCACGCCGTCGCCCTGCTCCTCGTCCTGCTCGTGGTGCCCGCCATCGCCAAGGCCATGCCGGCCGACGGCGGCAGCGGTGCGAGCATCGACGTCCCCGGCAGCGCGCTGTTCGTCGTGGCCATGGTGCTGCTGACCACCGCCATCGTGCAGGGCTCGCAGTGGGGCTGGGGCAGCACCGGCGTGCTGGCGCTGTTCGCGGGTGCCGTCGTGGTCCTCGCGGTCTTCGCGGCGGTCGAGAACCGCAGGGAACACCCCATGCTGGACCTGAGCGTGCTGCGCAACCGGCGTTTCGTCGGCCTGTGCCTGGTGCCCGTGGCGGCGTCCTTCGGATTCGTCACCATGCTCACCTACCTGCCGAGCTACCTGACCGCGGCCACCGGCCGCGACACCGGCGCCGCCGGCCTGATCATGCTGCTGCTCACGGCGCCCGTGCTGGTCTGCCCGATGCTCGCCGCGAAGCTCGTCACCCGCGGGATCTCCGCGCTCACCCTCATCTACGTCAGCCTCGCCTGCCTGGTCGTCGGCGATCTGGCGCTCACGCTCTTCTCGCCGGACGTGAAGATCCTCGTCGTCGCCCTCCCGATGCTCGTCACCGGCGCCGGCATGGGGCTTTCGGCCGGACTCGTCGACGGGCAGGCGCTGGAGCTGATCGACCCGGCGAAGGCCGGCATGGCCGCGGGCTTCCTCAACACGCTGAGGCTCGGCAGCGAGGCCATCGCCGTGGCGGTGTACGGATCGGCGCTCGCGACCGTCCTCGGCACCCGCATCGAGGACGGCATCGGCGACTACGCCGGCGCCGCGAACGCGGACCGGGTCGCCGACCAGGCCGCGGGCGGCGACTTCGCCCGCGCCACCGAGGTCTCCGGCGCCGTGGACACCGAGGGCTTCACCCACTTCCTCGCCCAGTCCTACGACTCCGCGTTCCACACCGTCCTGTGGGGACTCGCCGCGGTCTGCGTCGTGCTCTGCGCCGTGGTCGCCACCCTGCTGCGCGGCGGCCCCGCCAAGAGCGCCGCGTGACCGTCCTGTGAGCGGGGGGAGCGCGCACCGCGCTCCCCTCCCGTTCCGCACGACGCCCCCGAGACCGGCCCGGCGCCCCGATTCCCCCGTCAAGGCGCCGGGCCTCCCGCGTTCACCCGCGCCGCCACCGCGCTTCCCGCGGCACACCCCGTCCGACCGGCGGGGCGGCACCAGGAAAGGACCCGCGCCCCCATGAACCGTGCCCTCCACGACATCCGCCCCGCCCCGGCACACGCCCAGGTGCTGGTCATCGGGGGCGGACCCGTCGGGATGCTCGCAGCCGCCGAGCTCGGGCACTACGGCGTCTCCACCGTCGTACTCGAAGCCGAACCACAAACCCTCGACCAGCCCAAGGCGGGCACCCTGCACGCCCGCACCGTGCAGGGCCTCGCCCGGCGCGGTCATCTGCACGCGCACGCCGCGACCGAGGACCGGCTGCGGCGCAGCTCCGCCGACGCGTTCCACTTCGCGGGCATGCCGGGGCTCGTCATCACCGCCCCCGCCACCGAGCCCGGACCCATCGTCGGCCGCTCGCAGGCCGACCTGGAGCGGGACTTCGAACAGCGGGCCCGCGCCAGGGGCGTCACCGTGCTGCGCGGACACCGCGTGAGCGACATCCACCAGGGACCCGACTCGGTCGAGGTGACCGCCGAAGGACCGGACGGCGTACGGCGCTTCACCGCCGAGTACGTCATCGGCGCGGACGGCGCCCGCAGCACCGTGCGCGAACGGCTGGGCTTCCCCGAGGACACGCACCCCGCGACCGTGTCCGCCCTGCTCGGCCTGGTGCGGCTGACCGACCCGGACCACGTGCCGTACGGCTGGCACCGCACCCCGCGCGGCTGGACGGTGGCGGGCGTCAACCCGTACGGACACAGCCGGTTCATCACGATCGACTTCCGCGGTCCGCACCCCGACCGGCACTCCCCGCTCACCCTCGACGAGCTGCGCCGCGAGGGCGAGCGCATCCTCGGCCGGGGCGTGCCGATGGCCGACCCGGTCTTCTTCTCCCGCTTCAGCGACTTCGCCCGCCTGGTGCGCGACTACCGCCAGGGCCGGGTCTTCCTCGCCGGCGACGCCGCCCACGTGCACTTCCCCGTGGGCGGGCAGGGCCTCAACCTCGGTCTGCAGGACGCACTCAACCTCTCCTGGAAGCTCGCCCACACCCTTGCGGGCACCGCGGGCAAGGACCTGCTCGACACCTACGACGCCGAACGGCGGCCCGCCGGACGGCGCGTCATCGACAACACCCGGGCCCAACTGGCCCTCATGCGGCCCGACCCCGGCCTCGACCCGCTGCGCGACCTCGTCACCGAGCTGCTCGGACTCGACGAGGTGAAGGACCGCCTCGGACACATGATCAGTGCCCAGGAGACGGCGTACCCCCCGTCGGGCGGGCTCGGCTCCCGCTGGGAGGGCCGCTTCCTGCCGAACCTGCCCCTCACCACGGACGACGGCCCCACCGACCTGACCCGGCTGCTGCTGCCCGGCCGCCCCGTGCTGATCCTGCTCGGCGAGGACGGCCGGGTCCACCTCGAACAGGCCGGGCGCTGGGCCCACGTACTGCGCACGGTCCCCGCGACAACCGCCGTCCCGATGCCCTGGGACGCCGTCCTCGTCCGGCCCGACGGCTACGTCGCCTGGGCCCCGGACGGCGGCCCGCTGGCCGACACCCTGCGCCAGTGGTTCGGCGAACCCCGCTGACGGGCGCGCCGAAGGGCGGGCACGAAACCCGTGCCCGCCCCCGTCCCGGTGCCGCGGCGTCAGCCGCTACCCCGGCTCACCACCGCACCGGCAGCGATGTCGGCCGACGCAGCACCGTTCCGTTGTCCCAGGGCACCTCTGCCGGGTCGACGGCCAGGGCCAGGTCCGGGAACTCCTGGGCCAGACGCGTCAGTACGGTCACGATCTCCATGCGGGCGAGCGCGGCGCCCATGCAGTGGTGCATTCCGTAGCCGAACTGCAGGTGCCGCTTGGCCGGCACGCGGTCGGGGTCGATCGTCAGCGGGTCCGGGAACGCCTCGGGGTCCCGGTTGGCGGCGAAGGCGTCCGGGTAGACCACGGTGCCCTGCGCCACGACCCCCGAGCCGGTCTCCAGGTCGCGGCCGGCGATGCGCGGGAACGCGGAGATGGCCCCCAGCGGGATCAGACGGATCAGCTCCTCCGCGAGGCGCGGGGCGATCGCGGGATCGTCGGCGAGCCGGCGCCACAGCGCGGGCGCCGCGAGCAGCGCGTACAGCGACTTGGTCAGCACGGACACCACGTTCTGGTCGCCGCCCAGCAGCGAGCCGAAGAAGATGCCGGTGAGCTCGGCGTCGTCCAGCGGCGGCTCGGCCCGGTCCCGGTCGGCGCGGAAGCGGTCGATCAGGCCGCCGGGCACCACCGGCCGGACCCCGGTCACCAGATCCTCGACGTAGCCGTACACCCGGTAGAAGTGCTGCACCAGGTCCGGCACGTCCTCGTGCGAGGCGATCTGCACGATCCGCGACGACGGCCGGAAGTAGGGCACGTCCTCGATCGGGAAACCGAGGAAGTGGGCGTTGACGGTGACCGGGACCCTGTCGAGGAGGTCGGTGAAGAGGTCGGGGGACGCGGCCGAGCGCAGTCGCCGGATGCCCTCGTCCACCACCTCGCCGATCACCGGGCGCAGGCGCTCGGTGCCCGCGGCGCTGTAGTCGGCGGCGACGAACCCGCGGATCCGGGCGTGGTGCGGGGCGTCCAGGTTGAGCAGCAGCTCCTTGGGCATCACGGTCGGCAGGAAGCTCGGCCCGTCCTCGACGTTGGTCTCGGTGCGACCGGACGCCGGGTCGGTGAGCACCTTGTGCACGTCGGCGTAACGGGTCAGGTGGGCGACCTTGTGGCCGCTCGGCAGCTGGATCAGCGGGACGCCGCCCGGGCCGCGCTCGTCGAGCACGGTGAACGCCGGGACGGGGTCGAGGTGGGGTATGTCCGTGACGGTGACGGCCGCGGACGTGACGGTACTGGTCATGTGTGCTCCGTGGGGAAGAGTGGTGCGTCAGACGAGCGCGGGCAGGCCGGTGAGGCCCGCCAGCTCGCGTACGGTCCGGGCGTTGTTGCGGAAGTGCACCGCGCGCCAGCCGACCGAGCGGGCCGCGGCGCAGTTCTCGGCGAGGTCGTCGATCAGCACGCACTCCGCGGCCGGCACGCCCGCCTCCTTCTCGGCCCGCCGGAAGATCTCCGGGTCGGGCTTGCGGACGCCCACCGCGCAGGAGTCGACGATGCAGTCGACCTCGCCGACGGGTGCGACGATCGCGCGCCAGTAGGGCTCCCACTCGACGACGTTGTTGCTGAGGATCCCGACCCGGTAGCCGTGCTCCTTGGCGTGCCGGGCCGTGGCCACCATCACCGGGTTGGCGCGGACCCCCTCGAACCACTGCCGGCCGAACTCCTCGAAGCGCGCACGCGACAGGTCGATGCCGGGGTCGGCCTCCTGGAGGACGCGGACCATCGACCGTCCCCATTCGGCCTCGGTGAGCAGGCCCAGTTCGAGGGGGGCCAGGGGCTCGACGCCCAGCTCGGCCGCGACCGCGGCCAGCGCGGTCTTCACCTGACGTGGCGTGATGCCCGTACGCGCGTGGTACGAGTCGAAGAGCTCCTCCAGCGGTGGCGAGAGCACGCCGCCGAAGTCGAACCAGATCATGGGCTGGGGCACTGCTGTGTCTCCTAGTGTCGCCCGGATACGGGATACGGGATACGGGCTCTCAGGCGCCGGCGGTGGCGTCGGAGAACCGGTTCAGCAGCGCCCCGCCGATGGGGCTGGTCAGGGCGAGGTGCACCCGGGCCCGGGCGATCTGGTCCTCCTGGGTCATGGTGATCTCGAAGGCCACCGTGTCCGGGGTCGGTGATTCCACCACCCGCACCAGGCAGTCCGTGGGCAGCTCGAACTCGCCGAAGCGGGTGAAGTCCGTCTCCACCCGCGTGAGCAGCAGCCCCTGCGGCGAGAGGCCGAACAGCTCGTGCGCGGCGTGCACCGCGGACTGGCGGAAGCCCTCGAAGATCAGCGCACCCGGGATGTGGTCGAGCGGGTGGTCGAAGAGGGCCGGGTTGGCCTGGTCGACGATGACCTGGGTGAGCACCTCGTGCTCGCGGACCTCGGTCTCGGACAGCACGACGTTGTGCGGGGAGACACGGCCCACGGCCGCCGGAGGTACGCGGCGTCCGGTGTGGTGCGGCCGGGCGGTGGTGAGCGGGAGCGAGGCCCGGCCCTTCTCCCGCATCCGGTCCCAGGCCCGGCCCGGCATCCACTGGCAGGTGGTGCGCATCGTCGCGGCCTCACGCCCGTCCACCGTGAGGACCATGTCGAGCGTGCTGCCGGTGACGACGCCGTCGCGGTGCTTCAGCCCCGCCTGCCGGGCGTGGATCCGCGCGTGACCGGGCCGCGTGCCGATGTGCAGGGCGGTGAGGTCGGTGACGACCATCTCGCCGCCGTTGAAGATGAACTTCTCGTCGATCGCGGCGTCGAGGAAGGTGTGGGCCGCGTAGATCGACGCCTGGCGGAAGACCTCGACGAGGAGCAGCGGGTCGTAGACGGCGGGCGAGGTGAGCTGGTCGCTGTAGTAGCTGTGCACGCGCGGAAGTTGCGCGGCGATGAGGTATTCGTCCTCGGCCACCCGGACCGAGTCCGTGAGGAACACCTCGCAGACGGCCGCTCGGTGCACAAGGGCCCGCGTCACGGTGCTCGCGTAACTGAGTTCGGTGGCCAGGGTCGTGGACATGGCTGAGTTCCCCCTCTTGCGTGCAGGTACGTCTCCAAACGGAGGTACGTGTGCGACCGTACCTCGATCGACGGCCCGCCCACCGTGGCGTACGCCACTCCGACGCCTGTGCGGCCCACCGCTTTAGCGAGACTTCAGCCGCCCCAACACCTCCGGGTCGCGGTCGAGTTGCCCGCGCGCGCGATCCCGGCCGATAGATGTACCCACCATACTTTCGGACGGCCGCCGACCCGGCAACGACATATGTCCCCCTGCACCGCGGGCCCGCGCCCGGCCCTGCGGGGGCAGCGAGGGGAGGTACGGCCGGGCAGACCTTCGCGCCCCGGGAGCCACCGCACACCGCACGGCCGGGAACGCGGCCGCTGACCGGCATGAAAAAAATGCCCACCGACCCACGTTTCCGCAGGTCGGAGAGCATTTGAATGTGGAGCCTAGGAGATTCGAACTCCTGACATCTGCCTTGCAAAGGCAGCGCTCTACCAACTGAGCTAAGGCCCCATGGAACTGGACGCACCGGTCCCGCGTGCGGGATGTGGTCGTTCCGCAGAACAGAGTACCGGGTCTACCCCCTCATCTCGCAAAATGATAGGGACTCCCGCCCTGCGACCACTCTCCGTAAGATGCTCGCGAGGTTCGCACCAGCGAAGGGGAGTAGTAAGAGTGGACGCAGTGCAGCAAGAGGCCACGGCCAGAGCCAGAGAGCTTCAGCGCAGTTGGTACGGAGAGCCGCTGGGAGCGCTCTTCCGCCGCCTCATAGACGACCTCGGCCTGAACCAGGCCCGTCTCGCTGCCGTACTCGGGCTGTCGGCTCCCATGCTGTCCCAGCTGATGAGCGGCCAGCGCGCCAAGATCGGCAATCCTGCCGTGGTCCAGCGTGTCCAGGCCCTCCAGGACCTCGCCGGACAGGTGGCCGACGGCAGCGTCAGCGCGGCGGAGGCGACCGACCGGATGGACGAGATCAAGAAGACCCAGGGGGGATCCGTCCTCAGCAGCAGCGGCCAGACCGCCACCGGCTCCGGCGCACCCACCGTCAAGCGCGTGGTCCGCGAGATCCAGTCGCTGCTGCGCTCGGTCTCCGCGGCCGGCGACATCATCGACGCGGCGAACAGCCTCGCCCCCAGCCACCCGGAACTGGCAGAGTTCCTCCGGGTGTACGGAGCGGGCCGCACCGCCGACGCGGTCGCCCACTACGAGGCGCACCAGAACTGACACGCACGACGGCGGACAACGGGTGACGGGGGACGGGCGCAGCGATGGGTGAGGTCTTCGCCGGCCGGTACGAGCTGATCGATCCGATCGGGCGCGGTGGCGCGGGTGCCGTGTGGCGGGCCTGGGACCACCGCCGCCGCCGCTACGTCGCCGCGAAGGTGCTCCTGCAGAGCGACGCCCACACGCTGCTGCGGTTCGTCCGGGAGCAGGCGCTGCGGATCGACCACCCGCACGTACTGGCTCCCGCCAGCTGGGCGGCCGACGACGACAAGGTCCTCTTCACCATGGACCTGGTCGGCGGCGGCTCCCTCGGCCACGTGATCGGGGACTACGGCGCCCTCCCGCCCCGCTTCGTGTGCACGCTGCTCGACCAGCTCCTGTCTGGCTTGGCGGCGGTGCACGCGGAAGGCGTGGTGCACCGCGACATCAAACCGGCCAACATCCTGCTGGAGGCCACCGGAAGCGGGCGGCCGCACCTGCGGCTGTCCGACTTCGGCATCTCCATGCGCAAGGGCGAGCCCCGCCTGACCGAGACGAACTACGTGGTCGGCACGCCGGGCTATTTCGCACCCGAGCAACTGATGGGCGCGGAGCCCGACTTCGCCGCGGACCTCTTCGCCGTGGGACTGGTCGCCCTCTACCTCCTCCAGGGGAGCAAACCCGACTCCCAGGCCCTGGTGGACCACTTCCTCGCCCACGGGACCCCGGACGCCCCGCGAGGCGTCCCCACCGCGCTCTGGGCCGTCATCGCGAACCTCCTGCAGCCCGACCCCCAGAACCGCTTCAGGACGGCCACAGGGGCACGCAAAGCCCTTGCCGAGGCCGTGGAACTGCTGCCCCCGCCCGCCCCGGACGATGATCCGGTGGAGGTGTTCGACCAACTCGGCCCGCTCCCGCCCGGTTTCGGCCCCGACGGCCCGACGGGCACGGGCCCCTCCTCGCCCGCCACCGGGTCCGCGTCCGCGGCGGCGCCACCCCCGCAGGCCCCCACCGCCGGCGCTTCCGCGCCGGGCGGATCCGCCGCCGTGACGGTGGCCCCGGAGCCCACCGGTACCGACCCCCGCGGTGCTTCCGCCACGGCGCCCACCGTTCCGCGGCAGGCCGCCACCGAGGTCCACTCGCCCTCGTACGGGCCCTCGTACGGGCCTTCGTACGGGCCTTCGGAGACGGGCAGCTTCCACCTGCCCCCGCCGACCGCCCCCGGCACCCCGGGCATGCCCACCGCGGCGGTCCCGGCCGTCCCCGCGTCCGCGCCGGTCCGTACGCACGGGGGCATCGCCCCGCCCCCGCCGAGGGCGGTGGCCTCGCTGCTCGCCGCGGCGCTGCTGTGCTTCGCGGTCGGCGTCTGGGCCCTCATCCAGATGTAGCGCCGCGCCCCCGCCGGCCGAGCCAGACCCATCCGCCCAGCACCGCCAGCAGCAGCGCACCGGTGCCGAAGCCGGCGCTCGCCACGACGCGCATCAGCGACCGGGTCCCGGCCGCCTCGGCGGCCTCAGGGGCCGTGAGCCCGTCCTGCGCCGCCGCACGGTCGTCCGCCCCGACCGCGAAGCCGCCCGCGGCCGGATCCCCCTGGTACGCGGGCGCCTTGGCCGGCGTCCCGGTGACCTCCAGCCGCAGCGTCAGCGGGACGGGTACCGCGTCCTCGGTGAAGTCGGCGACCTTCCCTCCCATCGTCACGGCGACGTAGTACCAGCCCGCGACGCTCACCGGCTGGACCTCGCGGTCACTGGAGAAGCGGTTCGCGTAGCCGACGGGCGGGGTCTTCGCCAGGGTGACCCCGGCCTGCACCCCGTCGTAGGAGGTGTTCTTGTCCGCGACCTGGCCCCGGTAGGGGTTGTAGAGGGTGACGGCCAGTCCGCCCGAGGCGGAGGTGAACTTCTTGGTGACCTGGGCCGCGGACAGCTCGGCCCCCAGGCCCAGCCGCTGCCCCCAGTCCAGCGGGACGCGGTACCAGCGGGTCTGCCCGGGCCGCATCTCGTCGCGCCACACACCCGCGCCCAGGGCCCGCGCGTCGTTGAAGCCGGTGCCGCCGGTACGGGCCACCGCCTCGGTGCCGGGCAGCGACGGGGCTCCGGTGGGCAGGGGGCTCGGCGCGGTGGTGGGAACGCCCGCTCCGCGCCCGGGTTCGCGCTGGACCTTGAGCTCCAGCGGCCAGGGGCTCTGGTCGGAGTCCTTGGCCGCAGTCCGGGTGACCTTCGCGTAGTACACGCCGCCGGGCGCGCAGTCGGCGTCCTCGGCCCCCCAGCGGACCCCGGCGGCGGCCAGGGGCACCGCGTCGTAGTTGAAGGTCGCCCGGCCCGTGCTCGCCGGGCAGGAGCGCCCGGCGGTGGTCATGATCTCCACCTCGATGCCGTCGCTGCCGGAGACCTTGGCCCCCGCCGGCGGCCGGACCACGGCGGAGACGTAGGCGTTGGAGCCGTCCTGCTCCAGGACGAGCCGGTAGACGCGATCCCCGGGACCGATGGTGTCCTCGTAGGTCTTCCCCGCCTCGATGAGCGGGGCGTCCGCCGTGGAGGGCCTGCCCTCGACCTGCCGGGCGCCGTCGGCGGCGCGGTAGGCGGGCAGGGGCCGGGGTGCGCTCCCCTCGGCGTACGCGGTCACGGGCACACCGGCCGCCGCCATGCCGAGGGCCGCCGCCCACACCGCCGTCCGTACCCGACCCATCACGCCCACCCCGAATTGCTACCGCAAGCCAAATCTTTGCAAAACGCAAGTTTTCGTCACAGAACAGCACAAAGCCCCGGCCGCAGCGGCAGCCGGGGCTTCATGACTCAGCCTTCGGACTCACACACCGGAACCAGAGGGCACGGAGTCGGTTGCCTCCGTCCACAGGTCCTGCTCGGCGCGGTCCGCCTGGATCTGGCGGTACACGAGGAGCCCGCCGATGGCGGCCAGTGCGACCAGGAGCAGCTTCTTCACCGCGCGACCTCGTCTTTCGTTGACGTAGGGGACTTCTGGCGCCCAACAATACACACCGACCGATACCGATCGGTGACCTGGCGGTCCACCAACTGGCCCAAAGACGAAGACCCCCAGGCCGTGGCCTGGGGGTCTTCGACACTGTGGGGCTAACAGGATTTGAACCTGTGGCCTCATCCTTATCAGGGATGCGCTCTAACCAACTGAGCTATAGCCCCATCCGCGCTGCGCGCTGACTCCTGAAGATTAGCGCACAGACCCGGTCAGGCCAAAATCCGTTCCCGGGGGGCGTCTGCGCAGGTCATCCGACCCCTCGCAGGCGCTCCGCCGGGAGGCCTACTCGTCCTCGGCGAGGGTGAGCTCGACACCGCCGACGAAGCCCGCCGACAGGTTGTAGATGAACGCGCCCAGCGTCGCCAGCGCCGTCGCCAGCACCACGTCGATCACCGCGATCACCGACGTGAAGATCAGCACGCGCGGCAGCGACATGAACGCCTGCAGGTCGAAGCCGTTGCCCTCGTTCGATCCGGTCGCCTCGCTGATGGTGCCGCCGACGGTCGAGAAGACGCCCATGGCGTCCATGACCATCCACAGCACCGCCGCCGCCACGATCGTGCAGATGCCCAGCGCGATCGACAGCAGGAAGCTGACCTTCATCACCGACCACGGGTCGGCCTTGGCCACCCGCAGCCGCGCCTTGCGCGTCCTGGGGGTCGTACGGACCGGCGTACGCGGCTTGCGCTGGGTGGCGGGCGCACCGCCGCCGCGCGGCGCACCCGGGCCCGCGGGCGCCGTGTAGGCCTGCGGCGGCTGGTACGGCTGCGCGGGCTTGTCCGCGCCGGCAGCGGCCCCGGTCTCCTCCGGCGCCGTCGGTCCTCGGGTGTCCGTCACGGTTCCCCCCTGGGAGTCCGCGGCCGGGCCACGGGCACCGTTCGCTCCAGTCTTGGCCGGTCCGGCGCCCGTGGCTCCACTCACGACTTACTCCTCGTGCTCCCCGGCCGAAGGCTGCGTGCCCTCGGCGGCCTCGGCGGCCGGTGCGTCGGCCGCCTCGGTCTCGTTCTCGTCGACCTCGACCTCGTCAGCTTCCTGACCGGCCTCGGCGTTACGGGCGATGCCCACCACGGCATCGCGCTTGCCCAGGTTGATCAGCTGGACGCCCATGGTGTCACGGCCGGTCTCCCTGACTTCATTGACGCGCGTACGAATCACACCACCGCTGAGCGTGATGGCGAGAATCTCGTCCGTTTCGTCCACCACGAGCGCTCCGACGAGCGACCCGCGGTCCTCCACGATCTTCGCGGCCTTGATGCCCAGACCGCCACGGCCCTGGACGCGGTACTCGTCGACCGGCGTCCGCTTGGCGTAGCCGCCGTCGGTCGCGGTGAAGACGAACGTACCGGGCCGGACCACGCTCATCGAGAGCAGTTCGTCTCCTTCTCGGAAACTCATGCCCTTCACGCCCGACGTCGCACGGCCCATCGGGCGCAGCGCGTCGTCGGTCGCCGTGAAGCGGATCGACTGCGCCTTCTTGCTGATCAGCAGCAGGTCGTCCTCGGCGGACACCAGCTCGGCGCCGATCAGCTCGTCGTCGCTGCCGTCCGCGGTCTCCCGGAGGTTGATCGCGATCACGCCACCCGAACGGGGGGAGTCGTAGTCCTTCAGCGCCGTCTTCTTCACCAGGCCGCCCTTGGTGGCCAGGATCAGGTAGGGCGCCGCCTCGTAGTCGCGGATCGCAAGGATCTGGGCGATCTTCTCGTCCGGCTGGAAGGCCAGCAGGTTCGCCACGTGCTGCCCGCGGGCGTCGCGGCCGGCGTCCGGCAGCTCGTACGCCTTGGACCGGTAGACACGGCCCTTGTTCGTGAAGAAGAGAAGCCAGTGGTGCGTGGTGGAGACGAAGAAGTGGTCGACCAGGTCGTCCTGCTTCAGCTTCGTGCCGCGCACGCCCTTGCCGCCGCGCTTCTGCGAGCGGTAGTCCTCGGTCTTGGTGCGCTTGACGTAGCCGCCGTGGGTGATCGTGACGACGATGTCCTCTTCGGCGATCAGGTCCTCGATGGACATGTCACCGTCGAAGGGCACCAGCTTCGAGCGCCGGTCGTCGCCGAACTTCTCGACGATCGCCGCCAGTTCCTCGCTGACGATGGAGCGCTGGCGCTCCTCCGAGGCCAGGATCGCGTTGTACTCGTTGATCTTGGCCTGGAGTTCGTCGTGCTCGGCGACGATCTTCTGGCGCTCCAGGGCCGCGAGGCGGCGGAGCTGCATCTCCAGGATCGCGTTCGCCTGGATCTCGTCGATCTCCAGCAGGCCCATCAGGCCCTCGCGCGCGATCTCGACGGTGTTGCTGCGCCGGATCAGCGCGATGACCTCGTCGATCGCGTCCAGCGCCTTGAGCAGACCGCGCAGGATGTGGGCGCGCTCCTCCGCCTTGCGCAGGCGGAACTTCGTGCGCCGGACGATGACCTCGATCTGGTGCGTCACCCAGTGGCGGATGAAGGCGTCGATCGACAGCGTGCGCGGCACGCCGTCCACCAGCGCCAGCATGTTCGCGCCGAAGTTCGTCTGCAGATCGGTGTGCTTGTAGAGGTTGTTGAGAACGACCTTCGCGACGGCGTCGCGCTTGAGGACGATCACCAGGCGCTGGCCGGTCCGCGAGGAGGTCTCGTCGCGGACGTCGGCGATGCCGCCGACCTTGCCGTCCTTGACCAGGTCCGCGATCTTCTGCGCGAGGTTGTCGGGGTTGGTCTGGTACGGGAGCTCCGTGACCACCAGGCACTGGCGGTTCTGGATCTCCTCGACCTCCACCACCGCGCGCATCGTGATGGAGCCGCGACCGGTCCGGTACGCCTCCTCGATGCCCTTGCGGCCCACGACCAGGGCGCCCGACGGGAAGTCCGGGCCCTTGATCCGCTCGATCAGCGCGTCCTGGAGCTCCTCGTGCGTGGCCTCCGGGTGCTCCAGCGCCCACTGCGCACCGGCCGCGACCTCGCGGAGGTTGTGCGGCGGGATGTTGGTCGCCATGCCGACCGCGATGCCGGCGCTGCCGTTGACCAGGAGGTTCGGGAAGCGCGCCGGCAGGACCGTCGGCTCCTGGTTGCGGCCGTCGTAGTTGTCCTGGAAGTCGACGGTCTCCTCGTCGATGTCCCGGAGCATCTCCATGGCTTGCGGCATGAGCTTGCACTCGGTGTAGCGCATCGCGGCCGCCGGGTCGTTGCCCGGGGAGCCGAAGTTGCCGTTGCTGTCCACCAGCGGCATGCGCATCGACCACGGCTGGGCCAGGCGGACCAGGGCGTCGTAGATCGAGCTGTCACCGTGCGGGTGGTACGTGCCCATGACGTCGCCGACGACGCGGGCGCACTTGTAGAAGCCCTTCTCGGGCCGGTAGCCGCCGTCGTACATCGCGTACAGCACGCGGCGGTGCACCGGCTTGAGACCGTCGCGCACGTCCGGCAGGGCGCGCGAGACGATGACGGACATCGCGTAGTCGAGGTAGGAGCGCTGCATCTCCGTCTCGAGCCCGACGGGCTCGATGCGCAGCACGGGCTGCTCCTCCGCGGCGTTCTCTGCGGTGGGGGTGGTTTCGTCGGCCATTGCTGGTCAGAAGTCCTTTCAGGCGGCGGTCAGCGGAGCCGACTCAGATGTCGAGGAAGCGGACGTCCTTGGCGTTGCGCTGGATGAAGGAGCGCCGCGCCTCGACGTCCTCACCCATCAGCACCGAGAACAGGTCGTCGGCCTGCGCCGCGTCGTCGAGGGTGACCTGGCCGAGGACACGGTGGTCCACGTCCATGGTGGTGACGCGCAGTTCCTCGGCGTTCATCTCGCCCAGACCCTTGAAGCGCTGGATCGAGTCTTCCTTGATCCGCTTGCCGTTCTGCTTGCCGAGCTCCACCAGCGCGTCGCGCTCGCGGTCCGAGTACGCGTACTCGAAGTCGTCGCGGCCCCACTTGATCTTGTAGAGCGGCGGACGGGACAGGTACACGTGACCTGCCTCGACCAGCGGCCGCATGAAGCGGAAGAGGAAGGTCAGCAGCAGGGTGTTGATGTGCTGGCCGTCGACGTCGGCGTCCGCCATCAGGATGATCTTGTGATAGCGGAGCTTCTCGATGTCGAAGTCCTCGTGCACACCGGTGCCGAAAGCGCTGATCAGCGCCTGGACCTCGGTGTTCTGCAGGATCTTGTCGATGCGCGCCTTCTCGACGTTCAGGATCTTGCCGCGGATCGGCAGGATGGCCTGGTACATCGGGTTGCGGCCGGACTTCGCCGAACCGCCGGCGGAGTCGCCCTCGACGATGAAGATCTCGCACTTGGTGGGGTCGTTCGACTGGCAGTCGGACAGCTTGCCCGGCAGCGAGGCGCTTTCCAGCAGACCCTTGCGGCGGGTCAGGTCACGGGCCTTGCGGGCCGCGACGCGCGCCGTGGCCGCCTGGATCGACTTGCGGACGATGTCCGCGGCCTCGACCGGGTTGCGGTCGAACCAGTCGTTCAGGTGCTCGTGGACGACCTTCTGCACGAAGGTCTTGGCCTCCGTGTTGCCCAGCTTGGTCTTCGTCTGGCCCTCGAACTGCGGCTCGCCCAGCTTGACCGAGATGATCGCCGTCAGACCCTCGCGGATGTCCTCACCGGCGAGGTTGTCGTCCTTCTCCCGGAGCAGCTTCTTGTCGCGCGCGTAGCGGTTGACCAGACCGGTCAGCGCCGCGCGGAAGCCCTCCTCGTGGGTGCCGCCCTCGTGCGTGTGGATCGTGTTCGCGAAGGAGTAGACACCCTCGGTGTACTGCGAGTTCCACTGCATCGCGATCTCGACCGAGAGCATGCGCTCCTTGTCCTCGGCCTCGACGTCGATGACGGTGGGGTGGATCAGCTCGCCCTTGCGCGAGTTGAGGTACTTCACGAAGTCGACGATGCCGCCCTCGTAGTAGTACTTCACCGTGCGCGCCGGGGGCTCCGTCGCGTCCGCGTCCGGGTCGTCCGCGCCGACGGTCGCCTTCGCCGACTCGCGCTCGTCCGTCAGCGACAGGGTCAGGCCCTTGTTGAGGAAGGCCATCTCCTGGAAGCGCCGTGACAGCGTCTCGAAGGAGTACTCGGTCGTCTCGAAGATGTCGCCGTCGGCCCAGAAGGTGACCGAGGTGCCGGTCTCCGCCGTCTCCTCGTTCTTGGCCAGCGGGGCCGTCGGGACGCCCAGCTTGTAGTCCTGGGTCCAGCGGTGGCCGTCCGTCTTGACCTCGACCGCGACCTTGGTCGACAGGGCGTTCACGACGGACACGCCGACGCCGTGCAGACCGCCGGACACGGCGTAGCCGCCGCCGCCGAACTTGCCGCCCGCGTGCAGGACGGTCAGGACGACCTCCAGGGCCGGCTTCCCCTCGGACGGCACGATGCCGACCGGGATACCGCGGCCGTTGTCCACCACGCGCACCCCGCCGTCGGCGAGGATCGTCACGTCGATGGTGTCCGCGTGCCCGGCCAGCGCCTCGTCGACCGAGTTGTCGACGACCTCGTAGACGAGGTGGTGCAGACCACGCTCACCCGTCGAGCCGATGTACATACCCGGCCGCTTGCGGACCGCGTCCAGGCCCTCGAGGACCTGGATCGCACTGGCGTCGTAATTCTTCTCGTTGGAGTCGCCGGAATCGGCCACGAAGCGCCCTTTCTGGCACAGCGCAGCCCCTACTCCGGACCCAGCGAGTGCGCCAGCGGAGCGGCCGCGTCGATCTGCGTTGTCTGCGTGATCCCGCAAATGGGCGGGATTTCGTTCAGTCTACCGGTACCACGGACATGAATGGGGGTTTGCCGGTACCTGAGTCCGCATGTGCCGCCCTGAACCTCCTCTCTCCGACTCCCCACATCCGGGGAGGGGCTCAAAGAGGCTCACGCGGGCACCCAGCGCTTCGGCCTGTCAACCTCCGGCTACCGTGAGGGACGCCACCCGCCGACGCGGTCACGACAGCGTCCCGCAGGGGCTACTCACCCGTAGGTGTCGCCGGGTCCGGTGCTCCCCGGAGCCCTCCAGGGCCCGTACCCCTTCGGGCGTCCGCCCGGCCCCTGCACCTTGATCAGGCGGACCGTGCCCTGGCCCAGATCCGCGTTCAGCCGTGCCACCAGCTGCGGGGCCAGCAGCTTCAGCTGCGCCGCCCACGCCGAGGAGTCGCACCTCACGACCAGCTCACGGTTCTCGTACCGCTGCGGTTCACAGTGCGCCGCGATGTCCGGGCCGACGATCTCCGGCCACCGCTCCATGACCCCCGCCACCGCCATCGGCATCTCCCAGCCGCGTTCGGTGCGCAGCCGGTCCAGCGCCGCCATCAGCGGCATGGGGTCCCGGCCGTCCGCGCGTGCGCCCGAGCGCAGTCCCGGCTGCTGCTGGCGCTTCCTGCCGCCCGCCGCGTTGCCCCGGGCCCGCGCCTGCTCGCGCGCCGCCGCGAGGGCCTGGCGGGCCAGGTCCACCCCGGAGGCCTCCGGAGCCTTGCGGCCCTGCTGCGGATCTTTGCCGTGCTCGTTCACAACCGGGTCACCTCACCGCCGGACACCCCGAACCGGGCTCCCACCAGCACCCCCGGGACGTCGTCGTCCACGGCCGCCGTCACCAGCACCTGCTCGCCCGGCGCCACCAGCTCCGCCAGCCGCTCCCGGCGCCGCGCGTCCAGTTCCGCGAAGACGTCGTCCAGGATCAGCACCGGCTCGCTGCCCTCCGAGCGCAGCAGCTCGTAGGAGGCCAGCCGCAGCGCGAGCGCGTACGACCAGGACTCGCCGTGGCTGGCGTAGCCCTTGGCGGGCAGCTCCCCCAGCCGCAGGGCCATGTCGTCGCGGTGCGGGCCGACCAGGGTCACGCCGCGCTCGATCTCCTGCTTGCGCACCTCGCCGAGAGCGGCCAGGAGCACCTCGTACAGGGCTTCGCGGGTGCGGGCGGCACCGCTGTCGACGGGCTCGCCGGCCGAGCACTTGTACGCCAGCCCCAGCGGGCCGCCGCCGGGCGCGAGCTGCTCGTACGCCTTGTCCGCCAGCGGCAGCAGCGTGGCGATCAGGTCGAGGCGCTGCGCCAGCAGCTCCGCGCCCGCGCGCGCGAGGTGCTGGTCCCACACGTCGAGGGTGGACATGTCCATGGAGCGGCCGCCGTGCCGGCGGGCCATCGCCGCCGACTTCAGCAGGGTGTTGCGCTGCTTGAGCACACGCTCGTAGTCCGAGCGGACCCCGGCCATGCGCGGCGAGCGCGCCGTGACCAGCTCGTCGAGGAACTTGCGCCGCTCGCCCGGGTCGCCCTTGACCAGGGCCAGGTCCTCCGGAGCGAACAGCACCGTCCGGACGATCCCCAGCACGTCCCGCGGCCTGACCTGCGAGGACCGGTTGATCCGGGCCCGGTTGGCGCGGCCCGGGTTCAGCTCCAGCTCGACCAGCTGCCGGCGCTCCCCCTGGGTGACGGCCGCGCGGATCACGGCCCGTTCCGCGCCCATCCGTACGAGCGGGGCGTCCGAAGAGACGCGGTGGCTGCCCAGGGTCGCCAGGTAGCCGACCGCCTCGACGAGGTTGGTCTTGCCCTGGCCGTTGGGGCCCACGAAAGCGGTGACGCCCGGGTCGAGGGGAACCTCGGCCCGGGCGTACGAGCGGAAGTCGGCCAACGAGAGATGCGAGACATGCATACGGCGCCGACCTCCCCCGGCTTTCCACTGCTCTTTGGTGCTGTGCTGCTGAGCTGCTACTTCTTCTCGACCGCGTGGCCGCCGAACTGGTTGCGCAGGGCGGCGATCATCTTCATCTGCGGGGAGTCGTCCTGCCGCGAGGCAAAACGCGCGAACAGCGACGCCGTGATCGCGGGCAGCGGTACGGCGTTGTCGATCGCCGCCTCCACCGTCCAGCGGCCCTCGCCCGAGTCCTGCGCGAAGCCGCGCAGCTGCTCCAGGTGCTCGTCCTCGTCGAGGGCGTTCACGGCCAGGTCCAGCAGCCAGGAGCGGATGACGGTGCCTTCCTGCCAGGAGCGGAAGACCTCGCGTACGTCGGTGACCGAGTCCACCTTCTCCAGGAGCTCCCAGCCCTCGGCGTAGGCCTGCATCATGGCGTACTCGATGCCGTTGTGGACCATCTTCGCGAAGTGGCCCGCACCGACCTTGCCGGCGTGCACGGCGCCGAAGTCACCGTCCGGCTTGAGGGCGTCGAAGATCGGCTGGACCCGTGCGACGTGGTCCTTGGCGCCGCCGTACATCAGGGCGTAGCCGTTCTCCAGGCCCCATACGCCGCCGGAGACACCGCAGTCGACGAAGCCGATGCCCTTGGCCGCCAGCTCCTCGGCGTGCTTCTCGTCGTCCGTCCAGCGGGAGTTGCCGCCGTCGACGACGATGTCGCCGATCGAGAGCAGCTCGGACAGCTCGTCGACGGTGGACTGCGTCGCCGCACCGGCGGGGACCATCACCCACACGACGCGGGGGGCCTGCAGGCTGTCCACAAGTTCCCGGAGGCTGTGGACATCCGCGAGGTCCGGGTTGCGGTCGTATCCGATGACGGTGTGGCCTGCGCGGCGGATGCGCTCGCGCATGTTGCCGCCCATCTTGCCGAGACCGACGAGACCAAGCTCCATCAGGTGGTTCCTTAAGCGTTGTGGCCGTCTTTGCCGGGGCTGCCCGGGCCGTGTCCGCGCGGGACGGGCGGGGCCGCCCACCGGATCCGAGCCTACGCCGGGCCGTGGCGACGGGCCCCGCGGGCGCTCCATGGCGGCCGGTCGGGCGTCCGGTTTTCCCGGCGCCGTCCCCAGCCTGTGGACGACGCCGGGCCCGGTCCGCAGCAGCGTGCGGTACCGGGCCCGGCGTCGACGGGCGGAGCGTCAGCCGGACAGGCGCACCGGCATGATCAGGTACTTGTAGGCCTCGTCGGCCTCCGCGTCGACCGCCGGGCGGCCGCTGAGCAGCGCGGGCTTGGTGGAGGTGGTGAAGCTGAGCTGGGCCACCGGGGACGCGATCGCGCTGAGGCCGTCCAGCAGGAAGGTCGGGTTGAAGGCGATCGAGATGTCGTCGCCGTCCAGCTGGGCGTCGACCCTTTCCACAGCCTGTGCGTCGTCGGAGGACCCGGCCTCCAGGATCAGCACGCCCTGCTCGAAGCTCAGGCGGACCGGGGTGTTGCGCTCGGCCACCAGGGCCACGCGCTTGACGGCCTCGACGAAGGGCGCGGTCTCGATCACTGCGACGGAGTTGAACTCGGTCGGGAAGAGCGTCCGGTACTTGGGCAGGTCGCCCTCGAGGAGCCGGGTCGTGGTGCGGCGGCCGGCGCCCTCGAAACCGATCAGGCCTTCGCCCGCACCGGAGCCGGAAAGCGCCAGAGTGACGGTGTCACCGCTGGTCAGCGAGTTGGCAATCTCCTGGAGCGTCTTGGCGGGCACCAGGGCCACGGCCGACGCGTCCGGGTTCTCCGGCTTCCACAGGAACTCGCGGACCGCGAAGCGGTAGCGGTCGGTGGAGGCCAGGGTGACGCGGTCGCCCTCGATCTCGATGCGGACACCGGTCAGCACCGGCAGCGTGTCGTCGCGGCCCGCGGCCGTGGCGACCTGCTTGGCGGCGGCGGCGAAGACCTCGCCGGGCACGGTGCCGGTCGCGGTCGGCATCTGCGGCAGTGCCGGGTACTCCTCCACAGGCAGGGTGTGGAGTGTGAACCGCGAGGAGCCGCAGACCACGGTCGCCCGTACACCGTCTGTGGAAATCTCCACCGGGCGGTTGGGGAGGGCGCGGCAGATGTCGGCGAGCAGGCGGCCGGAGACCAGGACGGTGCCGTCCTCCTCCACGTCCGCCTCGACCGAGACCCGGGCCGAGACCTCGTAGTCGAAGCCGGAGAGGCTCAGGGTGCCTTCTTCGGCCTTGAGCAGCAGGCCCGCGAGGACGGGCACCGGCGGCCGGGCCGGGAGGCTGCGGGCCGCCCAGGCCACCGCCTCCGCGAGTACGTCGCGCTCCACCCGGATCTTCACCGGAACCGCCTCCTGCTGTTGCTCGCTCGTCTGCCGGCCTTCGTCGTCGGCTCGTCGATGCCTCGACCGATGCCGGGGACCAGTCTGACGTACGGCGCCGACACTCGGTGCGGCCGGCGGTCAAGTCGGGAGCGAGGCGTCGGGACGGGCGACCGACGAGTTGTGCACAGGACCTGCTTGAAAACCGAAACCGGGCTAACTCTCTATGGGGGTAGTAGTAGGGCCTGTGGAAACGGTGGATAAGCCCGTCTGTGCAGGTCAGAGTGCGTTTTTTATCCACCGGCCCTGTGGGCGACACCGGTGGAAAACCCGGTGTCCCTGTGGAGAACGAAAAGTTCTGCACAGGCTGTCCCCAGGTACCCCCTGTTACTCCACAGGTGTGTCCCCAGCTTTCCCCCGGTACTCCACAAGCCAAACGTCTACATCCGTGTGACGGCTTTCACTCCGGGCGGTGAGAAGGGGTGGCGGGTTGCCGAACAGTGGACAAGGGTGTGGAGAACCCTGCAGAACCTGTGCACAGCATGGGGGAACCTGTGGGGTGGCGGTGGACAACGGCGTGGACAGACCTGTGGACGAGATTTTCGTCCACAGCCTGTGGATGACGCTTGCGCACAAATCCACAGGGATCTGACCAGGGCTGATGGATCCTCAAGGGCCAGCCCTGTGGACAGATTGTGGGTGACGCGGGCGGTCCCCAGGCTGTGGACGGAAGAAAGTCGCCGAATCTGTGGATGAGTTGCCCCGCGGGGGGCGTATTCGAACAGGTCAGGGGCGCACGCACGAAGAAGGGCGCCCCCGTTGTGGACCGGGAGCGCCCTCTGAATGCGTTTGAAGGGGGCTGTCAGGCGTTCTTGATGCGGTTGGTGAGCTCGGTGACCTGGTTGTAGATGGAGCGCCGCTCGGCCATCAGAGCGCGGATCTTGCGGTCCGCGTGCATGACCGTGGTGTGGTCGCGCCCGCCGAACTGCGCCCCGATCTTGGGCAGCGACAGGTCGGTGAGCTCCCGGCACAGGTACATGGCGATCTGCCGGGCGGTGACCAGGACCCGGCTGCGCGAGGAGCCGCACAGGTCGTCCACGGTCAGGCCGAAGTAGTCCGCGGTGGCCGCCATGATGTCGGTGGCCGTGATCTCCGGCGCGCTGTCCTCGCCGCCGGGGATCAGGTTCTTGAGGACGTCCTCGGTGAGGCCCAGGTCGACGGGCTGGCGGTTGAGGCTCGCGAAGGCCGTGACCCGGATCAGCGCCCCCTCCAGCTCGCGGATGTTGCGCGAGATCCGGGAGGCGATGAACTCCAGTACCTCCGGCGGGGCGTTGAGCTGCTCCTGGACCGCCTTCTTGCGCAGGATCGCGATGCGGGTCTCCAGCTCGGGGGGCTGGACGTCCGTGATCAGGCCCCACTCGAAGCGGTTGCGGAGCCGGTCCTCGAGGGTGACGAGCTGCTTGGGCGGCCGGTCGGAGGACAGGACGATCTGCTTGTTGGCGTTGTGGAGCGTGTTGAAGGTGTGGAAGAACTCCTCCTGCGTCGACTCCTTGCTCGCGAGGAACTGGATGTCGTCGACGAGCAGGATGTCCATCTCGCGGTAGCGCTTGCGGAACGCGTCGCCCTTGCCGTCGCGGATCGAGTTGATGAACTCGTTCGTGAACTCCTCGGAGCTCACGTACCGCACGCGGGTGCCGGGGTAGAGGCTGCGCGCGTAGTGCCCGATGGCGTGCAGCAGGTGCGTCTTGCCGAGGCCCGACTCCCCGTAGATGAAGAGGGGGTTGTAGGCCTTCGCCGGCGCTTCGGCCACGGCCACCGCGGCGGCGTGCGCGAAGCGGTTGGACGCGCCGATGACGAAGGTGTCGAAGAGGTACTTGGGGTTCAGCCGGGCGGTCGGCTCCAGCGGGCCCGAGGTGGAGCCGCCGGACGGCGCGGGCGGAGCTGCGGGCCGTCCGGGAGCCTGGCGGGGCGCCGGCTGGTCGTAGGACTGCTGCTCGTACTGATGGGACTGATGGGGCTGGTGCGACTGCTGCTGCTCGTACGGCGACTGCTCGTACTTCTGCTGGTCGAAGGAGCCCTGGTCGTACTGCTGCTGGTCGTAGCCCGAGGGCTCGGACTGCTGGAGGTAGCCAGGCTGGGGAGAGGCGTAGGGGTCGCGCTCGGGGAAGCCGCCCAGGCGCGGCTGCTGCCAGCCGTAGTCGTCCTGCTGGCCGCCGCGGGGCCACGCACCGGGCTCGGAGCGCGGCTGCTGGTAGTCCGGGTAGGCCGGGCGGGCCGTGGGGAGCTGGTCGTCCGAGGGGCCGCCGCCGCCCGGGCGCTGGCCGCCGTACGGCTCGTAGCCGCCGGGCTGCTGCACGGGCGGGGCGGCGGGCTCGCCGGCGGAGTCGTCCACGGTGATGGCGATCCGGATGGGGCGGCCGCACTCGCGGCTGAGCACGTCGCTGATCAGCGGCGCGAGGCGGCCTTCGAGGACGCGCTTGCCCCATTCGTTGGGGACGGCCAGGAGGGCGGTGTCGGCGACGAGTGCCAGGGGCTGGCACCGCTCGACCCACTGCTTGTCCTTGGGCTCGATGCCCGGCTGTCCCTCCCCGAGGAGCTTTTCGAGCACCCTTGGCCACACTGCGGCAAGATCGGCAGGTACGTCAGCCACAGAGCACGCTCTCTCACAGGGGTCCCACGAATGTGTGGTTCTTTGGGACGGTCGGGACAAAAAATCCGGGGTCAGGCAACGGTAGTCAGGCCGGAGGCTGCGGTTCAAGTCGTTGTCCACAGCCTGTGCACAGTGTGCGGCCGGGCGGGCTCGGTTTGACCGGATGGCGTAGCCGCGCGTACCGTAACGAGGTCGAGTTGTCGATGGCTGCTGCCGCCTGCCTACCGATGGGCGAAGGTCACTGATAGTGATCATTTAGCGGTGCCACTCGGGCGAACACGCGAGTTTCCTCGTGGGCGCACGGTGACAGCCAGGCGATGTCCCGCCACAACGATTCATTCTCTGGAGCCCCCGAGTGAGCAAGCGCACCTTCCAGCCGAACAACCGCCGTCGTGCCAAGACCCACGGCTTCCGCCTGCGGATGCGTACCCGCGCCGGTCGCGCGATCCTCGCGAACCGCCGTTCCAAGGGCCGCGCCGCCCTTTCCGCGTAACAACACGCAGGTCGTGACGTCGTGCTGTCTCCCGAGAATCGGCTGAGGCGGCGCGAGGACTTCGCGAGCGCGGTACGCCGAGGACGCCGGGCCGGTCGCCCACTCCTCGTCGTCCACCTACGTACAAGCGGTGCAACGGACCCGCACGAGTCGGGGGAGATCGATCCCTCGTCGCGTGCGGGTTTCGTCGTCAGCAAGGCCGTCGGCAACGCCGTCGTACGGAACCGGGTCAAGCGCCGCCTTCGCCATCTGGTCCGCGAGCGGCTCTCACAGCTGCCCGCCGGTAGCCTGGTGGTGGTACGAGCGTTGCCCGGAGCGGGCGATGCCGGCCCCGACGAACTGGCCCGGGACCTGGATGCCGCTCTGGTGCGGCTCCTGGGAGGCCTGGCTCGATGAAGTACCCGCTGCTCGCTTTGATCAAGCTGTACCAGTGGACGATCAGTCCGCTGCTCGGGCCGGTGTGCCGGTATTACCCGTCGTGTTCGCACTACGGGTACACGGCCATCGACCGGCATGGTGCGGTGAAGGGGACAGCGCTGACCGCCTGGCGGATCCTGCGGTGCAATCCGTGGTCCCCGGGTGGTGTGGACCATGTCCCACCCCGTAAACGCCCGCGTTGGCACGAGCAGCTGCGCAGTGCGTTGCGTAGATCTCGCAATGCTCAAGGAGCCTGATTAGTGGACACGATTGCCAGTCTGTTCAGCTTTATCACTTACCCCGTCTCGTGGATCATCGTCCAGTTCCACTCGATGTACGGGGCGATCTTCGGTGAGTCCAGTGGGTGGGCCTGGGGCCTGTCCATCGTGTCCCTGGTGATCTTGATCCGTATCTGCCTGATCCCGCTCTTCGTGAAGCAGATCAAGGCCACGCGTGGCATGCAGGCGCTCCAGCCGAAGATGAAGGCGATCCAGGAGCGCTACAAGAACGACAAGCAGCGTCAGTCCGAAGAGATGATGAAGCTGTACAAGGAGACGGGTACCAACCCGCTCTCCTCGTGCCTGCCCATCCTGGCGCAGTCCCCGTTCTTCTTCGCGCTCTACCACGTGCTGTCGAACATCGCCGATGGCAAGGCAGTCGGCGCGATGGACCAGCAGCTGGTCGACAGTGCCCGTGCGGCCAAGATCTTCGGTGCGCCGATCGCCGCGAAGTTCATGGACAGCCCGGAGAAGGTCGCGGCCCTGGGGGCCACGCTGACGGACGTCCGGATCGTGACCGCGGTCATGATCATCATGATGTCGCTGTCGCAGTTCTACACCCAGCGTCAGCTGATGCAGAAGAACGTCGACCTCTCGGTCAAGACGCCCTTCATGCAGCAGCAGAAGATGCTGATGTACATCTTCCCGGTGATCTTCGCGGTCATGGGTATCAACTTCCCCGTCGGTGTCCTCGTCTACTGGCTGACCACCAACGTCTGGACCATGGGTCAGCAGATGTACGTGATCAACCAGAACCCGACGCCGGGCAGCAAGGCGCAGGACCAGTACCTGACGCGGCTGCTCAAGCACGCCACCTCGCACGGTGAGGTCAAGGGCCGGGGCAAGAAGAAGATCGTCGCTGCCATCGTGGCCAAGGGTCCGGACCGCAACGACATCGAGCGGAAGTTCATCACGGCTCTGTCGAAGCAGGGCCTGGCCGCTCAGGCGGACGGTTCCGTGATCAAGAGTTCCGAGACCACGGCGGACTCGGATGCGGCCAGCGGCGGTGCCGCGAAGCGACAGCAGCCGAAGCGACAGACGAAGTCGCAGCGCCAGACGCCCAGCAAGCCCTCTCCCAAGAAGTAAGAAGGAGTCCCTCCCGTGACGGAAGGCACCACCACCGCCGCCGCTGAGAGTGGCGACACCCTGACCCGCCTCGAGCAGGAGGGTGAGATCGCGGCCGACTACCTCGAGGGTCTGCTGGACATCGCAGACCTTGACGGTGACATCGACATGGACGTCGAGGCCGACCGTGCCGCGGTGTCGATCGTCAGTGACTCCGCCAGCCGCGACCTGCAGAAGCTCGTGGGCCGCGACGGTGAGGTCCTGGAGGCCCTGCAGGAGCTGACCCGCCTGGCCGTTCACCGCGAGACCGGGGACCGCAGCCGACTGATGCTCGACATCGCCGGGTTCCGGGCGAAGAAGCGTGAGGAGCTCGCGGCCCTGGGCGCGAAGGCGGCGGCGGACGTGAAGGCGTCGGGTGAGCCGCTGAAGCTGGCTCCGATGACCCCGTTCGAGCGGAAGGTCGTCCACGACGCCGTGGCGGCCGCCGGCCTGCGGAGCGAGTCCGAGGGCGAGGAGCCGCAGCGCTTCGTCGTTGTGCTCCCGGCCTGATCGCCGGCATGAGTGTTCGGCCCCGTCTGTGTCGCAGGCGGGGCCGATGTTTGTCAGCCTGGCATGTGAACGAGGCGGCATCTTGAATACGTGGTACTCAGGACCACGAGGTAGGAAGGACGGTCCCCGTGACGGAGGCAGCTGAGCTTCCCGAGGCGCCCGAAGAGGCGCGCGCGGTGTTCGGTGAGTTTTTCCCGGAAGCTGTGCGGTATGCGGAGCTGCTCGCGGACGCGGGAGTCAAGCGCGGCCTGATCGGCCCGCGTGAGGTGCCGCGGCTGTGGGAGCGGCACCTGCTGAACTGCGCAGTGCTGTCGGAGGTGGTGCCCCAGGGCGTCACCGTGTGCGACGTGGGCTCCGGTGCGGGCCTGCCCGGCATTCCGCTGGCGCTGGTGCGTCGTGATCTCAAGATCACACTGCTTGAACCGCTCTTGCGGCGGACGACCTTCCTCCAGGAGGCCGTGGAGCTGCTGGGGCTCGACCACGTCACGGTGGTGCGCGGGCGGGCCGAGGAGGTCCTCGGCAAGCTCCAGCCGGTGCATGTCGTGACGGCGCGCGCAGTGGCTCCGTTGGACCGGCTGGCCGGCTGGGGCGTTCCCCTGCTGCGTCCGTACGGGGAGATGCTGGCGCTCAAGGGCGACACCGCCGAGGAGGAGCTGGTGTCGGCCAAGACGGCGCTGACGAAGCTCGGTGTGGTGAAGACCTCGGTGCTGCAGGTGGGCGAGGGCCTGGTGGACCCGCTGTCGACGGTGGTCCGAGTCGAGGTCGGAGAAAGCCCCGGTGGGGTGAGGTTCGCGGCCAAGCGGGCCAAGGCTGCCCGGGTCGGCCGGTCTCGTCGGCGTCGTTGATTTTCTGGCCGATGGGGGCCCATGCGGAGATTTCGTCTGTGTTGGGCCCTATAGGTATGCATTTCGGAGTGTCGTAGAGGCCTGAAGACTCCGTCCGGGCATCGTGTTTCACGTGAAACGTCGCTCTCTGCTGCACGGAATCATCAGCCGCGGTCGTGTGGCTGCGTCCCCCCTCCAGCGCAAGGACGCAAGGGGGACGGAGTTGTCCACATCGGTGGATTCATCCACAGGAGTAAGGGCCCCGCTGGTTCGCGACCCCGGTGACATGGCAGGCTCTGTTCATCGCGAGCCTGATGTCGAGGAGAGTGACACCGTGCGGTCCGACGCCAACCTCGCGGGGCCGATGGCCGACCCGGTCCCCGGTCCCCGCTCAGAACCGGTGGGTGAGGATGTTTCACGTGAAACATCGCCCCCGCCCCTTGTAGACAACGAGACCCCCATCGGTCGAGCCGCCCAGCTGGCGGTCGAGGCCATGGGGCGCTCCGGTGCGGCCATGCCGCGCCCGGATCAGACCCGCGTCATCGTGGTCGCCAACCAGAAGGGCGGCGTGGGCAAGACCACGACGACCGTTAATCTGGCGGCCTCGCTGGCTCTGAACGGGGCGCGGGTTCTCGTGGTCGACCTCGACCCGCAGGGGAACGCGTCCACCGCTCTGGGAATCGACCACCACGCCGACGTGCCGTCCATCTACCACGTGCTCGTGGACAGCCGGCCTCTCCTGGAGGTCGTCCAGCCGGTCGTGGACGTCGAGGGGCTCTTCTGCGCTCCCGCCACGATCGATCTGGCAGGCGCCGAGATCGAGCTGGTGTCGTTGGTGGCGAGGGAAAGCCGGCTCCAGCGGGCTATCCAGGCGTACGACCAGCCTCTCGACTACATCCTGATCGACTGCCCGCCCTCCCTCGGACTGCTGACGGTGAACGCCCTGGTGGCGGGTGCCGAGGTGCTGATCCCCATCCAGTGCGAGTACTACGCGCTGGAGGGCCTGGGCCAGCTCCTGCGCAACGTTGATCTGGTGCGGGCTCACCTGAATCCGACCCTGCATGTGTCGACGATCCTGCTGACGATGTACGACGGCAGGACCCGGCTGGCATCGCAGGTGGCGGAGGAGGTGCGCAGCCACTTCGGCAAGGAGGTGCTGCGGACGAGCATCCCCCGGTCGGTGCGCATTTCCGAGGCGCCGAGCTATGGGCAGACGGTGCTCACGTATGACCCGGGTTCCAGCGGTTCGCTCTCCTATCTGGAGGCGGCGCGAGAGATCGCGTATCGCGGGGTCGGTATGCAGTACGAGTCCCAGCACGCCCATCCGGGCGCGGGAATGAACAGCACGCAGAGTGTGTCGGAGGGGATCCAGTGAGTGAGCGACGTAGAGGGCTGGGACGGGGGCTCGCTGCACTGATCCCGCAGGCTCCGCAGGAGAAGACGCTGCCGACGAGCAGTGCCGGTTCCGCCTCGCCGACGGCGGTACCGGAGCTGACGTCCGAGCGCGGGATTGCGGCGGCGAAGCTCGCGGCGCTGGCGCAGGCCGATGTTTCACGTGAAACATCGCTGGCGGTCGTCCCGGTGGACGAGCCGACGGCGGCGGCTGAGCTGAAGCCGGAGCCTGAGGCGAACGTGGTGGCGGGAGCGATGTTCGCGGAGCTTCCGATGGACACGATCACGCCGAACCCGCGGCAGCCGCGCGAGGTGTTCGACGAGGACGCTCTCGCCGAGCTGGTTACCTCCATCCAGGAGGTGGGTCTGCTCCAGCCGGTGGTGGTGCGCCAGTCGGCACCCGGCCGCTATGAGCTGATCATGGGTGAGCGGCGCTGGCGTGCCTGCCGGGAAGCCGGGCTGGATGCCATTCCGGCGATCATCCGTGCGACGGATGACGAGAAGCTCCTGCTGGACGCGCTGCTGGAGAACCTGCACCGGGCACAGCTCAACCCGCTGGAAGAGGCAGCGGCCTACGACCAGCTGCTCCAGGACTTCAACTGCACGCATGACCAGCTGGCTGACCGGATCGGTCGTTCCCGCCCCCAGGTGTCGAACACCCTGCGCCTGCTGAAGCTGTCGCCGCCGGTGCAGCGCCGGGTGGCCGCCGGGGTGCTGTCCGCGGGGCACGCCCGGGCGCTGCTCTCTGTGGAGGACTCCGCTGAGCAGGACCGGCTGGCCCATCGCATCGTGGCCGAGGGCCTGTCGGTGCGTGCGGTGGAGGAGATCGTGACGCTGATGGCCTCGGAGCCGTCGAGTGCGGTCAAGCCGAAGGGTCCGCGTGCCGGAGCCCGGGTGTCGCCGGCGCTCAGCGAGCTGGCGACGCGGCTGTCGGACCGGTTCGAGACCCGGGTGAAGGTGGATCTGGGCCAGAAGAAGGGGAAGATCACCGTCGAGTTCGCCTCGATGGAGGATCTGGAGCGGATTCTGGGGACGTTGGCGCCGGGCGAGGGCCGGGTGCTGGATCAGGGTCTCGCCGAGAAGTGATCTCCCGGTTGGCCGAGGGGCGGATCGTGTCGGTGTGAACCGGTGGTCCGCCCCTTCGCTTTGCTGTCGAAGAACGATGGACCAGTGGATACGATGCCGTCATGGGTCGTCGGCTGGTACCGCTCACGCTGGACAACCTCCAGGATCTGCCCCGACGTTGCCGGTCCTGCGTCTTCTGGGAACTGGATCCGGTCAGCGGTGAGGCCGCCGTGAAGGCGGGCACTTCGGCGACGGAGAAGGAGTCGTGGATCTCCGCTGTCCTGCTGGAGTGGGGGTCCTGCGGCCGCGTGGTCTATGTGGACGACGTTCCGGTGGGTTTCGTTCTGTACGCACCGCCGGCCTACGTACCTCGATCCACTGCCTTCCCGACGAGTCCGGTCTCGCCCGACGCCGTCCAGTTGATCACCGCGTGGATCATGCCCGGATACCAGGGGCAGGGGCTGGGCCGGGTCATGGTGCAGACAGTGGCCAAGGACCTCCTGCGCAGGGGGTTCCGGGCGATCGAGGCGTTCGGGGACGCACGGTGGGAGGGGCCGGCCTGCCTGCTGCCCGCGGACCATCTCCTGGCGGTGGGCTTCAAGACCGTACGTCCACATCCGGCCCATCCCCGGCTGCGACTGGAACTGCGCTCCACGCTGTCTTGGAAGGAAGACGTCGAGCTGGCACTGGACCGGCTGCTGGGCGCGGCGCGCAAAGAGCCGGCCCTGCGACCGCTCTGAGCGCCGAACGGAAAACGGGCCCGCCCCCTCCAAGGGGCGGGCCCGTTTCACGTGAAACAACGGCCGCCGTCAGGCGGTCTTGACCTCGACGAAGTCAGAGAGGTCGCGGAGGATGGCAGCCTTCGGCTTCGCACCGACGATCGTCTTGGCGACCTCGCCGCCCTGGTAGACGTTCAGCGTCGGGATGGACATGACGCCGTACTTGGCGGCGGTGGCCGGGTTCTCGTCGATGTTCAGCTTGACGATCTCGATCTGGTCGCCGTACTCGGCGGCGATGGCCTCGAGGGACGGCGCGATCTGGCGGCACGGTCCGCACCAGGCGGCCCAGAAATCCACCAGTACGGGCTTGTCGCTCCTGAGGACCTCGGCGTCGAAGTCTTCGTCGGTCACGTTCTTGAGGGTGCCGGCCACAGCGGCCTCCTTGTTCTTCCTGCGGGGTGGGGTGTGGGGCGTGCGATGTCAGACCGTTCAGACCGCCGCGTGGGCCGCCTTCTCGGCGTCCGCGAGGGCGGCGAGGAAGCGCTCGGCGTCAAGGGCGGCCGAGCAGCCGGTGCCGGCGGCGGTGATGGCCTGACGGTAGGTGTGGTCCACGACGTCGCCGGCACCGAAGACACCGGTGACGCTGGTCCGGGTCGAGGGAGCGTCGACCTTGAGGTAGCCCTCCTCGTCGAGGTCCAACTGGTCCTTGAACAGCTCGGTGCGCGGGTCGTGGCCGACGGCGATGAAGAGGCCGGTCACGGGCAGCTCGGAGGTCTCACCAGTCTTGGTGTTGCGCAGGGTGAGGCCGGAGAGCTTCTGCTCACCGTGGATCTCGGCGACCTCGCTGTCCCAGGCGAACTTGATCTTCGGGTCGGCGAAGGCGCGGTCCTGCATGGCCTTCGAAGCACGCAGGCTGTCACGGCGGTGGACGATCGTGACGGACTTGGCGAACCGGGAGAGGAAGGTGGCCTCCTCGATCGCGGTGTCGCCGCCGCCGACGACGGCGATGTCGTGGTCCTTGAAGAAGAACCCGTCGCAGGTGGCGCACCAGGAGACGCCGCGGCCGGAGAGTGCGTCCTCGTTGGGCAGGCCGAGCTTGCGGTGCTGCGAGCCCGTGGTCACGATGACGGCCTTGGCGCGGTGCACGGTGCCGGCGGTGTCGGTCACGGTCTTGATCTCACCGGTGAGGTCCACGGAGACGATGTCGTCCGGAACCAGCTCGGCGCCGAAACGCTCGGCCTGGGCACGCATGTTGTCCATGAGGTCCGGGCCCATGATGCCGTCCTGGAAGCCCGGGAAGTTCTCCACGTCGGTGGTGTTCATCAGGGCGCCACCGGCAGTGACGGCGCCTTCGAAGACCAGCGGCTTGAGCGAAGCGCGTGCGGTGTACAGGGCGGCGGTGTAACCGGCCGGCCCGGAGCCGATGATGATCACGTTTCGAACGTCGCTCACGGGTTTCTTCCTCGTCTCTGCGGACTGCGTGCTGCCTACCGGGGGCCGGTGCGGACTCTCACCCCACCCAACGGATCCTACGGCGCCCGCATTCCCCACCCGTCGCAGTGCCGACTTGAACGTGTCAGCTTCGGGGATAGCTGTTCTTCAGCAGGACCTTTCCCGCGGTGGCCGAGCCGGTGCTCTCGCACGTGGTGTCGACGAGGTAGGCGTCCACGCGTGAGGCGTCCTCGGGGTGCGGCAGGACGAGGAGGTAGACGGCGGAGCCCTGGTAGGTGCCCCGTTCGGCGGCGAGCGGAGCATCGGATCGGCCGGTCGCGTCCTGAACGCAGGAGGGGACCGCCGGCGCCGCCCGCTTGCCCTCGGGAGCGATACCGGGAGCGCTGGTGGTCTCGTCCACCCCCAAGGTGTTGTTCTGCTCGCCGGGGGCGGTCTTGGCAGCCGCTCCGGGAGAGACGAGCCGCTGGACGCTGTCCTGGAGGCCCTTCGCGGTGTAGGTGCCGCCGGCGGCCGCGCTGACGGGCGGGTGGGCGGCTGAGTCCGAAGCCGCGGTGTTGGGGTGCGGGGTTCCCGAGGAGTCGACGAAGAGGAAGAGGCCGAGAGCACAGACGGCTGCGCCGGCCAGGCCGCCGAGGACGGCGATCCGACGGCGTGCGCGGCGTCGCCCGGGACCGGTTGGGCCGCTCGGGTGACCGGCCGGCGAAGTTTCACGTGAAACGTCGCGGACCGTCGGGCGGGGGTGGGGCGCCGGTGCGGCCTGGTCCCGGGGCTGGGTCGCGTCGAGGAGGGCCTCGGCGGCGAGTGCCGCATCGATCCGCCCGGCGATGTCGCCGGGCATACGGGCAGGCCCGGGGAGGGTGCCGAGGAGGCTGCGGATCTCCTCCAGGGAGGATTGGACGTCGGCGCACAAGGCGCAGTCGTCGAGGTGACGGCGGATCTCCGCGGTTCGGGACGGGGAGAGTAGTCCTTCTGTCAGGTCGGAGATCTCCGAGACGTCCGGGTGCCGGATCGTGCCGGTCGTGCCGGGCGTGCCAGTCGCAGGGCTCACGGTCGTCCACCTCCGCCCTTCACAGCATCTGGGTCTGGTTGCCTGGGTCCTGCCGCTGGTGGGACGGGCGTGCCCGGCGTCCGGTTCCTTCCCCGCTCGGCGGTGGTGTTATCCCCGGCATTCGTGCGCAGATGAGTGAGGAGCGGCAGGAGTTTCGCCCGGCCGCGGGCGCACCGGCTCTTCACCGTGCCGGTGGGCACGTCGAGGATGTCGGCGGCTTCGGCGACGGGGTATCCCTGCATGTCGACGAGGACGAGCGCGGCCCGCTGCTCGTCCGGGAGGGTCCTGAGAGCGGCCAGGAGCTGGCGGTGGAGGTCCTGGCGTTCCGCGGGCGCCTCGGCGGACTCGTGGGGCTCCAGAAGGCGCTCCAGGCGCTCCGTGTCGTCCAGGGGCGCCGTCCTGCGCGAGGCGGCCTTGCGGGCGCGGTCGAGGCAGGCGTTGACGGTGATCCGGTGCAGCCAGGTGGTGACGGCGGATTCCCCGCGGAAGGTGTGGGCGGCCCGGTAGGCGGAGACCAGGGCGTCCTGCACGGCGTCCGCGGCCTCCTCCCGGTCCGCTAGCGTCCGCAGCGCCACGGCCCACAACCGGTCCCGATGCCGCCGCACGAGCTCCCCGAAGGCATCGGGATCACCGGCCACGTGCAGCGCCAGAAGCTCCTGGTCGCCGCGCGCGCCGGGTGTCGTGTCGTTCAACGGTGAGCCCCTCCCGGTTGTGCGGTCAGCCCGAGAACTTCACGTCCGTGATCGCCTGTTTGTAGCCGGAACCGCTGAAGTCGTCGGCCGGTGCTTGCGGCATGGCGGTGATCCACACGAGCACGTACCGCGTCTTGACCGGTTTCTCGGCGGTCAGCTGGAGGCTGGTCTCCGAGGTGGTGGTTCCTGCGATCTTCACCATGGAGTCGACGGAGCCCTTGGGGGACTTGGCGTCGGTGGCGTACAGCGTGAGGGTGGTGTGCGGGCCGCCGTACTTCAGTCCTATCGAGGCTGCGCTGACCTCCTGCTCGGACCCGAGGTCGTAGACGATGCCGAGGCCGTCCTTGATCTTCACTTCGGGCCCGTCGATGTAGCTCTTGGTCCGCCAGTAGGAGGCGGGGTCCTCGTCGTACGTCTTCGCGACGTCCTCGGCGTTCTGCGGCTTGCCGTCCGGGGCGTACTCCAGGGCACCCGTGACCGGGAGAGGGGTCGGCTCCTTCTTCTCCCCGTTGTCGTCGGTGCCGGGCTTGGTGTTGTTGCTGGTGCCGCTGTTGCCCTTCTGGGTTCCGCGTTCCAGGAGGGTGTCGGCCAGCTGCCAGCTGCCGAGGCCGAGCGCGGCGATGAGCAGGGCGGCGACACCCCACTTGAGCGCGCGGCCGGTGCGGCTCTGCAGGGGCGGCGGCGGAGGGGCGACGGGCAGGCTCTGGACGGTGGTCACACCGGGAGGCGTGCTGCGGCCGTAGCTGCCCTGCTGGTAGGTGGTGTGCTGATACTCCGGCGGAGCCGTGAAGGCGGGCTCCGGCGGCCGGATGCGGGGCATCGCGGCCACGGCCTTGGACAGCTCCTCCGGGGTGGTGCAGGCCGGTTCCTGACGGGAGGCGGTGGCCCCGTCGTTGGCGAGCGCACGCATGGCGAGCTCCCCCAGGCCCCGGTGGACGCCGGCCCGGACCTGGTCGGGGGCGATCAGGCCGACCCCCTTGGGCAGGCCGGCGAGACCGTACGCGTCGCTCTCGTACGGCCAGCGCTGCGTCAGGGCGGCGTACAGCAGGGCGCCGATGGCTTCGGTGTCGGCGCGCTGCGGGGTCTCGCTCGTGATGCCTCGCAGTGCGGCGTTCACTGCGAGGCCGCGGATGCGCCACTGGCCCGTGGACGTGCGCAGTATCGCGCTGGGCGTAAGTCGCAGGTGAGCGAGCCCCTCGCGGTGTGCGGCGGCCATCGCCTGGGAGACCTGGCTGACGAGCTGGTACGCCTCATGGGCCTCCAGCGGGCCCACAGCGAGCAAGGCGGTGAGTTCGGTGGCGTCGGGCAGCCACTCATGGACGACGTAGACGAGGTCGTTCTCCTCCACGGCATCGAGCACCTGGACGAACCGCGGGTCGCCGAGGAGGGCGGACGAGCGGGCGGCGGCCAGGACGGAGCGCGCCCGTGAGTGGTCGGCGGGCATCAGGTGCACGCCCACGGCACGGCGCAGCTTCTCGTCCATCGCGCGCCAACTGCTGAATCCGTCCACACGGGTGACGCACTCTTCCAGCCGATAGCGTCTGGCGAGCTTGTGACCGCTGTGGAGTTCGGGTGCGGCCGTGGAGGCCGTGTGCGTGCGTTCGCCGTCCTTTTCGGGCATGGGTCCGTCCGCGGCTCGTCCGTTCTGGGTGTCCACCCCGTCGGACGTGGCCCTTGCCGCCTGAGCGGCAGACGGCTCGTCGCCGTCGTTGTCGGCCACGTCGACGGCAGCCGTGCTACGTTCCGCCACCGTCGTTCCTGCCTCCCCATCCGTTGCGCGCTGTAGGCCAGTCTGCGAAGCCATGCCAATTGTGCCCACAGTCCGACGCTATGCACGACACACGAAAGGGGGCGACGGTTGTGCGCATCAGCGCCCCAAACGTCCTCGGACCATCCCGACCATCGCGTTGAGCTCTTCGATCCGCATCCGCTTGGCGGCGATGAGGAACACCGCTGCGAGGGCGATGCCGCCGGCGATCAGGGCGGTGGCGGAACCGAGGACTCCGCTGCCAAGCCACTGAGTGACTCCGAACGCGGCCACACCGGCCACGGCGGCGGCCGGGACGCAGGCCCCGGTGAGGCGGGCGTAGGTGCGCATCACGTGGGCGCCGTCGAGGTCGCCACCGAGCCGGGTGCGCAGGCGGCGCCAGGCCACGCCGACGCCCACGGCGTAGCCGAGACCGTAGGAGGCCGCCATGCCGACGACCGCCCAGCGGGCGGGGAGTACGAAGAAGGAGATCGCCGAGCCCGCCGCGTTGACGGCGGCGACGATGACGGTGTTGTAGAAGGGCGTGCGGGTGTCCTCGTACGCGTAGAAGCCGCGCAGGACGACGTACTGGACGGAGTACGGGATCAGCCCGAGGCCGAAGGCCATCAGGACGTAGCCGATGTTCTGGGCGCCGGAGCCGGAGCCCGCGTAGAGCAGGGTGGCCATCGGGACGCCGAGCGCGAGGAACGCGAAGGCGCAGGGCACGATCGCGACGGCCGACGTGCGCAGGCCGTACGAGATGTCGTCGCGGACCGCGGCGGCGTCCCCGTCGTGGGCGGAGCGGGAGATGCGGGGCAGGACGGCGGTCATGACGGAGACGGTGATGATCGCCTGCGGCATCTGCCACAGCAGCAGCGCGTAGTTGTAGGCGGTGATGCCGGTGCCGGGGTGGCCCTGCTTCTCGGCGACCGAACCGGCCCAGGTGGCGAGCTGGGTGACGATGACGAGGCCGACCTGGTTGGCGAGGACGAAGAAGAACGTCCACTTGGCCAGGCGGGCCGCCTTGCCGAGGCCGTGGCCCTTCCAGTCGAAGCGCAGGCGCGGCTTGAAGCCGGCGTCGCGCAGGTACGGCAGCATCGCGAGGGCCTGGACGGTCAGGCCGAGCAGGGTGCCCAGACCCAGCAGGCGGACGCCTTCCGGGGTGACGGTGGTGGCGTTGACCCCGGAGGTGGTGAAGCCGCCGAACGCCCAGATGAAGGCGCCGAAGGTGGCGATGACCACGATGTTGTTGAGGACCGGGGTCCACATCATCGCGCCGAAGCGGCCGCGGGCGTTCAGGATCTGACCGAGCACCACGTGGACGCCCATGAAGAACATGGTGGGCAGGCAGTACCGCGCGAAGGCGACGGCCACGTCCATCTGCTGAGGGTCGGAGGCGATCTTCGGCGACATCATCGTGATGAACACCGGTGCGGCCAGGACGCAGATGGTGGTGATGCCGGCCAGCAGGACGACAACGAGGGTCAGCAGCCGGTTGGCGTACGCCTCGCCCCCGTCGTCGTCGTTCTTCATCGCCCGGACCAGCTGCGGGATGAAGACGGCGTTGAGGGCGCCACCGCCGACCAGCACGTAGATCATCGTGGGCAGCGTGTTGGCGATCTGGTACGTGTCGTTGAAGGTGCCGACGCCGATCGCCGCGGCGATGACGAGGGTTCTCAGGAAGCCGGTGATGCGGGAGACGATCGTTCCCGCGGCCATGAGCGCACTGGACTTGAGCAGGCTCGCGGCACGCCCGGCGGGCTTGGCCGGTGCCGGGACGGCGACGGGGGTGTCCTCGACGGGCGTGCGGGGGGCCGCCTCCTGGTCCCGGTAGAGGTGCGCGAAGGCGTCCGGCGCGGGCTGTTCCTCCGCGGCGCGCGTGACGAGGGAGTCCACGCCCACGAATTCGGTGGTGGTGGCGCGGTCGCCGTACGGCAGGTGTCGGGAGGGGCCGTCCGGCTCGGGCGGCGGGGTCTGGGCCCAGACGCGCGGGTCGGGGGAGTACATGGGCGCGGCCGGCGCCGCGTACAGCGGACCGGGCTCCTGGAAGGTACCGGGGGGCGGCGGCGGGTGCGCGGCACGGTCGTACAGGACCTCACCGACGGGGTCCTGGGCGGACAGGTCCTGGGACCGGTACGGGTCGTAGTCGTAGGCATCCTGGACATACGGGTCGTGGTCCGGCGCGGGCGCAGGCGCGGGAACCTGCCCGGGCACCGGGGTGCCGGGGGCAGTGCCCTGGGAGGGCGCAGGCCCGCCAGTGCCCTGCGCGCGGTCACCGTCGTACGGCGCGTTCATCGAAACCCCACCTCATCGTCCCCAGGCCGACCGGCCACGGCGTCGCTCAACGGTCCACTGTCTCACTCGTGCCGGACCCCTCGGTGCTTTGCGGTTCGGTGTCCGGGGACTCGTCACTCGGCTGCGTGCTCTCCTCGGCGGCAGCACGGGCCGCGACACGCTTGCGGCTGGCGTACATCTTGATGCCTGCCAGGACCAGGAGGAGCACACCGCCGGCGATCACGAGCATCACGGTGGGAGTGATCTCGGTGGCCTCGACGGTGAACCGGCGTTCCTTGCCGTAGGGGATGCCGTCCTTGGTGAAGAGCTGGGCGGTGACTTCGACGGGCCCGCTCGCGGTGGCGTTGGCGGGGAACTTCACCGTCTGGGTGTGGTCGCCCTGGACGGTGACCTGCTGCTCCGCCTGACCGCTGCCGTTGAACATCAGGCGGGACGGGTTGGCGGACTTCACCCGCAGGACCAGGTCGTGCACGTCCTGCACGAGGCTGTTCTGGACGCTGACCGGGATGGTGGCGCTGTGTCCGGACAGGGTGGCGTCGGACTTGGGGATGACCTTGACCTTCTCGGTGAGACCGATCAGGTACTCCTGCACCTGGTCCCGGTAGAGGCGGGCCTCGTCGGGACGCCCTCGCCAGGAAGTCGACATCTCCCGGTTGACGGTGTTGCCGAAGGGGATCTCCACGCGGTCGGGCGCGGCGAGGATCACCTTGAAATGGTCCAGCGTGTTCTGCGTCGTGCGGATCTTTTCGAAGGCCGACACCGGCAGCTCCTGCTTGCGCAGGTCCTCGGGGTACTGGCCGGCGCCCGGCACCTGGGTGGTGGCGCCCGGGTCGGGCTTGGCGGCGGCCGCCGCTTCCAGGTCCGCGGGCTGCGTCCAGCGGCCCCCCTGGAGGCCGCGTATGGCAGCGGCCATCGTCTGGGCCTGGCTGACCGTGGGCGTCCGCTGCGGAGCCACGACGAAGCTGCGCGGTTCGTCGCTCTTCTGCAGGTTCAGGGCGAGGCTGTGGGCGAGGAACCGCTGCACGGCGAGCGTGGAGCTCCCGGCGTTCAGCATGTCGCCCTCGAACGCGGTGGACAGCTCGGCGTCCGCAACGACAGCAGTGGTGCCGGCGCCGATGGGCCGGGCGGCCGACGGCGTGTAACCGAGGGCGCCGCTCTCGACGAGGCTGTCGCTGCGGGTGAGGACGTTGTGGGCACCGGCCGAGGTGGCGACGTTCACGATCGAAGGATCGATGGCACCGTTCACGGGCCAGGAGAAGTCGGTGGACGCGGGGACGTGCAGGACCGTCTCGACGGCCTGCTTCGCCTTGTCGGTGGCCGGGCGCAGCTGCCCCAGGGTGCCCGAGACGTCCTTGCCGTGGTGGGCGAGGGAGGCGAGGTCGGGGTCGGCGAAGGGCAGGGCGACGACCTTCTTGCCCTGTACGGCCGCTTCCAGGGAGCTCAGCCACTGCTCGGCGACGGCCTTGTTCTTGCCCTGGACGGCCTTCCCGTTGGCGCCGCGGACCCGGTATCCCTTGGTCATCGCGTCGACCGTGTAGAGCAGGTCGGGATCGATGACCCAGGTGATCGGCAGGTCCTTGCCGAGGGTGACCATCTGTTCCAGGCGGCCGCCCGACCGGAGTTCTTCGGCGAGGGAGTCGTCGAGGAAGACCGGCGTCTGGAGCTCGTCGGAGCCGGTCTCCGCCGTGACACGGGTGGTGGAGATCAGCGGCCAGGCGTAGGTGAGCTGGGAGCGCTTGGCGGCGGCCTCCGGCTGCCAGGGCAGGAAGGTCCGCTTGATGCCCAGCACCTGCTCGGAGGGCCGGCTGTCGGTGACCCCGGACAGCGAGACACCGAGCTGGTAGACGCCGTCCTTGTCGAGTTCGAGCTTGTTGACCGGGACGGTGAGGGTGAAGTTGTGGGTGACCTTCGACGGCAGCGAGGCGATCTTCACCGCGTACGCCGGGTCGATCTCGCCGGGATCGGTGCCGGCGCGGAAACCGTTGCGGTCGGCCGTCTCGTCGATGGACGACCGGTCCGTGAGCGCCGGCCCGACCCGCAGGCCGACGTGGGCGTCGGTGATCGTCTCGGATCCGGTGTTGATCACGGTGCCCTGGATGGTGAGGGTGTCACCCTTCACCGGGGCGCTGGGCGCCATGGAGACCAGCTGGACATCGACTGAGGAGGCCTGGACGGCCTCGGCCTGGGGGGCGGGGCCATAGACGAGACCGGCCAGCACGGGGGTCCCGGCGAGCAGGACGATCGCGCGCCGCAGCCATCGGCGCCGGACAGGGGCGGGGGACGCCCCTTGGATGTCTGCCGCCTCGGCCACGCGCTAGCCCGTCCCTAGAAGTGTCAGTGGTCGTCTTTTGTGCGTCCACGAATGGTAACGAGGTGCGCTGTGTGCGAGTGCCGCACCTTGCTCCACATGATCGGTTCAGCCCCGCGGTGGCCGCGTACCGGGGTCGCCGATAAACGGGGCGGTGCCTGGTGGGCCGGGCACGTACCCTTTTCAGTTGTGCCGAACGCCAACGAAGACAACCCCAGTGCCCTGAGTCAGGTGCAGCGCCGCGCGGTCAGTGAACTGCTGGAGGTCGCTCCTGTCGCCGACGAGCTCGGCCGCCGGTTCCAGGAGGCGGGCTTCCGTCTCGCCCTGGTCGGCGGGTCCGTCCGTGATGCGCTGCTCGGGCGTCTCGGTAACGATCTCGACTTCACCACCGACGCCCGCCCCGAGGACGTTCTGAAGATCGTCCGGCCGTGGGCCGACTCGGTCTGGGACGTCGGCATCGCCTTCGGCACCGTCGGGGCCCATAAGAACGCGCGCGTCGGAGACGCTGTCCGGAACTTCCAGATCGAGGTGACGACCTACCGCTCGGAGGCCTACGACCGCACGTCGCGCAAGCCGGAGGTCTCCTACGGCGACTCGATCGCCGAGGACCTCGTGCGCCGTGATTTCACGGTCAACGCCATGGCGCTGGCCCTGCCCGAGCAGGAGTTCATCGACCCGCACGGTGGCCTGGAAGATCTGGCCGCCGGCGTCCTGCGGACCCCCGGAACCCCCGAGGACTCCTTCTCCGACGATCCCCTGCGGATGCTGCGGGCGGCGCGCTTCTCGGCGCAGCTGGACTTCGAGGTCGCCCCGGAGGTCGTGGCGGCGATGAAGGCGATGTCCGAGCGGATCGAGATCGTTTCCGCGGAGCGGGTCCAGGGCGAGCTGAACAAGCTGATCCTTTCCACCAACCCGCGCCGGGGTCTGGGACTGCTGGTGGACACCGGCCTGGCCGACCAGGTGCTGCCCGAGCTGCCCGCGCTGCGACTGGAGAGTGACGAGCACCACCGGCACAAGGACGTCTACGACCACTCGCTGATCGTGCTGGAGCAGGCGATCGCGCTGGAGGAGGACGGCCCGGACCTCGTGCTGCGGCTCGCCGCCCTGCTGCACGACATCGGCAAGCCCCGCACCCGCCGTTTCGAGAGCGACGGCCGGGTCTCCTTCCACCACCACGAGGTGGTCGGCGCGAAGATGACCAAGAAGCGGCTGACCGCGCTGAAGTACTCCAACGACATGATCAAGGACGTGTCCCGGCTGGTCGAGCTGCACCTGCGCTTCCACGGCTACGGGGACGGGGAATGGACGGACTCCGCGGTGCGGCGCTACGTGCGTGACGCCGGGCCGTTGCTGGACCGTCTGCACAAGCTGACCCGGTCCGACTGCACCACCCGCAACAAGCGGAAGGCCAACGCGCTCTCCCGCACCTACGACGGGCTCGAGCAGCGCATCGCACAGCTGCAGGAGCAGGAGGAGCTGGACGCGATCCGGCCCGACCTGGACGGCAACGAGATCATGCGCGTCCTGGACGTGGGCCCGGGGCCGGTGATCGGGAAGGCCTACGCCTTCCTGCTGGAGATGCGGCTCGAGAACGGCCCGATGGGGCATGACGCCGCCGTGATGGCCCTCAAGGAGTGGTGGGCGGCCCAGGCCTGATCTGCGGGTGCGGGCGCCGATGTTTCACGTGAAACATCGGCGCCCGTGGACCGGGGATGGGTGATGTTTCACGTGAAACATCGGCTGCGTCGGGCGAGCAGCACTGCGGTCAGGACGTAGAGGACGCACACGCAGACGAGCAGGACCACGGACTGCCCGTCGGCGGGGAGCATGAGGGCGGCCACCGCTGCCGCCCCGACGAAAGCGACGTTGAACAGCACGTCGTAGACCGAGAACACCCGGCCGCGGTAGTCGTCGTCCACCTGGGACTGCACTTCGGTATCGGTGGAGATCTTGGCGCCCTGGGTGGCCAGGCCGAGGACGAACGCGGCGGCCAGCATCGGCCCCGGGGCGAAGAACAGGCCCAGGGCCGGCACCAGGACGGCGGAGCCCGCGGCGCAGGCGGTGATCCAGCCGAGGGTGCCCAGGCGGCCCACCATCCACGGGGTCACGACGGCGGCCGCGAAGAATCCGGCCCCCGAGGCGCCGACCGCGATGCCCAGGAGCGCGAGTCCCTCGGCTTCGCTGCCGGACCAGGCGTAGCGGCAGAGCATCAGCAGCATGACGAACAGGGCTCCGTAGCAGAACCTCATCATGGTCATCGCGGTGAGCGCCCGGGCCGCCCGGCGCCGGGCGGCGAGGTGCCGGAGGCCTTCGGCCATGCCCCGCACCGTGAGGGCGATGCCTTCGGCCAGCGAGGGATGGGCCTGCCCGGCGGAATGGTCGGGGCCGAGGAGTCCGATGGCCAGGCGCAGGGCAACCAGGGCAGCACAGAGATAGAGACAGGCTCCGAGCAGCACGACGAGGGCATTGGAGCCGGAGGCGAGCAGCCGGACGAGGAAGGCCAGCCCTCCGCCGGCCACGGCCGCGAGGGTTCCCGCGGTGGGGGAGAGCGCGTTCGCCGTGACCAGCTGGTCGGCTCCGACGACGCGGGGCAGTGCGGCGGCCAGGCCGGCCAGTACGAAGCGGTTGACCGCGGTCACGGACAGCGCCGAGGCGTAGAACAGCCAGTCGGGCACGTGCGCGACGATCAGCACGGCGGTGATGCAGGCGAGGAAGGCCCGCAGCAGGTTGCCGTAGAGGAAGACCTGGCGGCGGCGCCAGCGGTCGAGCAGTACCCCGGCGAAGGGGCCGATCACCGAGTAGGGCAGCAGCAGTACCGCCATGGCCGAGGCGATGGCCGCCGGGGAGGTCTGTTTCTCGGGGGAGAAGACGACGTAGGTGGCGAGCGCGACCTGGTACACGCCGTCCGCCGCCTGGGAGAGCAGCCGTACGGCGAGCAGGTTGCGGAAGTCCCTCAGGCGCAGGAGTACGCGCAGATCACGTACGACAGGCATGAGGGAAAGGGTCACATACGCGGAGGGTCCCCGGGCACTTTGCCCGGGGACCCTCCGCGGAAGAACAGCCGAAGCCCAGGTGTCGACCGGACCGGCAGGCTTCGACTAGCGCTCGACCTCGCCCTTGATGAACTTCTCGACGTTGGCCAGGGCCTCGTCGTCGAAGTACTGGACCGGCGGGGACTTCATGAAGTAGCTGGACGCCGACAGGATCGGGCCGCCGATACCGCGGTCCTTGGCGATCTTCGCAGCGCGCAGGGCGTCGATGATGACACCGGCGGAGTTCGGGGAGTCCCACACCTCGAGCTTGTACTCGAGGTTCAGCGGGACGTCGCCGAAGGCGCGGCCCTCAAGACGGACGTAGGCCCACTTGCGGTCGTCGAGCCACGCGACGTAGTCGGACGGGCCGATGTGGACGTTCTTCTCGCCCATCTCACGGTCCGGGATCTGCGAGGTGACGGCCTGCGTCTTGGAGATCTTCTTCGACTCGAGGCGGTCGCGCTCGAGCATGTTCTTGAAGTCCATGTTGCCGCCGACGTTGAGCTGCATGGTGCGCTCAAGACGGACACCGCGGTCCTCGAACAGCTTCGCCATCACGCGGTGCGTGATGGTGGCGCCGACCTGCGACTTGATGTCGTCGCCGACGATCGGGACACCGGCCTCGGTGAACTTGTCGGCCCACTCCTTGGTGCCGGCGATGAAGACCGGGAGGGCGTTGACGAAGGCGACCTTGGCGTCGATGGCGCACTGCGCGTAGAACTTCGCCGCGTCCTCGGAGCCGACGGGCAGGTAGCAGATCAGGACGTCGACCTGGCGGTCCTTGAGGATCTGGACCACGTCGACCGGAGCCTCGGCGGACTCCTCGATCGTCAGGCGGTAGTACTTGCCCAGGCCGTCCAGGGTGTGACCGCGCTGAACGGTGACACCGGTGTTCGGGACGTCGCAGATCTTGATGGTGTTGTTCTCGCTGGCGCCGATGGCGTCCGAAAGGTCGAGGCCGACCTTCTTCGCGTCGACGTCGAACGCGGCGACGAACTCGATGTCACGCACGTGGTAGTCGCCGAACTGGACGTGCATCAGCCCGGGGACCTTGGACGCCGGGTCGGCGTCCTTGTAGTACTCGACGCCCTGCACCAGCGAGGCGGCGCAGTTGCCCACGCCGACGATGGCTACGCGAACCGAACCCATTCCGGTTGCTCCCTGTTTGTTCTCGGACAAGGCCTGCAAGATGCAGTCCTCATTTTTCGGTTTCGTCGGACGGACCTGATCGTCTCCGATCCCGTCCCGCCCGCTCACTCTCGATGAGCTCGTTCAGCCAGCGCACTTCGCGCTCCACGGACTCCATGCCATGCCGCTGCAGCTCAAGCGTGTAGTCGTCGAGGCGCTCCCGCGTTCGGGCGAGTGAGGCGCGCATCTTCTCGAGGCGCTCCTCCAGCCGACTGCGACGGCCCTCCAGTACCCGCATCCGCACGTCTCGTTCGGTCTGGCCGAAGAAGGCGAAGCGGGCGGCGAAGGACTCGTCCTCCCAGGTCTCGGGGCCCGTGTGGGAGAGGAGCTCCTCGAAGTGCTCCTTACCCGCGGCCGTCAACCGGTAGACGATCTTGGCGCGGCGCCCTGCGAGTGAAGCGGCGAGAGCGTCCTCCGGGGCGTTGCCCGGTTCTTCGATCAACCAGCCGTTGGCGACGAGTGTCTTGAGGCAGGGGTAGAGCGTCCCGTAGCTGAAGGCTCTGAACACTCCCAGCGAGGTGTTGAGCCGCTTGCGCAGCTCATAGCCGTGCATGGGGGATTCGCGGAGCAGGCCGAGGACGGCGAACTCGAGGATGCCGGAGCGTCTGCTCATCCGCCTGCCCCCTCCTCCACCCCTGAGTCATTATGTCGAGCTGATGTATCGACTCGATACATCCAGACGATAGAACGGCCCGCCTCCATCGACAAGGGGAGGCATGGTGACCGGCATCACATCACCGTTTCGCACCAGGCAGGTTGCCTGATTTGGGGTGAACTTCGGCACTGGTCGGGTTTTGACCGTGCGTAGTCTGTGCGCCATGACACCGGGGGGAACCGGAATTCACCTGCCGCTTCCAGGCCACTCGCCTGCCCGAGGAGTAGTCGTTCGATGAGCGAGCACCGCCGCAAACCGCCGCAGCCCCAGGGCGGGGGGCGGGCCTCTGCCCGCCGCGCCGCCCAGCAGCGCCCCGGCAGGGGTGCCCCGGCCGGACGTGACGTCCCCACGGCGTCACACAGCGGCCCGTACGCACAGCAGCCCGCCCAGGGCAGTCGCGCCGACGCCCGCCGGGCGGCGCCGAGAGGGTCCTCGGGCCGTGGCAGAGGCGCTGCGGGAAGCGGACGCGGCGCCGGCCGCCCGGACAAGCGGCTCATCAACTACCCGCGGTCCGACCGGGACGGCTGGAAGCGCTTCCTGCCTTCATGGAAGCTGGTCTCCGGTACCGCCCTCGGCTTCTTCGCGGTCATCATCGCCGGTGCCGGCATCGGCATCGCCATGGTGAGCACCCCGGACCCGAACAAGGCGGCCAAGGCGCAGAACAACGTCTTCTACTGGGCCGACGGCACCCAGATGGTGGCGACGGGCGGTTCGATGAACCGGCAGATCGTCCCCATCTCGAGCATCCCCCGGTCCATGAGGGACGCCGTGATCGCGGCGGAGAACGAGTCCTTCGAGACGGACAAGGGCGTGGACCCGATGGGTATCGCCCGCGCCGTCTGGAACATGGGCACGGGCGGCTCCACCCAGGGCGGCTCGACCATCACCCAGCAGTACGTGAAGAACACCTACCTGGACTCCGACCAGACGCTCAAGCGAAAGGTCACCGAGCTCTTCATCGCGATAAGGCTCGGTGTCTCCGAGGAGAAGGACACCGTCCTCGCCGGGTACCTGAACACCGCCTACTACGGCCGGGACGCCTACGGCATCCAGGCCGCGGCCCGCGCCTACTTCGGCAAGGACAGCCAGGACCTGAACCCCTCCGAGTGCGCGTTCCTGGCCGCCGTGCTGAAGGGCCCCAACCTCTACAACCCGGACGGCGGCATCGGCGCCGCCGCCACCCCCGCCCTCAACGAGGACCGCGCGAGGAAGCGCTGGGCCTGGGTGCTGGACCGCGAGGTCGAGGTGGGCCGCATGGAGGCGGCGGAGCGGGCGAAGTACACGGAATTCCCCGCGCGCGTCGAGTCCGAGCAGGCCCGCGGCATGACCGGCCAGATCGGCTATCTGGTCGACACGGCCAAGGCGTACGTGATGAAGACCAAGAGCATCACCGCCGAGCAGATGGCCCTGGGCGGCTACCGGATCAAGACCACCTTCGAGAAGCCCAAGGTGGACGCCATGGTCAAGGCGGTCGAGGACATCCGCGCCGGCCTGATCGACGAGAAGAAGCGCCCCGAGACCGACACCTTCGTACAGTTCGGCGCCGCCTCCGTCGACGTCAAGACCGGCGCGCTCGTCGCCCTGTACGGCGGCCCGGGCTGGGACCAGAAGTACTTCAGCAACAACGCCAACACCAGCGGCGTCCCCGTCGGTTCGACCTGGAAGCCGTACGTGCTGGCGGCGGCCATGGAGTACGGCACCCAGAACTCCAACGGCAAGGGCATCTCGGTCAACAGCAAGTACCAGGCCAACGACCTCACCGTGATCAACAACCGTGAGGGCAGGCCCCTGCGCGACGCGTCGGGCAACCCGTTCCGGCAGAAGAACGAGAGCCCCACCGCCTTCGGGTACGTGACCCTCAACGAGGCGATGGAGAAGTCCATCAACGTCCCGTTCGCCCAGCTCGTCTTCGACGTCGGCCACGACAAGGTCAAGAACGTGGCGAAGGCCACGGGCATCCTCGAGGAGTCGATCAACCCGAACACCGACGCCTCCTTCGCCCTGGGCACCTCGACCCCCAGCGCCATCCGCATGGCCGACTCGTACGCGACCTTCGCCGCCTCCGGCATGCACCGCGAGCCGTACTCCGTGATCGCGGTCGAGAAGAACGGCGAGAAGCTGACCGGCTTCGAGGCCCCCAAGGACCAGCGGGCCATGGACAACGCGGTCGCGGACAACGTCACCAAGGTGCTGGAGAACGTCGTCGAGAACGGCACCGGCAAGAAGGCCAAGAAGCTGGGCCGGCCCGCCGCGGGCAAGACCGGTACCACGGACGAGAACAAGTCGGCGTGGTTCGTCGGCTACACCCCGGAGCTGTCCACCTCCGTGGTCCTCTTCCGCACCGATCCCAACTCGGCGGAGAAGAAGCTCATCTCCATGAAGGGCGTGGGCGACATCCCCTCCCTCCACGGCGGTGACATCCCGGCCGAGATCTGGACCGAGTACATGAGCGAGGCCCTCAAGGGCAAGCCCGTCACAAAGTTCCCCGAGGCCGAGGACATCGGCGTCACGGCCGACTCCGCCGGCGCCCCCTCCCCCACCCCCGTGGCACCCGCGACGCCGTCCACGCCGCCGTCGTCGATCCCGCCGAGCTCCCCGCCGCCGTCCCCGAAGCCTTCCAAGGGCAGCGCCCGGCCGTGCAAGCCGTGGGAGCTGTACTGCGACCCGGACACCACGCGGGGCGGCACCAACGAGGGCACGTCCACCGGCACCGACTCCGGCGTCATCGGCGGGCCCAGCACATCGCCGTCCCCGTCGCCCAGCGGCAGGCCGGGCCGCCCGGGCGGCCTGACCGGATCGACCACCGGTACCACCGTGCCTGACTGATCCGCCCACCGCCCCCGTGAGCCCGGGAAGGCCGTCGCACACACCGTGCGGCGGCCTTCCCCGGTGCCCGGCCCCGTACGGCAGGATGAGCCCCATGACGAAGGTGCACGAGGACCACCCCGTACTGCCCACGCAGCAGGACGAGGTCGCCGCAGCCGGCAGTGAGCTCATCGGCGGCCCGCTCGGCCGCTACGCCCGGCTCGGCGGACACTGGCTGGGACCGGTGCGCGTCGTGGCCCTCATCGCCATCGGAATGTTCGCCCTCGGCATGGTGCAGAAGCTGCCCTGCTACGACTGGGCGTGGTTCCGCGGGGCCACCTCGCAGTACACCCACGCCTGCTACTCCGACATCCCGCACCTGTACGCGGTCCGCGGCTTCGCCGACAACCTGACGCCCTACTTCGACCGGCTGCCCGGCGACATGGAGTACCTGGAGTACCCGGTGCTCACCGGGCTCTTCATGGAGATCGCCTCCTGGCTGACCCCCGGCAGCGGCTCCATGCAGCACCGCGAGCAGATGTACTGGATGGTCAACGCGGGCATGCTGATGGCCTGCGCGGCGGTCATCGCCGTCTGCGTCGCCCGGACACACCGCCGCCGGCCCTGGGACGCCCTGCTCTTCGCCCTCGCGCCCGCCTTCGCGCTGACGGCGACGATCAACTGGGACCTACTGGCCATCGCCCTGACCGCGGCCGGGATGCTGATGTGGTCCCGGGGGCGAACGGTCCTCTTCGGCGTCCTCATCGGCCTGGCCACCGCCGCCAAGCTGTATCCCGTACTGCTGCTCGGCGTCCTGTTCGTGCTGTGCTGGCGGGCCGGCAAGTGGCGCGAGTTCGGCCTGGCCGCCCTGGGAGCGGCCCTGGCCTGGATCACGGTGAACCTCCCCGTCATGCTCCTCGCCTGGGAGGGCTGGACGAAGTTCTACACCTTCAGCCAGGAGCGGCCCATCGACTTCGGCTCCGTATGGCTGCTGATCTCCCAGCGCTCGGGCAACCCCCTGCACGACGCCAACACCTACGCGACCGGGCTGACGCTCCTGCTCTGCGGGGCCATCGGACTGCTCACCCTGACCGCCCCCCGCCGCCCCCGCTTCGCCCAGCTGGCCTTCCTCGTCGTCGCCGCCTTCATCCTCTGCAACAAGGTCTACTCACCGCAGTACGTGCTGTGGCTCATCCCGCTCGCCGCGCTGGCCCGGCCGCGCTGGAGGGACTTCCTGATCTGGCAGGCCGGCGAGGTCGCCTACTTCCTCGGGATCTGGTCCTACCTCGCGTACATCAACAGCGGGGACAAGCACCAGGGCCTGCCCGTGGAGGGCTACCAGCTGGCGATCGCCGCCCACCTGCTGACCACGCTCTACCTGTGCGCCGTCATCGTCCGCGACATCCTCCTCCCGGAGCGCGACGCCGTCCGCCAGGGCGGCTCGGACGACCCCTCCGGGGGTGTACTGGACGGGGCCGAGGACGTGTTCGTGCTGTCGGACGCAGCGAGGGCGCCGCGGTACGCGACGCCCTCGGAGGGACAGCGGGTCGACTGGGGCACCGGCCCCAGGGACTGAGCGGGACGGCTCAGGCGTCGAGCACCCGGTCGAACTGCGTGGTGGTGTGGCGCAGGTGCGCCACCAGCTCGTCGCCGACCTTCGGCTCGGTCGCGTCGGCGGGCACGAACAGGATCGACACCTGCATGTGCGGCGGCTCGGCGAACCAGCGCTGCTTGCCCGCCCACACGAATGGCGACAGGTTCCTGTTGACCGTGGCCAGACCCGCCCGGGCGACCCCCTTGGCGCGCGGCATCACACCGTGCAGCGCCTTCGGGGCCTCCAGACCCACACCGTGCGAGGTACCGCCGGCGACCACGACCAGCCAGCCGTCGGACGCGGCCTTCTGCTGGCGGTACCCGAAGCGGTCTCCCTTGGCCACGCGGGTCACGTCGAGCACCGAGCCGCGGTACTGGGTCGCCTCGTGGTCGCCCAGCCACAGCCGGGTGCCGATCCGGGCGCGGAAGCGGGTCTGCGGGAACTGCTGCTGGAGCCGTGCCAGCTCCTCGGCCCGCAGGTGGCTGACGAACATGGTGTGCAGCGGCAGCCGGGCAGCGCGCAGCCGGTCCATCCAGCCGATGACCTCCTCCACGGCGTCCGAGCCGTCGGGGCGGTCCAGGGGCAGGTGCAGGGCGAAGCCCTCCAGCCGTACGTCCTCGATCGCGCCGTGCAGCTGGCCCAGGTCCTGCTCGGAGATTCCGTGGCGGCGCATCGAGCTCATGCACTCGATGACCACACGGGCGCCGACCAGGCTGCGGACCCCGTCCAGCGAGGACACCGAGCGGATGACCCGGTCCGGCAGCGGTACAGGCTCCTCGCCCCGGCGGAACGGGGTGAGGACGAGAAGGTCGCCGCCGAACAGGTCCTTGATGCCGGCGGCCTCGTACGTCGTTCCGACGGCGAGTACGTCGGCGCCCATCCGGGTCGCCTCCTCGCACAACCGCTCGTGGCCGAAGCCGTAACCGTTGCCCTTGCAGACCGGGACCATCCCGGGGAACTGGTCCTGGACCTGCTTCTGGTGCGCACGCCAGCGCGCGGTGTCGACGTAGAGCGTGAGCGCCATGCCCGTCCGGGACCTCTCCTGGGAAGCTGCGCGGTGCAGCGGGACTGTGTGGGGGAAAGCGGGTGGATCCGGGTCAGCGCCGCGACATGTAGATGTCGAGCGCCTTGTGCAGCACCTTGTTCAGCGGGAAGTCCCATTCGCCGACGTACTCGACGGCTTCGCCGCCCGTACCGACCTTGAACTGGATCAAACCGAACAGGTGGTCGTTCTCGTCCAGCGTGTCAGAAATTCCGCGCAGGTCGTAGACGCTCGCACCGAGTGCGTACGCGTCGCGCAGCATGCGCCACTGCATCGCGTTCGAAGGCCGGACCTCGCGCTTGTGGTTGGCGGAGGCGCCGTAGGAGTACCAGACGTGCTGGCCGACGGTGAGCATCGTCGCGGCGGCCAGCGGCTCGCCCTCGTGCGTGGCGATGTACAGGCGCATCCGGTTGGGGTCCTCGGAGTTGAGGGCCGTCCACTGGCGCTGGAAGTAGCTGAGGGGGCGCGGGCGGAACTTGTCGCGCTCGGCGGTGATCTCGTAGAGGTGCTGCCAGGTCGGCAGGTCGTCGTAGCCGCCCTGGACGACCTCGACGCCGGCCTTCTCCGCCTTCTTGATATTGCGGCGCCACAGCTGGTTGAAGCCCTTGAGGACATCGTCCAGCGAGCGGTTGGCGAGCGGGACCTGGAAGACGTAGCGGGGCTGGACGTCGCCGAAGCCGGCGCCGCCGTCCTCCGCCTGCTGCCAGCCCATGCGGCGCAGCTTGTCGGAGACCTCGAAGGCGCGCGGCTCGATGACCGAAGCCTCCACGTCGCGCAGACGCTTCACGTTCGGGTCCTGGATGCCGGCCTTGATGGCGGCCGAGTTCCAGCGGCGGATGACGACGGGCGGGCCCATCTTCACGGTGAAGGCGCCCTGCTGCTTGAGGTGGGCCAGCATCGGCTGGAGCCACTCCTCCAGGTTCGGGGCGTACCAGTTGATGACCGGCCCCTCGGGGAGGTACGCGAGGTAGCGCTTCACCTTGGGCAGCTGCCGGTACAACACGAGTGCCGCTCCGACGAGTTCCTCGGACTCGTTGAACCAACCGAGGTTCTCGGAACGCCACTCGTTCTTGACGTCGGCCCACGCCGGGACCTGGCAGTGGCTCGCCGAGGGCAGGCTCTGGAGGTAACCCAGATGCTGCTCTCGGCTGATGGTCCTCAGGGACAGGCTCATGCGGGGCGTCTCCTCGGCGGCTTCGCTGGCTATGGCGCGAAGCCTACTGCGACAGGGGCGCCACCCTTCTGGGGGACGGGCCGTGGGTCCGGGCCGGAGTGTGGCCGGCGCCCTGCCGAGGAGGTGTCCCGGGCAGCCCCGTCAGCCCCCGAAGAGGCCGCCGTGGAACATGCCGAGGTAGAAGCCGATGGCAGACGCGCCAAGGCCGATGATCAGCGCGAAGCGCTCGCGTGTCGTGACGGAGACGAACTGTCCGTACGCGCCCGTCAGGATTCCGATCAGCCCGGCCCACGAGCTGATCAGGTGGAGGCTGTGGAAGAAGGCCGTGATGAACGCCACGGCGCCGAGGGTCAGAGTGACCGCCATCAGGGCGTCCTGCAGCGGGTGGGGCTTTCCGTCGGTGGAGAGCAGGGAGATCTGAGGGGGCCGCATTGCCTGTGCCATCGGAAGGCACCTCCTGGCTGAAGCTGGCGGTGCTGCGGGCTGCCTCCGGCAGGGGGCCGGGGCATAGCACCGAGCACACCCGATGGATACAGATTGTGGCCCTCTCCTGCCGGATTTCAACCGGAAGGACGCGAGCAGGTAGTCTGTACAGCTGCGCGGTGTCTGCTCTTGGGACGCCGTGCTCACGCATCACGACCCTCCTGCCACGGAACGACCGTGGCCGCTGAGTCCAAAGGAGGTGGGTTCCACATGCGTCACTACGAAGTGATGGTCATCCTCGACCCCGATCTCGAGGAGCGCGCTGTCTCCCCGCTGATCGAGAACTTCCTCTCCGTCGTCCGTGAGGGCAATGGAAAGGTCGAGAAGGTCGACACCTGGGGCCGTCGTCGTCTCGCTTACGAGATCAAGAAGAAGCCCGAGGGCATCTACTCGGTCATCGACCTCCAGGCCGAGCCTGCGGTCGTCAAGGAGCTTGACCGACAGATGAACCTGAACGAGTCGGTTCTCCGGACCAAGGTCCTTCGCCCCGAGACCCACTGAACTTCGGTTCAGCGGTAATCGGGATCGAGTAGCACAGCAGCCCAGCAGCAATCCCCGCCGAGAGGTTCATCCATGGCAGGCGAGACCGTCATCACGGTCGTCGGCAATCTCGTCGACGACCCCGAGCTGCGCTTCACCCCCTCGGGTGCGGCGGTCGCGAAGTTCCGTGTCGCGTCCACCCCCCGCACCTTCGACCGTCAGACCAATGAGTGGAAGGACGGCGAAAGCCTGTTCCTGACCTGCTCGGTGTGGCGGCAGGCGGCGGAGAACGTCGCCGAGTCCCTCCAGCGAGGCATGCGCGTCATCGTGCAGGGCCGGCTGAGGCAGCGGTCGTACGAGGACCGTGAGGGTGTCAAGCGCACGGTCTACGAGCTGGACGTCGAGGAAGTCGGCCCCAGCCTGAAGAACGCCACGGCCAAGGTCACCAAGACCACCGGTCGCGGTGGCCAGGGCGGATACGGCGGCGGCGGCGGTCAGCAGCAGGGTGGCGGCGGTGGCTGGGGCGGAGCCCCCAGCGGCGGCGGCCAGCAGGGCGGCGGAGCTCCCTCCGACGACCCGTGGGCGTCCAGCGCGCCGGCCGGTGGCCAGCAGCAGGGCGGCGGCGGGGGCGGTTGGGGCGGAAGCTCCAGCGGCTCCGGCGGTGGCTACTCGGACGAGCCGCCCTTCTAGGGCAGCTCCATCCAAACTTCTTGATCACACAGGAGAGACACAATGGCGAAGCCGCCTGTGCGCAAGCCTAAGAAGAAGGTCTGCGCGTTCTGCAAGGACAAGACCGCGTACGTGGACTACAAGGACACGAACATGCTGCGGAAGTTCATTTCCGACCGTGGCAAGATCCGTGCCCGCCGCGTAACCGGCAACTGCACGCAGCACCAGCGTGACGTCGCCACGGCCGTGAAGAACAGCCGTGAGATGGCGCTGCTGCCCTACACGTCCACCGCGCGATAAGGAAAGGGTGACCGACTAATGAAGATCATCCTGACCCACGAGGTCTCTGGCCTCGGTGCCGCCGGCGATGTCGTCGACGTCAAGGACGGTTACGCTCGCAACTACCTGGTCCCGCGTGGTTTCGCGATCCGCTGGACCAAGGGTGGCGAGAAGGACGTGGCGCAGATCCGCCGCGCCCGCAAGATCCACGAGATTGCGACCATCGAGCAGGCCAACGAGGTCAAGGCCAAGCTCGAGGGTGTGAAGGTCCGTCTGGCCACCCGCGCGGGTGACGCCGGTCGTCTCTTCGGCTCCGTGACCCCGGCCGACATCGCCACGGCGATCGAGGCTTCCGGTGGCCCGAAGGTCGACAAGCGCCGCGTTGAGCTGGGCTCCCCGATCAAGACCCTCGGTTCGTACCAGGTCTCCGTGCGTCTGCACGCCGACGTGGCCGCGAACGTGGGCGTCGAGGTCGTCGCCGCCTAAGGGCTGCACGTGAAGGGCCGCACCCGATGGGGTGCGGCCCTTCGCCGTTTCCCGGGCTTTCCGGGCAGGGGCGCCGGGGTGTTTCACGTGAAACACCCCGGCGCCGAGGCATGTTTCACGTGAAACACCTACCGGGTGGCTCCCGCGATCGCCCATCGGCCGGAACGGGCACGCAGCTGAAGGGTGACCATCCGGACCAGCATCATCAGGGTCATGGCCCACCAGAGCATCGTCAGCCCGCCGCCCAGGGCCGGGACGAGCAGGGCGACCGGGCTGAAGGCGGCAAGCGTCACGAGCATGGCCCTGGCGAGGTAGCGGCCGTCGCCCGCGCCCATGAGGACCCCGTCCAGTACGAAGACGATGCCGGACACGGGCTGGGAGAGGGCCACCACGAGCAGGGCGGGCAGCAGGGCGTTCTCGACAGCCGGGTCGCTCGTGAACAGCGGGATGAAGACCGGGCGGGCCAGGACCACCAACAGGCCGAGCACGATGCCCGTCGTGATGCCCCACTGCACCATCCTGCGGCAGACGGCCTTCGCGCCGTCCGTGTCGCCCGAGCCCAGGTAGCGGCCGATGATCGCCTGCCCGGCGATCGCGATGGCGTCCAGAGCGAAGGCGAGCAGGCTCCACAGGGAGAGCAGGATCTGGTGGGCCGCGATGTCGGCGTCGCCGAGCCGGGCGGCCACGGCGGTCGCGATCATCAGAATGGCGCGCAGGGACAGGGTGCGGACCAGCAACGGAGCCCCGGCCCGGGCACAGGCGCGTATCCCGGCGGTATCGGGACGCAGGGAGGCGCCATGCCGTCGGGCCCCGCGTACGACCACGGAGAGGTAGGCGGCGGCCATGGCGCACTGCGCGAGGACCGTGCCCCAGGCGGAGCCGGCGATGCCCAGGCCCGCACCGTAGACGAGCGCGACGTTCAGGCCCGCGTTGAGGGCGAAGCCGCCGATCGCGACGTAGAGCGGTGTACGGGTGTCCTGGAGGCCCCGGATTACGCCGGTGGCCGCCAAGACCACGAGCATCGCGGGGATGCCGAGGGCGGAGATGCGCAGATAGGTGATCGCGTGCGGGGCGACGCTGTCGGAGGCGCCGAAGAGGGAGATCAGCGAGGGTGCGGCGGGCAGCACCACGGCGATGACGGCCACGCCGAGCAGCAGGGCCAGCCAGATTCCGTCCATGCCCTGCCGGATGGCGGCCGGCAGGTCTCCTGCGCCGACCCGGCGGGCGACAGCCGCGGTAGTGGCGTAGGCGAGGAAGACGAAGACGCTCACAGCAGTGGTGAGCAGGGCGGCGGCGATGCCGAGGCCGGCCAGCTGCGGGGTCCCGAGGTGTCCCACGATGGCGCTGTCGGCCATCACGAAGAGGGGCTCGGCGACGAGGGCGCCGAAGGCGGGAACAGCGAGAGTGAAGATCTCTCGGTCGTGCCGTCTCGGCCCCGCCGCGGGTGCTGTGAGGGCCTGTGTCATGCGCCCCGTCCAATCTTCCACAGGTAATGGATGCAACCATACCTGGCGCCTTACCGACGCGCTGACTTGCGGGTTCTCCACGCCTCGTTGGAGGCGTTCTCGAGAGCGCGCCGAACAATTTTCGCGCCCACCGTCGGTGGGCGAGGAAACCGCAGGTCAGATGGGGTGGCGGGGGGTCTCGGGTGATTTTGTCCACAGCGTCGTCCCCCGGTCCGTGCACAGCTTCCGGGGAGTTACCCACAGCATTGGCGCCGTCATCCACATCTCATCCACAGGGCCTGTGGATAACAAGATTGGCTGACGCCGCTCCCGGCCCTACCGTGGGGCGTTGCCCGACTCGCCGAGAGCCGATTCGGGTGCCCCAAATGTCAGAGCCGTGTCGTAGAAAGAGCCGCACGGCGAGGTCCGCGTTGCGGACGGGAGGAGGCGGCCCGGTGAGCATGCCCGAGCCCATGGACGACCCCTGGGCCGACAGCGGTCCGAGTGACCGTCTGCCCGCCCGTCCGCGCCGTAACGGCGAGGGCCGGGGCCGTGGCGACGAGCAGCACGACCGGGGTCGCGAGGGCGGCTCCTGGGACGGCGGCGGCGGCGGCTTCGAGCGCGTTCCTCCGCAGGACCTCGACGCCGAGCAGTCGGTGCTCGGCGGCATGCTGCTCTCCAAGGACGCCATCGCCGATGTCGTCGAGGTCATCAAGGGCCACGACTTCTACCGGCCGTCGCACGAGACGATCTACCAGGCAATCCTCGATCTGTACGCCAAGGGCGAGCCGGCCGACCCGATCACCGTCGGCGCCGAGCTGACGCGACGCGGCGAGATCAGCAAGGTCGGCGGGGCCTCGTACCTGCACACGCTGGTCCAGTCCGTGCCGACCGCGGCGAACGCGGAGTACTACGCGGAGATCGTCCACGAGAGGGCCGTCCTGCGCCGCCTGGTCGCCGCAGGTACGAAGATCACGCAGATGGGATACGCGGCCGACGGCGACGTCGACGAGATCGTCAACAGCGCCCAGGCCGAGATCTACGCCGTCACGGAGCAGCGGACCTCCGAGGACTACCTGCCGCTGGGCGACATCATGGAGGGCGCCCTCGACGAGATCGAGGCCATCGGCTCGCGCAGCGGGCAGATGTCGGGTGTCCCCACCGGCTTCACCGACCTGGACTCCCTGACCAACGGCCTGCACCCGGGGCAGATGATCGTCATCGCCGCCCGTCCGGCCATGGGTAAGTCCACGCTCGCGCTGGACTTCGCCCGAGCCTGTTCCATCAAGAGCAACCTGCCCAGCGTGATCTTCTCCCTCGAAATGGGTCGCAACGAGATCGCCATGCGCCTGTTGTCGGCGGAGGCCAGGGTGGCGCTGCACCACATGCGTTCGGGCACGATGACTGACGACGACTGGACCCGGCTGGCCCGTCGGATGCCGGACGTCTCCGCCGCCCCCCTCTACATCGACGATTCCCCCAACCTGTCGATGATGGAGATCCGGGCCAAGTGCCGCCGGCTCAAGCAGCGCAACGACCTCTCGCTCGTGGTCATCGACTACCTCCAGCTGATGCAGTCGGGCGGCTCGCGCCGTCCCGAGAGCCGTCAGCAGGAGGTCTCGGACATGTCCCGAAACCTCAAGCTGCTGGCGAAGGAGCTCGAAGTCCCGGTGATCGCGCTCTCGCAGCTGAACCGTGGTCCGGAGCAGCGGACCGACAAGAAGCCGATGGTCTCCGACCTGCGTGAGTCCGGCTCGATCGAGCAGGACGCCGACATGGTGATCCTGCTGCACCGCGAGGACGCCTATGAGAAGGAGTCCCCTCGCGCCGGTGAGGCCGACCTGATCGTGGCCAAGCACCGTAACGGCCCCACCGCGACGATCACCGTGGCCTTCCAGGGCCACTATTCGCGCTTCGTGGACATGGCCAACACATAGCATCCGATCATGGATGAGCTTGCCGAGGACTTCGAACTGCTGCCCGCCACCCGGCGCGTGCTGAGACACCGGATCGCCGTCGCGCAGAGCACGGGCCGAGCGCCGTCGATCGTGGCCGCCGTACTCCGCGGCGGGGAGGTGGTCTGGGAGGGATCCCGGACCTCCGTCGCGGGGCACGGCCCGGACGGGAACGTCCAGTACCGGATCGGGTCGATCAGCAAGACCTTCACCGCCGTCCTCGTCATGCGCCTGCGGGACGAAGGGCTGCTGAGGCTCGAGGACCCGCTGGAGAAGCACCTCCCGGGTACCGCCGCCGGCCAGGTGACCATCGCCCAACTGCTCGCCCACACCGGCGGGCTGGCCGCGGAGACCCCCGGCGAGTGGTGGGAGCGCACCCCCGGCGCGCAGCGGCCCGAACTCTCCGACGTGCTGGGTGAGGAGCCCTTCAGGTTCACGCCGGGCAGTAGGCACCACTACTCCAACCCCGGGTACACCCTGCTGGGTTCGCTGGTGGAGGCGCTGCGCGGACGGCCCTGGGAGGAGGCCCTGCGGGCCGAGGTGCTGGATCCCCTGGGCCTGGACCGTACGAGCGGACTGCCGCAGGCCCCGCACGCGGGCGGCTGGGCGGTCCATCCGTGGGCCGACGTGATGATGCCCGAGCCGCTGGAAGACCTGGGGCTGATGGCCGCGGCCGGTCAGCTGTGGTCCACCACCCGGGACCTCGCACGGTTCGCCGACTTCCTGCTGCGCGGTGACGAGCGGGTCCTGAGTGCGGAGTCCGTACGGGAGATGCGGCGGCCGACCGCGCCGCCCGAGCCCGGATCTGCCGACCTCGGCTACGGCCTGGGGATGCAGTCGATGGCCCACGGCGGGCGCCGGTTGGTGGGCCACAGCGGCTCGCTGCCCGGGTTCGTCGCGGGGTTGTGGTTGAGCGAGACGGACGACGTGGCAGCGGTGGTCCTGGCCAATTGCACCTCGGGTCTGCCGGCGGCGGGCGTCGCCGCCGATCTCATCGGAATCGTTGCGGATGCCGAGCCCCCGTTCCCGCGGCCGTGGCGGCCGTTCCAGGAAGCGGATCAGGTGCCTCTCGACGTGTGCGGCCCTTGGTACTGGGGGACTTCGGCCCAGGTGGTTCGGCTGATCGCGGACGGCTCGCTCGAGCTGGCGCCGGTCGGCGGGACCGGCCGTGCGGCCCGGTTCCGGGCCGAGGCCGACGGCAGCTGGACCGGGCTGTCCGGGTACTACGCCGGCGAGACGCTCCGGGCGGTGCGCCGTGAGGACGGCTCGGTGAGCCACCTCGATCTGGCGTCCTTCGTGTTCACGAGGGAGCCGTACGACGCCGGCGCCCCGATCCCAGGCGGGGTCGACCCGCAGGGCTGGCGGGGCATCGGCTGACGGCCAGGGCCGGCCTCAGGCGACTAGCTCACGCTCCAGCGGCGTGCGGAAGCGCGGGGTGACGCGGGCGTCGCCCACCCAGGCGGACAGGCGGGAGGCCTCGGCGGTGATCGCCTTCTCGGCGGTGCGGCCGGGGGCGCACAGCAGCCGCCAGACGATCTCGCCGTCCGGACGCTGGGCCCAGCCGCCGACGATCTCGCCGTTCCACCACACGGTGGGCCCGATGTTGCCCGCGTAGTCGAAGAGGGCGGACCGGTGGGCGGCATCGAGGTGGAACCCCCGGTCGGCCCAGCCCATACCGGTGGGGTCGAGCGCGGGCAGTAGCGCCGCCCAGGGCTCGGGGGCCGGCTCGGGCGCGGTGTCTCCGGGGCTGACGAGGGCCGTGCTGCCGTCGTCGAGGCGTACCCGGTCGGGGCCGACGGCTGTCAGGGCCTTGCGGACGTCCGTGAGGGTCCAGCCGGTCCACCACTTGAGATCGGCCTCGGTGGCCGGGCCGTACGCGTGCAGCCACAGGCGGGCGATCTCCGCGCGGGCCTCGGCGGCCGGTACGGCGGGCCAGGGCGCGGTGTGTACCCAGCGGAACTGGCTGGAGGTCCACGATCCCCGCGGCCGGTCCCGGCGGATCCTGCCGTCGGCGGCCAGCAGGCGGATGACCCGGGTGGCGACCCCCTGCTCCGTCTCGTACATCTTGCCCCGGCTGAGGGTGATCTTCTGGCGCAGGGCGGGTACGGCGGCGGACAACTGACTGCCGGTGAGGGGACCGCGGGTGTCGAGGGTGTCCAGCGCGGCCGCCTCTGCCCGGGCCAGCCACGCGGCGTCGAGTCCCTGCCCGTCCTCGTCCAGGTGCTTGAGGAAGGTACGGCGCTCCTTGACGGCGATGGCACGGGCGGTCGACGCGTCGACGTAGGGGGCGAGTTGCGTTGACACCGCGAAGAGGGTGTTGCGCATGCTGAGCAGCCGCACGACCCGGACGTCGTCGTAGAGCGCCTGCTCGACCATCTCGGGGCCGCCCTCGGCGAGCCGGGCCCGCGCGGAGAGGAAGACGGTCGCGGCGTCGGTGGCGTGCAGGGCGACGACGGAGTCCGCCGCCTCCGCGACCGTCGTGGCGCGGGCTGATGGAGCGAGCCGGTGGCGTCGGCCGAGCCGGCTGCGGCGCTCGGTGGTGCTGATGAGGGGGAGACTGGCGCTCATCCTCCCGATCGTAGGCCGGGCCGCCGACACAGCGGCCAGGCCCGGCCCACGCGGCAGGTCAGAGCTGGAGCTTGAATCCGACGTGCGACGCGGTGAACCCGAGCCGTTCGTAGAAGCGGTGGGCGTCGGTCCGGGTCACGTCCGACGTCAGCTGGACGAGCGTGCAGTTCTCGGCACGGGACTTCTCGATCGCCCACTCGATGAACCGGGTGCCCAGTCCGCTGCCGCGCTCGTCCGCGTGGACGCGGACGCCCTCGATGATGGAGCGTGTGGCGCCCTTGCGGGAGAGGCCGGGGATGATCGTCAGCTGGAGGGTGCCCACGACCCGGCCGGACCGCACCGCGACGACCACGTGCTGGTTCGGATCACCGACGAGACGCTCCAGCGCCGTGCGGTACGGGGTCAGGTCCATCGGGGATTCGCGGGTGGCGCCGAGCGGGTCATCGGCCAGCATGGCGACAATGGCGGGCAGATCGGCCTCGGTGGCGGGCCGGATCGCCAGTTCGGAAGTGTCGGTCACGACGGGAGCTCCTCTCAGCCCGCGGCCACGGTCAACGGCGCCCAGCGGCGGGTCCAGTCACCGGGAAGGTCGGGGATGTCCCGGGCCATCACGGCGTTGAAGGCCACGGACTCCAGGCCTCGTTCCTTGAGCCACGCCAGCAGTCCGTCGTGCCGTACGTCGACATCGGTGCGCAGGACACGGTCCGTGCCCCTGGCAAGAGCGGTGATCAAGGACTTGGCGGTGTCGGTGTCGCGCGCGATGAGTGGGCCGATGACCTGGGTGTGCATATTGGGCCAGGTTGCGGCGTATCCCGTGAGCGTGCCGTCTCCGCCGTGCTCCTCGGAGACGAGCAGCTGGTCGGCAAAGGCCGGCAGCCGCGTGATCATGTGCGTCCGGTCGGCTCCGAAGACCTCGACGTCCAGGCGCAGGATGCGGGGGAGGTCATCGGCGACCGCCGGCCGCACTCGAGTGGTGCCGTGAGCGTTGTAGGTGCCGTCCTCGTGGAAGGCGCCCACCAGCATCTCGGCGCGGCCCGTGGTCTTGAACCCGAGCTCCTCGTAGAGCGGGCGCCCATAGGGCGTGGCGTGCAGGGTGAGGGGAATGCCCTTGAGCACGTCATTGCAGACGTGTGTCATCAAGGCGCGTCCCACGCCCCGTCGGGCGTAGCGGTCGGCCACGAGAACCATGCCGATGGCGGCGAGTCCGGGGCCGGCGGAGGTGCTGCCGTACCGGGTGACGATGCAGGCGGCGGCGAGACCCCGGCCGTCCGGGGCGTCCACGCCGAAGCCGTTTCCGGCGGCGAGCAGCAGTCCCCACTTGTGGTCCTCGCGGAGCCAGCCACGATCTTCGGACAGGTCGGCGCAGCGGTGGAGATCGTCCACGGTCAGCGCTCGGATCGGCAGATCGGTGATGTGTGGTGGTGTCACCGGCCCAGACTGGATCATGGATCAGGAGTCGTCCAGAGGATTTGGCACGCATGTTTCACGTGAAACACGAGTGAGCGGACGGTCGCACCGAACGACGTGCCAGTTGAAACGCCGGGCGATGTTTCACGTGAAACACGGTGTTTCACGTGAAACCAACCCACTAGCCTCGGGGGCTATGACGCGCCTGCACCTCTTCGACCTCGACGGAACGCTGATGTACGGCTCGGCGGCTCCGGTGGAGATCTCCCGCCAGCTCGGGGTGAGTGCCGAAATCGCAAAGTTGGAGAGGTCCTTCGCCGCGCGGGAGATCGGGCCGCACCAGTTCTCGGTCGCGGCACACGCTCTGTGGGCCGGGTTGACGCCGGAGCATGTCAGGGCCGCTTTCGACGGGGCGCCGTGGCTCGCAGGAATCCGGGACGTCTGGCACGAGATCAGGCAGCGCGGGGAGTACTGCGCGGTGGTCTCCCTGTCCCCGTCGTTCTTCGTGGAACTGCTGCTGGAGTGGGGCGCTCATGCCGCCCACGGGTCGGTCTTCCCGGAAGTGCCGTTCACCCGACCCGTGGAAGCGGCCGGGATCCTGACCCCCGAGGCCAAGGTCATGGTGGCCGACCGCCTGTGCGAGCAGTTCGGCGTGACCCGCGCCGACTGTGTGGCGTACGGGGATTCGGCGACCGACATCCACCTCTTCGAGGTGGTATCCGTTTCGGTGGCGGTCAACGCGAGACCGCATCTGGCCGCGCGTGCGAGCCACGTCTACGAGGGGCGGGATCTGCGGGAGGTATACCAGCTCGTGGCGGTGGCGCGCCCGGGAGTTGACGCATCTTAGGAGGAAAGTGGGTTCGAAACGCGGATTTTCCGCGTTTCCCCGCAGGCCTCTGGGACGGCTGGCACGCTGTGAAACCCGGAACCACGGATTCGTAGACCGTGGCGTGTGCAGACCGACCGAGATGCTCGAAGCGAGGCACCGCATGGACGCTCCGCCCACCAGATCGGCCAGACGCGAAGCGGCCCGGATACCCGCCGAGGGCGGTGCGGCCGAGCCCTCACCGGATGCCGTCCTCATCCGCCGGACCCTCGCGGAGATCGCCCCGGTCGCCGACAAGGTGACCTCGTACTTCTACGCCCTGGTCTTCACCGGGCACCCGGAAGTGCGGAACATGTTCCCGGCGGCCATGGACACGCAGCGGGACCGACTGCTGAAGGCACTGCTGACCGCCGCCGAGCACATCGACGATCCCGCAGTACTCGCCCCCTACCTCTGCCGCCTGGGCACTGCGCACCGCAAGTACGGCACCATGGCCGGCCACTACCCCGTGATCGGGGAGGCCCTCGTCGGGGCGCTGGCCCGCTTCGCGACACAGAGCTGGGGGTCGGAGACCCAGGCCGCGTGGGTTCGGGCGTACACCGCGATCTCCCAGATCATGATCGACGCGGCGGCCGCGGACGAGATGAAGGCCCCCGCATGGTGGCACGCGGAGGTGGTCTCCCACGACCTGCGCACCCCGGACATCGCGGTGTTGACCGTCCGCCCCGACCAGCCCTACGCCTTCCTGGCCGGCCAGTACGCCAGTGTGGAGACCCCGTGGTGGCCGCGGGTCTGGCGGCACTACTCCTTCGCCTCGGCGCCCCGGGCGGACGGCCTGCTCTCCTTCCACGTCAAGGCCGTCCCCGCGGGCTGGGTCTCCAACGCGCTGGTGCGCCATGCCCGCCCCGGGGACGTGCTGCGTCTGGGGCCGCCGGCCGGGTCGATGGTGGTGGACCACACCACGGACAACGGGATGCTGTGCCTGGGCGGCGGGACCGGCATCGCCCCGATCAAGGCGCTGATCGAGGACGTGGCCGGACACGGGGAGCGGCGGCCGGTGGAGGTGTTCTTCGGGGCGCGCAGCGACAGCGACCTGTACGACAAGGACACGCTGCTGGGGCTCCAGCGCTCGCACCCGTGGCTGTCGGTGCGGCCGGTGGTCGGCGACGGGTTGGCGGGACAGCTGCCGCACGCCGTGGGGGAGCACGGGCCGTGGAGCTCGTACGACGCATTCGTCTCGGGACCGCCCGCGATGATCCGCAGCGGGGTGGACGAGCTCCTGCGGATCGGCATTCCCGGCGAGCGGATCAGGCACGACGCGGTCGAGGAGCTGGTGGGCATCGCCGGGTGAGACCGGCGGGTACGGCCGGTCCGGGACCGGCGGCAGCCCGCCGGCCCCGGAACGGCCTCAGCCCAGGTCGGGCGCGTGCATGGCGCGCACGCCCTCGATGTTGCCGTCCAGATAGTGACGTAGGGACAACGGGACGAGATGGACCGCTGCGATGCCCACCCGGCTGAAGGGCACGTGGACGATCTCGTACTCGCCCGCGGGCTCGTCGACCTCGGGGCCGTGCCGCAGGCTCGGGTCCATCGATTCGAGGCGGCAGACGAAGAAGTGCTGCACCTTCACGCCGGTCACCCCGCCATCGGCGATGTGCTCGACGGTGTCGACGAAACAGGGCACGACATCGGTGATCTTCGCGCCGAGTTCTTCATGGACCTCTCGGTGGAGGGCATCGACGACGGTGGCGTCCGAGGACTCCACTCCCCCGCCGGGGGTGACCCAGTACGGGTCGACGCCGGGCTTGGTGCGTTTGATGAGGATCAGGTCGTCACCGTCGAGCAGGATCGCGCGGGCGGTGCGTTTGACCACGGGACGTTCGGTCATGGGAGAAGAGTGGCCCACCACTCCGCTTCTGAAACGCGCCACGGGCCGGAAACAGGGGGCTCACCAGTGCACGGCGGCATCCAGCAGTCGCTCGCGTGCCCGCGCGAGGTGGGCGAGAGCGGGGCTCCCTGCCCGTAGGACCAGGAACCAGGTGCGCAGCGGTGGTACGGGAGGCTCCGCGACGGTCGTGATCCGGCCGCTGTCGAGCGCGTCCTGGCACAGGTACCGGGGCAGCACCGCGAGCCCCGCGCCGGCGAGGACGCATTCCAGGACGGCGCGCAGGTCGGGTACGACCACGGTGGCGGCCAGGGACTTGGCGGCCGGCAGGACGTCGAAGACGGCACTCCAGTACCGGGTGACGAGCGGCAGGGTTTCGTGGACCTCGACGAGCGGGATGCCTTCCAGAGCCCCGGGACCGTCGTCCCGCAGCCGGTCCGTGTCGACGAGTGCGGCCCAGTAGGGGGCGGCGACCAGGACGTGCTCCTCGTCGCACAGTGCGGTGGCGGTGAAGGGTCCGCCGCGCGGGTGGGCGGTGGTGACGACGAGGTCGTGGTGGCCGGCTGCGAGCCCGTCGAGGACGGTTCCGGAGTCGCTCTGCAGGGTGGCGCGCAAGGTGTGGCCCTGGCCGACCAGGGGTGCCAGGGCGGGGAGCACGCGCAGGGAGAGGAACTCGGGTGGCCCGGCGACGTGGAGGGCGCGCAGCCCGCCCGCGTCCTCCCGCTCGGCCTCGGTGATCCGGAGCAGGGCGTCGAGGTGCGGAGCGGCCTTGTGGGCGAGTTCGTCGCCGACGGCGGTGGGGGTGACACCGCGGGCCCGGCGGTGGAAGAGCGGTCGTCCCAACTGCCGCTCCAGGGTACGGATCTGGGAGGTCACGGCGGGCTGGGACAGTCCGAGGAGGGCTGCGGCCCGCGTGAACGAGCCCGCCCGGTGGACCGCGACGAAGGTGCGCAGCAGGGCCAGATCCATCGCGACACCTCTCGGTGGGGGTCTACAACTATAAATATGCAGATAGGCCCCTGTCGCTACCGTGATTGGACTCTGACGCAGAGTCAATTAGCCTTGACGCGTGGTTCTTCGCGCGCGGAACCCGGGGCGGTCCGAGCCACTAGGGGGGAGGCTCGGACCGCCCTTTCCACTGCTGTTCAGCGATCGTGACCGGCCGGGTCGAGGGCCCGGTCGAGGGCCCGCAGGACGTCCGCGACCAGGTCATCGGGGTCCTCGGCTCCGGCGGAGAAACGGATGAAGCCCTCGGACACGGCGTCGCCGCCCCACCGTCCGCGCCGCTCGGCGGTGGACCGCACGCCGCCGAAACTCGTGGCGTCCTCGACCAGGTGCAGGGCGGCCATGAACCGTTCCGCGTGCGCCCGGTCGGGCAGAGTGAAGGAGACCACCGAGCCGAAGCCCCGCATCTGGCGGGCGGCCGTCTTGTGCGAGGGGTCCGTGGTCAGCCCCGGGTAGCGCACGCCGTTCACGTCGCGGCGCTCGCTCAGCGCCTCCGCGACGGCCAGTGCGTTGGTCCACTGGCGCTGCGCGCGCAGCTGCATCGTGGCCAGCGAGCGGTGGGCGAGCCAGGCCTCCATGGGGCCGGGGATCGCGCCGATGATCTTGCGCCACCCCCGGACACGGGCCGCGAGTTCCGGGTCGCGGCACACGACGTACCCGAGCAGCAGGTCCCCGTGGCCGGTCAGGCCCTTGGTGCCGCTCGCCACGGAGAAGTCGGCGCCGAGCTCCAGTGGGCGCTGCCCCAAAGGGGTGGCGAGGGTGTTGTCGACGGCGACCAGGGTCCCGCCGGCGTGCGCGGCTCCCGCGAGGCGTCGTACGTCGCACACGTCGAGCCCGGGATTGGACGGCGTCTCCATCCACAGCATCCGTGCGCCGTCGAGGACCTCGAGCTGGGCGTCCGAGCCGGTGGGGGCGGTACGCACGTGGATCCCGTACGCCTCCAACTGCTCCCGCAGCAGCGGCAGCGCCTGGTATCCGTCATCGGGCAGGACGACGGTGTCGCCCGTGCGCGTCTGGGAGAGGAGAACGGCGGAGACCGCCGCCATGCCGGAGGCGAAGACGACGGTGTGCACGTCCTGGCCGGGGGCTTCCAGCTCCCCGATCGCCCGTTCCAGCAGGGTCCAGGTCGGGTTGGTGTCGCGCCCGTAGGCGTAGGGGCCTTCGACGTCCCCGGGGAGGTGGAAGTGGGCGGCGAAGACCGGCCCCGGCAGGGGCGGTGCGTTCTTGACGGCCTCGGGCAGACCGGCGCGCACGGCGCGGGTGCCGTCACCGATCGTCTCGCCGGCTCGTTCGGGGAAGTACTCGTTCACGCGGTGTGCTCCTTCATCGCCTCGCGTACGGCCTCCAGCAGACCGGGGCCGGCGGCCTCGATGAGATCCAGGCAATCCTCGAACCCGCCGATCGGCCCGTAGTAGGGGTCCGGTACGTCGTACGGTCCGGACGTGGCCGCTGGATCGTAGGACCGCAGCAGCCGGACCTTGGCGGCGTCCCGTGCAGTGGGTGCGAGTGCCCGCAGGTCCCGCAGGTGTCCGGCGTCGAGCGCGATGACGAGGTCGAGGCGGGAGAACCAGGACGGGTGGAACTGCCGGGCGCGGTGGTCCTGTGCGTAGCCTGCGGTCTCCAGGACGGAGATCGTGCGCGGGTCCGCGCCGTCGCCCTCGTGCCAGCCGCCGGTCCCGGCGCTGTCCACCTCGACGAGGGCGTGGAGTCCGGCCCGTTCGACATGGGCGCGGAAGACGGATTCGGCCATGGGGGAGCGGCATATGTTGCCCGTGCAGACGAAGCAGACCCGGTACATGTGCGGCCCGCTCAGTCCTTGTCGGGAAGGACCATGTTCACGGCCCAGGAGACGACCGAGATGATCAGGCCGCCCAGGAGTGCGGTCCAGAACCCGTCGACATGGAAGCTGAGGTCGAGCTGCGTGGCCAGCCATGAGGTCAGGAGCAGCATCAGGGCGTTCACGACCAGTGTGAACAGCCCCAGGGTGAGGACGAAGAGCGGCAGCGAAAGCAGCTTCACGAGCGGCTTGACGATCAAGTTGACCAGACCGAAGACCAGGGCGACCAGGATCAGGGTGAGTGTCCGGCGGCCGAGACTGCTGCCGTCGTCGAGGGTGATGCCGGCAAGCAGCCACACGGCGACGGCCAGGGCCGCGGCGTTGGCGAGCGTCTTGACTACGAAATTCGTCATGTGTCTGATCGTGGCAGAGAAGATCCCGGTGGGACATCCGCAGATCAGCGGATGCGAGGGAACGATCGAGTACAAGGGGCACAACCACGATGAAAGCCTTCCGGCTTGACGAGCTCGAAGCGGAACGGGCCGCCAACGACGGCGCCTATCTGCAGTTCCTGCGCGAGCGGAACATGTCGGTCGGGCTGTACGCGCTCGACGCCGGCCAGACCGATTCGCAGCGGCCGCACGGTCAGGACGAGCTGTACTTCGTCGTCAGCGGGCGGGCCTCGATCACGGTCGGGGAGGAGACCACCACCGTGGCGCGCGGCAGCGTCGTCTACGTCCCGGCGGGCGTCCCGCACAAGTTCCACCACATCACCGAGGACCTGAAGGTGATGGTGGTGTTCTCCCCGCCCGAGGGCTGAGCGGTCCCGCCGGTGAGGGTCGCCGCCCTGATCCCCCTAAGGGGCGGATCAGGGGACTCCGGGGGCTCGCGGGCCCCGATCGGCGCCCGCGGGCTCCTAGCATCGAGAGCAGGAAGTCACAGACGGGAAGACCAGGAAGAGGTCGAGGACATGAACGGCATCCGAGAGATATTCGCAGGCATGCCCTGGTGGGTTAAGTGGGTCGCCGTCCCGCTGCTGGCCCTGTTCGTCTTCGGCGGTGTCATCACCAGCATCCTGGGCGCACTGATCTCGTTCGCCTTCAAGCTGCTCCTCTTCGTCGGCCTCGTCGGCGGTCTGATCTTCGTCGTGAAGAAGGTCGGCGGCGGCACTTCGAAGTCCTCGTCCGGCGAGTGGTAGTGACGGGCGGGGGCGGCTGCGGGATTAACCCAGCTGAGGGAACGGGACGCCGTGAACCGCTCGCGGCCCCGGAACCGGTCGATAGAGTCGCGATCTGTGCCGTTCCCTGGGCACCGAGAGCCGACACCGCCCCCTGACCTGTGGTGGTGCCGACGACCCGCCGAGCGCGACCCCAGGATCCGGCATGCGCGGGGGTGGCCCCCGCCGAGCGGGTCACCCCTGAAGGCCCGCCGCCACGCCTGGGGGTGAGCTGTGTCTCCGGTCCACAATGCAGGGGTGCCGACACTGATCGGTTCGGTGCAGAGGGCGCTGAGACTGCTGGAAGCCGCGGGATCCCACAGCGGGGGAGCCCCGGCGAAGCAGCTGGCGCGTGAGGCCGGGCTCCCGCTTCCCACCGCTTACCACCTGCTGCGCACCCTGACGCACGAGGGCTATCTGCGCAGAGAGTGCGGAGTCTTCGTACTCGGCGACGCGGCCGGCAGGCTGGCCCGCGCGGGACTCCAGCAGAAACGTCGCAGCATGATCCTCGACTCGCTCGCCCACTTCCGCGACGTGGTCGGGGCTCCCGTCTACTTCGCGGTCTACCGCGAGGGTGAAATCGAAGTCGTGGGCGTCTCGGACACCCCCGGCAGCCCGGCGTGCGAGGAGTGGGCCGACTTCCGTGAGACGGGATACGCGCACGCCATCGGGCAGTGCCTGCTCGGCCAGCTCGACGAGGGCGCGCGCAAGGACTATTACGACCGTCATCCGGTAGAGGCCATCACCCCTTATACCGTGCGCGATCTGCACTCCTTGGAGAAGCGGATCGAAGCCCTCGGGCGAATGCAGCCTGTAATCGAGCGCCAGGAATATGCCCTCGGCACTGTCTGTGCCGCCATCCCCATCACTGCCGGGGATGCGGCCGCAACTATGGCCATTTCTCTGCCCCTGCACCAGGAGGATCGATTGCTGTATGTAGTCGATCGACTACGGAGTGAAGTAGGCGCGCTGTTGAGCACCCTCTCCTTCTCTATCAGTATCTGAAAACTCACTCCTTGTGATCTGCTAGCGCTTCCACCACTCTTGTCAAGAGGGCCTTGGGGGATCATTCCTGGCCACTTCCACTACAGCGGGGTAGTCAATGCGCGAGTCGGTACAGGCAGAGGTCATGATGAGCTTCCTCGTTTCCGAGGAGCTCTCGTTCCGGATCCCGGTGGAACTCCGGTACGACGCCCGTGATCCCTACGCAGTCCGCCTGACCTTTCACCTTCCCGGAGACGCGCCCGTGACCTGGGCGTTCGGCCGGGAGCTCCTCCTCGACGGCATCAACAAGCCGTGCGGTGACGGCGATGTGCACATCGCCCCCACCGGCCCCGAGGAGTTGTCCGACGTTCACATCCGGCTCCAGGTCGGCGGTGACCGGGCCCTGTTCCGTGCCGGCGCGGCGCCGCTCGTCGCGTTCCTCGACCGCACCGACCGGCTCGTTCCGCTCGGACAGGAGCGGAACACGGGCGACTTCGAGGAACACCTGGACGAGGCCCTCGTCAGAATCCTGGCCGAGGCGAAGCAGAACGAGCAGAACGCCGGCTGAACCGCGGTTCGGACTCGATCGCCGCTCACGCAGAACCGCCGTTCAGGCCGAACCACCGCTCACGCTGAACCGCCGTTCAGCGCTTGCGCCGCCGGCCCCGGCCGCCGCGTACCGGTCCCGAGCCCGGTGCGACGGCCGGGGATTCCGGCCGGTCGGCCGAAACCACCAGTGCGGCCAGTGCCGTCGTCACGGGTACCGAGGCCACCAGCCCGATCGAGCCCACGAGGGTCCGGACGATCTCCACCGCGACCAGCTCGCTGTTCGCCACCGACCCCATGCTGCTGTTGGCGATCGAGAACAGCAGGAGCAGCGGGAGCGCGGCGCCCGCGTAGGCCAGGACCAGGGTGTTGACCACCGACGCGATGTGGTCGCGGCCGATCCTGATGGCGGCCCGGTACAGCGACCGCGGCCCCATCGACGGGTCGGCCTGGTGGAGTTCCCAGACCGCCGAGGTCTGGGTGACCGTCACGTCGTCGAGCACACCCAGCGATCCGATGATGATGCCGGCGAGCAGCAGGCCGCTCATGTCGATGTCCGGGTAGAGCCCGTGGATCAGCCCGGTGTTGTCGTCGGTGTTGCCGCTGAGGAACGCCCAGTCGATGAACACCGAGCCCAACAGGCCGATCAGCAGCAGCGACACGAGCGTGCCGAGGACGGCCACCGACGTACGGGCGGTCAGGCCGTGGCACATGTAGAGCGCGATCAGCATGATCGCGCTCGCGCCCACCACCGCGACCACCAGAGGGTTCGACCCCTGGAGGATGGCGGGGAGGATGAAGAACGTCAGCACGCCGAAGCTGACGATCAGCGCGATCAGCGCGAACAGCCCGCGCATCCGCCCGACGAGCACGACCGACAGCGCGAAGATGCCGGCCAGCACCGCAAGCGGCAGCTTGCGGTTCACGTCGATCACCGAGTACTGCAGGTCGCGGGGCGCGTCCGGGGCGTACGCCACCACCACCTCCTGGCCGTCCGCCAACTGTCGTGGAGCGCCCGGCTGGACGATCTCCACGAAGGTGCGTCCCTTGTCCGGGCCGCTCCCGATCTCGACGGTGGCCTTCTTGCAATCGCCGGTCTGCGCGCCCCGGGCCCCGCCGCCCGACGGGGTGGAGGCCCCGCCGGCCGCCGGAACCTGCGCGGCGTTCACGGATTTGCAGTCGACGAGCTCCAGTGACACGACCTTGGCCTGCTGGGTCTGCCGGTCGAAGCCCACCCCGGTCCGCTCGTGGTCCGGCGTGCCGCCCGGCCAGAGGACCGCCATGCCGACGAAGACGGCGACGGCGAAGGGGATCAGTACCGCCGCGATGACCTTGCGCAGGTGCTTCGAGACGGGGGCCGCTGGTCCGTGACTGTGGCTGTGGGAGTGGCCGGAGGAGGGCCCGTGTCCGGCGTGCGTGTGGCCGGAGTGGCCATGGGGCTCAGTGGGCTCGGTGGGGGGCTGCGGCGAGGACGTCACCAGCAGATCATCGCAAGAGATGAGGGGGCCCACTGTTCAGCACGCCATGGATGACGCTAGCGTGGGGGCTACTTTGCACAACGCGGGAGCTCGGAGCACCGGGCTGAGAGGACGCTGATCACCGTACGCGCATCACAGATGCGTACGGGAGGAGGCTGCGTCGACCGCCGAACCTGTTACCGGGTAATGCCGGCGTAGGGAGATAGGTCTCATGACCATTCAGGACGCACGCACGCCTGCCGTCAGCCAGGACGCCGACGGCTCGACCGAGCGCAAGCCGGGCTGGCACAAGGGCTACGTGGCGGGCTCCCGCCCCGACATCCGGGTGCCGGTCCGCCAGGTCCACCTCACCAACGGCAAGGACGTGACGCTGTACGACACGTCCGGTCCGTACACCGACCCGCAGGTCGAGACCGATGTGCGACGGGGCCTCGCGCCGCTGCGCGAGAACTGGATCATCGGCCGCGGTGACACCGAGGAGTACGCCGGCCGCCCGGTCCGGCCCGAGGACGACGGCATCAAGCACACCTCGCCGCGCGGTGGCCTCAAGAACCTCGACGCGGTCTTCCCGGGCCGCCCCCGCCAGCCCCGCCGGGGCCGTGACGGAGCCGCCGTCACACAGCTCGCGTACGCCCGCCGGGGCGAGATCACCCCGGAGATGGAGTACGTCGCGATCCGCGAGAACGTCTCCCCCGAGGTCGTCCGCGAGGAGATCGCCGCAGGTCGCGCGGTGCTCCCGGCGAACGTGAACCACCCCGAGATCGAGCCGATGATCATCGGCAAGAAGTTCCTGGTGAAGGTCAACGCCAACATCGGCAACTCCGCCGTCACCTCCTCCATCGAGGAGGAGGTGGAGAAGATGACCTGGGCGACGCGCTGGGGCGCGGACACGGTCATGGACCTCTCGACGGGCCGCAACATCCACACCACCCGCGAGTGGGTGCTGCGCAACTCGCCCGTGCCGATCGGCACCGTGCCGCTCTACCAGGCGCTGGAGAAGGTCGACGGCCGCGCCGAGGACCTGACCTGGGAGATCTACAAGGACACGGTCATCGAGCAGGCCGAGCAGGGCGTCGACTACATGACGGTCCACGCCGGTGTGCTGCTGCCGTACGTGCCGCTGACCGCCCGCCGCAAGACCGGCATCGTCTCGCGCGGCGGCTCGATCATGGCCGCTTGGTGCCTCGCGCACCACAAGGAGAACTTCCTCTACACGAACTTCGAGGAGCTCTGCGAGATCCTGGCGACGTACGACGTCACGTACTCGCTGGGTGACGGTCTGCGGCCCGGTTCCATCGCGGACGCCAACGACGCGGCCCAGTTCGCCGAGCTGAAGACGCTGGGCGAGCTCAACACCATCGCCAAGCGCCACAACGTCCAGACGATGATCGAGGGCCCGGGCCACGTCCCGATGCACAAGATCAAGGAGAACATCGACCTCCAGCAGGAGATCTGCGAGGAGGCGCCGTTCTACACGCTCGGCCCGCTGACCACGGACGTCGCGCCCGCGTACGACCACATCACCTCGGGCATCGGCGCGGCGATGATCGCCTGGTGGGGCACGGCGATGCTCTGCTACGTCACGCCCAAGGAGCACCTGGGGCTGCCCAACCGGGACGACGTCAAGACCGGCGTCATCACGTACAAGATCTCGGCGCACGCGGCGGACCTGGCCAAGGGACACCCCGGCGCTCAGGAGTGGGACGACGCACTGTCCGACGCGCGGTTCGAGTTCCGCTGGGAGGACCAGTTCAACCTGGCCCTCGACCCGGACACGGCGCGTGAGTTCCACGACGAGACCCTTCCCGCCGAGCCGGCCAAGACCGCGCACTTCTGCTCCATGTGCGGTCCGAAGTTCTGCTCGATGAAGATCTCGCAGGACATCCGCCGTGAACACGGTGGCGACCTGAAGGCGGACGAGATCCAGGCCGGCATGGCGGAGAAGTCCGCCGAGTTCGCTGCTTCGGGCAACCGCGTCTACCTGCCGCTGGCCGACTGACGCCGACCGGCAGGGCAGGACCCGGCTGACGGGCGGACCCGCGACCCATGGGGGGAGTCGCGGGCCCGCCCGTTTTTCGTGCCGTCGGGAGATGGGGCCGTTCCGTGTGGTCACGGCGCCCATTGGTGGCGGATCGATAGTCCGATAAGTGGACTTGCCTGCGAGGTGTCCCGCTGTTGAAGGCTGCGATCACCACGCTACCGATGTGGCCGGAGAGGCCACCACCGTTCGATCGGTTTCGAGAAGGAGTGGTATGCGTCCCGAGAACAGGACCAGGTCGACCCTTGGCCCGCTGCCGAGGAGCAGCTGGCGCAAGGGCGGCACGCTCGCATCGCTCGCCCTGGTGATGCTGGGCGTGGCCAGCCCCGCCGTCGCCGTGGCTCAGAGCGTTCAGGCAGCCGAGCAGGTCAGCGCGGCCAGCCCCCACTGCCCGCCCGATGGGCATCAGCACCGTCCGGACGACCGTTCCGACCAGGGTCCGGACTTCAACCCGGACCACGGCCCGGACGACGGCCCGTGGGCGGCGGACCTCATGGCCGGCCCCGACGGCGACGACAGGTGCGAGCCGGGGAGGCCCGGCCCGACAGGACCGACGGGCGCGACAGGCGCCACCGGCGCGACAGGCGCGACAGGCGCCACCGGCGCGACGGGTGCGGACGGCACCGATGGCGTGGACGGTGCCACGGGTGCCACAGGTGCCACGGGTGCTGACGGTGCTACGGGTGCCACAGGTGCCACAGGTGCCACGGGTGCTGACGGTGCTACGGGTGCCACCGGCGCCACAGGAGCGACGGGTGCGGACGGTGCGACCGGTGCCACCGGCGCGACGGGTGCGACCGGCGCTGACGGTGCTACGGGTGCGACCGGCGCGACCGGCGCGACCGGTGCTACGGGTGCGACCGGTGCGACCGGTGCCACCGGCGCCACGGGCAGCACCGGTGCCTCCGGGGTGAACGGCGAGGACGGTGCGACCGGTGCGACCGGTGCGACCGGGACGGACGGTGTGACCGGTGCTACGGGTGCGACCGGTGCCACGGGTGCCACCGGTCCCTGCAGCGACATCGACAGCTTCGCGCCTTCGAGCACCGAGTCGTTCAGTGCCGCCCTCACGAACGGCATCGCCTACGCCGGTCGCGCGACCACGACCGGAGGTGTGCCGGTCTGGCAGAACCTCACGGACGAGGACAACCCGGGATTCCCGTTCGGCCGGGCCTGCGGAATCTCGATCATCGACCAGGGCAACAATGCCTACATCCAGGTCCTGACCACGGACAACCGGGTCTACCAGACACACGGTGACACCAACCTGGACAACTTCGTATGGGACGAGGGGTGGTTCGAACTGACCCCCGGCCCGACCGGAGTCCTCCGCGGCAAGTCCTTCAAGGGGGACACGCTGCGTGGAGCTCCCTTGAACCGCCTGAGCTAGGAAGGCTCGCGCAGAGGGGCCGGACGCATCCCGGATCGTCGTGGATGCGTCCGGCCCCTCGGCCGTTCGACGGCGGCGGGGCCTCAGGCCACCACTTGGTACTCCGGCCCCAGCTTGGACAGCGCAAAGGTGCGGTTCTCACCGACCCGTTCGCGCTGGCTCTCCGGAAGCCCGCCCTCCCGAAGGAGGCGGTCGCAGCACTCCAGCGACTCCTCGTACGCGCCGACCCAGTAGGCGGCCACCGCGAGCTCGTCGAGCGCGCGCCACTCGTACCAGTCGAACTCGACGAACAGGATGTCGTCGGGGCGCGGGATCCGCGCCGCCTGGCGGGCGAACAGGTACGCCAGCTGGAAGCGGCCTTCGAGCCGGCACAGGCGCGCCAGATCGCCCAGCGCCTCCGCCCGCCCGGGGCGGTTCTCGTGGGCGCGGAGGTAGCGGTCCATCACCTCGGCCGGCGGGCGCTTGAGTCCCGCCGCGAGTCGCGCCGCGTAGAGCTGGGCGCAGAAGGCCTCCTCGGCGAAGCCGCCCATGGTGGCCCGGTGGTCGTAGGCGGCCAGGGACTTCTCCGGCTCGCCCGCGTCGCGCCAGCTCTGGGCGAGGTAAAAGGCGTAGCGCGCATTGCCGGGTTCGTCGCGCAGGCCTTTTTCGAGGATCGCGGCATCCCGGAGGTACTTCTCCCGGTTGCCCCCTTCGCCCTGGCGGGCTCCGCCGCCGACGATGCGGATGTGGAAGCCTTCGACGACCCCCCGGGTGAACGGCGCGTCGCAATCGAGGTACTCGTGCAGAACGCCGACGTATTTCCAGGGCAATCGGGTGGAGACGAGCGCGGGCCGCCAGTGGATGACGGGCCGGTGGTGCACCGCGACGCCGTACGAATCGAAAGTGAGGTCCGGCATCCGGAATCCGGGGTCCACCTCGATCACGTCGTCCGCGTCGAGGAACAGCAGGTAGTCGGCGCTGGAGCGGGCCAGGTCGATCGCCTCGCTGCGGCTGCCGTCGAATCCCTTCCAGGGGCGTTCGTGCAGGACACCGGGGAGATCGTCGAAGAATTCCCGGATGATCTCCTGGGTGCCGTCCGTCGACCCGGTGTCCACGATCACCCAGGTGTCGATCAGAGGACGTACGGATTCGAGACAGCGCCTGATCACCGCGGCCTCGTTCTTCACGATCATGTTCAGACAGATTTTTGCTTTCAAGGATCCCGTCCACGGTGGTGGTGAAGACGATCGTGAGGCGACCGTAGGGATCCGGCCAATGGGGTGCAAGGAAGCCACGGTGAGAGCCGCCATTGGGGCCCTGTTGCTGGGCCGATGAGATGACTGCCGAGCGAGGCGTCCGGTGTTTCCAACCCGATTTCCCGACTATTGCCGAGGCGGCCCGCCCGGGCCGATCGCACATCGTTCGATCCGGTTTCGAGAAGGAGCGGCGTACATGAGCCCCGTGAACAGGACCAGGTCACCCCTTGGCCCGGTAACCCGCCGGCGGAGTGCTGTGGTGAAGGGAGGTGCGCTGGCCTCCCTCGCCCTGGTGGTGGTGGGAATCGCCAGCCCGGCGTTCGCCACCGCGCAGAGCATCCAGGCGACCGGGACGGTCCGGTCGGCGAGCCCGACCGGTGGCGACTGCGAGTCGAAGGAGGATTCGAGCTGGAACCCGCGAGCTGTGGGCGCCCAGGCGGGCCCCCGCGGCGGAGACGAGTGTAAGGGCCAGCGGGGTCCGACGGGCCCCACGGGTCCGCGTGGCCCGCAGGGCGAGCCGGGTGAGGACGGCCAGGACGGCCAGGACGGCGCGACGGGTGCGACGGGCGCCACGGGTGCGACCGGTGCCACGGGTGCCACCGGCGCGGGCGCCTGCGTGGACGTCGACGCCGTCCGGGACAACAACGACCGTGAGTTCAAGGCGGCACTCACCCCTGACGGCATCACCTACGCCGGCGTTCGCGAGATCCAGAACACCACGGTGGGCCCCTGGACCTGGTACGACCTCACCACCAACGAGGATGGCGACTATCCGGCCGGCGCCTGTGGGGTTTCCATCGACCACCAGGCCAACCGGCTCGCCATCGAAGTGATCACCACGGGCGGCGAGATCTGGGAGACGTTCTGCGACGTGAACCCGGGCACTCCCGACACGCTCACCTGTAACGGGGTGTGGAACGAAACGGTACCCCAGCCCAACCCGGGCGACCCGCCGGCGCCGCTGCGTACCCACACCCAGCCGATCCGCCCCATGGACCCCAACCACCTGCCCAAGACGCTGAAGTAGGTCCCGTCGCCGGCCGGAGCCCCTACTCCGGCCGGTGGTCCGGGCCGCCGAAGTCCGGGCTGGTGAAGTCCGGTGGTGTGTAGCCGGGAGGGGAGCCCTGCGCAGGGGCTCCCGGACTGGTGAAGTCGGGCCGGGTGTACCCCAGACTGGGGATGCGCCCGGCCCCTGGCGTGCGGGGGGTCGGAAAGCCCGGGCCCGCACTCGGATCGGCCAGCGCGTCCCGCAGGAACGGGATGATGCCGCGCTCCAGCAGGGCGTGGCGCCAGGCCTCGCGGGCCCGCGCCACCTCGTCGGGTACCGCCTCGGTCTCGTCCGCCACCACCTCGGTCGCGCTGTTGCGGACGGCCGTGACCAGCAGCCCGATCACGGCGAAGAGCAGGGCGGCCGCGGTGAGCGCCCCGAACAGCCAACCCGTCGTCAGCATGGTCTGCGCGAAGGCGGGTTCGGGCTCGATCATCTTCAGGATGTACCCGACAAGCAGGAAGATCAGCATGGCGGTGCCGGCCAGGACCGGTGCGAGGACCGCGACCACGGCGCTGACGCCCGCGCCGCCGCCGCTGCCCCGGTCGCCGTCCTCGTCCCCCGTCGCAGCGGGAGCGGAGAGGACCTCGTCGCGTCGTTCCTCGCGGACCTTCACGTAGTGGACGTACTCGGCGGCGGCCGCGGCCGCCAGCAGGGCGCTGGCGCCCTGGGCCATCGTGCGCAGCTGTTCGGCGTTCAGCCGTTCGCCCAGAGTGGCGAGTTCGGGCCGTTCGCTCGCGGCGCGCAGTGCCTCGTCGATGAGCCGCTCGAACTCCGGTCGGTCTTCGGTCAGCAGGTGCGGAGCGCTGGTCATGTGCATCCCCCGATGCTCCGTAGAAGCCGGTTTGCCGCGCGTAGACCCGGGTGCCGGCTGAAACGGAGGAGAGCCTGCTACGGATAGAGCGATGGTAGAGCGCCCACACCATGCCGTGACAGGGGCTTTCTGGAAATACCCCTCTGCGTGAGCTCTCAGTCGCTCAGTGGAAGTCGAACGACGAGCAGTTTGCCCGCCATCGTCACGCCGCCGTCCATCGCGATGGCGAGACCGTCCGCGTAGACGTGCGGGCCGTCCACGGCCTCCGGTCCGCGCGAGTCGTCCCCGTCCTCGGTGCCCACTTCGCCGAGCAGGTACGGGATGGGGCTGTGGCCGTGCACGACGCGGCTGCCGCCGTAGGTGTCGAGGAGTTCGCGGACGGCCTGGGGGCCGGTCTCCTCGTCGCGGAAGGCGAACCGCTTGGTGAACTTGCGGAAGAGGTCCCAGGTGATGTCGACGTCGCCCCGGTTGAGGAGCTCGTGGATGGTGTCGTTGACGTCCTCGATGGAGTCGCCGTAGTCGAGGTAGGCCGTCGTGTCGGAGTGCAGCAGCAGGTGGCCCTCCTCCAGGACGGCCGCGTCCAGCCGCGACATCCACTGGAGGTGCACGTCCTGCAGGCGCTCCATGTCGGTGCGCTGTCCGCCGTTGAGCAGCCAGGCGGCCTGGAAGGTGGCGGTGCCGGCACCGGAGACGACGGGGGTGTCGCCGAACCGCTTTGCGCCGATGAGCAGCAGTTCGTGGTTACCCATCAGGGCCTTGCAGTAGCCGCCGGCGGCTGCCGCCTCGGCGGACAGCCGCATGACGAGGTCGATGACGCCGATGCCGTCGGGGCCGCGGTCGGTGAAGTCGCCGAGGAACCAGAGCCGGGCGTTGCCCGCGGACCAGCGGCCCTCCGAGTCGATCAGACCCTGGGCGTGCAGTTCGGTGACGAGCTCGTCGAGGTAGCCGTGGACGTCGCCGACGACGTACAGCGGGCCGGGCCCGGCGACGTCCTGCGGGACGTACTGGACCTGGACGGTGTCGCCGGGACCGCCGAGCGCGCCGGAGCCGATGACGGGGAGGTCCCGGTAGGTCGGGGTGTAGCCGTCGGGTTCGTCCTCGTCGGGGCCCTGGCTCATCCGGCTCATCGCGTGCACCGGCTCGGCGTCGGCGTCGGTGTCGGCGTGCGTCTGGGGGTGCGGGTGGCCCTGGGAAGGCGCCTGCAGGTGCTCTTCCCGGCGCGGGTCGTGCCGGGGGGCCTGACGCGGATCCTGGCGCGGATCGTGGTGCGGGACCGGCGGCGCGGGCGGCTGCGGCGCGTAGCCGGGCTGCCGCGGCACGGCGGCCGGTGCGCCGTCCTCGTAGTACGCGGGGTACTCGCCGTACACGGGGGCCTCGTCGGGCATACCGGTGGATACGGCGTACGGCGCGGCGGGTTCGGTGACTGGCACCCGGAAGTCCCGCAGCGTTTCCGTCCGCATCGCGGGTCCCTGACCGGCCCCCTGAGTCATCGACCCCTCCACCACCGTCGCGCTGCCGTACACCTGCGGACCCTCCTGACCTCCGGGGAGGAGGGTCCGTGATGTCGTGCGCCCATCATAGGAATGTGGCTCGCGCTCTGTGACGCACCAGGGGTGGTGAATCCTATGCGGAGCGTATCGTTCCTACCGTTTTTGCCCGATATTGGCGTTGCTGAAATCCTGGACCGACCGCCGATCAGGCCGACCGGACGGTCTGGCGGTCAGTCCTGGGCCGGAGATCGGGGCGAGCTGACGGTCGTGCGGGGCTGCCTGCGCTGCGACGAGGTACGGACGATCAGCTCGGTCGGGACGACCTGTTCGACCGGGCGTCCCGTGTCCACGCCCTCGATCGCGTCGATGAGCAGCTGCACGACGGCGGTGCCGATGCGGCGTGGTTTGAGGGACAGGGTGGTGATGGGCGGCTCGGTGGTGGCGTAGACGGTGGACTCGCTGCAGCAGACGAGCAGCAGGTCCTCGGGGACGCGCAGGCCGTAACGGCGGGCGGCGGCGAGCAGGTCGGTACCGTTGGGGTCGAAGAGCCCGTAGACGGCGTCGGGGCGGTCGGGGCGGGCGAGGAGCCGGTCGGCGGCCACGGCGCCCGCGCACGGGTCGTGGGCGGGGTAGGACTCGTAGACGGGGTCCTGGCCGACGCGTTCGCACCAGTTGAGGTACGCGGTCGTGGACAGGCGGGTGTAGGTGTCGGTGGTGGTGCCGGTCAGCAGCCCGATCCGGCGGGCGCCGGCGGCGGCGAGGTGGTCGAGGAGGCCGAGCACGGCGGCCTCGTGGTCGTTGTCGACCCAGGCGGTGACGGGGAGGGAGCCGGCGGGCCGGCCGTCGGAGACCACGGGCAGGCCCTGGCGGACCAGCTCGGTGACGACGGGATCGTGGTCGGAGGGGTCGATCACGACGGTGCCGTCGAGGGCGACGTTGGACCACACGTCGTGGCGTGAGGTGGCGGGGAGGATGACGAGGGCGTAGCCGCGGGCGAGCGCGGCGGAGGTGGCGGCCCTGGCCATCTCGGCGAAGTAGGCGAATTCGGTGAAGGTGAAAGGTTCATCCCCGTACGTGGTCACGGTCAGGCCGATGAGGCCGGACTTGCCGGTACGGAGCGTGCGGGCGGCGGCCGACGGGCGGTAGCCGAGCCGGTCGGCGACCTCGCGAACGTGGCGGCGGGTGGCGTCGGGCAGCCGTCCCTTGCCATTGAGCGCGTCGGAGACGGTCGTGATGGAGACGCCCGCCGCGGCGGCCACGTCCCTGATGCCGGCCCGGCCCTGTCGGCCGGCGGCCCGCCGGGTGGTCTCGGTCCGGCTCACCTGATGCTTCCCTGCTGCTGTCATGGCGAGCCGATAGTAGGGCTCGGCGGGGTGGGCGGTCCGAGTGCATATGCACGCGTTGACAGGCACGTTTCTGCATGGTTCGCCACCCTCAATGACCTTGGAAATAAAGGCTTTTAAGCGCGCAGGCTGAGGGTGGCGCTTGTCGACGGGACCGGGCATGCCAAAACGGCGCGGTCTCGGGTCGGTCGCAACTCACCTGCACGAGGGATGCGCGCCACGGCGCAGGCCACCGGCGCACGCATATATGCGTGCGCTCCCCCGCATTCCAGGCGCCCCCATTCTCGGAAGGGCGGAATCCTCATAAGGTGAGCAGTATTGAGTCGACGGCGACGTCGTACGGGACGGTCGAGGAGGACCTGCGGTGAGCGAGAACAGCCCGAAGCTGCGCGCCGAGCTGGACGGCATTCCGACATACAAGCCTGGCAAACCGGCTGCCGCGGGCGGGCCCGTCGCGTACAAGCTGTCCTCCAACGAAAACCCGTACCCGCCGCTGCCGGGGGTGCTGGAGAGCGCCGTCACGGCGGCGGGGACCTTCAACCGCTACCCCGACATGGCCTGCACCGGCCTGGTGAACGAGATCGCCGAGCGGTTCGGCGTGCCGGTCGAGCACGTGGCCACGGGCACCGGCTCGGTGGGCGTGGCCCAGTCGCTGATCCAGTCCACGGCCGGGCCGGGCGACGAGGTCATGTACGCCTGGCGCTCCTTCGAGGCGTACCCGATCATCACGCAGATCTCGGGCGCGACCTCGGTGCAGGTCCCGCTGACCGAGGGGGACGTGCACGACCTGGACGCCATGGCCGAGGCGATCACCGAGCGGACCCGGCTGATCTTCGTCTGCAACCCGAACAACCCGACCGGCACCGCCGTGCGCCGGGCCGAGCTGGAGCGCTTCCTGGACCGGGTGCCCTCGGACGTCCTGGTGGTCCTGGACGAGGCGTACCGCGAGTTCGTACGCGACACGGACATCCCGGACGGCATAGAGCTGTACCGCGACCGCCCCAACGTCGCCGTGCTGCGTACGTTCTCCAAGGCGTACGGGCTCGCCGGCCTGCGGGTCGGCTTCGCGGTCGCGCACGAGCGGGTGGCGGCGGCGCTGCGCAAGACGGCGGTGCCCTTCGGTGTCAGCCAGCTCGCGCAGGACGCGGCGGTGGCCTCGCTGCGGGCCGAGGACGAGCTGATGGGCCGGGTCGGGGCGCTGGTGGGCGAGCGCGCGCGGGTCCACGAGACGCTGCTGGCGCAGGGCTGGACCGTGCCGGACACGCAGGCGAACTTCGTGTGGCTGCGCCTCGGCGAGCGGACCGTGGAGTTCGCGGCCGCCTGCGAGAAGGCCGGTGTGGTGGTCCGGCCCTTCGCGGGCGAGGGCCTTCGGGTCACGATCGGTGAGCCCGAGGCGAACGACCTCTTCCTGCACACGGCGGAGGCGTTCTTCAAGGAGCTCTAGGGTCCGCGGGCGCGGAGGGCAGCTCTACGGCCGCGGGCGCGGACGGCAGCTCTGGGGTCCGCGGGCGCGGACGGCCGGGCCGGGGAGGCTCAGGCCAGTTCCACGCGGACGGGATCGCCGTCGCGAACGGTGGAAAGCAGGCGGGGGTCGCCGTCGAACGAGCCGAGCACGTTGCACGGGCTCGCCAGGCGGCTCTCGCCTCCGCGCGAGATGGGCGTCGGGCCGTAGGGCAGCGCGAGTGCGTCGCCCTCGGTCCAGAACGCGACGGTGCCGGGCTCGACGACCTGGCGGGCGTCGTCCTCCAGGGCAACGGAGACGCCGGTGTCGAAGTAGACCTCCTCGCCCCAGGTATGGGCGGAGGCGGAGATCGGAAGGGCCTCGGCCAGCGCCTTGCTGGTCGGGGTCTCGTCCAGGGTTGCGGTGAGCTGGCCCGAAGGCCAGGAGATTCGAATCTGCATGAGCCGCATTCAACAATCTGTTGAATGGATTGGCTAGAGGGGTACCCCGCGTGAAGGTCGCAAAAAGCTGTGCGCCATAATGCTTGTGAATGTGAACGCGTTCACAAGCGCGTCTGCTTCCTCCTGGCTTGAGTGCGTTTGGGAGGCGGACTTCCTTGTGATCGCGGCGACACGAAGGAGACGAGACGTGGACCTGGCTCTGGCGCCAGAAACCCTGGCGCGATGGCAGTTCGGCATCACCACCGTCTATCACTTCCTCTTCGTGCCCCTCACGATCTCGCTCGCCGCGCTCACGGCCGGCCTGCAGACCGCTTGGGTGCGCACAGAGAAGGAGAAGTACCTCAGGGCCACCAAGTTCTGGGGCAAGCTTTTCTTGATCAATATCGCGATGGGTGTCGTCACCGGCATCGTCCAGGAGTTCCAGTTCGGCATGAACTGGTCCGACTACTCGCGGTTCGTGGGTGACATCTTCGGCGCCCCCCTCGCCTTCGAAGCGCTGATCGCCTTCTTCTTCGAGTCCACCTTCATCGGGCTGTGGATCTTCGGCTGGGACAAGCTGCCCAAGAAGATCCACCTGGCCTGCATATGGATGGTGTCCATGGGCACCGTCCTGTCCGCCTACTTCATCCTGGCGGCCAACTCCTGGATGCAGCACCCGGTCGGGTACCGGATCAACGAGGAGCGCGGCCGGGCGGAGCTCACCGACTTCTGGCTGGTGCTCACCCAGAACACCGCGCTCACCCAGTTCTTCCACACCATCACGGCCGCCTTCCTCGTCGGCGGTGCGTTCATGGCCGGCGTTTCCGCCTACCACCTGGCGCGCAAGAAGCACGTCCCCGTGATGCGCAGCTCGCTGCGCCTGGGCCTCGTCGTCCTGATCATCGCCGGCATGGGCACGGCGATCAGCGGTGACCTCCTCGGCAAGGTCATGTTCAAGCAGCAGCCCATGAAGATGGCCGCCGCCGAGGCCCTCTGGGACGGCGAGGCGCCCGCGCCCTTCTCCGTCTTCGCCTACGGAGACGTCGAGAAGGGCCACAACAAGGTGGCCATCGAGATCCCTGGCCTGCTGTCCTTCCTCGCCAACGACGACTTCACCTCCTTCGTCCCGGGCATCAACGACGTCAACAAGGCCGAGCAGGAGAGGTTCGGGCCGGGCGACTACCGGCCCAACATCCCGGTCGCCTACTGGGGCTTCCGCTGGATGATCGGCTTCGGCATGGCCTCGCTCGGTGTGGGCATGTTGGGGCTCTGGCTCACCCGCAGGAAGTTCCTGCTCCCGCCGGGGCTGCGCACAGGGGAGGACGAGGTCCCGAACCTGGTGCTCTTCAAGAAGGCGCTGAGCCCCAAGTTCGGCAACCTCTATTGGATCGTCGCCCTCTGGACCATGGGCTTCCCGCTCATCGCCAACTCCTGGGGCTGGATCTTCACCGAGATGGGCCGCCAGCCGTGGGTGGTCTACGGAGTCCTGCGCACCCGGGACGCGGTCTCGCCGCAGGTCTCCCAGGGTGAGGTGCTCACCTCGATGATCGGCTTCACCCTGCTCTACGCCGTGCTGGCCGTGATCGAGGTCAGGCTCCTGGTCAAGTACGTCAAGCTCGGCCCGCCGGAGCTCACCGAGGCCGACCTCAACCCGCCCACCAAGATCGGCGGGGACGACAAGAACCCCGACCGGCCGATGGCCTTCTCGTACTGAGGCTGAGGAGAACGCACCATGGAGCTCCACGACGTCTGGTTCGTGCTGATCGCCGTCCTGTGGATCGGCTACTTCTTCCTGGAGGGCTTCGACTTCGGCATCGGGGTACTGACCAAGCTGCTCGCCCGCGACCGTGTGGAGAAGCGCGTCCTGATCAACACGATCGGGCCCGTGTGGGACGGCAACGAAGTGTGGCTGCTCACGGCCGGCGGTGCGACCTTCGCCGCCTTCCCCGAGTGGTACGCCACCCTCTTCTCAGGCTTCTACCTGCCGCTGCTGCTCATCCTGATCTGCCTGATCATCCGCGGCGTGGCCTTCGAGTACCGCCACAAGCGCCCCGAGGACAGCTGGCAGGCCAACTGGGAACACGCGATCTTCTGGACCTCGCTGGTCCCCGCCTTCCTGTGGGGCGTGGTCTTCGCCAACATCGTGCGCGGAGTGAAGATCGACCAGAACAAGGAATACGTCGGCAGTCTCCTCGACCTGCTCAACGTCTACTCGCTCCTCGGCGGGCTGGTCACCCTCACCCTGTTCACCTTCCACGGCGCGGTCTTCGCCTCGCTCAAGACCGTCGGTGACATCCGGGACCGCGCGCGGGGGACGGCGACCGTGCTGGGCCTCGTCGCCGCCGTGCTGGCACTGGTCTTCCTGATCTGGACCCAGGTCTCGCGCGGCGACGGCAAGAGCCTGGTCGCGATGGCCGTGGCGGTGCTGGCCCTGCTCGGGGCGCTCGGCTTCAACCTGGCGGGCCGCGAGGGCTGGTCGTTCGCACTGTCCGGGATCACCATCGCGGCGGCCGTGGCAATGCTCTTCCTGACGCTCTTCCCGAATGTGATGCCCTCCTCGCTCGACGCGGCCTGGAACCTCACGGTCACCAACGCCTCGTCCAGCCCGTACACCCTGAAGATCATGACCTGGCTGGCCGCGGTGGCCACCCCGCTCGTGCTGCTCTACCAGGGCTGGACGTACTGGGTGTTCCGCAAGCGGATCGGAACGCAGCACATCGTCGACGCCCACTGACCCTGGAGGGATGTTTCACGTGAAACCGATCGACCCGCGCCTGCTCCGGTACGCCCGTTCCACCCGCCTCTTCCTGGGGGCGGTGGTGGCCCTGGGGCTTGCCGGGGCGGGGCTGGTCGTCGGGCAGGCGATGCTCGTCGCCGAGATCGTCGTCGGCGCCTTCGAGGCGGGTCTCGACGGCGCGGCGCTCCGTACGCCGTTGTTGCTCCTCGCGGCGGTGGCGCTCGGCCGGGCGCTGATCGCGTGGCTGACGGAGCTGGCCGCGCACCGTGCCGGCGCGGCGGTCAAGTCGGAGCTGCGGCGGCGGCTGCTGGACCGGGCCGCGGAGCTCGGGCCGGGGCGTCCGGGCGGACAGCGGACCGGGTCGCTGGTGTCGCTGGCCACCCGGGGCGTGGACGCGCTCGACGACTACTTCTCCCGCTACCTGCCCCAGTTGGGGCTCGCGGTCGTGGTGCCGGTGGCCGTGCTCGCCCGCATCGTCACCGAGGACTGGGTGTCGGCGGCCATCATCGTGGTCACGCTCCCCCTGATCCCGGCGTTCATGGTCCTCATCGGGATGGCCACCCAGTCCCGGATGGACCGCCAATGGCGGCTCCTCTCGCGGCTGTCGGGGCACTTCCTCGACGTGGTGGCCGGTCTTCCCACGCTGAAGGTCTTCGGCCGGGCGAAGGCGCAGGCCGAGTCGATCCGCAAGATCACCGACGACTATCGGCGGGCGACGATGCGGACGCTGCGCATTGCGTTCCTGTCGTCCTTCGCCCTGGAACTGCTGGCGACCCTGTCGGTCGCACTGGTGGCCGTGACCATCGGCATGCGGCTGGTCCACGGCGAACTGGACCTGTACACCGGCCTGGTCATCCTGATCCTCGCCCCCGAGGCCTATCTGCCGCTGCGGCAGGTGGGAGCGCAGTACCACGCGGCCGCGGAAGGGCTGGCGGCCGCCGAGGAGATCTTCGAGGTCCTGGAGGCCCCCACGGCCGGCCCGGCCGGTACGGCGCACCTGCCGGGCGGCGCCCCCCTGCGGATCGAGATCGACGGCGTCGCCGTGCGCTACGAGGGCCGCGACGAGGACTCGCCCCGTCCCGTCTCGCTGACCGTCGGACCGGGGGAGTGCGTGGCCCTCACCGGCCCGAGCGGAGCCGGCAAGTCCACCTTGCTCCAGGTGCTGCTGGGATTCGTGCGGCCGACCGCCGGGCGGGTACGGATCGCGGGTACGGACCTGGACGAACTGTCTCCGGAGCACTGGCGGGAGCAGATCGCGTGGGTGCCGCAGCGGCCGCACCTCTTCGCCGGGACCGTCGCCGAGAACGTACGGCTGGCCCGCCCGGAAGCCCGTGACGGCGAGGTGGCCACCGCGCTGAAGGACGCCGGGGCCTGGGACTTCGTGTCCGCGCTGCCGCGCGGGGCCGAGACCCTGCTGGGCGAAGGCGGTGTGGGACTCTCCGCCGGGCAGCGGCAGCGCCTGGCGCTGGCCCGGGCCTTCCTGGCGGACCGGCCGGTGCTGCTGCTGGACGAGCCGACGGCGGCGCTGGACGGCGAGACCGAGGCGGGGATCGTGGACGCGGTCCGGCGGCTCTCCTCAGGGCGGACGGTGCTCCTGGTCGTGCACCGGCCGGCCCTGCTCGCCGTCGCGGATCGGGTGGTCCGGATGACGGCCGGTCCCGTCCCCGAGGTTGCCCGCCCCGGAACCGCCCTGCCCGCCGGGCCGCTCCCCCGCCCCGGAGTGTCCGGGGCCGTGGCCGAGGAGCCCTCCCCCGGTGGTCTCGACGCGGACGCCGGAGAGTGGATCCTCGGGGCCGCCCCCGAGCGGGTGAGGCCCGGCGGCACCTCCGACGCGGGCGGGGCCGATCCGCTGCGCCGGGTGCGGGCGGTGGCCAGCGCATGGCAGGGACGGTTCAGGCTGGGCCTGCTGCTCGGGGCACTGGCCGTCGGCTGCAGCGTCGGCCTGATGGCCGTGTCGGGCTGGCTGATCTCCAGGGCCTCCGAACAGCCCCCCGTCCTCTATCTGATGGTGGCCGTCACCGCGACCCGGGCCTTCGGACTGGGCCGCGCCGTCTTCCGGTACGCGGAGCGGCTCGTCTCGCACGACGCCGTCCTGCGGATGCTCGCCGACCTGCGCGTGTCGGTGTACCGGCGGCTGGAGCGCATCGCGCCCGCCGGGCTGCGCGAGCACCGCCGCGGGGACCTGCTGGCCCGCCTGGTCGCCGACGCCGATGCCCTGCAGGACTACTGGCTGCGCTGGCTGTTGCCCGTCGGCACCGCGGTGCTCGTCGGAACGGGCTCCGTGGCCTTCACCACCTGGCTGCTGCCCGAGGCCGGAGCGGTGCTCGCCGTCGGCCTCCTCGCCGCGGGTGTCGGGGTGCCGCTGGTCAGCGGTGCCTGCGCCCGCCGTGCGGAGCGCCGGCTCGCGCCCGCCCGGGGCGAGCTCGCCACGCGGGTGGCCGACCTGCTGACCGGCACCGCGGAGCTGACCGTGGCCGGCGCGCTGGAGGACCGCAAGGGCCGGGCCCGGGAGAGCGACGGCGTCCTGACGCGCATCGCCGCCCGGGGCGCCGCCGCGGGAGGGCTGGGCGGCGGGCTGTCCGCCCTCGTCTGCGGGCTCACGGTCGTGGCCGCCGCGGCCGTCGCCGCGAACGCGGTCCACGACGGACGGCTGTCCGGGGTCGCCATGGCCGTCGCGGTCCTGACGCCCCTCGCCGCCTTCGAAGCGGTGAGCGGACTCCCCCTCGCCGTCCAGTACCGCCAGCGGGTACGCCGTAGCGCCGAACGGGTCTACGAGGTCATCGACGCCCCGGTGCCCGTCGCCGAGCCGGAGGAGCCCGCCGCCGCTCCCGCCTCCCCCTTCCCGCTCCGGCTGATCGGGCTCACTGCCCGCCACGCGGGCCAGGAGCGGGACGCGTTGCGCGGGCTGGACCTCACCCTGGAAGCGGGCCGCCGTATCGCCGTCGTCGGCCCCTCGGGCTCCGGCAAGACCACGCTGGCCCAGGTCATGCTCCGCTTCCTGGACCCGGCCGAAGGCTCCTACGGTCTGGGCGGCGCCGACGCGCGCACGCTCGATGGTGACGACGTACGCGCGCTCGTGGGCCTGTGCGCCCAGGACGCGCACCTCTTCGACAGTTCGGTCCGGGAGAACCTCCGGCTGGCCCGGACCGGGGCGAGCGAGGAGCAGCTGCGGGACGCCCTGGCCGCGGCCCGGCTGTTGGACTGGGCGGACGGCCTGCCGGACGGGCTGGACACGCTCGTCGGTGAGCACGGCGAGCGGATCTCGGGCGGCCAGCGCCAGCGCCTGGCCCTGGCCCGGGCGCTGCTGGCGGACTTCCCCGTACTGGTCCTGGACGAGCCGGCCGAACATCTGGACCTGGCCACGGCGGACGCCCTGACCGCGGACCTGCTGGCCGCGACGGAGGGCCGGACCACCGTGCTGATCACGCACCGGCTGGCGGGCCTGGAGGCGGTCGACGAGGTGCTCGTGCTGGACCGCGGCGAGGTCGTGCAGCGCGGCGGGTACGCGGAGTTGGCCGCCGTCGAGGGGCCGCTGCGCCGGATGCTGGAGCGCGAACGGGAAACTGACGGGAGGTTTGGCCAATTTTCCCCTCTAATGGGGACTAACTAGGCTCAAGACCATGTCAGCGCAGCCACCGCACGAATCACCGGATCCGCTGTCGGATCCATCGCAGGGAACACCGGACCCCTTGGTGGCAGCCACCCAGGCAACCAAGAGCCTGCACGGCCTGTCCACCGAGCTCACGGCCCGGGTGCCGCAGCTGCTGGAGGCCATGCGGTCGGTCGGTACCGGCCTTGAGCTCCATTCCACGCTCGACCGCATCTGCGAGACTGCGGCCGAGCTGGCGGACGCCCACTACGCGGCGATCGGTGTCGTCGACACGGAGGGCCGCGGGCTCTCAAACTTCGTCACCCACGGGATCAGCCCCGAACTGGCCCGGAAGATCGGACACCGTCCGGACGGGAAGCGGGGCCTGCTCGGAGCGTTGATCTCGCACTCCGACACCGTGCGGCTCGCCGACCTGACGAAGGATCCGCGCTCGGCGGGCTTCCCGGCGCACCATCCGCCCATGAAGACGTTCCTCGGCGTCCCGATCCGGGTGCAGGGGGAGATCTTCGGCAATCTGTACCTGGCCGAAAAGAACGGCGGCGTCGAGTTCAACGACTATGACCTCCACATGGTCCGGGTCCTGGCCACCGAGGCGGGTATCGCCATCGGCAACGCCCGCCTGTACGAGGCCGCCACCCAGCGCGAGCGCTGGATCGACGGCTCGGTCGCCGTCACCACCGCCCTGCTGTCCGGCGGGGACGCCGACGACGCCCTCTCGGTGGTGGCCGAGCAGGCCCGCCGACTGGCCGACTCCGCCGCCGGGATCGTCCTGCTGCCCGCCGAAGAGGGCGGGATGGAGATCGTCGCGGTATCGGCGGAGAACCCCGCCACGTCGCTCGGCGTGGTGATACCGGCCGAGAGCCCGGTGGTCGACCACCTGCTGCGGGGGGAGCCGGTCTTCACCGACGACGCCTCGTCGGACCCCCGCATGATCAGCCGGCTCACCAGCCCGTACGGCCCCTGCATGATGCTGCCCCTGCACAGCGGGGGGCGGGTGCTGGGAGCGCTGGTCACCCCGCGCGCCCGCGACAAGCGGCCCTTCACCGAAGCCGAGCGGACCCTGGCCACCCAGTTCGCCTCACAGGCGGCGCTCGCGCTGATGATGGCCGAAGCGCAGCGCGACCGGGAGCGGCTGGCGGTCTTCGAGGACCGTGACCGGATCGCCCGTGACCTGCACGACCTCGTCATCCAGCGACTGTTCGCCACCGGAATGATGCTGGAGGGCGCCCAGCGCCGGTCGATCGTCCCCGAGGTGCGCGACGGCGTGGGCAAGGCCGTGGACGAACTGGACGTGACGATCCAGGAGATCCGCACGGCGATCTTCGCCCTCCAGCAGGGGCCCGCGGAAGCCCCGTCCGGGCTGCGTACCCGTGTCCTGCGGGAGATCAACATGGCAGCGGTCCCGCTGGGCTTCAAACCCGCCCACCGCTTCCTCGGACCGATTGACACGGTCGTCGGAGAGCTGGCGGGCAAGAACCTGATCGCCGCGCTGCGCGAGGCGCTGTCCAACGCCTTCCGGCACGCCGAGGCGTCCCGGATCGAGGTGGTGCTGGACTGCACCGTCACGCTGCCCGACGGCAGGGCCGGAGTCCGGCTGGAAGTCGCCGACGACGGAGTGGGCATCCCCGAGAGCGGTCGGCGCAGCGGCCTGCGCAACCTGCGGCGGAGGGCGGAGTCGCTCGGCGGCACCAGTTCCTACGGTCCCGGCATCGGGGACGACGGCGGCGGGACCACCCTGGTGTGGGAGGCCCCACTCCAGTAGGGCTGCGGCCTACGCCTGGTGGCGTGCGAGGCGTTCGGCCAGGATGCGCTCGATGACGAGGGCGACCCCGTCCTCGTTGTTGGCGACGGTCCGGCCGGACGCGGCCGTGATCACATCGGGGTGGGCATTGCCCATCGCGTAAGAGGTGCCGGCCCAGCTGAGCATCTCCACATCGTTCGGCATGTCCCCGAACGCGACGACCTCCTCGGGGACGATGCCCCGTTCGGCGCAGCACAGCGCCAGAGTGCTCGCCTTCGACACGCCGTGTCCACTGATCTCCAGCAGGGAGGTGGGGCTGGACCGGGTGATCGATGCGTACTCGCCCGCGGCGGTGCGGGCCAGTGCGAGGAACTCGTCCGGGATGATCTCCGAGTGGTGCGCCAGCAGCTTGAGCACGGGCGCGGCGCTCTCGTTCGCCTCCTCGTGGAGCAGCTCCTCGGCGGTCGCGAGCTTGGCGCCCGGGTCCTTGAAGAAGGGCGGGTACTCCGGCTCGTAGTTGATGCCGGTGGTCAGCTCGACTGCGAAGGACGTGCCGGGCGCCGCCGCGCGCAGGGCTTCGACGACGGAGAGTGCGGCCTCCCTGGGGAGGGCCCTGACCTGTACGAACTCCCGCCCGGCGTGCAGGTCGACCACCGCCGCGCCATTGGCGCAGATCGCGAGGCCGTGTCCGTGGACATGGTCGGCGACCACATCCATCCACCGGGCGGGGCGGCCGGTGACGAAGAAGACCTCGATCCCGGCCTCCTCGGCAGCGGCCAGTGCGGCGACGGTACGCGGCGAGACGGACATGTCGTCATGCAGCAGGGTGCCGTCGAGGTCGGTGGCGATGAGCCGGGGCATGGGGATTGGCCCGTCCGGGCGCTGAGGAGCCGAGGTCACGGCTCCATCTTCGCCCATGTGAGCGGAGGACCGGACCATGATCAAGCCAGGGGGGGTCGGGCCGATGTTTCACGTGAAACGCAATGTTTCACGTGAAACATCGGCCCGCCGTAGGCTCGACGCATGAGTCTGCGTCTAAGCACGGTGATCCTTCCGGTACGTCGATGGCACGAGGGGGGGCGAGACCAGTGGCTGCGAGCCGAGCAGCTCGGGTTCCACACGGCCTACACCTACGATCACTTGTCGTGGCGGACCTTCCGCGACGGCCCCTGGTTCGGTGCGGTGCCCACCCTCACCGCGGCGGCCGCCGCCACCGAGCGGCTGCGCCTGGGCACGCTCGTCACCTCGCCGAACTTCCGTCATCCGGTGACCTTGGCCAAGGAGCTCATGACCTTGGACGACATCTCGGGCGGCCGTATCACCCTCGGCATCGGCGCCGGCGGCAACGGGTTCGACGCGACGGCGCTGGGCCAGGAGGCCTGGTCCCCGCGTGAGCGCGCCGACCGCTTCGCCGAGTTCGTGCCGTTGCTGGACCGGCTGCTGACCGAAGGTTCCGTGAGCCACGAAGGCACCTTCTACTCGGCGGAGGAGGCCCGCAACATCCCCGGCTGCGTGCAGGGGCCGCGGCTGCCGTTCGCGGTGGCCGCGACCGGCCCGCGCGGTCTGCGGCTCGCCGCCCGGTACGGGCAGGCGTGGGTGACCACGGGTGACCCCAAGCTCTTCGAGAGCGGCACGCCCGAGCAGTCGCTGGAGGCCCTGCGAGGGCAGCTCGAACGGCTCGACAAGGCCTTCGTGGAGATCGGCCGGGCTCCCGAGCCCATGGAGAAGATCCTGCTGACCGGCTTCACGCCCGAGGCCAACACCGTGCTGGAGTCCGTGGACGCGTTCGTCGACTTCGCGGGCCGGCACCGCGACCTGGGCTTCACGGAGCTGGTCATCCACGCACCGATCCCGGACTCCGACTTCGCCGCCGACGAGGCCGTCTTCGAGAAGATCGCCACCGAGGCCCTGGCACAGCTCGACAGCTGATCCACCGGTCGTCGCCGCCGTACAGCGAGCGGCGACGACCGGTGCGGGCCACCGGACGGTTACCCGGCCCCCCGGCCCTTCAACTGCTCCAGCAGCCGCTCGGCGGAGGACAGGAGCCAGTCCGCGCCCCCGGCGCAGCGCGCCCGTCGGGCTGGGATGGCTCAGGTCCGAGTGCTCCCGGCCCGGAGGCGGCGTCGGCGGTGCCGGAGGCCGGCCGGGGCAGCCCGGCACCGCGCAGCCCAGCGGCAGGTCCGCCGCCGGCGGCGCACGGCCGCCCCAGCAGGAACCGCTGCGAGACCCGGGCGGTGTCGAGGCAGCCGGGGTGGAGCACCTCATACAGCTCGGAGGCGGCCGGGAGGTCCCCGTGGGCCAGTTCCCGCAGGCGGTGCAGCAGGACGAGGATGTCGCCCGTGGAAGGACGGCCGGTCGTCGAGGTTCGCGAGCGGCGCCACGTGGGCGACGTGTTCGGCCAGGATCCCCAAGCCGCGCGAGGTGTTGCCGGTGAGCACGCAGAACCCGATGCGCTTGCCGACCCAGGGCAGCAGGCTCTCGTTGCCGCAGGCCATGCGGTAGCCGCGCAGGTGGTGCGACCGCGCCTCGTCGGTCCGGCCGGGCCGCAGCAGCAGCGGCAGTGGCAGTGGCAGCAGCGAGGAGGCGGGCATGCGGTGCGGCTACCCGGCGCACATCAGATTCGCCCCGCCAGAATGTCGTCGCGCTCGGCCGCCAGGCCAGTCAGGGGAAGGGTCGCCGTCCGGGCTACTGGAAGCGCAGGAACTGCGGGGGCACGGTGTCCACCAGCCACACCCCGTTGGCGCTGATCCGGAAGACGTGCCCGGCCGCACGCATCGCCCCGGCGTCCACGCTGAGCACGACGGGCCGGCCGCGGCGCGCGCCGACCCGGGTCGCGGTCTCCCGGTCGGGGGACAGGTGCACGTGGTGGCGGGCCATCGGGCGCAGGCCCTCGGCGCGGATCGAGTCGAGGGCGGCGGCCACGGTGCCGTGGTAGAGGTACGCCGGGGGTTCGGCCTCCGGCAGGTCCAGGTCCACGGCCACGGTGTGCCCCTGGCTGGCGCGGATGCGCGTGCCGTCGACGGCGAACCGCTGCTTGTCGTTGGCGGCAACGACATGGTCGAGTTCGGCGCGGCTGAAGTGGAAACCGTGCGCGGCGGCGGCGCGCAGCAGGTCGTCGATCTCCACCCAGCCGTGGGGATCGAGCACCAGTCCGATCCGTTCCGGCTGGTGCCGCAGGTGTTTCGAGACGTACTTCGACACCTTTACGGTGCGTCTTTCATCCATGAACCCCAGCGTGCCCGCTCTGCAGGCCCCGCGGCAGCGATTTTCGACGGCCGCGCAGCACTGGACACCCGCTGTCGACATTCCAAGATGCGGAATGTATTTTCCATTATCACTCAACCAGGGGGAGAACCCATGACAGCCCATACCTCTCTGCCACGCCGTGCGGCTGCCGAGCTGATCGGGACGGCCGGCCTGCTCGTGGTCGTCATCGGCTCCGGGCTCAAGGCCGCGGAGCTCAGCCCCGACACCGGTGTCGCCCTCATCGCCAACTCGTTTGTGTCGGCGATCGGCCTCGGGCTGATCATCACTCTTTTCGGGCCGCTGTCCGGCGCCCACCTCAACCCGGTGGTGACCCTCACCTCCTGGTGGGCCCGCCGCACCGGCGGTACGGGACTCGGCGGCCGTGAGGTGTCCGTCTACGTCGTCGCCCAGACGGCCGGTGCCATCGGCGGCGCCGTCCTCGCGGAAGCCATGTTCGGCCGGACCCCCGGAACCTTCGCCACCCAGGTGCGCGACGGGGGCCACCTGCTCGTCGGTGAGGTGATCGCCACCGCCGGTCTCGTCCTCGTGATCCAGGGGCTGGGGCGCATCGGGCGCGGCGGGCTGATACCGGCGGCGGTGGCGGCCTACATCGCGGCCGCGATCTGGTTCACCTCCTCGGGTTCCTTCGCCAACCCGGCCGGCACCATCGGGCGCAGCTTCAGCGACTCCTTCACCGGCATAGCGCCCGGGTCGCTGCCCGACTTCGTCGCCGCCCAGCTGGCCGGCGGGATCCTCGGTCTGGCCCTGGCCGCCCTCCTCTACGGGACCGGGGTGAAGGACGGCGCGGGCGGCCGGGGGGACGGCGGCGAAGGCCCTGAGGCCGAGCCGAAGCCGGGCGCAGCGGCCGTGCCGGCCGCGCTCCGCGGGGTCGCCGCGGCGGACGGCGAGGGTCCCGGCAGGGCCGCGTACCGGACCGTAGGCTGAGACGCCGTCTCAGTTACCCACAGGAAAAGGGCACTTGTCCACAGCCGTTTGGGCGGGTTTTGACGGCAAACGCGTGATCCGCCCTGTGGAACCTGTGGACCAATTCCGTTCAGGCGCTACCGGCCCGCCCGGCTCGCCAGGTCGTTCATCGTCCGGGCCTGGAGCTCCCGCTCCGTCGCGGCCCGTACGAACTCCGCCACGTGTTCGGCGCCGACCAGCTCCTGCACCGCCCGTACCGTCCCGGCCGGCAGCGCGACCGGCGAGGCCCCCGTCGGCTGCGGGGTGGCGGCCGCTCCGAGGTGCCGCTGGAGGTGCCGGGTGGCGAAGAGCCGCATCGCCCGCGCCAGCTCCGCGTCCACGGTCTGCTGCGCAAGCGGCCGCAGCCGCCGCACCATCGTCGCCGCCTCCGCTGCGTCCGCGTCCGTGGGCGGCACCTGCCCGAGGTAGCGCGCGAAGACGTGCTCGGTGGTGAACTCCAGGAACCGCGAGGCGATGTGCTCCACCTGGCCGCGCAGTTCCCGGAGGTGACCGGTGATCGCCGCGAGCGGCACCCCGGCCGCGTACAGCTCGGCGGCTACCGCCAGCTCCTGCGGGGACGGCACCAGGAACTGGTCCGGGCGCCCCGGGATCCGCTCCAGCACGCCCAGCTCGCAGGCTTCGCCCACCGCGTCGTCGTCCGGCAGGCCGCCGAACCGTTCGTTCAGCTCGTCCCGGCTGATCCGGGCCGCCTCCTCGTCGGTCCACGGCCCGTGCACCTCGGCGACCAGCCCCAGTACGCCGCCCAGGCCGCGCCCCGCGTCCCAGGCCTCCAGCAGCTCCTTGATGGAGGCCAGGGTGTAGCCCCGGTCCAGCAGGTCGGCGATCTGCCGCAGCCGCGCCAGATGCGTGTCCCGGTAGACGTTGGAGCGGCCCCGCCGCTCCGGCTTGGGCAGCAGCCCGCGGTCCTGGTACGCGCGGATCGTGCGCACCGTCGCTCCGCTGTGGTGCGCCAGATCCTCGATCCGGTACTCGGCTACCGCCTGATCGGACAATCCCGGCTCCCTACGACATGGCGGCTCGGCCGACCGCGCCGGCTGCGGCCCGGGCGGCAGGTGAAGCCGCAAGGTACTCGACCGCCCTGCGCAGCGAGCCCTCCTGCGAGGGATGGTACGACCGCCGGAAGTAGCGGGATATGGCCGTGCCGGGCTCTCTCCACGTGGGCGAGGCCGGATACGGGCCCCCGCTCACAACTTGGGCTCCACTCGTGCGATGCGCCGCAGGGCGTGCGGCGCGAAACGGGACATCCACAGGGCGCCCTTGGACTCGGGCGTGACCGGTACGACCGCCTCGTTGCGGACCACGGCGCGCAGGATCGCGTCGGCCACCTTCTCCGGCGGGAAGTTGCGCAGGCCGTAGAGCCGTGAGGAGCGTTCCTGGCGGCGCTTCTCCTCCGCCTCGTCCACACCGGCGAAGCGCGAGGTGGCGGTGATGTTGGTGTTGACGATGCCGGGGCAGATCGCGGAGACCCCGATGGACTTCGAGGCGAGCTCCGCGCGCAGGCACTCCGACAGCATCAGCACCGCGGCCTTCGAGGTGCTGTAGGCGGGCAGGGTGCGGGAGGGCAGATAGGCCGCGGCGGACGCCGTGTTGACGATGTGCCCGCCCTGGCCGCGCTCCGCCATCTGCTTCCCGAAGATCCGGCAGCCGTGGATGACACCCCACAGATTGACGTCCAAGACTTTCCTCCAGTCCTCGGCGGTGGTGTCGAGGAAGGCGCCGGACAGACCGATGCCGGCGTTGTTGACCAGGACGTCGACGATTCCGTACTCGGCGGCGACCTTCGCCGCCAGTTTCTCCATCGCCTGCTCGTCGCTGACGTCGACGCACTCGGCCCACGCCTCGGAGGCGCCGACGAGTCGGGCCATGTCGGCCGTGCGCGCCGCGCCCTCCGCGTCGCGGTCCCCGGCCACCACCCGTGCTCCCGCCTCGGCGAAGGCGAAGGCGGTGGCCCGGCCGATGCCGCTGGCCGCGCCGGTGACCAGGACCAGCTGGCCGCCGAAGCGGTCGGCATACTTGGCCGGGGCCTTCTGCTGAGGTGCCCGGGCGGCCGGCTCCTGACGGGACATGACGAATTCCGCGATCCAGGAGGCCAGCTGGTCGGGCCGGGTCCGGGGGATCCAGTGCTTGGCCGGCAGGGTCCGCCGCAGCAGGTCCGGGGCCCACCGCTCCAGACCGTCGTAGAGCCGCTCGGACAGGAACGCGTCCCCGGTCGGAGTGATCAGCTGCACCGGTACGTGGGCGTAGGCGTCGGAGCGCGGCCGGCGCAGCCGCGGCCGCACATTGTCGCGGTAGAGCCAGGCGCCGTGCGCCGCGTCCGAGGGAAGCGAGGCCGTCGGGTAGGAGCCGGCCGGCACCTTCTCGACGCGTTGCAGCACCTTGGGCCACCGCTTGCCGAGAGGCCCGCGCCAGGCGAGCTCCGGCAGCACGGGGGTGTGCAGCATGTAGACGTACCAGGACTTGGCGCCCTGGGCGAGGAGCTGCGCCGCCGCCCGCGGGGTCGGCCGCGACATTCGCTTCTTGATCCAGTGCCCGAGGTGGTCCAGGGAGGGCCCCGACATCGAGGTGAAGGACGCGATCCGCCCCTCCGTACGGCCGACCGTCGCGAACTCCCAACCCTGTACGGACCCCCAGTCGTGGCCCACCAGGTGCACCGGACGGTCCGGACTGACCGCGTCCGCCACCGCCAGGAAGTCGTCGGTCAGCTTCTCCAGGGTGAAGCCGCCGCGCAACGGCTGCGGCGCGGTGGAGCGCCCGTGGCCGCGCACGTCGTAGAGCACCACGTGGAAGCGCGACGCGAGCCGCTCGGCGACCTCCGTCCAGACTTCCTTGCTGTCGGGGTAGCCGTGCACCAGCAGTACGGTCGGGCGGCCCCTCTCGCCGAGCTCGACCACGCACAACTCGATCCCGCCGGTGCGCACCCAGTGCTCCCGCGCACCCGCGAGTTCCGCCGCTCCTGCTCCGCTCACGCCGCTCATGCTGCCTTCTCCTCCTCGGCCCAGCGCCGCACGTGCGGCAGATCGTCGTCCAGCCAGAAGGCGCTCTCCTCGGGGTCCCGGGAGTCGGTGACCACGAGGATCTCCTCGAACTTCGCGCCGGTGCCCCGGAAGCCCAGGTGTGGCTCCACCGCCCACAGGCCGGGCTGCGGCGGGTGGTCGGAGAACTGGTAGGGGCTCCACAGCGGGGACCAGCCCTCACGGTGCCCGTGCAGGGCGTCACTGGCCAGCCCCTTGAGGGACTGCGTGCCGAAACCGAACGCCGTCGGCGACCAGCGCCGCTCCTTGACCCGGTCGATCTTGTGGGCGATCACGCCGAAGGGGTAGGCGCGGTGCCGGTTGGCGTACCCCTGCCGGGTCATCAGCCGCTCGACGTCCTCGTAGATCTCGCGCAGGGAGCGGCGCTCCCGCACCTGCTCCAGGATCAGCGTCCGGTGCGCCCGAAGATCGGACATGAGCCGGTCCTGTACCGGATTCAGGCCCAGGCTGCCCGAGTAGCCGATGTCCGCCGAGAAGCCCTTGTAGACCGGCGCCATGTCCAGGATGAACGGCATCCCCGGCTCCAGCCGCCGGTTCGTCGGGAAGAACTGCAGCGGGATGCGGAAGTTCGCGAAGGCGGTGCGGTCCCCGAACCAGGCGAACGGCAGGTGGAACCAGTCCCGGACCCCGCGGTCGCGCAGCCACTCCCGCTGCATGCGCGCGGCCTCGCGCTCGGTCACCCCGGGCCGCAGCTGGGCCGCGACCGCCTCGGCGCACTCGTACGAGAGGCGCTGCACCTCTCTGAACCCGCTCAGCTCGGCGGAGGGCCGCCCGGAGTGCCGTCCCGGGTGTCGCGCGGTGCGTTGCCTGGTGTCCCCAGCCATGTCAGCCGTCCATCCGTAGAGCCGTACGCGCCCGTAAGTTGACACTGATGAATGTGACAATGAGCGGAGATCACGTCAAGGGTCGTGCACGGACCTGTGGACAAAGTTGTCCGGTCCACATCAGCCTCCAGTACGGGTATGTACGCCGGAAGGCGGAGACGGGATCCAGCTCCAGGTCTGACGCCTGGCAAGAGCCACGCCACTAACGTCGGAGCCGTGACTGTCATCGCGACTGAAAGCCTGAGCAAGCGGTACCCCCGAGTGACCGCCCTCGACCGGCTCTCCCTGGACATCGGACCCGGCGTGACCGGGCTCGTGGGCGCCAACGGAGCCGGCAAGTCCACGCTGATCAAGATTCTGCTGGGACTGTCCCCCGCCACCGAGGGCAGCGCCGCCGTGCTCGGCCTCGACGTCAAAACGCATGGCAGCGCCATCCGTGAACGCGTCGGGTACATGCCCGAGCACGACTGTCTGCCACCCGACGTCTCGGCCACCGAGTTCGTCGTCCACATGGCGCGCATGTCCGGGCTGCCGCCGACCGCGGCCCGCGAGCGCACCGCCGACACCCTGCGCCACGTCGGGCTGTACGAGGAGCGCTACCGCCCCATCGGCGGCTACTCCACGGGCATGAAGCAGCGCGTCAAGCTCGCCCAGGCACTCGTCCACGACCCCCAGCTGGTCCTCCTCGACGAGCCGACCAACGGCCTGGACCCGGTCGGGCGCGACGAGATGCTCGGCCTGATCCGCCGCGTCTACACCGACTTCGGCATCTCCGTCCTGGTCACCTCGCACCTCCTCGGCGAGCTCGAGCGGACCTGCGACCACGTCGTGGTCGTCGACGGCGGCAAGCTGCTGCGCTCCAGCTCCACCAGCGACTTCACCCAGACCACCACGACCCTCGCGGTCGAGGTCACCGACTCCGACGCCCACCCGGACGGCACCGCCGCCCTGCGCAAGGCACTCGCCGAGGCGGGCATCGCCCTGCACGTCGGCGCGGAGCAGGGCCTGCCCGGAGCCGGCCACATCCTCCTCGTCGAGGCCACCGGCGAGCACACCTACGACACCATCCGCGACACCGTCGCCGAGCTGGGCATCGGCCTGGTCCGCATGGAACAGCGCCGCCACCACATCGCGGAGGTCTTCCGCGACAACGACCAGCCCGCGTACACCGCTCAGCAGAAGGGAGCCGGTTCCGATGGCGCCTGAGACGTCGACACAGATCCACAACATCGGCTACCGGTCCTACGACGGACCGCGGCTCGGCCGTGCCTACGCCCGCAAGTCGCTGTTCTCGCAGTCTCTGCGCGGCGCCTACGGGCTCGGCCGGTCCGCCAAGTCCAAGGTCCTCCCGATGCTGCTCTTCGCGGTGATGTGCGTTCCGGCGCTGATCATCGTCGCGGTGGCCATCGCGGTGCCCGGCTCCACGGACCTGCCGATCAAGTACACGACGTACGCCCTGACCACCCAGGTGGTCATCGGCCTCTACCTCGCCTCCCAGGCCCCGCAGTCCGTCTCGCGTGACCTGCGCTTCAAGACGGTACCGCTCTACTTCTCGCGGCCCATCGAGCGCGTCGACTATGTCGTCGCCAAGTACGCGGCCATGGCCTCGGCCATGTTCATCCTCACCGCGACCCCGCTGCTGATCATGTGGATCGGCGCGCTCCTGGCGAAGTTCGACTTCGCCGACCAGACCAAGGGATTCGGGCAAGGACTGGTGTCGGTTGTGCTGCTGTCGCTGCTCTTCTCCGGGATCGGCCTGGTGATGGCCGCGCTGACCCCGCGGCGCGGGTTCGGCGTCGCGGCGATCATCGCGGTGCTCCTGATTCCCTACGGGGCGGTCACCGCGGTACAGGGCATCGCCTACAGCACCGGAAACACGGGAGCCATCGACTGGCTGGGCCTGTTCTCCCCGATCACCCTGATCGACGGTGTTCAGACCGCGTTCCTCGGCGCCACCTCCGCCTTCCCCGGCGGTGAGGGCCCCTCGGCCGGCATCGGCTTCGTCTACCTGCTCGTCGCCCTCGGCCTGATCGCCGGCTCCTACGCCGCCCTGATGGCCCGCTACCGGAAGGCCGGGCTGTGACCACCATCGACATCGACCACACCTCCCGCTGGTTCGGGAACGTCGTCGCCGTCAACGACGTGACCATGCGCATCGGCCCCGGCGTCACGGGACTGCTGGGCCCCAACGGCGCGGGCAAGTCCACGCTCATCAACATGATGGGCGGCTTCCTCGCCCCCTCCACGGGCACCGTCACCCTCGACGGCGCTCCGATCTGGCGCAACGAGCAGATCTACAAGCACGTGGGCGTCGTGCCCGAGCGCGAGGCGATGTACGACTTCCTCACCGGCCGTGAGTTCGTCGTCGCCAACGCCGAGCTCCACGGCCTCGACGACGCGGCCGCGCAGCGCGCACTGGCCACCGTCGAAATGGAGTACGCGCAGGACCGCAAGATCTCCACCTACTCCAAGGGCATGCGCCAGCGCGTGAAGATGGCGTCCGCCCTCGTCCACGACCCGTCCGTGCTGCTCCTGGACGAGCCGTTCAACGGAATGGACCCCCGGCAGCGGATGCAGCTGATGGACCTGCTGCGCCGCATGGGGGCCGAAGGACGCACCGTCCTGTTCTCCTCCCACATCCTGGAGGAGGTCGAGCAGCTCGCCTCGCACATCGAGGTGGTCGTGGCCGGACGGCACGCCGCCTCCGGTGACTTCCGCAAGATCCGCCGCCTGATGACGGACCGCCCGCACCGCTACCTCGTCCGCTCCTCCGACGACCGGGCCCTCGCAGCGGCCCTGATCGCCGACCCCTCCACGGCCGGCATCGAGGTCGACCTGAAGGAGGGCGCCCTGCGCATCCAGGCCGTCGACTTCGGCCGCTTCACCGAACTGCTGCCCGTGGTGGCCCGACAGCACGACATTCGGCTGCTGACGGTCTCGCCCTCCGACGAGTCCCTCGAGTCGGTCTTCTCCTACCTCGTCACGGCCTGAAAGGAGCTGGCACCCATGTACAACCCCACCGTCGCCCGGCTCACCTACCGGGCCCTGCTCGGCCGGCGCCGCGCACTGATCCTCTTCGCGCTCCCCGCCCTGCTGATCGTCATCGCCATCGCCGTCCGCGCCTTCACGGGTGTGGACGACAAGGTCGCGGCGGACCTGCTCGGAGGCTTCGCCCTCGCCACCATGGTCCCGCTGATCGGTGTAATCGCCGGCACCGGCGCCATCGGTCCCGAGATCGACGACGGCTCCATCGTCTACCTGCTGGCGAAGCCGGTGAAGCGGCCGACGATCATCATGACCAAGCTGATCGTGGCCATCGCCGTCACCATGGCCTTCTCCGCGATCCCCACCCTGATCGCCGGATTCATCCTGAACGGCAACGGCCAGCAGATCGCCGTCGCCTACACGATCGCCGCGCTCGTGGCCTCGATCGCCTACAGCGCGCTGTTCCTGCTGCTGGGCACGGTCAGCCGGCACGCGGTCGTCTTCGGCCTGGTCTACGCCCTGATCTGGGAGTCGCTCTTCGGCAGCCTCGTCTCGGGCGCCAAGACCCTCAGCGTTCAGCAGTGGGCCCTGGCCCTGGCCGAAAAGGTGGCCGGACAGGGCTACGTCGACGCCACGGTGGGCCTGCCCACCGCCTCGGTGCTGCTCGTCGTGGTCACCGTCGGAGCCACGGTCTACGCGGGCCAGAAGCTGCGCCGCCTCACGCTGGCCGGCGAGGAGTAGGCCCAGCCGCTTCACTCGCGCAACCGTGCCCCGCCCGGCCCATCGGCCAGGCGGGGCACCGCTTTGCGGGTCATCATCGGTGCATGAGCGAGAGAACCGACCCGGAGCCTTCCCGGCCCCTGCGGTCCTGGATACGTTCCTCGCCCGGAACGCACATCTGGCTTCTGATCATCGCCGTGACCAGCGTCATCGTGGCGATAGCCCCCGACCAGGTGGATCGCGTCCTGCTCCATCGCAACAGCAGCAACATCCACCAGCTCGTCCAGCATCCCGTCCGAGCACTCATCAGCAGCGCGTTCTGGATCGTGAACCCTGCCTCACTGGCTCTCTACGCCGTGCTCTTCGAGGTGTTCCACGCTTCCGTCGAACGCTGGATCGGAACCCTGCGCTGGTTCGTGATCGTGGTCACCGCCCATGTCGTCGCCACGCTGATCAGTCAGAAGGTCCTTCTGACGGCCATCCAGGACCACCGCGCCCCGCGCAGCATGACCCATGTCGTCGACATCGGCGTCAGCTATGGACTCGCGGCCTCCATCGGTGTCCTCACCTACCGGCTCCCCAGCCCCTGGAGATGGATCTACCTGGTCGGCGCGATCGCCTTCTTCGGGATTCCCCTCGCCACCGGCGGTACCTTCACCGACCTCGGCCACGCCATCGCGCTCGCCGTCGGACTGCTGTCCTGGCCTCTCACCCGCCACGTTGTTTCACGTGAAACAAGGCCCCGTTTCACGAAACAAAGCCCCGTTTCACGTGAAACGTGACTAGTGGGCCTCCGCTTTCACGACGCCGTGCTCCCATGCCCATGCGGCGATCCCCACCCGGTTCCGAGCCCCGGTCTTTGCCTGGACGTTCGCGATGTGGGTTTTGGCGGTGCCCGCGGTGATGAACAGTTCCGCGCCGATTTCGGCATTGGTGAGCCCCCGCGCCACCAGCCGTACGATGTCCAGCTCCCGCTCCGTCAGCGGATGGGCCCTCGGCCGTGCGGCCGGAGCGGGCTGCGTCAGCCGACTCAGCAGTCGCACCGTGATTTGTGGACTGATCAGGGTGTCCCCCGCCATAGCGGCCCGTACGCCCTCGATCAGCAGCGCCGGTCCGGACCGCTTCAGCAGGAAGCCGCAGGCCCCGTTGCGCAGCGCGGTGTGCACGTACTCGTCGAGGTCGAAGGTGGTCACGACCACCACCCGCGTCTCGGGCGTTAGCAGACGGGTCACCTCCAGCCCGTCGAGCCGCGGCATCCGGATGTCGGCGAGCACCACGTCGGGCCGCAGCTGGCGGGCCAGCGCCACCGCGCTCTCGCCGTCCGCCGCCTCCCCCACGACGGTCATGTCCGGCTGCGAGTCGAGGATCAGCCGGAAGCCGCTGCGGATGTCCTCTTGGTCGTCGGCTATCAGGATGCGTGTGGTCACGCCGCCATGATCACCCGGGGGTGTTCTCCTGCGCCGGGAAGACGGCGCAAACCCGCCACCCGCCGTTCTCGTCCGCTCCGGCCCTCAGGGTTCCGCCCGCCGCCTCCACCCGCGCGCGCAGACCGGCCAGGCCGGTACCGCCCCGCCGGCGGCGGGCCAGCAACACGACCCCGCCGCGGGCAGCCGCGGAGTTGGTCACGCTCAGCTCGGTGCCCGCGCCGGCCCGGCGTACGGCGACCCGGACCACGGCCGCTCCGGGCGCGTGCCGGCGTACGTTCGTCAGCGCCTCGACGGCCACCCGGTAGGCGGTGGTGTCCGCCTCCCTCGACAGCTCCCTCATCGCGACGGGGTCGGCGTCCAGGGCTCCGCCCTCGAACCGCGCCACCAGCTCCGGCAGCTGTGCCAGCCCCGGAACGGGAGCCGTCGGTCCGCCCGCGGCCTCCTGCAGCGCGTGCACGGTGCGGTCCATCGACGCCAGCGCGCTCAGCCCCGCCGCCTCGATCCGCTCCAGCGCGCGGACCGCCTGCCCGGGGTCCTGCTCGGCCACGAACCTCGCGGCCTGCGCCTGCACCACGATGGCGCTCACGTCATGCGCCACGAAGTCGTGCAGGTCCCGGGCCAGTTCCAGCTGCTGGTCGCGCCGGGCATCCCGTACGGCCTGCTCCATCCGGGTCGCCTGGCGGCGCAGGTAACCGCCGGCCAGTGCGGCTCCGAGCGCAGGGACGGCCCAGAAGCCGGCCACGCCGCAGAGATCCAGCCACGAACCGGTCTCCCACACCAGCGGCACCGGCCACACCGAGACCGCGACCACGCCCAGCCCACCGGCGATGGCCCCCGAACGCACCGGTGACCAGCGGGCCGCCAGGGCGAGCAGCAGGAGCAGCAAGCCCGCCCAGACGAGCAGCCACGTCGCGGGCACGCCAAGGACGGTGGCGGTGATGCCTGCGAGCGCGGCCGAAGCCAGCAACGGGGCCCATATGGCACGGAGGTTGACGCTCATGGACCGACCCTACGAGCGCACGCCGATGGCCGGCCATCCGCCGTTCGGCAGATCCGCCCCGCCCGGCGGCGCCGCCCGGCCTGCTGATCGGCGGATGGCTCGCGCAGCCGGGGCCGACGAGGCTGGAGCCGCCAAACCCACCCTCCCGGACAGGACTTGGACGATGACACCGACCACCACATCCGCCGCACGGGCACTGGACGCCGTACCCGGGGTCTCCCCGTGGCTGCGCCGGCTCGCCACGCTCGCCTCGCTGACCGTCCTCCCCAGCTGTGTGTGGCGGCTCGCGATCGCGGCCGGCGTCCCCATGGGCTGGGGTCCGGGCAGCGATCTGCACCACTCGTACTACCCGGGCCGGGAATCCCTGGTCCTCGTCCTCGTCACCGGCCTGCAGGAAGCCCTGGGCCTGTTGAGCCTCGGTCTGGTCCGGCGCTGGGGCGAGGAGCTGCCCCGCCGGCTCCCCCTGCTGGGCGGCCGTCGGATCCACCCGCTGGTGGCGGTGGTTCCCGCCGCGCTGGGCGCACTCGCGCTCACCGCCATCACCTGCCTCGGCGCCGTGACGTGGAACGAGGTCAATGCCGCGAACCCCGACGCGCCCACCGGACTCGCCCTGTGGATCTTCAACCTGAGCTACGCACCACTGCTGCTGTGGGGGCCGTTGCTGGGCGTGCTCGCCGTCGCCTACTGGAGGCGCCGCCGGGTTCACGGCTGATGCGCGGAAATTCGCTGGTAAGGGGCCATGCGGCCGGGGCAGAGTGAGTCGTGCGGGGAGCAACAAAAGGTCCGGGGCAGCCACTTCGAGCGCGCCTTCTGGCGCGGGCTGCCCCGGACCTCTCGTACGTCCTGCGCGCTATGCGGCGCCCATCAGACGCTCCAGCACGACCGCGATCCCGTCCTCCTCGTTGGAGGTCGTCACCTCGTCGGCCACCGCCTTGAGCTCCGGATGCGCATTGGCCATGGCCACTCCGCGAGCGGCCCAGCCGAACATCGGGATGTCGTTCGGCATGTCGCCGAAAGCGATCGTCTCCGCCGCCTTCACCCCGAGCCGGCGCGCGGCCAGGGACAGGCCTGTGGCCTTCGTCAGGCCCAGGGGCAGTATCTCGACTATGCCGGGACCCGCCATGACCACGTCGACCAGGCTGCCCACGGCCCCCCGGGCCACCTTGACGAGCTGGTCGTCGTCCAGCTCCGGGTGCTGGATGTAGAGCTTGTTGAGCGGAGCAGTCCACACCGCGGCGGTGTCCTCCAGGTGGAGGGCCGGAAGGCCCTCCTGCACCTGGTAGCCGGGCCCGAACAGGACTTCCCCGTCGACCCCGTCCCGGCTGGCGGCGAGGGCCAGCGGACCGACCTCTGCCTCCAGTTTCGAGAGCGCCAGCCCGGCCAGCTGCCGGTCCAGCGTCACCGAGGTCAGCAGCCGGTGCGCACCCGCGTCGTAGACCTGGGCCCCCTGTCCGCAGACGGCGATCCCCTTGTAGCCGAGATCGTCGAGTACGTGCCGGGTCCAGGGCACCGCGCGGCCGGTGACGATGATGTGGGCCGCGCCCGCCGCGGTGGCCGCGGCGAGCGCTTCACGGGTGCGTTCCGAGACGGTGTCGTCGCCACGCAGCAGCGTGCCGTCGAGGTCGGTAGCGACGAGTTTGTACGGGAACGGGGCCGGGCTCACTTGTTGATCGGCTCCAGGACCTCGCGACCGCCGAGGTACGGACGGAGTGCCTGGGGCACCCGCACGGAACCGTCGGCCAGCTGGTGGTTCTCGAGGATGGCGACGATCGTGCGCGGCACCGCGCACAGGGTGCCGTTCAGCGTGGACAGCGGCTGGGTCTTCTTGCCGTCGCGGTAGCGGATCGACAGGCGGCGGGCCTGGAAGCTGTCGCAGTTCGACGCGGAGGTCAGCTCGCGGTACTTGCCCTGGGTGGGGATCCACGCCTCGCAGTCGAACTTGCGCGAGGCGGAGGCGCCCAGGTCACCGGTGGCGACGTCGATCACCTGGAACGGCAGCTCCAGGCTGGTCAGCCACTGCTTCTCCCATTCCAGGAGCCGCTGGTGCTCGGCCTCGGCGTCCTCCGGCGCGACGTACGAGAACATCTCGACCTTGTCGAACTGGTGAACGCGGAAGATGCCGCGGGTGTCCTTGCCGTACGTCCCTGCCTCACGGCGGAAGCACGGGGAGAAGCCGGCGTACCGCAGCGGCAGCTTGTCGCCCTCGATGATCTCGTCCATGTGGTACGCGGCGAGCGGGACCTCGGAGGTGCCGACCAGGTAGTAGTCGTCCTTCTCCAGGTGGTAGACGTTCTCGGCGGCCTGGCCGAGGAAGCCGGTGCCCTCCATGGCCCGCGGGCGGACCAGCGCCGGGGTCAGCATCGGGATGAAACCGGCCTCGGTGGCCTGGGCGATGGCGGCGTTGACCAGCGCCAGCTCCAGCAGGGCGCCGACACCGGTCAGGTAGTAGAACCGCGAGCCCGAGACCTTGGCGCCGCGCTCGACGTCGATGGCGCCCAGCATTTCGCCGAGTTCCAGGTGGTCCTTGGGCTCGAAGCCCTCGGCGGCGAAATCGCGGATGGTGCCGTGCGTCTCCAGGACGGTGAAGTCCTCCTCGCCGCCGACCGGCACGTCCTCGTGGACGATGTTGCCGAGCTGGAGGAGAAGGCGCTTGGCGGCTTCGTCGGCCTCGTTCTGCTCGGCCTCGGCGGCCTTGACGTCCTGCTTGAGCTGCTCGGCCTTCTTCAGCAGTTCCGCCCGCTCCTCCGGGGAGGCCTTCGGGATGAGCTTGCCGAGCGACTTCTGCTCATTGCGCAGTTCGTCGAAGCGCATGCCGGAGGACCTGCGGCGCTCGTCCGCGGAGAGCAGGGCGTCGACGAGTTCGACGTCCTCTCCACGAGCGCGCTGCGAGGCGCGGACACGGTCAGGGTCTTCACGGAGCAGCCGGAGGTCAATCACCCCACCAGGCTACCGGGCTGGGCTTCCTGGGATCACACCGATATCACGCTGCGTGTCGCTATGTCCCAATTGCAACGAATAGATAAGTCTTGATCGCTGACCGGAAGTGACCCTTCTCGGGGTGTCAATAAAAGCGGGCCCATTCCCTGAAAAGGGGCACACTGCCGGCTCCGGGGCGGACCCTGAGCAGGACGGGAGAGGGTTCTTGTCCACAGGAATTGTGACCGTCCGGAGCTTATCCACAGGCTGTGGGTTGCCTCTGTGGACACAGGAATAGATCATTCCTGATCGGCGGATGTCCGAGGCGAATCAGGGTCCAAACCACCCTCACACACTCATTCGGGTGGGAATGACTCGCTCCAAAGAGTTGAACGGCTATGCGGAGGTGACGGCGTTCACCTACCGCTTCCCCGCGTGAAACCTGACTCCCGGACCGATATGTCGACCTGTCGCGCCGCTCTGTCGACTTGTCCCCAGGTCTGCATCTCCGCCTGTGGATAACTCTGTGGACAAGGGACGGTGCTACGCCCGGCCGTCGAGGCAGCGCGCCAACCAGTCGGAGGCAGCCGTGAAGTCGCCATCGGAGGTTCCGGCCCGCGGAGAGCGGACGTCACTCTGAGCGACACCGGCACGCGGGTAGGAGCCGAGGAAGCGGACCTGCGGACAGGTCCGCTTGAGACCCATGAGCGCCTCGCTGACCCGCCGGTCCGAGATGTGGCCCTCCGCGTCGACGGCGAAGCAGTAGTTGCCGATGCCCTGTCCGGTCGGACGGGACTGGATCAGCATCAGGTTCACCCCGCGGACCGCGAACTCCTGGAGGAGCTCCAGCAGCGCACCGGGATGGTCGTCGCCGAGCCACAGCACCACGGACGTCTTGTCCGCGCCCGTCGGTGCGGCCGGCCGCGCGGGGCGTCCCACCAGCACGAACCGCGTCTCGGCGTTCTCCGCGTCGTGGATCTCGGTGACCAGCGGGACCAGGCCGTAGGTGGCGGCGGCGAACTCGCCCGCGAAGGCGGCGTCGAAACGCCCCTCCTGGACCAGCCGGGCACCGTCGGCGTTCGACGCCGCCGACTCCCACACCGCATCGGGCAGGTTAGCCCGCAGCCAGTTCCGTACCTGGGGCTGGGCGACCGGGTGCCCGGTGACGGTCTTCACGTCCGACAGGGCGGTCCCCGGCCGTACGAGCAGCGCGAACGCGATGGGCAGCAGCACCTCGCGGTAGATCATCAGCGGCTCGCCCGAAGCCAGCTCGTCGAGGGTGGCCGTGACCCCGCCCTCCACCGAGTTCTCGATCGGGACGAGCGCGGCCGCTGCCTCGCCGCCCCGCACGGCGTCCAGGGCAGCCGGGACCGACACCATCGGGACGAGTTCCCGGGTCGCGGCTTCCGGCAGGGTGCGCAGGGCGGCCTCCGTGAAGGTGCCCTCGGGACCGAGATACGTGAAGCGGGTGGCTGACATGCGATCAGCCTAATGCCGGGGTGCCGGCCACCGCGGTGCTGTTCACCCTTCGAGCAGCCGCTGGCCCACGTACTCGCCGCTGCGCGGGCCGGGCGGAACCGCGTACAGCCCGCTCGACTCGTGCCGGATGAACGCCGACAGCGCGTCGCCGCGGTCGAGCTTGCGCTGTACGGGCACGAACCCGCGCAGCGGGTCGGCCTGCCAGCAGATGAACAGCAGCCCCGCGTCGGGAGCGCCGTCGGGGCCGATCCCGTCATGGAAGGAGAAGGGACGCCGCAGCATGGCCGCCCCGCCGTTCTGCTCAGGGGCCGAGATACGGGCGTGGGCGTTGGACGGGATGACGGGCTTGCCGTCGGCGCCGATCTTGTCGAGCGCCATCTCGGTGGTCTCCCCACCACCCGTCAGCGGGGCGCCGGTGGCCTTCGTCCGGCCGATGACCTGCTCCTGCTGCGCGAGGGACTGCTTGTCCCAGTCGTCGAGGAGCATCCGGATGCGCCGCACGACGGCGTACGAGCCCCCGCCCATCCAGGCGTGCTCCGCGGGCCCCGGACCCGCCGCGGGTACGAAGATCCGCTTGTCGAAGTCGGGCTCGGAGGGCTTGGGGTTGCCGGTGCCGTCGACCTGCCCCATGAGGTTGCGGGCGGTCATCGGCGTGCCGGTGGCTCCGGGGGACCGGTTGAAACCGTTCATCTGCCAGCGGACGCGCGCGGCGTCCCCGGCGTCCTTCTGGAGTGCGCGCAGGGCATGGAAGGCGACGAGTCCGTCGTTCGCGCCGATCTGGACCCACAGGTCGCCGTTGCTGCGCTGGGCGTCGAGCCGGTCGGACGAGAAGTCGGGCAGCGGATCGAGGGCGGTGGGCCGGCGGGTGCTGAGACCCGTGCGCTCGAAGAAGGAGTGCCCGAAACCGAAGGTGACGGTGAGGGAGGACGGCCCGGCGTCGAGGGCGATACCGCTGTCGGCGGTCGGGGCGGTCTCGCCCGCCATGAGCCGCCGTGCGGTGTCGGACCAGCGTCGCAGCAGCGCGGCAGCCTCGGTGCGGCCCGCTCCCGGGGCCAGATCGAAGGCGACGACGTGCCCCTTGGCCTGTAGGGGTGTGGTGATGCCGGCCTGATGGTCCCCGTGGAACGCCACCTGGGTGGCTCCGAGGGAGGAGAGGCTCCCGGCCGCTCCGGGGGCGGAGCCGCGCCCGGAGCTGGCGAGCGCGGAGTGCGCGAGGGCGCCGCTCGCGCCGCCGAGGGCCAGTCCGGCGGCGCCCGCGGCGCCGACGGTGCCCAGCAGCCGGCGCCGGGAGATCTCGATGTCGGGGTTGCTCTCGGTCACGCTGGTCAGCCGATCTTCACGGTCTTGTGGACGGTGGTCTGGTCGATGTCGGACGTACGGACGGTCACGTCGATGCGCCATTCGCCGGCGAGCGGCAGTTGCACGCCGGATGCGGTCCAGTGCCCGGGGGCGGCCTGGTCGGGCACGACGGGCAGGGGGCCGATGTCCTTGGCCGGCAGGGTGAACGCGACCTTGATCTCGGGGAGGTCGAAGGGCTGTCCGTCGTCCCTGTCCGCCCAGAGGTGCAGGGTGTTGGCGCCGACCCGGCCCGGATCGAGTTCGAGCCGGACCGACCCCTTGCCGTTCTGGCCGCCGGTGTCGAACGGCAGGGTGATCTTCACCGCGCGGTCGGGGACCACGGTGGAACTGGAGCCGCGGGCCACCTCCTGCTCGACGGCGCGCCCGGGCTCGGTGCTCGTCAGGACAGTGGTCACGACGAGCAGGACCACGGCGATCGCCGCCTCTACCAGGACCGAGCGCCGCAGACCGGCACGGCCCGGGTCCGCGTCACGCGCCCGCTTCTCGCGTGCGCTCTCCAGGGCGGCACGCTGCCGGGCGAGCTGGGCGGCACGCTCCGGGTCCGCGGGGACGGTCGCGGCGACGGGCGATGTTTCACGTGAAACATCGACGCCCGCGGCCGCCTGTCGGCCCGCTTCCGAGGCAGCCTCTTCGGGGGCCTCCGGAGCCTCCGCGAGCCGGGCGGTCCACTTGCGGGACAGGTGGGCGACGCCGAGGAGGACAGCGACCAGGGCGACCTTGAGGATCAGCAGCCGCCCGTACTCGGTACCCGTGAGGGCGGACCAGCTGCCGGTCTGACGCCAGGCCTGGTAGACGCCGGTGACGGCCAGGACCACGACGCTGACGAAGGCGACCCGGGAGAACCGCTGCACCGCCCGGCGCTCGATCCCGGGGACCTGGTGCAGGGCGACGAGCAGCGCGGAGAGCCCGCCGAGCCAGGTGGCGACGGCCAGCATGTGCAGGATGTCGGCCGGCATGGCGAGGCCGGGCTGGATACCGGTGGACGCGTGCTCGGAGAGGGCCCAGGTGGCAGCGATGCCGCCGGCGACCACGGCGCCGCCGATGGCGAGGCCGAAGGTGAGGTCGCCTGTGTCCTTGTCCTCTTCCGCGCCCCCGGGGTTCAGCTGGCGGCGTGCGTACACCCCGAAGAGGACCGCGACGAAGAGGGCGGCCGCGCCCAGCAGGAGCAGACGGGACACGAGCGACGCGCCCGTCTTGGTCTCCAGGACCGCCCTGAGCCCGTCCAGGTCGAAGGCGTCGGCGAACCGGCCGGACCCTGTGTACGGAGTCCGGAGCACCAGCATCGCCAGGGTGGCGGCGGTCAGGGTCACCCACGCCCGCACGACGAGCTTCTGGAGCGGCCGCTCCGCGGCGCCCCGGCGCCAGCACAGCAGGATGAAGGCCGCGCCGCCCACCAGAACGGTGAAGCCGGCGTAGGCGGCGTAGCGGGTGATGCCGTAGGCGATCCCGACCGGTCCGCCGCCCGCCGTCGTGGTGGGGAGGGAGACCTCGGTGGCCGAAGGCGCGCCGATGGAGAAGGTGAACGCGCCGGAGATCGGGTGGCTGTCGGCGGAGACGGCCTGCCAGGCGACGGTGTAAGTGCCGTTGGGCAGGCCGGAGTGCAGGGCGGTGCCGTAGCGGACGGTGTTCCCGCTGCACATGTCGCGGAGCTCACCGGTGTCCACCCGCCTGCCCTGGGGGTCGAGGACGCGGATCGAGTCGTCGCCCATGGCGACCTGCTCCGAGAAGGAGAGGGTGACCTGGGCGGGCGCCGTGGCGACCACCGCCCCGTCCGTGGGGTCGCTCGCGGTGAGTGCGGCGTGCGCCGTGGCCGGTGTGGCCGCGGTGAACAGGGTCGCCAGCAGGGCTGCGAGGACCAGCGCGAGCCGTGGCAGCAATGCCGTGGCACGGGCGCGGGCCGTGGAGGGGGCGGGGGCGGCGGCCGTCATGGCGTGTCAGTCCTCGGTCCGTCAGTGGCCGCTGTGGGCCGTGGATGTCGGGGCCTGCGCGTTGTACGTGCGTTCCTTCACGTCCAGCTCGACCTTGACGGAGCCGGCCTTCTCGAAGCGGAGCTCGACGGTGACCTTGTCGCCGACCTTGGGAGTGCTCTTGAGCCCCATGAACATGATGTGGTTGCCGCCGCGCTCCAGCCGGAGCTCGCCGTCCGCCGGCACGTCCATCGACTGGACCTGCTGCATCTTCTGGTCCATGGTCTCGTGGATCTGGAGGTCGTCGGAGAGCGGGGAGGTGGCACCGGTGAGCTTGTCGGGGGTCTCGGTGGGGTTGCTGATGACCATGAAGGCTCCGGCCATCTTGTCGTTGACCGGCTGCGGCATGAAGGCGCCGCTGACGGTCATCTGCGGCTCGCTGTCGCCGGAGCAGCCGGATATGGCGAGCGCTGACGTCAGGGAGAGGGCGGCGGCGAGGGTGCGGATGGTGCGGGTGTTCACGGGTTCTCCCCCTTGATGAGCTTCGGCAGGTCCTTGGCGTAGTTGTCGACGGTCGTGCCCTCGCCGTAGAGGACGTAGCCCTCGTCGGTCTTGGGCGAGAACGCGATGACCTGCGCGCCGTGCATGGAGACGACGCCGCCGTCGGCCTCCTTCTTGGCGGGATCGATGCCGATGCCGAGGGTTCGGGCGGCGGCCTGGATGGTCGCGAAGTCCCCGGTGAGTCCGATGAAGGACGGGTCCTGCGCCTTGAGCCAGGAGCCGAGGGACTCGGGGGTGTCCCGTTCGGGGTCCGTGGTGACGAAGACGACCCGGAGGTTGTCCTGGTCCTCCTTCGGGAGGTTCTTCTTGGCGACGGCGATGTTGCTCATCGTCAGCGGGCACACGTCGGGGCAGTTGGTGTAGCCGAAGTAAATGAGCGTCGGCTTGCCCTTGGTCTGCTCGCGGAGGTTCCACGGCTTGCCGGTGGTGTCCGTCAGGACGAGCTCCGGCTTGTTGAAGGGGCGGTCCAGAACGGTGGCGGCCTTGCCGCCGCTCTGACCGCCGGCGATCTGGGTGACCCCGCTGCTCTTGACGGGTTCAGCGTCGCCGCAGGCGGTCAGGGTCAGTACGGCCGCGGCGAGGAGCGCGGCAGCCGTCATACGTGTGGTGCGCATGGAGAGATGTCCCTGGGATCGGGGATGTAGGGATGCTGGGCGGTACGAGCGACAGCGCCCCGGGGCGTGGCAGGTCAGACGGAGCGTCGGCGCGATGCGACGCCGAAGGCGACACCGCCGAGTCCGATGACGATGCCCGCGATGCCGAGGGCGCGCGCAGTGGCGTCGGAGCCGTGGTCGTCGGCGGCCTTGTCGTGGCCGTGTCCGGCATCGACGCCCTTCTCCGCGTCCTTCTCCGCGTTCTTCGCCCCGTCGGTCTTGGCGCCGGCGTGGTGGTCGTCGCCCTTCGCGGCGGTCAGCTTCAGCACTGGTGCCGGGGTCTGCGGCTCCGCGGCGCCTTCCTTGGCCTCTTCGATCCAGCGCACGACCTCGTTGTTGTCGTAGGTCTGGATCGCCTTGAAGACCATCTGGTCGGCGTTCTCGGGGAGCTTGCCGACGGAGACCGGGAACTGCTGGAACATGCCCGGGCCGATCTTTCCGCCGGACCAGGTCACCTTGGTGACGACCTCGTTGACCTGCTTGCCGTGCACGGTCAGCGGCTTGTCGAGCTTCGTCTTCTCGACGTTCACGGTCCAGCCGGGGACGTCCTGCGGCATGACGGACGTGAGGGGCTGGTCGACCGGGAAGTTGACCTCGAGCTGAGTGGTCGAGGCGTTGTCGCGCTCGTTGGGGACCTTGAAGTTGAGCGTCGCGTACCCGCCCTTGGCGGCCTCGCCGACCGGCTGCACGCCGACGTGCGCGAAGGCGGTGCCGGAGAGGACGAGCACGGAGCCGGCGGCGAGGGCGGCGGCGAAGGAGACGCGAAAGGTCTTCATGGCAGAAACACTCCACGGAAGCAGTGGTGGCGGTTGCTCCGCGCACGGGCGCGCGCGGAGTGCGCGGCACCGGTGCCCCCGATGTGTGTCCCGGGGAGGCGGGTGCCGCGTCAGGCTGCGAGGGCGAACGCTGCGGGCGGCCCACGGCGGACCACCGTGTGCTGGAGTGCCTCCCGGCCCGTGAGGGCCGCGTGGTCGTCTTCGGTCCGGCGACCGGTCCGCGGGGTGCGGGCCGGCGCGCCGAGTCCGGTGCCGAGGGCCCGGACGAAGGCCAGTGCGGCGCGCAGCGGGCGGACCCGGGCCGCCTCGGTGGTGAGCCGGGACAGTTCGACGAGCCGGAAGAGCGCGGCGTCGCCGCGGCCGAGCAACCAGCCGGCGACGAGCGCGGCCAGCAGGTGCCCGAGCAGCATGGCCGGGCTGAACAGACCGGTCTCGGGTGCGGTGGTGACGGCCCGGGCCGCGTGGGCGTGCGCCCCGTGGCCCTGCTCCGCGACCTGCCCGGCCTGTGCTGCCAGGGCGGCCGGGTCCAGGCCTGCGGCCTCCAGGATCCGGCGGGCGTCGGCGGGGCTCAGCGGGACGGAGTTGCCCCCGCACACCAACCGGGCGGCGAGTTCCGCGAGCGAGCCGTCTGACGCGCCACCCGGGCCCTGAGCGGCTGCGGTGCTGTGCTGGCCGAGGCCGAACAGCACGTGCAGGGAGAGCTGCCCGGCGGCGAGCCCGGCGGCGAGCCCGGGCAGGGTCCGGCGGCGTCCCGCGAGCGGGGCAGCCACCGCGAAGACGGCGAGGAAGCCGATGCACAGGGACCACCAGGGCACGGTGGCGCAGGAGGCCAGGGCGTGCCCGGACGCGGACAGCACGACACAGACCGCGGTGAACACCGCGGCCCGGATCAGCCGGAGGCCGGCTCCGGCGTGCGTCGCGTGGGGGTCAGACATGGCCGGGTCATCATCGCACTGCGCTGATGTCCTCCATACGGCAGGTCCGGAAGGTCCGCATGAGCCCGCTCTGCGAAGGGGGTCCCGACAGGTCCGGTCCCGCTGCGGATGTGGTCCGGCCCTCCCGCCGGCGCGGTACGGGCCGCATGCCGGCGCATACACCGCCCTGTGGGCGAGCCGCATCCGCCGGACGGGCGCAATGAGGTCCCGTACGGCCCAAGGGCGCTTACGGGCCCTCGCGGGCGGCAATAGGTACCCGTATGAGCATCTGGTGGTCTCTCCACTTGAGGCGCGACGCCGCGAGCGTACCGCTCGCCAGGCGACTGCTGCTGGGGACGATGGAGACCGCGGGGGTGGACCCGGACATCTCCTTCGATCTCTCGGTGGCGCTGAGCGAGGCCTGTGCGAACGCGGTCGAGCACGGCGGGGGCGGCGACATCCCGGACGAGACCGAGGCGTACCACGTCACGGCCTATCTGGACGGGGACTGCTGCCGTATCGAGGTGACCGACTCCGGTCCGGGGTTCCCGCCCGCCACGGTGGCCCGTTGCAGACCCGCCCTGGCCGAGCACGGCCGGGGCCTGCACCTGATCGCCGAGCTGTCCGACCACGTCCGTTTCCGCAACCGGCCGGGCCGCGGCGCCGTGGTGAGCTTCGACAAGATGCTGAAGTGGCGCGACGACGCGCTGCAGAAGGTGTCGTAGAACGCCGGTGGGCGGGATCCCGTTCGGGATCCCGCCCACCGGCACCTCCGGCGCCGACGCCGGTCCTCGGGGCGATGCCGGTCGTGCGGACGTCAGCCCTTCAGGCGCGCCATCCAGGCCTCGACGTCGGTCGAGGTGCGGGGCAGCCCGGCCGACAGGTTCCGGTTGCCGTCCTCGGTGACGAGGATGTCGTCCTCGATCCGGACGCCGATGCCCCGGTACTCCTCGGGCACGGTCAGGTCGTCGGCCTGGAAATAGAGACCCGGCTCGACGGTGAGGCACATGCCCGGCTCCAGCGTCCCCTCCACGTACGCCTCGGTGCGCGCGGCGGCGCAGTCGTGGACGTCCATGCCGAGCATGTGGCCGGTGCCGTGCAGGGTCCAGCGGCGCTGCAGGCCGAGCTCCAGCACCCGCTCGACCGGACCCTCCAGCAGACCCCATTCGACGAGCTTCTCGGCCAGCACGTGCTGGGAGGCGTCGTGGAAGTCGCGGAACTTCGCACCCGGCTTCACCGCGGCGATACCGGCTTCCTGGGACTCGTAGACCGCGTCGTAGATCTTGCGCTGGATGTCGGTGTACGTGCCGCTGATCGGCAGCGTGCGCGTGACGTCGGCGGTGTAGAGGGAGTGGGTCTCCACACCGGCGTCGAGCAGCAGCAGGTCGCCGGAGCGGACGTCGCCGTCGTTGCGGACCCAGTGCAGGGTGCAGGCGTGCGGGCCGGCGGCGCAGATCGAGCCGTAGCCGACGTCGTTGCCCTCGACGCGGGCGCGCAGGAAGAAGGTGCCCTCGATGTAGCGCTCGGACGTGGCCTCGGCCTTGTCGAGGACCTTCACGACGTCCTCGAAACCGCGGACGGTGGAGTCGACGGCCTTCTGCAGCTCGCCGATCTCGAACTCGTCCTTCACGGCGCGGGCCTCGGAGAGGTAGACGCGCAGCTCCTCGTCGCGCTCCTTGGTCACCTTGTCGGTGAGGGCCGACTCGATGACCGAGTCGTGGCCGCGCACGTTGCGCACCGGGCCCTCGGCCTCGGTGAGGGCCTCGGCGAGTTCGCGGACGTCCTTGGCGGGGATGCCCAGGAGCTGCTCGGCCTCGGTGAGGGAATGGCGGCGGCCGACCCACAGCTCGCCCTGGCCGGACAGCCAGAACTCGCCGTTCTCCCGGTCGGATCGCGGCAGCAGGTAGATGGTCGCGGTGTGCCCGGTCGGGCCCGCCGGCTCCAGGACCAGCACGCCGTTCTCGGTCTGGTCACCGGTGAGGTACGCGTACTCGGTCGAGGCGCGGAAGGGGTACTCGGTGTCGTTCGAGCGGGTCTTCAGGCGGCCCGCGGGGACGACCAGGCGCTCACCGGGGAAGCGCTCGGACAGCGCCGCACGCCGGGCGGCGGTGTGCGCGGCCTGCGCGATCGGCTCCAGACCGTGCAGCTCGGTGTCCGCCCAGCCGGTGCGCATGTTCTCGGCGAGTTCGTCGCTGACGCCCGGGTACAGACCGTTCTTGCGCTGCTTGTGCGTCTTCTTGGGCTGCTCTTCTTCCGGGGTCTCCGGGGTGAGCTCGTCAGCCACGTCTTCTCCTCAGCTACGACGGTACGGACCTGGGTGTGGACCTCATCCATCGTATGCGTGTACGGGGAAGGCGTGGTCCGGATCGTGCGGGTTGTCACGGTCCGGGACCCACGGCGGATCACTCGAACCGGGCTGCGAGCAGCACGATGTCCTCAGGGGCGTCGGCCGGCCGCCCGTCGGGCAGCACGGTCCGCAGGATGTGGTCGCACAGGGCCTCCGGGTCCTCCCGCGCGGCGGGGGGCACCCCTGCGGCTGCCGCGTGGAGCCGCGCGTACGCCCGGTCCGTCGGGTCGCCGGTGTGGCGCAGCAGCCCGTCGGTGTACAGCAGCACCGTTTCTCCGGGCGCGGGTTCGATCTCCGTGCTCGGCGCCTCCCAGCAGGACAGCATGCCCAGGGGAGCGGACAGCGAGGTCTCGACGTACTCCGTGCGGTGCTCGCCGATGAGGAGCGGCGGGGTGTGTCCGGCCCCGGCCAGGATGATCTTGCTGCCCCGGCCGTCGGTCTGCGGTCCTCCGGCGGGCTCGCAGTGGGCGAAGAGCGCGGTGGCGCAGCGGGCGGGCTCGGTCAGCCGCAGCAGCAGTTCCAGGTCCGACAGGACGGCTACGGGGTCCTCGCCCTCCATGACGGCGTAGGCGCGCAGTGACGCGCGCAGGCGTCCCATGGCGGCGACGGCGCTCGGGCCTGCTCCGGTGACGGATCCCACGGCCAGTCCCAGGGCGCCTTCGGGCAGCGGCAGCGCGTCGTACCAGTCGCCTCCGCCGCGCGGTCCCGTGTGGTGGCGGGCCGCGAGCTGCACCCCGGGGATCCGGGGGAGCCTGCTGGGCAGCAGTTCCTCCGCGACGGTGGCCAGGTGGGTGCGGGATCGTTCCACCTCCAGCATCCGGGCCAGGTGTTCGGCGGCGTGCCGCACGTACAGCCCGGCCAGGTCGCGCTGGCGGTCGTTCGGCTCGGCCTGCTCGTCGTAGAGCCATACTGCGGCGCCGAGCCGGCCGGTGGCCTCGGCGGTCAGCGGGAGCGCGTAGCTGGCGGCGTAGCCGAGGCGGGCGGCGACCTCGCGGTGGCGGGGGTCCACCGGGGCGGCGAACCCGCCGGTGCCGGGGGGCGCGTCCGGTTCGGGGAGGAACTCGGAGCCGCCCTGTGCGTCGGGCAGTCCGTCGAGGATCCGCCCGTAGGAGGTCGCGCTGCGCGGCACGGTCTCGATGTGGCCCAGTTCGGCGTGGCCGAGGCCGAGGCCGATCGTGGTGGTGGGGCCGAGCCCGTCGGAGGGCTCCAGGACGATCAGGCCGCGGCGGGCGCCGACGAGTGCGGCTCCGGCGCGCAGGAACTCGTGGAGGGAGGTGTCGAGGTCGCCTGCGCGGGCGAGGCGTTCGGTGAGCTCGTGCAGGGTGGTGAGGTCCGAGACCATGCCCGCCAGGCGATCCTGGATGAGGCTGCCCGCGGCCGGCGCGGGGGCCGGTGTGGGGGCGGTCCGGGCGGGCGCGGGTGCCGCAGTGTGCGGTGACGCGGTGACTGCTGGATCGATTCCAGCCACTTTCGGCAGATGCGGGGCGCTCATGGCGTCCGCCTTTCCACCTGGTGCGATTCGCCGAATAGCATCGCAAACCCCCAGATCGTGCTGCGCCGCCATCAAGGAATCCACATCTACACGCACACATGGATGCATGTCCAGCATTGCCCCGGTGGGAATCCTGGTGTCCGAGAGGCGGCAACTCACTGTCGGGCCAAGGCTAGAACTTGGCCGGAAAAAGCTGGAAGCGATCGGTTTTTGAGGTCGACTGGACGAGCTCCGCAGGGGGCTCGGGTACGTACTCGGTGTTGGCCGAGGTCAGTTGGCGTACCGGGAACCGCTCGGTCGCGGGTCGTCGTCCTAAGCGGCGGCAGTCGGTCTCGGCAGCTGGTCTCGGCAGTCGGCGCGGGTCGCGCTCCATCCCCGCCGGACGTTTGATGGACCCGTAAGAAAACTGCACGAACCGCGTGAACCTGCCTCTGGCGGACAGTGACGCGAAACCTGTACGTGTGGTGAGTTTCCGGTTACATGGTGTGATGTGGCCCTCGGCGTTCAACGGAAAGGAACGAGCGCTCATGCGCGAGATCCTCGGAAGGCGTCTCCAGCGGCTCCGCGATCGCTTTCAATCCCTACGCCCCGACCGGGTACAGAGCGGCAGCACTTCCTCTCTCCTCGAAGCGGCGCTCACCTGCGCGACCACGTTCCAGTGGCCCGTCCTGCCCGGGGTAGGCCGGTCCGGTACGGACGGTGCGCGCTGCGCCTGCCCCGACCCCGACTGCGCCGTCCCCGGCGCACATCCCTTCGATCCCGGTCTGCTCGCGGCCTCCACCGACCCCCGGATGGTGGCCTGGTGGTGGACCAACCGGCCCACCGCACCCGTCCTGATGGCGACCGGCGGATCCGCCCCGTGTGCGGTGAGCCTCCCGGCCGGTGCGGCCGCACGGGCCCTCGTACGACTCGACGCGCAGGGCATGCGCCTCGGGCCGGTCGTCGCCACGCCCACCCGCTGGGCGCTGCTCGTGGCGCCGTACTCGCTGGAGCGGCTCGGGGAGCTCCTGTACGCGAAGGACCACGTGCCCTCCTCGCTGCGGTTCCACGGCGAGGGCGGCTACCTGCTGCTGCCGCCGTCCGCCGCTTCCAGCGGCGGCCAAGTGCGCTGGCAGCGCGAACCGCGTCCGGTGCCCCCGCGTCCGGCGGATCCGAAGTCCCCTGGCGCACGGGCGTCGCAGGCCTCGGCGACCGAACTCTGGCTGCCCGACGTCGAGGCGGTCGTGGACGCGTTGGTCGAGGCGAGCAGCGGAGCGCCCGGCGGCGGCAGCCGGCTCGCGTACTGACCTGCGAGGTCCCGCAGGGTCACTCGTACGGGTGTCAGCGGGACGAGTTTCCAAGGGAATTGGGCGCGGGGATCTCCGCGCCCCTTTCCCCCGTCGCTATCTTCGGCGAATGAATCTCCGCCTGATCGGTATCGGCGCCGGTGTGCTGATCATCTTGTCGCTCCCGCTCGCCGGCGCGATCGCCGGGCCTGATTTCGCCGGTCAAGATGACGGAAAGGGCGGCGGCCTGTTCACGACCCTCGGTCTTTCGGAGCCCGCTCGAACCGCCCCCGCGCCGGCTGCCCGCCCGGCGGCGCCCGCCACGGCCGAGCAGTCCGGCGCGGCGGAGCAGCCGCGTACGGATTCCCATTGCGGCCCCGAGCTGTCCTCGCCCCACGGAGTGGAGGCGCAGACGTGCGTGCTGGTGGCCGAAGGCCGGACGTGGGGCAGGAGTTACTACCGGAACACGAGTGGCCGCGCGCTGGATGCCGTGCTGACGGTGATGGGGCCGGCCGGGCGCACGGTACGGATCGCCTGTGCGGTCGGTGCCGGTGACGAACCCGGTCTGTGCGAGACACCCAAGGAGGACTCGGCCGGAGAACCGGAGAGTTACTCCGCAGTTGCGGAGTTTGCAGTTCCGGATGATGAAGGGCAGCTGCTCTTGCGGTCCGGAAGCAACTCACCGGCACCGGGCGACGGTTGAGCACCGCCCTAAATGGAAGGGCCCGGTCGCTGGCGACGGGGGATGCACCAGCGACCGGGCTACAAGAACGGTAACAAGAGATCGCCTGTTCGCAAATTCGATCTCTGATATTCAGACACCGATTTGCAGACGATTAGCGGGAGTTGTGACTCCGGTCACCGGCTCCGCGCATGCGCGTGGGTGTCAGCTGAGGGTCACCTGGCGGTTGGTGAGACCGCCGCGCGCCCGGCGCTCCTCCGGGGTCAGCGGAGCGTCCGCGGCAAGCGCCTTGGCCAGCCGCTCAGCGAACTCCGCAGCCGGCTTCTCGACGTCGTCGGCCGTCACTCCGGTCGGCAGGTCCCAGACCGGGACCACCAGCCCGTGGGCGCGGAAGGACCCGACGAGCTTCGTGCCCTCGCCGAGCGAGGACGTGCCGGCCGCGTGCAGTCGTGCGAGGGCGTCGAGCAGCTTCTCCTCGGGGTGCGGCATGACCCAGCGCAGGTGGTTCTTGTCCGGGGTCTCGCACCAGTAGGCGGCGTCTACGCCGGTCAGCTTGACGGTGGGGATGGCGGCCGCGTTGGCGCGCTCCAGCGAGGCGGCGATCTCCGGGGACGCGTTCGGGCCGCCCTCGGATTCCGGAATCCAGAATTCGAAGCCGGTGTGAACAACCGGCTCGAAACCGCCGTCGGCGTCCAGGAGATCCTGAAGTCGGGGACCCTCGGCGGGGACCCGGCGGGCAGCGACCGGAGTTCCCGGCTCCGCCACGAGCGCCCGCTCCAGGGTGTCGGCCATGTCGCGGCTCAGGTCCCCGGTGGACGTCTCGTTCTGCAGACCGAGCAGGACGGACCCGTCCTCGCGACGCAGCGCCGGCCAGGCCATGGGCAGTACGGTCACCAGCGTGACGGAGGGGACGCCCTCGGGCAGACCGCCCTTCAGCGACAGCGGGATGGTGGCCGCGGGCACCAGCTCGCGCAGCGCGACCCAGTCGCACTCGCCCGGGAGGCCCTCGAAGGGGCGCTGGACGTGCTCGGTGACGGCGTGCGCGGCGGCTGCGCCGTGGCAGGCCTTGTAGCGGCGCCCGGATCCGCAGGGGCAGGGCTCGCGTGCGCCGACAACGGGGATCTCACCGTTGGTGAGCTGCGGCTTTGCAGACTTGGCTGCGGGGCGCTTCTTGGCCATCGTGCGTGTCTCCCGGTTGCGGCGGTACGGCGTCGTGTCTGGGCGCGAGCCTAGCCGTTCGTACCGCCGGAACCGGTGGGGTGCGGCCCGGGAGCACGGTCGGCGTGCGCTCCCGGACGGCCGCCTGTACGGATGACCGGTACTGCTGTGCTGATGTCGAGCTGTTGTGCGGTCAGGGATCCCGGCGCCCGGGTGTCCTGGGCTGCGGATCCACGGGTTCAGACATCGAGATCGTCGAATGCCGTACTGAAGTCGATCGCCGGGGGCGCAACGCGCGTAGCGAAATCGTCGTGCCGGGGCCCACAGGCGACGACCACCCAGACGGTGACCTCACCTGCCGCTCCGTCCCGGACACCCCAGTCCTGGGCAAGGGCGCTGATGATGTTCAGCCCCCGGCCGCCGCGTGCGGTGACCGAGGGCGTGGAAGGAACAGGCCGGGTCGGCCCACCCCCGTCCGTGACCTCGACCGTCAGCCGCCCCGCCCTGTCGATGCGCCATGCGGCGCGTATCTCCCCGTCCCCGACTTCCCGCGCCCCCAGCGGCCTGCCGTGTCGGCAAGCGTTGCTGAGCAGTTCGGAAAGGATCAGTACGGCATCGTCCACGACCGTTTCGGCCACCCCGCTGATACGCAATTGTTCGCGCATCCGGTGCCTGGCCTCACCCACGCCCGCAGGACCATGGCGTACGTCCATGCACGACGACGTGGGCACTTCTTGTGCCACCACCAACGCCACCCCCGGAACCTCCTTAGCCCCACGCATGGTCTGGATGCCCCCTTGGCCTGGACCGGAAACCGCCGAAGCGGGCCGCTCTGACGCATTCGCGCCGGTCGAATGCGGAGCGGATGCGCCGGAGCACACCCTGTGACCGGCGGGGCGGGGGTGACGACTGCGCAAATGGGGACGTCAGCGCCCCAGTTGGGACAGAACTTGGCGGGGTCTGTTCGTGATGATCGCTTCCACGCCCATATCAGCGCAGAGCTGAACATCTTCCGGCTCGTTCACTGTCCATACGTGCACGGGATGACCGGCGCCCTGGAGCTTGCGGATGAAGCCGGGATGGTTGCGGACGATCCGCATCCCGGGGCCGGCGATCGTCACCCCGGCCGGGAGCCGCCCGTCGCGCATCCGTGGCGAGACGAACTGCATCAGGTACACGGTCGGGACCGTCGGCGCGGCGGCCCGCACCCGGTGCAGGGAGCGCGCGGAGAAGCTCATGACCCGGACAGGGTGGGGTCCGCCGGGTGGCGGGGCGTCCAGGCCGAAGCGCTTGAGGAGGAACAGGAGGCGCTCCTCCACCTGTCCGGCCCAGCGGGTCGGGTGCTTCGTCTCGATCGCGAGCTGTACCGGCCGTCCGGTGTCCGCGACCAGCTCCAGAAGGCGTTCCAGGGTGAGGACGGAGGTGCGCTCGGGGTCCGCGTCCCAGTCGGGGGACTCCTCGCGGTCCTTCCAGGAGCCGAAGTCCAGGGCGGCGAGATCGGCCAGCTCCAGGGCGGAGACGGCGCCGCGGCCGTTCGAGGTGCGGTTCACCCGGCGATCGTGGACCAGGACCAGATGACCGTCGGCGGTGAGCCTGACATCGCATTCGAGGGCGTCGGCGCCGTCCTCGATGGCCTTGCGGTAGGCGGCCAGGGTGTGCTCGGGGGCGTCCTCCGAAGCGCCGCGGTGGGCGACGACCTGGATGGTGCGCGGCATTGCGTGGGTCACCGGGTCATGGTGCCACCGTCAGCCCCCCGGCGGTCCAGGTCCGGCCCCGCGAGTGCATCCGAAATGCCGGACATAAAGAATGAGGGGAGATGCACAGGTCCGGCTTACAGTGCTCTGACGGGGCATGGGAAAGGCTTTGCTCTGGAACTTGTACGGCACGTCGAACGTTCAGCCGGATCGATATCGCCAGATTCTGCAGCTGTGTGTGACGAGGAGAGAGAGCTGTGAGCACCGAGAACGAGGGCACCGCGGCCCCCACACCCCCCGCGGCCCCGTCCGTAACCCCTGCTCAGGGCTCCGAGACGGCGGCGGCCCCCGCGCCCGCTCCGCGGCCGGACCACGCCCCGCAGGACGCCGCCCCGACTGCCCCCACCGCCCCGGGTGCCGCCCCGCCAGCGGCACCCGCCGCCGCTCCGGCGCCCGCCGCCGGTGAGCAGGTGACCCAGCAGCTTCCGCCGACGCCCGCGCCGGGCACCGAGCCGACCCAGCAGATCCCGCCCGTGCCCGCGGCCCAGGCGCCCACCTACGGCCAGGACCCCGGGTACGGCCAGCCCTATGCCCAGGCCCCCGCCACGGCCGCGTACGGAGCGGAGGGCTGGCCGCCCCCGCCCCCCACCGTGCCGGCGTACGGCGCAGGCGGTTCGGGCGGCGGCCCCGTCTGGGGCGCCCACCCGACCGCCGACGGCGCCCCCGGGCCCAAGTCCAAGGGCAGGGGCGGCATGATCGCAGCCGTGCTCGTGGCGGCCCTCGTCGCAGGTGGCATCGGCGGAAGCGTCGGCTACTGGGCCGCCGAACGCAGCAGCGACGGCAGCGGCTCGACCACCATCAGCGCGACCAACACCCCGAAGGACCTCAAGCGCGAGGCCGGCTCCATCGCCGGACTCGCCGCAGGCGCCCTGCCCAGCGTGGTCACCATCGAGGCCTCGGCCGGCGACGGCGAGGGCGGCACCGGCACCGGGTTCGTCTACGACCAGCAGGGCCACATCCTCACCAACAACCACGTGGTGGCCTCCGCCGCGAACGGCGGCAAGCTCTTCGCGACCTTCTCCGACGGCAAGCGGTACGACGCCGAGGTGGTGGGCCGCGCCCAGGGCTACGACGTCGCCGTGCTCAAGCTGAAGAACCCGCCGGCCGGCCTCAAGCCGCTGGCGCTCGGCGACTCCGACAAGGTCGCGGTCGGCGACGCCACGATCGCGATCGGCGCACCGTTCGGCCTGTCCAACACGGTCACCACCGGCATCGTCAGCGCCAAGAACCGCCCGGTCGCCTCCGGTGACGGCACCGGCAGCAAGAACTCGTACATGAGCGCGCTGCAGACGGACGCTTCGATCAACCCGGGCAACTCCGGCGGTCCGCTGCTCGACGGCCGCGGCGCGGTCATCGGCATCAACTCCGCGATCCAGTCGGCCGGGAACGGCGGCTTCGGCGGCGGCCAGGCCGGCTCCATCGGCCTCGGCTTCGCCATCCCGATCAACCAGGCCAAGAACGTGGCCGAATCGCTGATCAAGACGGGCAAGCCGGTCTACCCGGTGATCTCGGTCTCCGTGGACCTCCAGGCCAAGGCCGAGGGCGCGAAGATTTCCGACCAGGGCGCGGCCGCCAACGAGCTCGTCGACCCCAACGGTCCGGCCGGCAAGGCGGGCCTCAAGCCGGGCGACATCATCACGGACTTCGGCGGCAAGCCGGTGGACAGCGGCCCGACCCTGATCAGCATGATCTGGACGTACAAGCCCGGCGACACGGTGAAGCTGACCTACCTGCGCGACGGCAAGCCGAACACCGTCGACATCACGCTCGGCTCACGGGTCGGCGACAAGTAGCACCACCGGCCACGCCAGTGGCCCGGCGACGAGGGGCCGTGGGCGGGATTCCGCCCACGGCCCCTCCAATGTCCGCTTATGCTTCGCTGGTGTTCGATTCTCGGCACATACGGACGTTCCACACGGTGGTCGCCTCCGGTTCGTACTCGGCGGCCGCCCGCGTGCTGGGCTACACCCAGCCCGCCATCACCCAGCAGATGAAGGCGCTCGAACGCGCCGTCGGCACCCCGTTGTTCACCCGCGTGGGACGCAAGATGCAGCTCACCGAGGCCGGTGAGTCCCTCTCCCGGCACGCCGAGACCATCCTCGGCAACCTCTCCGCCGCCGAGGCCCAGCTGCGGGCGTACGCGCGCCTGCGGACCGGCCGCGTCAGGCTGTGCGGCTTCCCCAGCGCCAACGTCACCCTCGTCCCGGAAGCCCTGAGCGGCCTGGCCAAGGACCATCCCGGCGTACAGGTGGAACTGCTGGAGGGAGAGCCTCCGGAGTCGCTGCGCCGGCTGGAGCGCGGTGAGTGCGACATCACCCTGGCCTTCACCTATCCCGGCCTGCACGAGGAGATACCGGAGGAGGTCGCCGAGGTCAGGCTGCTGGAGGACCAGCTGACGGTGCTGCTGCCGACCGGGCATCCGCTGGCCCGGCGCCGCGCCGTGCACCTGGCCGACCTCGCCGAGGAACGGTGGATCGCGGGCTGCCCGCGCTGCCGGGCGAACCTGCTGCACGAGTGCGCCGAGCTGGGCTTCGTGCCCGACATCCGCTTCGCCACCGACGACAACCTGGTGGTGCAGAGCCTGGTGGCCCAGGGTCTGGGCGTGGCGATGATGCCCGCGCTGGTCCTGCCCTCGCTCTCGCTGAACCGGGTCTGCGGAAGGGCGCTCCAGCCCGCCGCGCGCCGGCACATCGCCGCGTACGTCTACCGGGACCATCTGCGGATCCCAGCGACGGCCGTGGTGCTGAACGCGCTGAAGCAGGTGGCCGCGAACCGGGTCGGCTGCTGAGCAATCCATAAGCGCTGCTTGGGATTTCCGGTCACAACTGTCGTTGGACGCGATGGAACGACGCCCGCACGCTGCCCGTATGACCACCACCACACCGGCCCGTACCACCACGAGGATGGCCGCCCTCGTCAGTGAGATCCGCACGGTTGTGGAGCGGGGGCTGGCTCCCGACCTCACCGCCTACCTGGTGGGCGAACGGCTCGCCCCGCACCTCGGGGCACCCGACCTGCTGACGCCGACGCAGCAGGAGGGCGACCCGGAGCGCTACCGGCAGCACATCCTGCACGCGGAGTCCGACGGCAGCTTCTCCGTGGTGGCACTGGTGTGGCTCCCCGGGCAGGAGACCTGTATCCACGACCACGTGTCGTGGTGCGTGGCCGGGGTGCACCAGGGCGAGGAGAGCGAACGCCGCTTCCGGCTCGCACCCGGTGCCGGCCCCGCCCGCCTGGTGGCGACGGAGGACGTGGTCAACGCCCAGGGTGAGGTATGCGGTTTCGCGCCGCCCGGAGACATCCACAAGGTCCGTAACTCCTGTTCCACCAAGGCGATATCAGTGCACGTGTACGGCGCCGATGTGTCCCGGCTGGGCACCAGCATCCGTCGCGTCTACAAGCTCCCCGTCGACTGATGGCCCTCCTCCACCGCCCCCAGAGCACGGCGGTTCGGCATGTTTCACGTGAAACATCCACTCCCTGGCCCGGGTTGGCGCTGGCGGCGGGCGGAGCCCTGGTCGCCTGGTGCATCCACCGCCTCATGCCGGCCGTACCGATGCTGACCGCGTCGGTGGTGCTGGGCATCGCGGTGGCGCACGTCCCGGGGCCGCGGACCTTCGTACGAGGAGCCGCGCGCGCCGGTCTCTCCCTGGCCGGCCGGCGGCTGATGCGGATCGGCATCGTCCTGCTGGGCCTCGGCCTGGGGCTGGACCAGGTGCTCCGGCTCGGCTGGACCACGGTGGCCATGGTGGTCGGGGTGGTCGCGGCCACCTTCTTCGGCACCCTCTGGCTGGGCCGCCGGCTCGGGCTTCCGGGCGATCAGCCGCTGCTGATCGCCACCGGGTACTCGATCTGCGGGGCCTCGGCGATCGGCGCGGTGAGCGAGGTGTCGGGCAGCGACGAGGAGGACGTGGCAGCCTCCGTGGCACTGGTCACTCTGTGCGGGACCCTCGCCATCGCCGTACTCCCTCTCCTTCAGGGTCCGTTGGCGCTCTCCGACCCGGCCTTCGGGCGGTGGGTCGGCGCCGGTGTCCACGATGTCGGCCAGGTGGTGGCGACAGCGCAGACCGCGGGCCCGGACGCTCTCGGCGAGGCGGTGCTGGTCAAGCTGATGCGGGTGGCCCTGCTCGCTCCGCTGGTGGCGGCGGTCGCCCTCTCGGTACGGGCCCGGCGGCGCGGTGTTCGCACCCCCTCGGGTCGCCGGCCGGCCCCCGTGCCGCTGTTCGTGGCCGGATTCCTGGCCGCGGCCGCGCTGCGCGCCACCGGCGTGCTGCCGGACGTAGCGCTGGAGTGGGCGCACAGCGCGCAGGAGGCCCTGTTGGCGGCGGCCCTGTTCGGCCTGGGGAGCGCGGTCCACCTGCCGACGCTGGCGCGGACCGGAGGGCGGGCGGCGGCGCTGGGGCTCGGCGCGTGGGTGGTCGTCGCCGGTGTCTCGTACGTGGGCGTGATGCTCACCGTATGACGCCGCAACGGCCGGGAGTTGGCCATTTCCTGGCCGGATCCGACCGAACGTTCTGACTGGCCGCTGACTTTGACGCGGGGCCGTGCCACTCTGCCCCGGCAAGCCGCACCACGTACGACGCACCACGCACAGCCGATCCGCACCGACCGCTCTTCACCCCCACCCTGCCCGGCTCCGACCGGTCCGGGCACGGCAGAAGGAGTCATGCGTGAATCGTCATCGCACGGCCTTGTCCGTCCTGCTCTCGGCGGGCGCCCTGGTCGCGGGCGTCCTGACGGCGGCCACCCCCTCGATCGCGGCGGACGCCCCGGCATCCTTCCGGCAGCAGCACACCCAGGGCTTCTGGACCGCCGAGCGGATGCGGGAGGCCACCCCGCTCGACGTGACGGCGGTCCCCGGCGCTGCCCGCACCCCGGTGGCCACGTCCGCCGCACCCACCGCCATCGCCCCGACCGCCGCGGTGTCTGCCGCAGCACCCACGGCGTTTCCGCAAGCGGGCGGGGCCTGGACGGGCGGAGGCGCGGTCGTGAAGACGTCGGGCCGGGTCTTCTTCACGATGGGCGGCCGCACCGCCTCCTGTTCCGGCAACTCGATCACCAGTGCCAACGGCAGCACGGTGATGACGGCCGGCCACTGCGTGAAGTACCAGGGCGCCTGGCACACCAACTGGGTCTTCGTGCCCGCCTACAACAACGGGTCGGCGCCCTACGGCCAGTGGTCGGCCACCAAGACCTTCGCCACCGACCAGTGGGCGGCGAGCGAGGACATGAACATGGACGTCGGCCTTGCCGTCGTCGCCCCGCTGAACGGCCAGACCCTCAGCCAGGCCGTCGGCGCCCAGGGGGTCCTCTTCAACGGCGGCTACAACAAGAAGATGTACTCCTTCGGCTTCCCCGCTGCGGCCCCGTACGACGGCACGAAGCTGGTCTACTGCAGCGGCAACAGCGGCAAGGACTTCCTGCTCACCAAGGACCACGGCCTGGGCTGCAACATGACCGGCGGCTCCAGCGGCGGGCCCTGGTTCCAGGACTTCAACGAGGCCACGGGCCTGGGCACCCAGGTCTCGGTGAACAGCTTCGGCTACACCTTCCTGCCGAACCGGATGTACGGCCCGTACCTCGGCAACGAGGCGAAGGCCGCCTACGACAAGGCCCAGGCCTCCTGACCTCACAGTCGCCCGCCACCCCCGCCCGGCCGGTACTCTGTACCGGCCAGGTGGGTTGCCCGAGCGGCCTAAGGGAACGGTCTTGAAAACCGTCGTGGCAGCGATGTCACCGTGGGTTCAAATCCCACACCCACCGCCAGGTCAGAGAAGTAGCAGGTCAGAGGGCGTGATCCCATTTGGGGGTCACGCCCTCTCTGCTCGCCCTGTCTCACCCTGAATCGCCCCTGTCACGCTGTTGACCAGCGCGTGCGGCCAACTTGTGGCCAGGCTGTCATGCCCCTTCGGGTGTGCTTTCCTCCGCTAGAGCCTGATCGATGAGCTGGTTCGACACCTGCTGCTGGCCGCGCAGGATCTTCGCGTAGAACTTCCACAGGACGGCCACGCTGTGGCCAGCACGACGGGCCACTTCCACTGGGTCGACACCTGCTTTGATCCAGAGCGATACACCAGCGTGCCGAAGCGAGTAAGGGACCTCCGCGAGCGGCGTATCCACATCCGCGGCGGGCAGCGCCTTCTCCCGGGCTTCGTCCCATACGCGGGTGTACTCGTTTGAGCCGACACGGCCACCTTCCACCGCGCGGAACAGCCGACCATCGGCGGCCGCCCCTTCGCGCTCCAGGTGGCTGCGAAGGAGCTGTACGAGCGCCGGCGGCACGGGCACCGAACGACTGGCCTTGCGCGCCCGCCGCTTGAGCCCCCGTTCGTCGTAGGGTGTCCCGCTGTCCGTCCAGCCCGCCCCAACCTCAGGGCGGCTTCGGCGTAGGAGCAGCTCACCCCAGCCCGTCGATGGCAGCTTGCAGTCGGCTTTGGCGAGGGCGGCCACCTCAGACGGGCGCATCGCGGCGTAGTACATGCAGCCGAAGAACGCGTGGAGGTGCTGGCCGCGGCTGCCTTGTGCCTGGACGGCATCCAGGAGCCGACGGGCAAGCTCGGGACCGGGGACGTACTGGAAGTCCACTTCGTCGTCGGTCTGCGGAGGGTTCCAGTCGACCTTGGGCAGCGGATTGGTGGGCAAGGCGTCGCATTCGACGGCGTACCGGAGGGCGTTGCTCAGGACGGCGCGCTTGCGCCTAATCGTGTTGTCCGCCGCGCGCTTGCCGTTGAGACGCCGGGAGATGGCGGCAAGAGCACGGCGCAGGTTCTCCGCCTCTGCCACTTCGGACACGCGGAGGGAATGGCTGGCCATCCACTCCAGCGCCTGGACTGCGGGCGCCGGCGGTGGCTCGGCCTTCATGCGGGGGACAGTGTTCCCCTCAGGGTCCAACGTCATCTGGAAGGCCCATGACCGCAAGGCCAGTCGCAGCACCTTCGGATCAGGGGCCGACTTCCCACCCGAGACGAGAGCCATAGTCACGTTCGTCATCGCCTCCGCAATGCCGACTCGGTGTTTGGCCGCAGCGTCCGGCCACTTCATACAGGCGTATGCCCTGGCGTGTTCGAACCAGGTGGGTGACTTGAGCTGGCGAAGTTCCGACACCGGCAGCCCGGATGTCACATCGAACTGTTCACCCTTACGCACCGCTTCCATGAGCTGAGCGCGTCGACCATCGGCGAGGGTCTTGGTCAGAAAAGGGGCCTGATGCTCTTCTCCCCCCACGATCCACCGGAGCTGGTAAGGGGCGCTCTTGCTCTGGCGGCTCCTGATGCCCCAGATCCGTACGTCGTAGCTGTACAAGTCGACTCCGTTCAAGGAAACAAAACGGGCTCCAGCCGGACTGGCTGGAGCCCGAGATGACGGACGGGTTATGCGGCCGCTGTCTCGCAGGCAGCCAGCCAGTCATCGAGGTCCGCTCGGCGGACGCGGAGCTGCCCGTTGGGGAGCTTGTAGAGGCGCGGTCCCTGGCCGCGGGCGCGCATCCGGTAGAAGGCTGCTCGGCTCATGCCGAGTTCGGTGAGGACGTCGGCGAGCTTGAGCATCTGCGGGCGGGCCATCGGGCTCCTTCAGCTCGGTCCGGGGTGCGAAAACCCCGGAAAGTACTGACAGAACTGACAGAACCTCGCCATCTGGCCTCTGACCTGCGGATTTGGCGGGTTCGGTCCGCGTGACACAACCTCAAAAAACTCTGACAGAACCTCGAAAACCTAGGTTCTGTCAGACCGGACGGCTCGCCCCGCGGCGAGGTTTTTGGAGTTCTGTGTGAGTTTTCGGAGGTTTTGTCACACCTCCGAAAGTGCTCGTTTTTGCAGGTCAGGGGCCTCGTCGGGAGGTTCTGTCAGTTCTGTCAGAGGTTTCGGGGGTTTTCAGGCTGCGGGGGTGAGGCGGGGGTGGGTCTCGTAGCGGGGCGAGGGCGGCCGGCCGCCGCGTGTGGTGCGCGGCCGTGGGGGCTGCTGGCGGATCCAACCGTGCTCCTCCAGGAGGTCCAGGGCGGGGTCGAGGTCACCCATAGCGGAGAACTCGCTGCGGGGCATCGCGCGGAAGAGGTCGCGCTTGGTGAAGGTCGCTGTGCGGGTCTCGGTCAGGTGGGTCAGGACGGTGTGGGCGGCTTCTTGGGCGGGGTCGGCCTTCATGGCGTTGAAGACGTCGAGGGCGTGGGCGGTGAAGTAGTCCCCGAGGCGGGTGGCGGCGGCCATGGTTGCGGCGGCGATCGGCCGCGTCCAGGCGTCCTCGGGGTGGGCGGCGAGGTGGAGGAGGCCTGCGATGCGGGCGACGGCGCCGTCGCGCTTGCTGGCCCAGTTCACGATCGGCGCGAGGCTCCCGTCCTTGCGGAGCCGGGATTCCGTGACGCGCTGGTAAGCCAGCAGGACAGCGTCAGCCTCCGATGTGAGGGTGAGTTCGGCAGATTTGGTCCAGCCCGCGAGAGTCAGGGCCAGACACCCGAGCTTCCGGGCGTAGGTGCCGGCGGTGTCGGGGCTGAGGAGTTCGGGGGTGAGGTTGCGGTAGCCGACGAGGGATTCGGGCTTGGAGTAGAGGAACCGGGCGAGCAGGCCGCGGCCGTCGGCGCCCTTGATCTGGCCGATGGAGTCCAAGACATCCGGCTGCACGGCGAGGCCCATGGTGATGGCGGGGTTCTCGATGTACTGGGCGTCTCGGGCCTGGCGGTTGACGCGGGCCATGTCGCCGGCGTGGCCCTTGAGGAAAATCCCCATGTTCGGGAGGCCGGAGTAGCGTCCGGCGATGATCTCGAAGATCTCTCCCTCCGGGGACAGGATCGCGATCCGTCCGTCCTGCTGGGCGAGGAGGCTGGTCAGGCTCTCGGCCGTGACGTCGTCCGCGATCAGCTGCGGCTCCGCCGGGACGACAGCCCGCTCCGCAGCCTCGGACAGAGAAGCGGCCTGAGCAGTCAGATCGGCCAGCTTCTCGGCATCGGCGTTGGCCGCGAGCTTCTCGGCCTTCTCGGCCGCAGCCTTCGCAATCCGGGCGGAGGCGGCAGCCTCGGCGCGCTGGGGCGCCGTGAGTTCGATGAGGGCCTTCTCGGCGGCGAGGAGAGGCTTGGTCATGAGCCCGAACACTGCGCTCTTTCGGTTGCCGGGTGGCAGCGCGACGGCGGTGTAGAGGTTGACCGGCTCGCTCCACTGCCCCCGCACGGTCACGGTGAGGCGCCCGCCGGCGGCCGTGCCGATGACGGCGAGTGCGAGGCACCCGGCGAGGTCGACGGGCGTCTGCGTCTCCTCCGCAACACCGGCGGTCATGGCGGCGAGCCAGTCAGGCAGAGCGTCCACGGGGAAGGTGGGGAGCTGCCCGCGCGGGTTGAGCGGTACGGGCTCTTCCCATCCGGGCCCGGCAACGTCCTCCGGGGTCATCTCGTCGAATCCGGCCCACAGCTCGGGGTCGTGCGTGGTCATGCGGCTTCCCTTCGCGAGGTGAGGCGGGAGCAAGCTGTGCGGTGCTCTGCGTGGTCGGCGATGAGCGCGAGGGCGCGGGCTCGGCCCGCGGCGAAGACGTCCCGGCCGCAGGAACACCAGGACCGGACGCTCGGGCTCGCGCCGTACGAGGGCGAGGCGACGATGTGGAGCCAGGCCATCGGCCGGCGCCCGTCGTCGGCGAGCGGGTCAGGGCGAACTGATGAAGGGACGCCTTCGGCGACGACTTTCGGCGCGCCACCGGCGTCCGGGGTGGGGGCCGGTTCGGCGGGGCTGGGGCGGGCGGTCATGGCGCCTTCACCAGCACGGCGCCGAACCCGTTGGTAACAGCCCGCTCGGCGTACGCCTCAGGGACGTCCACGGACACGGCCGCGTCGATGATGTGCCGGGCGAGGATCTCCAGGCCGCAGGGGCCGGGGCAGGCGGTGTGCTGGTTGGCGAGGAAGCGGGCGACGCCGTAGGCCTTGGATCCGGCGCCCTCGTCGCGGCAGGCGGTGATCCTGGCGAGCCCACGTTCCAGGCCGGTGCGGACGAAGGTCTCGTTGTGGCGGCAGCCGGTAGCGACCGATCGGTCCCAGGTGGCCCGGGCCGGTGAGGAAGAGTCCACCTCCCCTCCCCGGGAGCGGGTGGAGGTGGACTCTTCCCTGCCGACCAGGGCGAGCACGGTATCGGGCAGAGTGGTCATGGTGCCGGTCCCGGTGTTGATCCAGCGGGCGTAGGACATCAGGGACTTGATGTCCACGCCGGGCCGGACCCCGTTGGCGGACTGCATGGCGCCCCGGTAGACCCAGTGCTCCCCCCGGGTGGTCACCACGGTCTTCGTCGCGGGAAGGGTCTGGTGGGCCCAGGCGACCGCGTCGGCGTTGTCGAGGTCCACGACCGTGAGGTGGGCCCCGCCGGGGTGGTAGGCGACCCCTCCGGCCTGCCGCCACGAGCGGGCCCACGCCGGAGAGGTGAGGACGGCCGGGTCGGTGGTGGCAGCGGCCCAGGCGTGGCACGGGGCCGGGCACTGGCAGGGCCCGGCGAACTTCATGTTCGGCCGGTCCCCGCACCGGCAGGGCCCTGCCCCCTTGCTGCTGGTGCAGGCGGCACAGTTCCCGACGGGGAGCTTGCTCGCGCGCAGGGGCAGGACGGGCAGTCCGATCCCGGCGAGCCAGAGCCCGGTACGCAGGTGAGTGGGTAAGGCCGGTTGGCGGGGGTCTCGCGGGAAGTCGGTGGGGTCAGCCATGCTGGAGTCCTCCACAGGTCTGTTGATGGGTTGTGGACGAGGGCGGCCCCGCTTCATTGGCGTGAGAGGGGGCCGCCCTCGGCGTAGCTAGCGCCGGTGCGGGTGGCGGTGGTCGAGGAGCGCGAAGGTCAGCGCGGACTCGGCGATCCGGCCGAATCCGAAGGCGGCGTCGGGGAAGGCTTCGAGGTTCTCGGTGGAGGCGAGCAGGTCGAAGGTGTCGGGGATGTCGGGCTCGTCGAGACCGTGGACGTAGGCCCACAGGTCTCCCAGCCGCTCCAGCTCGCCCCGGGCCCGCTCGAACCCTGCGTGCCCGCTCCAGCCGTCGAGCCCCTTGAAGGCGGGCGGGTAGGGGAACACCTCGTCGGGGATGACGGTGCGGCCGTCGGACGTGCGGCCCAGGACAACGAGCGGAGGCTCGTGGCCGTCGAGCACGCGCTGGATCGCCCAGGCGGTGCCGTACGCGTAGGCGGCGGCCGCGTCCTCGTACAGGTCGGCCATCCGTCGCTCGTGCTCGCCGTGGGAGCGGCCGATCGTGAACAGCGCGCGGTCGTGCGGCCGGTCCGGCACCCCGGAGGACCGGCCGGGCACGCTGATCGCGCCGTCCAGGAGTCGAAGCCGGTCGAGGTTGTACTGCGCGCCCGCAGCTTCTGCGGCGCGGTGGGCGGTGCGGGCTTCACGGGCGGCAGCGCCCAGAGCGGACACACTGTCGGTCAGGGTCTCGAACCACGGCATCGTGGTGCTGGTCATGGGGTTCTCTCCTCAGTGGCGGGTGTGGTCAGCAGTCGTCGCAGTCGCAGTCCTCGGGGTCCTGCTGGCAGTGCGGGCAGCGGGGGCAGTCGCATCCGCAGGCGTGGCCGGCGCCGGTGCAGTAGCAGAGGCAGTGCCCTTCGCCGCAGGCGAAGTCGTCGTCGGACATGTCGTGCTCCTCAGTGGCGGGTGTGGTCGGTGGCCAGGGCGGTCAACCGCTTGGCCTCGTCGGGGGCGACGTGGCGGTAGCGGACGGAGACCCGGCATCCGGGGTGCAGGCAGCGGACGGTGTGCGTGCCGGTGAGGAGCGCGAGCGCGTCGCCGACGCGCTCGGACAGGGGCTGGTTCACGCGGTGGCCTTTCGGCGGTTGACGAGTGGTGGCGCGGCCGGACATGCGTGAGGGCGGCCCGGACTCTGGCGAGAGGGGCCGCCCTCCTTGTCTGGGGGCGTTCAGTTGTTGATCTGCCTGCGGAGGGCGGCGACGAGGCGGAGGATTTCGTGTGCCATGTCGGCGATCGCCTGCAGTTGCTCCTCCACGTCGGCCGGTTCGGTGAAAGAGAAGGACGGTTCGTTGTTCGGCTTGGGGTCGGTGAAGGAGAACGACACGGGCGGCTCCGGACTCAGATGTTCAGGTGGTGTGCGCGCTGGATGGCGGCCTCCCACACGCCGCGGACCTGGGGGCCGGTGTGGGAGTCGTTCCAGGTGGGGATCGCGTCCCACTGCTTGCCGTGCTGGCGGCGGGCTTCGTCCAGGAGGAGGTTGCCTGCGTCGCGGTAGGCGGTGTTGCGGGTGCCGGCGGCGGCTCGCAGGGCGCCGATGGAGCAGCGGGCGCCCTCGGGGTGGATGAGATGGCGCTTGGCCCAGCCGTGGGTGTCGAGGAACACGAGGGCGTCGGTGAGGGTCTTCTCGACCGGCCCGGGCCGGTGTACGGGCAGGGTCGCGGCGAGGACGGCGGGCGCGGCCGGCGCCGCGGGGACGTCGGGTTCCGGGGCGGGGTCGAGGAGCTGGAACGCTTTCGCGTACAGGTCCGGGTCGATGGGGGTGAAGCGGGTTGTGGTGCGGTTCATGCTGCCCTCCACAGTCCGTTTTCGTTGGTGATCTCGTCGCGCTTCTTCAGTTCGGACAGGCGCGGCTTGATGTTCTTGGCGGTGGTGCCGAGCTTTCGGGCGATGGTCTCGGCGGTCATGGGGATGGCTTCCTCCCTCAGGAGTTCGAGGATTCGCGGCTTGATCAGCTCCTGTCCGTCCGAAGCAGGTGCGGGGCCGGCGGGGCCGGTCTGGGCCCGCTGCTGCGGCAGCGCGGACGCTCCCTGCTGGGCTTTGGTGAGGAGGTCGGCGAGGCTGCCGATCAGGTTCTTGCCGCGCTGGTCGACCATCGGGGTCTGCGCGATCGCCTCCGCGTGCTGCCACGCCTCGCAGTCCTCCACGGCGACGGGCGGCTGGTTTCCGGCGAGGGATGCGGGCGGGACGTCCAGGTAGAGGGAACGGAACTGGACGGCCTGCGATCCGGGGGTCAGGAGGTAGCCCAGGCCGAAGGTGGCGTCCTCGGGCTTGGCGACGGCTGTGGTGTCCAGGCCGGACATGTCGCGGTCGGCTACTTTCTGAGCCTGACCGGGCCACGAGTCGGGGATCAGCGACAGGTCGATCCCCTCCGCCCCCTGGACTGCATTCGCACCGACCAGGGAGCCCTGGCCCTTGGCGCAGCGCAGGAAGACCGCGCCGCCGCCGATCAGGAGCTGGGAGCGGATGATCGAGGAGTTGCCGAGGTCTTCGGCCAGCGGGGTCTGCGTGGCCAGGACCACGCCGATACCCCTCTTCAAGGACCGGCGGGTCATCTGCTCCACGATCGCTTTCGCCTCCGCGTGATAGGGCGAGGAGGTCGCCAGCAGCATGTGTGCCTCGTCGATGACGGCCAGGATCAGCGGGTCGGTGAAGGGGAAGGACGGGGAGCGGTAGCGGCTCTCGCGGTCGAGCATCAGCGCGTAGGCCAGGCGCAGGGCGCCCATCGCCTCGTCCAGGCCGTCCCCGCAGAAGGCAGTCAGCGGGGCTCCGGCGATGGTTCCGGCCTGCGGGGAGGACAGGATCACCGCGATCCGGGAGCGGTGGGCGGAGAGCAGGATCTGTTCCAGCACTCCGGACTTTCCGGAGCGGGATCCGCCGACGAGGTAGAGGTGGCGGGCGCCGGATCCGGGCTGGGCGAGGGGCACGAGGGCGGGCTGGGCGTCGATGTATGTGCCCAGGCGGACGTATCCGCGGGAGTCCATCGCCAGCTCGTTCGCGACGGTGGAGAGCATCGTGCCGTGCATGAGCGTGTGCTCCTTCATCACACGCACGCCCATCTGCGTGGGCTTGTCGGTGGCGGCCAGGGCGACCTGGATGTTCGACAGGTCGAGGTTCCCGGCCAGGTCCTGGATGTTGACCGTTCCGATGGCCTTCCGCTCCCGGGTGGCGATGCCCTCCCAGTCCAGGGGGCCGTCGTAGCGGGTCAGGGTCAGGCGGGTGCCGGGCATCGCGCCGTCGGGGATAGCGACGTGCGCGGCCCACAGCTCCTCGGGCGTCGTCGGGACGCCGGCCGCAATCTCCGGCGCCGCCGTCGCCTTCTTGAGGTGCACGGTGACGGGCAGCGCGTTCGGCGCGTAGTGCTTGGGATCGCCCAGCTCCACCCGGGAGACGGGAATCCCGTAGACGGAGGCGATGTCCGCGGCCTTCACCCTCACCTGCTGGCCCTGGGGGAGCGTGATGACCCCGGTGAAAGACACGTGCTCGTCCCCGACGTCCAGGGCGAGGTGCGCGAGCACGGCCCCGGGCTGGATCAGCTTGCGCCCCTCGGTCTGCGTCGGGCCGGAGATGAACTCCGCCCACCACGCCGTGATCACCTGCACCTGCGAGGACTGCCCCGCCGGAGCCGCGGCCGTCGCGGCGGGCAGGGCTGCGAGTTCGCCGCCGGTGTTGCGGTAGTGGGCCAGGGCTGCGGCTCCGGCTGGGACGGCGAGACCGAGGGCGAACAGCGGGTCCATGCCGCTGGCCAGGATCTGGTGAGCGGCGATGCCGCAACCGCTGGTCGTGATCCCACAGGCGATCAGCGAGCGCAGGACGGGGGCGGAGGCACCGATGGCCCACGCCCCCGCCCCGGCCGCCGCAGCGGCAAGAGCGGACCACGGGCCGACCGTGAGCGCCCCCACGGCGAGGGCGGCGGGCGCGTACTGGATGAACTGTGTGCGGGTCGGCCCCATGGCCCCTGCTCCTTCCTACTGCTGGGTGTAGAAGGCGGCTTCGGCCATTTCGACCGGGGAGGTGTCCACCGCGTCGGCGATGCCACCGTGCTCGGACTCGGTCGTGGTCTTGGCGTCGTCGGCGGCCGCGGCCGCACTGTCCGCCGCCGCGGTGTAGGCGCCGGCCGCTTCCTTGGCGCCCGTCATGGTCAGGGCCGCGTCGGCGAACTCGGCCGTGGTGGCGGCGTCCACGGCCAGCGCCTTCATCGTCTCGGAGGCGTCCTGCATCTGCTCCGCCGTCTCGTCGACGTCGGCGGCAAGCTTGGTGACCGTCTCGGCGTGCGCGTGGACCTGGTGAGTGAGCCAGGCCAGCTTCGTGCGCAGGGCCGCGTACGTGGCGGCGTCCTTCAGGGTTTCGGTGACAGACATCCGGGCTGCTCCTCGTCTATCGGGCGTTGTAGAAGTCGCGTTCGGCGGGCTTGGTCAGCGGGGAGTCGGCGACGGCCCGGAAGATCTGGCCGTGGCGGACCTCGGCGTTTGCGGACGCGGTACGACAGGCCTCCTCGCCGCCCTGGATCTGGTCGTGGAGCTTCTTCGCGGCGGCGGCCTGCAGGTCGAGCTGCTCTTTCAGGTGCTCGCACTTGCCGATCAGGTTCGAGCCGACGCCCTTCTCCGTGATCTCGGCGATGAGGACGTCGCAGTCCGCGGCCAGCTGCGACGACTCGTCCACCAGCTCCATGGCTGTCTCGGAGCTGGACTGGCACAGTGTGGCGGCGCCCTCGGCGAGGTCGATGACCTGCGTCAGGGTGATGACCTCGCCGCCGCTGTAGGTGCGGGACTTCCCCTGGGCGGTGGTGACGTGGATGCCGTTGGCGTCGACGGTCGCGGTGTGCGGGATAGGCGGGTTGGGCTGCATCGCGGGGTCCTTCCTGATCTGCTCGGGGATCGTGACGGCGGGCGGCGCAGGGACCGTGCCGGTTGGCGGGATCGTCGGCCCTGCAGCAGGTGTGGGAGCAGCGGCCGCGGACGGCGGCGGGGTCGGCGGCGTTGGGGGCTTCGGCGGCGGGGCCGTCGGGGGTGTGGCGGGCGCCGGCGGTGTAGTGGGCTTCGGCGGCACCGTGGCCCCGGAGGCAGGCGCAGAGGGCTCCGGAGGAGCCGTGGCGGAAGGCGAACCGGAAGGCGCCTTCCCCGGCTTTTTCAGGTAGGCGGAGCGCCATCCGTCACGCAGTCCCCCGGCCCAGTGGGCACCCGCCAGCAGCCCGTAATGCGCTTTCGCGGCAGCGTTGTAGGGGGCGTTTCGGAAGGTGTCCGGCGCCCGGGTCGGCTGCCATTTCCCTTTCGGCTTGGGTGGGGGTTTCTTGATGCCCGCTTGCTCGTATTTGCCGTGGGTGTTGTCGACGCCGACGAGGTAGGTGATGGCGAGCAGGATGAGGAGTTCCACGAGCCTCCTTCCATGACACTGTGTAGTTGTCGGGGGTTACCGGTTACCGGTTACAGGCCCTGCGTGCCCGGTTCGGGCCGCCCAGAGCGGTCCCGGGGCGGTGCCTGGGGGCTGTAACCGGTAACCAGTAACCGGACGTCGAGCCGACTCAGCGTGACGTGCCGATGTCGCTGACGGTGTCGTTCGCGGTGTTGAAGACGGATTCGAGGGTGCTGCGGATCTCGTCACTGAACGGCGTGTACGGGAGGAAGATTCCGGAGACGATCAGCAGCAGGCAGATCATCTGCTGCTTTCCCTTGGTCTTCTTGAAGGTGAAGAACACCGCCCAGCAGAACAGGGCCAGGGCGAAGAACTGGAGCGTCATTCTCATGCACCCTTCTCGAAGGTGAATCCCTTGTTGTTCGCAGGGGTGACCGCACCGGAACCGGAGGGTGCGGAGAGCTTCTTGTAGGCGACGAGCCCGCCACCGCCCACCAGCGCCACCCACAGCCACGGGCTGGAGGTGATGCCACCGCCGGAACCGTCGGCGGCCTCCTTGGCCTTAGGGGTCGTGCTGCCGAGAGTGGGGGCGGCGCAGGCGGGGATTTTCGCGACCTCGTAGGAGGCGGCCTTGGCCACGGCCGCCGCCCGGACCTTCATGCACTCCAGGTAGACGGCCATCTCCCGCTCGTACAGGGCCTTGGCCGCGGCTTCCTCGGTCTGCGCGCGCTGTTTGTCGGCCTCGACCTCGACCAGGGTGTTCGCGGCCTGTTCCTTGGCCCGCGCGCGGTCCTGGGCGGCCTGCTCGCCCTGCATGCTGGTGACGGCCACGACGGTGCCGCACACGGCGAGGACGGCGATGGTGCCGCACACGGCGAGAGCGGCGGTGTTGCGGCGTACCCCGCTGAACTTGGCGGAGAACTTGGACGACGTGCTGGGCTTTTCCGGGGCTGCGGGGTTCATGCGGGTGAACTCCTTGTCCCAGTCGATGCCGGACATGGCGGCCCCCTCCTTCCGGTGCTCAGGGGTGAAGAGTCGTGTGTTCAGGCGGCGCGCTGTTCAGGGAAGTCGTGGCAGGCCACGCACATGCCGAGCGAGGTCGGGATCACGTACGGGAGGTGATCCCGACAGACCGGGCATCGGCGGCGGGCCGCATCCGCTTTGGCGAGAGCCGCCCACCGGTTGGGGGTCATCGGCCGGACCGGCTTCGCGAGGTCGACCCGGTACAGGTAGGCGACCAGCGGGCCCCGCCGTCGGCGCGGGCGCTCCAGCTGGGCGACGACATCCTGCCCGCCGGGCCGAAGCCCGACGGCGCGGAGCTGACGACGAGTGGCCAGACCCTCAGGTGCGAGGCGCCACCGGTAGACGGGGAGGGTGCTCACCGGGGGCTCTCCTCCTGAGCCATAAGCGTGGTCCACGCGCCCCGGATGCGTGCCTCGCCCCCGGTGAATCCGGAGTCGCGAAAGGCGGCGGCGGTCTGCCGGTAGGACAGGGGCGGGTCGGCGGAGTAGCGCAGGAACCGGAGGACGACCACGATCTGTTCGTCGGTCAGCGGTTCGGCGATCAGTGGGGTGGGCACCCCGGCGATGGCAGCGACCTCGTCGAGCGTCACGGGCGGGAGGGCAGGCGTGACGGAGGGCGTGACGCCCCCCTCTTCCAGGCCGGTCGACGGGTCGCTGACCTGCGTGCCTTCCGCGTCACGCCCACCCGTGACGGGACCCTCGTCGGAGGCCGTTTCGGGGACCGGAGGGAGGGCGGGAGTCACGGCCGCCGTGACGGCGTCACGGCCAGCCGTGACGGGCTCGGCAGGGGGTGTGACGGTGATCGCGAACATGTCGCCCAGGGCCACGTCCGCACCGGTGGTGATCCGCTCCCGCTGGACATCCAGCAGCCGGGCCCCGAGCGTGGTGTCCGACCTGCCGACTTTCCGGGCCAGACGCCACGACGCCCGATCCGACCGCTCCCGGATCTTCTCGTCGGGGTGGTTGGCGGCGCGGGCGCGGTGGTAGGCCAGGGCCTGCACCACCGACGCGGCCTTTGCTTCGGCCTCGGCGTCCCGGCCGTCGACATGGACCACGATCCGCCGGGCGAGGAACGCCATGCCCTCGGCAGAGACCGACATGCCCAGCGGGGTGATCGCGTAGATGACGGTGCGGGGCCCGTCCGGGGCGGCGACCGCGGACATGGCCGACGCGGCGGCCGGCAGCGCCCACAGCCCGGCACGGACCACGGCCGGGGAGGACTGACCCAGCATGGTCAGCCCCAGCAGCACCAGCGCCAGGACGGCGGTGGCGCCTTCACCGGCCGCGACCGCGCCGAGCGCGGTGCCGGAGTTGTACGCGCCCTTGATGTTGGAGTACGTCCCGTACCCGCCAGCCGCCCCAGTGGCCAGCATCGGGACGAACGCGAGACCGAGGACAGCCTTCTGGGCTCCCGTTAGCGGGCGGCCGTTCACCGGTCCACCCCGTCCTTCATGGGCTCGAACGGGGTGTAGGTGACGGGCTCCTCGGCGGTGCGGGTGCGGATCGCGTCCGCGGCCAACCGGGGGTCCCGGGTGACGGCGCGGTTCGATTCGATGATGATCCGCACGGCGAGCGCCCGGCGTTCCAGCAGCCGGTAGTAGAGCCGCTCGTCCGCCTTCTCGATCGACGGCAGCGGCAGGTTCAGGGCTTCCACGATCGCTCCCAGCAGATCGACGTGAGCTTCGGTGCGGTCGTTCATGCCGCGTCCCCCGAGACCTGCGTGCTGGCGGCGCGGTTGGCCGCGTCCCGGCGGGCGGTCAGTACCCGGTTGTGGGCCCGGCGGATCCGGCGGGCGTCGAACTCCGACGCAGGCCGGTCCAGCAGGGCGATCAGTGCATCCCACAGCTCGACCTCGGCGGAGATGACCGGCATCTCCGCCTCGATCGCGTCCAGCTCAGCGTCCGTCGGCTCCAGATCGGCCGGCAGCTGGGTAACACCCGTGTGACGTGCAACGATTGACTTCATTGGGTCTTGCTCCTCTCAGACAGGAACGGGCCCGAACAGCAGCCCCGGTGTTCGCGCACCGGGGCTGCACGTCGTTGTGAAGCAGGAAGAACTCCAGCTCCCCCACCCCGCCCGTACACCGCGGAAGGCGGCGGACAGGCGGAGGAGGCAACCGGCCGCGGCCCGGAGGTCGCGGCGGTAGATCGTTCGTTGTCTCTTTCGGGGACGGACTGCCGTGTCAGGAACAGCCCGCAAGCCCCGTGGTAGGCAGAGACCTGCCGTCCGGACTGACAAGGGATCGGCCGCCTCTCGGCGGACGACTGTCCGGCATCCCTCCCCCCGTCCGACGCGGGGCTCCTGGTCGCATCTCCTGCACTCAACTACTCATGTGCAGGAGTTAAGAGTAAGAGAGTGCTGCACTCCTGTACAGGAGTCAACCCGCATGGCCGCCACTCGCCTAACCGGCTGGCTCAAATGTGGCGGGTCGTCAGTCTGCAGCAGGGATGCGGTACTCCAGAACAAACTGGTCAGCGCTCATGAGGGTGTCGCATACCTCTACCACTCGACCTGACTCAATCTGAGCGTCCCGAGTGAGGTGAATGACGGGTGCGCCTGGACTCAAGCTCAGAGCGGACTGCTCTTCCTTGGTGGCGAGGCGGACGCGCACCGTCTCCCGGAACTCCACCAAGAGATCCCCCTGCTCTTCGAGGCGGGCGTAGATCCCTCCCGGCCCCGGGTTCTCCTCCCTGAGCTGCGGGATGCTCTCGGCGAGGTCCCAGGGCAGGTACGACGTTGCCTCCTCAGTGGGGATGCCGTCGCTGTAGTAGAGCCGACGGCGTGCGAGGACCTTGGCGCCCGCCGGCAACCCAAGACGGGTGGCCACCTCGTCAGGGGCGTCGGTCTGCCCGACGAAGAGCACCCGGACGCTTGGCTTTGCTCCAGTCTGCTCAGCCTCCGCCAGGTAGGCCGCCTTCCCTGCCTTCCTGTGCGACCGACGGAAGCGGTCACTGGACTTCCGCTGCACAGGCGGGGCCTTCCGGACGAACGAGCCGCGGCCGTGGTGCGTGTCGACCAGGCCGCGAACCCGCAGCTCAGTCATGGCCTTGCGGACGGTTCCCTGCGCGACCGAATAGCGATCCATGAGTTCGGACTCGCTCGGCACCTTCGCTCCGGGGCGGAGCGTGGCCTGAGGATCCCCGAGGGCTTCCTGAATCTGCTGGCTGAGGTCGTCCGCGATCTGTAGGTAGCGGGGGCGACCTGCGTCACGTGCTGTCGAGAGAGGCATGTGCTGCTGATTCTCCTAGACTCATGTATATGACTAACGCTACCGCCGAGAGGCCGTTGCACTCCGTCTCGGTCGCCGGAATCGTCATCCGGGATGACGGACGCGTGCTCGTGATCCGGCGTGCCGACAACGGGGCTTGGGAGCCGCCGGGCGGCATCCTCGAACGGGATGAGCGGCCTGAGGAAGGCGTGCTGCGCGAGGTCGCCGAAGAGACCGGGATTGCCATCGAGGTGGAGCGGCTCACCGGGGTCTACAAGAACCTCGCCCTTGGCGTGATCGCCCTGGTCTTCCGCTGCCGACCTATCGGTGGGCAGGAGCAGCTGTCCGACGAATCGACGGCGGTCCGCTGGCTCACCCCTGACGAGGTGGAGCAGTCGATGAAGGAAGTCTTCGCCGTACGCGTGGCAGACGCCTTGGATGGCACGGTGCCGCACGTCCGGTCACACGACGGAGTTCGACTGCTCGCGGCTTGATGGGCGGAGGGTATGCCGAATGATCTCGGCTGTGGCCAACCTCTGGCCAGCATGACGGACGAGGGGCCAACGCCGGAGCTAAAGGCCCAGGTGAAGGGGGATGCGGGTTTCCCCACGCGACCGGTCTTGAAAACCGTCGTGGCAGCGATGTCACCGTGGGTTCAAATCCCACACCCACCGCCAGGTCAGAGAAGTAGCAGGTCAGAGGGCGGGTACCCGAACCGGGTGCCCGCCCTCCCTGCTCACCCGGCCTCACTTGACCAGCGAGTATGGGCTGTCTGTGGGCCCGGATCATGGTTAGGCCTGCGCACTCCTGGCGTCGCGCCGCCGTGCCACATAGCGGAGCAGGGCCCAGATCGCCGCGGCGTTGACCAGAGCGCCGACCAGGACCGGAACGTAGAAGCCGAGTCCGTCCCACATCGAGGGCTCAGCGGCCACGGATGTGTCCGGTACCCAGTCTGCGGGGAGCGGGTCCGACTCCGAGGGGTAGTCCGTGGGCAGCTTCGTGGGCGGCTCAGAGCCGTACTGGGGATGGGGATCCATGGGCGGGGCCGAGTCCAGGGCGTCCACCGCGGGTCCGAAGGCGCCCAGCAGCAAGAGGCTGACCGGCGCCGTGGCCAGGATCGGCCAGACTCCGAAGAACCCGATGTCCCCGATCCGGCTGCCGACCGCGACGTAGACCAGCATCGCGACCACCAGTGCCAGGTACGCGCCAGGCACCCACATTTCAGCCTTCGACCAGCGCCGCACCATGGCGTTCCCCGTTCCGATTCCACGTTCCGCTTCGTTCGACCTGCACCCAGTCTCGAAGCTGCCGAGGACCGCCACCTGGGTACGCCTACTCATCCTGCTCGGCCCTGCGTACCTGGTCGGAGCCGTGCACGGCAGGCACGCCGGGGACACCGCGCCACGTATCCCCCATGTCCGGCACACGGTGCCGGAGGCTTGGGGGTCGGACCGGTGGACGTGGCCCATCGGGCCGGGCACACCTGACGGTCCTGTTCCGGTTCTGGGTTCGCAGTACACCGGGGGACCGGCCGGCGGCGTCCACTCCGAACTGCTCAGGGCGCGCTGGTCGAAGGACTGCCCGTCATCAGTCCACCCGGCGCCGACCTCGGGGTGACTACCGCCGAGAACGAGTTCGCCCCCGTCCCGTCTCCGGCAGTCGGCCTTGCGCAGCGCGGCGATCTCGCAAGCCGCCTCGCCGCGTAATACAGGCAGCCGAAGAACCCCGCCATCTGCCCCTCCTTGGCCGGCGTGGCAGTCGTCCCGTCTGCCGTAAGGCGTGCGGGGGGAATCTCGGATTGCGGGCCGGCTGCCGGTGTGCCGGGGCAACGGCGCAGGCCAGGCCTGGTGCGAGACGGCCCCGAAGGTCTGGCCGCAAGGGGTTGGGGGAGCGGGCGAAAAGCCGCATTGGTTCTTCCGAGTGGTGTTTGTCGGAAGATCGGCGCGTGTGATGAACGCAGTGCGGTTGCCCCCACATCATGACGAATGTATTCAGATCCGCCCGTTGGAACATCGTGAATCGAGGCCCTCCGTCATGACTGACCGCACCATCCTCACGTCGATCTGGACCTCCGTCCTCGCCGCCCTCGTGGCCGTCCTCTCCGCCCTCGGCTTCGGCGGCAAGACGGCTCCGGCCGCCGCATTCACCGTCGGTGGCGCCGCCGCGGCAACCGTCACCGCCCCCGTGCGCCGGCCGGTCGTCACGGCCCCGCGGAGCTGGCGGGAGATGATGCGGGGCGGTTCGCTCCCGCCGACGCTGAAGCAGCGCATCCGGGCCGAGGCCCACGGCAAGACCCCCGGTGTCCGCCGCTCGACCACCGCCGCAGCCATGGGTGCCGCCCCGGGAACCGCCGCCCGCATCCTGGCCCCTGTCGGAGAACCCGCCGCCCGCGTCCTGACTCCCACCGCGGAACCCGCCGCCCGCGAGGCGCTGGCGCTCGCCGCGTAGTCCCGTACGAGCAAGTCCGCACGAAGCAGGACCGAAGGCAGGACCGAAGGCAGGACGGCAGGCAGGATCACAGCTACGTCAGCAGCACAGGCATGTCGGCAGCACAGGTACGTCAGCAGGACCAGGACCACAGACAGACGGAAGCACAGCACGCAGAAGCAGGAGCGCAGGCAGGCGCTGGAGCCCGGTCGGTCGTGACCGCGGATCGCGCCGCGCGGTGTCCCCGTAGCGGGGCACGGATGGATCACCCCGGCGTGCGCCGGGGAGCGTGCCGGGGGCGTGAAGCTTGGCATTGCAGGGCCGCAGGCCCGGGAGACGGTGGGGTTCCCGGACGGCGCGGCCCTTTTCGGCATGTCCGGGTGCGGCGGTTTGGTGGAACGCTCCCTCGTCAGCACAGTGGAAACGCGAAAGAGCCGTTGTCGGCCGCATCATCGGCAGCGGCGTGGGTGGCGAGAACAACGGCAACTCGTTCACCTCGTGGCAGGTGGCCACCGGCTCCGGTGCCTCCGACCAGAACAACACCGCGGAGGTCAACGGCTCGGCCTTCACGGCGCTCCACCAGTCCAACTCGAACGTCGCGGTCAACTTCCGCCGTTGCTGGTAACAGAGGCATCAGTCGCTCCGAATCTTGAAGGCGCCCGTGCGACCGGACCGGCTGGGTCAGGTAGCGCGGGCGCCCTCGCGCAGGCCCGGCTCCCCCGCCCCGCTCGGCCTTGACACCACAGGTGAATCTGACGGACAGTCAGTTACCTCGATGATGCGATGCCGGGAGGCCTGCGCCGTGCACCTCGCCCCGTCCGAAGGCCAGTCGCGGCTCCGTGCCGAACTGCGCGCGTACTTCAAGGAACTGCTGCCCGACGGGGTCCCCGAGGATCCGGCCCGCCAGCGCGCACTTCTGCGCCGCATCGGCGCCGACGGACGGCTGGGCCTCGGCTGGCCCGTCGAGTACGGCGGGCAGGGCCGCGGCGCAGACGAGCAGTTCGTCTTCTTCGACGAGGCCTACCGGGCCGGCGCCCCCGTGTCCATGGTCACGCTCAACACGGTCGGCCCCACCCTGATGAAGTACGGGACGCGGGAGCAGAAGGACTACTTCCTCCCCCGGATCCTCGCGGGCGAGATCGTCTTCGCCATCGGCTACTCGGAGCCCGAAGCCGGCACCGACCTCGCCTCACTGCGCACCCGGGCGGTCCGCGACGGAGCCGACTGGCTGGTCGACGGACAGAAGATCTTCACCTCCAACGCCCAGAACGCGGACTGGATCTGGCTGGCCTGCCGGACCGACCCCGGGGCCCCGAAGCACAAGGGCATCTCGATCATCCTCGTCCCCACCGACGACCCCGGTTTCTCGTGGACCCCGATCGACACCGTCGGCGGGCTCACGACCACGGCGACGTACTACGACTCCGTCCGGGTGCCGGCCGGAAACCTCGTCGGCCCCGAGCACGGCGGCTGGGGACTGATCACCAACCAGCTGAACCACGAGCGCGTGGCCCTCGCCGCCATCGGCATGCAGGCCGAGGACTTCTACGAGCACGCGCTCCGGCACGCCCGCACCCCGGACTTGGTCACCGGAGAGCGCCCCGCCGACCTGCCCTGGGTACGGTCCCGCCTCGCCGAGGCCCATGCCCGGCTGGCCGCCGTACGCCTCCTCAACTGGCGCCTCGTCCAGGACGTGGGCAGCGGCAGCCTGGCCCCCGGCGACGCCAGCGGCGTGAAGTTCCTCGGCACCGAGTCCGCCGTCGAGGTGTACCGCATGTGCCAGGAGGTGGTGGGTGAGGAGGCGCTCGTACGGGGGCCCGCGGCCTTCGCGGGCGGCGAGCTCGAGCGGATGAACCGGGCCGCGCAGATCAACACCTTCGGCGGCGGGGTGAGCGAGGTCCAGCGGGAGATCGTCGCCATGATGCGGCTCGGCATGAAGGGGAGGAAGCGATGACGGCGGACGCACCCGGCACAGCCGAGGAGGCGGCCCGGTTCCACGCGCTGCTCGCGGCCTTCGAGGGGCAGCCGGCCGCCACCGCCGGCCGGGGCAAGGACGCGGTCAACGAACCGATGATCCGCCACTGGTGCGAGGCGATGGGCGACACCAACCCCGCCTACTCCGGGCCGGACGCGATCGCTCCCCCCACCATGCTCCAGGCCTGGACCATGGGCGGGCTCTCCGGTCACTCCGACCGCTCCTCCGCCTACGACGAGCTCTTCGGGCTCCTCGACGGTGCCGGCTTCACCTCCGTCGTCGCCACCGACTGCGAGCAGGAGTACCTCCGTCCGCTGCGTCCCGGCGACACGATCACCTTCGACGCCGTCATCGAGTCCGTGTCGCCGCGCAAGACGACCAAGCTGGGCACCGGCCACTTCGTGACGACCCGGATGGACGTCCGAGCGGGCGGGCAGCCCGCCGGCACCCACCGCTTCCGGATCCTCAAGTACGCACCTGCCGGAAGGCCGGCCAAGGAGCCCGAGCCCCGCCCGAAGACCGCCGCGCGACGCCCGCGCCCCGTGGTCAACCGCGACAACCAGGGGTTCTGGGACGGGGTCCGGGACCACAGACTGCTGATCCAGCGCTGTACCTCCTGCGCCACCCTCCGCTTCCCCTGGCTCCCCGGCTGCAACGCCTGCGCCAGCCCTGGATGGGACACGGTCGAGGCCTCCGGCACCGGCACCGTGTTCAGCTACGTCGTCATGCACCACCCGCCGTTCCCGGCCTTCGATCCGCCCTACGCGGTCGCGCTCGTCGAGCTCGCCGAAGGGGTCCGCATGATCAGCAACATCACCGGTGTCCCGTACGACAAAGTGCGCATCGGCCTGCCCGTGCAACTGGAGTTCCTGCGCGTGGACGACGACCTCGAACTCCCCGTCTTCCGCGGGAGCGAGGGCTGATGGACTTCCACCCCACCGAGGAACAGGCCGCCGCGGCCGGCCTCGCCGCCCGGATCTTCTCCGACCTCGCCACCCACGAACGCCTCGCCGCCGCCGGCACCGGCAGTGACGTTGAACTTTGGAAGGCCCTCACCGCCGCCGGACTGACCGCGGCCGTCGAGGAGATCGGCCTGCTCGGACTGGTCCTGCTGCTGGAGGAACAGGGCCGCACCACCGCACAGGTTCCCTACGCCGCCACGTGCGCGTACGGGATCCTCCCCGTGGCCGCCCACGGCAGTGCGGAGCAACGCGCCCGCCTGCTGCCCGCACTCGGCAGCGGGGACGCGGTGGCCACCGGAGCCTTCCCGGCCCGCGGCCGGATCACCGCCGAGGGCGGCCGGCTCACCGGCACCGCCCCCACCGTCCCCTGGCTGCGCGACGCCACGCACGTACTGGTCCCGGATGCCGAGCGGGCGCTGTGGCTCGTACGGACCGACGCGCCCGGCGTACGGACGTCCCCCGTCGAGACCACCGCCCCCTGGTCGGCCGGCCGGCTGGTCCTGAGCGGGGCCGAGGCCGAACCCATCGGGTCCGACGAGGCTTACGAGCACACCCTCGCCGCCGCGCGCACCGCCTTCGCCGGGCTCCAGGCGGGCGTCTGCGCGGGCTCGCTCGCCCGCGCCGTGGAGTACACCGCCACCCGCCAGCAGTTCGGCCGGCCGCTCTCCACCAACCAGGGGGTCATGCTGCGCGCGGCAGACGCCCACATGGACACCGAGGCGATCCGGGTCACCACGTACGAGGCCGCCTGGCGCATCGACCAGGGGCTCGCGGCGCACGAGCACGCGCTGACGGCCGCCTGGTGGGCCTCGGAGGCGGGCAAGCGGGTCGTGCACGCGGGCCAGCACCTGCACGGCGGCATGGGCGCCGACCTGGACCACCCGGTGCACCGGCACTTCCTGTGGGGACGACAGCTGGACGCCTACCTGGGCTGCGGCAGCGAGCTGCTGGCCGAGCTGGGAGCTTCGATAGCCGAGGGAGAACAGGCATGAACGTCGGCGACACCCTGCCGCCGCTGGAGATCGCGGTCACCCGCACCCTGATCGTCGCGGGCGCGATCGCCTCCCGCGACTACCAGGACGTGCACCACGACACGGCGCTCGCGCGGGAGAAGGGCTCCCCGGACATCTTCATGAACATCCTGACCACCAACGGACTGGTCGGCCGTTACATCACCGACCACCTCGGTTCGCGGGCCGTGTTGCGCAAGGTGGCCATCCGCCTCGGCGTCCCCAATTACCCGGGGGACACCATGACCCTCACGGGCACCGTCACCGCCGTGTTCGGCAACACCGTCGAGATCCGCGTCGTCGGAACCAACGGCATCGGCCAGCACGTGTCGGGAACGGCCACCGCGGAGGTGGCGGAATGAGCGTCCGCACCCGGGACCAGCTCGGCGGCCGGGCCGCGATCGCCGGCATCGGCGCTACCGAGTTCTCCAAGGACTCCGGCCGCAGCGAGCTCAAGCTCGCCGTCGAAGCCGTGCACGCGGCCCTCGACGACGCCGGGCTCACCCCGGCCGATGTCGACGGCATGGTCACCTTCACCATGGACACCAGCCCCGAGATCACCGTCGCGCAGGCGGCGGGCATCGGGGAGCTGTCCTTCTTCTCCCGCATCCACTACGGCGGGGGCGCGGCCTGCGCCACCGTCCAGCAGGCCGCCCTCGCCGTCGCCACCGGGGTCGCGGAGGTCGTGGTCTGCTACCGCGCGTTCAACGAGCGCTCCGGACGACGCTTCGGCTCCGGCGTCCAGCAGCGCGAGCCCTCGGCAGAGGGCGCGGCACTGGGCTGGTCGCTGCCCTGGGGGCTGCTGACCCCTGCCTCCTGGGTGGCCATGGCCGCCCAGCGCTACCTGCACACCTACCACCTCACTCCCGAAGCCTTCGGGCACGTCGCGGTCACCGACCGGCGGCACGCCGCGAACAACCCGGCCGCTTACTTCCACGGCAAGCCGGTCACCCTCGCCGACCACGCCGCCTCACGCTGGATCGTCGAACCGCTGCGGCTGCTGGATTGCTGCCAGGAGACCGACGGTGGCCAGGCCCTCGTCGTCACCACGACCGAACGGGCCCGCGCCCTGCGGCACGCCCCCGCCGTGATCACCGCGGCAGCGCAAGGCGCCGGACGCCGCCAGGAGGGCATGACCTCCTTCTACCGCGACGACCTGACCGGCCTCCCGGAGATGGACGTGGTCGCGCGCCAGCTGTGGCGCACCAGCGGGCTGCGACCCTCCGACATCGACGTCGGCATCCTCTACGACCACTTCACCCCCTTCGTGCTGATGCAGCTGGAGGAGTTCGGCTTCTGCAAGCCGGGCGAGGCCGCCGACTTCGTGGCCGCGGACGCGCTTGCGCTCAACACCCACGGCGGCCAGCTCGGCGAGGCGTACCTGCACGGCATGAACGGCATCGCCGAGGCCGTCCGCCAGCTGCGCGGCACCTCTGTCAACCAGGTGGCGGGAGCCTCGCACGCACTCGTCACGGCCGGCACGGGAGTGCCGACGTCCGGGCTGATCCTCGGCGCCGACGGCTGAGACCCCGGTCCGTGCCGGCCCCGCCCCTCCACCTTCAGGGGGTGGGGATGGCCCTACTCCTACAACCTGAGATGGATCCCCCATCGGCACCTACGGGCGATTCCAGGGGTGGCGGGCGCTCCTAGCGTGGAGACATGACCCCGCCTGTTTGCACGCTCGCCTCGACCCCGACGCCGTACCCGTCGTTCTCGGCGTACGTCCGGACCCGCGGCACCGTCCTACTGCGCACCGCGCGCTCCCTCACCGCCAACCCGTGTGATGCGGAGGACCTGCTCCAGACCGCCCTCGCGAAGACGTACGTGGCTTGGGACCGTATCGAGGACCACCGCGCACTGGACGGCTACGTCCGGCGGACCCTGGTCAACACCCGTACCTCCCAGTGGCGCAAGCGCAAGGTCGACGAGTTCGTGTGCGACGAGCTCCCGGAGACCGAGCCGGCTCCCTCCTCCGACCCCGCCGAGGCGCAGGCGCTGCGCGACGCGATGTGGCGTGCGGTGACCCGGCTGCCCGACCGGCAGCGTGCCATGGTCGTCCTGCGCTACTACGAGGACTTGAGCGAGGTGCAGACCGCCGAGCTGTTGGGGGTCTCGGTCGGCACGGTCAAGAGCGCCGTCTCCCGCGCGCTGGGCAAGCTCCGTGAGGACCCGGAGCTCGCCCCGGTCCGTTGAGACAGGCGATGTTTCACGTGAAACAAGGGGATGTTTCACGTGAAACACGAGCGGGTTCTACCCCCGGGTAGTGACAGACCGACCGGTACGTGCGCAGAATCGGCAGCATCCGTAGCCGCCGCAGCGCCGCAGCGCTCACCGGGAGGACGCTTTGCTCAGCACCATGCAGGACGTACCGCTCCTCGTCACCCGCATACTTCGTCACGGGATGACGATCCACGGGAAGTCCCAGGTCACGACCTGGACCGGGGAGGCAGAGCCGCACCGCCGGAGTTTCGCCGAGATCGGCGTCCGGGCCACCCGCCTCGCCGGCGCCCTGCGCGACGAGCTCGGAGTGCAGCAGGACGACCGGGTCGCGACCCTCATGTGGAACAACGCCGAGCATGTCGAGGCGTACTTCGCGATCCCCTCCATGGGCGCCGTCCTGCACACGCTGAACCTGCGGCTCCCCCCGGAGCAGCTGGTCTTCATCGTCAACCACGCCGCCGACCGGGTCGTCCTGGTCAACGGCACGTTGCTGCCGCTGCTCGCACCCCTGCTGCCGCACCTGCCCACCATCGAGCACGTCGTCGTGACCGGTATGGGCGACCGCTCCGTGCTCGACGGCCTGAACGTGCGCGTGCACGAGTACGAGGAGCTCCTCGAAGGCCGCTCCGACAGCTACGACTGGCCCGAGCTGGACGAGCGCCAGGCGGCCGCGATGTGCTACACCTCCGGCACGACCGGGGACCCGAAGGGCGTCGTCTACTCCCACCGCTCGCTCTACCTGCACTCCATGCAGGTCAATATGGCCGAGTCGATGGGGCTGACCGACAAGGACACCACTCTCGTGGTCGTTCCGCAGTTCCACGTGAACGCCTGGGGCCTGCCGCACGCCACCTTCATGACCGGCATCAACATGCTGATGCCGGACCGCTTCCTCCAGCCCGCCCCGCTCGCCGAGATGATCGAGCGGGAGAAGCCCTCGCACGCCGCGGCCGTCCCCACCATCTGGCAGGGGCTGCTGGCCGAGGTCACCGCCAACCCGCGTGACCTGACATCGATGAAGCAGGTCACCATCGGCGGCGCGGCCTGTCCGCCCTCCCTGATGGAGGCCTACGACAAGCTCGGGGTCCGCGTCTGCCACGCCTGGGGCATGACGGAGACCTCCCCGCTGGGCACGATGGCGCACCCGCCGGCCGGTCTGAGCGCCGAGGAGGAGTGGCCCTACCGGATCACGCAGGGCCGCTTCCCCGCGGGCGTCGAAGCCCGTCTCGTCGGTCCCGGCGGCGACCTTCTGCCCTGGGACGGGGCGTCGGCCGGTGAGCTCGAGGTACGCGGCAACTGGATCGCGAGCGCCTACTACGGCGGTGCGGCCGGCGAACCCTTCAAGCCCGAGGACAAGTTCAGCGCCGACGGCTGGCTCAAGACCGGGGACGTCGGCGTCATCAGCCCCGACGGCTACCTCACCCTCACCGACCGCGCCAAGGACGTCATCAAGTCCGGCGGCGAGTGGATCTCCAGCGTCGAGCTGGAGAATGCGCTGATGGCGCACCCCGAGGTCGCCGAGGCCGCGGTGGTCGCCGTACCCGACGAGAAGTGGGGCGAGCGGCCGCTGGCGACGGTCGTCCTCAAGGAGGGCGCGACCGTGGACTACACGGCGCTGCGCGAGTTCCTCTCGCAGTCGATCGCCAAGTGGCAGCTGCCGGAGCGCTGGACGATCATCGAGGCCGTGCCGAAGACCAGCGTCGGCAAGTTCGACAAGAAGGTGATCCGCCAGCAGTACGCGGACGGCGCACTGGACGTCACCAAGCTCGCCTGACGCCCCGGGCCCCGAAGGGGCCTAACCCCGCGTGAGCCATGGCCGCAGCAGCCTGCTGACGGCGGGCATGGCCACGTAGGTCATCAGCGTGCTGAACACGACGGCGAAGGCGGCCGTCCGCAGTACGAAGTGCAGGTCCACCAGGTACGGCCCGAGCACCGCGTTGCCGACGAGCGAGATCGGGAAGATGGCCAGCCCCGAGCTGATCGCCATCTTCCACCGCGGCGGCGCGGGACGGGTCGTACCCGGCTGGGCGAACCAGGTCTCCATGCCGTGCAGTTCCCGCCGGGCTATCTCCGTGTGGTGGTGGCCCAGGCAGTTGGAGAACCACTGCGCCCGCTCCGGGGAGTCCTGCCAGCGCTGGAAGGCGGCCTGGTTGCGGAAGCGGTGGACCAGGAACCACGGACCGCCCTCCGTCGCCGGCCGGAAGAGCCCGTAGCCCAGGTGGTCCGGAAATCCGGCGGCCGTCTCCAGGATCCCGTGGGCCCAGGCCTCGAACGCCTCCTCGTGCCCCGGCTCCACCTGTCGCGCGATGAGCAGGTTCACCTCCCCGTTGTCGGCGGGGACGGTGTGCTCGGTCGTGTGGGTGATGGCCATCGGTCCAGGATCGCTAGTTGGTGCCGATCTTGGCCAGCAGGTCCACGATGCGGCCCTGGACGTCCGTCGTGGTGGCCCGCTCCGCGAGGAAGAGCACGCTCTCGCCCGAGGCCAGGCGCGGCAGTTCGGCCGGATCGATGCCGGTCGCCGTGTAGACGACCAGCGGGGTCCGGTTCAGCTGCCCGTTCGCCCGCAGCCAGTCCACAATCCCGGCCCGCCGGCGGCGCACCTGCATCAGGTCCATGACCACCAGGTTCGGCCGCATCCGCGTCGCCAGCTCCACCGCGTCGGTGTCCGCACCGGCCCGGGCGACCTGCATGCCGCGCCGCTCCAGGGCCGCGGTCAGCGCGGTCGCGATCTCGTCGTGCTCCTCGATCAGCAGGACACGGGAGGGGTGCTGCTCGCTGTCGCGCGGAGCCAGCGCCTTGAGCAGCACGGCCGGATCGGCTCCGTACGCCGCTTCGCGCGTGGCGTGCCCCAGCCCGGCCGTGACCAGTACGGGTACCTCTGCGGCCACGGCGGCCTGTCGCAGCGACTGCAGGGCGGTCCGGGTGATCGGCCCGGTCAGCGGGTCGACGAACAGCGCGGCGGGGAACGCGGCGATCTGCGCGTCCACTTCCTCGCGGGAGTGCACGACCACCGGGCGGTAGCCGCGGTCGCTGAGCGCCTGCTGCGTCTGCACGTCGGGCGCCGGCCACACCAGGAGCCGGCGCGGGTTGTCCAGGGGCTCCGGCGGGAGTTCGTCGTCCACGGGCTGCGGCACGGGCCGGTTGACCACCTCGACCGCACCGCCCGGGCCGTCCAGCGGCTCGGGACCCTCGTCGGCGCCCGCCTCGGGGGCGCCTATGGCGAAGGCTCGGCCCTGCGGGCTGGGCTCGGCGAGTCGGCGGCGTCGGCCGGACCCGGAAGCCGCAGCGGGGGCCGCGGCGGAGGGGTCGACGGCGATGCCCTGGCCGAGGGTGCCCAGAGCGCGCACACTGATCGGCTGTGCGGCCTGCCCCTGCGCGGGCACGTCCTGCGACTGGCGTGCTCCGGGGACCGCGACGTGGCCGGTGGCCCCGTCGCCCTCGGAAGAGGTACGGGCAGCCGGAACCGGCCACGCGGGGGCGCCGGCCAGCGCGCGCCGCCGCCCGGTGGGGTTCTCGGCGGGAGCGTCGGACGGTGCGGCCGGCGCCTCGGGCTCCGCTCCGGGGGCGCCCAGCGCCCGGCGGCCACGCCGCCCGGCCGGTGCCTCGGCGTCGGGTCCGGCCTCGCCCGCGGGGGCGACTGCACCGGGGCCCGCGGGGACGGCTGCGGCGGGGCCCGCGGGGGCCGACGGAGCGGAAGGAGCGGGGGCCGGACCGGCCGGCAGCGCGAAGCCGCCCTCCGGGGCGATGGGCCGCGCCGGAGCGGGCGTCGGACCGAGCCCCGTCGCCGGTACGGGACCGCCGGGCTGCGGCGGACCGGCCGGACCCAGCGCCCGCCGTCGGCCGGCCGGGTGCTCGGCCACCGGCACCGGGGGCACCGTGGGCACGGGCGGGAGCGCGGGCATCGCGGTGCCCTGCGGCTGCGCGGGGCGACCGGCGCCGCCCTGGCCCTCGGCACCGCCGCCGTTGTCGTCACCGGCCCGGCCGCGCCTGCGGCCGGTTCCGAGGCCCGCCGGGTTCACCGGGGACTGGGCGAGCTCGGGCCCCGCGGGCGGGCCGGCCTCGCCCGCCCGCCGCCGGCCCGACGGCAGCGCCAGTGCGCCCCCGCCTTGGCCGGCCTGCGCGGCCTCGGGCCCTGCGATCTCATCCTCCAGGAAGGCGTCCACTCCGCGCCGGCCCCGCCGGCCGCCGGAGACCTTGCCGGGAGCGGCGCCCGATTCCGTCCCGGCGCCGTCCGGGCCGGTGCCGGCCGGGGGCGCCTCCGCCGACTCGGGCAGGGTCACCGTCCCGGCACCCGAGCCGAGCGGCAGTTCCAGCACGTACGCGCCGCCGGGCGCGCCCGGAACCTCCACCGTCTGCAGCACGCCGCCGTGCGCGGCGACGATGCCCCGGACGATCGGCTCGTGGACCGGGCTGCCGCCCTCGTAGGGGCCGCGCACCTCGATCCGTACGACATCGCCTCGCTGCGCGGCGGCCACCACGATCGTCGAGTCGCTGTACCCGCTGCCCTGACGGGTCTTGCCGGTGGCGTCCACGCCGGCGACGTCCGCGACCAGGTGTGCGAGGGCGGTCGAGATCCGCTCGGCGTCCACCTCGGCCTCGATGGTCGGCGCGTGGACGGCGAACTGCGCGCGACCGGGCCCGATCAGCTCGACCGCGCCGTCGACGCCGGCCGTGACCACGCCGTTGATCAGGACCTTTTTCTTGGCGAGCTTCTCGCGGCCGGCGTCCAGGCGCTGGAAGCCGAGCACGTTGTCCACCAGGGTGGTCATCCGCGCGTAGCCGGCGGCCAGGTGGTGCAGCAGCTGGTTGGCCTCGGGCCACAGCTGTCCGGCGTCGTCGGCGGCCAGGGTCGCCAGCTCGCCGCGCAGCTCGTCCAGCGGGCCGCGAAGCGAGTCCCCGAGGACGGCGAGCAGCTGCGCGTGCCGCGCTGCGAGGGCGTCGTAGGGCCGGCGGTCCGTGAAGGTCATGACGGCGCCCACGAGCTGCTCCCCGTCCCGTACGGGAGAGGTGGTCAGGTCGACGGCGACCGGCTGCCCGGCCTTGTTCCACAGCACCTGCCCGCGTACGCGGTGCTTGCGCCCGCTGCGCAGGGTGTCGGCGAGCGGGGACTCCTCGAAGGGGAAGGGCGAGCCGTCGGCGCGGGAGTGCTGGACCAGGCCGTGGAGTTCGCGGTTGCCGAGGTCGGTGGCGCGGTAGCCGAGGATCTGGGCGGCCGCCGGGTTGACGAGCACCACCCGTCCGTCGGTGTCGGTGCCCACGACGCCCTCGGCGGCGGCGCGCAGGATCATCTCGGTCTGCCGCTGGGAGCGGGCCAGCTCGGCCTCGGTGTCGACGGTCTGCGAGAGGTCACGGACCACGAGCATCAGCAGCTCGTCACCGGTGTATGAGGGTTGCGGCTCGCGGTAGGCGTCGCGGCCGTCGAGGTGGGCGCTGGTGACCTCGACGGGGAACTCCGACCCGTCGGTGCGGCGGGCGACCATCCGCTTGGGCTTGGTCCGGCCGCCTTCGTCCTCGCCTGGCCGGCGCATGGAGCCGGGGATCAGCTTGGAGTCGAACTCGGGCAGGAGGTCGAGCACGCCCCGGCCGACGAGCCCGGTGCCGGGGCTCTCCATGACCTCGAGGGCGATCGAATTGGCGTTGACGACCGTGCCGTTGGCGTTGACGAGCAACAGCGCGTCCGGAAGGGCGTCGAGTATTGCTGCGAGGCGAGCAGCGCCTCGGGATGGCCTGCTGCTCACGACGAGCTTCCTCCCTGACCAACGACTACCGGCAAGTCACGGGAGGAGTCTAAGGCCACAGGCTCGCGGCGGGGTGGCCGATGTGGGGCCGGCGACTCCCCTTCCGGGCATCGTCCCAGGTCAGGAACGCCCACTCGGAAGCAGAGGTTCCAACTCGTCCCAGCGCTTGATTTCGCATCCGTCCGTCCTGCGGAAGGTGGCGTTCACCCTGTGTCCGTTCCATGTTCCGGTGACGCGCGCGGTAGCGGGCCCCCCGTACTGCTTGGTGCAGATCTGGTCCGGGGGTACGGGGGCGAAGGGGTTGCGCCCCTCCTCGGCGAAGCGGTCCAGCCGCGCGCAGGCGCCCTCCGCCTCGGGGTGGTCACCGCCGACGGGGCCGCATTCGAGCTTGTACTCCCGGTCCAGCTGGCGGTTGCCGGTGTCGGTCATGGTCATGGTCAGCCGGTCGGGCGGGGCCAGCAGCTGTCCCAGGGGCAGAGGGGGCAGCGGCCCGGCGGCCGCGGTGGCCAGGGCCGAGGTGACGGCGAAGGCGGCGAGACGCAGCATGGGGCACTCCAGGTCGTCCGTACGTCATACGCCTGACCAACGACGCGAGCGCGCCGATGTTGCGTGCGGCGGTCCTTTAAGGCTTTGCCCTCGGCCCGTTCCGCCTAGTACCGTGGGAGCGGATTGGTGAGGGGCCCTGCGCCTGTGTCATCATCTGCACGCACCCTCGTACGCGGGGGTGTGCTGGAGGCGTCGCCTAGTCCGGTCTATGGCGCCGCACTGCTAATGCGGTTTGGGTCTTACCACCCATCGAGGGTTCAAATCCCTCCGCCTCCGCAGTTCATCGAAGCCCCGGTCCATCAGGACCGGGGCTTCGATGCGTTCCGGGCGTTCCAGGACGTGCGCGCCGGCCCGGGCTTGCGTGGCGGACAGGGCGTTCCGGCTCGGCCCAACCATTGCGCGAACCCTTGCGGACGATCTTCATCCGGAGTGTTTCCGCAGGTCAGGGTGGGTGTGGGTAATGGATTTCGCGTCCCGGCGAGCTCCATGTATTGTTGTTCTCGCAAGGCCAACGGGGCGAAAAACCCCGGGAAGCCCAAGCACTCGTAGCTTAACGGATAGAGCATCTGACTACGGATCAGAAGGTTGCAGGTTCGAATCCTGCCGAGTGCACAGCGAGCCAGAGGCCCCGGACGAAAGTCCGGGGCCTCTGGCGTATGTCCCGGATGTTCCGGGCGGGATCTCCTCCTTGTTGGGGAGAGGTCCCCCGGAAGATGTCAGGGACGGGATGGCTCTGGCGGGGGACGCCGGCCACCCGGCGGCGTCGGTACGGTTCTTGAAGATCGTCCGACGCTGGAAAACGGGGGCCCTCATGGGACTGTTCGGGAATGCGCACACCGTCGACCCCGTGTCGGCGCAGCGGGACTACGCACGGCTGCTGGGGCAGGGGGAGCAGGTGCACGCCGCCTTCCTGCTGATCCGGGACACGATCCTGTTCACCGACCGGCGGCTGGTGCTCGTCGACAAGCAGGGGATCACGGGCAAGAAGGTGGAGTACCACTCCGTCCCGTACCGGAGCATCACGCACTTCTCCGTGGAGACCGCGGGCCACTTCGATCTCGACGCCGAGCTGAAGATCTGGATATCCGGCAGCTCGACGCCGATCGAGAAGACCTTCACCAAGGGCGTCGACATCTACGAGGTGCAGGCGATCCTGACGCAGTTCGTCGCCCGGTAGCCGGACGTCCGGCCGGTCTCAGAGGACGCGGGGGAGGCCGGTCACCGACATCACCAGGGAGTAGAGGGAGGTGGTGGCGGTGATGAAGAGGCGGTTGTTCTTGGGGCCGCCGAAGGCGATGTTCGAGACGGGTTCGGGGACGCGCAGGCGGCCGATGAGAGTGCCGTCCGCGGCGTAGCACTGGACGCCGTTCTCCATCGCGGCCGCCCAGAGCCGGCCCTCGTCGTCGAAGCGGATGTTGTCGACGCCGGGGCAGGTCGTGAAGACCCGGTCGCCGGCGAGGGTGCCGCCGTCGGCGACCTTGAAGGCGCGGATGTGGCCCGCCCGGGTGTCCGCCGCGTACAGCTCGCTCTCGTCGGGGGAGAAGACGAGGCCGTTGGGGCCGAGGAAGCCGTCGGCGGCCAGGCGCACGTCTCCGGTCGAGGGGTCGGCCCGGTAGAGGTTGCAGGCTCCGATCTCGCTGGGCGCGCGGTGCCCCTCGTAGTCGTTGGTGATGCCGAAGTCCGGGTCGGAGAACCAGATGGAGCCGTCCGAGCGGACCACCGCGTCGTTCGGGCTGTTGAGCCGCTTGCCGTCGAAACGGTCGGCGATCACGGTGATGCTGCCGTCGGGTTCGGTCCTGGTCACGCGGCGGTTGCCCTGTTCACAGGAGATCAGACGGCCTTGGCGGTCGAGGGTGTTGCCGTTGGAGTGGCCGGCGGGTGAGCGGAAGACGGAGACCGCCCCGGTCGCCTCGTCCCAGCGCAGCATCCGGTCGTTGGGGATGTCGCTCCACACCAGTTGCCGCCAGGCCGGCAGGTACAGCGGGCCTTCCGCCCAGCGGCAGTCGTCGTAGAGCCGCTCCAACCGGGCGTCGCCGTTGGCGCAGCGGCCGGTCTTGAAGCGCTCATCCAGGATCTCGTACAAGGTGAGGTCGGCTATGGCAGACATGATTCCCCCTGAGCGAAGATTACCGAATTTTGTTCGGTCCGATGGTGAGATTGCAGGATCAGGTACCGTCTTCGCAAGGGTTCTCAGGCCCATGAGAGGAAGATTGCGTGGACGACATCGACCGGGCGCTCGTCCTGCGCCTGCAGCAGGATGCCGGGCAGTCCTACGCGGCTCTCGGTACGGCCGTCGGGCTTTCGGCCGGGGCCACCCACGAGCGCGTACGCAAGCTGCGCGAGCGCGGGGTGATCCGGCGGACCACCGTCGACGTCGACCCGGCCGCTGTCGGCAGCGGGGTCCTCGCCTACGTGATGGTCGACTCCAACGCGTGGATGGGCGAGTCCGCAGACGACTTCGCCGCCATCCCGGAGATCCAGGAGGCGCACATCATCGCGGGCAGCGCGTCGGTGCTGGTGAAGGTGCGCACGGCCTCGACCGAGCAGCTGCAGGACGTCCTGCGTCGTCTCTACGCCATCAACGGCGTCAGCGGTACCCATGCAACCGTCGTCCTGGACACCTTCTTCGAGCGGCCGCTGCCGCTGTGACCTGGTGGTGCACCGGGATCCGGTGGAAGGGCTCCGTCCCCGTCATCGGGTGGTACGGCCAAGGGCGCGGCGAGCGGTGCAGCGCACTGGCGTACGGGCAGCGGCTGGCCTTCGTCGCACGCGGGGAGCGGCACTGCCTCGGCGTCCGGAGGGCCGGGAAGCGGACGGCCTGCCCCGCCTCCGCCACCGTGCCCGGCCGCGGAGGGAGTGCGCAGTGCCCCGAGTGCGCCCGCCTCGACCGGTCGTTCTCCGTGGCGGCCGACACCAACGCCGCCGATCCGCGGACCTACCGGGTCTATCTGGCCTGGTTCGGGCCCGGCATGGTCAAGGTCGGGATCACCGCCGAGGAGCGCGGCTCCGCCCGGCTGCTGGAGCAGGGGGCGATGTCGTGGACCTGGCTGGGGCGTGGGCCGCTGATGGCGACCCGGCGCACCGAGGAGCTGTTGCGGGCGGCGCTCGGGGTGCCCGACCGGATCGCGTACGCCCGTAAGCGCGCCGTACGGGCGCACCTGCCGGATGCGGCGGAGCGGGCGCGGGAGGTGGCCGAGGTGCATGGCCGGGCGGCGGCGCTGGCCGGGTGGCCGGAGTCCCTGGAGCGGCTGGGGTGTGAAGTCACCGACCACGCGGCGGTGTTCGGGATGGACGGTTGGGCGGGGCTGCCGGCTCCGGACCGGGTGGTCGCGGAGATGGCGCCCGACAGGGCCGTCGCGGGGCGGCTGGTCGGCGCCGCCGGGCCCGACCTGCACTTCGAGGACGGGCTCGTGGTCGACACCCGGCTGCTGGCCGGCTGGGAGCTGGCCGCTCCGGGCGAGGGGGCGGCGGTGACCTCGGTGCCGGTGGCGCAGATCCCGTCCGCGGCCGTCCCTTCCGCCGAACAGGACGGGCTGTTCTGACGTTGCGGACGGCGGCGACCGCGAGGGATCATGACGGTCCACGGAAATCAGGGGTGCCCTGTGTGCCAGGTCAAACTTTGGATCCCTTTGGCCGTCCGGGGCCGATTCGGGTGGACATCCCGGGGGCCCTCCACCGAGGGTGGAGGGCATGACCACTCAGCCGGTGGCGGCCCTTGAACCGCCCTACGTCATGGCCGTTTTCACCAGCATCCGCACTGCGGACGACACCGGGTTCGACGAGCGCAACGACCGGATGGAGGAGATCGTCCAGGCGATCCCCGGGTACCTCGGCTACGAGTCCGCGCGCAATCCCGGCGGCCTGGGCATCACCGTCGCCTACTTCCGGGACCACGAAGCCCTCACGGCGTGGCGTGAGGACATGGAGCACCAGGCGGCCATGAAGAAGGGCCGCGCCGACTGGTACGAGAGCTACACCCTGCACGTCGGCACCGTCGAGCGGAGCCACGGCTTTGTCCGCAACGACTGATGCGGTGCGCGCCTTCCGGGAGCGGCTCGGGCTGCCCGGACTGGTCGACGTCCATACGCACTTCATGCCCGAGCGCGTTCTGGAGAAGGTGTGGGACTACTTCGACGCGGTCGGTCCGCTGACCGGCGTCGAGTGGCCCATCACCTACCGCCACGAGGAGGAGCAGCGCGTCGCGCTCCTGCGGGAGTTCGGGGTCCGGGCCTTCACCTCCATGCTCTACCCGCACAAAGCGGAGATGGCCGCCTGGCTCAATACCTGGTCCGCCGATTTCGCGGCCCGCACCCCCGACTGCCTGCACACCGCGACCTTCTACCCGGAGGAGGGCGTGGCCGCGTACGTCCGCCAGGCCGTCACCTCCGGGGCCCGGATCTTCAAGGCACACCTCCAGGTCGGCGGCTACGACCCGAACGACGACCTGCTCGACCCCGTCTGGGGGCTGCTGGCCGAGGCCGGCGTCCCCACCGTGATCCACTGCGGTTCCGGGCCGGCCCCCGGCAAGTACACCGGTCCCGCCCCGATCGCCCGGCTGCTGGCCCGCCATCCGCGGCTGCCGTTGATCATCGCCCACATGGGCATGCCCGAGTACACGGACTTCCTCGACCTCGCCGACCGCCACACCGCGGTGCGTCTCGACACGACCATGGCCTTCACCGACTTCTCCGAACGGCTGAGCGGATACCCGTCCGGTGACCTCGGACGGCTCGCGGACCTCGGCGACCGGATCCTGCTGGGGACCGATTTCCCGAACATCCCCTACCCCTACGAGCACCAACTGGTCGCCCTGGAACGGCTGGGCCTGGGAGACGACTGGCTGAGGGCGGTCTGCCACGACAACGGCGCCCGGCTGTTCGGCCTCGACGGCTGACCGACCCTTTCTCAGGAAATTCACAGGTTGGGGCAAGAACGCTCTCAGAGGCACCGGGGAGCGTATCCGTATGACTGCGGCGACCACCTCCCATGCGTCCACGTCCACCAGCAACCACACGGCCCTGGTACGGCCTGACGGCGGGCCCTGCCGGGTGCTCGTCGTCGACGACGAGGCCTCGCTCTCCGAGCTGCTGTCCATGGCCCTGCGCTACGAAGGCTGCGAGGTCCGCAGCGCCGGCGACGGGGCCGGGGCGTTGCGGGCCGCGCGCCGCTTCCGCCCGGACGTGGTGGTCCTCGACGTCATGCTCCCCGACATGGACGGCCTGGCCGTTCTCGGGCAGCTGCGCCGGGAGATCCCCCAGGTCCCCGTCCTGTTCCTGACCGCCAAGGACTCCGTGGAGGACCGGATCGCCGGCCTCACCGCGGGCGGCGACGACTACGTCACCAAGCCCTTCAGCCTGGAGGAGGTCGTGGCCCGGCTGCGCGGCCTGGTACGGCGTTCGGGCGCGGCACAGGCGGCGCGCGGGGGCTCGGTCCTCACGGTCGGGGACCTGCGCCTCGACGAGGACAGCCACGAGGTGGTGCGGGACGGCCGGGAGGTCCACCTCACCGCCACCGAGTTCGAACTGCTGCGCTACCTGATGCGCAACCCGCGGCGCGTGCTGAGCAAGGCGCAGATCCTGGACCGGGTCTGGTCCTACGACTTCGGCGGCCAGGCCAATGTGGTCGAGCTCTACATCTCCTACCTGCGCCGCAAACTGGAGAGCGGCCTCGGCCTGCCGTCGATGATCCACACACGGCGCGGCGCCGGCTACCTGATCAAGCCGGCCGAGTAGTGACACCGCGCGGGCGCCGGCGACCGGGCGGGCGCCGGCCCTGGTCGCTGCGGACCCGGCTCGTCGTCTCGGCGGTGGCCCTGATCGCCGTGGTGGGTACGGCCATCGGAACCGTCACCACCCTCGCGCTGCGCTCGTACCTGGTCACCCAGCTCGACGAGCGGCTGGGCACGTCCATGAAGATGGCCGCCCGGGTACCCGGCGGGAAAGCGGCCCGGGAGAGCGGCACGGGCTTCCCCATGCCCCCCGGCAGCCCGCTGGACGCCGCGGGGATCCGCCTGGACCCCGGCGGAGCGGTCCTCGGGAGCGCCCGCAACACCCGCGGCGAGGGATGGTCGCCCGACCAGGTGCCGCCGGCCCTCACCGGATCCCAGACCACGGCCCTCACCCGGGCCGCCCTGGAGGCCGCACAGGCCTCGCCCGGGCGGGCGGTGGGCGCGGACCTGCCGGGCCTCGGAAGCTACCGGGTACGCGTATCCCCCGACCGGGGCCTCGTCCTCGCCTTCCCGCTCCACGAGGTCGACTCCACGGTGCGCACCCTGGTCGGGGTCGAGGTGTGCGTGACCCTCGCCGGGCTGATCGCTGCCTCGCTCGCCGGGCAGGCGCTGGTCGGGGTCGCCCTGCGCCCGCTGCGCCGGGTCGCCGCCACCGCCACGCGGGTCTCCGAACTCCCCCTGCACAAGGGCGAGCCCGCCCTCCACGAACGGGTCCCGGACGCCGAGGCCGACCCCCGCACCGAGGTGGGCCAGGTCGGCGCCGCCATCAACCGGATGCTCGGCCATGTCTCCTCCGCCCTCACAGCACGCCAGCAGAGTGAGATGCGCGTACGGCAGTTCGTCGCCGACGCCAGTCATGAGCTGCGCACGCCGCTCGCCTCCATCCGCGGCTACGCCGAACTCACCCGCCGGGGCCGTGAGGAACCAGGCCCCGACACCCGGCACGCCCTGGGGCGGATCGAATCCGAGGCCACCAGGATGACCGGCCTGGTCGAGGACCTGCTCCTGCTGGCCCGGCTCGACGCCGGCCGTCCGCTGTCAGCAGCCGACACCGACACCGACCTCGCCCCGCTCGTGGTCGACGCCGTCAGTGACGCCCGCGCCGCCGGGCCCGAGCACCACTGGCGTCTGAGCCTGCCCGAGGAGCCCGCCCCCGTACGTGCCGACGCGGCCCGCATCCAGCAGGTGCTGGTCAACCTGCTCGGCAACGCCCGTACGCACACGCCGCCCGGCACCACCATCACCGCCCATGTTTCACGTGAAACATCCACCGTCCGGCTGCGCGTCGAGGACGACGGCCCCGGTATCGCGCCCGAACTGCTCCCCCACGTCTTCGAGCGCTTCGCCCGCGGTGACGCCTCCCGTTCCCGTGCCGCCGGTTCCACGGGGCTCGGCCTGGCCATCGTCCAGGCCGTGGTCACCGCCCACGGCGGGAGCGTCGGCGTGCAGAGCGAGCCGGGGCGAACTCGCTTCGAGGTCGTTCTGCCGCTCGCCGGGGCCCCGGAACGGCAGATCCGGACTCACAGACGGGCCACAGGCGCAGCACACTGAGGTGACAGGCGGCTCCACGAGGGTCGGAGGATGCCAACCGACACCCCTCCCGGGGCCCTTCCGGTACGGGCGCCCCTCGCGCCCGTACCCGGCGAGCCCGTCCTCGACGTGGTGATCCCGGTCTTCAACGAGGAGAAGGACCTCGGGCCGTGCGTGCGCCGGCTGCACGAACACCTGACACGGTCCTTCCCCTATTCCTTCCGGATCACGGTCGCCGACAACGCGAGCACCGACCGCACCCCCGAGGTCGCGGCCGGGCTCGCCGCGGCGCTGGACTGCGTACGCAGCGCCCGCCTGGAGGAGAAGGGCCGGGGCAGGGCCCTGCGTACGGTCTGGTCCGGTTCCGACGCCCCCGTCCTCGCCTACATGGACGTGGACCTCTCCACCGACCTGAATGCGCTGCTGCCGCTGGTCGCCCCCCTGATCTCCGGCCACTCCGACCTCGCCATCGGCACCCGCCTGGCCCGGTCCTCGCGGGTCGTGCGGGGAGCAAAGCGGGAGGTCGTCTCCCGCGCCTACAACCTCCTGCTGCGGTCCTCCCTCGCCGCCCGGTTCAGCGATGCCCAGTGCGGCTTCAAGGCCGTCCGGCGCGAGGTCGCCGAGCGGCTGCTGCCGCTGGTGGAGGACACAGGCTGGTTCTTCGACACCGAACTGCTGGTGCTCGCCGAGCGGGCCGGGCTGCGGATCCACGAAGTGCCCGTGGACTGGGTCGACGACCCCGACTCCACCGTGCACATCGTCAAGACCGCCAACGAGGATCTCAAGGGCGTCTGGCGCGTGGGCCGGGCGCTGGCCGTCGGAGCACTCCCGCTCGACCGGCTCGCCCGCCCCTTCGGCGACGACCCGCGCGACCGCACCGCAGTGCCCGGGGTGGACGGCGGACTGGCCCGCCAGCTCATCGGCTTCTGCACTGTCGGAGCCCTCTCCACGCTGCTCTACCTGGTGCTGTACTCCGCCTTCCGGGGCGGCGCCGGACCGCAGCTCGCCAACGGCGTCGCCCTGCTGCTCTCCGCCGTGGCCAACACGGCGGCCAACCGCCGGCTCACCTTCGGCGTCCGCGGCAGGGAACGGGCCGTACGCCACCAGGCCCAGGGACTGGTGGTGTTCGGCATCGGCCTGGCCCTCACCAGCGGCTCCCTCGCCGCCCTCACAGCGGCCACGCCCCCCCCGCACACGGCACCGAGCTGGCCGTCCTGATCACCGCGAATCTCGCAGCCACCGTGCTGCGCTTCCTGCTCCTGCGCGCCTGGGTCTTCCCCGAGCGGCGCGGCACCGATCCCCGCACATCCACTTCCAAGGAGGGCCGATGACCACGGCAGCGCTCCCGATCTTCCCGGCCGCCGTGGCCGGCGCCCGTACCGCCCGGCCCCGCTGGGAACGGCCCGCACTCGCCGGGCTGCTGATCGCCACCGCAGCCCTCCTCCTGTGGGACCTGGGGGCCTCCGGCTACGCCAACTCCTTCTACTCGGCCGCCGTTCAGGCCGGCAGCGAGAGCTGGAAGGCCTTCTTCTTCGGCTCCTCCGACGCGGGCAACTCCATCACCGTCGACAAGCCCCCGGCCGCCCTGTGGCCGATGATGCTGTCGGTCCGGCTCTTCGGGCTGGGCTCCTGGCAGATCCTCGTCCCGCAGGCACTGATGGGGGTGGCGACGACCGGTGTGCTGTACGCCTCCGTACGCCGCCAGTTCGGTCCGGGAGCCGCGCTGCTGAGCGGCGCCGCCTTCGCGCTGACGCCCGTCGCCGCCCTGATGTTCCGCTTCAACAACCCCGACGCGTTGCTGACCCTGCTGCTGACCGTCACCGTGTACTGCCTGCTGCGGGCCCTTGAAGGGGCGCAGGCCCACTGGCTGCTCTGGGCCGGCGTCGCGGTCGGCTTCGCCTTCCTGACCAAGACGCTGCAGGCCTTCGTGATCCTGCCGCCGCTCGCCGTGCTGTACGCCGTCTGCGCGCCCACCGGGCTGCGCCGCCGGTTCGGGCAGCTGCTGCTCGCAGGGAGCGCGATGGTGGTGGCGGGCGGCTGGTGGGTCGCGGTCGTCGAACTGTGGCCCGCCTCCTCCCGCCCGTATATCGGCGGCTCGCAGAACAACTCCTTCCTGGAGCTGACCCTCGGGTACAACGGCCTCGGCCGGATCAACGGCAACGAGACCGGCAGCGTCGGCGGCGGCGCTGCGGGTGGCCCCGGCGGCGGAGGCGGCGGCGGACGCTGGGGGGAGAGCGGGATCGACCGGCTGTTCTCCGGCAACATCGGCGGACAGATCTCCTGGCTGCTGCCCGCGGCCCTGGTACTGCTCGCGGCAGGGCTGGTGATCACCTGGCGGGCCCGCCGGGCCACCGACTCCGTGGACGGCATGGCGCGGGCGGCCTTCCTGGCCTGGGGCGGCTCGCTACTGATCACTGCGGTGGTCTTCAGCTACATGCAGGGCATCTTCCACGAGTACTACACCGTGGCGCTGGCACCCTTCGTGGCCGCGCTGATCGGCATGGGCGTCGCCGTGCTGTGGGAGGAGCGGGGCAGCGCGGCGGCCGCTGTCACCCTGTCCGGCACGCTCGCCCTGACGGCGGTCTGGTCGTACGTCCTGCTCGGCCGCGCCACCGGCTACCTGCCGTGGCTGCGCTGGGCAGTGCTGGTGGGCGGGCTGCTCGCCGCGGTCGCGCTGCCGTTCGCGGGGCGGGCCGGGCGGCGGGTGCTGCGGGTCACGGCGGGGCTCGGGGTGGCGGCGGCCCTGGCAGGGCCGCTCGCGTACTGCATGACCACCGTGAGCACCGGGCACACCGGGTCCATCGTGACCGCCGGGCCGGCGATGGCGGGAGGCCGGGGCGGGCCCGGCGCGATGATGGGCGGCCCGGGCGGCCCGGGCGGCTTCGGTGAACTGCGCCAGGGTGGTCCGGGTGGTGGACCGGGCGGCGCGCTGCCGCAGGGCGCCGTACCGCCGGGCCAGGGCCAGGGCGGCATGCCCGGTGCGGACGGCCGCGGAGCCGAGCGCGCGGGCGGCTTCCCCGGCGGCACCACGGCCATCGGCGCCGGCGGCGGCCCCGGCGGCGGCGCCGGCGGTCTGCTCAACGGCGCCCGGGTCAGTGCCGAGGCGAAGGCGGCCCTCACCGCCCACGCCGACGCCTACACCTGGGCGGCGGCGGCCATCGGCTCGCAGAACGCGGCCAGTTACCAGCTGGCCTCCGGCGTACCCGTCATGCCCATCGGCGGCTTCAACGGCAGCGACCCCTCCCCGTCCCTGGAACAGTTCAAGGAGTACGTCCGGGACGGAAAGATCCACTGGTTCATCGGCCAGGGCGCCACCGGCACCGGCACCGGCGAGGACGGCGGACGCCGCGGCGGCGGCGGTCCCGGAGGCCCGGGCGGCAGTACCAGCTCGCAGATAGAGAACTGGGTCAAGGCCGCGTTCAAGGAGTCCACGGTCGGCGGAGCCACCTTCTACGACCTGACGGTCCCGACGTCCTGATCCCCCGTCATCCGGCCCGATCGGCGGGACACCCCTGAGGGCGTGTCCCGCCGACCCGGCCGGGCTCGCGGTGTGCGGCGTCGCGCCTCGCCGCGTTGTCCTCGGTCGGCGACGCTCCGCGTCGGCTCCTTCGTCCGCCTTGCGATGCACGGCACCGCACACCGCTCCCCGATCCGGCCCGACCGGCGGGACACCCCCTAGCATCGAAAGGGCGGACCGGGCATTTCGGGCTGGTCCATCTGTCGCGAGGAGGGTGCCGGCATGGTGACCGCGGCCGATCCGGGCGAGACACGGAGCAGCGTGTGGCTGGTGACCAGGTCCACCACATCCGGCAGACGTCGCACCGAGGCACCCTCAGGGCTCGACCGGGAGCGCATCACTGCCGCCACCGTGCGGCTGCTCGACACCGACGGGCTCGCCCGCTTCTCGATGCGGCGGCTGGCCGCCGGGCTCGGGGTCACCGCGATGTCCCTGTACTGGTACGTGGACACCAAGCACGATCTGCTCGAACGCCCTGGACAGGGCCCTGGGCGAACTGGCCCTGCCGGCCGGGTCCGGCGGGCCGGCGGAAACCGGCTGGCAGGACGGGCTGGAGGGCCTGGCCCGGGCCTACCGGCGGGTGCTGGCGGACCATCCCTGGGTGGCTCCGCTGAGCTCCGCCTACCCGAACATCGGCCCGCACGCCCGAGCCTTCGACGCCGCCCTCCAGCGGCTGATGGACGCCCCCGGCCTGGTGGGCGCCACCCGGACCGGCGCCCACCTGGCCGTCCGGCAATTCCTGCACGGCTGCGGGGGCGCGGGGCGGCGGACGCCCGAGAGCGACTTCTGCCTGGCGCTCGACGTCCTGATCGCGGGCATCGAGGCCAAGGCCACCCCCTGAGCGCAGCAGAGCGCCGCCGGAGCCGTCCGGCCGGCGCTCGGTCGCGATCAGCTGCGGGGATCGGCTACGGGATCAGACCTTGACGGCGGCGTCAGTGACCTCGGCGGCCGTGGCCTCCTGCGAAGCCGCCGCCGGGCTGTGCACCGCTGGCTTCGACTTCAGGGCGACCTCCTTGATGAACACCACCAGCACCAGTCCGAGGAGCGCGAACGGGGCGGCGTACAGGAAGACGTCGCCGACGCCGTGACCGTACGCCGACTCGATGACCTCGCGGATGGGCGCGGGCAGCTTGTCGAGGTCGGGGATCCCGCCACCGGCGGCACCGCCCCGGCCCATGGCTGCGGCCTTCGGGCCGAGGGCGGTGAGCCCGTCCTGGACGTAGTGCGTGACCCGGTGGGCCATGACCGCACCCAGCGCCGAGACGCCCATGGCACCGCCGAGGGAGCGGAAGAAGGTGACGACCGAGCTGGCGGCGCCCAAATCTTCGGGGGCCACCTGGTTCTGGGTGGCGAGGACCAGGTTTTGCATCATCATGCCCAGACCGAGGCCGGTCACGGCCATGTAGACCGCGATGTGCCAGTACGGCGTGTCGTGGCGCAGGGTGCCGAGCAGACTCATTCCGGCCGTCAGCAGCACACCGCCGGAGACGAGCCAGGCCTTCCACTTGCCGGTCTTGGTGATCACCTGACCGGAAACGGTGGAGGAGACGAAGAGCCCGCCGATCATCGGAATCGTCAGGATTCCGGACATCGTGGGGGACTCGCCACGGGCCAACTGGAAGAACTGGCTGAAAAAGACGGTCCCCGAGAACATCGCGATGCCCACGAAGAGCGAGGCCGTCGAGGCGAGGGTGATGGTCTTGTTGCGGAAGAGCCGCAGCGGGATGATCGGGTCGCTCGCCCGGGACTCGACGAGGACGAAGAGCAGGCCCAGGACCACCGACCCGCCCGTCATCGCCCAGGTCTGCCAGGAGATCCACTCGTAGGAGTCGCCCGCCTGGGTGACCCAGATCAGCAGCAGTGAGACGGCGGCGCTGATCAGGAACGCGCCCAGCCAGTCGACCTTCACGTCGCGCCGGACCACCGGCAGCCGCAGCGTCTTCTGCAGGACGATCAGCGCGATGATCGCGAAGGGTACGCCGACGTAGAAGCACCAGCGCCAGCCCAGCCACTCGGTGTCGGTGATGACGCCGCCCAGCAGCGGGCCGCCGACGGTGGCGACGGCGAAGACCGCGCCGAGGTAGCCGCTGTACCGGCCGCGCTCGCGGGGCGAGATCATCGCGGCCATGACGATCTGGGCGAGGGCCGAGAGGCCGCCCACGCCGATGCCCTGGACCACGCGGCAGGCGATGAGGGTGCCGGTGTTCTGGGACATGCCCGCGACCACGGAGCCGAGGACGTAGATCACCAGGGATATCTGGACCAGCAGCTTCTTGCTGAAGAGATCGGACAGCTTGCCCCACAGCGGGGTGGCCGCCGTCATGGACAGCAGGGCGGCGGTGACCACCCAGGTGTACGAGGACTGCGTGCCGCCGAGGTCGCTGATGATCTGGGGCAAGGCGTTGGAAACGATCGTGGAGGACAGGATCGCCACGAACATGCCGAGCATGAGCCCGGACAGCGCCTTCATGATCTGGGGATGGGTCATGTCCACGGACGTGGACGTGGGAGCGGTCGTCGTCTCCGACTCGGCCATGTCGTTCCTTCCGCTAGAAGCTCGATCGGAGTCGGGCCAGCAGGGTGTTGAGTACGTCGATGTCCTGGGCGGACCAGTCGTGGAGGGCTCTCTCCAGGGCGGCCGTGTACCGGGCGCCGATCTCGGCGAGCAGCGCCCGTCCGGCCGGGGTGAGCCGCAGGATGCGGCAGCGTCCGTCACCCGGGTCCGGCTCGCGCTCGATCCAGCCGCGGTCGGCGATGTGGCTGACGTGCCGACTGGTGACCGAGATGTCGACGCCCATGAGGTCGGCCAGCCGGCTCAGCCGCATCTCACCGTGCCGGTCGAGCACGGTGAGCACGGCGGCGGCGCCGGGCGGGCAGTCGGCGGGCAGGTTGCGGGTCAGCTCGCGCTTGACCGCGCCGATGCCGGTCAGCCGGTCGGCCAGTTCCTCGTGCGGAGTGGTCCGCGTCGTCTGTGCCGGCACTGGGCGACCCCATCTCGTTGCTTGAGGCAACCATAGAAGCCGGTGGTTGCTACAGGCAAATGAATCCCGGGGGTGGGCGGTAAAAGAATCGGAAAACCGGCTAGGGTCCTGCTCCATGGCTGAGAACCACAACTCACAGGTCCCCGAGGGCAACTACGACCCGGCGGGCAGCACCCAGATGTTCCGGGCCTTCGTCGAGGAGGCCGCACCGGCTCGGCAGGCGGGCCCGGGGTCGCGCCAGCAGCGCCGTGCCGAGCAGGAGGCGTCCAAGTCGTCCGGCCCGGCCGCGAAGGTGGGGCTCGTCCTCGCGCTCGTGCTGGTGATCGGCGCGGCCGCCTGGGTGGTCCTGCACTGAGGCCGAGCGCCTCGGCGGACACGGCGAGCCGGCAGCCGGCCGCGGGCCGCGGGCGGCCGCGGGCCCACTGCGATCAGTTCCAGGTCGCGGTGACCTTCCGGGTGTCCACGTGCATGCCCAGCGGTACCCGCCAGGCCTCCAGGCACACCGTGTAGGTCTGCGTCTTCGACGCTCCGCCCGCGATGGGCGCGGGCAGCGGCTGGGTCGTGGTGATCGTGGCCCAGTCGATGCCGAGGGCGCCGATGACGTGCGTCGCGAAGCTGACCGTGCCCGAACGGGCAGCGGTGCCGCCGCTATTGGTGAAGGTCACGGTGACCCGCTCGCACCAGCGGTCGGACGCGGCGGACCGGGCCGGCGCGGACAGCGTCAGCTGCGCCGGGGCGGTCGGGGGCGGCGCCGGGGGTGTCGTAGCGGGCTTGCCGGGAGAGCCGGTGGGGCTCGGTGGATTTGTGGGGCTCGCGGGGCCGGTGGGGTTCGCCGGCGTGCCGGGAGCCCCGGGTGGTGTGGTGGTACGGCCCGGAGCGTCCGGGGTGCTTCCGGAGCCGCCGGGTGCGGTGGCCGTGGCTCCGTCCGGGGTGGAGCCGCCCGCGGTCCCCGATCCCGGGAAGCCGGCCGACGTATCGGACGACCCGGTGGAACCGCCCGCCGCGGACGGACCGCCGAGCTGCTGGAACTCCACCCCGCCCTGCGGTGCGACGTTCTCCCCCGCGCCCCGCTCGGGGCCCGGGGCGGCGGCGCCCACGGCGGAGAAGCCCTCGCGCGGCGGTCCGCCGCAGGCGGTGAGGCCGGCGACGGCCGTGCAGCACAGGGCGAGCAGGGCGGTGGCCGCTCGCGATCCCTTTCGCATCGCGCCAGTGTTCCTGACGCACCGTCAATTGGGAAGCGGTCGGTCGCCAAGCGGTCGGTCGCCAAGCGGTCGGTCGCCAAGCGGTCGGTCGCCAAGCGGTCGGTCGGCGAGCGTTCGGCCGGAAGCACCCGGTCGGGAACGTCCGGCCGGGGAACGGCCGGACGGGACACCTCCGGCACCGGATCGCCCCACCGGGCGATCCGGCCCCCGCGTCAGTCCCCGATCAGGCCCACGCGCAGCTGCGCGAGCGTGCGCGTCAGTAGCCGGGAGACGTGCATCTGGGAGATGCCGACCTCCTCGCCGATCTGCGACTGCGTCATGTTCGCGAAGAAGCGCAGCATGATGATCTGCCGTTCCCGGGGCGGGAGTTTGGCCAGCAGCGGCTTGAGCGACTCGCGGTACTCGACGCCTTCGAGCGCGGTGTCCTCGTAGCCGAGCCGGTCCGCGAGCGAGCCCTCGCCGCCCTCGTCCTCCGGGGAGGGCGAGTCGAGCGAGGAGGCCGTGTAGGCGTTCCCGACGGCGAGGCCGTCGACGACGTCCTCCTCCGAGACCCCGAGCACGGCGGCGAGTTCCGGGACGGTCGGCGAGCGGTCCAGTTTCTGGGCGAGCTCGTCGCTGGCCTTGGTCAGCGCCAGGCGCAGCTCCTGGAGCCGGCGCGGGACGCGCACGGACCAGGAGGTGTCCCTAAAGAATCGTTTGATCTCGCCCACGACGGTCGGCATGGCGAACGTCGGGAACTCCACGCCGCGTTCGCAGTCGAACCGGTCGATCGCCTTGATCAGCCCGATCGTGCCGACCTGGACGATGTCCTCCATCGGCTCGTTGCGGCTGCGGAAGCGGGCGGCGGCGTACCGCACGAGGGGCAGGTTCAGCTCGATCAGGGTGTCGCGTACGTACGCCCGATCCGGGCTGTCCGCGTCCAGGGTGGCGAGTCGCTGGAAGAGCGAGCGGGAGAGGGTGCGGGTGTCGATGGCTTCCGAGCGTTCGGACACTGCCGGCGGCGTCACGGGCTTTACGAGCGTGAGCACCTTGGAGCTGCCCTGGTCTACGGACATGCCACCCCCTTGAGGTCGCGGACGGTCGCGTACGGCGCGCCCGTCAGAGGAACGCAGCTTCCACCTGAATACCGCCAGGCGGGGCCGCGGCAAACGCGGTTCACGCAGAATGTCACATGTCGGCAACACGCTGTAGCGCCAAGTCGACATATAGCTCCGACGACAGAAGGGGGCAGAACGTGATCAGCCCGTTCTGTCGGGAAACACGTGATTGATCTACACCCGTTCCGGTTACGCCTCGATCCTGTTTGCGGATCTCAGTCGGGCGAAGCTGCGCGCCAGCAGCCGGGAGACGTGCATCTGTGACACCCCCAGTTCGGCACTGATCTGCGACTGCGTCAGGTTGTTGTAGTACCGCAGGAGCAGGATCCGCTGTTCGCGCTCGGGCAGTTGTACGAGGAGGTGGCGGACGAGGTCGCGGTGTTCGACCCCGGCCAGCTCAGGGTCCTCGTAGCCGAGGCGGTCCAGGAGCCCGGGCATGCCGTCGCCCTCCTGGGCGGCCTCCAGCGAGGTCGCGTGATAGCTGCGCCCGGCCTCGATGCAGGACAGCACCTCGTCCTCGGTGATGCGCAGCCGCCCGGCGATCTCGGCGGTGGTCGGGGTGCGGCCGTGGAGGGTGGTGAGGTCCTCGGTGGCGGCGTTGACCTGCACCCACAGCTCGTGGAGGCGGCGCGGGACGTGGACGGTGCGGACGTTGTCGCGGAAGTAGCGCTTGATCTCGCCCACGACCGTCGGCATGGCGAAGGTCGGGAACTGCACGCCGCGGTCCGGGTCGAAGCGGTCGATGGCGTTGATCAGGCCGATGGTGCCGACCTGGACCACGTCCTCCATCGGCTCGTTGCGGCTGCGGAAGCGGGCGGCCGCGTACCGGACCAGCGGGAGGTTCGCCTCGATCAGGGCCCCGCGGACCCGCGCGTGCTCGCTGGTGCCCGGCTGGAGGCCCTTCAGCTGCCCGAACAGGACCTGGGTGAGGGCCCGTGTGTCCGCACCCCGGCTCGCCGGTCTCGGGGCCGCCGGAGCTGTCGGGGTGGCCGGGAGGGGCGACGGGGGCTCCTCGGGCGGCTGCGCCCGGAGGGTTCCCGTACGGACTTCCTGCTGGGGCGGTACCTGGGGGTCCTGTTGGGGTGGCACTTGAGGCGCAGTACTGGCCGGCACGGTCACGCCACCCCTTCAGTCAACTCATCCGTCAAAAGCGGTCATAGCATCACAAGAGTGTGCACTGTGTGCAAGCACCGTATATCTCCGTGTTGAGGGCAAGTTGGGCATATCAGGGCATTATGCCCGGCGGTGGGTACGCAAAAGCCCCCCACCCGTCGAGTGGGGGGCCGGAAGTCCGGAACCGCTTCGGCGTACGGGTCAGCGCACCAGTTCGGTTATGAACTCGCCGATGCCGGAGGCGGCATCCGATATCCCCTGGAACCCTATTTCCACGATTTCGGCGGCTCGCTTCGGCTGGGTAATGATCACGAAGAGGGCGAAGACGGTGAGGGCACCCGTGATGAGCTTCTTGGTGTCCACGTGCGGGCGGCCTCCCCAACCGGTCCTTGCAAGTCGGGTGAGTCTAACCGGTCAGGTTTGGGCACTCACCTGTCCTTTGAGGACCAATGACCCGGTGGTCCGGGCCCTTTGCCGGGCGGCCGGCGGTTGCGGCGGGCACAGAATTGATGTGAGCCCACCGGTTCTGGCAGGAAACCGGCGGGTGAGGGACAGGGCCCACTGCGGGGTCCGGGCCGTGAGCTTCCCCCTGACTGCGGCCCGGACCGGCAGGCCCGTCCTCGTCGGGGGAAGTGGCTTGTCCCCCCGATGCCACTTCCCCCCCCGTCCTACGCGTCGAAGGTCCCGGCCCCGGTCGGGGCCTTCTTCGCGTGCCGGTGCGCGGCCGCGGTCACTGCACGGCGCCGGCCAGGTCGGTGAGGGGCTGTACGGGGGCGATCACGGGCGCCAGCTGGTTGGGCAGGTCCATCAGCGCGTTGAGGCCGTTCGCGCCGTCGCCGACCTTCCCGACGACCTCCTGGACGGAGGCGGGCTGGGCCCCCGCGGGCATCCCGGGCGCGGGGATCGGGACGTCCGGGAGGGTGAGCGGGGAGATCGGGGCCGTGTCCGCGGAGGCGGCGGGTGCGGCGAGGCCCGCGGCGGCCCCCGCGAGGGCGAAGGCGGCGAGGATGCGCTGGGTCTTGGTCATGCCGTGACAACGGCCGACGGGGCGGGCGGTCACGCCGCTGTCCTCCGGAGAGCCGATCGGAGGGACGCCGCACGGGACATCGGACGGAACGCCCGACGGGAGCCGGGAACCACCCCCGAACACGCCGAGAGCCCCGTCCCTTGCGGGGCGGGGCTCTCGATCGGAGCGGTAGTGGAGGGATTTGAACCCCCGATGGGTTGCCCCATACTCGCTTTCGAGGCGAGCTCCTTCGGCCACTCGGACACACTACCGAGATGGATCCTAGCCTAAGGAACCCCATCCGCTGAAATCGGTATGCGCGGGCCCCACAGCGAGCCCACCGCGGGCCCCACCGCGAGCCCGTTCACAGATCGCGGAAGAAGTCCGTCAGCTGCTGTGCGCACTCGTCGCCGAGCACACCGCGCACCACCTCCGGCCGGTGGTTGAGCCTGCGGTCCCGTACCAGGTCCCACAGCGACCCGGCGGCGCCCGCCTTTTCGTCGTCCGCGCCGTAGACGACCCGGGCGACGCGCGACTGCACGAGCGCGCCGGCGCACATCACGCACGGCTCCAGGGTGACCACGAGGGTGCACCCCGGAAGCCGCCACTGCCCGAGCCTGGCGGCTGCCCTGCGCAGCGCCAGGAGCTCGGCGTGCGCCGTGGGGTCGCCGCTCGCCTCGCGCTCGTTGTGCCCGGTGGCGAGGAGCTCCCCGTCCGGGCCCAGCACGACGGCGCCGACCGGCACGTCGCCGGCCGGCACCGCCCGGGCGGCCTCCTGGAGCGCCAGGCGCATGGAGTCCCGCCACGGGTCCCGTACGGGGTCGACGGGATCGGCGGTGTTCGCGGTGAGCACTAGCGGACGGCCTCCAGGACCTCGGTGGCGCCGAGGGAGTCGGCGATCTCCGAGAGGGCGTCCCCGTCGAGGGTCATCAGTTGCTTGTTGGTCACCCCGAGGTCGTCCAGCAGCCGGGGATCGCCGAGCGGGCCGGCCGGTACCGGCTCGGAGCCGGCCCCGCGCTCCCCGTCCTCGTCGGAGTCCTCGTCCGTGAACGCGGCGATGGCGTCCTCCTCGCCGTCCTCGGTGCCGTCCAGGTCCAGCTCGTCGAGTTCGTCGTCCTCCTCGTCGCTGCCCAGCAGCTCTTTGGTCAGCATCGAGCCGTAGGAGCTGCGGGCGGCCGCGGCGGCGTTTGACACGAAATACCGCGGGTCCTCCTCGCCGTCCACGCGGACGACGCCGAACCAGGCGTCCTCCTGCTCGATGAGGGCGACCACCGTGTCGTCGTCGACAGCGGCGGACCGGGCGAGATCGATCAGATCACTGAGGGACTCGACGTCGTCGAGTTCCATGTCGCTCGCTTCCCACCCGTCTTCGGTGCGCGCGAGCAGTGCGGCGAAGTACACCGTGACTCTCCCACTGGTCTTAGGCGTGCCGGTTGGAGGTCCCCCCGGCCGGAGGTTGGGACGGAACGGCCGTGCTGCTCGCCGCCCTGCCCCGCCCAATCGGCATCGTGGCAGAAACAGCGGCGTTGCGAGAGGTCTTCCGCGCTTGCGTCGTGCCGCGCCGTGCCCCACCGGGCCGGTGCGGGGTTGTGGCGCCGGGGCGTTCCGGGGTCGGCGGGGGTCGCGCCGGTTGCCCGACGGGCCGCTCGTGTCGCGCCGGAGCACGCCCGGTTCACCAGCGGAAGGTGCGCATGCGCATCTGCTGGCGCATACGGGCCGCCCGGGCACGGCGGGGCTGTACGCGATCGCGCAGGGCGCGGGCCTCCATCAGGTCACGCAGGAACTGCGCGCGGCGTGCTCGGCGCTGCGCCGCCGTCTCCGGAGCGTCGTCGCTCGGCTGCGTGTCGGGCATCGGCCACCACCCTGGGCTGGTCGGTCGTTTCCCCCTGCACCCACCTTCCCCCGGACAGGGCGTTTGATGCCACCCCCGTGCAGGTCAGACGTCGTCCTTGAGGGTTGGGACGATCGCGACCGGGCCGTGCGCGTGGTGCAGTACGGCGTGCGCCACCGAGCCGATCTGCAGCGACATGGCGGTGCGCCGCGGGTGGTGGCGGCCCACCACCACCAGGGCCGCCGACCGGGAGGCGTCGACCAGCCGGCCGGCGGGGTCGCCGGGGACCGCGGCCTGCTCCACGGGGACGTCCGGGTAGCGCGTGCGCAGCGGCGTCAGGCGCTGGGTCTGGGAGCGGAGCATCTCCCGTTCGGCCGGTACGCCGTCCCCCTCATCGGCGAGGCCCTCGGGCGGGATCACCTCGAAGGGCCTGTCGATCACCAGGGAGGGGGCGGGCGGGACGGCGTACGCGGAGACCACCTGGACGGTGGTCCCCCGCACGGCCGCCTCCGCGAAGGCGAAGGAGAGCACGTCGTCGGGCGTCTCGGCGGCGTGCAGGCCGAGCACCACGCGTCCTTCGGACTCCTCGGAGCCGGCCGCCGCGGCGTCGCGGTCGGCGTGCGGGACCACCACCACGGGGCACGGGGCGGTCGAGGCCACCGCCCTGCTGTTCGATCCGAGCAGCAGGGCGGTGAAGCCGCCGCGGCCCCGCGAACCCATCACGAGCATCAGGGCCCCTGCTCCGATCACCCGCAGCGCCTCGGGGACGGAGCCCTCCAGGGACTCGTAGCGGACTCCGTCGGGCAGCGCGGCGCCCCCGCCCAGCACGCCGCGGACCCACTCCTGCACGGCGTCGGGGTACTCGGCCGGCGCGGAGGCGTCGTGCAGCGCCGCCCGGCGGCCAGCGTACAACTGGGCGTGATCGGGAAGCACATGGGCGATGAGCAGCCCGGTGCCGTGCCGCAGGGCGGCGCCCCGTGCCCACTGGAGGGCCTTGAGGCTGTGCTCGGACCCGTCGACGGCTGCGATCACCGGTGCGTGGCTCATCAGTCCAGCCTGCTGGGCCTGCGCGCGGGTCGCATCCGCAGGCCGGCCGCGGTCGTGGCCGCCGCTTCGGACGCGAAGGGGCCGCGTCAGCGCGTAGCCTTTTGGGTGCAGGTCGCGTCGGGCGACCGTTTTTGCAGGTCGCAGGCTGAGTTTTGGAGGATGTTGTGCGTTTGCAGGTCGTCGATCACCCCTTGGTGGCGCACAAACTCACCACCCTGCGCGACAAGCGCACCGACTCCGCCACGTTCCGGCGGCTCGCGGACGAGCTGGTGACCCTGCTCGCGTACGAGGCCACCCGTGACGTGCGCACCGAGCAGGCCGACATCGAGACCCCGGTCGCCCCGACCACGGGCGTGAAGCTCTCGGCCCCCCGGCCGCTGATCGTCCCGATCCTGCGGGCGGGCCTGGGCATGCTGGACGGCATGGTGCGGCTGCTGCCGACCGCCGAGGTGGGCTTCATGGGCATGGTCCGCAACGAGGAGACCCTGGAGGCCTCCACGTACGCGACCCGTATGCCGGAGGACCTCTCCGGGCGGCAGGTCTACGTCGTGGACCCGATGCTCGCCACCGGCGGCACGCTCGTCGCGGCGATCCAGGAGCTGATCAAGCGCGGCGCCGACGACGTCACGGCCGTGGTGCTGCTGGCCGCGCCGGAGGGCGTCGAGATCATGGAGCGCGACCTCGCGGGCACGCCGGTGACGGTCGTGACGGCCGCGGTGGACGAGCGGCTCAACGAGCACGGTTACATCGTGCCGGGCCTGGGCGACGCCGGCGACCGGATGTACGGCTCCGCGGAGTAGCCCCCGGCCGGCCCGGCCGGATGTACGGCCCGGCGGAGTGGCCTCCGCCGGGCCGGGCGTCCGCGGGCGGCTCAGCAGTTCTTGGCGGGCGCGGGCACGGGGTTGGCCAGCAGGGCCAGCGCCTTGTCCGCGTCCTCCTTCGCGCTGAGCTCCTTGAAGGCGTCGCCCAGGATCAGGTCGACGTCCGCGGTCTCACGGGTGTCGGTCTGCTGGGTGGTGCCGGCGAGCTGGGTGCCGAGTACGGCGAAGACGGCCTTGTCGGTCGTCGGGGAGCCCAGCAGTATCCCGGTTCCGGGGACCTTCTTGTCGAAGTCTGCCGGGGCGTTGCCGACGCTGCCGATGACGAAGCCGCGCTTGGCGAGTTCGTCACCGACGGCCTTGGCCAGGCCGGCGCGCGCGGTCGCGTTGTAGACGTTGACCGTGATCTCGCCGGGCGGGGGGAGTACGACCGCCGGTTCGGCGGGGGCGGACGCCGTGGCGGCGGCGGGGGCGCCGCCCTTGGCAGCGGACCCGGGTGATTTCGTCGGGCAGTCCTTGGCGCCGGCAGCCGTGTTCCGCTTCGGGCTGTCGCCCTGGAACACGTCGATGAGCTGCAGTGCCCCATAGCCGACCAGGGCAAGCGCGAGGACCGAGCCGAGCGCGGCGAGGACGATCCGACGTCGACTCCGCTTACGGCTCATGCGGGGGTAGGCGGTCCCCGTGACGCGGTACTTTCCGCCCATGCCGGGGGGAGTGAGCATGCTCATGGGCGCAGCGTAATGCGACCCGGTGGCGATGCCTACTAAATGATCTGCTGATAGGTCAATGGTGACCCGAAAGGCGCAATCTACGCGAAGCGTCAGTCCATCTCGAGGACGCGGGCGTGCAGCACCTGGCGCTGCTGCAGGGCCGCGCGGACGGCGCGGTGCAGGCCGTCCTCCAGGTAGAGGTCGCCCTGCCACTTCACGACGTGGGCGAAGAGGTCGCCGTAGAACGTCGAGTCCTCGGCGAGCAGCGTTTCGAGGTCCAGCTGGCCCTTGGTCGTCACGAGCTGGTCGAGCCGGACCGGGCGCGGCGCGACGTCCGCCCACTGCCGGGTGGTTTCCCTGCCGTGGTCGGGGTACGGCCGCCCGCTTCCGATGCGCTTGAAGATCACACGGAAAGCCTACCGGGCCCGTGCCTGCGGGCGCAGCCTCGCAAGGGTGGTGCAAAAGTGGTGAACATTGCCATATGGGGAGTGATCCATGAGCGAGAGCACCGACGCCGCAGCCGCTGCGGCCGACCGGACGGACCCGGCCGGGCAGATCGCCGCCGGCTACGCCTTCACCGGACCCGCGCTCGACCTGGGGGCCCTCCTCTGGGACGGCGCGTGCCTGCCCGACCGTCAGATCCGCATCCCGCTGGCGATGCTCAACCGGCACGGGCTGGTCGCGGGCGCCACCGGCACCGGCAAGACCAAGACGCTCCAGCTCGTCGCCGAGCAGCTGTCGGCGCACGGCGTCCCCGTCTTCCTCGCCGACGTCAAGGGCGACGTCTCGGGCATCACGGCCCCCGGCACACCCGGCGAACGCATCGACGAGCGGGCCCGGGTGGCCCAGAATTGGGAGCCCGCCGGATTCCCGGGCGAGTTCTACTCGCTGGGCGGGATCGGTCCCGGCATCCCGGTCCGGTCGACCGTCACCGCCTTCGGCCGGTGTGTTGCCGAGCTGGCCGAGCACGGCCGGCATGTCCTTGGGGGCCTGGGTCACGAAGAAGACGCCGACGCCCTTGGACCGGATCAGCCGGGCACGCAGCTGGGCCGGGAGATCTCGCGCTCCGTCTTCGGGACGGGCGCAGGCGCAGATGACGCGGTGACAGACTCGGGGCATGCGGACCGAACTCACCGACACCACGTCCAGCAAAATCAACCGGGCCCTGCTCGCAGCACGCCGGGCGGTAGGCAGCCCCACGATGGGGCTGGTGCTGACGCTCGTCGTCGTCACCGACGAGGAGAACGCCTACGACGCCGTACGCGCGGCCTCCGAGGCCTCGCGCGAGCACCCGTGCCGCATCATCGCGGTCATCAAGCGGGCTTCGCGCGGCCCGCACAAGCTCCGCGCGAGCCGGGTGGACGCCGAGCTGCGGGTCGGGTCGGACGCCGGGACCGGCGAACTCGTACTGCTGCGCCTGCACGGGGCGCTGACCGAGCAGGCCGGCTCGGTCGTGCTGCCGCTGCTGGTGCCCGACGCGCCGGTGGTGGCGTGGTGGCCGGGCGCCGCCCCCACCGACCTGGCCCGGGACCCGCTGGGCGCACTCGCGCAGCGCCGGATCACGGACGCGGCCGCCGCCGCCGACCCGGTGGGCGTCCTCGACGAACGGGCCCGCGGTTACCAGCCCGGCGACACCGACCTGGCCTGGACCCGGCTGACGCCGTGGCGGGCCCTGCTGGCCGCCGCCCTGGACCAGAAGCCGCTGCCGGTGACCGGCGCGGCGGTGGAGAGCGAGCCGGACAACGCGAGCGCCGAGCTGCTGGCGCGCTGGCTGGAGGACCGGCTCGGGGTCCCGGTGGACCGGGTCGCGACGGACGGCCCGGTCATCACCGGGGTGGTGCTGCGCACCACGGGCGGGGAGATCCGGGTGGACCGGCCCGCGGGCGCGCTGGCCACCCTGATCCTGCCGGGAAGTCCCGACCGCAGGGTGGCCCTGAAGATCCGCAGCGGCGCCGAACTGATCGCGGAGGAACTGCGCCGCCTCGACGCGGACGTGGTCTACGGCTCCGCACTGCGGCGGCGGCCGCTCCAGGCGGGGCTCTCGGCGTAGTGGTTGTCGTAGGTCGCCGAGCTGTCCTTGATGTCCTGCACGGTGGCCTCGCCCGCGTTGACCCGGCCGAGGAGGCGGTAGTAGTCGAAGCGGCCCATGCCGGGGGTGAAGCCGACGAAGACGCTCGCCGTGTGGCCGGCGGCGGGGGCGAAGGCGTGCTTGACGCCCGGCGGGACCGCGATGAAGTCGCCGGCGTCGAGCGTCTGGATCTCGTCGCCGACCAGGACGTCGAGGCGTCCGGCGGTGACGTGGAAGAACTCGGTGGCCTTGGTGTGGAAGTGCACCGGCGCGCCCGCCGCGCCCTCCTCGAAGATGGCGGTGTTGCAGGTCAGTTCGGCGGTGTCGGTCAGCAGGGTGATGAGGCTGCCGGGGGCGTCCTGGATGGCTTCGGCGGTGGCGGCGCGGGTCGCGATCTCTGTCATGTCCCCAATCTACGGCCCTGATCGACCGGAATCAGGGGTCAATCGGGACCATGTGCAGCCGGTCAATTCGGGGTCGCGAACCGGCTGGTGAAGGAACCGGCTCGGGAAGGAAGCGCCTCGGTAAGGAACCGACCCGGGGGACCTGCTCGGCGACCTGCTCGGCGACCTGCTCAGGCGCCGCCGGCGGCCTTCGCGGCCTTCGCGGCGGCCTTCATCTCCTGCTTGTGCGCCCGCACCTTGGCCAGGGACTCGGGCCCGGTGATGTCGGCCGCCGAACGGTAGACGTTCGCCTGGCCGTAACCGCCCGCGGCCTCCCGCCAGCCCGTCGGCCGCATCCCGAACCGCTTGCCCAGCAGAGCGAGGAAGATCTGCGCCTTCTGCTCCCCGAAGCCCGGCAGCGCCTTGAGGCGCCCCAGCAGCTCCCGCCCCGTCTGGGCGTCGGCCCACACGGCTTCGGCGCTCCCGTCGTAGTGCTCCACCAGGTACGCGCACAGCTGCTGGATCCGCGTCGCCATCGAGCCCGGGTACCGGTGCACGGCGGGCTTCTCGGAGAGCAGGGCGGCGAAGGCCTCCGGGTCGTACGCGGCGATGGCGTGCGCGTCCAGGTCGTCGGAGCCCAGTCGCTGGGCGATCGTCCAGGGCCCCGAGAACGCCCATTCCATCGGCACCTGCTGGTCCAGCAGCATTCCGACGAGCGCGGCGAGCGGGCTCCGGCCGAGCAGCGCGTCGGCCTCGGGCTGCTGCGCCAGCCGGATGGTGATGTCCTTGTCCATGGCTCCAGCGTCCCGCGCGGGCGCGCTCCCCGCGCGGTCGGCACACCGCGCGCCTAGCGTGAGTACGACGACAGCCGCGAACGAGCCGAGGAGTCGATCGATCATGCAAGAGTTCCCCGAAGGCGCGCCGTGCTGGGTGGACGCGATGTTCAGCGACGTGGAGGGTGCCAAGACCTTCTACGGCGACGTGCTGGGCTGGACCTTCGGCGAGTCCAGCAGCGAGTACGGCAACTACACGCAGGCCTACTCCGACGGCAAGGCCGTCGCTGCCGTCGTACCGCCGATGCCCGGGGTCGACGCCCCCTCGCAGTGGTGTCTGTACTTCGCCTCGCCCGACGCGGCGGCCACCGCCGGGAAGGTGACCGCCAACGGCGGCGAGGTCCTCATGGGCCCGATGCAGGTCGGCGCCTTCGGCACGATGCTCATCGGGAAGGAGCCGAGCGGCGCCGTCTTCGGCGTCTGGCAGCCGGGCGAGCACAAGGGCTTCGAGAAGATGGGCGAGGCGGGTTCCTACGCCTGGGCGGAGGTCTTCACCCGGGAGCCGGCCAAGCCGGACGCCTTCCTGACGAAGGTCTTCCCGTACGCCGCCGAGCAGATGGACCCGGGTGACGACCCGGAGATGGCCGACATGGACTTCAAGGTCTTCAGTGTCGGCGTCCCGGGGCGCCCGGTGCTGGGCCGGATGAAGATGGACGACGACTTCCCGCCGGAGGTGCCGCCGTACATCCAGGTCTACTTCGGGGTCCCCGACTGCGACGAGGCGGTGGCGAAGACGCAGAAGCACGGCGGGAAGCTGCACTTCGGCCCGATGGACAGCCCGTTCGGCCGGTTCGCGGCGGTCACGGACCCGCAGGGCGCCGCCTTCGCGGTGATCGACATGTCGACGACGGTCGGTGAGATGCCGAGCTTCGGCTGACCCCGGCCGCCGCGGGCCCGCCGGGCCCCGCCGTCGTACGGCCCGGCACGATATCCATCGCGGCCCGCCGGCACGGGCGACCGCGACCTCGCCTCGATGCCGGACGAGCGGACCTACTGCCTGCCCGTGATCCGCGAGTGCCGGGCGGACACGCTGACGTACGAGCGACCCCGTCGGTGTCGCCGGGCGACCACTACGTATTGCCACCGCAGGAGTCCAGCTCGTCGGGTCCGTACGCCGCCTGGAGCCCGGAACAGGTGTCCCGTGGCGCGAGACCGCCGCGAGCGGTACCGCCCTCGTCGGTGTGCGTTGCTCATTCAGGGGCGACGCTCATGACGCTGTGGATGCGGGAGAGGGTGAAAACGCGCTCGGCGTCCCGAAGGTGGCACCAGGCTTCGAGGAAGGGCGGATCGAGGTCGAGGTCGCTGAGGGTGCGCACGGTCCGGCTGCCCGAGGTCGCGACGTACTCGACCGTGATGGCCCGGCCGGCGTCGATGGCATGAGCGAGCTGGCGGACGTCGCTGTACGGAAGGCGTTTCGCCCATCCCGCGACGATCTCCTCGGTGTCCGTGGCGAAGGGTGCTCCGCCGTCGAACGGCGCCGGGTCGGGAACGTCCGGGGCCGCCAACAGCTGGTTCGCCAAGGTGCTCAGGTCGAGGACGGCGGTTTCCTTCGCCGTCCTCGTGGCGATCCGGCCGCCGGCCCCTGCCCGGGAGCCGCGCGGAGCCGGGACGGCAGCCCCGGCCCTTTGAAGCCGGACCCTTTCGATGCGTACCGTGCCCTCGACCGTCTCGGCGACGGGGGAGTACCCCTCGGCCCGGAGCGCGGCGAGCGTCGTGTCGAGCGGGCTGCGGCTGATCAGCACTGTCGGCGCCAGCTGTCGCAGTCCGAGCCTGGCGAGCCCGCGGTGGGCGGCGAGTTCGGCCAGGAGTGCCGGCTCGTCGCCGTGGAGGACGCTGGAGGCGGGGGCGATGCGTACACGTCCGTGGCCGCGTGCGGTGTCTGCGATCAGGTACGACAGCGGCTGTGGAAGTGACCCGGTCGCGACAGCGGCCAGGTCGGCTGTGATGTCATCCGGGGTATGCCCGGCGTCCAGGGCCCGGCGGATGCTGCCGGCACTGAACCGCCAGACGGACGCCGTGCCGCTGGTCTCCCGGTCTGCGACGGAGTCCAGGAGCAGGGCCAGCCGCGCGGACGGTGTGCCGGTGACGACGGCGGTGAGGTCGGCGCCGATCCGGGCCGTCGAGGTGGCCGAGGGCAGCAGCCGCCGACACTCGACGCCCAGCCCCTCCGCGTCGCCGGTCCGCAGGTGGATGCCGAAGGCGGACAGGGCACCGCGCGCGAGTACGCCGAGGAGTTCGGCCTCGCGGATCACGGTGGCGAACGGCGGCCCGTCCGGCGACGAGTCGGCGAGGGGGCGGTACCAGGCGATCAGCGGCCCCAGATCCGACGCGACCCGCGCGCCCTGCCCCGCCGGGAGCCGCGCGGCTGCGGCCAGCAGCCCGTGGCGGGCCTGGATGCAGCCGTTGCAGGGCGGTGCGCCGGCGAGTGCGGGGAGCGCCTTGTTGTCCTCGTCGCGCGCCTGGGTGGGGGTGAGCGGCAGGTTTCGCCATGCCTGGAGCAGTACGGCGAACCGCTCCGGGGGTTCCTGCTCGGCCCAGGCGTCGTACGCCTCGGTGGGCGCCACGCGATCGCCGTCCCGGGCCAGCAGGCCGGCGGCATGCGCGGTCTCCAGGGTGAGGCGTACGACCGCGTCGTCGGCCTGGGCCGCCTTGCCGATCCGGGCCAGTTCACGCGCACCGATCCCACCGGACTTCAGCCGGGCCGGCGCGGTCGTCGAACAGGCCGCCAGGACCGAGGCGGCGTGGGCGGCGAACGCCGCGGCCGCGGCCGACGCCTCGCGGTCCACCTCCGCCGGGGTGACGGATGCCGATACCGCGGAAGGCGGGACGGGTTGGAACGGCGCGTGCCAGCCGGACCCGCGCAGCGCGACCGTCACCTCGGCAGGCATACGGGCGGGACCGTAGTGGTGACGGTCTTGGATCAGGAGTCCCCGGTCCAGTGCCCATCGAGCGCCCGCTTCGAGATCGGGGGCCGGCCTCCCGAACGGGATGAACCGCGCGGGCCCCGCCGGCCCGGCCCCCGCTCGGCCTTCGAGCAGCTTCCGGGTCACCGCGGGGGCCTTGTGGACCAGGGAGAGGACCCGCTCCGGGTCGCCGTGGTGTTCCACCAGCGCGGCCAGCCGCTGCGATGTGCCGCCCGGCGGCTTGACGCCCAGTGCCACAAGCATGCCGCGCAGTGCGTCGGAGGTCGTGCCCGCGAGGAGTTCCTCCAGTGGGGCGTCCAGTCCCAGAGGCGCGTCCCACGCCTGCCGCAGGGGTTCGGCCATGCAGAGCTGCTCCGCGCCGTCCGGCCAGACCAGGGCGTGATCGGCCAGCGCCTCCAGCACGGCCGCCAGCTCGCGGGCGGTGTCGTCGTCTGTGACTCCCAGCAGCTTCGCCAGGGCATCGCGCGAGGCGGGCGCGCGCAGCGCCGCCAGCGCTTCGGCGACCTGGAGGTGCGGCAGTGAGAGCCGCGGCAGGGCGAGCGCCACCGATCCCGGGCGCTGAAGACGGTCGGCCAGCTCTCGCACCGAGCGCGGCTCCGGAACGGCCGTGGCGTCCCTCCGCGTCTCGAGCACGCGTACCAGACGACAGCCGTCGAGGCCGCCCAGCCATGTGGCCAGCGTCGATCGGGAGTTCATGCCGGGGCACCTCGCGAGATTCGGACCATGCCGGCGGGCAGACCCGCCACGGGGCCGTCGCACCCGTGGACGATCCCCTTGCCGCTCCGGAGGAGCATACGAGCCGCCACCGCGTCGAGCCCCTGGATGATCACGCGTACCCTGGCGCGGCTGGTCAGGACTCCGTGGGCAAGGCTTCGCCCCCCGCTTGGTCGGGGTTCGCCGCCCAGGGAGCCGGCGACGCGAGCGGCGACATCGGCATCGTCGGTGGTGACACGCCAGGTATCCAGGGCCTGGGGCCGCCGGTCGGACAAACGTCCCATGTGGGAGTGTCCGGCCGAGGTGACTGAACTCTGCGTCATTCGCTACCTTCGGTGGGGGCGACAGCTGATCTTCCCCGCGAACCGCTCACGCGGTGCGCGCGATGTGCCGCGAAGTCGGCCACAGGGCGGCGCTCCCATTGTGTCCAGCCCGACAGTTCCCTTCAGCTGGTTCCACCCAGAGGGCATCGCATCGCTGTCGTCGGGCAGACGGCGGCCGCCGGGTACAACCGACAACTCGGCGGATTCGGCGGGTGGGTCCCGTCACAGCTCGGCCGAGATCGGACCAGGCATCGAAGGAACGCCTGATCCAGTGCGGCGTATCGCTTTCGAGCGGGCGCTCGCGGACATCCGTCAGCAGTGCCGGCGGCCGGATCGCCGCAGTGGGCGAGCGGGAGGCATTCGCCCGCCTCGCTCTTCACCGGAGGCTCAAGAGTGGCAGGCCGCCGAAGCCGGATCGGGGGAATGGTCCGGTCATGCGGCAATGAATGAGACTGGATCTGAGACCACGGAACGCAGAAGGCCCCGGCCGGTTTCCCGGTCGGGGCCTTCAAGTGCCCGGTGAGGCACTGGCGGAGGATACGAGATTCGAACTCGTGAGGGGTTGCCCCCAACACGCTTTCCAAGCGTGCGCCCTAGGCCTCTAGGCGAATCCTCCGCCGCAAACAATACAAGACGTGGAGGGGTGCTCGCGAACGTGATCGTCCGGAGGGGATCCGGCGGGGCCGGCTCGGGGTCCGGTTCGGCGCGGGGCCGGGGGCGGGGTCGATTCCGGGGGCGCGGATCCGCTAGGGTGGGGCCCAGCCCCTCACGTGGCGCTATCTCACCCAACTCCCCCAGGGCCGGAAGGCAGCAAGGGTAAGTGGGCTCTGGCGGGTGCGTGGGGGGCCCTTTGCGTTCCCGGGGCCCCGTGTTCCGGGGCCCGTGGCGTCGGCGGGCCGCTGTTGTCGGTGGGCCCGGATAACCTCGTAGACGTGTCGTCCCTTGCGCTGTACCGCCGCTACCGCCCCGAGTCGTTCGCCGAGGTCATCGGTCAGGAGCATGTCACTGCACCCCTGATGCAGGCCCTGCGGAACAACCGGGTCAATCACGCGTACCTGTTCAGCGGGCCGCGCGGGTGTGGAAAGACCACCAGCGCGCGCATCCTCGCCAGGTGCCTGAACTGTGAGCAGGGTCCCACTCCGACCCCCTGCGGGGAGTGCCAGTCCTGCCGGGACCTCGCCAGGAACGGGCCGGGGTCCCTCGACGTCATCGAGATCGACGCCGCCTCGCACGGTGGTGTGGACGATGCCCGCGACCTGCGCGAGAAGGCCTTCTTCGGCCCGGCGTCCAGCCGCTACAAGATCTACATCATCGACGAGGCCCACATGGTCACCTCGGCGGGCTTCAACGCCCTGCTGAAGGTGGTCGAGGAGCCGCCGGAGCACCTCAAGTTCATCTTCGCCACCACCGAGCCGGAGAAGGTGATCGGGACCATCCGGTCCCGGACGCACCACTACCCCTTCCGCCTGGTCCCGCCCGGGACCCTGCGGGAGTACCTGGGCGAGGTCTGCGGACGGGAGGGCGCCCAGGTCGAGGACGGCGTGCTGCCGCTGGTCGTGCGCGCCGGCGCGGGCTCCGTGCGTGACTCGATGTCTGTCATGGACCAGCTCCTCGCCGGCGCCGGCGAGGAGGGTGTGACATACGCCATGGCCACCTCCCTGCTCGGCTACACCGAGGGCTCCCTGCTCGACTCCGTCGTGGACGCCTTCGCCTCCGGGGACGGTGCGGCCGCCTTCGAGGTCGTCGACCGGGTCGTCGAGGGCGGGAACGACCCCCGCCGGTTCGTCGCCGACCTGCTGGAGCGGCTGCGCGACCTGGTGATCCTCGCCGCCGTGCCCGACGCCGGGGAGAAGGGGCTGATCGACGCCCCCGCCGACGTCGTGGAGCGGATGCAGGCCCAGGCGTCCGTGTTCGGGGCCGCCGAGCTCTCCCGCGCCGCCGACCTGGTCAACACGGGCCTCACCGAGATGCGGGGCGCGACCTCGCCGCGGCTCCAGCTGGAGCTGATCTGCGCCCGGGTGCTGCTTCCCGCCGCCTTCGACGACGAACGGTCCTTCCAGGCCCGTCTGGACCGCCTGGAGCGCAGCGGGGCCGCCGCCTTCGCCGCCGCGCCGCAGGCCGCGGCTCCCGCGATGGGCTATGTGCCCGGCCCCGAGGCGCACTCCATGGCGCCCGCCGGTCCGGCCGGGGGTCCCGCCGCAGCGCGGGCCGCCGCCGGCACCCCGGCGGCGGGCCCCGTCGCACCGGCCGTCGCTGCCGAGCCGGTACGGGCCCCCGCGCAGCCGGAAGCCGTACCGGCCGCCGCCGCGCCCGCCGCCCCGGCCGCGGCGCCCGTCCAGGCCGCGCCCGCGCCCGGCGCGTGGCCCGGAGCCGCACAGCCCGGCAGCGGCGCCCCCGGCGCCCGGCCCGCCGCCGCGGCTCCCGCGCCCGGTGTCTGGCCCAGTGCGGCCGCCCCCGGGCAGGGCGCGCCCGCACCCGCGCACGTTCCGGCCACTGCGGCACCGGCGTCCGCCGCCGCACCGGCGCCGGCCCCCGCGCCCTCCCCCGGCATGGCGGCCGGAGCGGGACAGGTCCAGGCGATGTGGCCGGGCGTCCTGGAGGCCGTCAAGAACCGCCGTCGCTTCACCTGGATCCTGCTCAGCCAGAACGCCCAGGTCACCGGCTTCGACGGGACCACCCTCCAGCTCGGCTTCCCCAACGCCGGAGCCCGCGACAACTTCGCCAGCAGCGGCAGCGAGGACGTGCTCAAGGCGGTCCTGGCCGAGCAGTTCCAGGTCAACTGGAAGATCGACGCCGTCGTGGCCGGCGGCTCCCCGGCCCCGGCGAGCGGCCCGGGCCCGTCGTACGGGGCGCCGTCCGCGCCCGCCCCGGCCTACAGCCCGCCGCCCCCGCAGCAGCAGGCGCCGGCCCCGCAGGCCCCGCCGACGCCGCCGCAGCAGCAGTCCCAGCAGCATCAGCAGCCTCGGCAGTCGGCCTCCGCCCCGCCGCCGCCCGTACAGCAGGCGCCCCCGCCGGTGGCTCCCGAGGACGACTTCGCCGAGGACGACGACCCGGACCTGGTCGAGAGCGCGCTGACCGGACACGACCTGATCGTGCGCGAGCTCGGAGCCACCGTTGTGGAGGAATACACAAATGAGTAGCCGGTCCTGATTGGGTGGCCGCACGAAGCGGGCCGCCCCGGCCGGGCTAGGCTGAGCAGCGTGAAGGTCCTCGTCATCGGCGGCGGCGCCCGCGAACACGCCCTGTGCCGCTCTCTGTCCCTCGACCCCGCCGTCTCCGCCCTGTACTGCGCTCCCGGCAACGCCGGGATCGCCGACGTGGCCACGCTGCGCCCGGTCGACGCCCTCGACGGCGACGCCGTCGCCACTCTCGCCCTCGATCTGGCCGCCGACCTGGTCGTCGTCGGACCGGAGGCCCCGCTGGTCGCCGGCGTCGCCGACGCCGTGCGCGCCGCCGGGATCCCCGTCTTCGGGCCGTCCGCCGAGGCGGCGCAGCTCGAGGGCTCCAAGGCCTTCGCGAAGGACGTGATGGCCGCGGCCGGCGTCCCGACCGCGCGCAGCTACGTCTGCACCACCCCCGAAGAGGTGGACGCGGCCCTCGACGCCTTCGGCGCCCCGTACGTCGTCAAGGACGACGGTCTCGCGGCCGGCAAGGGCGTGGTGGTCACCGACGACCGGGCCGCCGCCCGCGCGCACGCGCTCGCCTGCGACCGCGTGGTCATCGAGGAGTACCTCGACGGCCCCGAGGTCTCCCTCTTCGCCATCACCGACGGCGTGACCGTGGTCCCGCTCCAGCCCGCGCAGGACTTCAAGCGCGCCCTGGACGGCGACCGGGGCCCCAACACCGGCGGCATGGGCGCGTACTCCCCGCTGCCCTGGGCCGACCCGAAGCTGGTCGACGAGGTCATGGAGCTGGTCCTGCAGCCGACCGTCGACGAGCTGCGCCGCCGCGGCACCCCCTTCTCGGGGCTGCTCTACGCCGGCCTCGCGATCACCGGTCGCGGCACCCGGGTCATCGAGTTCAACGCCCGGTTCGGCGACCCCGAGACCCAGGTGGTCCTGGCCCGGCTGCGCACCCCGCTCGCAGGCGTCCTGCTGAACGCCGCGAACGGGACCCTGGACACCCTGCCCCCGCTCGTCTGGCGCGAGGACGCGGCCGTCACGGTGGTCATCGCCTCGCACAACTACCCCGACACCCCCCGCACCGGGGACCGGATCGAGGGGCTGCTCGACGTGGCCGCCGAGGACGAGCCCGATGCCTACGTGCTGCACGCCGGGACCCGGCGCGAGGGCGGCGCCATCGTCAGCGCGGGCGGTCGCGTGCTGTCGGTGACGGCGACCGGTTCTGATCTGGCGCAGGCCCGTGAGAAGGCGTATACGGCGGTGGCGCGCATCCGGCTGGACGGCTCGCAGCACCGTACGGACATCGCCGCCAAGGCGGCCGGGCTCGGCTGACCAGCGGCTCCGCGGACCCGCGGGCCCGGTGCGCACGCCCTGCGCCCGGGCCCGCGGGCGTGTCCGCGTGCGACTGCATCCGGCCTCGTTCGAACGCACCCAGCTTTACCCAAAGCCATTCCATCGGGTGATCGTCACCTCGTCTGCCTGACGGCCGGGCGTGCCCCAACTAGGGTGCGGCGCAAGCATTCCGGCACTTGGCCCACCGACCTTGCGATGTCAGTGGCCGGTGTCACAGTGGGGGAGTGAGCAACGCAGCCGCAGGGCAGAGGGGGTGAGACCGGCCGTGTCCGGATTCGGTTCGACCATGGAGGCGGGCGTTCCGTCCGCGCGGTCCCGCGCCCTGGCCGTGCTGCGCGTGCGCAGCCGGGCCCTGGCCGTCGCGCTGCTGCCGGCCGCCGTGGCGGTGGTACTGGTGGCCGCCCGGGCGACGGGGCGGCTGGCCGGCGAGCCCTGGGGCACGGTGACCCTGGTGGTGTGCGCGATCGCGGCGCTGGTGCTGCTCCTCGGCGGGATCTTCGCAGCGGTGGTGCTGCGGGCGAGCCCGGCGGTGACGCCGACGGTGCCGCTGTCCGAGGCCGCCGCGCCCGACCTGTACCGCCTGGTGCGGGACCTGGCCGACCGGATGGACGTGCCGCCGCCCTCCGCTATAGCCCTGACACCGGACTGCGACAGCTGGCTGGAGGACCGCACCCATGCGGCCCACCGCCGGGGCGGCATAGCCGGCGGCCCCCAGTCCGCGCCCGGTGCGGCTCCCGTGCTGGTGATCGGCTCGCCGTTCCTGTGGTGGATGCGGGTCGCGGAGCTGCGGGCGGTCCTGGCGCCGGTCGTCGCCGGTACGGGTCCTTCCGCGCACCCCGACATAGCCGACGCGCGAGGCTTCGTACGCGGGCTGGACGCGGCCGTGGACGTGGGCGGCCGCCGCGGCCTCGGCTGGATCGCCGCGCCCGCCCGGCTGCTGCTGAGGCTGTGCCGGACGGACGCCGCCGAGATGGAACGCGGAGTGGCCGCCGCCGCGTCGGACCGTGCACAGGGTGTGGACTACGGGCTGCGCATCGTCGCCCAGGAGCAGGTGGGCCTCGCCTACGCGGGCTGGGACCGGCTGCTGACCCGGGTGGCACTGCCCGCCTGGCGGATGGGCCGCTGGCCGGCGCACCTGGACGCCGGGGTGGTCTCGGCGCTGACCGAGCTTTCGCGGCGGGACCGGCTGGCCGAGGGCTTCACCTCGCGGCTCGGCGAGCGACCCGCCTGTGACCTGCTGGAGCAGCCCGGCGAGATCGACGAGGCGACCTCGCTGCTGGCCGCGCGGCTCTTCCACGGCGGGCCGGCCGAGGCCGGCCCGGACTGGTCCCCGGTGGAGTGGGCGGCCTATCCGGAAGAGGTCGTGGACCGCAAATGGCGTGCGGAGGCGGCCCGCCTGCACGCCGCACTGGACGCGCTCGCCGGCCCGGCGGGCCTCCCCACAGCGCCCACCGGGCAGCACGGCTGCGCCGGACCCACCGCGTCCGCCGGCTCCCCGAACCCGGCCGGTGCCGGCTCCGCCGCCCCCGCAGCGGTGGCCCCCGCCGCCGCTGCCGGCGCGGCGGGCTCCCCCGCCCCGTCCGGCCCGTCCGGTGCGGCGGGACCCGCCACGATCGAGGCCGCCGACGCCGCAGCGCCCGCCGTGGACGGTTTCGCCCGGCCCACGCTGGAACGGGTGCTGGGCTGCCTGGCGAACGCCTCGGGAGAAGGGGCGCTCGGCGAGGCCCTGGCCGGCCGGCTCAGCGCAGACCTGGCCCGCGAGGAGCGGGCCGCGGGCACCACCGCCGGGGCCGGCAAGGCCCGCGGCGCGGACGCCGTACCGCTGTTCCCGCTCCAGGCGCCGCGCAGTGCCCGGGACCTGCTGGCCGACCACGTGACGGCGATGGTGTGCTGCGCCGCCGTGGACTCGGCCGGAGCGGCACCCGGCATGGACTGGCTCGACGGCCCGGTCCTGCTGGTCGGCGGCGACCGCCGGACCGATCTGGCCCCCCGCGTGCTCTGCCTGGTCGAGGACGGCGACCCGGAGCCCCTGCGGGAGTGGCTGTCGGCCCTGGGCGTCCGCACGGACAAGCCGGTCCGCCTCGTCTGAGACGGTTCCGGTCTCGCCAATTCGCGACGAACGGTGACGTAGTGCGTGCGTAATGTGATGTGCTGGGATCGGTCGCGGCTGGATGCCCCCGAAGCGAATGTCCGAGAAGTGCCGCACCGGCGCACAGCGCGCCACGCACCGAGGCGATGCACGCCGACCGGGGGAGCGAGGGAGGGGAGCGGTCATGGGTACGGACCAGATCCGGCGTTGGGAATCGGGTGCGCTCGCGCACGCGGTGAACGACCCCTTCGGACAGGGCCCCCTGCCCTGGTTCCGGGGCAGCGAGCTCTACTTCGACGACACCGGCCAGGTCGTCCCCTGGTACGTGGACCCGGCCGCCGCGGCCGCGGGCATCGGCCAGATCCCCCGGGCCCGCCGCAACGGCGGTCCCCGCACGGCCGACGACGTGCACCGCCAGATCAAGGGCTTCGCCTCCACCGGCGCCGTCGCCCCCGGCGAGGCCATCGACTTCCACGTCACCGTCGACCCGCCCCAGCAGTTCTCCGTCGACGTGTACCGGATCGGCCACTACGGCGGCGACGGCGCCTCGAAGATCACCACCAGTCCCCGCCTCTCCGGCATCGTCCAGCCCGCCCCCCTGGCCGCGGACCGCACCGTCTCCTGCCACCACTGGTGGCTCTCCTGGCGCCTGCAGGTCCCGTCCTACTGGAGCGTCGGCGCGTACGTCGCGGTCCTCACCACCGGCGACGGCTACCGCTCCCACATCCCCTTCACGGTCCGCGACGACCACCCCGCCGACCTCCTGCTCCTGCTCCCCGACATCACCTGGCAGGCCTACAACCTCTACCCGGAGGACGGTCGGACCGGCGCCAGCCTCTACCACGCCTGGGACGAGTCGGGCCGGCTCCTCGGCGAGCAGGACGCGGCCGTCACCGTCTCCTTCGACCGGCCCTACGCGGGCGCCGGCCTGCCCCTCCACGTCGGCCACGCCTATGACTTCATCCGCTGGGCCGAGCGCTACGGCTACGACATCGCCTACGCCGACACCCGCGACCTGCACGCCGGCCGCGTCGATCCCACCCGGTACCGGGGCCTGGTCTTCCCCGGCCACGACGAGTACTGGTCGGCCCCGATGCGCCGCACCGTCGAGCGCGCCCGCAGCCACGGCACCTCGCTCGTCTTCCTCTCCGCGAACACCATGTACTGGCAGGTCGAACTGGCCCCCTCGCCCTCCGGGGTCGACGACCGGCTGCTCACCTGCCGAAAACGGCGCGGACCGGGCCGCCCCAGCCTCTGGCGCGAGGTCGACCGCCCGGAGCAGCAGCTGCTCGGCATCCAGTACGCGGGCCGGGTCCCCGACCCGGCGCCGCTGATCGTGCGCAACGCCACGCACTGGCTGTGGGACGCCACCGGCGCCGGTGAGAACGACGAACTGCCCGGCCTGGTCGCGGGCGAGGCCGACCGGTACTTCCCGCGGACCCAGCTCCCCGAGCACCAGGACCGGATCCTGCTCGCGCACTCCCCGTACCTCGACAGCGAGGGCCAGCGCCGCCATCAGGAGACCTCCCTCTACCGGGCGCCCAGCGGGGCGCTGGTCTTCGCCTCCGGCACGTTCGCCTGGTCCCCGGCCCTCGACCGCCCCGGCCACGTCGACGAACGCGTGCAGCGGGCCACGGCCAATCTCCTCGACCGGATCTGCAAGCGGGACTGACACGGCGCCGCGCGCCCGACGCACCCCTGTCCCGGGGAGGGGACTCCGGTGCGCGAGAATCGGTGTGCGCTTCATACAGAACCACAGGGAGACCCCGTGTCCGGATTCGTCGAAAAGCCCGAGCCGGTTCAGGTTCCGGGCCTCGTCCACCTCCACACCGGCAAGGTGCGCGACCTCTACCAGGACGAGGACGGCCGCCTCGTCATGGTCGCCAGCGACCGCATGTCCGCCTTCGACTGGGTCCTGCCCACCGAGATCCCGGACAAGGGCCGCGTGCTGACCCAGCTCTCCCTGTGGTGGTTCGACCAGCTCGCGGACCTCGTCCCGAACCACGTCATCTCCACCGAGCTGCCCGCCGGTGCCCCTGCCGACTGGGCCGGCCGCACGCTGATCTGCAAGAAGCTCGACATGGTCCCGGTCGAGTGCGTGGCCCGCGGCTACCTCACCGGCTCCGGCCTCGCCGAGTACAACCAGACCCGCACGGTCTGCGGACTGGGACTGCCCGAGGGCCTCGTGGACGGCTCCGAGCTGCCCGGCGCGATCTTCACCCCGGCCGCCAAGGCCGAGGTCGGCGAGCACGACGAGAACGTCTCCTACGAGGAGGTCGCGCGCACCACGGGCGTCGAGACGGCCGCACTGCTGCGCCAGACCACCCTCGCCGTGTACTCCCGGGCCCGGGACATCGCCCGCGAGCGCGGGATCATCCTGGCCGACACCAAGTTCGAGTTCGGCTTCGACCCGAAGGACCGCACCCTGGTCGCCGCTGACGAGGTGCTGACCCCGGACTCCTCCCGATTCTGGCCGGCCGACCAGTGGGAGCCGGGCCGTTCGCAGCCCTCCTTCGACAAGCAGTACGTCCGCGACTGGCTGGCCTCCGCGGCCTCCGGCTGGGACCCCAAGGGCGAACTCCCGCCGCCGGCCCTCCCGACCCAGGTCGTCGCGCAGACCCGCGCGAAGTACATCGAGGCGTACGAGCGCCTGACCGGCCTGAACTGGGCGTAGAAAAACGAAGAAGCCCCGGTCCGAGGACCGGGGCTTCTTCCCTGCAGAGCGGACAACGCGACTCGAACGCGCGACATCCACCTTGGCAAGGTGGTGCTCTACCAACTGAGCTATGTCCGCAGGCGCCGTAAGGCGAGACCTACTATACCCAACCTCGCTCCCGTGCGAGACGCACTGCCGTGTGCCGGTTCTCGGCACCCAGCTTCGTGGCCGCCGAGGACAGGTAGTTGCGGACGGTCCCCTGCGAGAGCGAGGCCCGCTCCGCGATCTCCGCGATCGGCGCGCCGTCCGCCGCCAGCTCCAGTACCTCGGCCTCCCGGGCGGTCAGCGGGGAGTCCCCCGCGCTGATCGCGTCGGCCGCCAACTCCGGGTCCACGTAACGGCCTCCGGCGTGCACGGTCCGGATCAGTTCGGCCAGTCGCTGCGCGGAGACCGTCTTCGGGGCGAAGGCCCGCACCCCCGCGGCCAGGGCCCGCTTCAGGTGCCCGGGACGCCCGTGACTGGTCACGATCATGGCCTTGCAGTCGGGGAGTTCGGCGCGCAGCGTTGTGGCGACGCTCACACCGTCCGCCCCCGGCATCTGCAGGTCCAGCACCGCCACGTCCGGCCGGTGCGCCCGCGCCATCGCCAGCGCCTCGGGGCCCGAGGCCGCCTCCGCGACGACGAGGAGGTCGTCCTCCAGCGCGAGGAGCGCGGCCAGCGCCCCGCGGATCAGGTGCTCGTCGTCGGCGAGCAGTACGCGTACGGGGCTCACGCCCGCACCTCCAGTTCATCCAGTCGTCGGCCCGGGATCTGCGCCCGCAGCCGGAACCGGCCGTCGCCGACCAGCCCGGCCTGCAGCGTCCCGTCCAGTGCGGCGAGCCGTTCGCGCAGCCCGGCCAGGCCCGAGCCGGGCGGCCCGGCGGGGGCCTGCGGTGCCCCGTCGTTCTCCACCACCAGCGTCACGGCTCCGCCCTCCAGGGCGGTCAGCCGGATCAGGCAGCGCTGCGCGTCCCCGTGCCGCAGTACGTTCGTCGTGGCCTCGCGGACCACCCAGCCGAGCGCCGACTGGACCTCGGAGGGTAGTTCGGGTCCGGCGCCGAAGTCGACGCGGCAGTCCATCCCGGCCGCGCTCAGCACCCCGCGGGCACCCTCCAGCTCCACCGCGAGGTCCGCCTCCCGGTAGCCCCGCACCACGTCCCGTACCTCCCGCTGGGACTCCTGGGCGATCCGCTGGACCTCGATCATCTGCTCCACGGCCTCCGGCCGGTCGCGGCGGGCCAGCTGTACCGCCAGCTCGCTCTTGAGGGCGATGACCGCCAGGTTGCGGCCCATCACGTCGTGCAGGTCACGGCCGAAGCGCAGCCGCTCCTCCGCCACCGCGAGGCGGGCCTGGACCTCGCGCGAGCGGTCCAGCTCGTAGACCGTGGTCAGCAGCCAGGCCGAGAACCCGCAGGTGGCGCTGAAGAAGAGGCTGCCCAGCAGCACGCCGACGGCGTATCCGAGCGCCTTCGCGGCCGGCATGCCCAGAGCGAACACGGCCAGCCCCGTCGCGACCGCCGCCACCGACGGGACGTACCACATGCGCTTGACCGACCGCAGGCACAACACCAGGGATCCGGAGGCGAACCAGGTCAGCCCCGCCACCAGCGTCGGCGCCACCGCCGGTTCGGAGATGTGGCCGGTCACCCGGAGGATCAGGACGCCCAGGGCGCACGCGGCCGTCACGGCGGCCGTCGTCACCGCCAGCCGGGTGGGGCGCTCGCGCCGCCCCACCACCCAGTGCAGGGCCTTGGAGGTGAGCACCCCGCACAGGACCGCGTGGGCGCACAGCAGCAGGAAGAGCGACACGGGCACCACGAAGGAGGACTTCCCGGCCGCGGAGGCCACGGGTGCCGCCCCGAACGACGTGATCTCGAGGAGCACGAAGAGGTGGAACGACCCCCGCGTGTACAGCTCGACCTTCCCCGCACTGCTGCGGTTCTTCCACCACCCCGTCAACTTCGGCACTGGGCCCGTCCCCCGACTCGTTCTAGCGACGCGGTTCCCAGCGGAACCACCGCTGGACAGCAAACACGCTGATCACGATCCAGGCCAGCGTGGTGAGCCCGGCCCCCAGCAGGTCCCCGCCCGCCGCGCCGCCGCTCCAGCCGGCCCGTACGAGCGTCATCACACCGCTCAGCGGCAGCAGTTCGCACACCGAGGCGACCACGTCCGGCAGGGAGTCCACCGGCGCGAACATCCCCGAGCCGAGCACGCTCACCAGGAACAGCGGCAGCGTGGTGAGGCCCGCTGTCTCCACGGTGCGTGTGAAGGAGCTGGTCACCGCTGACAGCGCGGCGAGCAGCAGGACGCCGGCCAGGACGGCCACCACGATCAGCAGCGGGTTGCGCGGCATGCGCACGTCCAGGGCGGCCGCCCCGGCGACCGCGAGTACGGCGATCTGCGCGAGTGCCAGTGCGGCGGCGGGCAGCGCGGTCCCGGCCAGGATCTCCACGTCGCTCGCCTCGCCGGTCCGCAGCCGCTTCAGGACGAGCTCCTCGCGGCGTGCGACGTAGGAGGAGACCAGGTTCATGTGGACGACGAGGAGCAGCACCATGCCGATCCCGCCGGTCAGGGTGGCCTCGCCGACCGCCCGCGCGCCCTCGTAGCCGCTGAGGGAGGAGCGCAGGACGAACACCATCATCAGCGGCATCAGCAGGGCCAGGGTGAGCGTGGCCCGGTTGCGCACCAGCAGGGTGATCTCGCAGCGGCCGAGTGCGGTGATCCGGCCGGCGTTCAGGGTGAGCGTGTTCATCGGGTCCCCGCCATCGTGTCCCCGGTCCGGTCGCCGGCGCCGCGGCGGCTGTGGGCGATCTCCAGGAAAGCCTCCTCCAGGGAGGCGGACCGGGCGTCGAGCCCGGCCAGTTCCACACCGGTCTCGCGGGCCCAGCCGAGCAGCTCGGTCAGGGCCGCCTGGAGGCGTTCGGTACGGATCTCCACGCGCTGCCCGGAGGCCGCCGCCCGCAGGGTCAGCGGCAGCCGGGCCGCGGGCACCCCGGCGGGCAGGGTGAAGCGGATCCGGGCCGGCCGGGTGGCGGTCACCTCGGCCGGGGTGCCGGACAGGACGAGTTCGCCGTCGTGGAGGATCGCGAGGCGGTCCGCGAGCTCCTCGGCCTCCTCCAGGTAGTGCGTGGTGAGCAGCACCGTGGTGCCCTGTTCCCGCAGCTCGCGGACCAGGGCCCAGGTGTCCCGGCGCCCTTCGGGGTCCATGCCGGTGGTCGGCTCGTCCAGGAAGAGCACCTCGGGCCGGCCGAGCAGGGCCAGCGCCAGGTCGAGGCGCCGGCGCTCACCGCCGGACAGCTGCTTCACGCGTACGCCGGACCGTGCTGCCAGGCCGACCAGCTGCAGCACCTCGGCCGCCGGGCGGGCACCGGTGGTGACCCCGCCCCACATCCGCACGGTCTCGGTGACCGACAGGTCGGAGGGGAACCCGCCCTCCTGGAGCATGACCCCGGTGCGCGGCCGGACCTCGGCCCGCCGCGCGTACGGGTCGAGGCCGAAGACGCGGACCTGCCCGCCGCTCGGCGCGGCCAGCCCCTCCAGCAGTTCGACGGTGGAGGTCTTGCCGGCGCCGTTGGTGCCCAGCAGGGCGAAGACCTCGCCCCGCGCCACGGAGAAGGAGACGCCCCGTACGGCCTCGAATCCCCCGGAGTAGCCGCGGCGCAGGTCCCGCGCTTCGATCACGGTGTCAGTCATGACTCAAGCGTCACGGCGTCCGGAGCGGGTCGGCAGTGCGCGCTGTCACGGCCGGCGATGACATTTGTCAGGGTGTCCGGCGACCGGATGCGGGGGGAATACGAAGAAGGCCCCGATCGCAATGATCGGGGCCCTCTGCTCACAGAGCGGACGACGCGACTCGAACGCGCGACATCCACCTTGGCAAGGTGGTGCTCTACCAACTGAGCTACGTCCGCAAGCAGTGCACTGCCGGGGCAGTACGTGCATCACTCTACCCGATCCACCGGAGTGGTCGGAAAGTCATGCAGAGCGGGTGACAGGAATCGCACACTGCGCCTTCCCTCTGGAAGAGGGATGTTCTACTACTGAACTACACCCGCACGACCTCGGAGGCTCTGACCTGCGGCCTCGCCCCTCGGCGTGATCCACACATTAGCCGAAGGGAGGGGGTGGATGGCAAATCGGCCCTCAGTGGGCCGCGTTGTAGGCCTCGTAGATCTTCTTGGGGATGCGGCCCCGCGGCGGCACGTCGTGCTGGTTGGACCGGGCCCACGCGCGGACGACTGCCGGGTCGGGGGCGACCGAGGTGTGCTTGAAGGTCTTCCCCGAGCGCGACTGGCGGCGGCCGGCGGCCACGAACGGCTCCAGGCTCTTCCGCAGTTTCTTTGCGTTGGCCACATTGAGGTCGATCTCGTACGACTTACCGTCCAGGGCGAACATGACCGTTTCCGCCGCTTCTCCGCCATCGATGTCGTCGGAGAGCGTGACCACTACGCGCTGCGCCACGGATATCGGTCCCTTCGTGCGACGCCGCCAGCTGCTGACGTGCGGCGATGTCGCCTGTTCGGATGTTTTGGGTCAATGCAACTTCGGGCCGGAATCCCGGCTGATTCCTTTGTACCTCGATTCCCATTGCATTGTGAAGCTCAGTTAATTCTCTCCGCGTGTCCCGCCGCAATGCCGGGGACGTGGTTTTACTGGGGATTTTGCGAAGCGTTGGTGAAGCCGAAACGGCGCGGTGATCAGGGCCCTCCGTTATCTACCCGCGTAGAAATTTCGGCCGGGTACGCTGATGGAACCGCCTTGCACCAACCACCTCATCGGGAGTGCCAGTGGCACGCGTCGTAGTCGACGTCATGCTCAAGCCGGAGATCCTCGACCCCCAGGGCCAGGCGGTGCAGCGTGCACTGCCGCGCCTGGGCTTCGAGGGCATCGCCGACGTCCGTCAGGGGAAGCGCTTCGAACTGGAAGTGGAGGGACCGGTCGACCAGGCCGCCCTCGACCGCATCCACAAGATGGCCGAAACGTTCCTCGCCAACACCGTCATCGAAGACTTCACCGTGAAGGTCGAGGCCTGACGGTGACCACTCGCATCGGTGTCGTCACGTTCCCCGGGACGCTCGACGACCGTGACTCGCTGCGCGCCGTCCGCCTCGCGGGGGCCGAGCCGGTCTCGCTCTGGCACCGCGACAAGGACCTGCACCAGGTCGACGCGGTCGTCCTCGCGGGCGGCTTCTCCTACGGGGACTACCTGCGCGCCGGAGCCATCTCCCGCTTCTCGCCGGTGATGGAGACCATCATCGAGCAGGCCAGGGGCGGCATGCCCGTCCTCGGCATCTGCAACGGCTTCCAGGTCCTCACCGAGGCCCACCTGCTGCCGGGGGCGATGCTCCGCAACAACCACCTGCACTTCATCTGCCGCGACCAGAAGCTGCGGGTGGAGAACGCGGAGAGCGCGTGGACCGGCGACTACACCGCCGGCCAGGAGATCTCCGTGCCGCTCAAGAACATGGACGGCCGCTACGTCGCCGACGAGCGCGTGCTCGACGAACTGGAAGCCGAGGGCCGCGTGGCCTTCCGCTACGTGGACGTCAACCCGAACGGTTCGCTGCGCGACATCGCCGGCATCACCAACGCCGCGGGCAACGTCGTCGGCCTCATGCCCCACCCCGAGCACGCGGTCGAGCCGCTGGTCGGGACGGGCCGCACCGACGGCCTCCCGTTCTTCACGTCGGTCCTGAAGAAGCTGGTCAGCGCATGAGCCTCGACACCGTCAAGAACGCCACCGAGACCCCGGACGCCTCCCAGCCCTGGAAGGAGCTCGGCCTCAAGGAGGACGAGTACGCCCGGATCCGCGAGATCCTCGGCCGCCGGCCCACCGGCGCCGAGCTCGCCATGTACTCGGTCATGTGGTCCGAGCACTGCTCGTACAAGAGCAGCAAGGTCCACCTGAAGCAGTTCGGCGAGAAGGCCCCCCAGAACGACGCCATGCTCGTCGGCATCGGCGAGAACGCCGGCGTCGTCGACGTCGGCCAGGGCTACGCGGTCACCTTCAAGGTCGAGTCGCACAACCACCCGAGCTACATCGAGCCCTACCAGGGCGCGGCCACCGGCATCGGCGGCATCGTCCGCGACATCCTCGCCATGGGTGCCCGCCCGGTCGCCGTCGTCGACCCGCTGCGCTTCGGCGCGGCCGACCACCCCGACACCAAGCGCGTCCTGCCGGGCGTCGTCGCGGGCATCGGCGGCTACGGCAACTGCCTGGGCCTGCCCAACATCGGCGGCGAGGTCGTCTTCGACGCCTGCTACCAGGGCAACCCGCTCGTCAACGCCGGCTGCATCGGCGTCATGAAGCACGAGGACATCCACCTCGCCCAGGCCTCCGGCCCCGGCAACAAGGTCATCCTCTACGGCGCCCGCACGGGCGGCGACGGCATCGGCGGCGTGTCCGTGCTGGCCTCGGAGACGTTCGACGACTCCAAGCCCACCAAGCGCCCCGCCGTCCAGGTCGGCGACCCCTTCCAGGAGAAGCTCCTCATCGAGTGCACCTTGGAGATCTTCAAGGAGAAGCTGGTCGCGGGCATCCAGGACCTCGGCGGCGCCGGCCTGTCCTGCGCCACCTCCGAGCTGGCCTCGGCCGGCTCCGGCGGCATGCGCGTCGAGCTCGACACCGTTCCGCTGCGCGACGCGACGCTCTCGCCCGAGGAAATCCTCATGAGCGAGTCGCAGGAGCGCATGTGCGCGATCGTCGAGCCGCAGCACGTCGACCGCTTCATGGAGATCTGCGAGAAGTGGGACGTCATCGCCACCGTCATCGGTGAGGTGACCGACGGCGAGCGCCTGGAGATCTTCTGGCACGGCGAGCAGATCGTGGACGTGCCCCCGGGCACCGTCGCCCACGAGGGCCCGGTCTACAACCGCCCCTACGCCCGCCCCGACTGGCAGGACGCGCTCCAGGCCGACGACGCGGGCAAGCTGCCCCGCCCGCAGAACTCCGAGGAGCTGCGCGCGCAGGTCCTGGCTCTGGTCTCCTCCCCGAACCAGGCCTCCAAGTCCTGGGTCACCGACCAGTACGACCGCTTCGTGCAGGGCAACACCGTTCTGGCGCAGCCCGAGGACGCGGGCATGGTCCGCATCGACGAGGAGTCCAACCTCGGCGTCGCCATGGCCACCGACGGCAACGGCCGCTACGCCAAGCTCGACCCGTACACGGGCGCGCAGCTGGCCCTGGCCGAGGCGTACCGCAACGTCGCCGCGACCGGCGCCAAGCCCCTGGCGATCTCCGACTGCCTGAACTTCGGCTCCCCCGAAGACCCGGGCGTCATGTGGCAGTTCGCCGAGGCCACCCGCGGTCTCGCGGACGGCTGCCTGGAGCTGGGCACCCCGGTGACCGGCGGCAACGTCTCGCTCTACAACCAGACCGGCGACGTCGCGATCCACCCCACCCCGGTCGTGGCCGTGCTCGGCGTGATCGACGACGTCAACCGCCGTACGCCGATGGCGTTCGCGGAGGCCGGCCAGCTGCTCTACCTGCTCGGCGACACCGCCGCCGAGTTCGGCGGCTCGGCGTGGTCGCAGGTCGTCCACGACCACCTCGGCGGAATGCCGCCGAAGGTGGACCTGGGCCGCGAGAAGCTGCTGGGCGAAATCCTGATCTCGGCCTCGCGCGACGGCATGATCGACGCCGCGCACGACCTGTCCGACGGCGGTGTCATCCAGGCGCTCACCGAGTCCTGCCTCAAGGGCGGCAACGGCGCCCGCGTCGTGGTCCCCGAGGGCCTGGACGCCTTCACGTTCCTCTTCTCCGAGTCCGCGGGCCGCGCCATCGTGGCCGTCCCGCGCAGCGAGGAGCTCCGCTTCACCGACATGTGCGGTGCGCGCGGCCTGCCCGTCGCCCGCATCGGTGTGGTGGACGGCGACGAGATCGAGATCCAGGGCGAGTTCAGCCTGTCCCTGGCCGAGCTCCGCGAGGCCCACGAGGCGACGATCCCGGCCCTGCTGGCCTGATCGACGGCGCGAACGGCGCGAACACGACCGGGGCCCCGCACGGATGTCCGTGCGGGGCCCCGGCCTTGCCGCCCGGCCGACCGGCCGTAGCGATTCCGTGCCACGACGGCCGTACCCGCCCGTACGAGCGCTCCGCATACTGACCGCGTGAGCATCGTCAAGCACCTGCCCGACGCCGCGATACCCGACGGCGGTGCCCCTGCCTGGCACGTCAAGGACGCCCAGCGCTGGCTCGACGCGCGCGTTCCGGCCCTCTTCGCCCCGATCACCGCCGGCTGGATCCTGGCGCCGCTGGTGCTCCTCTCGCTCGTCCTCCTCGCCTGGAGCACCTCCGAGACCCCGGAACACGGCACCGCGTGGGCCGGATACGCGCCGGCCGTGCTCCTGGTGTCCCTTCCCGCCTGGTACCGGTTCCTGCCCGCCGCCACCCTCGTGTCCACCCCCGTGATCGCTGCGGACGCCGTGCGGAACCTGTACGCCCTCGACCCCGCGGAGGGCCCCGGCCTGGCCGGCGGCACGCTCGTACTCGCCCTCTGCGCCTGGGCGTTCGCCGGGTCCGCGCTCCGGCTGCGCTCACGGCGGCGGCAGCGCGAGCTGTTCCTCGCCGCCGCGGGCAACGCCCGCGCGGCGATCCCGGAGAACCTGCCGGACGGCCACCGCCGACGCGGGCGGTTGCTCCTGGCCACCGGGGCGGCGCTGTGCCTCGCCGCCGCCGCACTGCTGGTGTGGGTCCTCACGCAGGACCTCGCAGCGAGCCCGCGGGACCCCTTCGACGGGACGGGCCCGCAGGTCCTGGCCATGATCCTGCTCACCCCCGGCGTCCCCCTGCTCGGCCGCGGCCTCACGGCGCGGCGCGCCGCCCGGAGACTGCACGACGAGCCGCAGCCGGTGCTGCGGGTCGGGGTCCGCCAGGTGCTCTTCGGCCCCGGCTGGCTGGTCGCGGACGCCGACACCACCACCGCCCCGCCGCTGATCGCGTTCCGGCACCGCTTCGACGACGGATACCGCAGCCGCTCCGAGACCCTCCTCGCAGGCGCGGAGAGCCGGCTGCGCGCCGACCACCACGACATCGACCAGCATGCCGAGCCCTACGAGGCGCTCCTGTACGGGGTGCCCTGCGAGGGGTCGGAGGTGATCCTGCGGTACGCCGTCTACCGGGGGGACAGCATGATCACGGACGCCGTCCACGCCGTGCCGCTGCTGCCCTTGCGCCGGCGCCGTCCGAGGTCGTCCTGGCGGCCGGCGGGCACCTCGTACACGCTGAAGCGGCGCGCCCAGGAGGAGAAGCGCAAGCAGCGCGCGGCGGAGCGGTCGAGGAGCTCGGGAAGCTCCTCCTCCGGCGGCTGCGGATCCGGCGGTTGCTCCAGCTGCTCCAGCAGTTGCTCCAGCAGCTGCGGCGGCGGCTGCGGAGGCGGCGACTGATCGGGCAGACTCCCCGCATGGCACCCAGGACCCGCAGGTACGACGACGCCAAGATCAGGGCGGCCGTGATCGCACAGTTCGGCCATGTCGGACGAGCTGTAAGGGAGTTGGGCCCCGAGCAGCTGGAGCGCCCCAGCGGGCTCGGGGACTGGACCGTCGCGGACCTCGCCGCGCACATCGCGTGGATCGCGGACTCGCTGGCCGCGGGCCTCGCGCGGCCGCCCGCCGCCGTCGCCGAGCTGACCGCCGTCGAATGGCCCTTCGCCACCGCCTCCCTCGCCGGGAAGATCTCCGAGGCGGCCCGGGAGACCCTGACGGGCGCGTCCCTGCCCGAGCTGTACGACCGGGCGGCCACCGCCATGGCCCGGGAGCTCGCGGCCAACCCGGGCGGGCGCGTGCTCCAGCTGTGGGTCGGGGACATGACCCTGGCCGACTTCCTGGTCACCCGGACCGTGGAGCTGGTGGTCCACACCGACGACCTGAACCGGGCCGCCGGCCTGGACATCCCGATCGAGCGGCAGGCGCTGGCCGCCTGCACCCGACTGCTCGCCGACTCCCTGGCCCTCCGGGCCCCTGGTGGTTCGGTCGAAGTACGGATCCCGCCCTTCGCGGTGGTCCAGTGCGTCCAGGGCCCGCGCCACACCCGCGGCACCCCGCCGAACGTGGTGGAGACCGACCCGCTGACCTGGATCCGGCTCGCGACCGGCCGTACGTCCTGGGCCGCGGCGCTCGACGGTGCCCACGTGCGGGCCGGCGGCGAACGGGCCGACCTGTCGGTGCTGCTCCCCCTGATGAGCTGAGCGGGGGCCGCGGGCGTGATGGAACCGACCACTCGGCGCCTCCGTCCCAGGGGCATGCGTACCCTCCGGCACGTCCACATCCCCGCGGGGCTGGCCCTCGCACTCGCGCTCGCCGCGGCCGGCTGCGGCCGGGACGGGCAGGGCGCCGGCGCAGGCGCGGTGCTCCCCGACCCCGTGGGCCGCTGGTCCGTGGAGTCCCTGACCACGGGCGGCCGCACCCTGCACGCCCCCGAGACGGCCCGCCTCGACATCGGCGAGGACCAGGCCAAGGGCAACTACGGCTGCAACGGCTTCACGGCGGCCGTCTCCTTCGCGGGCACCTCCGCGATGACCGTGACCCCCGGCGCCACGACCACCATGGCCTGCGCGGACATGGAGTTCGAGACGGCCTTCGCCAAGCTGTTCACCGGACGGCTGGCCATAGACCGGGGACCCGACCGGCTCACCCTGAAGACAGCCGACGGGAGCACCATCGCCATGACCTCGCAGCCCGCCGTCCCGGACGCACCGCTGACCACGGTCGAGTGGACCGTGCAGTCCCTGATCAGCGGCGCGTCGGTGTCCTCACTGCCCGCCGGGGCCGCAGGCACGGCCCGGTTCACCATCGCCGCCGACCTGTCGGTGAGCGGGACGCTGGGCTGCAACCGGTTCAGCGCCCAGGTCACCCGCGACGGTGACCGGCTCGCCTTCGGGCCGCTCACCACCACACGGATGGCGTGCGACGGCCCGGCGGGCGAGGTCGAGCGGAAGCTGACCGACCTGTTCGCGAGCGGCCCCCTCCTCTCCAGGGTCGAGGGCCGCCGGCTGACCCTCACCGCCGCGGACGGCAAGGGCCTGATCGCCGAGGCGCCGTCCGACGCCGAATAACGCCGACACGCTCGGGGCGGTCTGGGTCGTGTCGTCAAAGTCCCGCCTGGCCTTCGGGCGGCCGACGCTACTTTGACGACACTCCCTGAGCCGGGTAGGGCAGCAGGCCCGCGTCCACGGCCTCCCAGGCGGCGCGCAGCTCCGCCAGCCGGGCCGGTTCCACGGCGGCCTTGTCGGCCTGTTCGCGGATGTCCGCGGCCAGATTGAACAGCTGGTCGCGGCCGTTCCTGCCGCGGTAGTACTTCCAGTCCCCGCGGCGCAGGGCCCGCTCCCCGCGGACGCGCCAGAACAGGTCCCGCCCGGCGGGCTTCTCGCCGCGCAGCAGGTATCCGGCCAGGCTCACGCCGTCCAGCGGGTAGGCCGGGTGCGGGCGGGCGCCGGCGAGCTCCAGCAGGGTCGCGGTCCAGTCCGGGCTGAACACCGGCACGTGGCTGACCTGCCCGCCGTCCAGCCTGGCCGGCCAGCGCACGATGTTCGGCACCCGGATGCCGCCCTCCTGGAGGGAGGCCTTGTTGCCCGACAGCGGCCAGTTGTAGGAGAACCGCTCCCCGCCGTTGTCGCTGGAGAACACCACGACGGTGTGCTCCTCCCGGCCTGCCCGTTCGAGGGCCTTCAGCACCTCGCCGACCGACCGGTCGAGGTCCTCGACCATCTGCTTGTACTTCTCGACCGAGCCGCCGTCCTGGTGCCCCAGGGCGCGTTTGTCGCCCGCCTTGATCCGCCGGACGATCTCGGCGCTCTGCGCGGTGTCCCCGTCGGCGATCCACGGCCAGTGCGGGGTGGTGAAGTTCAGGTTCAGCAGCCAGGGCTTGCCGTGGTGGTCGCGGGAGACGTACTCGCTCGCCCGCTCGGTGATGATCCGCGTGTAGTAGCGCAGGTCCTTGTACTCGGCGTCGCCCTCGTAGAGGTCGTACTCGCCGCCCGGGCTCAGCTTGGAGTAGTACTCCAGGGCTCCGCCGAAGTTGCCGAAGAACTCGTCCCAGCCGGACTTCGTCGGGCTGTAGTCGGGCAGGTGGCCGGCGTGCCACTTGCCGATCAGCGCCGTCGCGTACCCGGACGCCTTCAGCAGTGAGGCCAGCGTGGGTTGGGTGGGCTCCAGCCCGGCGGACCTGTCGGCGATCGGCTCGGCCAGCCCGCCCCGGGTCCGGGCCGGGTAGCGGCCGGTGTAGAGGCTGAACCGGGTCGGCGAGCAGGTCGCGGAGCCCGAGTAGGCGTCGGTGAAGCGGACGCCCTGGCGGGCGAGCCGGTCCAGGTTCGGGGTTTCGATGTGCGGGGAGCCGTACGCGGAGAGGTCGGCCCAGCCCAGGTCGTCACCGAGGATGAACAGGATGTTCGGCCGGCGCGACGGGCGGCTCCGGGAGGCCCGGAACTCCCGCTCCACGGGGCCCGCCTGCCGGTCCTCGGCGGCCTCGGCGGGGACGGCGCCCAGCCCCACGGCGGCGGCCGCGGTCACACTGACGGCGCCTGCGAAGGCACGGCGGGACAACTCGTTCTCGTACGAAGACACAGGTACTCCAAGGCGCGGTCCGCCGGCCGGCTCCGGGCGGGGCGCGGGACGGCGCGCGGCACGGGGGAGCAGGGCGGGGCGGAACGGAAAGGGGGGAAGCAGAGGAAGAGTTGTGGCTACGCGGAACAGCGACAGATGGCGCTCGCGACACGGACCAGGTCCACGTGCCGGCGCTCGACGAGGGTGACCGTGCGGTCACCGAGAGGCTGCATGGACCGAGAGCCTGTACGAATGCATTCGTAGATGTCAACAAGGTGATCCGAATACCGAGACGGAGGCGTCCGGTCACCCTCTGTGCTGTGACATTTCCCGGCCGTCCCCAATTCGGACCAGTGGTCGATCTCGCCTACACTCGGAAGCGTGCCTCGTGGTGATGGACGACTCAACCACGACCTGCTCCCCGGCGAAAAGGGCCCCCAGGACGCTTGCGGCGTCTTCGGTGTCTGGGCTCCGGGTGAAGAGGTCGCCAAGCTCACCTACTTCGGACTGTATGCGCTGCAGCACCGTGGACAAGAGTCCGCGGGAATCGCTGTGAGCAACGGTTCCCAGATCCTCGTCTTCAAGGACATGGGCCTCGTTTCCCAGGTCTTCGACGAAACCTCCCTCGGTTCGCTCCAAGGTCATATCGCGGTCGGTCACGCCCGCTATTCGACCACCGGCGCATCCGTGTGGGAGAACGCGCAGCCCACTTTCCGCGCGACCGCCCACGGCTCCCTGGCCCTGGGTCACAACGGCAACCTGGTGAACACCGCCGAGCTCGCCGAGATGGTCGCCGACCTCCCCCGTCAGGACGGCCGTGCCACCCAGGTGGCCGCCACCAACGACACCGACCTGGTCACGGCCCTGCTGGCCGGCCAGGTGGACGACGACGGCAAGCCCCTGACCATCGAGGAGTCGGCCGCCAAGGTCCTCCCGAAGGTCAAGGGAGCCTTCTCGCTGGTGTTCATGGACGAGGGGACCCTCTACACCGCCCGTGACCCGCAGGGCATCCGCCCGCTGGTCCTCGGCCGCCTGGAGCGCGGCTGGGTGGTCGCGAGCGAGACCGCCGCCCTCGACATCTGCGGCGCCAGCTTCGTCCGCGAGGTCGAGCCGGGCGAGCTCATCGCGATCGACGAGAACGGCCTGCGCACCTCCCGATTCGCGGAAGCGAAGCCCAAGGGCTGTGTCTTCGAGTACGTCTACCTGGCGCGCCCGGACACCGACATCGCCGGCCGGAACGTCTACCTCTCGCGTGTCGAGATGGGCCGGCGCCTGGCCAAGGAGGCCCCCGTCGAGGCCGACCTGGTGATAGCGACGCCGGAATCCGGCACGCCCGCCGCGGTCGGATACGCCGAGGCCAGCGGGATTCCGTACGGCTCGGGCCTGGTCAAGAACGCCTACGTCGGCCGGACCTTCATCCAGCCGTCGCAGACGATCCGCCAGCTCGGCATCCGCCTGAAGCTCAACCCGCTCAAGGAAGTCATCCGGGGCAAGCGCCTGGTGGTCGTGGACGACTCGATCGTCCGCGGCAACACCCAGCGCGCGCTGGTCAAGATGCTCCGCGAGGCCGGCGCGGCCGAGGTCCACATCCGGATCTCCTCGCCGCCGGTGAAGTGGCCGTGCTTCTTCGGCATCGACTTCGCCACCCGGGCCGAGCTCATCGCCAACGGCATGACGGTCGACGAGATCGCCACGTCCCTGGGCGCGGACTCCCTCTCCTACATCTCGCTCGACGCGATGATCGAGGCGACGACGATCCAGAAGCCCAACCTCTGCCGCGCCTGCTTCGACGGCGAGTACCCGATGGACCTCCCCGACCCGCAGCTCCTCGGCAAGCAGCTCCTGGAGACCGAGCTGGCCGGCGGCGCGGACGCCGCCGACGCGCTCCGTCGCCCGTAGGTCCCCGGCTCGACCTGCGCGGGGCCCTGTCTTTCAGGCTTTTCCCAGGGCCCCGCACCAACCGCAGTAACGACACGAAAGCTCTCTCCTGTCATGACAGAGAAGACCACCGGTGCCAGCTACGCAGCCGCGGGCGTCGACATCGAAGCGGGAGACCGCGCCGTCGAGCTGATGAAGGAGTGGGTGAAGAAGACGCAGCGCCCCGAGGTCCTCGGCGGCCTCGGCGGTTTCGCCGGCCTCTTCGACGCCTCCGCCCTCAAGCGGTACGAGCGCCCGCTGCTCGCCTCCGCCACCGACGGGGTCGGCACCAAGGTGGACATCGCCCGTCAGCTGGGCGTGTACGACACCATCGGCCACGACCTGGTCGCGATGGTCATGGACGACATCGTCGTCTGCGGCGCCGAGCCGCTCTTCATGACCGACTACATCTGCGTCGGCAAGGTGCACCCCGAGCGTGTCGCCGCCATCGTCAAGGGCATCGCGGAGGGCTGTGTCCTCGCCGGCTGCGCCCTGGTGGGCGGCGAGACCGCCGAGCACCCCGGTCTGCTGGGCCCGGACGACTTCGACGTGGCGGGCGCCGGAACGGGTGTCGTCGAGTACGACCGCCTGCTCGGCGCGGATCGCATCCGTACGGGTGACGCCGTCATCGCGATGGCTTCGTCCGGCCTTCACTCGAACGGGTACTCGCTGGTCCGTCACGTCCTCTTCGACCGTGCCGGCATGTCGCTCGACAGCCACGTGGAAGAGCTCGGCCGGACCCTCGGCGAGGAGCTCCTCGAACCCACCAAGATCTACTCGCTGGACTGCATGGCGCTCACCCGTACGGCCGAGGTGCACGCGTACTCGCACATCACCGGCGGCGGCCTCGCGGCGAACCTGGCCCGGGTCGTCCCGGACCACCTGCACGCAGCGGTCGACCGTTCGACCTGGACCCCCGGCGCGATCTTCGACCTGGTCGGCAAGGCCGGGCAGGTGGAGCAGCTGGAGCTGGAGAAGACCCTGAACATGGGCGTCGGCATGATGGCCGTGGTCCCCGCCGAGTCCGTGGACGTGGCGCTGACCGCGCTGGCCGACCGGGGCGTCGACGCCTGGGTCGCGGGCGAGATCCTGGACCGCGGCGACCGCACCGAGGGCGCGACCCTCACCGGTTCCTACGCGAGCTGAGCAGCACTGAAACCCGGCCCGGGGCTATGCCCTGGACCGGGTTTCAGTCTTTGGTGTGTCGTGCAGACGCCTCAGGGCGTCAAGCGCCGCGACGCTGTGTCGACGGGCCGGACTCTTCGTCCTCGTCGTCGTCATCGCTGTTGTAGAGATCCGCGTACCTGGCGTACGGGTCGTCGTCGTCATCCAGCTCGTCATCGACTTCGACCGGCTCGCTGATCTGCAGCGGCTCTGTCGGCGATGCGCCCAGCTCATTGGCCAGACGCGAGAGGTCAGTCCCGCCGCTGTTGTACTTCAGCTGGCGGGCGACCTTTGTCTGCTTGGCCTTGGCCCGGCCGCGCCCCATGGCTCGACCCCCTCGGTGACGGGGCTCGACGGCCCCAGAGTCTGACACGCGTTCATGGTTCGGAGCGGGCTCTCCGTGGAGAGACCGTCCGTAGGGGTTTAACGGTACCTGCTTCCGCGGCCATACGGTACGCCGCCCGCATGACGCGCCCCGGTGCAGAACCAGCAAGGCGCCCCGTCCTCGCTGGTCAGCTGCGATTTTAACCCTTTCCTGGCGGGCGACCCGCCGAAGTGCAGTGAGTTCCGTCTCGCCGCACCCCGGCGGGCCTCGCGGGGAGCCCCTAGGAGGCCGTCACGGGCAGGGTCCGGCGGCCGTCGGCCATGCGCTGTTCGGCGATCCGGTCGGCCGCGGCGGCCGGCGGGATGCCGTCCGCCTTCGCACGAGCGAAGATCTCCAGCGTGGTGTCGAAGATCTTCGTGGCCTGCACCTTGCACCGGTCGAAGTCGAAGCCGTGCAGCTCGTCGGCGACCTGAATGACCCCGCCCGCGTTGACCACGTAGTCCGGGGCGTAGAGGATGCCGCGGTCCGCGAGGTCCTTCTCGATGCCCGGGTGGGCGAGCTGGTTGTTGGCCGCGCCGCACACGATGGTGGCGGTGAGGGCCGGGACCGTCTCGTCGTTCAGGGCGCCGCCGAGCGCGCAGGGGGCGTAGATGTCCAGGCCCTCGACGCGGATCAGGGCGTCCGTGTCGGCGACCGCGGTGACCTTGCCCGGGTGCTTGTCGAGGATGCGCTGCACCGACTCCTGGCGGACGTCGGTGATGACGACCTCGGCGCCGTCCTCCAGCAGGTGCTCCACCAGGTAGTGGCCGACCTTGCCGACGCCCGCGACGCCGACCTTGCGGCCGCGCAGGGTCGGGTCGCCCCACAGGTGCTGCGCGCTGGCGCGCATGCCCTGGAAGACGCCGTAGGCGGTGAGAACCGAGGAGTCGCCGGCGCCGCCGTTCTCGGGGGAGCGGCCGGTGGCCCAGCGGGTCTCACGGGCGACGACGTCCATGTCGGCGACGAAGGTGCCGACGTCGCAGGCGGTCACGTAGCGGCCGCCGAGGGACTCGACGAACCGGCCGTAGGCCTCCAGGAGTTCCTCGGTCTTGATGACGTCGGGGTCACCGATGATCACGGCCTTGCCGCCGCCGAGGCCGAGACCGGCCATGGCGTTCTTGTAGGACATGCCGCGCGAGAGGTTGAGCGCGTCGCGCACGGCCTCCTCGTCCGAGGCGTAGGCGTGGAAACGCGTACCACCGAGGGCGGGGCCCAGGGCGGTGGAGTGGATCGCGATGACGGCTTTCAGGCCGGTGGCTCGGTCCTGGCACAGCACGACTTGCTCGTGGCCGCCCTGCTCCGTGCGGAACAGGGTGTGCAGGACGCCGTCGGTCATTTCGGTCACGGTGGTGACTCCCATGGAAGAGATGCGGCGGGAAGACGCCCCCCTGCGGGTGGGGGAGGGCGTGCTGGGAGCAGCGTAAGACCTGTAGGCCGGATGGGGGTGCCCTGTCCGGGGATCGAAACACTCCCGGAGTACGGGAGCGGGCCTGGGCCCGGTGCCTGGCGGCCCCGGAGGTGAACCGGGCCCCTGGAGGGGGGAGTACGAGAGGGTGACCGAATCCTCCGATCCCCTGCTGCCCTCCGCCCGCTCGGTGCCGGCCGTCCCGTACGCCTCCTACCTGCGCGTCTACGAACCCCTGGCCGCTTTCGCGGAGCCGGAGCGCACGCACTGGGCGCAGTACGCCCGGCGCGGGACGGCCCCGACGGCCCAGGACGAACTGCGCCGGTCGCTGGCGGACTTGGTGCGGGTCCCCCTGGTGGGGGTGCCGACGAACGAGAGCGCCGACGCGTTCACCGCGCGGGTCGACGGGGTGCTGCTGGTCTGCCCGTGGCGCACCCGGCTGCGCGGGTGGCTGGCGCTGGAGGAGCTGATCGACCAGTTTCCGCGCCCGGTGCTGGACGCGGCGCTCCCGCCGGCCGCCCGCCGGCGGGCGGCCGAGGAGTACGAGCGCTGGCGCGAGCGGAACCCGGACGCGCGCCCGTGGATCCGTACGGGGGTGTGGCAGGTCCCGCTGCGCTGGTTCGTGCTGGTGGCGGACGAGGAGAGGGAGTACGTGCCGGGGGAGCGCTTGCGCTACCGGACGCCGATGGTGCAGGCGCGCCGGCGCCTCGCCCGGGCGCTGCGGACGCTGCGTGACGCGGAGGGGTACGGGATGCTCGCCGAGGGCCTGGTCGAGGTGGGGAGCTGGCTGGAGGAGTTCCACCCGCGGTCGATGGTCGAGCTGGACTACGGCGGGCTGGTGCACGCCCTGCCGGCGGACCGGCTGGCGGCCGACCGATCGGCGGGGGACCTCGCGGCGGGCATCGCGGCGCTGCGGGCGGGGGACGCCGAGGGGGCGGCGGGCACGTACACGGGGCTGGCGGAGCGGTGGAGGGCGGTCCGGGAGCGGCTTTTCGCGAATTAGGCTGAAAGTCGCCGATGTGGCTGGTTTCACCTTTCAGAGGTCCGTACGTACCGTCGCGTATCGGTCGTTCGGCCAAAACTGGCTGATCAGAGCCCTGATCGTGGCATTTGGGACGGAGTGCCAGGACCTACGTCCCGATACGGGCCATTGGCCCAAGCGTGACGGACCGCACTAACCACACCCTTGCGCCCTTCCCCTACCCTCGTGCCAAAATAGGACAAGGAGTCCGGGGAGGGTTCCTTCCGCCCAACTAAGGGCGGAATGCTCGGCATTGCACTCTACGGGGGGTCTGACGACTCCTGATCGCTCTGTGACTGATCGTCACAGTGGGGTGACTGTCCGTTATGGGACGGTCCATCGGGCTTCCGCCGCTGATGAACACCTCGGAGGGCAATTCCGTCGGTTTGGCCGTCGAGGCTGGACGGATGGTGTAGTTGTAGTGCCGAGGACAAGCCGTTCGTCCTATAACCGACTCGGCCCGCGTATGTCCATTTCGGGCAACGCGGGCCAAGGTGCAGAATTTAGAGGAAAGAACCGAGATGGTTCGGTTCTCCCGAGGAGGCCGCTCATGACCGCTCGCACCCCTGATGCCGAGCCGCTGCTGACCCCGGCTGAGGTTGCCACGATGTTCCGCGTGGACCCGAAGACGGTGACCCGCTGGGCCAAGGCTGGCAAGCTCACGTCCATCCGCACCCTGGGTGGACACCGCCGGTACCGCGAGGCTGAGGTCCGCGCACTGCTGGCGGGCATTCCGCAGCAGCGCAGCGAGGCCTGAGGTCGCGTAAACACCCCGCTTTAACGGGTCGCTGTCGGGTCCCCCAATCCGATGAACACCCACATTGCTTCATACGACCCGACCTGCCCCAACAGGTTCTCGGGTCGTTCGATCGCGCTGGACTCCGCCGGGTCCAGCGCGATCTTTTTTATGCCCAGGTCAGGGGGGTGTCGAAGGCCGACCGGGATGTCTGACGGGGTAGGTGCAATTGCACATATTAAATCGAGCGCGCGTATGGATGCGATAAAAGTGTGAGTCCGAAAAACTCGTGCGGTGACACCCGTCACAGATGATCACTCTTGTACATCCGGCAATGCACCCCGTAAAGGGGAAGTGGCTCGCGGTGGGCATCACGCGAACGGGGGATTCTCCCGGGAAGCGGGCCGAAGGCGGCGAGGAGCTGCTCCTGAGCCGCCGTCGGGCCCCACGCGGCAGCCGGTCGCCACGAGGCGGAGGAGAAAGCCGTACGGGGCGCCTTCGCCCGACCCGCGCCGCCCGGCGTTCGGGCTGCGTTCGGACGGCCTTCGGCCGGCAGTCGGGCAGTCGGAGTCCCAACCCGGCCCGGGCACTCACGCCCGCCCATGCGTCAGGGCCCGTATCCCCTGGGGGTTACGGGCCCTGACGTTGTTGCGATCCTGACGGGACTTGAACCCGCGACCTCCACCTTGACAGGGTGGCGAGCTAACCAACTGCTCCACAGGACCTTGATTCGCGGCCGCTCTGCGGCGGCTGCGAATCAGACTGTACAGCAGCTCAGGGGGTGCGGTCGAACCGATCAGGGGGCCGCCGCGTCCACCGCCTTCACGATCCGCTTGTCGGAGATCGGGTACGCCGTGCCGAGCGCGTGCGCGAAGTAGCTGACGCGCAGTTCCTCGATCATCCAGCGGATGTCGGTCACGGCGGTGGGGACGGGCCGTCCCTTCGGCAGCTGCTCCAGCAGCCAGGCGTACTCGTTCTGCATCTCGTGGACCTTCTCCATGCGCGTGGTGTCGCGCTGGACGCCCGTGGGCATCTGCTGGAGCCGCCGGTCCGCCGCCACCAGGTAGCGCATCAGGTCCGGCAGCCTGCGCAGCCCGGTGAGCGTCACGAAGCCGGCCGGCACGAGGGCCGCCAGCTGCGTCCTGACGTCCTGGATGTTCGCGACCAGGGCGAGGCTGGAGGTGGCCTTCAGGCGGCGCTCACAGGCCTGCCAGGCGGCCAGTACCTGCTGCACCTGGTTCACCGCGCGGACGGTCGTGTCCACCAGGTCGGCGCGGACGGCCTCGTAGAGCTTGCGGAAGCCCGCCTCGTCCCACGCCGGTCCGCCGTGGTCGGCGATGAGCTTGTCGGCCGCCGCGGTCGCGCAGTCGTCGAACAGCGCCTGGATGGAGCCGTGCGGGTTCCTGGAGAGGGCCAGCTTCTGCTGGTTGGTGAGGTGGTCCGAGGCGAACTTCGCCGGGTTCACCGGGATGTTCAGAAGGATGAGCCGGCGGGTGCCGAGCCACATGGCCTGCTGCTGCTCCGCCTCGGTGTCGAAGAGCCGTACGGAGACGCTCGCGCCGTCGTCCACGAGCGCCGGGTACGCCTTGACCGGCTGGCCGGCCCGCCGGGTCTCGAAGACCTTGGTGAGGGTGCCGATCGTCCAGTCGGTCAGCCCGGTGCGCTCCACCGACTCCCCGCCCGCCCGCTCGGCGGTGGCGGCCGCGGCCTTGGAGAGGGCCTGGCGGGCCTTCGGCTTCAGCTTGAGCCGCAGGGCCTCCAGGTCCTTGTCCTCGGCGATCTTGCGGCGCCGCTCGTCGACGATCCGGAAGGTGATCTTCAGGTGGTCGGGGATCCGGGTCAGGTCGAAGTCCTCGGCCGACACCGGCACCCCGACCATCCGCTGGAGTTCGCGGGCGAGGGTGACCGGCAGCGGCTCCTGCAGCGGAACGGCCGTGTCGAGGAAGCGGCCCGCGTAGTTCGGCGCGGGCACGTAGTGCCGGCGGATCGGCTTGGGCAGCGAGCGGATCAGCTCGGTGACGACCTCCTCGCGCAGGCCCGGGATCTGCCAGTCGAAGCCCTCCTCGGTGACCTGGTTCAGCACCTGCAGCGGGATGTGGACGGTCACGCCGTCCGCGTCCGCGCCCGGCTCGAACTGGTAGGTCACCCGGAACTTCAGCTGTCCCTGCCGCCAGGAGTCCGGATAGTCGGCCTTGGTGACCCCGGCCGCCTTCTCCGTGAGCAGCATCTCCCGCTCGAAGTCGAGCAGTTCGGGCTCGTCGCGCTTCTTGTGCTTCCACCAGGAGTCGAAGTGCGCCCCGGACACCACGTGCTCGGGGATCTTCTGGTCGTAGAAGTCGAAGAGGGTCTCGTCGTCCACGACGATGTCGCGGCGCCGGGCCCGGTTCTCCAGCTCCTCCACCTCGGTGAGGAGCTTGCGGTTGTCGGCGTAGAACTTGTGGTGGGTCCGCCAGTCGCCCTCGACGAGCGCGTTGCGGATGAACAGCTCGCGCGAGACCTCGGGGTCGATCCGGCCGTAGTTGATCTTCCGCTGGGCGACGATCGGCACGCCGTACAGCGTGACCTTCTCGTACGCCATCACGGCGGCCTGGTCCTTCTCCCAGTGCGGCTCGCTGTACGTGCGCTTGACCAAGTGCTGCGCCAGCGGCTCCACCCATTCTGGCTCCACCTTGGCGTTGACCCGGGCCCACAGCCGCGAGGTCTCCACCAGTTCGGCCGACATCACGAACTTGGGCTGCTTCTTGAACAGCGAGGAGCCCGGGAAGATCGCGAACTTGGCGCTGCGGGCACCGAGGTACTCGTTCTTGTCGGTGTCCTTGAGCCCGATGTGCGAGAGCAGTCCGGCCAGCAGCGAGACGTGGACGACCTGCTCGGGGGCGTCGGCCTCGTTGACGTGGATGCCCATGCTCTTGGCGACCGTGCGCAGCTGGGAGTAGATGTCCTGCCACTCGCGGATCCGCAGGAAGTTCAGGTACTCCTGCTTGCACATCCGGCGGAAGGAGGAGGAGCCGCGCTCCTTCTGCTGCTCGCGGACGTAGCGCCACATGTTGAGGAACGACAGGAAGTCGCTGGTCTCGTCCTTGAACCGGGCGTGGTTCTGGTCGGCCTGGGTCTGCTTGTCCGAGGGCCGCTCGCGCGGGTCCTGGATGGACAGGGCCGCCGCGATGACCATGACCTCGCGGACGCAGTTGTTCTTGTCGGCCTCGATGACCATGCGGGCCAGCCGCGGGTCGACGGGCAGCTGGGACAGCTTGCGGCCCATCTGCGTCAGGCGCCTCGACGGGTCCTTCTCGGTCGGGTCCAGCGCCCCGAGCTCCTGCAGGAGCTGCACGCCGTCGCGAATGTTGCGGTGGTCCGGCGGGTCGATGAAGGGGAACTTCTCGATCTCGCCGAGGCCGGCGGCGGTCATCTGGAGGATGACGGAGGCCAGGTTCGTGCGCAGGATCTCGGCGTCGGTGAACTCGGGACGGGCGTTGAAGTCGTCCTCGGAGTACAGCCGGATGCAGATGCCGTCGCTGGTACGGCCGCAGCGGCCCTTGCGCTGGTTGGCGCTGGCCTGCGAGATCTGCTCGATCGGCAGGCGCTGCACCTTGGTGCGGTGGCTGTAGCGGGAGATCCGGGCCGTGCCCGGGTCGATCACGTACTTGATGCCCGGCACGGTCAGGGAGGTCTCGGCGACGTTGGTCGCGAGCACGATCCGGCGGCCGGTGTGCTGCTGGAAGACCCGGTGCTGCTCGGCGTGCGAGAGACGGGCGTAGAGCGGCAGCACCTCGGTGGAGCGGAGCTTCTTCTTGATCAGCGCGTCCGCGGTGTCGCGGATCTCGCGCTCGCCGGAGAGGAAGACCAGGATGTCGCCGGCGCCCTCGCTCTGGAGTTCGTCCACGGCGTCGCAGATCGCGGTGATCTGGTCGCGGTCGGACTCCTCGGAGTCCTCTTCGAGGAGCGGCCGGTAGCGGACCTCCACCGGGTACGTCCGCCCGCTGACCTCGACGATCGGGGCGTCGCCGAAGTGGCGGGAGAAACGCTCCGGATCGATGGTGGCCGAGGTGATGACGACCTTGAGGTCGGGCCGCTTGGGCAGCAGCGTCGCCAGGTAGCCGAGGAGGAAGTCGATGTTCAGCGACCGCTCGTGGGCCTCGTCGATGATGATCGTGTCGTAGGCGCGCAGCTCGCGGTCCGTCTGGATCTCGGCGAGCAGGATGCCGTCCGTCATCAGCTTCACGAAGGTCGCGTCCTGGTCCACCTGGTCGGTGAACCGGACCTTCCAGCCGACGGTCTGCCCGATCTCGGACTTCAGCTCCTCGGCAATGCGCTCCGCGACCGTGCGGGCGGCGATCCGGCGGGGCTGGGTGTGCCCGATCATGCCCCGGACGCCGCGGCCCAGCTCCATGCAGATCTTGGGGATCTGCGTGGTCTTGCCGGAGCCCGTCTCACCAGCGACGATCACGACCTGGTGGTCGCGTATCGCCTCGGCGATCTCGTCCTTCTTCTGGCTGACGGGCAGGTTCTCGGGATACGTGACCTCCGGCATCCGCGAGGCGCGGCCGGCCAGTCGCTCGGCGGCCTTCGAGGCCTCCGCGGCGATCTCGTCGAGCACGGCCTGCTTGGCCTCGGGCTTGCGGATACGGCGGGCGCCTTCGAGGCGGCGGCCGAGGCGGTGCGCGTCACGGAGGGGGATCTCACCGAGAAGCGTCTGCAGGGCGGCGAAGGAAGTAGACATACCTGATCGAGGATCTCACCTGGGCCCTCCGGGTGGCGAACGCATTTGTCGGGCGGACCCGTACCATTTCGGGACGAGTCCTCGGCCGCACGAGTGAGAGGCAGCCCACCTTGTCCCGCCCCCGCCTCTTCGGCTGCGCCGTGCTCGCGGTCCTGGCGGTGCTGCTGGGCGGGACGGCCCCGGCCGCTGCCGGAACGCTTCTGCCCGGTTCCGGGCAGCCCCCGGTACGGGCCGCCGCCCCGGCGGCGTCCGACGCCTCCCGGGCGGCTCCGCTGCCCGGCCGGCCCCGCGCCGATCCGGCGGTCCAGGGCGGCGGGCCCTCCTGCGCTCCCGCCTCCCCCGACCGGGGCGGTGCGCCCGCCGTCCCGACGCGGGCCGGCGACCACGCTCAGGTGCCGCCGGGGCGCCCGGTGCCCGTGGCGGCCCGTCCGTACGCCGAACCGCCCGCGCGGGTACCCGTACGGGGGCCCGACCGGCCGGCGCCCGGCCCGGTGGAGCTGTCCGTGATGCGGGTCTAGGAGGACCGGTCCCCTCACCGGTCCGCCTCGTCACCCGTATCGCTGGAGCACCCGCATGTCCTCTTCCAAGACCCAGAGCAACACCAAGGCCAAGAGCAAGACCAGGACCAGGAGCAAGACCCCGAGCACGACCAGGCCCGGGACCGAGTCCGCCGCGAAGCCGCTGCTGGCCTCCGCGGGGGTCGCCCTCGCCGCCGTCACCCTCGGCATCGTCTCCTGGCAGGCCACCGCCCCCGCCGAGCAAGGGTCCGTCGGCTCCGCGCCCGCGGCCGCCACGCCCCGCAGTGACACCTCCGCCGCGCTCAGGGCCCTGGCCCGCCGCGAGCCCGGCGACAAGCTCGCCGTCGGCCGCGCGGACGCGCCCGTCGTACTCATCGAGTACTCCGACTTCAAGTGCGGGTACTGCGGCAAGTTCGCCCGGGACACCGAGCCGGAGCTGGTCGAGAAGTACGTCGAGAACGGCACCCTGCGCATCGAGTGGCGCAACTTCCCCGTCTTCGGGGCCGAGTCGGAGGCCGCCGCCCGGGCCGCGTGGGCCGCCGGGCAGCAGGACCGGTTCGCCGCCTTCCACTCGGCCGCGTACGCCGACGGCTCCAAGGAGAAGGGCTTCGCCGAGCCGCGCCTGCTGGAGCTGGCCCGCGAGGCCGGGGTCCCCGACCTGGACCGCTTCAAGGCCGACATGGCCGGCGAGCAGGCAGCGGCGGCCCTGAAGAGGGACCAGGAGGAGGGCTACCGCATCGGCGTCACCTCCACCCCGTCCTTCCTGGTCAACGGCAAGCCGATCGCCGGCGCCCAGCCGCTCGGCGCCTTCACCGCCGCTATCGCGCAGGCCGAGGCGGCGGCCAGGCCGTGACCGACATCGGATACCTGGCCGCCCTGCTGGGCGGCCTCCTCGCGCTGCTCAGCCCCTGCAGTGCCCTGCTCCTGCCGGCCTTCTTCGCGTACTCGATCGACTCCCCCTCCCGCCTGCTGGCCCGCACCGGCATCTTCTACGCGGGCCTCGCGAGCACCCTCGTACCGCTGGGGGCGGCCGGCTCGTACGCCGGGCGCTTCTTCCACAGCAACCGCGACCAGCTGGTCCTGGCCGGCGGCTGGCTGATCATCGCGCTCGGAGTGGCACAGATCCTGGGCCTGGGCTTCGCCTCACGGCGGATCTCGGAGCTGTCGGGGAGGATCCGGCCGACCACAGCGCTGTCCGTGTACGCGCTGGGCGCGGTCTACGGGCTGGCCGGCTTCTGCGCCGGCCCGATCCTGGGCAGCGTCCTGACGGTCGCGGCCGTCAGCGGCAGCCCGGTCTACGGCGGCCTGCTGCTCGCGCTCTACGCGCTGGGGATGGCCGTGCCGCTGTTCGTGATGGCCCTGCTGTGGGAGCGGTTCGAGCTGGGCCGGCGGCGCTGGCTCCGCGGCCGGGCCTTCCCCGTGGGCCGCTTCGAGCTGCACACCACCTCTCTGCTGTCCGGGCTGTTCTTCATCACCCTGGGCGTGCTGTTCCTCGTCTACGACGGGGCGGGCGCGCTGCCGGGGCTGCTGGACGTGGACGACTCCTTCGCGGTGGAGCAGCGGGTCCGGTCGCTGGCCGGGGCGGTCCCGGACGGGGCGCTCCTCGCACTGGTCGCCGTGGGGGCGGTGGCCTTCGGCGTCGTCCAGTGGCGTCGCCGCTCCCGCCCCACGGAGGAGGCCGAGTAACGCAGGAAGGCCCCGTCCGATGGACGGGGCCTTCCGATGGTGGCTGGGGCCGGGGTCGAACCGGCGACCTATCGCTTTTCAGGCGATCGCTCGTACCAACTGAGCTACCCAGCCACGAAACCGTTTCCGGTCTCAGCGATCCTGACGGGACTTGAACCCGCGACCTCCACCTTGACAGGGTGGCGAGCTAACCAACTGCTCCACAGGACCTTGCAGTGTGCGAGAGCAAGTCTTGCACACGGTAATGCGTACCCCCAACGGGATTCGAACCCGTGCTACCGCCTTGAAAGGGCGGCGTCCTGGGCCACTAGACGATGAGGGCTAAAGACCCACCGGGCACTTCTTCAGCGCGTCGGGGACGTGAGAAGCATATGGGATCCGGGGAGCTATCGCCAAAACGGTTTCCCCCGGAGCGACAATGGCCGGGTGCTGGAGATGACGCGCGAGGAGTTCGAGGAGCTCGTCGCAGAGGCCCTGGACCGCATCCCGCCGGAGCTGACGCGGCTGATGGACAACGTGGCGGTGTTCGTGGAGGACGAACCGCCCGCGGACGACCCCGAGCTGCTCGGGCTGTACGAGGGGACCCCGCTGACGGACCGCGGTGAGTGGTACGCCGGGGTGCTGCCGGACCGGATCACCATCTACCGCAATCCCACCTTGCGCATGTGCGAGGACCGGGAGAGCGTGGTCGCGGAGACGGAGGTCACCGTGGTGCACGAGATCGCCCACCACTTCGGGATCGACGACGAGCGGCTGCACGCGCTGGGGTACGGGTGAGCCGAAAGGGCTCCCGGCCCGCTGCGGGCGCCGAGGCGATCGACCCGGACGTCGACCTGCACGTGCCCGCGCAGCGCGCCGAGCCGCAGGGCCGGGTGCTCGCGGCGGTGGCCGCCGGCGGCGCGGTCGGGGTCTCGGCGCGGTACGGGATCTCCCTGCTCTGGCCGGCCGCGCCCGGGGCGTTCCCGTGGGCGACCCTGTGGATCAACGCCTCCGGGTGCGCGCTGATCGGCGTACTGATGGTGCTGATCAGCGAGGGCGGGCGGACGGCGCCGCATCCGCTGCTGCGGCCCTTCGCCGGGGTCGGCGTGCTCGGCGGCTTCACCACCTTCTCCGCGTACGCGCTGGACGTCTCGCGGCTCCTCGACGAGGGGGAGGCGCGGTCCGCGCTGGCCTGCGCGGGGCTCATGCCGGTGGCGGCGCTGGGCGCGGTGTGGGCGGCGGCCTCGGTGACCCGGCTCGCCCTCCGCGACCGTGGGCCGGACCGGGTGGTCCGGTGAACTGGCTGCTCGTGGTGGCGGGCGCCGTCGTGGGTGCCCCGCTGCGCTACCTGACGGACCGTGCGGTGCAGCGGCGGCACGACTCCGTCTTCCCGTGGGGGACCTTGGTCGTGAACGCGGGCGCCTGCCTGGTGCTGGGGGTGCTGGCCGGTGCGGCGCCGGCCGGGGCGGCCTCCTCCTGGGCGGTGCTGCTGCTGGGGCCCGGGCTGTGCGGGGCGCTGAGCACGTATTCGACCTTCTCCTACGAGACGCTGCGGCTGGCCGAGCGCGGGTGGGGCTTCCTGGCGGCGGCGAACGTCGCGATGTCGGTGCTGGTCGGGCTGGGCGCGGTGCACCTCGGTTCGCAGGTGGCGCGACAACTGTTCGCCTGAGGGCGTGTCCCTCACGGGTCAAAGGGAGTTGGGCACACCGACCCGCTCCTGCGGGCCTTCGTCCCCAGGCTCCGGAGGTGCCCCCGTGCGCCAGTTGTCCGCTTCCCTCCGACTGGCCGTCACCGCACTCGCGGTCGCGGCGACGGCCGGCTGCATGAGCGTCGGCGAGGACGCGGCGAAGCCGGGGCCCTCCGCCGCCGCGGACCGGCACGCCGGCTCCGAGGCGGGTGCCGGTACCGCCTCCGGGCGGGGCTCGGGGATCCACGGCAACGGCCACGGCGCGAAGGACGGTACGGGAAACCAGGGCGGCAGGCCCAGGGACGACGGCAAGGCCTCCGGCGCGACCGGGGCGTCCCCCGGCCCGGGTGCGCCGAGCGGGGCGCCGGGAGTGCCGCTCCCGTCGGCGGGACCGGGCGGCGGCGCCGGCGGGCAGGGCCACCAGCAGCCGTCGACGGGCGGTTCCGGCGGTGCGGGCGGTTCGGGTGGGCCGGGCGGCGGTCAGCAGTCGGCGAGCCCGACCCCGGAGCCGCCGCTTCCGACACCCCCTGTGACGGAACCCACTCCGAGTCCGTCGAGTCCGCAGCCGGAGCCCAGCACCCAGCCAGCACCGCAGGTTTAGGCGGAACCCGTGGCTCGCAGCCGACGGATGCGGACCGTTTGCGCAGGTCAGAGGTGTTTCTGCCGGAGCGACTTGCCAGACCCGGGGGAGGGTGCGTATGGTTATAGATCGTTTGATCCCATTGCCCGGCGCCGAATCCGAAGAGCGCCGTGTGGCGCGTACTCTCCCTAGCCGTGGCTGACCGCATTGAGGCGGTCGATTTGCGATTCACGGAGTTTGGGCGCGTGCCGAGACTCCGGAAGGTTTCGCATTTCGCATGTCCATTTCCAGTTCTGACCGTTCCGTCATGCCCGAGAACGACTCCAACGAGATCATCGACGCCGAGGCCCTCGTGGTCACCGAGGCCATCGAGGCCGCAGAGGCTGAGGGGATCATCGAGGCTCTCGAGGCCGACGTGAGCGGCGAGTCCTTCGAGGACTCCACCGACGACTTCGACGCCGATGCCGACGCCGAGCCCACGATCACCTTCGGTGACCTGGGTCTGCCCGAGGGCATCGTGCGCAAGCTCGCCCAGAACGGTGTCACCGCCCCCTTCCCGATCCAGGCCGCGACCATCCCGGACGCCCTGGCCGGCAAGGACATCCTCGGCCGCGGCCGCACCGGCTCCGGCAAGACCCTTTCCTTCGGTCTGCCGACCCTGGCCTCGCTGGCCGGCGGCCACACCGAGAAGAAGAAGCCCCGCGCGATCATCCTGACGCCGACGCGTGAGCTCGCGATGCAGGTCGCGGACGCCCTCCAGCCCTACGGCGACGTCCTCGGCCTGAAGATGAAGGTCGTCTGCGGCGGTACCTCCATGAGCAACCAGATCTACGCTCTGGAGCGCGGTGTCGACGTCCTCGTCGCCACCCCGGGCCGTCTGCGCGACATCATCAACCGCGGCGCCTGCTCCCTGGCGAACGTCCAGGTCGCGGTCCTCGACGAGGCCGACCAGATGGCCGACCTGGGCTTCCTGCCCGAGGTCACCGAGCTGCTCGACCAGATCCCCGGCGGCGGCCAGCGCATGCTCTTCTCCGCCACCATGGAGAACGAGATCGGCACCCTGGTCAAGCGCTACCTGACCAACCCCGTCACGCACGAGGTCGACAGCGCCCAGGGCAACGTCACGACCATGACGCACCACGTCCTCGTCGTGAAGCCGAAGGACAAGGCGCCGGTCACGGCCGCCATCGCCGCCCGCAAGGGCCGCACCATCATCTTCGTCCGCACCCAGCTGGGCGCCGACCGCATCGCCGAGCAGCTCGTCGAGGCCGGCGTCAAGGCCGACGCCCTGCACGGCGGCATGACGCAGGGCGCCCGTACCCGCGTCCTCGCCGACTTCAAGGACGGCTACGTCAACGCGCTCGTCGCCACCGACGTCGCCGCCCGAGGCATCCACGTCGACGGCATCGACCTGGTCCTGAACGTGGACCCGGCCGGCGACCACAAGGACTACCTGCACCGCTCGGGCCGTACCGCCCGTGCCGGCAAGTCCGGTGTCGTCGTCTCCCTCGCGCTGCCGCACCAGCGCCGCCAGATCTTCCGCCTGATGGAGGACGCGGGCGTCGACGCCTCGCGCCACATCGTCCAGGGCGCCGGCGCCTTCGAGCCGGAGGTCGCCGAGATCACCGGTGCCCGTTCGCTGACCGAGGTCCAGGCCGACTCCGCGAACAACGCCGCCAAGCAGGCCGAGCGCGAGGTCGCCGAGCTCACCAAGCAGCTCGAGCGCCTGACCCGCCGTGCCGGCGAGCTGCGCGAGGAGGCCGACCGCCTGGTCGCCCGTTCCGCGCGTGAGCGGGGCGAGGACCCGGAGGCCGCCGTCGCCGAGGTGGCCGAGGCCGCCGAGGCCGAGGTCGCGGCTGCCGCCGCTGCCGCTGCCGCCGAGATCGCCGCCCAGGAGCGCCGCGAGGAGAACCGCGCCCCGCGCGACGACCGCGGCAACTTCGAGCGCCGTGACAACCGCGGTGGCGACCGCGGTGGTGACCGTGGCGGCTTCCGCCGTGACGACCGCGGTGACCGCGGTGGTGACCGTCCGTCCGGTGGCTTCCGTCGCGACGACCGCCCCTCCGGTGGTTTCCGCGGTGGCGACCGTCCCTCCGGCGGCTTCCGTCGCGACGACCGTCCGTCGGGTGGTTTCCGCCGTGACGACCGTCCGTCGGGTGGCTTCAACCGCGACGACCGCGGTGACCGCGGTGGTGACCGTGGCGGCTTCCGTCGCGACGACCGTCCGTCCGGTGGTTTCCGCCGTGACGACCGTCCGTCGGGTGGCTTCAACCGCGATGACCGCGGTGGCGACCGTCCGTCCGGTGGTTTCCGTCGCGACGACCGTCCGTCCGGTGGCTTCCGTCGCGACGACCGTCCGTCGGGTGGTTTCCGCCGTGACGACCGTCCGTCGGGTGGCTTCAACCGCGATGACCGCGGTGGCGACCGTCCGTCCGGTGGTTTCCGTCGCGACGACCGAC
>NZ_JBEZYV010000011.1:0-25621 GCF_040638905.1 Streptomyces virginiae | reverse complement strand
GTCCGTCCGGTGGCTTCAACCGCGATGACCGCGGTGGTGACCGTCCGTCCGGCGGCTTCCGTCGCGACGACCGCCCCTCCGGCGGCTTCGGCGGCCGCCGTGACGACAAGCCGCGCTGGAAGCGCAACGGCTGACGCCTGCTGAGCTGAACCCCTGACAGGGCCCCCGCGACTCCGGTCGTGGGGGCCCTTTCGCGTGTTGCTACGATCCGAACTTTGCGGTGGGGGACACGGCAAGCGCGAACCCGCGGCCGCCCCCGACGCTTCGCTTCGGGGGATGGGAACACATGAGACGGTCACGTGTACTGGGCGCCGCCGCGCTCGCACTGGCCACGGGCATCGGCGCCCTCACCGCCGTACCGGCCGCCGCAGGACCCGCGGCCGCCGACGAGCTGACGATCGCTCCGCTTCCGCACCAGGAACCGTCGTACGGGCTCGTCCATGCTGCCGGCCCGAAGGGCGTGATGCTCGACAGGCCGGGCACCGGCCCCGGGAGGTCGTACTGGAAGAGCTTCGCGGACGGCCGCGAAGTGCCGCTCGCGGACTGCCCCTCGGGGCGGTACGGCCGTTGGATGAGCCTCGGCGACACCGTCGGCTGCGAGTACCTCGACACGCCCTCCACCACCGCGGGCCCGCTGACCCTGCACGACCAGGCCTCGGGCCGCACCGAGACACTCACCGCGCCCGCCGGCCGCTCCTGGACCACCACCTTCTCGCCGACCCAGGTGCTGGCGACCGAGCAGGACGCCGAGGGCCGGCTCGTCCTGCACCTGATCGGCCGTGAGGGCGAACCGCGCAAGGACGTCACCGTCACCGCGCCCGAACGCATCGCGGCCCATTCGTTCCGGGTGCGGATGGCCGACGAGAAGGGCGCGCTGATCACCTACCGGTCCGCCGCCGGCCAGGAGACCCTCGCCCTGCTCGACTACGCCGGGGCGACGCTGACGCCTCTGGCCCTGCCGGAAGGCGCGACGGACCCGGGCAACGTCGACCACTCGCTCGGCTCCCGGTGGGTCTCGCTGCGCAAGCACGGGTCCGCCACCGCGACCCTGCACTCCCGCACCGACCTCGCCGTGACGCGCAGCGTCAACACCCCCGCCGCGTACGGGTACACGCACCCCGTGGGCGACTGGCTGGTCACGCAGGACCCCTACGCCAAGACCGACGCGGTCACCGCGGTGCCCGTTGGGGGCGGCGCCCGGCGCACCCTGCTCGCCCGGTCTGACCGGAACCTCAAGACGGGCACGGACGGCTCCGCCTACCTGGCCGGAGGCACCGACTCCAGCCACTGGGCGACGCACCGGATCACGTCCGGCTCCGACGGCGCCCCGGTGCTGACCAAGGTGAGGGACCTGCCGCCGAATCCCGCGGACAGGATGACGCTCAGCCTCGCCCAGGGACGGCTCATCGCGGGCCAGCAGGACCCCACCCGCAGCCTCCAGGGCTACACGGTGCCGGTGTCGGGGACTTCCCCGGCGAAGCAGACCCCCGACTGGAGCTGCAGCGAGAGCGAGGACCAGCGGCTCTGTCTGCCGTATGCCGAACTCCCGGGCCGGACCGTCCCGACGGGGGACGGACGGATCGTCTCGCTCTCGAGCAAGGGAGGGGGTGCGTGCGGCGGCTCCCTCGCCCTGTGCGGGGTCGTGCTGAACGTACGGGAGACCCGCCCCGGCGGATCGGTCCGCCAAGTGGCCCTGCCGGGCACGGACGAGATGCAGCCGTACCTCCCGGAGAGCGCCTCGGGCCGGTATGTGCTGTTCACCGTGACCGAGAAGAACAACCCCCGGACGGTGGTCGCGGACATCGACGCCGGGAAGGTCCTGGACACCAGGCCTTCCTCGGCCGCCGCGCTGTGGGGGTCGGTGCTCTGGGACCGTTCGGAATGGCACGGGGTGAGCGGCACCGATCTGCGCACCGGCAAGGTCACGCAGTACCAGGGCTTCGGCACGGCCTGCCGCCCGGACGAGATCCAGGCCGCCGGGGACTGGCTGTACGTGCTGTGCCCCGCATCCGCCGGCGGCCCCGCCGCCTTCCACCTGCCCTCCAAGAAGCGGATCCCGCTGCCCTTCGCCCCCGAGAACGACCGCGTGAAGCTCGGCGACGGATACGTCGTGCGGCAGGGCGGTGTCGGCTTGGAGGTCTACGACCTGCGCTCCAGTACGGCGGTGCGGGCGCGCGAGATCGCCCAGCAGGTGACGAGGTACGCAGCCGACTGGACCGTCGACCGCTTCGGCGGCCGTCTCGCCTACACGGGCCCGGACGAGACCGTCCACCTGGTCGCCGCCGGCGCGGCCTCCCCGCTCGCGGCGATCGACCAGGAGGTCGCCGCCACAGCGGACTTCAGGCAGGAGAAGACCTGGCAGGCCCGCTGGTGGCCGTCCAAGCCGGTCTCCTCCTGGAAGCTGACGGTGCGCAACAAGACGTCCGGCATCACCACGGTCGTCCGCACCGGCACCGAGGCGCGCGGCCTGATCGCCCCCGCGTGGGACGGCAAGTCCCCCACGGGCACGTACCTCTTCTCGGGCGAGTACGAGTGGACGCTCACCGCCCGCCCCGCCGACGGCCAGGGGGCCGAACTCAGCACCTCCGGGACGGTCTCCGTCACCCGCCCCCCGGCCGGCGTCCGGCCCCCCGCGCGCCCCTGAACCGACGCCGACAGGCCGGTCGGTCGATACCCGATCGGCTGACCGGCGCTGTCCGGCTATGCTCTGGGGTGAGCACCCGGAGGGCCATTAGCTCAATTGGCAGAGCAGCGGACTTTTAATCCGTTGGTTGTCGGTTCGAGTCCGACATGGCCTACCGCTCCCAGCGCCCCGTCCGCCCACCGGCGGCCGGGGCGCTGTGCTGTGTCCGGGGGCGGTCGGCGGGCGCGGCCGTAAACCGGATGAACCCCCGGGCGGCGGGCGGTAGCGTCGCCGCCGTGACTCCGGTTCTGCGTACCGAACGCCTGCTGCTCGACCCGTACACCCCCGAGGACGAGGAAGCCTTCGTGGCCCTCTTCCAGGACACCCGGGTCTCCCGGTGGATGGGGGACGGTCCCGCCACCGAGGCCGAGGACCGCGCCCTGTTCGGGCGGGTCTTCACCAAGGTCTACGCGGAGGACCTCTTCGACGTCTGGGCCGTACGCCGGGACGGACGGCTGGTCGGGCACGCGGAGATCAAGCGGACCGACGAGGTCGGCGGCCACGAGCTCGTCTACGCCCTGGCTCCTGAGGCCTGGGGATCCGGACTGGGTACCGAGATCGCGGAGGCGGTCGTCCGTCACGCCTTCGACGGCCTGGGGCTGACCGAGGTGCACGCCACGGTGGCCGCGCCCAACAGGGCTTCCCTGGCCCTGCTGACCCGCATCGGTTTCGCGCACGTCCGTGACGTGCGGGAGGACGACGGCTCCACCACCCGCGTCCTGACCCGCCGCCGCGCCCCGGCGGCCGCCTGACGCCTTTGCGTCCACCACGTGGAGCGCCCCGCCCGAGGATTCGGGCGGGGCGCTCCGGGGTGTGGGGAGGTGCGATCAGACGGTGGTGCGGCGGCGGCGGCCGAGCCAGGCGGCGGCCGCGCCGAGCGCGACCAGGGCCGCGGCGAGGCCCGCGTACAGGCCGGTGGACGAGCCGGCGCCGGTGCTGGCCAGGGAGCCCGTGGAGGAACCCGTGGTCGTCGCGCCGGAGTTGCCCGTGGTGGTGGCGACGGCCTGCTGGACAGCGGGGGTGGAGGAGGGAGAGGCGGTCGGGGACGGGGTGGTGGTGGCCGGGGTGGTCGGGCCGGTGGTCGGTACGGGGTCCGGCTCCGTGATCGGGACCAGCGGGAACTGCACCGGGACGGTCGTGAGCGGCCAGGTGTTGCCCTCGGCCTGGCGGACCTCGGCCTCCATCGTGATCACGGTGCGCTTCGTCAGCTTGGTGTCCTTGCCCAGGCTGAGCCGCAGCGGCTGGGTGTGGACGCCGGAGGCGGCGCCGAAGCCCTTGGCGATGCGCGGCAGCTCGTAGCGGCTGTCCTTGGCGTCCAGGTCCTGCCAGCGGCCGTCGATCAGGGCCTGGAGGCGGAAGTCGGCCTTCTCCTCGCCCGGGTGGGACAGGGTCAGGCTGGTGGCGAGCGGGACGTTGAACGTGCCGTCGCCGGTGGCCTGGTGGTTCAGGTCCAGGTACGCGCGCTGCTCCTGGCCGTCCTTGCCCGAGCTGACCTGCTTGAACCAGGTCTTCAGCTCGCCCGTCTTGGTCTGCGGGTCGACCTTGAAGAGGTGGGAGTCCGAGCCGCCGGGTGCGACGGAGTTGTTGTGGCTGGTGGCGGTGAAGTTGAAGTCGCCGTTGTTGGTGGGGTAGTTCGCGCCGAGGCCGAGGGTGACCTTCCAGGTCATCTTGCCGTTCGCGGGGATGTCGAAGCCCTGGCCGGGCTCACCGGCGGACGGGGAGAACAGGCCCTGCCACTCGCCGTCCTGCTGGCCGACCGAGGACTTGGTCGCCGGGGCGTCCACCGCTTCGACCTTGAAGACGACGTCGTCCTTCTGGAGCAGGCTCGGGCCCTTCGGGTCGAGGAGCATCCACGGCTTGTACTCGACGGCCTTGCCGGTGGGGTTCTTCACCGTGAGGTCGAAGGTCTCGGTGGCGCCGCCGCGGGTCAGCGGGCCGCTGGGGACGGGAGCGCCCATCTCCGTACGCAGCACGGCGTGGTCGTCGGCGGCGGGTGCGGCGGACGCGGCGGTGGCCGAGAGCGGCAGCAGAGTGGTGACAACGCCGGCGACGACTGCGATGGCGGCTGCGGTGCGAACGGACATGGTGGACTCCCCCCAGGAATCACGAGGGCATCGGCAGAGTGCCGAGCCGGTTGGTGTGGTCTGTGTCGTCCGGCCGGTCCGTGTTTCCCCCCGGCCCTGGCGACAGATGAATCTTCGCCCGGATCCGATCGCGGAACCATCCCTGCGGTGTCACCGGCGTGCAACAGAGATGATCTTCGTTCGTCGGCTACCGGTTTCAGGTTGGATTTCGGCCTTTGACCTGCGGTGATGCCGATCCTGAGGCGGGCCGGCGGTTAATTGGCGGAGGGCCGCTCCGGGATGCCGTAGAGTTGTGTTCACCGACGCGGGGTGGAGCAGCTCGGTAGCTCGCTGGGCTCATAACCCAGAGGTCGCAGGTTCAAATCCTGTCCCCGCTACTGAAGGCGAAGGCCCGGTTCCCTTGGGAACCGGGCCTTCGTCGTGTTCCCGGCCCTTCGCCGTGCTCCCCCTCCTTTCCCGCGCCCCGTCACCCGCACGGCCGCCGCCGGGTCGCCGTACGCCCGTACCGGCGGCCGGCCTTGAAGGGCGCGGCGGCGGGCGGTGCCGGTGGTGAGGGGCGCGGACGACGCCGCGTGACGGTGTGTGAGCGAACGGGTGCGGTGTGCAAGCTGGTTGAGTGCCAGTCATATCAGGCTTGTGGCTGGCGAGGTGGGTGAGTCCGCTGATTTTTGCCCGAGTTGATCCCTGTATTGGGTGAAAAGGAATGGCCAAAGCAAGCCAGGGCGTGGTCGATTGGTGAGAACGATCAAGCGCAACAGCTTGGAATCACTCCCTCACTTCTATTACCTTTCGATAACGCAGCGCGGTCGTCCCGGCCGTCGCAAGAGACGGCACCGTGCGCGTGCGTGTCAATGAGGAGTGTGCCCCAGTGGCCTCCAACTCGCCTGCTCCTGAAAGCACCGAGATCCAGGAGCCGCCCACCGCGGGTGCCTGGGGCGAGTGGAACCCCACCGAGGACTCGGTCCGTCCGGTCCGGGGCAAGCACCGAGTCGCCAAGCAGCGCGGGGGACTTGCCCGCAGCTCCACTGTGCTCGGCGTCGGTGTCATCGCCGCCGTGGGCGCCAGTGGCATCGCCACCGCGCAGGACCGGCCGCAGGTCGCAATATCCCTGCCCTCTCTGCCCGGCCTGGTGACCGGTGACAACGACCGTCCGGGCGACGGAGGTTCCGGTCAGGGGGCCGCGGCCGAGCGCGATGGGACGACCGGGATCATCGCCCAGCAGGCCGGCCGCGGCTCGGACGCCGGCGAGCTCCTGCGCAACCGCATCCTCCAGCAGGCCGAATCGCAGCACGAGGCCGCCGAGGCAAAGGCGCGCGCGGAGGCCGAGCGGGCCGCGCAGGTGGCGGCCGCCCAGGAGGCCAAGGACAAGCTGGAAGCGGCCCGCCAGGCGGCCGAGGAGGCCAAGGCGCAGGCCGAGGCGAAGGCCGCCGAGGAAGCCGAGTCCGCCCGGAAGGCCGCAGAGGCCAAGGCGGCGCAGGAGCGCCCCGCCGCAGCGGCCGGAAGCTGGTCCCTGCCCACCTCCGCCTACACCCTCACCTCGCACTACGGCGTCTCCGGCTCCATGTGGTCCTCCGGCCACCACACCGGCCTGGACTTCGCGGCGCCGACCGGCACCCCGGTCAAGGCCGTGGGGGCCGGGAAGATCACCTCGGCCGGCTGGTCCGGCGCGTACGGCTACCGGATCGTGCTGGAGCTGGAGGACGGCACGGAGATCTGGTACTGCCACCTCTCCTCGATGTCGGTGACCTCGGGTGCGGTCGGCGCCGGCGACACCATCGGCCGGGTCGGCGCCACCGGGAACGTCACCGGCCCCCATCTCCACCTGGAAGTACGCAAGGGCGGATCGACGATGGACCCGCTGGCGTGGCTGGAGTCCAAGGGTCTGAACGTCTGAGGGACGGCGACGGCTCCGGGCGCCGAGGCGCTCGCCGAGGCTCTTGCCGCTCGCCCCGCCGCTCGTCCTGCCGCCCCTCCCGGCGCGGCTCGGGGACGTCCGCCGCGGCCGCGGGCCGCAGGGGGTCGAACCAGGGCGGAAGCAGCTCCTCCATCACCGCGGCCCGGGCCAGTGCGGGCCCCGCCGTCGCGCGGCGCTGCCACAGACGGTGCAGCAACTCCCGCTCCCTCCCCGCGAAATCCGCCTCCCGCCGCGGTCCCCCGCGGCGCGCCCGGTTCCGCAGCAGCGCCAGGGCCGCGGCGTCCGCCTCGTAGCGGGCGACCGCGCGTCCGGCGGCCCGGCCCCCGCTGCGCCGGGCCAGGGCGCGGGCCAGCGACCGGGCCGGCATCGAAGCCAGGGCGGGCACTTCGGCGGGAGCCAGCCAGCCCGCGGCCGCGTACAGCGCCAGCTCCCCGGCGACGGCCCGCAGCCGGCGGTGCCTTATCCGCACGGCCAGCCACACCAGCAGCCCGAACATCGGGACCATCACGCAGACGTACATCACGTAGAAACCGTGGTCCCCAAACTGCGAGGAGCCGTTCCACAGGGCGTGCATGCCCATGGCCAGCGCCAGACCGAGCAGGGGCAGGCAGACCCGGCGCGAGCGGCGCGCGCTGACGGCGGCCGCGCCGAAACCGAGCCCGGTGAGCACGGTGAACAGCGGGTGCGCGAAGGGCGACAGCACGATCCGTACGAAGAAGGTCGCCGCGGTCACCGAGTCCAGTACGCCGGTGCCGTCGGCCAGGTCCTGAACAAAGGCGTTGCCGAGGTAGAGGATGTTCTCGGTGAAGGCGAAGCCGGTGGCGGTGAAGCCGGCCACCACGAAACCGTCGGCGGGGCCGGTGAAATGCCGTCTGCGGAAGACGAACACCAGCAGCAGCGCCGCCGCCTTGGCACTCTCCTCCACCACCGGGGCGATGGCGATCGAGCCGAGGTGGTCCGCGCCCGAGGGGTCGGCGGTGGCCGCGGCTATCCACTCGGTGGCGAAGTTGTTGGCCAGTATGGCGATCAGCGCCGCGGTGCAGGCACCCCAGGCGAAGCAGAACAGCAGCTGCGGCCAGGGCGCGGGCGCGGCCCGGCCCAGCCATCGGAAGGCCGCCATGAGCGGGGCCACCGGCAGCAGGGCCAGACCGAGGCCGACGAAGAAGCCCGGGGTGCCGGTCTGCTCCCGCACGAGTTCGAGGATGGAGATGCCGGTGCCGGCGAGCAGGACGAGGAGCACGCACGTGCGGACCGTGGTGGACGGACGTGCGAGCACGGGGCGGAGCGCTCGGAACACATCATGACCCTAGCGATCCGCTCTGACACGCGCGGTGACGTTGTCAGTTCTGCGTGCGGCGGAAGAGCAAGTCGTGTACGACGTGGCCCTTGTCGAGGCCCTGCCCCTCGAAGCGGGTGAGCGGCCGGAAGTCGGGGCGCGGGGAGTAGCCGCCGTCGGGCTGCGTGTTCTCGAAGTCGGGGTGGGCCGTGAGGACTTCGAGCATCTGCTCGGCGTACGGCTCCCAGTCGGTCGCGCAGTGCAGCACGGCTCCGGGCGCCAGCCGGGTGGCGGCCAGGGTGAGGAACTCGGGCTGGATCAGCCGGCGCTTGTGGTGGCGGGCCTTGGGCCACGGGTCCGGGAAGTACACGCGGATCCCGGCGAGCGAGTCGGGCGGGAGCATCTCGCGGAGCAGGATGATCGCGTCGCCGTTGGCGACGCGCACGTTGTCGAGGCCGCCCCGCTCGGCGAGGGCGAGGAGGTTGCCCTGGCCGGGGGTGTGCACGTCGACGGCGAGGATGCCGGTCGCCGGGTCGGCGGCGGCCATCTGCGCGGTGGCCTCGCCCATGCCGAAGCCGATCTCCAGGACGACCGGGAGGCCGTCGAAGAGCGTCTCGAGGTCGATGACCGAGTGGCCGTCGATGTCCAGGCCCCACGTGCCCCAGAGCCGCTTGAGGGCCTCGCCCTGGCCCGTGGTGACCCGGCTCCGCCGGGGCTGGAAGCTCCGGATCCGCCGCTCGTGGTGCGAGCCGGCCGGGTCGGGCGAGGGGCCGTCGGGGAAGCGGGGCTCGGTGCGCCACTTGGGGGGCACGTACGAGTTCGCCTCCGGCGCGGCGTCGGCGGCGTAGTCGGCGACGGGAGCGTCCGGGACGGCGGGCGGCGTGGGGTTCAGGGACTCAGACACAATGCGCTGATTCTACGACGGGGGGTCGCGGCGCCGCTGCGCGAGCGGGTGGGGGGTCGGCGCCGGGCGCGGGGCGGGGATGGCCGCGGCTGCAGGGTCTACGGCGCCCTGGGGGGGATCGGGTCGTCGTGCGGCGCGTGGCGCGCCACACATCATGTTGCACGTCCCCGGCCCCCCACCCCGCTCCCGGCGCCTCCGGCTGCTTCAGCCTCGCCGGCCGGGGTGGGAGCCGGTCAGGCCGTGGTGAGGGTGCGCAGGACGCGGGTGGCGATCTCGCGGCCGATCGGGAGGGAGGCCGTCGCGGCCGGGGAGGGTGCGTTGAGGACGTGGATCGTGCGCGGGGCGTCGCGGATCAGGAAGTCGTCCACCAGGGTGCCGTCCCGCAGGACGGCCTGCGCGCGGACGCCGGCCGCGGCCGGACGGAGGTCCGCGGCGTCGACGGCCGGCAGCAGGCGGCGTACCGCCCGGGTGAAGGCCTGCTTGGACAGGGAACGGTGGATCTCGCCCGTCCCGTACCGCCAGTGCCGGGAGGCCATGCGCCAGGCGCCGGGCCATACGAGCTCCTCCGCGAGGTCCCGCGGGCGCACGGTCGACCAGTCGTACCCCTCACGGGCCAGCGCGGGCACGGCGTTGGGGCCGACGTGGACGCCGCCGCCGATGCCCCGGGTGAGGTGCACCCCGAGGAAGGGGAACGCCGGGTCGGGCACGGGGTAGACCAGCCCGCGGACCAGTTCCGGACGGGCCAGGTCGTAGTACTCGCCGCGGAAGGGGATGATCCGCATGCCCGGGTCGTCGCCGGCCAGGCGGGCGATCCGGTCGCAGTGCAGGCCCGCGCAGTTCACCAGCGTCCGCGCCCGGAACACCAGGCCGGACGTGGTGCGCACGGCCACCGCCGAGGCGCGGCGCGAGATCAGGTCGACCTCGGCGCCGTAGACGATCTCCGCGCCCGAGGACTCCGCGAGCTGGGCGCTCACCCGGCCGTAGTCCACGATCCCGGTGCTGCCGACGTGGATCGCGGCCAGGCCCTGCACCTGCGGTTCGTACTCCGAGATCTGGGCCGGGCCCAGCTCGCGCACCGGGATGCCGTTCTCCCGGCCGCGCTGGACCAGGGCGTGCAGCCGGGGCAGCTCCTCGCGCTCGGTGGCGACGATCAGCTTGCCCGTCACCTCGTGCGGGATCCCGTGCTCCGCGCAGAACTTCACCATCTCGGCGGCGCCGCTCACCGCGAAGCGCGCCTTCAGCGAGCCCGGGCGGTAGTAGATCCCGCTGTGGATCACACCGCTGTTGCGGCCCGTCTGGTGCCGGGCCGGGCCCGACTCCTTCTCCAGGACGACCACCCTCGTACCCGGAGCCAGGCGCGACAAGGCGTGCGCCGTCGACAGGCCGACGATCCCGCCGCCGATCACCAGCACATCGCAGTCCACGCCACCGCCCACGCCGACACCTCCCACCCCTGCATACTGCACCCCCGCACCGACAACGAGGCCACGCGGGTCTACGCCGGAGCCACGAGGAGGGGCCGGGCCCGCTCGCGCAGCTCCGCGACGCGCGGTTCGTCCCCGTAGGGTTCCAGGCGGTGCAGCAGGTCCCGTACGTATTCGGTCGTGCGGGCCGAGGAGATCCGGCCCGCCACCTCCACCGCCCGGGTGCCCGCCGCGCACGCCGCGTCCAGATTGCCCGACTCCAGCTCCGCGACAGCGCTGACGACCAGCCGCAGCCCGTGGGAACGTACGTACTCCTCCGTGGGCCGGGACAGCGCCTGCTCGGTGAAGCGCCGCACCTGCCGCGGGAGTTTGAGGTCGCGATAGCATTCCGCCGCATCGGCCGCAAAACGGTCGTACGAGTAGAAACCGAGCCAGGTCGGATCCGGGTCGCCCTCGCGGGACCGCTCCAGCCAGCCCTCCGCGGCCCGCAGCGCCGCGCCGGCGGCCGCCGAATCGCCCGCCTTCGCGTGCGCCCGGGCCTCGACGAGCCGGAAGAAGCTCATCGTGCGCGCCGTGGCGAGGCCGCGGTTGCGCTCGACGGCCGCCTGGGCGAGGTCCACGCCCTCGTCCGGGAAGTCCCGGTAGGTCGCCTGCAGGGACATCGAGGCCAGCACGTAGCCGCCGAGCGGTACGTCCGCGGCCGCGCGGGCGAGGCGCAGCGCCTGGATGTAGTAGCGCTGGGCCGCCTCCTGCTGGCCGGTGTCGAAGGCCATCCACCCGGCCAGCCGGGTCAGTTCGGCCGTCGCGCCGAACAGGGCGCGGCCCACCTCGTCGGTGTACGAGCCGAGCAGCAGCGGCGCCGCGTCGACCCGCAGGCACTCGGGGACCATCGACGAACGCCAGTCGCCGCCGCCGTACTTGGAGTCCCAGCGGCGGGCGTCCTCCGCGGCCTCGCGCAGCTTCGTCACGTCGTTGTGGCCCACGCGCTGGACGTGGTCGCGCGGCGTTTCGGCTAAGTGCTGGGCGGGCACAACGGTGGACGGCGGGCCTGCCGGGCCCGTCGGCGCCGTCATCGGGCCCGTCGCCGGCCCGGTCGTACGGCCTGCCGGTGTCCCGTCCGACATTGTCGGGGGCGCCGGTGTTCCGGGCGTCGGCGACGGCTGCTGTGACGGGAGGTCGCGCGCCGGTGCGTCCTGAGCCGGAGCATCGTGGGCCGAGGAGGCCGTGGACGCGGGCCGGTGGCGTGCCGTGCCCGCCGGTTCCCGCGCCACCGAGCTGTCGGCGGGAGATATCAGCCACCGCGAGGCGGGCGTCGCGTACGCCGCCACGGAGAACGAGCCCGCGAGCGACTGCCAGATCCCGCCACCGCCGCGCCGCCCGGCGAGGTCGAGCCGGTAGAGGTCGGTGGCCGAGCGCACGGCGGCCCCCACGTCCCGCGGGAAGGCCAGCCCCACCTCGGGCGCGGGGTCCGCGTCCGCCAGGCCGATCTCGTGCAGCGGCACCGGCCGGCCCAGCTTCGCGCCGATGGCCGCGGCGATCAGGTGCGGGGCGGCGCCCTGCGGCACCATCCCCTTCGACACCCACCGGGCCACCGACGTCTTGTCGTACCGGAGCGTCAGGCCGCGCTGCGCGCCGAGGTCGTTCACCCGCCGGGCCAGCCCGGCGTTGCTGATGCCCGCGAGGGCGAGGACGGCGCCGAGCTTCTCATTGGGCTCGCGGAGCTCCCTGGACATGCGCCACCCCTCGTCACACGCGGAACGCAGACGCCGCCGGGGCATAGGCGCCCGGCATTTCGTAAACCCAGCGTAGTTCCCCGCCTCCCAAGCGTTAAGGCCCTTACTTCCGTATGGCGGGATTGTTGTCCGTTTGCACAGTCCGCCCCGGAGCCGGTGCCGGGGCGCACGTCCCGTGGCGTGCTCCGCCCGTGTGGCCGTGCGCCCGCCCGTGCGCTCTGGCCGGTCCGCGGACCCGGCGATTCGATGTGCGGTGCGTGGGTCGGCCCACTGCGTGGATCGGGCGGGCCGGGAGATGCCGCTGCCTCAATCCCCGCGGGTGGCGGAACGGTCCGGGAGGCGGATTGCGCCTCCCGGACCGCGCCCGCGCGCCGGGCGCCGGCACCGCGCGACGGCTCTCCAGGCGGCCGAAGAATGGCCGAAAGCGATCTATGGGGCGGTGGGAACGGAACGCCAAATACTGCGTGGCCGGGGCGTGTTCGTTTGCGTGTGCGCCCCCTATAACCCCTCTCGTACGCCTGTCCCGTGGCAGCATGGACCCGAGCCACCGGGGTCCAGACGGCCGCGCCCTCAGCGCTGTCCGTGCTGCCCGTGCCCCGGTCATGTGCCCACGGGCTGGGGAGGCGGCGGTGCGCTGGTTGGTGGGGTGGAGCAGTATCGCCGCGAGCTTCGGCACGGCCGGCCGCGTCTCCGGCCTCGGAGGACCCGGCCACGGGCCGGGCGGGTACGGCGGTGACGGCGCGCCCCTGCACGGCGGCATCGCGGACGCCGCCCATGCGGCCGACCCCGGCGCGGACGCGGAACGCACCGTCCACCCCGTCGGCGCACAGCTGCTCTGGGGGGATCCCGACCCGCTCTGGGCCGTCGGCGACTGGCGCCCCGACGAGATCCGCACCGTCACCGCCGACCCCGCCGACCCCTTCACCCGGCTCGCCGTGCTCGGCTGCTGCGGCGCCACCGACGCCGAACTGCGCAGGGCCCTCTACGCGGCCCGCGGCGGCGCGCTGCGCCACCTCACCCAGTGGTCCGGCAGCTACACCGCCGTGGTCCAGGCCGGCCGCCGCATCACCGTCGTCGGCGACCTCGCGGGCGCCCGGCCCGTGTTCTACACCCCGTGGGCGAGCGGCACGGCGTACGCCACCGCCGCCCTCCCGCTCGCCGACCTCATCGAGGCGCAGCTCGACATCGGCCATCTCGCCGCCCTGCTGGCCTGCCCGGACAGCCCGGAGGCGCTGGGCGACGGCACCCCGTACGCGGGGGTCCGCCGCATCCCGCCCGGGCACGCCCTCATCCTGCGCGAGGGCTCCCGGGAGATCACCGGCTACGAGCAGGTGGCCTCGCTCGCGGTGGCCGCGCCCGAGGCCGACGCCGACCGCGCGGTGGAGGGCGTGCGGGAAGCATTGGTGGACGCGGTGCGCGCCCGGCTCACGGCTCCGCGGCATGCTCCCGAGACGCTGCCACCGTACGATCCCGGCCCGGTGCCCGGCATGGGCCCGGCCGACCGGCGTGCGGCCCGCGGCGCGCCGGCCCCCGGGGTGGGCGCCGACCTGTCCGGCGGCAGCGCCTCCGCGACACTCGCCCTGCTGGCGGCCGGTCTGCCGGGGGCGCCGGGCAGCCTGACCAGCCCGGCCGGTGCGCGGCTGCTGGCGGTCACCTTCAACGACCTGGCCACCCCGCAGGGGCGCGAGGACGAACTGGAACGGGCCAGGGCCATCGCGGCCGACCCGCGCCTGCACCATGTCGTGGTCGCCGCCGCGGCCGAGGCCCTCCCGTACACCGACCTGGACGGCCCGCTCACCGACGAACCCGGCCCCTCGCTCGTCTCCGCCGCCCGCGAGCGGCGCAGACTCGCCGCCGGAGCGGCCGACCACTTCACCGGCCACGGCGCCCGGCAGGTCCTCGACGCCCACCCGGCCCGCATGGCCGACCTGTTGATGGACCGCCGCCGGCGCCACCTGCTGCGCCCGGTGGCGGCGCTGGCCCGGTCCGCCTCCGCCTCGGGAGCCGGCGGCGAGTCCCTGCTGGTGCCGATCACGGTGTATTCGGCGGCCCGCAGACTGGCCCGTACGACGTACCGCGCGGGCATGGAGGCGGCCGCGGCCAAACTTCGCGAGGGCGGCGTCACCGAGCGCGCCTCCGGTCCGGTGGACGCTTCCCTCGCCGCCCTGACCTGGTCGCGGCCGGGTCCGGCGGCGGGCTGGCTCACGGGTGAGGCGCTGGCGGAAGTATCGATCCGGCTCGCGGCCGCGGCCGGGCGCCCCCCGCTGTCGCTGCGCCCGGGGGAGGCGAGGGCCCGTTCCGTGCTGGCCCGTCACGCCGCCGACCACCGAATCTTCGAACAGGCCGTGGAGGTCCGCAGCCAGCGCCTGCACGCCCCTTTCCTCGACAACCAGGTCGTACGGGCCGCCCGCGCCCTGCCCGAATCCCTGCGCGTGCAGCCCGGCGCCCGGGCCGCAATCCTGCGCAGCGTCCTGTACTCGGCCGGTGTGCGCGAGCTCCCGCCGGGCTGGGGCGCCACCGCCCACACGCCGAACGAGACGGCGACCGGCCTGGGGCTGCGCGCCGCCCTGAGCGACCTGCTGGAGCTCTTCGCCGCCCCACTGCTCGCGGACGCCGGGCTCATCGAGGCCCGGGTCGTGCGGCAGGCGCTGCTCGACGCGGCCGAGGGCCGGCCGGTCCCGCTGGACGGGCTCGCCGAACTCGTCTCGATGGAGCTGTGGCTGCACCGGCTGCTGGCCCGGCGCGGCACCTGCTGGACGGGGACGTCCGCGGCGCGGCGCCGGGCGGTGCCCGAGGGGGTCCCGGTGCACCGCCCGGCGCTGTCCTGACGGTTCGGGCGGCGCCGAGGCCCAGGGCGGTCGCGATCGCCGGGCCCGAAGGCGCCGCCCAGCCGGTAGCAGAGGGCGAACAGGCCGATGGCCGTCTACCTGAGGGGTGCCGGGCGCATCGGTGCCCACCCGCGCTGCTCCGGCACCGCCCCTCGCCGCGCTCCTTCCCCTCGTCGACCCTGCGACCCCGGGAGGAGTTCGGCCGGGGCGGTGGCGCCGCTGCGCAGGTCCGCCTCGATGCGTCGGCGCAGGACGGCGGCGCGGCGGGCCTCGGGGGCGGCGGCGTGTGCGGCGGGAGCCCCCCCCATAACGCCAGACCCTGGTCCTTGATCCGGCCCCATCGGCAAGGCACCTCGGAGGCCGCGGCCGCGCTGGCTGCCGGCCCGGCGGCAGAGATCGAGGCACTGGTCCACGAAAGCCCGTACGACGAACCGCTCCGTGCCCAGCAGCTGCGCGCCCTGCGTGCCGCAGGCCGGCCCGCCGACGCCCTCGCCGCGTACGAGCGCACTCGCCGCGCCCTCGCCGACGGCCTCGGTACCGACCCAGGGCCCGAACTCACCCCTGCACGCGGAACTGCTCCGGCCGCGGCCGCCGCAGACCCCGCCGAGCGAGCCCACCGCAGGTGCAGGCACCGCCCACCCGTCGGAGGCCCCCCTGGGCAACCTTCGCCCCCGCCTGAACTCCTTCGTCGGCCGCGAACCCGAACTGGCCTCCCTGTACGGCGACCTGACCCGGCTGCGCCTCGGCACCCTCACCGGCCCCGGCGGTTCGGGAAAGACCCGTCTCGCCGAACACGCCGCAGCCGCCCACCCCGAGCCCGGCTGGCTCGTCGAACTCGCCCGCCTCGACCACGCCGCCGCCGTCCCCGGGGCCGTCCTCAGCGCTCTCGGCCTGCGCGAGAACTCTCTCGTCGCCCGCGAGACCCCGGCGCCGACGGCCGCCGCCGACCCGACCGCCCGGATCGCCGAGGCCGCCTACAGCGCGGGTGACCTCGACGACGCCGAGAGGCTCCTGGCCGAGGCCGACGAGGAGTCCGACCAGCACGGCGGCGTGTACGACGTCAGCGCCTACGCCCGGCTCCTCGCGGCCATGCTCGCCCTCCAGCGGGGCGACGCCGTCCGGGCCCGGACCGAATGCGAGCTGGCCCGCGTCCAGACCGAACGCATCACCGTGCCGGCCCAGCTCACCGCCGGGCTGGACACCGTCGACGCCGTCCTCACCGCACGCGAACGGGGTCCGGAAGCCGCACTGGGCCTGATCGGGCCCGCCCTGAGCACCGCCGTCGCCGCCCGGTGCGCCGAGCGCGTCCTGGCCGGCATGGCCGAGGCGGCGGCCCGGTTCCTGGCGGACGCCGGCCGCCCCGCGGAGGCCGTGCGGGCCTTCGCGGCGGCCACCGCCTGGCGCGCGGGCCAGCCCCGCTCGGCCCCCGAGGCGACCGTCGTGGACGGTCTCCCCGAACGCACCCGTGCCCTGCTGGGCCCCGACCGCTGGGCGCGGGAGGAGGCCGCGGGCGTCGCACTCACACCCGCCGGCCTCGCCGCGGCGCTCACCGCCGGCTGACCGCCGCCGGCTGATCAACGGCAGCTGATCACCGCGTCGGCCCAGCTCGCCAGGGTCGGCAGGCTGCCCGGTCCGGTCTGCTCCACCACCAGCCGCAGCGACGTCCGCCCGGCGAGGGAGACCTGGACGGCCGCCGGCGGGTCCTCGTACCCGAGGGGCCCGGACCGCCACAGTCGCCGGCCGTCGGCGTAGACGGAGAACCGCACCGACCCGTCGGTGAACAGCGACAGGCCGTCCACCCCGGCCCATGCCGAGAAGGTGGTGCACTGCCGGTTGAGGGCGATCTCCACGGACGAACGCGAGTTCACGGTGATGCCCTGCGCGAACCTCCGGTCGCCCACCCGCAGTCCCCAGCGCTGCCACACCCAGCTGCTGCGCCAGGTCTGCAACTCCGGCCCGCCGTGGTCGCCCTGCACCGCATGCGGGAGCACGGCCAGCCGGAACGACTGCGGCGGCTTGGGAACGGGCGGCGTCGTCGTCGGCGAGGGCGCGCTCGGGGACGGCGCGGGCGCGGGCTCCTCCCGGCCGGGGGAGGGCGGCGGGGAAGCGGAGGGCGCCGGCGCGGCCGGGGACGGAGAGGCCGCGGCCGACGGAGTCGGCTTCTGCGACGGCGGTACGGTGGCACGCGCGGGCGGCGGCTCCTCCTCGGCCGGGCTCGGCTCCGCCGAAGGCGACGGCGAGGCAGCTGCCTTCGGCGCGGCCGGAGCCGCCGCGCTCGGCGCGGGCTTCGCCCGTGCCTGGGGCTCGGCGTCGTCCCCGGCCAGCGCGAACACCACCCCGGCGGCCGCGGCCACCGCGATGCCGGCGGCGATGGCGGCCTTGGCCGGCAGCCCCAGTCCCTCGGACGCCAGCGCACCCCCGACCGCGGACCCGGACCCGCCGGACCCTCCGGCCCCGGCGGCGCTCCCCGCGGCCCCGACCCCGGTGGCACCGCTCCCGGCGGCACCTCCCGCGGCTCCCGCGCCGGCCGCAGACCCGCCCCCGGCGGTCGACCCGCCCGCGGCCGCCGCCGCGGCTCCGGCCCCGCCTGCGGCGACGGCTCCACCGGCCACCACCCCGGCGGCCTTGGCCGCGTACCCGGCGGCGAACCACCCGATGACCGCCACCGGAAGCAGCGCGGGAATGCCCGCGTTGACGTCCTTGAGCTCCCCGGCGGCCAGCCGGCACTTCGCGCACTCCTCCAGGTGCCCCCGCAGCCCCCGCTCCGCCCGCATCCGCAGCCCGCCGCGAGCATAGGCGCCAAGGCGGTCCGCGTACCGTGCGCAGTCGCCGCCCTCACTCAGCGCCGAACTCACATGGGCTTGCAGATAAGCCTGCTTGAGCCCCTCGCGGGCTCGACTGGCCAGCACCGCGGTCGCGTTGGCGCTCAGCCCGAACAGCGGCGCGATCGCACTCGGCGAGGCCTCCTCGACCGTGGTGTGCCACAGCACGGCCTGCCACCGCTCGGGCAGGCTCCGGAAGGCCTGCATGGCCAGCGACTGCTCGGCCACCCGCATCGCCCGCACGTCCGCGCCCAGTTCAAGGGTGTCGTCCCCCGACAGCCCCGACATCCCGGTGCCGCTCTCCGTGCGCGCGGCCGCCTGCTCCGCGAAGACGGCGAAGTCCTCGACGAGATGCTCCCGCCTGGCCGTCTTGGTCCAGGCAGCAGCGACCCTGCGCACGGTGGTCAGCAGGTAGGCCCGCACCGACTGGTCCGGCCCGGCACCACCCCGTACCGCCTGCAGGGTCCGCGCGAACACCTCGGCGGTCAGGTCGTCGGCTGTGTGCCCGTCCCGGCAGCAGGACCGCGCGTAGCGCCGTACCGAGTCGGCGTGACGACGGAACAGCTCCTCGTACGCGCCGTCGTCGCCGCCCCGCATCCGCGCGATCAAGTCGCCGTCGGAAGGCGGCAGATCGCCCCCGGCACCGCCGCCCGGGACGGAGGGCCCCGACGAACGTGCGTGCCGCCCGCCCGGTTCGCGCTGCGCCGGCACCTGTCGGGCGGGCGGGCTGCCCACCCCGGTCTCGCTCCCGGCACCACCGGGTGACTCTTCACGCCCGTCAATGCTCATCGCGGAAGCTCCCGCACGACACGCTCAACCGGTACACCGATCAAGCGTGTCACATGGCGGACACGCGCCGGGCCCCTCTGCGCACCATCCACCCGTCCGGGCAAGTTCCGACGCACCACCGACCAGCCCACCAGCCACGCGGGCGGACTGCCTGCACCGCCCCGTCGGCAACACCGGCCCGCCCACAGCCCCGTGCCGACCTGCCGAACCCACCCGAACCGGTCCGGTACCGACCCGCCGACGGGCCGGCACCGGACCGACGGGATCACACCGTCCGGGAACGCAGCCCCTCGAGCAGGATGTCGAGCAGCCGGGTCGAAGCCGCCGCCTGCTGTGCGGGGTCGGGCAGCGCGGGCGCCGCCGTCGCTATCACCAGCAGCACATCGGCCACCGTGACGTCGGCACGCAGCTCGCCGGCCTCCCGCGCCCGGTGCACCAGCCGGCCGACGACCTCCAGCAGCGCGCCCGCGCCCGCGTCGTCCGACGGCTCGTCCTCCGCCGCGTTCCGCGTCGCCCCCACGACCCGCAGGCCGGGAGCCCCGGCCCCCTCGGCGGCCTGGCGCTGGTACGGAACCCGCGCTTCCTCCGCCTCCTCGGCCGCCTCCTCAGCGGTCGAGCCGACGCGCAGCACCTGCGGCGGCAGCAGCCGCCCGGCGCCCGAGGCCACGGAGGTGCGCAGGAAGCGCGACAGCGCCTGCCACGGCTCCTCCTCCTGGCCCAGAGCGGTCCTGGCCTGCTCGGTCAGCCGGGCCGTCTCCTCCTCGGCTATGCGCCGCACCAGGACGTCCTTGCTGGGGAACCGCCGGTACACCGTGCCGACACCGACCCGGGCGCGGCGCGCCACGTCCTCCATCGGAGCCCCGTAGCCCAGCTCGCCGAAGACCTCGCGGGCCGCGCGCAGCACGTGCTCCAGGTTGCGCTGGGCGTCGACGCGCAGCGGAGTGGAGCGCCCCATACCGTGCGTGGTCGGGCTGGTCATGGCACGACCGGTGCTCTCGACCGAGAGTGCGGTCGCAGAACCATGGAAATCGGAAATGTTCATATGTATCCCCCGGTAATCATTTGTCTCCCCCCGGAGACACTCCCCGCCTTCACGCCGAGGGGGGCCACGGTCTCAGGCCCGGTCCTCGACGAGATACGAACATAGTTGAGCCAGAGTCAATTCAGAAGAGGCAGCCCCGGACGGACCACCGCCCGATCGGAGCATTCACCCCCACTTTTCCCTTCCATGCCCTCGGAACCTTCCTCTCCGCCCGCTCTGACCTGCGAACTTCCACCCCCGCCGGATGCCCTCTCCCGCCCCGCCCCAGGGCCCCCACCGGTCACACAATGTGTCGGGCCTGTGGACAAACTCCCGGCCACGTTGCGTCATGGGATGGTGAAGGCTGCTAACTCCCGGGGCACGGCCCCCGGTACCCCGCCCCGCACGCGCATCCTGATCGTCGGCGGCGGCTACGTCGGCATGTATACGGCGCTCCGGCTCCAGCGAAAGCTGAGAGCGGGAGAGGCCGAGGTCACGGTGGTCACGCCCGAGCCGTACATGACGTACCAGCCCTTCCTCCCGGAGGCGGCCGCGGGCGCGATCTCCCCGCGCCACGTCGTGGTCCCCCTGCGCCGCGTCCTCGGCAAGTGCCGCATCGTCATCGGCCAGGCCACGCACATCGACCACGCCAAGCGGACCGCGACCGTCAACACGCTCGCCACCGCCGACGAGGGCACCGGCCCCATCGAGGTGGAGTACGACGAACTCGTCCTCGCGCCCGGCTCCGTCTCCCGCACCCTCCCCGTGCCCGGCCTCGCCGACTACGGCATCGGCTTCAAGACCGTCGAAGAGGCCATCGGCCTGCGCAACCACGTCATCGAGCAGATGGACATCGCCTCCTCCACCCGCGATCCCGCCCTCCGCGACGCAGCCCTCACCTTCGTCTTCGTCGGCGGCGGCTTCGCGGGCGTCGAGGCCCTCGGCGAGCTGGAGGACATGGCCCGCTACGCGGCGCGGTACTACCACAACATCAAGCCCGAGGACATGAAGTGGGTCCTCGTCGAGGCCAGCGACCGCATCCTCCCCGAGGTCGGCCTGGAGATGGGCGTCTACACGGTCCGCGAACTGCGCAGCCGCAACATCGACGTCCGCCTGGAGACCCGGCTCGAATCCTGCGTGGACCGCGTCGCCGTCCTCAGCGACGGCGCCCGCTTCCCGACCCGCACCATCGTCTGGACCGCCGGCGTCAAACCCCACCCGGTCATCGCCGCGACCGACCTCCCCAAGAACGAGCGCGGCCGCCTCGTCTGCACCTCCTTCCTCACCGTCGAGGGCGTCGAACACGCCTGGGCCGCCGGCGACGCCGCCGCCGTCCCCGACATCACCGCCCCGCCCGGCACCGAAGGCCCCCGCCGCGAGTGCGCCCCCAACGCCCAGCACGCCGTCCGCCAGGCCAAAGTCCTCGCCGACAACCTCCTCGCCGCCCTGCGCGGCGAGGTCCTGACCGAGTACGCCCACAAGTACGCGGGCTCGGTCGCCTCCCTCGGCCTGCACAAGGGCGTCGCCCACGTCTACGGACGCAAGCTGAAGCGCTACCCAGCCTGGTTCATGCACCGCGCATACCACCTCAGCCGCATCCCGAGCTTCAACCGGAAAATGCGCGTACTTGCCGAATGGACCCTCTCCGGCCTCTTCAAGCGTGAGATCGTCTCCCTTGGCTCACTCGAACACCCCAGGGCAGAATTCGAACTGGCTGCAGGCGGCGGACCGAAGGCAACTCCCCCGCCCCTCGCCCCCAACCCCCCGCAGAACGGCCAGGGCTGACGTTGTCAGTGCGGTCGGCCACACTGGACGTGTGACCATAGGTGGGCTCACACCTGCACAGAGTGACATCGTCCAGTCAGCGACCGCCCACGAGCGACACAGCGACCACTCGCGACACCACGAGGCTTGAACGCAGTGAACTTCACGCGCTGGAGCGCCCGGTTTCCCGGAACGCAGCGCCGCGCCGCCGCCCGGACCGAACATGCCGCCTCCCAGGCCAAGCGGGGCGAGGGCGCGGTCCCCGCGGCCCGCGGCGGCCGCGCCGACCCCGGAGCGGAGCGGTCCACGCCCGCCGCCGACGGCCACCCCGCCGACCCCACGGTCTCCGGCACCGGATCCGGATCCGGATCCGGAGTGGGCAGCGGCAGCGGCACCGGACCGGGCACCGGCACCACCCCCGCCCAGCGGACCGGCGTCCTCACTGCCGTGCCCTCCCTCGACGAACTCTCCGTGCGCGAGGTCCTCGGTCGGCTCCCCGCGCTCGTCGCCCTCGTCCACGGCCCCGAGCACCGCGTCGCCTACGTCAACGACGCCTACACCGCCGGCTTCGGCGCCCGCACCCCCGGCGCCCCCGCCCACGAGTCCCTCCCCGAACTCGGCGACCTCGGCCTCCTCCCCCTCCTCGACCAGGTCCAGCGCAGCGGCAAGCCCCGCACCGCGAAGAACCGCACCGCACCGGGCGGTGGCAGCTCCTACACCGTCACCTGCACGCCCGTCGAGTTCCCCAAGCCCGGGACCAGGACCAGGACCGGGACCACGCCCACGGCCGCACCCGCGGCCGAAGCGGACGCCCACCACACCGGCATCCTGATCCACCTCGCCGACGTCACCGACCACGCCGAAGCAGCCGAGCGGCTCCGCGCCAGCGAACGCCGCCAGCGCGAGGCCGCCGTCACCCTCCAGCGCTCCCTCCTCCCGCAGGAGCTGGAACAGCCCGACGACCTGCGCATCGCCGCCACCTACCAGCCCGGCGGCACCGAGGCCGCCGTCGGCGGCGACTGGTACGACGTCATCACCCTCGGCGCCGGCCGCACCGCCCTCGTCATCGGCGACGTCATGGGCCGCGGAGTCCGCGCCGCCGCCGTCATGGGCCAGCTGCGCACCGCCGTCCGCGCCTACGCCCGCCTCGACCTGCCCCCGCACGAGGTGCTCCAGCTCCTCGACGGACTCGCCGCCGAGATCGACGCCAGCCAGATCGCCACCTGCGTGTACGCCGTCCACGACCCCAACGAGGGCCTGCTCGCCTACGCCTCCGCCGGCCACCTCCCGATCCTGGTCCGCGACGAGCACGGCACCGTACGCAGAGCCGCCGACCCCACCGGCCCGCCGCTCGGCACCGGCGGCTGGCTGCACAGCTCCGGCACCATCGCGCTCGGCCCCGGCTCCACCGCCGTCCTCTACACCGACGGCCTCGTCGAGCGCCGCGGCGAGGACATCGACGAGGGCGTCGACGCCCTCGAACGCGCCCTCGCCGGCGCCCAGGGCACCCCGAGCGTCATCTGCGACCGCCTCATGCGCGCCCTCGGGGTGGACGCCGACCACGACGACGACGTCGCCGTGATGGTGCTCCAGCAGCCCGCCCGCGCCGGCGCGGACGCCGAGCTCTTCCACAACGCCGCCCTGGAACTCCTCGGCGGCATCGAGGCGGCCCCGCGCGCCCGGGCCTTCGCCCAGGGCGTCCTCGCCTCCTGGCGCTTCCCCGTCGAGCTGTGCGACCTCGGGGTCCTCGCGGCGAGCGAGCTCGTCGCGAACTCCCTCCAGCACGGCACCCCGCCCATGCGCCTCCGGCTGCGCCGCACCGACCGCCGGCTGATCATCGAGGTCACCGACGGCGACGACCACCTGCCGCGCCGCCGCCGCGCCGAACCGGCCGACGAGACCGGCCGCGGCATCTCGATCGTCGCCACCATCGCCTCCTCCTGGGGCTCCCGCCGCACCCCGGGCGGCGGCAAGGCCGTCTGGTGCGAATTCGCGCTGCCGGACAAGTAGCCGGACACGCCCAAGGCCCCGGTCCACGAGGACCGGGGCCTTACGCACTCAGCTGTCCGTACGTACGCGGCTACGCGGGCACGGGCTCCTTCACCGCGACGGCCGGGCCGCCCTGCGCCACGACCCTGCTCGCCAGCACCGGGTTGTCCTGCATCGGCGTGAGGCCCCTGCCGAGCCGCAGCGCCAGGCCCGCGATCCCGAGCGACACGAGCACGAAGACCGCGATGTACAGCATCGGAACGCCCGCACCGAGCGGCACCCCGAGCGGCCCCAACGCCAGCGCCATCTGCTTGACCAGCGCGAAGGCCGAGTTGTACTGGCCCACCGAGCCCTCGGGCGCCAGATCGGCGACCAGCGGCGCCAGGGTCGGCGACAGCATGGCCTCGCCGATGCCGAACAGCGCGTACGTGGTGATGAACGCGGCGGCGGCCATCATCGCGCTGCCGTGTCCCAGCCCCGAGAACCCGGCGATCAGCCACGCCCCGGTCCAGATCAGCCCGACGAGAGCGATCACACGCGACCGGCGGCGCTTCTCGACCAGTTTCAGCACGACGAACTGCGCGAGGACGATCGCACCGGTGTTGGCGGCGAGGGCGAAACCGAGCGTGGAGGGAGAGATCCCCGCGGCCTCCGTACCGAAGGCGGCCAGACCCGACTCGAACTGTCCGTAGCAGGCGAAGAACACCACGAAGCCCAGCACGCACAGCTGCACCATGGCCTTGTGCCGCATCAGCCGCTTCCAGCCACTGCCACCCGCCTGCGACGGGTCCTTCGGCACGGCGTCCTTGATGCTCGGCACGTGGGGCAGCCGCACGGTGGCGACGACACCCGCCAGCACCAGGAACATCACGGCCTCGATGCCGAACAACAGGGTGAAGCTCCCGGGCCGGGTCTCGTCGACGATCTGACCGCCGAGGAGACCGCCGATGCCCAGACCCAGGTTTTGCATGAAGAACTGGAGGGCGAAGGCGCGGGTCCGGGTGGACGGCGTGGAACACCACACGATCATCGTGGCCAGGGCCGGCTGCATCACGGCCTGACCGGCACCGAGCGCCAGCGCGGACAGCAGGATGGGCACGATCCCGGTGGAGAGCCCGAGCGCGAGCGCGCCGGCCGAGGCGGCGACGGCCGCACCCATGACCACGGGCACCGGACCACGTCGGTCGATGACCCGGCCGGTGAAGGGCAGCGCGACGAGGGCGCCCAGGGCGAACGCCACGAACGCGCTCGTGGCGGCCATGGAGCCCAGACCCCGCACCTGCGCCACATAGATGTAGAGGAACGGAACCGTGAAGCCGATGCCGAACGCCGTCAGCGCGTTCCCGGCCTGGATCCGCCGCATCGCAGCGCCCATCACCTTGGTCACTTCTCACCCGCCTTGATAACTGAAGACTGAAGACTTCATACCTAAACTTCGATCCTTAACAGTACACACCGAAGGAGTTAGACGCCAACGCGTTCGTGCGATACTTCGACGCATGGGTGACACCCCCGACGGCACCGCGTCCGTCCCCGAGCCGAGCCTCGATGAGCAGATCGCCGTCTACCAGCGCGAGTTCCAGGACCTCGACCCCCAGGTCGAGAAGGTCGTCTCGGCCCTGAGCCGCCTGAACCGGCGCATGAACGTCGCGTACGGACGCCAGACCGCGGCCCTGGGCATCAGCAACGCGGAGTGGGAGGTCCTGAAGGCCCTGGTCCTCTCCGGCGCCCCCTACCGGATGGGCCCGAGCGAGCTCGCGAAACAGCTGGGCCTCACGCCGGCGGCGATGACCCACCGGATAGACCGCATGACGGCGGAGGGCCTGGTCACCCGCGAGCGGGACGAGTCCAACCGTGTCCGCGTGATCGTGGAGCTCACCGACGAGGGCCGCAGCAAGTGGCTGGACGCGATGCGCGCGGCCACGATCTTCGAGGAGGACCTCCTCCAGGACCTCTCGACGGCGGAGCGCGGGGTGCTTGGCGACATGCTCACGCGCCTGCTCGACCGGGTGGAAGACCTTCAGTCACCCAGCTGACCACCGGGGTTGACACAGACTCCACGGGTCCGTAAGGTTCTTCGAGTTGCCCCGGAGCCGGAAGGTTTCCGCGACAACGAATCGGCCGCCTCGTTGCGGCACCCAACTCAGCACGATCTCCCACTGGGAACGATTTCGGCGTGCCCGAATTCATTTCCGAAGGCCGATTATGAATCGCCGGGGAAATCCACTAGAGTTTGGGGAGTCGGAAGGGCCCAACAGCCCCGAAGATAAAGCCCGCTGACTGGGAGTCAGGCCCGAAAGAGTCTGATAGAGTCGGAAACGCAAGACAGCAGAACGAAAGCCCGGAGGAAAGCCCGCGAGGGTGAGTACGAAGGAAGCGTCCGTTCCTT
>NZ_JBEZYV010000010.1:0-265739 GCF_040638905.1 Streptomyces virginiae | reverse complement strand
ATACGGCCAGAAGGCCCCGCGACGTCAGGCTGCGGGGTGGGCCGGCTTCTGCTGTGACTCCAGGAGCCGGGCGCGGCACTCCTGGCAGAGCGGGTTCCCGCCAACCCCAAATCGACAGCACGTTCGATGACTTCTCTGCACCAAGTCACGGGGGATCGGCGACTCTCCAGGAGACGGCCCTGGCCCATCCGCTCTACGCGAGCCCGGCGACGGCAGACACCGCCAGGGCCAGGGCGATCCCGACCGGCGCCCAGGTCTCCTGCCCGCCGACGTCGACGCGTATCCCGTTCTCCGCAATGACCGTGGTCCGTACGCCCTGGCGGCTCAACTCCGCCTCGACGGCGGCCTGGGTAACGGTGGCGGACGAGCGGGATGCTGAGGAAGGCGAGCGCGATCAGGATCTGGAGAGCGGCGATCGTGGTGTTCATCGGGGGTCCTCGTTTCGGTGTTCCTGCCTGGCGACGACGTCACGATGAGGCGCCGGGCTGACCGGACCGAACGGCTCACCGACAGCCCGCTGACACGCTCCCGTCGTCCTTGCCGCGATCACGGGTTGCCGATCGGTGCCCCCTATTCGAATCAAATCCGATCGAACGGTTTTGTTAAGGTCAAACATGTTGATCATCTGTCGACCCGGAGCTCAGGGGAGGGAGGCACCGTGGGAAACGCAGATCTCTCGGTGGAGGCCGAGCGGCTCAAGAGCCTCGCCCGCGACCTCGACGCGATGCAGGAAGTTCTGACGAAACAACTGCTGCGCATGGACGAGATCGTGGACGCCATCGAGGCGCGGTGGCGGGGGCCGGCAGCGGAGGCGTACCGCGCCCGGCATCGCGCGGCAGCGGAGGACGCCGTAAGGATCAGGGGGACCATGAAGCTGCTCGCTGAGGCGATGCGCCTCAGCGAGGGCGGGTTCACGGCGCAGGAGCTCGAAGTCCTGCAGCAGTTCAGACGGGTACAGGCGGGGGCTGACGTGTCAGCGGAGGCGGACGCCCTCTCCACACCGAACGTCGCACCGGTCACCGCGCCACACAGCCGCATAGCCGACCTGTGAGCAGGTAACACCGGCTCGACCGACCATCAAGGACACGAGGGGGAACCGTGCCGTCTGGCGACGACGGGATATCAGTCGACTTCGCGACCCAACAGAAGCTCGCGGGCGACCTTGAGGCCATCCTCAAGACACTCAACAAGCAGCTCGACGCGCTCTACGAACGGGCCGAGAAGGTCGTGTTGACCTGGGACGGCGAAGCCAGGCAGTCGTTCATCGACCAACTCGACCGATGGGACCGGTCGGCGCAGGACCTGGTCGCGACCCAGGCCTGGCTCCACGACATCGTCGTCAACGGGCACCACAACTACGCGAACGCCCACAGGGCCGTGCTGCGCGGCTGGGGAGCGGCCTGATGGCAGGAACCGCTCCGCCCCCGCCAAACCAGAACGGCGGCTTCGACGTCCAGCCAGTGCACGTCTACCACGCCTCGGAGCTGGTGAAGGATGCGCAGTTCGCCCACGCCGACCGGGCATTCGCGCTCGTCGACGCGCTGAACAAGTACAACCAGTCCGCCGGCAGAGGCTGGGGCGCCCACAACTTCGCGGTCGCCTACATGATCGTGACGGAGAAGTTCCTGGAGGCCTGGGGCAGGAGCGTGGTCAGCGTCGGCGGCGCCGCCGTGGGCCTGACCATCACCGCCAACCACTATGTGCTGGCCGACTGGGAGGCGAGCGGTCGCAAGGGTACGCAGCCGAGGAACACCCGGGAGCCCGCCGTCATCGACAAGCCGCCTCGGTACGGCCCCGTCAACAGCATCAAGTGGTCGGGCACCGGAGAGGACGCCGACTCCTGGTGGATCTCCGGGATCCTCGGCGAGTTCCCCGACTGGCTCGCCCTCATCGTCGGGCCCTCGTTCCAGCATCTTCTGCGCCTCGGGAAGGCACACGAGATCACTCCTGGCTTCAAGCAGGAGGATGGCCGGAACATGGCAAAGTCCTGGCGCCTCATCGCGGGTGAAACCACGAAGGCCTCCGACGAGTTCACCGATGCCATCTCCACCATCACCGACACGCGCGGCAACAGTGAATGGCAGCGCGCGATGCGCGCGTTCGGACAGAGCATCTGGGGCTCGACCGAGTGGGGCAGGGCCCTCGACGAGAACCGCAACAGGGCGGAGACCGGCCGTAGCTGGCGGACCAATCGGGATCTGCCGCCCACGGGGCGGCGTCCCATCGTCGACGTACTGAAGAAGACGGCGGACACGATTCAGGAAACCCTCGACCACCTGGCCCAGGTCATGGACACCACCAGGGCGACGACCGAGCGCTGCGGCAAAGAGGCCGCCAGGGCCACGGCCAAGGACTTCACGACCGGCCTGGACCTGAGGGACGTCACCAAGCTCGCGGTCGGCGCGATCGTCGGCGAAGTCATGCGCTCATTCCGGTCTCACATGGACCAAGCGACCGTGGACGCAGCCGTCGACCACTACCACAGCGAGTTCGACGCAGCGGCCGACAAGCTGATCAAGCTCGTACCGGAATTGGAAGAGGCGATCCTCAGCGCCCCCACGTACCAGTCCGAAATCGCGCGCGCCCAGGGGTTCGGTGCGCGGTCGCTCAACGAGTTCAAGCAGGAACACAGCTGGCAGCGCGGCGGCGAGAGTCCCACCCCGTTCATGTACTCGTTCGACCTGGCGACGAACGAGGACCTCGGGGGCGGGCACACCCTGGAGAAGCACGTCGGCAAGACCGATGAGCAGCTGCTGCAAAGGCACCGGGACCAGTCCAAGCCGTCCGGGAAGCTCGAGCTCATGTCGGCGTCGAGCTTCGCCGACTTCGAGTCCGCCCAGAAATACACTCAGTACAACATCCGCCACAACACCGCGGAAATCCAGGAATGGCTGAAGAATCCTCCCCCGGCCAAACGTGCACTGTCCATCGTCGTGCCATCGATACCGTTGGAAGGCCCGCTCACCGGAGACGCAGTGACCGGACGAACCTCTCGGGGTGTGAACAACGTGCCGATGCCCGTTGAGGATGCCAAAGGTGTGAGAACGCGCCTTCAGTACGACCCGAACCTGAATCCGCCTTTCGTCGTCCACACATCGTCACCTGAGTAGTGGAGTGAATGATGACTGAACTCACCGCGGAGGCGTGGGCAGACGCGCTCGAGCTCTACCAATACAGCTATACCTCCGTATCCGTTGTCCGCCGGGAGCACGAGGAGTGGTGGCTCGACGCCGCCGCGATCATGCGCGGCCAGACTTCCGACCCACGCGGATGGCGATCGCTCGATCCGGACGAGGACGAGGACGAACGACGGGACGATCCGCTGTTCCCCTTCGCCGAGGCCCCTACTACACCCGAAGACGTGGTCCGCTTCCGGCAGCGAGTGACCGAGCTTCCCCGGAGCTCGGTCCAGTCGCTGGTCGTCCTGCTCGGTATCCCCGGCCTGGAGGTGGCCAAGGCGGCGGATTTCGGACGTGACCGGCCCGAAATGGAACGCCGAGCGGGTCTGATCCTCTCACGCTTCCTCCACGGCACGCGCTTCTACTCCAATGTGGGGTGGAAGACCGACAACCCGGACTTCTACGAGCAGCCCGTCCGCCAGACGGATCCGTTCAGCCGCTACGGCTGGGATGCCGGTCTGATTGCCGTCAACGACGCCGAAGTCGCGATGATCTGGTACTTCGACCCCACCTGATCAGATCCACCGAACTGGGAATCCATGCTGACGCGAACCGCCACCTACCCCGACCGGGAAACCGCCCAATGGGCTACCCAGGAGGTCATCACCCGTAACGAGCAGGCCATCCACCGCTGGCTCGCCCAGCGCACCCGCCTCCGGATCACCCTCGAAGCGGCCTGGCCCTCCCGTCCCGATCCGGTCGGCCGCGTCCTGCTCCAGGCCATGGCCTTCGCCGGGCTTGGGCCCGTGGACGTACGGGCGGCACGGGTGGTGCTTCGGCGCGAGCCCGGCGCGCCCGACGGTTTCGTCGTGCACACCACCGTCCCGATCTACCTGTAGAGGCCGTCCCCGATGTCCATGAAGCCCATCGACTTCGACCGCCGCTATGGCGAGCTGGACCAAGTGGTCAGCGCGTACCTCGGTCAGCCCGGAGACGACGAGCAAGACCGGCCGAGCCGCGCTCTCAGCGCGTACCTGCGGCACACCTGGCACACTCGCCCCTGGGCTCTGTCTGCCGCGGAGCAGCAACTGCGCGCTTACGCCAACAATCCGCCCGGTCGGCTGCGTCAGCGGCTGGGCGAGTTCTACCCGGTCCCGGACATCGGTCTACCCGACTCCGAGATCCAGTCATGGCTCGTCCAGCTCGCCGACCACATCAAGCAGAGCATCGAGAGCGGTGAGGCCCCTCGCCCATCGGAGCTGCCCGAGACCCGTTGGGAATGGCATGCGCGTTTCCCCGAACTCGGCCAGTTCCTCGGCGGCTGGTTCTCGCAGGACATGCCAGACGAGTTCACCGACCACGAAGCGGCCGTCCGCGACTACGCCGTCTCGACAGACCACACTCTCGTGGCCCGCGTCGTCGGCGAGATCCACGAGCTGCTCGCACTCGGACTGGACGAGACCGACCACGCCGTCGCCGTGGCAGAACTGGGAATGGAGCTCGAACCGCCGGGAGACCACTCTCCGGGCAGCTGGCTCAGTGCCGTCGCCGATGAGCTGAGCGGCTTCCGGCCCAAGCACGTGTAGCCGGCTACTGCCGGTGGCGACGGCGGTCGCGTCGGCCCCGAGAACGGCGTACTGGGGTATGGACTCCAGCTCGACGACCGAGCCAAGGCGAGGTACTTCGACCCCACCCTCGACCAGCTAGTGGCGGAGGTCCAACAACGGGAGCTTCCTTCAGCCCATGGATCAACTCGCTGCGGACTCGAAGTCACTGGTGCAGTTAACAGGCCAGCGCACGCACGGTCCGGACTGGGATGGGGCCCAGGTCGCGACTGCGGTGCGTGCGGTGGGGGTGCTCATGAGCGATTCCTCTCGGCGGCGGCACTGTGAACCGTTTCGCCGACCCGGCATTCCCGCCGACACACAGCAGCACACGCTCGCCACAAGCAGTCACCAGACCGCGCTCCAGTATCTGGGTAGCACGGGTCCCGGAAGCGGTGCAACACGGTGGTGCACCGCGCTCGCGCAACAGCGCGTTGCACGCGTTGCGCCAGGTCAAGACCGCAACGCACGGTTGCGTTCGCCGCGTTGCACCGCCTGTGTTGCAGGGCACCCGCGTGCAGACGGCGGGGCTACCTCCTGCCGTCCGCGCCCCAGCCGCCGAGGAAGTCGTCCTGATCGTCCAATCGATCCAGGTCGGTCGATGCGGCTGTGGGCCCGCGGCCGACGCCTCGTTCGGCGCGGATGCCAGTGCGGCCGCGCTCAAAGACGCCGGGTCCCCGAGGACGAGTACGAAGACGAGGGAGCCCCCGAAGAGGACGACGAGGACGAAGCAAGCCGTCCGCGCCGATAGCCGCACATAGTCGCCGAGAAGGGCCGACGTGAGACGTCGGCCCTTTGCTATGGCTTCCCAGGAGATCCCCCGGGAGGGGGTGGGCTCCAAGGTGTGGGGTCAATGCTTGAGTGTGTCCTTGACCTTCTGCATGGTCTGCTTCGCATCACCCGCCATCTGTTCGCGGGCCCCCTTCGCCTCCAGACTCTCGTTACCGACAGCCCGACCGGTGGTTTCCTTCAGCTTGCCCTTGGTCTTCTTGGCTACGTTCTTGACCTTCTTGCCAGCCGCCATCTCTGCCACCTTCCACTAGGCCACCCAAAAACCACCCCAAAATGGCCACTAAGCGAATTATCCCCCAAAACAGACCCGGCCTTCTCCGCTGGGCTGAAGCCACTACTCTGCGTTACTGCCATCCCGGGGCGGCGCATTGGAAACTCACAGCGCGGGCCCTCCGACCCCAGAGTCCTTGACCCGGACCCGACGGCGGGCGGCCGAGTCCGGCACTGGCCGCGCGGTCCGTGCGGTGCGCAGCTGGTGCCGCAAGGCGAACACTCTGCCTGACCTCACGCATGGTTAAGCACCCTCCCGGGCCGCCGAGACCGAACCGCGACCGCCCCGACCCCCGAGGGAGACGTGTGCCCCCCCGGCGCTGAGGAAAGCGTCCTGGACCGCATCCTCGGCGCCTGCCGAGCAGATGCTGGGCGAGGGCGAGCAGACGGGCCACTGTGTCGGCGTGCTGGGTCCTGCGGGAACTCCACGGCCTGCACTACGAAAATCACCCATATGGGATCAGCAGCGAACAAACGGTGCGCGACAGACTCTCCGCGCGCCAAAAGCCGCTGCCACCGCAAGGGGGGACCGGTGCACTGACGCGACGATATGGGCAAACGACATCAGAGCGTCGGTCACGGCCGGACGTGCGGCAAACGAGCACAGCGTGCTCTTCGGTGGGGGGTGAGGCCGCTCGGGCGACGCCTTCCAGCTTGGCGGGGGAGTCACGCATGTCAGCGCGGTGTGAGAACAACGCAGGTGAGGCGGGTTATCCGTACCGCCCAAATGGCATACGACACTCGCCATGGCCACGCACCGGCCTGTCAGCCTGCACCGCGGCTCCTGACCTGCTGCTCCGCCGGGGCGTCGTGTTCCGGGGCTATGCGCCAGCGGGCTTCGCAGAAGGAGTAGAGGCCGAACAACAGAAGGCCCACCGCCGCGGCGATCAGCAGCGCGGGCCCGGCCGGCGTGTCAGCGAACGAGCGCAGAATCTCGTCCAGGCCCTTTGCCTGGCCGGCGTCGAAGCGCACCGCGGCCAGGAGAACGAACAGGCCGGTCGCCACCGCGACCACCCCGCACGCCACGCCGCCGATGATGCCCAGAGCCGCGACGATACGCCGCGTCGTCCGGCTCATCCGCTCCGTGCGGAGGTTCTTCTCGAACTTGCGCATCAGGCTGCGCACCACGATCACCACGCCCACGATGGCCAGCACGGCCCCGAACACGCCGACGAGTACCCGGCCATAGGGCCATTCCAGCACGCGCGCGGTGTAGTCCTTCGACGACTCGTCACCGCCGCGGGCCCCGCCGGACCCGCCGACCAGCGCGGTCTGCACCACGCCGATACAGATCACCAGGTAGAAGACGGCCAGCCCCAGGGAGCCCAGGCGCCGGGTCCACTTGTCACCGCCTTCCGTCGCCTGCCCGAAGGCGGCCTCGGAAAGGCGCCACAGCGCCATCGCCGCCAGCCCCACCACCAGCGCCCACAGCAGCACCTGGCCGTACGACTGCTCACCGATGGTCCGCACCGCCCCGGACCGGTCGGCCTCCTTGTCACTGCCGCCACCGAAACCGATCCGCACGGCGAGGAGCCCGACCAGAACGTAGATCACTCCCCGGGCACAGAGCCCGACTCTGGAGGCAACCTCCATGGCGCGGCTGTCAGCCACACGCTGCCCCCGGGTCTTGGCCTGGGCGCTACCGTTGTCGATCGCCATACCTGGCACCTCCCTGTGCGCTACCGAAGTCGACACGGCGCGATAGTCAGTGCGCGCTGGAAGGCGTTCTCGCCACGGCCTGCGAGATGCGCCCCCTGGCTCGGCACACACCGCACCAGGGCGGCTCCCGCGGGCTGGACGCGGCGGCGACCGGTCACAGCGGCTCCTCCTACCATGGCACCAGGCAGCGCACCCGACCAGTGCAGCCCCTTTCGCTTCTCCCGCTTCGGCTCTCCCCGGAGCAACGGGCTCGACTCCTGAACCGGGACGGGACCGGCAGGCTTTGGCGACGGCCGGGGTGATCGCGGAGAGCGCCTTGGGCGCGGGCAGCAGCGAAAGGGTCCACGCGGAGGAGCCTGCGGGGCCGCCGGGACCGGTCCAGACGGCAACGGCCGCATCCTTCGCCCCGCGGCGGCGTCGGCCGTGTAGGCATGGGCTGAGGCGACGAGCCGCTTCGGACAAAGACCAGGTGTCCCCGGCCGGGCGGACCGATTCGAGCAGGTAGTGCACTCCGGCCGAGGCGTAGGCCAGCAGCATGCGGGCGGTGCCGTCGCTGCCGACCACCGGTTCGCTGGGCCAGGTGTGGGGGGCGAGCTGGGGGTGATCGGTCCAGGTGCTGGCCCGATCGAAGGCGAGGTTCGCGTTCGGGCAGCCGGCCGCGTACCCAAGCAACCGCCTCCCACCGGCCTGATCCACCGCCAGACCCACCGGTGCTTGGCGCACCGTGCGGTGCAGGAGACGGCCCCTGCCCAATGAAAGAACGCTGGGCAAGCCCTTCGTACGCCGGGGCTTGCCCACCGGGACGTGTGACCGGTCGGCAGGAGAGCGTGACCGATCCGTCTTCCGCGATCGGTCAAACAGCACGTCAGCGCCGTGACCGACCCATGCAACTCCCGCCCGAGCCGGTGACCGGCCACCGGCCACCGGTGACCTGTGACAGCGAAGCTGGACCACTTGTCATCGAAGTTGGACGGACGGCTGTTTACGCCAGCGAAGATGGATCACTGCATGGTTGGTGACAGCGAAGCTGGACCGGCAGGGGCTTGAGCTGCGCGATCCCGGAGTCCGGCTCGCCGGAGGACCGCTCTTTGCCGGCAGGTGCCCGAGCACCACTGGCGGGCGCGGGATGGCTCGAGGTGGGCCGTGGAGGTTCCGCATGCCGCACATTCCCGCTGGTCACAGCCTCTGGTGAACTCCTGCTCGAAGGAGTGGTCCGAGCACCAGGGGTTCGGCCTGAGGGGCTGGAAGAGGCAACGGCAGGTCAGCCAGGACGAACAGGCACACCCAGAAGATCTGCACCCGACTAGGTTCACGTCGAGAGCGTCAGCACTTCTCCTTCCGCGCCTGCTGGATCAGCGGCTCGGCCTCGTCCAGCGTGAAGGTGACCTGCCAGGTCTCGGCCGCCCGGTGCAGGGTGTTGGCGAACTCCTGGTAGCCGTGGTCCTGTTGAGCCGCGTCGGCGGCGCGGTTGGTCGCCGTGTTCAGGTGCTGCCCGGCGGTCTGGTAGTAGGGGTCGGTCAGATTTGACGGCCGGGGGCGGGCGAGTTGGTCGGTCAGCTGCTGCAGGGAGGCGCAGGCGGACTTGGCAAACTCGCGCGCCGCCACCGTGGCCTTGGAGGGCGTCGAACTGCAGGCCGCCAGGGAGAGCGTGGACGCCAACAGCAGGGGCAGGGGCGGTGACAGGCGAAGTATCAGCTGACGTCGACTAGTCATGGGTCAATCCTAGTTAGCATGACGGCCTGACCGCCCGGAAATCCGGTGGGCCCGCAGCCACCGTCCCGCCCGGCCCACATCTGGGCCGTGTCTGCTCTGGCCTGCAACGCGGCCATCAACGACGGCACCGCTTCCGCCCACTCTCGCCTCAACGCCCGCGCACCTCGGCGGGCTCGTCACCCGCGACGGTAGAAGCCAGCCACACGATCACATACCAAAACCCCGCGAAGCACCCCAGCGAGGCACCCGCACCGAGCATGCACCCACCTCAATCGGTCCAACTTTCTCGTCGCTAAACAGCGTTGGTCCAACTTCGGTGGCAATCCGTCCAACTTCGCTGTCACAGGTCAACCCGCGTGCAGACGGCGGGACTACCTCCTGCCGTCCGCGCCCCAGCCGCCGAGGAAGTCGGCCAGGGCACGGCGCTGCTCTTCCCCTCGGGCGATCTGCTGCGCGAGCACGGTGCTCAACACGACGTGCGTCGGCGAGGAGCCGGCCTGGAGCCGGGTCAGGGCGAGGCGGCAAGTGTGACGCGGCGGAGGTATTCGTCGTACTCGCAGCCGGCGTCGGGATCGCCGTCGGTCGGACACATCACGGGGTCATCCGCCTCGCCAAAGAGGAAGATGGGAACCCTGCAGTCGGTACCGGAGAACGTGAGCTGCAGGTAGGCGCCGCGGTCCACCGGCTCGTCCACCCCCGAACCGAAGTGCCAGCTGCCGGAGGACAGGTCCGACCGGTTGCCGCAGAGCTCTGCCGCTGACAACCGGGGAACCCCGTCACTGGTGAAACTTCCGTTCGCGTGGAAGGTCAAGACCGTCCCCTCCCGGCTGCGCCACTGGCCGGCCAGCTGGTCGGCCGAAAGCGCCACGGCGTGGTACGCCGCAGCATTACAGGCAACCGTCACCGCGCCGACAGCCACCATCAGCCCGGCAGGCCGCCATCCCATGCATCCCACGGCAACTCCACCCCCGCAGCCAGGCCCGCGTCCACGGGCTCAGCACACATTTGAACACGCTCACATGCATGGCCTGCGCCCGGGTCCCCGCCCTACCGACCACCCTCCGGTCCACATGGCCTGCCCCCCGCGAATGCCTGCCCAAGCCGCCGCTTCAGGGCTGCCATCACGCGATACGAGCAGACCCCTGTTCCTACCTCAGGCAGCAGCCCGCAGTCGTTCCCGGAATCCGGCGACAACCGTTTCTGCCTGTGACCTACGCAGCCAGCATCCTCATCACCTCCTCCCCCGCCGAGATCGACGGGGCCCCGGCCTCGTGGCAACTGCGCCTGCGCAACGACGACGGCCAGGGCCTGAACGAGATGGGCACGGCCATGAAGGCCGGGCGCGGGCACGCCTACAGCGTCACCGAGGAGCCCGGCGCCAAGATCGTCCTGGCGTTCCTCCCGAACCACCCCGAGGAAGGCATCGGCATGCTGGCGCGGGTCCCTACCAGCGAAGGCCCGGACGGCGACGACGTCGTCTTCGAGCGGTCCGCGGAGCGGCCGATGGCGCAGTGGGCCGAGGCCGGGGAGAACCTCCTGCGGATCGTGCCGCAGCTCGGCCCCGACGCGCCGGCCGGGGACGGAGTCGACGACTGCCTGCCGTGCCCCGGCTGCTACCGGCCCGTCTACGGCAGCTCCTCCTCGCACACCCTCATCGGCGCCACCCCGTTCCCTCTGACCGGGTTGTGCAGGCTGTGCGCCGACGGCACCACCCTCCGCTCGCTGCGCCAGGCCGACGTCCCGGTCGACCCGGAACAGCTCGTCGTCCTGGAGACCGTGACCGCCGCGATGGCGTAACCCGGCCGATGGGCAAGCCCGCCCGCGCGGAGGGCTTGCCCAGGCACTCAGGCTTGCCCGGATGCCGGCTTCAGCATCGGGACCATCCGCTGCACCAGGGCCGGGGCAGCTGGCGGGTGTCCCTCCTGGCTAGCTCTCGGAGGGTTTCGCGGACGGCGGCAGGGCCATGTCGAGGAGCGCGTCGATGGTCTTCTCGCCCAGCTTGCTGTCGAGGTGGAAGGATCGGCGGATGATTTTCCCGACGGTCTCCGGGTCCACGTTCAGCCGTGTGTGGGCGTCCAGGCAGATCTCGCTCAGGAGGTTGGCGGTGTGGTCCGGCTTGCGCTGGACGTACCAGTCGAAGATCTGGACCACGTCGCGGCGGAGGGTGCCGAGCCACATGCCGCTCCTCCCCTTCTGGACTCCCGTGGCCAGATGGGAGAGCACGGCCTCGATCAGCGTCGTGCGCAGCGCCGACATGGGGACAAGGCTTTCGGTTCCCACCGTGAGGGAGACCGCGGGCCACCAGGCAAGGGTCTTGGCCGCCTCCTCGGTCTGCTTCCCGTCCCCCTGGATGACCTTGGTGAGGCGGTTGTGGTCGGCGACGAGCCCCTGGGGCTGCGGGGTGCCGAAAGAGGTGGTGGCCGAGAGGAGTACGCCGGGGCCCTGGGCGCAGTGATGTTGTTCAGCCCAGTCCCCGCCCACGGGCCTCGACCACAGAGGTCCGCCTGCGCCGTGGGCCTGCGGTTCGGGCATCTTGTGGTCTTCGAACTTCGGGTCCGGGAGGTCGTCCTCGGCGATGTTCGCGATCTTCGCCAGCCCGGTGCGGTCCACCAGGCTGCCCGGCTCCAGCTCGGGAGCCTTCAGGTCGACGACGCACTCGTCCAGCGGCCGTGCATCCGTCAGGCGCCGGCGGTGCTCCGCCCACAGCGCCAGATGATCACGCCAGTTGGGCAGGGCTGTCCTGGGCGTGGTGAACCCGACGATGGTGGCGACGGTCGCCTTGCCGGGGTCGGCGGGGTGGACCAGGAGGTCCGCGGCCGTGACGGTGAGCGCGTTTTGGACGGGGCGGGCATCGTAGCGTTCGTAGGCGCCGTCGAAGACCACGCCGGGCCGGTGCCAGGCGGTGCCCGTCCCACCAGTAGCCACCGTGCCGGTAGAGGAAGCCGGTGTGGCCGTACACCCAGTCGTGGTGGAGCCCGCTCCAGCTGCCGTCGGTGACCAGCACGACGGTGCGACCGTGCTCGGGGTGGTAGTGGACGGCCCACGCGTACGCGCGGTTCTTCGGCTCGGTGGTGAACGCCACCCAGCCGCCTCCCGGTAACGGGTCGGTGCGGCCCCACAGTCCCTCGCCCTGGTCCCGGCCGGTGCGCTCGCTCGCGTCCGGGTTGTCGAGCGGCAGCCGTTCGTCGTTGATGAACGGCAGACCCGGAACGGGATGATCGGTACGAAGTCCGTTGGCCACCGGACGGAAGTCACCCAAGATCTTCTCTCCCTTGCGACATGAGAACCCCACGCGACGCGGGGGTAAGTCCCCCCATCCCTGCGGCAGCACCGGCGCCGTTAAACCGCCCAAGCGGGACATCGAGCGGAGCCGGTGCTGCCGGGCACACATGCCTCTGGTTCGCGCACGTGCGGGTGAACCCATCTCGGTCGGCGAACCGTCCCCGCCGCGCTGTCGTCGACAAGGGGATGAAGCCGATCGACGAGAAGCACATCGCGGAGCCCGGCCTGGGGGTGCTGGACATCACCGGCGGGGACGAGGACACCGTCCGGGCCGTCATGGCGGCGCTGGAGGAGCGCTGGGCAACCTCGGGCATCAGCCCGGTGCGCCGGGATCCCGGCGAGCCCGGTGCGCGGGCCCGGGTCTACGCCGATGTCCTGCGCCCGGGGCGGGAGACCTCGTAACCGAGGGCCTGGGCAAGCCGCCTCTCGCGGAGGGCTTGCCCAGGGTCGCCTTGGGCTTGCCCAGGCACTCAGGCTTGTCCGGCGGCCGGCTCCAACAGCGGGCGGGCGCGGCCGGCGCCGTCGCAGTGGAAGCACCGGCCGCCGCCGGGCGGGCTGCGGGCCCCGATGGTGCCGACGGCCTGGCGCAGGAGCTGGGTGAGGCCGTGGACGTGGGCCGGGTGCAGCGTGAGTTCGTGGCGAGTGCCCACCACGATTTCCAACGTCTCCCCGGGAAGAGCATGCCTGTCGTCCGTATCCAGGGCAGGCACCAGATCCCCTACCAGGTCGTGCAGATCGGCCATGGTCTCTCCGCCTGCCAGCTCCACCCGCACCCTCCAGAGGAGTTCCGACCGTGTGAGAGACAGCAGCACCTCCGGCCCCAGGAAGGGAAGAAGGTGGTCGGGTGCTTCGGGGTGGGTTGCGTGAAGTCGGGTCAGTGCGCGCCACATGGCGCTGGGATCGTGGAACTCAGGTCCGGACGGGCTCTCCTGCTTGTCTTCGCTCATGAATCTGGTCTACGGCCGGCGAGGTGGCGTCGGCCGACTTCGTGCCGCCGCGTCCCGGACGGTGCTCCCCGGACTTCAGGACCCATCCCGCCCGGCGGCCCGGACGCGGGGCAAGCCCTCCGTGTCGAGGGCTTGCCCAGCGGAACCCGTGACCGATCGGCGGGCCGGGCGTGACCGATCCGTCTCCCGCGATCGGTCAAACAGCACGTCAGCGCTGTGACCGACGCATGCAACTCCCGACCGAGGCGGTGACCGGTCATCGGTCAGCCGCTCCTTCGCCGGGAAGCCCGGGGATGGCCGTGACCGACGCTGCCCGGTTGGCCGGGGTGGGCAAGCCGGTGTTCGGGGCGGCTTGCCCAGGCTCGCCTTGGGCTTGCCCAGCGTGCGTCGCGGTCAGCTGCGACGGCGGAAGAAGCCGCGGCCGGGCCTGCCCGGCTCCTGGTCCTCCTGCGAGGGCGGCGGCACGGCGGCCTGGAGACGGGCGGCTTCCTCGCGGGCGACGTCGTCGGCGTGGCAGGTCCCACACACGGTCAGGCCCCCGGCCGTCCAGGCGCCGCCGCGCGCGGTCGTCTCCGCCCAGCGCTCGTCGGTGGCGAAGATGACGCGCTTGCCGGACGGGATCGGCGGGGTCTGGGTGGAGGCGCGCACGCCGGCGACCAGGACCTTCTGTCCGGCGTGCATGGCCCTGAGGTGGGCGGCGTCGGTGGCCCCGATCTCGCGGAGCAGCCGGTGGTGGTGGGTCATCAGGTGCTGGGAGACGTCGATCTTCAGGACGTCGATTTCGGCGCTGAGGGCTTCGCGGCTGGTCATCTCCGGCAGCCCGGACGGCTCGGCGGTGACGAGCTCGCCGCCGAGGGGGAGCTGGCCGTCGGCGGGGTGGCCGCGGGTGTGGGAGTGGAGCTCGGCGGCCTGGAGCAAGAGGTCTCGTCGGGTCAGCGGCCCCCGCAGCGCGTCCAGAGCGCCGATCTGGATGAGGCGCTCGGCGATGGGTAGGGCGGGGCGGGCGCGCTGCCAGAAGTCCTGGAGGCCGTTGTAGGGCTGCCCGGCGGCGATCCGGGCGACCTGGTCCTCGCTAATGCCCCGCACCGAAGACAGCGACAACCGCACCCCCCACCTGCCGTCGCCGGTCTGCTCGATCCGGTATTCGGCGGCGGAGTGGTTGATGTCGACGGGCAGGACCGGGATGTCGTGGCGGCGGGCGTCGGAGACGATGACCCGCGGCGGCCACATGCCGGGGTCGTGTTCCAGCAGGCCGGCGTAGAGGGCGGCCGGGTGGTGAGCCTTGAGCCAGGCCGACTGCAGCGCGGGGACTGCGAAGGCGACGGCGTGGGCGCGGCAGAAGCCGTACGCGCCGAACCCCTTGATGATCTCCCACACCTCTTCCAGGACGGCGGGTGTGTAGCCGCGTCGGCCGGCCTCGCCCTTGAACCAGGCCTCTACCTGCGGCAGCCGCTCGCCGTTGGCGAGCGCGCGGCGGGCGACCTCGGCCAGCGCCCGGTCGCATCCGGTCAGGACGGCGAACATGTCGATGATCTGCTCGTGCCAGATCGTCACCCCGTACGTCGAGGCCAGCACCGGGATCAGGTCGGGGTGCGGGTACTGGGGGGCAGCGCCGTGGCGGGCGGCGATGTAGAGCGCGGGCATGCCGCCCTTGACCGGGCCGGGGCGGAAGAGGCTGATGTCGGCGATGACGTCCTGGACGTCGCGCGGCTGGAGCCGGCCCACCAGGTCCTGCTGGCCAGGGGACTCCAGCTGGAACATGCCGATCGTGTCGGAGGCGCGGATGAGGTCGAAGGCGCCAGGGTCGCCCAGGGGGACGTGGTCGGGGTTGTCGAGGTCGATCTGCCGACCGGTAGTCCGCCGGATCTCCTTGACCGCGTGCGCCATCGCAGACTGCATCCGCACGCCGAGCACGTCGAGCTTGAGCAGACCGAGGTCTTCGACGTCCTCCTTGTCGGCCTGGACCATTGGGTACTGACCGCCGGGCGTCGGCTGCACCGGCAGCCGATCCAGCAACGTGCTGTTGGACAGGATCACCCCGCACGGGTGCATCGCGATCCCCCGCGGCAGCGCGTCAAGGCCCTCGGCCAGCTCCCACAGCGGCCCGAACGAGCCGGCCTCCGCCGCGAGCTGCTTCAGCTCCGGCAGGGTGGCGAGCGCATCCTTGATGTCGCACGCGCGGATGTGCGGGAAGGACTTCGCGACCCGGTCGACCGTCTGCGGGGCGATGCCGAGCGCGAGGCCGGCGTCGCGCAGGGCATGCCGGGCCCGGTAGGTCTCCGGCATCCCGGTCACCGCGACCCTCTCCGGCCCGAACCGCTCGATGATCCGGTCGTAGACCTCCAGCCGACGCGCGGACTCCACGTCCACATCGATGTCGGGCAGCGACCGCCGTCGGACGGAGAGGAACCGCTCGAAGAGCAGGTCGTGGTCGAGCGGGTTCGCCGTCGCCACGAACAGGGCGTGGTTGACCATCGAGCCGGCCCCCGACCCACGCGCCGCGACCCGAATCCCCATCGCCCGGACATCGGCGACGACCTGGGCGACCGCGAGGAAGTACGCCTCGTACTCCAGCTCCCCGATCACCGACAGCTCGTACTCCAGCTGCTCCACCGCCCGCCGGTCTGCGTCCAGGCCGCGCGCGAACATGCCCGCCTCGCACCGCTGCCGCAGCAGCCGCATCGCACCGCCCGGCCCCGACTCGGCGCCGACGACCTCCGGCTCGGGGAAGTGCGGGCGGCCCAGTCCCAGGTCCGCAACCGGGTCGACGACGCACGCCTCGCCGGTCCGGATGGATGGTCTCGGCGAGGAGGGTGGCGGCCCGCCCGCGGTCGGCGCCGGCGGCCTCCGAGATGCGCTCCGCGGCGGCCGCCATCTGAGCCGGTCCAGTCAGCCAACGCTGCCCGCAGTCCAGCCGCCGGTCGATCGGCCGCAGCAGCCGCGCCGCGTCCAGGACGTCGGCGATCCGGTGCTGGCCCGGGTCGGCGTAGCGGACGGCGTTCGTCAGGACCGCGGGCACACCGAGCCGGTCGGCCAGACGCAGCGTTCGAGCGGCCAGCCGCAGCGAGCCCGGGCCGGTCCCGGGTACACCCCAGCACACCGCCTCCAGCCGCAGGTTCCCGCCCGCGACATCCCGCCATGGCGCCAGCAGCCGCTCGGCGACATCCTCCCGCCCCGCCGACAGCGCCCGCACCGGCTCCGACACCGGTCCCACCAACACGATCAAGCCCTCGTCCGCGTACTGGCGCAGGACGTCCCAAGACACCACCGGCAAGCCTTCGACCGCACTGACCTGCGCGGCCGACACCAGCCTGCACAGCCGCCCCCAGCCCGCCACGTTCCGCGCGAGGAGCGTGATGCGCAGCGGCGGCTCCACCACGTGCGCGCCACCACGTACCGGGGTGCGCAGGCGGGGCGCGGAGCCTGGGCTGGCCGGAGTGTGAGGGGCGACAGCTACGTCGACGCCGAAGATGGGCTGGATCCCGGCGTCCATGGCGGCTTTCGCGAAACGCACGGCGCCGGTCACGGTGTCCCGGTCGGTCAGCGCGAGCACCCCGACGCCGCGCTCGGCCGCCCGGCGGACCAGGTCGCGGGGGTGGGAGGCGCCGTAGCGGGCCGAGTAGCCGCTGGCGACGTGCAGATGCACCCCACAGCCCATGGCGCACCTCCCGCAAGCGAATATTTTCAGCCGCTATGGCCGGATCCTCGCTACCCACGATATAGAACTAAAATCGAACAAGACGAATCGGTAACTCCGCCTAAGGCTTGTCCCGTAAATGTGACTGAGTGTCGTAGTTGGCCACTGAGCGTTCTAGTTGGCCGGAGCCGCGCAAAGCCAGCCGTGCGAGAGGCTCCGGGGTCACGCGCGAGCACGGGAAATGGAGATGCTGGTCCCTGGCCCGCGCAGGCAGGACTCCCCATGTCGACCGACCTGAGCGGAATGATCGAATGCCGGCCGGGCGCCCGCCTGTGGGGCCCCGACGACGAGGACTCCGTATGGGAGGTCGGCATCGATCTCTTCCTCAACCGAGGCAACGCCTACGACGGCCTGGCCTACCTCTTCGGAATCCGAAACTCCTTTGGCTTCCGTCCCCTGGCGGAAGATCATGGCTTCCCGGACGACGCCTCGGATGGGCTGCGAGGTGAATTCGCCGGCTACGGCGGCCCCCACGATGTGCACGGGACCACCTGGCTGACCTGGGCCGAGCTGAGCACCACGGACTCGCGCTGCGTACCTGGTCGGCCAGACTGGCCAACTACAGCCCTCGGTCACAACTGGTGTGATTGAGCACCCAACTTAGCCCGCTCGGCCAACTACAACGCGCACGCGCAACCCCGGACGGACGCGGCCAGGGCGTCGAGGTGCCAGCACCTGCCACACTCGGCGGCACTCTGGCCATGGGGCCGCTGGCCCTCCTCGCCAGGTCAAAGCTCACTGGTCGCCGGAGAAACGGGGTGCTGTCATGGGAGGGAAGACGCGTTGACGAGCCGGCAGGGCCGCGGAGGCCGGCGCGCCGCGCGTCGTCCGCCCGGGCGGTCCTACCGCAGCCGCCCATCGCAAAACTGAGGAGGCCGACGCCATGCTGCACCGCCGCACGGTCGGTGACGTGATGACCGAGGATGTCGTCACCCTCCACCCCAACACACCGTTCCAGGACGTCGTCGGCCTGCTGGACGCGAACGACATCGTCGCTGCCCCGGTCGTCGATGACGACGGCTCCCTTGTCGGCGTCGTGTCCACGTCCGACGTGCTGCGGCACGAGACCGGCATGCCCGATCCGCAGGGGCAGGACGGGAACGACGCGGGCGTCTGGGGCAAGGCCCGGGCCCGAACCGCGGGCGCGCTCATGAGCAGCCCCGTCTTCACCGCCCACGCCGACTGGACGATCCCCCGGGCCGCTCGGGAACTCCGCAGTCGGCACGTCAAGCAGCTGCCGGTGGTCGGCGACGATGGGCTCCTCACCGGCATCGTCAGCCGCAGCGACCTACTCGACGCTTTCATCCGCTCCGACGCCGAGATCCGCGGCGAAGTCGAGCAGGACGTCCTGCGGCGCATCCTCGGCCTGGAGGAGGGCAGCGTCGCGATCGAGGTCCGGGACGGGGTCGTCACCCTGTGGGGTCACGTCCCGGAACCGCGTCTCGTCCTGGTGGTCGTGGGCCTCTGCCAGGGCGTCGACGGTGTTGTTGCCGTGGACGCCCACCTTGCCGCCGCCGGGACGGGCTAGGCCGGAGTTACCTCGCGCCAACCAAAGAAGCGCTGGCCAAGTAGAGCGCTAAGTCAAGGCTCGGTGGGTGGAACAGCACGCCTTCGCCTGGGTCCACCTGCCTACGACGCAGTGATGAAAGCAGCGGTGGTCAGCCCGGCAGGTCATTGCCCCGCCCGGAATCCGGCGACGTGCCGGCCGTGCCAAGGGCGGGGGGATCATCGCGCGGCCACAGGCCGAGCACGCGCCGACTCGTGGTGTGCCGACGGCGGGGCGGGTGGAAACATGCGCTGGAGCATGAGGATGCGGCCCTACAGGGCTCCATGCCCTTCGGAGCGGTGTTGGTCGGCTGGCTGACCGAGGAGTTCGGCGTTTGTAACGAGCCTCGGGGCGGGCGGGCCTTCGTCGCCGCGGCGATCGCCGCGTATGCCGTCCGCCGGCTCCGGCCCACCCCGCCGGACCCGGCGCCGGACCCCTCCTCCACCGCGGACCGCCGCACCCCCTGAACCGGGGGCGGGGCGCCCGTCAGACGGGCTGGGCGGCGAAGACGAAGAGGCCCCCGGCGCTGCGGACGGCGGCGTACCCGTTCGTCGTGAACTGCGGCATCTCCTCGATCCCGGAGGCCAGCAGCTTCTTGTCGCGGGCATCGAGCGCGGCTCCGGTGCCGTCCAGGTACGCGTAAAGGACGCCGTTGCCCGGGAGGGCACGCGGCTTGATGTTCACCTCGTCCGCGGCCTGGCGCCACAGCTCCTTGCCGGTCTCCGTGTTCCAGGCGACCGCGCCCTTGCCGTACTGCACCACGGCGGTCTTGCCGTCCGGGGAGATGGCGAGGCCGTCGTCATCGATGGTGCCGTTGGTGTCGATGCCCGGCCCTTCGGCGAGCCGGCGGCCGCTCTTGACGTCGATCAGCGTCATGACCGCTTCGGAATCGCCGTACGAAGACCATTCGAGGAGGGCCTTGTCGCCCTGGTACGGCATCAGCCGCGCACTGGTCGCCTTGGTCGAGGTGACCAGCTTGGCGATGGCGGCCGGCGGTGCGAGGTCCTTGGTGGTCCACGCCTTCTTGCCCGTGCGGATGTCCGTGGCGGTCAGCCACTCAGCCGAGGGCTGGAAGGAGATGTCCTTCTGCGAGAAGTAGCCGAGACCGGAGCCGACCGCCCCCTTGAAATCGAGGTGCGAGGCGTCGATGGTCAGGGTCTCCCCGTCACCGATCGGGATGAACTTGGTGCCGCCGGAGAGGCCGGTGTCCACGAGGTAGCCGTGCCGGACCGGGGTGGACATGTGGGTGTCCCCGTCGAAGGAGGAGCTCCCCAGCTTCTCACCGGACGGCGCGTACATGGTCAGCACGGTCTGGGTCGATGCCTTCTTCAGGCCATCAGCCGGGGTATCGACGCGGTTGCGGATCAGCAGGGCCGGCGAACCGTCCCGCCACTCGCCCACCTGCGCGAGGGCCACGGTCGGGGAAGAGGTGGACCGGCCGCTCTTCTCGGGGAGGGCGATGTCGAACTGCTTGCGCACCTTGCCGCTCTTGGCGTCGAGAAGCCGGGCGGTGAAGGTGCTCGTGTCCGACTGCCCGTCGCGGTAGCCGGTGACGATGACGGCGTCCCCGACCGTGCAGATGTCGCGCTGCGACGTGTCCTTCTCGGACGCCTTGCCCGCGCAGTTCCCCGCCTCATTGTCCGTCAGGCTCCAGGCTGGCTGCGCGGCCAGCCCGGGCACCGGCTTGCCCTGGTAGGCCGGGCTCTTCGGTGTCGCGGGCGCGGACTCCGCGACCTTCCCGGTCTCCCCGCCGCCGGCCTTGGCAGCGGGGTCCGCTCCTCCGGAGCACCCGGTCACGAGACCCGCGGACAGCACCAGACCGAGCGCCACCGTCGTTCGTATGCGATTCAACTTCCTTGCCTGTCTTCCGTCTTGAGTGGCCACGCCCAACGGACCATCCTACTTCGATCATGACCCGCCCCTGCCCGGCAGCGCCCGCATGCCGACCAAGATCGTCGAGCACAGACTGACAGCTCAACTCATTCTGAAATGAGCAGTTAGAACGCTCCGCGCCGCCGCGGGGGTTGTGCAGCGCCCCTGGAGGCACGATCACACGTCGCGGCGCCTCACGACGAGAACGGCGAGTGAGACCGTGACCAGCGGCCAGTGCGCGTACACGATCCAGGAGCCCGGGACCGTGGCGGTGTAGCCCAGGGATCCGGGGTCCGGCTCCCAGGTTTGGACCAGGCGATTCCGGGCTGCCGACACCAGCGCGTGTTTGATGTCCGCCGACCAGCGGTTGCTCTCCGAGAACATGGTGGGCAGCATCAGCAGGGTGAAGACGCTGGTGATCATGGTCCCGGCGGCATGCCGGAGCAGAACGCCGAGGCCCAGACCGACCAGGGCACAGACCGGAGCCAGCAACGCGGATGCCGCCAGCGCCCGGAACGCCCCGGGGTGGGTGATCGGAACGCCGGCATGGTGTCCGTCCAGGATGGCCTGGGAGACCAGGAAGGAACCGGTGGAGGCGGCCGTGCCGACCGCGGTCCACAGCGCGGCGGCGACGGCCGCCTTGGCCAGCACGACCGAGCCGCGGGCCGGGACGGCCACGGTGGTGGTGCGGATCAGCCCGCTGCTGTACTCGCTTACGACGGTGAGGGCACCCATGCTGGTGGCGCCGAGTATCAGCGTCCAGTAGCCGGCTGCCGGGTAGGCGTCGTAGGGCAGGAAACCAGCAGATCCGGAGCGGGCGGCCTTGTCCGCGAGCGAGGCCACGGCGGCGGACCCAATGACGGCGCGGTGGCCCGTAGGTGAGGAGCCGTCATGCCCCACACCACCACCCTGCCGCTTGCCCCGATGACCCCGCACACGGTGATCAGCGCGTTCAGCTACCTCCGGGCCGTCCAGGCCGGTGACGTCGAAGCCGCCCGCGAGTTCGCCGGCGCCGAGCCGCGGATGGCCGGGCTGCTCGTCGACGTCATCGAGCGGACCGTCGTCCCTATCACCACCCTGCCCGGCCCGGAGGCCGGCGAGCCGTCCACGGAGATGATCGCTCTGGAGGCCCTCGGGCGGGTCCTGGTGGCCTTCGGGCGCAGGCCGGGCCGGACGCGGCGGAGGGCATCGCCCGCGCCGTCATCGACTTCGTCGTGCAGTTCCTCACCGACACCACGAGGACGTGGCCGAGGTCCTGCGCCAGCTGGAGGCGGTCGGAGTGGGCCATGCCCTCGCCGCCACCCCGCACCCGCCGGTGCGCACCCGGTGCACCTCTGCATCGTGTAGTGCGCATCGTGGACGGCGGTGGTACGCACCGCACCCACCGGGTGGGCGCACCACCGACGGCACCGCACCGCACCAGGTGCCCGGAGACGGTGGCGGGACGCCCTATCACAGAACTCCTTGACCACGGCCTGACCGGCGTCCGAAACCCCCTGTGTCAAGGAGACGGCGGAACCGGCCGTCGTCGGTCGTGCCGACCTTGGCCTTGTACCCGAACCGGGCGCGGGTCTCCACGGTGATGCCGGTACTGGTGGCGGCGTGCTTGCGGCGGCGGCCGCGTACCACGGGCTGCCAGCGGGCGCGGACGGCTTGGTCGATGCGGTCGGCGATCTCCTTCGGCGGAGTCTTCCGGTCGCCCTTGCGGTAGCGCTCCACCGAACGCTGGCTGATCCCCAGCTCCTCGGCGACCCGCTGGGTGGTCTTGAGCTTCTTGACCAGGAAGTTGATGCGGCCCGTCAGAGTCTTGGGGGCTCCTGGCTGAATTCTTCCCTCTCAGCCCGCTCGATCGCGTCCTCGATCTCTCCCACGGTGGGCTTCCTCTCTCAGCAGGGGTGGGGGCCAGCCCGGCGGCGAGGGCGGGCCGGGCGTCGGGGGCCGCGCGTCTCACGCGGACCGGGCCCGCCGCCGCGGGCGAGGGTGGGGTAGGGATCATGCGCAGACCGGTCGCTAGGGACAAAACCGCACTCGATCGGGGGGAGTTGGGATGGTGGCGCCCCCGCATCCGGCGGCAGGGCCGCGGGGGGGGGAGGCTACTTGCCGGCCTCGAGGACGGCGTCGCCGCCCTTGATGTGGCGGGCGGGGTGGAGGCCCTTCTCCATCAGGTCCACCGCCCAGGACATCTCCCGCACGCCTTCCAGCTTGGCCAGGCCGGGGGTGGGGCCGAGGCGGAAGCCGCCCATGAGCGGCTTGCCGGACTCCGAGTACGGCAGGAAGTCCAGCGGGGATGCGCCCGGGGAGGGGTAGACCACGCAGTCGGAGTGCACGGCGAGGGGGTGCAGGCCGGTCAGCTTGACCATGTTGGTGAGCTTGCGGTGCATGTTGACGCGGGCCTCGCGCCGGGCACTGGGGGCATCTGGAGGACGTGGAGAAGCGGGCTCCGGAGGAATTCGACCACCTACAGCACGACCCTGACCACACAGGTAAGGTCGACGTCAGGTCGATGGACGAAGCCCGGGTCGGCCTCGACCTGCGGGAGCAGGGACGCCTCCCCGCGGATATTCGCCGTCCAGCCGTGCAGGACATGGGTGAATTTACTCGGAAACCACAGGCAAGTACTACGACATCAAGGGTGTACATTCTCTCTGACCCCCGTTCAACAATTGTGAAGAATCCCGCTCTGCTTGCCCGGCCCTTCCCGGGTGCGTACGACCCGGCAAGGGATGCTGGTACCTGGGTGCATACCTTCACGGAGCAGATTGTTGAAAGCATCGGGTAGTCGTTGTTGACGTCCGCAACGCGAATCAAGCGGCGACCGACAGCATCAGAGAAATCGTTGAAACGCATGGTGGGGAGATCATGTCATCTGGTACCCGTGAGAACTGGGAGCCCAAGACGCTTCCGGTGGATCCCGAGGCAACGGGCCGGCTGCAGGAATGGCTCACCGAAGAGGGCTTCAGCCTTTTCGGTGTCGAGCTCGACTTCCGAGGCGCGGACCTGTCGGGCGGAGATTTTTCGAGCTCGTGGTTCACGGATTCCGTCCTGGCGGGCGTGCGGCTCGCGGGAGCGGTCCTCTATCGCGCCGACCTTCAGTCGGCGGATCTCACCGGTGCGGATCTGACCGGCGCCGACCTGGTCAGGGCGAACCTCGACAGGGCAGTGCTCAGATCGGCGCGGCTCGATGGCGCCGACATGGTCAAAGCCTCGTTGCACGGGGTCGATGCGTCACGAGCGAGCTTCAGGGGAACGCGCATCATGGGTGCATCCCTCTACGGTGTGGACATGAGGGGAGCGGACCTGACCGACGCGGTCCTGTTCCAGAACACCTTCAAGGTCTCAGTCGACGACTCCACGACGGTGCGCGGCCTGACGGGCAGTGTTTTCGGGCCGATCTCCGTCTTCAGCGGCGAATCGTCCCGAGAAGTGGGCGGCGCGGAGCTTGAGGCATGGGTCGCCGAGCGGGGTGGGAAGGTTGAAGTGATCGCTCCGGGAAGTTCCCCGCAATAGGCCGGAGCGCGCCATCCTTTGGAACCGGGATTCGGTTGGCCAGCGCAGCCGATGCCGCCGTGGTGACCGTGCGGTGGTACGCCGGTGAGCTTTTCGATCCAGGCGGGTTGCCCGGCCGTTCGGAGGTGCGGAACGGCCACCGACATGGCTGACGCGGTCGGTGAGATGTACCCCTCCGAGGCCGAGGACGCCATTCTCGTCTGGAACCTGATACCGGTCCGGCTATCCTCCGGCCATGACCTGGCAGCCCTTCTCGATGACCTGGTGCCCCTTCTTGAGGGGATCCGACGGCCGGGATTCTCGGAAGCCGAGGTCTTCTGGGGGGCGGACAGTTCGCGGCCGAGTGGAGAATCGTCCGTCAGGGCGATTTCCTGAGGATCCGAACACGCCGGCACAGCACACTCGGCAAATACGAGTCGCTGCCGGCCGAGCGGGGCGATGTCGTTGTTTCTGCTGCGGATTTCATCGGAGAGTGGGTGAAGGTTCTGCGGCGAAATCGTCACCGATATCGAGGCGGAGCGCGTAAAGCTCGAGGACGCAGACCTCTTCCTCCGTACCACGGCCCTGCTCGCGGCCTGAGCGGACCCGGCAGGTGTTGCGCCCTTACCGGGAGCGGTGCGCCCGGCAACGTTGAGGTGGCGCCCGATCGGCACCATTGAATTGAGGGGGCGAACGGATGAGAGATTCGAGCGTTTCGTCAAGGGATATCTCAACTCCATGGAGGGATATGACTTACTGAGGATTTTGGCGCTGTGTCGAGGGCTGACAGTTCTTGATCGTCGCGGTATGCCGAGCCGGCGGGCCGGTGAACATCTGCGGAACGGGCGCAACCTCCGGCGCAGGCGCGAACACCGCCACGGGGGCCGGGGCCGGGGCAGCGGCGGGGTACTTCGCGGCCCAGCCCTCCAGCAACCGCAGGTAGGCCTGCAGTCGCGGCGGCCGCGGCGTGGAGCGGCCGTTCTCCCAGTTCTTCACCATCTGCGTCATCGACTTGAGCGCCTGCGCCCAGCTTCGCCTGCGAGACCCCGGCCGCCTCCCGAAGCCGCGCCCGCTCCGACGGCGGCGGCAGCACGGGCTCGCCTTCCAGCAGGGCGTCGACCAGCTCGAAGAGCTCTTTCTGACTTATCATCACATCCACCTCCAGCCCTAGCCCTTGGATGCAACCTTTGCGGGCGAGTGGCGAAGATGGGTGTTGACCACAGAAACACTGAGCTCTTTCAGAGTGGCCACTGATCGAGTGACCCAGGCCGAGTCAGGATGGGGATCGCAACGCACAAGGCTCCTGCGCCGTTGAGCAAGGTGTTCGAAGCCTCAACCCATCGGCGCAGGAGCCCTGTTGGTTCCCCATCCTGCCGCACTCGACCTGCCGCACGCTCTGGTCGAGTGGTATCCATGCTCATCGTCACCCGTGAGGGTGACCGACGCTGCAAGCTCCCGCCCCACCAGCGCGCCCTCGTCGGCCTGGTCTACCTTCGCCGGCACGACACGCTCGCACAGATCGCCGCCGGCTTCGGCATATCCATCGGCACCGCCCACGCCTACGTCAAAGCCGTCGTTCAGCATCTGTCCGGCCGGGCGCCCGGACTGCTGCGTGTCCTGCGAGAAGCCGACCCTGATCACGTCCTGCTCGACGGGTCACTCGCCGAGTGCGACCGCGTCGGCGACAGCCGGGCCGACTTCTCCCAAAAACACCGCCGTCACGGCGTGAACGTGCAGGTCGTGGCCGATCCCGCGGGCAAGCTGCTGTGGATCTCACCCGCGCTGGCCGGCCGCACGCATGATCTGACCGCGGCCCGCACCCATCGCATCATCCGGATCTGCGAACGCCAGGGCGTTCCCATCCTTGCCGACCGTGCCTACATCGGCGCCGGCCCCTGGGTGACCACACCGATCAGACGGCTCCCGAACCGGGACCTCACCACGACCCGCAGACGATCAACCGGGCCCTGTCAGCAGCACGAGCACCGGTCGAACGCAGCATCGCAAGGCTGAAGTCCTGGCGCATCTTCCGCAGAGCCCGCTGCAGCCCCAACCGCATGACCGCCATCGCCGCTATCGTCCTCACCCTGGAACGTCAACGCTGAAAATGCTCACTGGCCTGACATCGAAGGTCTGTGGTGGCAAAGCGAGGAGGACCAAGGCGATCAGACGATTTTCCGCTCCACGACGGAAAAGTAGTGACTCAAAACGTCATGGGTATCCGGAGTGAACAGGTTTTCCCGCATCGACTTGAGGAGCTCGGACTCCGACAGCAAGCAGTGCCACATCACTTCGTCCGGGTCAGGACACAGGTTGTTGGACAGGACAGCCTCGTGCACCGCGAGCCAATGGGGGCTGAGCCCGCTACGGTTCAGGAACTTCACGATGATGCGGACCGGCGCTCGAACATCCAGTTCCTCGGCCAGTTCGCGCGATGCGGCTTCCTCATAGGACTCACCCGGGGCAACGGCACCGCCCAATCCCACCTCGTAGTGTCCTGGGAACCGATCGACGTCCTCGGAACGACGGTGCACGAGGATCCGGCCTTCCCGATCCCGACATACCGTCACGGCAATCCGATGCAACCAGCCATGGCGAACGGCCTCACCCCGGCTGACCACCGCCAGGACCTGGTCTTGCTCGTCCACACGCTCGACCATCTCATCCACGAGCTCCGCACATGGCTGCCGAGGCACGGCCACAGAGGCGGATGCCTGCTGCCGATTGAGCGTCTCCAAGACCCGGTCACGGAGAAGCTCATACTCCTCACGGAGCCTGCGCCACTCGGTCACGGGCGGGCGGGGGATGACAACGGCGCCAATGACAATCTCCTCCAGCCCGAACTGCTCGCGGGTGAGATCGACCTCAATACCCATACTTAGGCGGTTCCACCAGTGGTAGTCCACACGCTCTCCGTTGACGTGGACCTCCCCGCGGATCAGCTCGCCTCCCAGCAGGTCATTGAGCACCATGGCGGTCACCCCGCCCTGGTCCCGAGCCGGATTGTCCTCGGTCCAGCGCGATCGGAACTCAGGCGTGCATGTCTCGGCACTCCAGCTGCTGCGAACGGCTCGTTCGATGTCGGAAAGAAGCAACGGCGTCATGCCCGTGATCCTGCCTGCAAGCACTGACAACGGCCTGAGCGCTACCGCGCAAGGCCATCGCTCAATCTTCGGTGAGAAACGCTTAACCTTCGCTGCGACAGGTCACCTGACAGCCCCTTCGGTCGCTCTCTGGTTCGCCCGCGAGTGTTCAACTTGGCCCGGCCCCCTGCGGGCTCGAACCCACACGCCAACCCTTGCCGAGTGGGTGTGCGCGGCATTCGTATGCTCCGGGCATGAAACTCTTTCGGTGGCGCGGGCGAGGCGAAGCCGGTTTGGCCCAGGCCATGACCCTGTATCAGGCGGGGCGTTATGCGGAGGCTGAGGCCGAGGCACGCTCCGTGGCTGCGGCCCGCTCCCGATCGCGCAACGACACGTACGCGCCGTTGGCACTGGGTATCGCCGCGCTCGCTGCGGGCGCTCAAGGCCGCCATGCCGACGCCGTCACCACATACGACGCACTGCTGCCGGTCGCCGGCAGGATCTTCGGCGCCGAACACCCGCAGACCCTCAAACTGCGCTCGGACCGCGCCCAGGCCCTGACCTCACTCGCCCGGCACGCCGAATGCGAGGCAGAGTGCGCGGCCGTCGCCCGGATCGCAGCCCGCGGCACAGGGCCGGACATGCCCCTCATAGCAACGGCCGCCCGCAACGGGCAGATCTACGCCCTCACCGCACTGGGACGCCACCCGCAGGCAGAGGCGCTGGCACGCGAAGCACTTGCCGCCCATCGTGCACCGGACCGCTTCACCCTGGTCCTGCGTCTCGGTCTGGCCCGCAGCCTCAATTCCAGGACCGCCACGAGGAGTCTCTCGCCGAGGCGGAGCGCGCCGACGAGCTGCGCCAGCGTCTGCCCCCAGAGCAGTGCCGCCCGGAAACCGGCGTCGTCGAGCTGGCCACGGCCACCGCCCTCCTCGGCCTGGGGCGTGGCACCGAGGCAGGCGCCTGCCTGACCGCCTTCGGACCGGACCACCGACGCACCACCGAAGCCGAAGCGCTGCTCGCTCGCATCGACAGCGCTTGAGCAGCCGCGCCGCCCGCAACGCCCATGCGGGAGCGGCTCCACAACGACCCTGTCCTGCCCAGTTTCGTTTGGCTCGGTCGCGGCCGCCGACCGACCGCCCAACGCGAAAGGGAGACCACGTGAGGGACCAAGCGCTGGAGGCATGGGCCGAGGCCCTGGCGAGGAGGTACGGACCGGCTACCCGGGCGTACGCCTTGAACTGGGAATCGACCCCGGCCCGCACCTCGTGCTCTTCTCGATCCTCCTCCCGCAGAGCGAGCGAGGAAACGGGCTCGGTACCCGCGTCATGGAACACATCACCGCCGCCGCCGACCTACGCGGTGTACCGATGACGCTCAGCCCAAGCGACACCTTCGGCGGGGACCTGGTCCAGTTGCACGCGTTCCACCGACGCCTCGGCTTCATCACCAACGCCAGGCGCGGTCAGATCGGCGCCCCCAGAGAAAGCATGGTCCGCGTACCACTCAGCTCCGTCCCAGTCGGTGAAAGCCCAGACGCATCCGTGACAGATCCGCTGACGTCCTCATGCGCCCCGACGGACACCGTCCGGCAGGGATGCAGAGGCAGGGCGGACGGTGCGGCTGGCCGGGGGGCGTGACAGGCTCGGGCCATGCAGCCGGCTGTTCGTGGCCGCCCGCACTGCGGGGACGTAGTCTTCGATTTCGGTGCTGCCGTGCGTGTGGGGTAGCGCTCCGGCGCGGCTTCCCCTTCGCGGTGGTCTTCTTCGAGGCGGCCGCACCAGTGCTCTTCTTTTTGCCCGCCGACTTCTTCGCGGCGGGCGTCGGGTGCACGGTGGCAGGTTCGCTGCGGGTGGCCTGCGCGTCCTGGACGGACTTCTCCAGCATGGCCATGAGGTCGACGACCTCAGCCGAGGCAGGCGCCGCAGCCTCCGCCACAGGCGCCGGCCGGGTCCCGGCCGCCTTCGCGGCGATGACTTTCGAGCGCGTCCCCGTACTCATCGCGCAGCTCCCCGATGTCGCCGCCGGAAAGGGTTTCGGCGAGCCGGACAGCCGCGTCCACCTCCTCCTCGGTAATGGCCACCCCGGGACAGGCACCTGCGAGGCGGATCTGATCTCATCCGGCCAACGGAGCGCGTGCAGCATGATCACGTCGTCCTTGACCCGCAGGAGGCCGAGCCGCTCGCGGTCGCGCATCGCGAACTTCGCCACCGCCACCCTGCTGCTGCGCTCCAGGGCCTGGCGCAGCAGTTCGTACGGCTTCGCGGCGACGGTCTCGGTCGCGGCCAGGTAGTAGGAGGCGCCGATCTGGATCGGGTCGATACTCGCGGCCGGCACGAAGGAAACGATCTCGATCGCCTTCGCGGTGGGCAGCGGCAGGTTGTCGAGATCCTCATCGGTCACGGGAATGAGGGTGCCGGTGGCGGTCTCGTAGCCGCGGACGATCTCGTCCTGGCGCAGCTGCTGTCCGTCGAGCTCGCACACCTTGCGATAGCGGATCCGGCCGCCGTCGGCGGTGTGGATCTGCCGGAAGCTGATGTCGTGCGACTCCGTGGCAGGCACCACCTTGATCGGGATGGTGACCAGCCCGAAGGAGATCGCACCTGACCAGATGGGACGCACTCAGACTTCCACGCCGTGGGTCTCTTCCTCCAGCGTCGCACCGGCCCGGGCCAGGTGCGTTGTCCGGGGCCATCCGGGCCGGCACCCACTACATGCGGTCAAGGACTCGCCGACGGCGCGCCCTGAAGGCACGCGCCCGGGCCCGCCCCTGGAGCATGAGCCACACCGAAGGCGGGACTACGGGGGCGAGACATGCAGGTCAGGCGCGCGCCTGCTGCTCCAGCCGGGTCTTGCGGCAGGGCACACGGAGGGGGTTCGCAGGAGCGCCGTACCGTGCGCAGGGCTGGCGTGTTAACTGCACTATTGGTGCTACACGTCAGGGGCTGTTCTTCTCAGCCATGCGGGGATCCGATTTTGCGTCCCAGGCGCGTGGTGTCAGGACGGACGCTCGTTGGAGAACGTGCCCGACCAGATGCGTGCGGGTGGATCGAATTGGCGCTGCTGAAGCAGGGCCACGGCATCCTTGACCCGACCAAGGGTGATGAGGTGGCCGGCCAGAGAACTGGGGCTGGCGAAGGCGTGCGGTTCGAGGACGGCGACAGCCGCCTCGGTCCGGCCGGCGGCGGCGAGCAGGTCGGCGACGGTCCAGACCGCGTAGGAGGCGTGGCCCTCGGGGTGGGCCCACGCCTGCTCGACTGCTTCATCCAGCAGGCCGCAGTCGGCCATGAGTCGAAGTCGCATCCTGTAAAAGTCCCATTCCTCCTGGTCGTCGCGGCGGGTTTTGAGGACATCGAGGTGGGCCAGCCCCTCCTGGGCGCGGCCGTGAGCTGAGTACAGGGTGCACAGCGCGTCGACGAGCCACTCTTCCGCGCCGCCGGGCGAGTTTACGAGCGTGCGCATCACCTCGATCGCCTCGTCGCCCCGGCCATGCCGGGACAGGAGCCGCGCCAGTTGCACTGCACTCTCGGCCTGGCGGGCCAGCGGAGTGCCTTCCTGCCGGTACACGGTGACCGCGCCTTCCACGTCACCACGCTCCTCCAGCATCCTGGCGAGACACTGCGCGGCATGTCCGTGGTACTCGGACGCCGCGTATGCGCGCAGTTCCTCAATGCGGTCGTGTCTCGCCAGCAGATCGGCGAGCTGGTCACGGTTGTTGACGGAGGTGACGTGCTGCCGGGTGTGCAGCAGGGCGATCGCCTCGTCGACGCGGCCCTGGCGTTCACGGACGGTGGCCAGGAGCCCGATGGCCGTGTCCGGTTCGAGACCGCGGCAGCACCATGGGCCGTCGCACCGGTGCCCTTCCGGGATCCGGGTGATCAACAGCGCGGCAACGTCCTCGTCCCGGCCTGTCCCTTCGGCAACGTCGACCAGAGCAGTGGGAAGGAGCCGGTCCTCGATTCCGGCGCTGAGCCGCCTGACCGCCTCGTCCTCGTGTCCGTTCCGCGCAAGCAGCCGGGCGACGAACTCCAGCGCAGGCCCCCCGACGCGTGCGTACGGCCGGGCCAGCGCAATCGCCTACGCCTCTACGAGCGTCAGCAGCTCGACTCCGGCCTATGGATGTACCGCATAGGCGTCCCCCTCTGGCAGACGGCCGCCGGGGGCGGGGTCGAGCTGGCCGAGTACGGCACGTGGGTCACCGCCGAGCAGCTGCGCCCGCTGCCCGGTGTCGACCTCGGTCGCAAGTTGAACGAGATGTCACGACATGAGAAACCCCCGAACGCCGCAGCGCACGGGGGCTGGTGTGTCGGGGTTAGGCGGCCTCCCGGCCGAAGATCCGCTGGAGCACCAGCTGCATACCCATCTTCGGTGCCAGAAGCAGCAGATGGAGAGCGAACACTGCCGCTTCCTGGGGACTCAGGTGCGCCATCTCGTTGACCCACTCCTGCCTGTAGCGCTCGCGGTGTCGCATCGGCACGAAGATGAGTGCGAGAGCGGTGCGACGTGCAGCCCTTTCACGGACCGGGTTCGCTGGTTGGTTGACCTGAAGCTTCGTCCGGGCCCCGGGGCGGCTGCTCACCCACGCCCGGATGGTGTCAGCCTTCCAGTAGGGCTTACCGTCCTCCACGAGGTCGGGAGAAGGAAGAAGACCGTGCTTGCGATAGGAGCGCACGGTGTCGGGCTGTACGTGGATGTGGTCGGCGATCTCCTTGTAAGACCACCAGTCCCGTTGCCCTCGAGCGGCACGAGCAATCACTCGTCAAAGGACGTAGTCATCGACCTGCCCCTCGCCGATGATCTCAATCCGGCGGTGCCTAGCGGACGAGCGAGGAGACCCATCCTGATCCACGGCCACTGTGATCTTGAAGCTCGGGCGCGGTTCGTCCATCAGGCGGGCCTCCGACCGAACGTGTGCTTGAGCCACAGCATCGATCCGGTCCTCGGCGCCGACCAGAGCAGTTGGAGAGCGAACGCCGACGCTTCTCGCGCACTCAGAGTGTCCAGCTCGGCGTTCCACTCCTGCTGGTAGCGCTCCCGTTGACCTGCCGGCATGAAGAGAAGCGCCAGCGCGATGCGCCGCTCAGCCTCACGGGCTGCCTTGCGTGCCTCTTCACGGGCGGCTACCTCCGCAAGAGACGCCTTTGGACATGGCGGAGGCGCGCCCCGACGCTCTTTTCCTGGCTTGCACGCGCCTCCGAGAGGTGTGCCTCCTGCATCGCTCTCTCAGCACCGGCGGCATCTCCGGGGACTTCCAGCTGCCTCGCTCGTGCCCGCCATAGGGCCGCGCGTTCCACCGGCGTTATCGGCTGGGGCTTGTGTGCGGGCACCTGGCCTCTTGCCCAGGGCCGGGTGTACTTCCCCTGGCGTTTTGTGCGGCCCGTGCGCGTCATATTGAGGAGCATCACCAGTAACAGCACGATGAGACCGGCGGTGCCGGCGAAGTCGTTCATGCTCCTCTCGATCCGGGCGTGGCGCCGACTGGGACGGCGGGCGCCGCGGCCGAGACCCGGGCCATGCGCTCAACCACCTTGCTCTTCTGGCACGAGCCCTCCGACTCGTAGAAGAGCAGATACGCCGACCCGGCCAGCAGAGCGAGCGCGGTCACCCAGCCGACAATGACGGCCAGGACCACGAACGGTCCGCGGCGCGGGGATTGTGTGGTGATCAAAGGTTCCCTTCCTATTTTCTCCACAGCACGCCGTTGTAGTAGTTGACGCGTGCGAAGAAGTAGAGGTCGCCCAGAACACGCCCCAGGTGTACCAGCTCAGCATGGCCCCCAGTTCCGCACGGCAAAGCTGCGGGGCCGGCTTCTTCGAAGGGATCCGAGTCCCATGCCCGCCACGGCAACCGATGCGGTGGCGGACCGCATGGCGCATGACCCGCCTGGGCGCGCCCCCAGTCATCTGAGTAACGCGCAACACCCAACGGCCTGAAGCGGGCCACGGCCGACCAGCGGCCCGCCGGTCAATCGAGGGCGGTACGCGTACTTACGGGCGCTGGTGGCGCCGGTATCACAACTGGGGGACGTAGGGGGCGAGGCCGACGATGAGGATGGACCGTTCGCCCGGCCCTGGCTCGGAGCCCGTGCGGACCGGGCCGACGTAATGGCTGACTCGGTGGTCGTGGACGGCGTAGCCGTCCAGTGGGTCGGTGAGGGTGAAGTCGGCATGGATGTCCGCCCACGGGTCCTCGGGTTGGAGTCCTGCGCTGCCCGGTGTGGCGATGACGTTGTGCCCGCCGGTGACGTTCGTACGGCTGATCAGGTGGGCGAACGTGAACGTGCTGGCTGAACCTCCGTCCTGGTGCAGGCAGTTCGGGGAAGAAACGGCGTCCTGGCCAGGACGGTCGACGCCGAGCCTGATCAGATGGACACCAGCCCACAGCGGGCGTCTCCCCAGATCCTTCAGGAACAGGACCTGCTCAATGTCCCAGCGCAGGAGTCGCAACAGCAGAGCGTTGCCACGCAGCGCCTCGGGGATGTCGGGCAGCACGCGCCGCTTCCGCGGGTACTCAAGGTCGCCCTCACCCTGGGAGAAGTCGGTGACCGTACCGTGTACCGGGTCGGGGGTTCCGGGAATCCAGGACAGTTCGTCCTTCCACGGCAGGTACACGGCATGGGAGTACCGGCGGAACCGATTCGTCCCCGGAGCGTAGGGATCGGGTGGCAGAACCGCGCAGACCTTCCGGATCCTGGCCAAGTCCCCCGCAGCGGAGCCAGCCGGTTGGATATCGAGTTGTGCAGCGCCGTAGCGGGCGAAGCCGCGCTCGCGCAGACCGTCCATGACCTCACTCCGAGGCCCCGCATCAGCGTCTGGTCGCCGCTGGGGCTCAGCCTTTTCCACGTGTTCCTCCAACAGGTCACCTCCAGGGCATTCGCCGACGGCCCGTGCCAGCCTTACACACTCCTCCCCCGTCACTCCCCGCTCTCGACGCGGCCCTGCGGTGCAAAGCACAGCCCTTGCGGCGTGCCCTCCTCGTCGGTGGACCAGCCGGACAGCCGGTCCTCCGCCTCTGCGTCGTCGGCCAGGAGCAGGTGCGGGTCCTCCAGCCGGAACCGACGCGTCCCGCCCCCTGCTCCAGCGACGACCAGGGCGGCGGACGGCACCTCTGTCGGGACGACGATCTTGCCGTGGGCGAGGAGCCAGGCGACGACCGCGGCCCGGTCGAACTCCGGGTTCGCCGCCGTACCGCCCACCTGCGCCGGGAATTCGTCATGCCGGCGGCGCCAGTTCGCCGCCGCGGCCCGGCCCGGCCCACCCCGGCGATCTGCCCGTTGACCGAGTGGTCGCGCGGGGGCCCGCCACGCCGAACCGGCACTTGGTATGGACCTGACAAATGGGGTGGGCTAGCGTAGCGCCCGACACTCCGTGAGAGCGCTCTCAAGCCTTCAATCCCCCACACCAGGAGGTCTCGTGAAACACACCACCCCCTTACGCGCCGCCGTCGCCGCCCTGCTCCTGACCGTCGGCCTTGGCGCCGCCCATGCCGGCGTGGCGAGCGCCGTGCCGCTTCCGGAGCCCGCCGCAGCATCGTCCGCCGCAGCGCCGTCCGCCTCGTCCGGACTGCTCGACGCGATGCGCCGGGACCTCGGGCTCACCGCTTCCCAGGCCGAGGAACGGCTGAGCGCAGAAAAGGCCGCCGCGGCCGTGGAGAAGACCGCACGGCAGGCTGCGGGTGGTGCGTACGGCGGCTCGTGGTACGAGCCTTCCACCGGCCGGCTCGTCGTCGCGGTGACCGACCGCGCGAAGGAGTCCGCGGCGCGGGCACTGGGCGCCGACACCCGCCTCGTCCGGCACAGCGCAGCCGCGCTGGACCGCGACAAAGCGCGCCTGGACACGCTGCGCGCCCCCACCGGGGTGGCCGGCTGGCACGTCGACCCGCGGACCAACAGCGTCGTCGTCACGGTCGTGCGTACCGAGCGGGAAGCCCCGGCCGTACGGGCGTTCGTCGACCGGGCCAGGGCCGGCGGCCCCGTCACCGTCGCCGAGACGGCGCAGGCGCCCCGTACGTACGCCGCGGGCACTGTCGGCGGCGACCCGTATTACACCGGCAACGTCCGCTGTTCGATCGGCTTCTCCGTGTACGGCGGCTTCGTGACGGCTGGGCACTGCGGGCAGGCGGGGGCCGCCGTGCGCGGCTGGGACGGGTCCGCGATGGGCACCTTCCAGGGATCCTCATTCCCCGGCAACGACTACGCTTACGTCGGCATCCACAGCGGCTGGTGGACCGTACCGGTGGTGCTCGGCTGGGGCACCATCCCGGACCAGCTGGTACGCGGCTCCGCCGAGGCACCCGTGGGCGCCTCGATCTGCCGGTCGGGGTCCACGACGCACTGGCACTGCGGCACTGTCCTCGCCAAGAACGAGACCGTCAACTACAGCCAGGGCGCCGTCTACCAGATGACGAAGACCAGCGTCTGCGCCGAGGGAGGCGACTCCGGCGGCTCGTTCCTCAGCGGGGACCAGGCCCAGGGTGTCACCTCCGGCGGCTGGGGCAACTGCTCGTCCGGCGGCCAGACCTGGTTCCAGCCGATCAACGAAATCCTCGGCCGCTACGGCCTGACGCTGCACACCGCCTGAGGTCGGCGCGGCGACAGGTCCTTCCGCGCTCGAAGACCCGGAAGGACCTGTTGCCCGGCTTCCCGTACGGGGCCGGCGGCGCTGCTCGTCGACGTGTCTGTGGCGTCGCGGACCAACGCCGGTGCACCGATCGACGGGCTGCGCGGCACCGGACACCAACGCATGAACGAGGAACCGTCGGCCGGGGCTGGGTTCGTGGCCGGGAGCACGCGGTCCGGATGCCGATTCACACCTCTCTGCATCAAGCCAGCCTTAAGAGATCGTTAAGCCGAAGGCCACGGTAGAAAACCGCAGCTCAGAGGCGTGCGAAGAGTGACGTCTGACGTTGCCACGACGGTTACCGCTCCGTAATACTCGCTGTCTCGGGTGACATTGCGTCACGTGTGGGAGCGCTCTCAGCCCCCTCCTGTCACTCTTCACGACTCGCCCAGGCTGGCCCCCCTCCTCCCCCACCCAGACAAGGAACCATGCCCATGGCTGCTGCTCATCGCGCACGTCGCCGCTCTCTCGGCGGAGTGGTGCTCCTCGTGACCACCGCCCTGGTCGCGGCGGTGCTCATGTCCTTCACCCGTTCGGTCGCCCCGCACGCCGGTGCCGCAGTTGTCGCGCAGACCTGGTCCGACGAGTTCGACGGTGCGGCCGGCCGCGCTCCCGACGCCGCCAAGTGGACGCTTGAGAGCGGCGGTTCGGGCTTCGGCAACCACGAGCTGCAGTACTACACCAACAGCACCTCGAACGCCGCGCTCGACGGCCAGGGCAACCTCGTCATCACCGCGCGCAAGAACACCGACGCCGGCCTCGGCTGCTGGTACGGGCAGTGCCAATACACCTCGGCCCGGCTGAACACCGCCAAAACCTTCACCCAGGCGTACGGCCGCTTCGAGGCCCGCATCAAAATCCCGCGCGGCCAGGGCATCTGGCCCGCCTTCTGGATGCTCGGCAACGACCTCGGCAGCGTGGGCTGGCCCAACAGCGGTGAGATCGACATCATGGAGAACATCGGCCGCGAACCCAACACCGTGCACGGTACGGTGCACGGCCCCGGCTACTCCGGAGCGGGCGGCCTCGGCGCCGCGTACAGCCTGCCCGGCGGCCGCGCCTTCGCCGACGACTTCCACGTGTTCGCCGTCGACTGGAGCCCGAACTCCCTCGTCTGGTCGGTGGACAGCACCGCGTACAAGACCCTCACGCCGGCCGACACCGGCGGCAACAAGTGGGTCTTCGACCACCCGTTCTTCGTCATCCTCAACCTGGCGGTCGGTGGGGACTGGCCCGGCAGCCCGGACGCCTCCACGTCCTTCCCGCAGACGATGACCGTCGACTATGTCCGCGCCTACTCCGCCAGCGCCCCCGCCGCACGCCCGATCCGTGGCATCGGCGGCATGTGCGTCGACGTCGCCGGCGGCTCCGACACCGACCGCACCCCCATCCAGCTGCACGACTGCACCGGCAGCGCGGCCCAGCAGTGGACCATCGGGGGCGACGGCACCGTCCGCGCCCTCGGCAAGTGCCTGGACGTCGCGGGCGGCTCCACCGCCGACGGCGCCGTCGTCCAGCTCTACACCTGCAACGGCACCAACGCCCAGAAGTGGACGTATACCGCCGCTCGTGACCTCACCAACACAGGTGCGGGCAAGTGCCTGGATGCCAAGGGCAACTCCTCCGCCGACGGCACCCGGTTGCAGACCTGGACCTGCACCGGCGCCGCCAACCAGAAGTGGACGGCCGGCTGACCCACCAGCCCCGCCGCCCTCCCTTCTCCCCCGTCCCTGCGTCCGACCGCTCCCCCGCCCGACCTCACGAAGAACGGACCCCCACCGTGACGGCTCGCCACCAACGAACTATGCCCCGTAGAAAACTCCTCGCCGTAACAGCGGGCCTGGCCCTGGCCGTGCCCGCCGCGGCAACCTGGCTCGAGATGAGCGCCAACGCGTCCACCACCGCCACGCTCCCCCTGGACCTGGTGAACACCACCGGCAACAACACGGTGTACGCCTATGTGCTCGGCCGTGACCCCGCGGCCGGCGGCACCTGGGCCTTCATCCAGGCCAACGGCTCCAGCCTGTACCACCCGCCGGCTCCGGCCAACGATCAGACCCCGCTCGCGGTCGACTGTGCCATCCCGCTCAACGAGTCCGGCGCCGGAGCGCGGAGGGTGACGCTGCCGCGCCTGGACAGCGGCCGTATCTACTTCTCCGTCGGCACGAAGCTCACCTTCCTGGTGAACCGCGGCGGCGGTCTGGCCCTGCCATCGGTGAGCAACCCTACCGACCCCAACGCGGACGTCACTCACGACTTCTGCGAATTCACCTTCAACAGCGACCAGTTGTACGCCAACATCACGTTCGTCGACATGGTCTCGCTGCCGATCGCCTTCCAACTGGAGACCGGGCAGGGCACTCAGACGGTGCGCGGGCTGCCCGCCGACGGACTGTCCCGGGTCGCCGCCGCGCTGCGGGCCCAGTCCGCCGCCGACGGCAGCGACTGGAGCCGGCTGATCGTCACCGCGGGCGGCCGCGACTTGCGCGTACTCAGCCCCAACCTGGCAATCCGCGGCAACAGCGCCTTGTTCCGTAGTTACTTCGACGACTACGTAGACGAGGTGTGGAACAAGTACCGCTCCACCGACCTGCGCATCGACACCCAGTTCACCTGGGGAACCGTCACCGGCCGGGTGAAGGGCGACGCCCTCGCCTTCCCCGGAGTCGGCAGCTTCACCAAGCCGTCCACCCTTTCGATCTTCTCCTGCAGCGACGCGCCCTTCACCACGGGCAACGACCTGATGGGCAATCTCAGCGCACGTCTCGCCGCCGCCTTCAACCGCACCACCCTGCTGGACAACCCCCACCAGCCGACCGCCGAGAAGCCCGACGCCTTCTACACCCGGCCGCGCACCAACCACTACGCCCGCATCCTGCACAACGCCACCCCCGACCATCTCGGGTACGCCTTCCCGTACGACGACGTTCACCCGGCCGGAGTCGACTTCGAGGGCAAGGTGCAGTCCGGCACCCCCGGCCGCTGGACCATCACGGTCGGCGGTGTGACCGGCGGTGGCACACCAGCCCCCACGCCGACCGCCACCGCCTCGGGCGGCGGGGTCAGCGCCTTCACGACCATCCAGGCCGAGGCATTCAACGCCCAGTCCGGAGCGCAGGTCGAGGCCTGCTCCGACGGCGGCGGATCCGACGTCGGCCATCTGTCCGACGGCGACTGGCTCAAGTTCTCGGCCGTGGCCTTCGGCTCCACCGGCGCCACCCGCTTCGACGCCCGAGTTGCTTCCGGGGCCGCCGGTGGAGTCAGCGGCCTGGTCCAGGTCCGCCTCGACAGCCCCACAGCCACCCCGGTCGGCGGCTTCGCCGTCGCCAACACCGGCGGCTGGCAGGCCTGGCGCACCGTCCCCGCCGACATCCGCCGCACCACCGGAACCCACGACGTCTATCTGACCTTCGCCAGCGGCCAGTCCTCCGACTTCGTCAACGTCAACTGGTTCTCCTTCGCATAAGGCCTGTTGTGAAAGTGGCGTCGTCAGCCGCCGTTGAAGACGACTTACCGGTGAGCCTTGCGCTCGACTTGAGCAGTCAGAGCAAGGATCTTGTGCACTGCCTCGGCTTCTTGAGGCCTCTGAGCTGCGACCGGTTGAACACTGTGTCGTCGCATGGATCGACGTAGCCGAGCAGGGGCAGGTCTTGGCTCGCCGAGCCGCCGGCCAAGGCGGCGCTGCGCATGATGCTCGGGCCCAGGCCGAGGGCCTGCAGCTGACGGGTGAGAGCGGTCCGCCCGGGCACCCCGGTGCGCTCTTCGGCATGGCCGCGCTGACCGCGCGGGCCGGTGGACGATGCGCGGTTCCGGTCGCGGAGGCGGCCCGGCACGGGCACGCCGACGCCGAGCGGCTGCTGGCCGGGACGGTCGGCCTCAGGATCAGCGGCACCGATGCCGGTCGCCGTGGTGATCAGTCCGAGGGCGACCTGCTGCTCAGGCGCCGGGTGGCTGATGAGCGTGCCCCGACGGCGTCGTTCGGCGTGCGGAGCTGTCGAGCATGCGCGCGGGGCCGGCGAGGTCAGGCGGCAGGGATCCCTCAGGCGGTGCGCAGCCGGGCCTTGCGGGCGCTGCGGGTATCGCGCAGGTAGAGCAGGGCCACGCAGGCGAGGATCCACGCGGCCAGCACGGCGAGGCCGGACCACAGGCCGTCAGCGTGGAAGTAGGACATCCCCTGGAGAGCGCGTACCCCTGCGCCGACGGGCAGCACGCCGGACAGCGGATGCAGCCAGTCGGGCAGGTAGAAGGGGGGCATGACACCGCCGCTGGTGGCGTTGCCGAAGATCAGCAGAATCACCGAGGCGATGGCGGCGCCCGCGGATCCGGTCCATTTCACGATCGCCATGGTCGCGCCGCCCGCCGCCATGGCCATCAGAGCGGTGACCGCGGCGGTGCCGGCGAAGGAGCCGGGGAGGGCGCCGAAACCGGTGTCGCCGGCGAGGAGGGCGACGATGATGCCGCCGAGGGCGCCGAAGAGGGTCAGGCTTGCGATGCGCTGGCGAAAGCGCAGAACGGGCGCGGCCTGGTAGGTCATCATGCCGAAGAGGTAGCCGGCCAGGACCAGGCCGAAGGCGGCGTAGAAGACCGACAGGCCGCGGGTGTCGCCGGCGGACACCGGAAGAATGTCCGCGCCGGCCGGGGGCGGGCCGTCCTGCGCTGCGGCTTGGGCGAAGGCAGCGGACAGGGTGCCGGTCACGGAGGGGCCATTGGCGCCCGCGTAGAGCAGCTTGCCGCTGCCCTGGCCGTGGTCGGGGACGTAGGCGGCGTAGGCCTCGCGGTGCGCGACCGCCTCGCGGGCTGCGGCTTCGTCGCCGTAGGGCCTGACCTCGAAGCCGCCGGGCAGGACCCGCTCCAGGTCGGCTTCCAGGCGGTGCGCCTCGGCGGCGTTGCCTACGGCCGCGACGGGGAGGTCATGCGGGCGGGGAGCGTGGAAGGCCGCGAGGTAGACGCTCACGAAGACCGTCCCGATGGCGAGCACCACGGCGACGGGCAGCAGAACGCCCTTCAGGCCGGAGCGAGGATGCGGTTCAGGGGCGGGGTCGGGTATGTCCCCGTGGGCGGTCGGCAGGACGTCGGCGATCGGGAGGTAGGTGGGGGCTGGCATGAAGAAGGACCGTCCACAACTTGTAAGGTGCCTGATAACCGAAGCAGTAAAACATAAGCTGCCTTACAAGTGGGGTCCCATGTGAGCGAGCAGCCCATCCACACCGGCTATCTGGCCTGGCACTTCGCCCAGGCCATGGCCACCCGCCTGGAGAGAGAACTGCGCGCTCTCGAGCTGAACCTCGCGCAGTACAACGCCCTCCAGCGGGCCGAGCGCCAGCCGGGGATCTCCAGCGCCGACGCCGCCCGTCACGCCGGCATCACCGCCCAGTCCATGGGCTCTGCCGTGGCCAGCCTCACCGACCGCGGACTGCTCACGCGCTCGCCCCACCCCACCAACCGCCGCATCCTGTGCCTGCACAGCACTCCCGACGGCTCCCGCCTCCTGGAGCAGGCACGAGATGTGGTCCGCCGGGTCAATGAAGAGGCACTGGCGGTTCTGGAGCCCCAGGAGCAGGCCTCGGTGCATCACCTCCTCCACCGTCTGGTCGCCCATCTCAACCCCGGCGCCCTGCCCCCCACCGCCGGTCCCACGGCAACGCCCGACCCGTGAGGCCAGCCGCCGTACCCGCCGGCGGCATCCGCGCGGGGGACTGAAGCGCTGCCCCGGCGCACGCGCGGGGGCGGCCCGGTTCTCGTCATACTTCAGAGCTACGCGGCAGAGCAGCTCTGCAGGGTGATGCCGACCACGGCCGCTTATCCCTAACGTCGGTTGAGACGCCCTCCCGACACCTCAGACCATGGACGCCACTCCCGGCCTGCCACCGCCGTACCCGGTGACGGCCGGCCTCAACCGATACAGGTGAACGTGAACGACGAGCCACCCGCAGACCGGCTGCGAAAAGTGAACGCCCTCCGGATGGGTGCGATCTCCTTGCTGCAGGATCTGCTGACGCTCAGGTCCGACCCGCTGCCGCTCCTGCGTCGGCCCCGTCGGCTCCGCCGTCTGCCCCACGCATGCGTTGCCGCGGCCGCCGCCGTCGTGGTGATCGCCACCAGCGATCAGCTCGGCCACCGCAACCAGCTCGGCCTGGGCTACGGCATCCTCCTCGCACTGCTCCAGGGCGGCGCGCTCCTGCTCGCTCTCGCCCACCCCGCCCCCGCCTGGTGGCTGTCCCTGACAGGGGCCGGCATCGCCGCCGCGGCCAGCACTCCCCATCTCCTTGAAAACACACCCTGGCCCTGGACCATCCCAGGCTTGTGCGCCCATGCCGCGGTCCTGCTGCTGCTGTCCCTGCGTGTCCGCGCCCCCGCCGCGTGCGCGGCCCTCGCCGCCTCCGTCCTCCTCCCCTTCCTGATCGAACTCGCTGCGGCCGCCGGCCGGCACCAGGGCACCACCTTCCTGACCTTGGTGCTGTTCTCGCTCGCTGTCGCTCTCGGTACCACCCTGCGCGGCCGGCGCGCAGCCCATGCGCAGCTGGCCGAGCAGGCGGCGCTGGCCACCGTGGAACGGGCACAGCGCACCCTGCTGGAAGAACGCGGGCGCATCGCCCGCGAGCTGCACGATGTCGTCGCCCACCACATGTCGGTGATCTCCATCCAGGCCCAGGTCGCACCCCACCTCACCGAAAATCCGACCGCGCTGGCCGAGAACCTGGCGGGTATCCGGCAGAACGCACTGGACGCCCTGACCGAACTGCGCCGCATGCTCGGAGTCCTACGCTCCGACGACACCGAAAACCCCCACGGACCTCAGCCCACCCTCGACGACCTCGACGCGCTGGTGGCCAACGTCCGCGGGGCCGGCTTGAACGTAACCACCGAAATCACGGGCCGCCCTGTCCGGCCCCTCGACCCCGGCGCGCAGCTGGCCCTCTACCGCATCACGCAAGAGGCCCTCAGCAACTGCCTGCGCCACGCCCCAGGCGCCCACGTCCACCTGCGCCTCACCCACACCGACGACGCCCTCGAACTCGACATCACCAACACCGCCTCCACCACACCCGCTCCGCCCTCCCCCGGATCCGGACATGGACTCCTGGGCATGCGCGAGCGCACCACCATGCTCGGCGGCCACCTCACCGCCGGGCCCGATGACACCGGCGGCTACCGCGTCAGCGCGCACATCCCGCTCAGTGAGCGCCTCGCCGCCCACCGCGATGACGCCATGCATACGGAGAAGAGCAGCGCATAACACCGGTTGGCGCGTGGCGTCGGCCGCCCTGCCCAGCCAGCCGCCCGAGGAACCGCGGCTGTTGCCGAAACGACCGGACCGACACCAAGAACGAGGACACCGTGCCCCAAGATGCCCGCACACCGCTCGACGCCCGCTACGGCACCGACGATCCCCACGCACTGCGCGAACGCGTTCACGAGACCCTGCTCGCGGAGATCACCAGCGGTGGGCTGCCGCCGGGCACACTGCTCGGCGAAGGGGACACTGCCCGGCGGCTGGATGTCCCCCAGGTTCGCGTGCGGGAAGCCCTGCTGACTCTGGCCTCACAGAGGTTGATCGAATACAGCGGCCCCGACAGTGCACGCGTGACCCACACCAGCACCGCCGCAGCCCGGCGCACCGCGACCGTCCTGCACGGCCTCTACCGCACCGCCCTCCTCACCGCCCCCTGGCCCCTCACCGACAACCGCGTCCAAGCCGTGCGCAACTGCGCCGCAGCACACGCCCGCGCCGCGTCCGCAGGCGATGGCGCCGAAGCCCTCGCCTGCGAACTGGCCCTGTGGGACACCATCCTCCACACCTGCGCCAACCCGCCGCTCCATGACGCCGTCAACCACCTCAAACCCGTATGGCAACGAGCCCACCGCATCCACCTGTCCCCATCAGGTGTCGCGGACGCCGAGTGGAGCCCCTTCCTGACCGCCTGCGCCATCGGCGACCGCAAGCGAGCCCTCCACCACCTCGACCACCACTGGCAGAACATCGACCACCGCCTCACCCACCCCGCCACCTGAGACATCGGGAACCAGCAGACGCCAGACGTTCACGCGCCACACCGAGCCGATCACGGGAAAGCGGTCAACGACGTGGCGGCGCTGCCTCCCCCACCAGCTGAGGAGCAACGAACACCACGTCCAGGACGTGACCGCTCCCCTACGCCGCAGCGAGCCGCACTACCGGCCGGAAAACCCGAGGCCGACGGCCGGCCGATGTGGCCGCCGGGCCGTCTCCGGACTCAGCGGGACCGTAGACCCGGCCAGCGTGACGCCGGCCCCGGTACGACAACGCCGCCGACACGGACACAGGACCAGGCTGTCGGAACGCAGGTCGAGGCATCGGCCGCCGCTTCGCACCCCTGGGCGCCGGCTACACGCAACCGGCCTGGCCCTCGGGTGGCGCTGTCTGGCCGCCGGGTTGCTGTTGCGCATGCCGGGTCGCGGCGAGGGCCAGGCTCGCCTCGATCTGCTCCAGAATCTGGACAGCCTCGGCCTGCCGCTCCTTGGGCAGCTGTCCAGCCGTGCATTCCTCCAGCTCCGCCCAGACCTCGTCGACCCGGTGGCGCAGGGCGAGGCTGGCCTCGGTGGGCTCGATGATCGTCGCCCGCTTGTCGGTGGGGCTGGGGCGGCGGCGAACGAAGCCGGCGTGTTCGAGCCGCTTGACGGTGCGGGTCATGGTGGCCGCGTCGGAGCCGAGCAGCCGGACCAGGTCGATCTGACGCTGCGGTCCGAGGTCCCACAGCTGCATCATCACCAGTTCCTGGCCGGGGTGGAGGCCGACCCGGCGCAGGAGCTGCCCGGCGAGCATGCGGTGCAGGCGGGCCACCCGGATGATCGCGTTCGCCATCGGCCCGGCCTGGACAGAGGGCGGCAGCGGCATGCGAGCCGCCTCGGCAGCGTCGGGCCGGGAAGCCTCGGAGTCTGGGCCGATCATGTGATGCTGCGCTCCTTCATGTAACTGCTCGAACATCTATTTCCGAGTCTATCGCTTCAAACGGGCCTAGGCGGAACGCCGGTTTAGGGCGGAATCCTCCCTCTTGAGTCGAGTGGCACGAGGCAGGAATGTCCAGGCGGCTTTACTTGTTCGAGCAGGTAACGTGAAAATGTCAGCGGCCCTGCTGGGCCCGCACGAACGAGGAACGACGACATGAACAAGGCTTTTGCCTCCTATGACCTGGCCGGCACGCGTCTGGCCAACCGCATCGTGATGGCGCCGATGACCCGCAGCCGTGCCTACGGGCCCGGCCAGTCAGCCACTGATTTGATGGCCACCTACTACGGTCAGCGCGCCGGTGCCGGCCTGATCGTCACCGAGGGCACCCAGCCGTCCGCGGTCGGTCAGGGCTACCCGAACACCCCCGGTATCCACTCCGGCGCGCAGATCGAGGCGTGGAAGAAGGTCACCGGCGCCGTCCACGAGCGCGACGGGGTGATCTTCCTGCAGCTGATGCACACCGGGCGGGTGGGCCACCCGAGCCTGATGGGCCTGACCCCGGTCGGCCCCTCTGCGGTCAAAGCCGCCGGCCAGGTCTACACGAACGAGGGCCCGCAGGACTTCGTCACCCCGCACGCGCTGACCGAGGCCGAGATCGCCCAGACCATCGCCGATTACGCCACCGCGGCGCGCAACGCGGTCGAGGCCGGTTTCGACGGCGTGGAACTACACGGCGCCAACGGCTACCTGATCCACCAGTTCCTCGCCCCGAACTCCAACACGCGAACCGATGGATGGGGCGGCTCCCCGGAGCGCCGCATCCGGTTCGCGGTGGAGACGGCGAAGGCCGTCGCCGAGGCGATCGGTCCGGAACGGGTGGGCTTCCGCATGTCGCCCGGCAACCCCTTCAACGACATCTCCGAAGCCGACCAGGACGACATGGAGCTCACCTACGCCGCTGTCGTCGACGCCCTGGCCCCACTGAACCTCGCCTACCTGCACCAGATGGAGTCCGCCGGGGCCCGCGGGCTGACGCTTCGGCTGCGCCGCCAGTGGCCGGGCACCTTCATCCTCAACCCGTTCACCGGCACCGAGCCCACAGGCCCCCAGGAGCTGGACCTGATCCAGGACGGCACCGCCGACCTGATCGCCTACGGCGCCCTGTTCCTGGCCAACCCCGACCTGCCCGAACGCCTCGAACGCGGCGGCCCTTTCAACACCCCCGACCGGGCCACCACCTACGGCGGCGACGAGCACGGCTACACCGACTACCCCGCCCTGCCCTGACCCGACACACGCAACCGGCACAACGAACGAAGGCACCCGCCATGAACGCTGGCCCCTACAGCCCGGCAGCACCGAAGCAGCCCAAAGCGCGGCTGAACGGCACCGTCGACCGCACGACCACGATTAACACCCCCTCCGTCGAGCAGCTGGATCTCTCATCCAAGCGCGTGCTCGTCGTCGGCGGGACAGGCGGCCTGGGCCGGGCCGTGGCCCAGCAGGCTTTGGCCCTCGGCGCCGAGGTGACCGTGGTCGGGCGGACCTTCCGCGACCACACCACGGACCGGCTCACCTTCGTCCAGGCGGACCTGTCCTCGATGCGCGAGGCAGTCCGGCTGGGCAAGGAGCTTCCCGCGGAAACCTATGACACCGCCTTCTTCTCACTGGGGATCATGGCCGCCAAGACCCGGGAGGAAACCACCGAAGGCATAGAGCGGGACCTGGCCGTCAGCTACCTCAGCCGCCTCGCGGTCCTGCAGGGCCTCAGCCCCAGGTTGGGCGCCGCCCGCCCGGTCAGCGCCCGCCAACCTCGGGTGTTCATCATGGGAGCACCGGGGGCCGGCAACGTCGGCCGGCTTGAGGACCTGAACTCCGAGCACGGCTACAAACCGATGGCCGCGCACATGAACACCGTCGCCGGCAACGAGATCCTCGTACTCGCGGGCCACCGCAGACTCCCCGGGCCGGCGTACTTCGGCCTGAACCCGGGATTGATCAAGACCGACATCCGCTCCAACTACCTGGGGGAGGGCAGCCTCCTGCACCGTCTGGCCGAAGCCGTCGTCGGGCTGGCCGGACCCTCCCCGGAGACCTACGCGGCCAGAATCGTCCCCCTGCTGTTCACCGACGACCTCAACGGCCGCAACGCCCTGATGTTCAACAACAAGGCCCAGGTGCTCCTGCCCAGCGCCGGACTCGGCACGGACTACAACGACCGCTTCCTGGACGCCTCCGAAGCACTCCTGCGCCGCGCCGCCGACTGATCCCAGGAGGCGGAGACGACCCCTCCACGGAACCGGCCGCCGGCCTCCGGTCACCACCGACGACACGCTACACACCGTGCTGCGAGGCCGCGCCGCAGGCGAAACCGTCGAGATCATCCCACCTGACCCGGGCATCCCCACCGGCAAGCGGCAGGGGCCGTCGCCGAGCGTCGCGAGCCCTGGTTGGGCACGCGGGCCCACCGCAACTCGCTGGGGCAGCCGATCAGCAGGTCGGACACCACATCGAAAATCACATCACGAAGTGAGCTGAACTCACATGTCACGTGCCACCTTCATTGAACGCAAGGCCGTCTTCGAGTGCTCGTTGGAGAGCCTGTGGGAGTTCTTCGCCGATCCACGCAACATCGCCAAGACCGTGCCGCCCGGCGCCAGCTTCACGATGTTGACCGAAGCCGATCACATCTATCCGGGTCTGATCGTCGAACACCTGGACGGCATGGGTGACGGTAGCGAGATCTACGGGATGACCGAGGTCACCGTCGTCGACCCGTACAAATCCTTCGTCGACATCCATCACTACGGAATGTTCAAGTTCTGGCACCACCAGCACCACTTCGCCGCCGTGGACAACGGAGCCGAAATGCGCGACGTCATCCACTTCGAACCGAGCGAGCAATTCCCCGGCACAGTGCAGGACGCCAAAAACATGCTCGAAGGCCTGTTCAGCTTCCGCGACCAAACCGTTCGCGACCTACTGACCGGGAAGTAGGTGCCGGAGACGGCGCCGGCGACCGCCTCCGTCGTCTCAGGTCGCGGTCGCCGGCCATGGTGGCGGCGTACTTCGCGCTGTCGGGCTCGGTTCCGCCGTTCCGGGTGAAGTGCTGCATGCCGTCGACTTCCAGCACCACCCGCCGGGTGCCCGGGAGCAGCATGAGGAAGTCCATCCGCAGGTTCTGCATGGCGTGCTCGCCGCGTTCGCGAAGGGTCTTGGGATCCCAGTGCAGCCAGATCTCTGGCAAAAGGGCGGGCAGATCGCTCAGGCGGTCCCAGTTGGCGTGGTGGTAGTACCAGAACAGGTTCTTCTGCCCTGGGGATTCTTTGGGCAGGGAGTCCTTCATACGGTCCTTTGGCAAAGAGTGAGGAGAGCGGACGGGTGGTGATCGGCGGGGGGTGAGGCGGGTGATCAGGCGTCGGATGCTGCCTGGGCTGTCGACCGGCCGAGGGCGGACAGGAGCACGGCATACACGCCTACCTCGCCTTCGGGGAGGACGGCCGCCGTCAGGGGCAGATCGACGTCATCGGTGACGACGCCCCCGTCGCCGACGGGAAGCTCTTCGCCGCGTCAGGCGGCGTCACCGCCTTCGACTTGGCGACCGGGAACGAGGAGTGGAGCTCGGACTCCCTCGGCACCGGGCGGAGCATCACGGGGCTGCACGCGGGAGGAGGCCGCGTGACCGTCCTGGTACCGGCTCCCGCCGCGGCCGTGCCGCGCGCCGCTGGTCTGCCTGAGCTGCAGTGCAGGGTGAGTCCGGCGGTGACGGCGTCGAGGTCCTGTCGTAGGAAGCCGGCGAAACGGCTTACAGGCGCCGAGATCATCTGCCGTGACCGGGCCTCGTAATGACTCTCCGGACGCTTCGCGGAGCGGCCGAGCCGCCTGTCTGCTCCGCCCATACGGGTAGGCGGGCGGGTGTCGCGCCGCCCGCCACTCCGTGTCCGTACCGGGGGTCTACGGCTCTTCGGCGCCGAGGAGGAGCAGCGTGTGGGGCCAGAGCGTGTCGAGGATCGCGGGATCGTTCTTGAGTTTGGCGAAGAGGACCAGCCCCTCCAGATGGGCGATCACTGCGCGTGCGACCGACTGTTCGGAGTGCTCGCGAGGGATGTCGCCTTCGTCCGCGGCCTGGCCGAGCACGTCGCCGATCAGCGCGGTCTGCTCGTCGAAGATCTCTTCCAGCCTGGCTCGAACGTCAGGTTCCTGGGTGCTGAGTTCGAGAGTGAGGTTCCCGAGCAGGCAGCCGTCGACCGTGCCGCAGGTTTCCTTCCTGTGCCGCTGGACCTGTGCCATGCCCTCCAGCAGCCGGCGGAGCCGGACCAGCGCGGGGTCCGGGCCGTCCAGCGCGGCGGTCCAGGCGCCGCGCTGGCCTTCCCAGTAAGCGTTGACCGCCTGGAGGGTGAGGTCCTGTTTCGAGGTGAAGAAGTGGTAGAAGCTGCCCTTCCTGACGTCTGCCGCGGCGCAGATCTCCGCCACTCCCAAGCTGCTGTACCCCCTGTGCTGCATGAGTTCGCCCGTGGCGTCGAGGAGCCGCTCGCGAGCGGTGCTGGTGCGTCCCATGGCGCAAGTATACGGTCGGTCAACTAATTCGTAGGTCCACCGACTGGCTAATAGTTGACCGGTCGCCTACTGTGCTCTCCGGAGGCGGCCCCGCCACCCGCGTCCGGTTGACCGTTCGCCCCGATTCCGGGGCATGCACCGCTTCATGGAGGACCACATGTCCGTACCAGTCTCTGTCGTCATCGCCTACCACAGCGGATACGGGCACACGGCCCGGCAGGCGGCGGCCGTGGCGGAGGGCGCCGCGGCGGTGCCCGGCGTCCTGGCCGATCTGCGGGACGTCTCCACGCTCGACGAGGGCCTGTGGGCGGCCCTGGCGGAGGCGGAGGCGATCATCTTCGGCTCCCCTACATACATGGGCGCCACCTCGGCCGTGTTCCAGCGCTTTGTGGAGGCCAGTGCCCCCGTCTGGGCCGCGCGTGGCTGGCAGGGCAAGCTCGCCGCCGGGTTCACCAACTCGGCGGGGGTGAACGGCAACAAGGACAACGCGCTGCTGTCCATGACGGTCCTTGCGGCCCAGCACGGCATGAACTGGGTTCCGCTCGGCCTGATGCCCGGCTGGATCTACAGTTCCGGCGGCAGGCCCGAGGACCTGAACCGGCTGGGTTCGTTCGTGGGAGCCATGGCGCAGTCGCCCTCCGACCTCGGCCCGGAGGAGGCGCCCACGGAGGCCGATCTGCGGACCGCGCGGCACCTCGGCGAGCATGTCGCCCGGACCGCGCTGCAGTTCCTGCACGGCCGCCAGGCCGTCGAAGCCCTGGCGGTGACGGCATGAACGCCGGACGCCTCGGTGATCTGCTGGGCATCGCCCTTCCCATCGTGCAGGGCCCGTTCGGAGGGGGCCTGTCCTCGGTAGCGCTGGCCGTGGCCGTGTCCGAGAGGGGAGGGCTGGGCTCCTACGGGGCGCACATCCTTGAACCGCAGGAGATCACGGACCTCGTCGGAGAGCTGAAGGCCCGGACCAGCCGCCCGTTCGCGGTCAACCTCTGGGTCCCCCAGCAGGACGAGGCCGGGCCATGGCCGGACCCCGCCGAACTGGCCCCGCACATCCGGCGGCTGCACCCGTACCGCGCCGAACTCGGGCTGCCCGCGATTGCGGCCGAGGACGTCACGCCGGGGCCGGACTTCGATGCCCAGGTGGACGCGCTGCTCGAAGCCGAGCCCCCGGTCATCAGCTTCGTGATGGGGATTCCGCCCCGAAGGGTTATGGACGAGGCCCGCCGCCGGGGCATCGCAGTGATCGGCACGGCGACCACCGTGGACGAGGCCGTCGAACTGGAGCGCGCCGGCGTCGACGCCGTCGTGGCCTCCGGCGCCGATGCCGGCGGCCACCGGGGCGCCTTCCTGCGGCCGGTACGGGAGTCGCTCGTGGGGACGTTCTCGCTCGTGCCCCAGGTGGCCGACGCCGTCGGCGTTCCCGTCATCGCCGCCGGCGGGATCGCCGACGGCCGGGGGATGGCCGCGGCGCTCACCCTGGGCGCCGATGCCGTCCAGATCGGCACCGCCTTCCTCGCCACCCGCGAATCGGGGGCGAGCGAAGCCCACAAAAGGGCACTCGGCTCCCCCGAGGCCCGCACCACCGTTCTCACGCGTCTCTTCACGGGCCGTACCGCCCGAGGAATCGTGAACCGGTTCGTCCGTGACATGGCCCCGTACGAGGAGGCCGTGCCCGCGTACCCCATGCAGAGCGCACTGATGCAGTCCGTTCGCCGCGAAGCCGGTGCCCAAGGGCGGGAGGATCTCAGCAGCCTGTGGGCGGGTCAGGCCGCGGCACTCGCCGGCGGCGGACGTGGGGCGCGGGACTGCATCGATTCGCTCATGGACGACTTCCGGGCACGGGCAGGTCGGGGAGCCTGACCGCACTTCAATCCGTGCGGGGGTGGTGTCAGCACTACTTGGACCCCACGGATGACAGGCCCGCACATGCGACTTCGAGCGATGGGCGGCCAGGATTCTCAGACCTGGCTCGGAGTAGCGCGGCCGCTCCCCGCCGCGCGCTGACATGCGGTGGCTGTCCCGCGACACTGGTACGGCACCCGAGGACGACCGGTGTGACGCCGGGAGGCTTGCCGTCCATTGGGCGGGAGGGCGTTGAGGGACCGAGAAGGGGTCGGGGTGTGCAGCGTGAGGTCAGCATGGGTGGGGTGGCGGGAAGGGGGTGACACGGCGGCTGGCTGAGGGCGAAGACGCGGAATTCCGGCCTGCTTGTTGCTCCTGGACCTATCCGGCCACCACGGCGTTGGAGCAGATGGTGTCGGGCTTCGGCGAAAAACAGCCGACTGGTGTCCATCGCCAAGGGCCGCATGACGGGCCGGCGCCCGTCACACTGGGGCGGGCCACGGGCGGCGGTCCCGACCACGAAATCGCACCACGCAGGCTATCTGCCCTCGCCGGGCCCGGTATCAGGGTGGCGGCGGTCAACGGCGCGAGGGGTGAGTGAACCGGTGAGTCCGATGGCGAATAGAGCGCCTCCGGATCTGGACTCCGGACTGCGGATCCGCCGCTGCGCCACTCGATGATTAGCGGGTTGTTCAGGCGGACGGTGTCCCTGTCCGGGCCGGACCGGCTCGTTCTCGACGTGCACGCGCGGGCAGCCGTCGCCTTCCCGCTCGAGATACTGCGCGAGGGCCTGGACGCCCTTCTGAAAGACCTCCGCGCCTCATCGGGTGGAGGGCCCGCCGGTCGTCGCGGCCGCGGTAGAGGCATGTACGGCCCGCGCCGGCTTCACGGAGAGGCCGGCGAGACGGCGCTGCTGCTCCTCACACACTGAGCTCTTTCAGAGTGGCCACTGATCGAGTGACCCAGGCCGAGTCAGGATGGGGATCGCAACGCACAAGGCTCCTGCGCCGTTGAGCCAGGTGTTCGAAGCCTCAACCCATCGGCGCAGGAGCCCTGTTGGTTCCCCATCCTGCCGCACCCCACCTGCCGCACGCTCTGGTCGAGTGGGTATCCATGCTCATCGTCACCCGTGAGGGTGACCGACGCTGCAAGCTCCCGCCCCACCAGCGCGCCCTCGTCGGCCTGGTCTACCTTCGCCGGCACGACACGCTCGACAGATCGCCGCCGGCTTCGGCATATCCATCGGCACCGCCCACGCCTACGTCAAAGCCGTCGTTCAGCATCTGTCCGGCCGGGCGCCCGGACTGCTGCGTGTCCTGCGAGAAGCCGACCCTGATCACGTCCTGCTCGACGGGACACTCGCCGAGTGCGACCGCGTCGGCGACAGCCGGGCCGACTTCTCCCAGAAACACCGCCGTCACGGCGTGAACGTGCAGGTCGTGGCCGATCCCGCGGGCAAGCTGCTGTGGATCTCACCCGCGCTGCCCGGCCGCACGCATGATCTGACCGCGGCCCGCACCCATCGCATCATCCGGATCTGCGAACGCCAGGGCGTTCCCATCCTTGCCGACCGTGCCTACATCGGCGCCGGCCCCTGGGTGACCACACCGATCAGACGGCTCCCGAACCGGGACCTCACCACGACCCAGCAGACGATCAACCGGGCCCTGTCAGCAGCACGAGCACCGGTCGAACGCAGCATCGCAAGACTGAAGTCCTGGCGCATCTTCCGCAGAGCCCGCTGCAGCCCAACCGCATGACCGCCATCGCCGCTATCGTCCTCACCCTGGAACGTCAACGCTGAAAATGCTCAGTCCGGCCGGCCCCCGCAAAGCCCCAGAGCAGGTGACCGGATATGAACGGTCGGTGGCTTGAATGTAATTGGCGGCCGGCGGTGTCATTCAGGGCGCCTGGTGGAAAGGGTGTTGAGGAGTGCCGCCCCTCGCGCGGCGTCATCGACGCTTACGGCGAACTCGGCCCCCTTGTGGGGGTGGATGACCAGGCACTCGCCCGCCCGGAGCATCACGGTGGTGCCCAAACCGCTGAGCCGGTAACCCCATCCGCCGACCTGGGCCGCAGTCCGTGACTCAGCACGGGAGGACTCGATGTCCTGCGGCGTCCAGCGCCGCACCGGCCAGCCGAGCGGGCCAAAGGCCACCTCCAAGCCCTTGTCCGTCACACGCGCCTGCACGGAGGAGAACATCAAGGTCAGGACAGAGGCGAGCAGGAACGGGGTGGCAACTGCCCACTGCATGCCGGTGAACAGGCCGCAGGCCGCGGCGAGAGCGGCGGCGAGCGCCGCGACACCGGTGATGGCCGCGATGAGGTGCAGCCAGGGGTTCGCGGTGCGGGAGAGCCAGACGAAGCGCTCGCCAGCGGGGATCTCCATGGAGGTGCCTTCGCCGGCCTCGGCTGCAGGGGAAGGCAGTTCGCCGCGTCGTCCGGCGATCCAGCCCAGCGCCCCGGCAGCCAGCGCGGCCACGGACGTCAGGACGATTCCCATGCCCGTGGAACCCGCCTCCCGCCAATCGGTGCGGTCCAGGTTCGCGCGGACGATCGACGCCTGGGTGCCCGCCATGGAGACGCCCGTGAACGCGAGCGCCGCACCAGCCCACGACGGGATCGGCGCCGAGTTCGCACGCCGCGCCATGAGCACGGCGCCCAGTGCCAGCACGACCCATATAAGGGCCGGGAACAGCGAAGCCGCCCATACAGGCATCGACCCGTCGGGGGCCTCGCCGCTCCAGTGCGTGGCCACCCGCTCGGGCAGTCGGCCGCTCGCGGCCCAGGGCAGACCGGCCAGGAGAGCGAAGGCGCCCGCGATCCAGACGGCCGCCCCCCACCCTCCGCCGCCCGCTCGCTTCATACGGTCAGTCACGAGAGCCCCCTGATCATTTCAATGAGATCGCTCTTGCTGTAACCCAGTCGCGCCGCCTCGGCCACCAACTCACGCGCCCCCTCGAGCAGCCCGGAGCGCTGCTCCGCGCCCTGGGCCACGGTGACCCCGCGGCCCCGGCGGAACTCCAGTACCCCTTCGTCCCGGAGAGATCGCAGGCCGCGGAGCACGGTGTTGGTGTTCACACCCAGCGCCAGGGACAGGTCCCGGGCCGGCGGCAGCCGCTCTCCCGGCACACATTCCCCTTCGGCGATGGCGCGCCGGATCGCCCCCGCCACCTGCTCGTGGAGAGGTCGGCTGTCCGTGGTGTCCAGTCTCAGCAGCATGATGCTAGTGAGAGTAGCACCATGGCTTTCATGGAAGAAGTTGTGCGGGTCGCTTTGGCTGCGCTGGGTGGAGTTGGCGTCACCGAGGTGTCGGTTGGCGGGGAACGAGGCCTCGATATGGGTGTCAACACCCATATCGATCAGGGCGGTCGCCTGGAACAATGGCCGTCCGCGTGGGCTGGCACGCGCGGCAACCGAGGGGTCCGCCATCTCGGCACTTCACGCGCGATTATGCGGCGTACACCGTCGCAAAGATGCGTGGCAGGGTTGGAATGAAGTCGGAATTCACTTGCCCGACCCACGGGCAGTAATACGAGTCCTCCTCAAGCGGGTGCCGCAAGACGGTCGTTGACCGCTTCACTTGCCGGGAGGCACACCGTGACCAGCAGCGGCCATGGGGCCCGGCGACTGTATGAGATCACCTATCTCGGCAGCGGCCCCGACCCGGATGTCCGTATGGTCGAGGCCGGGGAAGTCGCAGCCGTCATCGAGCACGCCGACGAGCACGGCATGCAGGTCCTGATCCGTCCCTGCACCCACCCGCACGATCGATCCCAGACGGACTCGCACCACGCCGGATAGCGCATCCGCCAAGAAGTCCGCTACTGCTTACGAGGAGTGGAAGGCGCAGGGCCCTTCCCGGCCTTGGCTGCCGCTCTACCTGACGAACCCACCCGTAAGCGAGGCCGGCAGCGTCAGTCAGTGAGCTGTGGCCTGAGCACATTGTGTGCGCGTCAGTGCGGGCGAGGATGCTCAGCGGGACAGACGGTTACGGATCTCGGGGCTAGGCCATCTCCTTCGGATCATCCCGCTGAGCAGGTCAAGATGGTGGCGAAGTGGAGCCCGGTGGTAGGGGGGCGTCTTACCGCTGCCACTTGGCTCAGACCAGCGGATCACCCGGCCGACGAGATCGTCTGAGCCGTCTGGCAGGCTGCGTCCGTGGAAGAGCTCATAGGAACCCAGAAGCCGGTGCGCAGGATCCTCGGCCCCGCCGAGGCGATCGCCGTGCTGCAACGCGCTGTGCCCGGGCTGGTGGAACTCCGTCGGCAGGGGCCGTATTCGACTGGCGGGTGGTCGAGGAGGGCCTCGGAACGGCTCTGCCCGGCTCTGCCGTCCGACTTCAAGGCGCTCGCCGAGTGGTATCCGGCCTTCGAGCTGAACGACTTCCTGGGCGTCTTCACCCCTTGGCCCGGAGAGGAACGCGGCTGGGCAAAGGCGACGGACGTGGAAAACAAGGGCTGGGACTCCGATTACCCCGCCGAGCTGCGGCCCGCGGAGCTCGCCTCGACGAGCCTGATGTCCTGGGGAGAGTCGAAGGAGGGCGACCGGTTCTTCTGGAGTGTGCTCGGGGACGATCCCGGGCAATGGCCGGTCACCATCTGCTCCCGCAACGGCCCCTGGTGGCACTACGAGAGCGGAATGGTCCAGTTCCTGGCAGAACTCTGCGAAGGAACCCTTGAGCCCTGGGCACTCCCTCCGGTCAGGCCCGAGGTCACCGGCTGGGGCGTTGCGGGCGGCGGCTGGCGGGAAACGGTCTGAAGCGTCTCTTGCGGATTACCTGGCTGGCCAGGTGAAGATCGCAGCGCGGTGGAGTCCGGCGCGGTAGATGTACGAGGAGTGATCCCACGTGCCGCCGCCAGTTCCGTATCCCGATCACGGGGCACCGGCTCCCGCAGTGGCCGTCGTCGGCAGGGCGGCCAGGTGCGCTCATACGCTAGGGGGTTCCGCGGTCCGGGGGCGGGAGGGGCCGCGAACGGTCCGGCCCGGTGGGCCATGAGGATCATCATCGTCGCGACGAAGAGCACGGTGATGACGTTGAGGGTGCGACCGACGGGGTTTGGCGGTTGTAGTAGTAGTGGTTGGTTCCCCACTTGCTGCGCTTGAAGATCGGCTCGTCGTCGTGACGCATAGGTATGTCCCCCCCGGGGCGAATGTCTTGTGCGGCGGCGCCGCGCGAAGGACCGGCGGCGGGCGGATGCCCATGGCCCGGTTCAACCGGGCGAGCGGGGCCAGACCGACCTTGAGGAGGACCGCGTTGATGACCAGCATCGCGGCCAGTCCGGCGAGCAGGATGAGCGCTTCACCGAACCGGACCGGCGTGGAGACGGTGACCGGGCCGAGCAGCAAGGCCACGGCGAGGGCCAGTACCCCGGCGTTCAGGAGAAAGATCCGCCAGTACAACGACACGACCACACGCCTTTCCAGTCGGTCTCCCGGCATCCGCCACAATCCTGCCGCCAATCCGTGCCCATGCTCTGAACTGCGATGAAGCCCACTTCCCCGCCTCATCCTCACGCCGGTGCGAACTGTTGTCCATCCGTGCCGGCACCCATATGTCGGACACGCGGAAAGTGGCACGATGGGCCCGCCGAGCGGCTTGCTCCTGCTCGAGAACGAGCGTTCGCCGGCGTCACGTACGAGAACGAACACGAGGGGGGACAGCTGTGCCTGCTCCACGCATGAGCACCACACCACTGCCCGGTATCGGGGTCCAGTACGACCTCACCACCCGCGAACACCGTCACCTGTCCGTCGTCGCGCACCGCGACGGCACACGGACGGTGAACCTCTACCGGGCGGACGACCCCGACGCCTGCGCCCAGTCGCTGCACCTGACGGGTGCCGAGACGGCCTCGCTGATCGACGCCCTGATGCCGGCCCACCACAGCCCCAACGTTCTTCACACCACCGATCTGGGGCTGGTGGCCGAGCGGATCGAACTGTCGGCGCACTCGTACTGGAACGGCCGGGTGCTGGGTGAGACCCGCATGCGCACCGAAACCGGCGTCTCCATCGTGGCCGTGCTGCGCCGTGCGGAGGCCCGCCCCTCCCCCGCACCCGACTTCCGCCTCGCCGGCGGCGACACCCTCATCGTGATCGGCACCCGCGAGGGCGTCGACGCCGCCGCCTCCATACTCGGGCGGGAGTGAGCGCCCGTGCACTCCGCTCTCTTCCTCATCGAGTTCGGTGCGATCATCCTCGGCCTGGGCCTGCTCGGCCGGGTCGCCGGCCGCCTGAAGTTCTCCCCCATCCCCCTCTACCTCCTGGCCGGCCTCGCCTTCGGCACCGGCGGGCTGCTGCCCATGGGAGCCAGTGAGGAGTTCGTGGCGATCGGCGCCGAGATCGGCGTGATCCTGCTGCTGCTGATGCTGGGCCTCGAGTACACGGCCACCGACCTGGTGTCCAACCTCAAGACCCAGTACCCGGCCGGACTGGTCGACTTCGCCCTGAACGCGGTACCAGGTGCGGTCGCAGCTCTGCTGATGGGCTGGGGCCCGGTCGCCGCCGTCGTCCTGGCCGGGGTCACCTGGATCTCCTCCTCCGGGGTCATCGCCAAGGTCATGGGCGATCTCGGCCGGGTCGGCAACCGCGAGACCCCCGTCATCCTGTCCATCCTGGTCCTCGAAGACCTCGCGATGGCGGTCTACCTGCCGATCATCACCGCCCTCCTCGCCGGCGTCAGCCTGGCCGCCGGCAGCGCGACGCTCGCCATCGCCCTCGGCGTCGCCGGAGCGGTGCTGTTCATCGCCGTGCGCTTCGGACGCCACATCTCCCGCTTCGTCTCCAGTGACGACCCCGAGAAGCTCCTCCTCGTCGTACTCGGTCTGACCCTGCTGGTCGCGGGCATCGCCCAGCAGCTGCAGGTGTCGGCCGCCGTCGGCGCGTTCCTCGTCGGTATCGCCCTGTCGGGTGAGGTGGCCGAGGGCACGCACACCCTACTCAGCCCGCTGCGGGACCTGTTCGCCGCCGTGTTCTTCGTCTTCTTCGGCCTGCACACCGACCCCGCGAGCATCCCGCCGGTGTTGCTGCCCGCCCTCGCACTGGCGGTGGTCACTGCCGGTACGAAGATCGCGACTGGGCACTGGGCCGCGAAGCGGGCCGGGGTCGGGATCAAGGGCCGGTGGAGGGCCGGTGGAACCCTGGTCGCTCGCGGCGAATTCTCCATCGTCATCGCCGGCCTCGCCGTCACCGCCGGGATCGAACCCGCCCTGGGCCCGCTCGCCACCGCGTACGTGCTCATCCTCGTAGTGATCGGCCCGCTAACCGCCCGATACACCGAACCCGTCGCCGCCTGGATCAGCAGCCGCCGCACCGCGCCGCGGCCGGCCACCTTGGCCGAGGTGTCCACCCAGCCGGGATCCTCGAAGGACCTCAAGGACCAGGCTCAGGATCCGGTCGGCCGCGCATGAGTACAGACACCTGGGCGGCGGTCACCAGCCGGGAAACCGTGCTGCTGCTCGCCGCCCTGGCTGTCTACCTCGGCGGCACCGTCGGCTTCGCCCACCGCCTGCCCCGCCTCCTGGCGCGTCACCCGGGCTGGCGCCAGGACACCGAACGCGACCCGGTCTCCAGCGCGATCACTCTCACCGTGCTGATCCTCCTGTAGCCGGCGACCGCCGCATACCTGGCCTACAACCTCGCGGGCAGTCCCCGCAATCGGTGACCGAGGCCGCCTGCGGGACAACCCCGTGCCCCGGACGCGTACTCCCTCGCTCGCAGTCCGCTGATCTCTGCAGGTACACGTGCTCACCGTTGTGCAGGCGACCACGGTCGTGGTGGCCCTCCGGTTCGGGACCGTCGGCCGCCGGACGATCATGACGGCGTGTCGTCTTCCCCTGGCTCCGGCGCAGCGGCGCCCGGTCGTCTGGGCATGGGAAATGCTCCCGATGGCAGGGGCGCCCGCATCGCCGTTCACCGCCTGCGTGCCGCTCTTGATGGCCGGTCCCCCCCTGGTCAGATTCGCGCACGTCTCCCGACCTTTGAACGGCTCCTCGTCAGTCGGTGCCGCCACCGACAGGCTCGGACCTGCCGTGTTCGCCGAGCCAGCGGGCGAGCTTGCCACGGCGGCCGACAGCGCGCAGGCGCCGCTCCGTGGCCTGCCGGGTCTCCGGAGCGGTGATGAGGAGCAGTTCGTCACCAGCTGCGAGGACTGTCTCGGGACCGGGTACCTGGGTGGCTCCGCCGCGGACGAGGAGGGTGATCACCGCTGGTGGTGGCAGCCGGAGTTCGAAGACGGCGACGCCGCGGAGGCGTGGGCCGGGCGGGATCGTGACGGTCAGCAGGTCGGCGTCGAGGATATGCAAGGGTGCGCTCTCTACCTGGATCTCCCGCACTGCTCCGGGCCTGGCGAGGTGCAGGAGGCGCGCGGCGGCGGGAAGGGTTGGGCCCTGGACGAGGGTGAAGACGACGACCAGGACGAAGACGATGTTGAGCAGGTGACGGGCGCCGTCGACGGCGGCGACGATCGGGAACGTGGCGAGGACGATCGGAACGGCTCCGCGCAGTCCGGCCCAAGAGATGAAGGCCTGTTCCCGCCACGGGGTACGGAAGGGCAGCAGGCAGGCGGCGACCGGGACAGGGCGGGCGATCAGCAGCAGGACCAGGCCGACCACGAGGGCGGGCGGGACGGCGGAGGGCAGTTCGCTGGGGTCGACGAGCAGTCCGAGCATGACGAACAGACCGATTTGCGCGAGCCATCCGGTGCCTTCGGCGAAGGAGCGGGTCGCTGCGCGGTGGGGCAGGTGCGAGTTGCCCAGCACCAGTCCGGCGAGGTAGGCGGCGATGATGCCGCTGGCGTTGACGGAGCCGCCTGCGGCGAAGGCGATGATGCCGAATCCGACCGTGGCCAGCGGGTAGAGGCCGGTGGCCGGCAACGCGGTGTGGCGCAGCGCGCCCACCCCGATCCTGCCGATGACCAGCCCCAGCAGCCCGCCGACAACCAGCTGGTAGAGGACGTTGACGAGAATCGCGGCGGGGTCGGGAAGGTCGGCCGCGGCGGTGGAGAAGACCAGGACCAGGATGTGGTCGGGGCGTCGTTGAACCCGGATTCCGCCTCCAGCAGCCCGGTGGTCTTGCGGGGCAGGGGCAGGTCGCGCAGGACGGCGAAGACCGCGGCGGCGTCCGTGGAGGAGACGATCGCGCCCAACAGCAGGGCCAGATGCCAGTCCATGCCCAGGAGATGGTGGGCCCCGGCGCCGGTTACCGCCACGGACACCGCGACGCCGGCGGTGGCGAGTACACCGGCCGGTGCCAGTCGGCGTCTGACGTCGGGCCAGTGGGTGCTCGGGCCGCCCTCGACGAGGATGACGGCGAGGCCGGCGGTCCCCAGGGACTGGGCGAGCTGCGCGTCGTCGAAGTCGATACCGATCACGTCCTCGCCCGCGATCACGCCGACGGAGAGGAACAACAGCAGGCTCGGCAGGCCGAGCCGGTGCGCGGCCCGGGCGGCGGCGATGCTGGCCATGAGGACGACGCCGCCCACCAGAAGCACCAGGTACAGCTGTTGCAGCGTCACGGCATGCCTAGAGATTGCGTCGGCGCAGGCGGCGCCGGCGGGTGGTGTCGAAGAGGTTCACGCGACCGTCGCACCGGCCGGCCCGCGGGTTCGTGGCGCACGCCCACTGGCGCCGGGCGCTGCCCGGGTGCCGGAGCTCGGTAATGGCGGTGCGGATGACCAGGGCGGCGATGACGATCATGGCGCCAGCAGTGAGGCATCGCCGCCGGCCATCAGATGTGCTTCCCGTCCGTACGAGCAGTGGTGCCTGCGGGCTTGACCGTGTCGTGCTGGTAGATGTCGGGGATGCCGTCGTGGTCGGCGTCGAGGTTCTCCGCCTCGTACAGGCGCCGGTAGACGGTGTTCCTCCTGCGCAGCAGGATCGCGGCGAGGACCGCGGCGATCAGGGAGGCGGCGAGGACGGCTGCCTTGACGTGCTCGGCAGTTTGGCCGCCGGGGAAGGCGAGTTCTCCGATCAGCAGGGCGACGGTGAAGCCGATCCCTGCCAGCACCGACAGGCCCAGGACATCAGCCCAGGCGAGGTCGGGGTTGAGCTGGGCGCGGGTGAAGCGGGCGGCCAGGTAGGTTCCGGCGAAGATGCCCACCGTCTTGCCGACGACCAGGCCGATCACGACGCCGAGGGGTTCGGGGCTGGTGAACACCGCGCTCAGGGCCGGGCCGGAGATGCTCACCCCGGCGGCGAACAGCGCGAACAGCGGCACCGCGACGCCCGCGGAGAGCGGGTGGACCAGGTGCGCGACCCGTGAAGCGGGTGAGACCTCTTCGTCCTTGTCGCGGGTGGTGCGCAGGATGAGGCCCATGGCGACGCCGGCGACGGTGGCGTGGACGCCGCCGTTGTACATCAGCGCCCAGATCGCCACTCCGAGGGGGACGTACCACCACCAGCCGCGTACCCGCAGCCGCTGGAGCAGGTAGAAGAGGACCAGGCCCGCCACGGCTCCGGCGAGAGCCCACAGGTTCAGGTCGGAGGTGAAGAACACCGCGATGATCAGGATCGCGCCCAGGTCGTCGACCACGGCCAGGGTCAGGAGGAAGGCGCGCAGCGCGGCCGGCAGGTGCGTGGACAACACCGCCAGGACGGCCAGCGCGAAGGCGATGTCGGTGGCCATCGGGACTGCCCAACCCGCGCTGCTGCCACCGCCCGCCGCGGTGGTGGCCTGGTAGAGGGCGGCGGGTACCGCCATTCCGCACAGCGCGGCGATCACGGGCAGCGCGGCGGTGGCCGGGGTGCGCAGTTCACCGACGACCAGTTCGCGTTTCAGCTCGATCCCGGCGACGAGGAAGAACACGGCCAGCAGCCCGTCCGCCGTCCAGTGACCCACGGACAGGTCCAGGCCGAGGGCCGGTATCCCGAAGTGGAAGTCGCGCACGGAGGCGTATGCCGCGCTCCACGGGCTGTTGGCCCAGATCAGCGCAAGGACGGCCGCGCCGAGGAGGACCAGGCCGCCGACGGTCTCCGTCCGCAGGGCGCGGGTGATCGTCTGCCGTTCGGGCAGGGGGAGCAGTCCGAGGAAGGGGGAGCGGGTGCCGGCCATGGCAGTGGGCCTCCGGGTGTGTCAGCGACGAGAGGGCACACTGCCCCCAGGACGCCGACCAGACTTCCCGGCACACCGCGCGCCAGTTCTTGACGCGTTCTTTACACCGTATCCACTGGTGGGCCGGCTGTCTGCCCCGCACGTCTCCGCAAGATCACATCGGTGTCAGGATGTGATCAGCCCTGGCGGGAGGCGCACCACCAGGAGGCGACGGCGGCGAGCACCAGTGCTGCGGCCGAGTACAGCGCAGGGCGCTCGCCGAGCATCGCGTAGAGGGCGGCCCCCGCGATCGTGAGGATCGCGCCCATCACCAGCAGAGGCGATGCCGGACAGCGGGCGGGGCGGCGGGGCATCGGGGTCAGGACCGGGTAGGTGCGGGCTGGTGCAGGCGTGTGCGGAGCGTTTCGGCGAAGTCCTCGGCGCGGGCCAGCTGGAGCCGGAGTTTGTCGACCTGCTCGGCGGCGGCCTGCTCGTACTCCCGCACCCGCCCCAGCAGGCCCTCGCGCTCGTCGGGGTCGAGGCCGGGCTCGTGGTCGAGGCGGTCGGTGGCATCCAGGAGGTCGCGCATCTGGTCGAGGGTGAAGCCGAGCGGCTTCATGCGGCGGATGACCATGAGGCGGGCGACGTCGGTCTCGGTGTAGAGGCGGAAGCCGCCCTGAGATCGGGCCGAGGGGACGACCAGACCGGTCTCCTCGTAGTGCCGGATGGTACGCAGGGACAGTTCCGTCCGCGCGGCCACCTCGCCGATCTGCATGTGCCTGTCGTCCACGCCCGCGGTCCTGACCCTTCTCGTCGTGGCGGGCCGCGTTCTCTGCAGCCCCACCAATCTCTACTCTAACGTTAGGGTAGAGTTGCTGGTGGCGAGGGCCGTCCAGGGTGCCCCGCTACTGCCGTGTCGGGGCCGACGGTGCCCCCGGCGAAGATCCGATTCTTGCAGGAGAGAGCGTGCGCGAGCCCATGACGCTGATCGCCGCCGCCTGCCCGCCGTGACGCTTCGCCTCTGGATGTGAGCCGCCCTGCCGCGCGTCGCGCAGCCCGGCTTCGTCTCGTTCTTCGACTTCCGGCCCGCTCCGTTGCGGGCCGTCCGCGGGGTGCCGGCCCGGCCTTCCGCGTTCTGCCGCACGCCCCTGGCCTGCCCTGAGCAGGGTGTGCCCGAGCACGACAGGTACCTGCTTCCTTGTCTTCTTCCGTTGTGTCCCCTGCCGCGCGACTGCGCGGCCTGCGTCCGGACTGGCTGAACAACCCGAAGGTCTGGCGCACCGAGGTCCTGGGCGGCCTGGTCGTCGCGCTCGCGCTGATCCCGGAGGCGATCTCGTTCTCGATCATCGCCGGCGTCGACCCCGCGGTCGGCCTGTTCGCCTCGTTCACCATGGCCGTGGTCATCTCCATCGTCGGGGGCCGACGGGCGATGATCTCCGCGGCGACCGGTGCCGTCGCGCTGGTGATCGCGCCGCTGAACCGTGAGCACGGGTTCGGCTACCTGGTCGCCGCGGTCATCCTGGCCGGCGTCATCCAGGTGGCGCTCGGCGCGCTGGGTGTGGCGAAGCTGATGCGGTTCGTGCCGCGCTCGGTGATGGTCGGATTCGTCAACGCCCTCGCCATCCTGGTCTTCATGGCCCAAGTCCCCGAGATGACCGACGTCCCGTGGGCCGTCTATCCGCTGATCATCGGCGGCCTCGCGCTGATGGTGTTCTTCCCCAAGGTCACGACCGTGATCCCGGCACCGCTGGTCTCCATCGTCATCCTGACCGTCATCACCGTCGCCGCCGCGATCGCCGTGCCCACCGTCGGCGACAAGGGCGCCCTGCCGTCCTCGCTGCCGGTCCCGGGCCTGCCGGACGTGCCCTTCACCCTGGACACCCTGACCACCATCGCCCCCTACGCCTTCGCCATGGCGCTGGTCGGCCTGATGGAGTCCCTGATGACGGCCAAGCTGGTTGACGAGATCACCGACACGCACTCCTCCAAGACCCGCGAATCGGTCGGTCAGGGCATCGCGAACATCGTCACCGGATTCTTCGGCGGCATGGGCGGCTGCGCCATGATCGGCCAGACGATGATCAACGTGAAGGTGTCCGGCGCCCGGACCCGCCTGTCCACATTTCTCGCGGGGGCGTTCCTGATGGTGCTGTGCATCGCCTTCGGCCCGGTCGTCTCCGACATCCCCATGGCCGCCCTGGTCGCCGTCATGGTGATGGTGTGCTTCGCGACGTTCGACTGGCATTCCATCGCCCCCAAGACGTTGAAGCGGATGCCGGCCGGTGAGATCGCCGTCATGGTCATCACCGTGATCTTCGTGGTCGCCACCGGCAACCTCGCCATCGGCGTCGTCGTCGGCTCGATCACCGCGATGGTCATCTTCGCCAAGCGCGTCGCCCACCTGGCCAACGTCACCGCCGTGACCGACCCCGGCGGGAGCACGGTGGTGTACTCCGTGACCGGCGAGCTGTTCTTCGCCTCCTCCAACGACCTCGTCGGCCAGTTCAACTACGCCACCGACCCCGACAAGGTCGTCATCGACCTGTCCGCCGCCCACATCTGGGACGCCTCCTCGGTCGCCGCGCTCGATGCCATCGAGACCAAGTACGCCCAGCGCGGCAAGAGCGTGGAGATCATCGGCCTGAACGACCCCAGCGCCGACCTCCACGGCAAACTCACCGGCGAACTCACCAGCCACTGACGCAACACCGAGAACGGCAAAGGGTCCCGACCATCGGTCGGCAGAGCGCGCCGAGCTGATCCTCCATGCCGCCCCGGTACGCATGGTGGATGGTGCCGGGTTTGCCGTGGCGCCCGTCCCGGGCGAACTTGTGGCGGGACTCCTGCACGGTGAGCTGCCGTTTCACCTGCTGGCGGCGCAAGGCCTAGATTCGGTCCCAAATGGACCGGGCATCGTCGGCTAGATCAGTCCGACGATGCTTGCCAGTCAGCGGCCCCCGGCATCCCAACCACATTCATCGCGGTGACGGCGGCCATGATCGCGTAAGGGCCGGACATCCCTCTCTTCCTGACGGACATGCTGATCTGCAGGAACAGCAGACCCACGACCCAAGAGATCATTTTCAGAATCGACGGCCCAGAATCAGCCTCGAGAGCAGCAATGAAGGCCGTAGACACGGCTGTCATCAGCAGAAAGCCCAGCACATCTGTGATCCACCCCAGGGTCTCGCCTGCCTGCTCACCCGGCCACGTACGCACTGACCAAGGCGGGCGAACTCGGCCCCGCCGTCCTGGCGCCTTCCCCGCCGGCCGCCGCCTACATCTGCGGGTTCGGGGTGTCGGCAGCGGCCGTTTCGGGCGCAGTCCAAGGCCCGCACCCGCAGCACGCATGTTGTGCACGGCTCGCCCACAATCGTTTACCACACACGTCAGGGCCGAGTGAAAGGCTAGTCACGCCTGCGACCAGCCGTTCGCCCCGCCTATCACTGCAGGGGGCCCGCGATTGCCGTGAGCGCGGTGAGGTGGCGCCGGTAGGCGGCTGCTCCGTCCTCGGTCAGCCGTAGCCAGGTCCGCGGCCGACGTCCGACCTGGCCCTTCTCGACCGTCACCCAGCCGGCTTCTTCGAGCCGCGAGACCTGCTTCGACAAGGCGGAGTCAGTGATTTCCACGAGGTCTCGTACGTAGGCGAACTCGGCCTTATCCACAGCGGCGAGGGCTGCGACGATCGACAGACGCACCGCCGAAGCCAGTAGGGGCTGCAGTGCGTGTCGCGGGTGAGGACCCTGCTTCGTGCCCGTCTCGGGTTCCGGCTTCATACGGCGCGCGCTTCCCGCCAGGCCGCCGCGGCGGCGGGCAGCGCGCATGCGAGGGCGGCCATGGCCGCGAAGGCGACGCTGCCCACGAAGAGCGTCAAGCCGAGTGCGAGTATCGAGAGGTAGGCACCCGTCCATGCGCCGATCACTGTGAGGTGCAGCCGGCCGTAGCCGTGCGGGACCACCGGCTGCCGCGTGGCGAACAAGGACAGTCCCACAACCACGAGCGCGTTCGCCAGCGTACCGACCACGGTCCCCGTCGGCCCGCGCCACAGCAGCACGGCGGGAACCAGGACCAGCTGCCAGCCGGCGAACATCCATAGGTAGCCGACGTACCAGCGGCTTCGCCCCCGTGCGGTCGCCTCGACCCGCGCGATCCCCTTCAATGCTGCGACCGCATCGATTTGTTCACTCATCGCATACCCCTCCCCTGGCCGCCAGCTACCCCATTGTCCGTGCTGGCATCTACTTGCCACTTTAGCAACTAAGTGCCGCCGAGGAACAGCCCGAACGGCTTCGGGCGCAGGATTCCGCGTTCCAGTCGCCTCTCCCAAGCCCCCGGGACCAGCCGACCGCTATGCACCACGCAAGGGGTCGGGCAGGGACTGACTGCCACTGGAGCAGCTGGTCGGGGTACGCCTGTGCCTGCGCGTCTCCGGCGACTGCGGGGGTCAGCAGGTCGCGGGTGCGCAGCCGTTGGCGGGCTGGTGCGTGGTGGCAGCCCACGTCTTGTTGCAGTTGGCGACGTAGGCGTCGTGGATGGCGGCGTCCTCGAGCTGGAGCATGGTCTCGTCGCTCTGCCGCAGCGAGTTGGTCTCCGCCACGCTGGCCGGAGCCGAGACCGCCTAACGAGCTCGGCACGGGCTGAAGCTGCGGAGCCCAAGCTGCGGCCGGCCACCACGGCGAGCCGGAAGAGGACGCCGGGGTGTTCGTGGTCGGCGGCCCGTCCGAGCCAGTGCGCGGCTTCCCACTATTCCCTGCGCCCGGCGACGAACTGCGTGGTGGCGGTGAACACGGCAAGGATCACCGTGGAGATCGCCAGCATCACGCCGGCGGGGGCAAGCAGTTTTGCCGCGTCTGGGGTCGTGGACATCAGAGTGAACAGGCGGTTGACCGGAGGCATACCCTTGGTGAAGAGGGCTCCCATCACCAGCGCGAGAGCGGCGACCAACGCGTACCCCTGCCGTTTGAAAACCAGCCGCGAGCACAGCACGCCGATGGCGATGCCGACGAGGGCACAGGTGAGCTGCGCCTCGAGGCCCAGCAGGAGGTCGGTTGTGGTGACCACATAGTCGCCCATCCACAACGGGAAGAACAGTCCGAAGACCATCAGGACGAGACAGCTCAGCAGGGCCGTGCCGATGGCCGCGAGCAGGACCGTGAGCGACCGGCCGCCCGCGGTGGTGACGACGATCGCCCGCTGCGGCGGGTCGTCCAGGCTCATCACAGCGATGGTCAGCCAGGTCGAGCAGACGAACAGCGCGCCGGCGGAGGAGGCGTAGGCGGGGGGCAGCGGGCCGCTGCCGTTGACGGTCAGCACGCCCATGAGACCCATGAACAGGAGCAGCGGAGCGAGGTAGCGCTGCGTGTGCAGCACGGTGGCGAAGGTGTAGCGGATGAGCGCGATCACCGGATGTTCCCGTTCGTCGCGACGCTCGGCATCCGGTGGTGGTCGGTAGTCGTCCCGGTGACGCACTCGACGGACCAGCCGTGCTGGAGCGCGGTCAACAGCAGAGCGTCGGTGGACTCGCGTTCCACGCACATCCTGACGCCCGTGACGTCCCGGCTTACCGCCCGTACGCCGTCCAGTTCCTCCCAAGCGAGGTCCTGCGGTACGCGGCCCTCCTTGCCCGCCGCCAGGACGACATCGGAGGTGGGCCGCTGCCCGGTGCCCCACGACTCCGGTCCCCGCAACGACACGCGACCATTGCCGACCGCGTAGGTCCGGGTGGCGCGGGCCCGGGTGACCGACTCGCGGTGGTCGGTGAACACGACGATACCGCCGGCGGCCGCGACCTCGGTCATGATCTCGGCGAGCACGCCGTGGGCATCGGCGTCCAGCCCGGACCACGGCTCGTCCAGGACGAGCAGCCCAGGTTCCACCAGGAGGGCCTGGGCCAGCGCGACCTTCTGCGCGTTGCCCTTCGACAGGCTACGCAGGGGGGCGTGCTTGCCGCCCACCAGCGCGAGTCGGTCCAGCAGCCGCCCGGCCCGAGCCGAGGCGGCCGAGGTGGTCAGCCCACGGACGCGGCCCATGTGCGTCAGGTACGCCGCGGCCGACATGCGTTCGTTGGGGGAGAACCGGTCCGGGACGTACCCGACAACGGGCGGCCGGGCGGCCACTGTGCCGCGGGTCGGCCGGGACAGGCCCACCGCGATCCGCAGCAGCGTCGACTTTCCCGATCCGTTCCCGCCGGCGAATGCCACGACCTCGCCGGCCGACGCCTCCACGTCCACGTCTCTCAGCGTCCAATCGCCACGGCCGTAGCGCTTGCTCACCGATTGAAGACGTAACAACTGATCTCCTCCGTCCGGCCCAACACCCCCAGATGCTCGTGGTTGCGAGGCCCGCCCGCTCCGCATCCATGATGCCGACTACGCGAAGGCCCATACCGCGGCGGCGACGAGTGTTCGTGACTGCGTGATTATCCCTCATTCTGATGCTCGCTTGGGAGGCCGATACCCGGCAAAGCATCCGTTGTCTGCGGGTGACGGGGCCTACTCGGCCCCGCTCTGGCCAAGGCCGAGGAGCGCGGGGAGATTTCCACCTCGTGGTTTATGAACTAGCAGCCGTGGAAGCTGCGCGTGCGCACCGCCGGCGACGAGACCCCCACCCTGCGGGAAGCCCTCAGCGCACTCGTCCAAGCCGATCAGGTCCTGCAGTGGAATTCCACTATCTACGAACCCGAGACCCTGGCCTTCGGCGGGACCGAGGCCATGGACGCGGCCCACGAGCTGTTCCACACCGACAGCCACCACCTGCTGGCCTACCCCGTCCATGCCGGACACCTCGGCCGCCGCGAGACCGCCGTCCTCCTTGTCAGTGCGATGATGCGCGCCGCCGGCCTCGACTGGTACGAGCAGGGCGACGTCTGGGACAAGGTCGCCGCCGAACGCCCGGCCCCGCCGGTCCTCGCCTCCGAGCTGGACGCGGCCATGTACTCCCTGCTGACCGTCGACGCCCGCAGCCTTTGCCGGGAGGACGGCCCGCTCCACGGACACGCCGACTGGGTTCGCGCCTTCGCACGGGCCGGGACCGCACTCGCCGTCCTCAACCACGAAGGCCGGTTACGACGAGGCCTGAGAGCAGTCCTCGCCCACCACGTGATCTTCCACTTCCACCGGGCCGGTCTCCCCCTGGAGGACCAAAGCGCCCTGTCCAACCTCGCCCGAAAGGCCGTCATGGGAACGAGTGACACCCCCGCAACCACCCCCGCCAGCAACCCGGCCGCCGATAGCGTCGGATCGGTGAACACCGACACGCTCACCACCCCCGACGCCACCGCGGAACAGCTCCGCAACGCCCTCGTCGACCAGATCCGCAAGGAGGGCCACGCCACCAACCCAGCCGCCGAGGCCGCGCTGCGCACCGTGCCCCGGCACCTTTTCGTGCCCGACACCTCGCTCGAGGAGGCCTATGCGAACCAGCCGGTCCACGTGAAGCACGAGACCGACAACACGTCCATCTCCTGCGCCTCCCAGCCCGCCGTCGTCGCCTCATGCTCGACCAACTCGCGCCGGGCGGCCGGCTCGTCGTTACCCAGCGGACCACGGGCAGGGTCTCCCGCTCCATCGTCTACGAGCGCCGAGACGGCCGATGAGTTTCCCTCAGCAGCGAGATGAACACCTTCATGCCGCTGCACCGCAACATCACCGACGCTCGCGACGGCTTCGCCGCACGGGAAGCGCTGACCGACCCTCTGTTCACCAAACTGGCCCCTCCGACCCAACTTGCCGCCTGCCGTGACCTCGTCGAGGCCTGCGCCCTGGGCTCTGGCGCCATTCCAGTTCAACTCCGTCGCACCCTGGACGCAGCACTTCAGCGGAGCGACCGCGTGATCCACGACAGCCTGTCGGCTTCCTGATCCGTCTCCGGTGTCGGAGCCCAGCCTGCCGGCCCCACGGACACGCACGAGCCCGGCGACCGTACCGAAGCCCACAATCCCCCGCCCGAGTGACACAGCCTGTTCGAGCGAGTTTCAACGCCGCAGCACAGACACGCCAAGCCCACCCAGCCGGACCAGAACATTCGTTCACCATTCGCCCCCGATTCGGCCGTGACGCACCCGATCGGGAGCCGTTCTTAGAGCACCAGTACCAGCCGTGCGCCCATCCGGAGGATCCTGTGAAGCCGCAGCCGAACCACCTCGAAGCCCCCGTTGCATTCGAACATCTCAGGCCCGTCCCATACCCGCGCCCGGTGTGCGGGCGCCGTGTTGACGCCCGTTCCTTCGGTGGCCGCGACTCACGACCGGATGCCGGGAGGGCTGCGTGAGCAAGGACTCGACGGCCGGATCCAGCACCGCGGGGGTGTCGGATTCCGAGCGGCTCCTCTTCGGCGGCGAGCTCGCCTACGACATCGGATGGGACCGGCACGAGGGCGCCTGGCTCAAGCTCGGGCTCTGGACGATGGCGAGGCAGCTGCCCAGGCTGGTCGGTACCGGACTGCGGCTCGCCCACCTGGCCGATCCCCGGGCCTTGCGCCTGGTCCTGGCCTCCGAGGCCGGCCGCGGAATCGCCCAGGCGATCGGCCTGGTCGCGGTCAACAGCGTGCTCGGGCACATCCTCGCGGGCGGCAGCACCAACCAACGCCTTACCCAGGCCGTGCCCGCGCTCACGGTCGTGGCCGTCACGGCATTCCTCGGCTCCCTGCTGCGCTCGGCCTCGACGGCGGCCACAGGAGCGCTGGAGCCGAAGGTGCAGCGGGTGGCGACCGAGCAGTACCTGGGGCTTGTGCACCGTACGGAACTCGCGGCGATCGAGGACGACGAGTTCCACCGGCTCCTGGATGCGGCCCGGTACGGGGCGGACTCGGCCCGGCGCATGATCCGCTACTGCACGAACACCTTGAACGCGGCCGTGTCGTTGATCGCCGCGGCTGGCGTGCTGACCGTCCTGCATCCGTTGCTGCTGCCCCTGCTGGTCCTGATGACCCTGCCGAGCGCGTGGAGTTCGCTGATGATCTCCCGCCAGAAGTACATCTCCTTCCACGCCTTCGTGCAGCACGCCCGGGCCGGGCACCTGCTCGGCCAGCTGCTGACCCAGAAGGAAGCGGCGGCGGAAGTCCGCGTCCACGGAGTCGGGCCCTTCCTGCTGGGCCACTTCCGAACGATGGCCGAGACCAGCGAACGCGAGCAGACCCGGCTGGCCCGCCGGGCGGCGCGGATCGGACTCGTCGCCGACGGCGCCGGCGGCATCGCCACCCTCCTCACGTACGGGGCCCTGGGCGCCCTGCTGTGGGGCGGGGCTATGGACCTCGCCGTCGCGGGCACGGCCGTCCTCGCCATCCGCACCGGCGCCGCCAGCCTGGACACGCTCGTGTTGCAGATCACCGAGCTGCACCAGGAGTCCCTGTTCGTGGCCGACTTCGAGCGGCTGTGTCGGGAGGCCAAGACCCGGGCGATCCCTGTGGGCGGGCGGGCGTTGCCCGAGCAGCTGCGGGAAGTCCGGTTCGAGAAGGTTTCCTTCACCTACCCCGGCAGTGGAAGCAGCGGCGACGAACCGGAGCCGACGCTGCGCGAGGTGAGCTTGTCGTTCCCGACAGGGAAGATCATTGCGCTGGTGGGTGAGAACGGCTCTGGCAAGTCCACGCTGGTCAGGCTGCTCGCCGGCCTGTACCTGCCGGACGAAGGGAGCGGCACGATCTGGTGGGACGACATCGACGCCCGCACCGCCGACCGCGACCAGGTCTTCGGCCGCGTCGCGTTGATGTCGCAGGACTTCTACCACTGGCCGTTCACGTTCCGGGTGAACGTCGGCATCGGCCAGCCCGGCCAGGCCATCGATGATCGAGCGGTCGAGGAGGCCGCCGGCTTCTCCGGAGCCGACCAGGTCCTCGACGACCTGCCGCGCGGGCTCGGCACGCTGCTGGCCCGCGGCTACCGCGGTGGCCACCAGATCTCCGGCGGGCAGTGGCAGCGAGTCGGCATCGCGCGTGCCAAGTACAGGCGGGCCGAGATCCTGATCGTGGACGAACCCACCAGCGCCCTCGACGCCGTCGCGGAGCAGCGGGTCTTCGACCAGATCAGGGCGCTGGCCGCGACCACCGGCCAGACGATCGTGCTCATCACCCATCGTCTCCATTCCGTGCGTCATGCGGACCTCATCCACGTCCTCAAGGACGGCCGGGTCGCCGAGTCAGGCACCTTCGAGGAACTGATGGACCCGGCCACGGGCACCGGGGACTTCCGCGACGCCTACCTCGTCCAGGCCGCCGCCTTCGATGCCACGATCCCCACCCAGTCCGCCGGCGACCACGACGCCCTGCGCACCGAGGACCACGCATGACCGCCGCCGCCACAGCCGAGGATGTCGGGGTGAACGCCCGCCTTGTGGCGGGATCCCACGCGACGCGGTCGCATGCCGACCGACAGGCCGGGGCGCCTCCAGGGCCCGCCGAGCCTGGGGCTTCGCTGATGCTCGTGGATGGCCATCATCTCCGCTACCGGGCCCACTTCGGGTTTGCCCGGAGGGTGACCGGGCCCAGCGGGGAGGACCTGACCGGCCTGTTCGGGTTCGTCGCCCTGCTGCGCCAGGCCCACCGCGAGCACTGTCCGGGCCAGGAGGTGTTCGTCGTCTTCGACGCCGAGGACGGCGCCGCCGACCGTGCTGAGAACGTGCCTGGCTACAAGGCAAGCCGGGCGGGCGCCGACCACAACCCTGTCGTCCACCTGCCCGCGGTCAAGCAGGCCCTGGACGCGGCCGGGGTGCGGTGGCTGGAGCAGCCCGGCTGCGAAGGGGATGACGTCCTCGCCACCGTGGCCAGGCTCGACGTCATCACCGGCCGGGCGGTGCTCGTGTTCTCCGGTGACCGTGACCTGTACGGGCTGCTGGACGGGCAGCCGGTGCGGGCCCTCAATACCCAGCTTCCTGCCGGGCGTCAGCTGGTGACGGCTGCGGACGTGGCCGGAGCGGACCCGCACCCGTGAGCGTCGCCGCCGCCTTCCCTCCGCCTTCTCTCCGAACTGTGAGGCCCTCTTGCCGCCCACCCGCTCGCACATCAGCGATCTCGTCACCGCCTACCTGGAACGGCGCCCGGCTGAAGCACCGCTGCTGTCACCTCTGTTGCGGCTGCTGGACGAAGACGCCGAGCCCACGAGCCGCTCGACCACGCCGGGGCACATCACGTGCAGCGCTGTCGTCGTCGACCACGACCGCCGTGTCCTGCTCGTCCACCACAACGTCTTCGGGCTGATGCTGGCACCAGGCGGGCACGTCGAGGCAGGTGATCGCTCGCTGCTGGAGACGGCGCTGCGCGAGGTCCACGAGGAGGTCGGCATCCCGCCCGGCGCCCTGTGCGCCACCGCCGCCTACGGGAGCCTGCCCATCGACATCGACGTCTTCGATATCGACGCCAACCTGATCAAGGGCGAAGGCGCGCACCAGCACTGGGACTTCCGCTTCGTCTTCCAGCTGGTGGACAGGGACGTCGAGGTCACCGTGCAGACGGAGGAGGTCTCGGCCGCCGAGTGGCGCGCCTTCGACGAGGTCACGGCGCCGCAGCTGCGGTCGAAGCTCTGCGCCTCCGGGCTCGACGGCCGTATCGAGCCGGTCAACGCCTCGGCGTTGATCCACGATGGGCACGGCCGCTACCTGCTCCACCTGCGCGATGACCTACCCGGCATCTGGGAACCGGGAGCCTGGTCCCTCCTCGGCGGCGGCCGCGAGCCGGGCGACACCTCACTCGAAGACACCGTCCGCCGTGAACTGCGGGAGGAAGCCGGGCTCGAGCCGGGCGTCGTGGAGCCGTTCGCCGTCGAGCTCGCCACCGGCACCGACGGCCTGACCGTGCCGGTGCAGGTGTTCACCGCCCAGTGGAACGGCGACCCCGCCCGCCTGCCGCTCACCGAGGGCGTGATGCTGGCCTGGTTCCACCCCGACACCATGGCGCGCCTGCGGCTGACCCCCTCCACCCTGGACCTCGTACGCCGGCACGCCGAGCACTCCGGCCGCACCAAGGCGGCGCCCCAGCGCGAGGCCCTCGGGCCGGATCGCCCGAAGGCGGGCAGCACCAGCGTCCCGCACATCGTCGGCGTCCACCTCTACCTGGAACGCGACGATCAGGTGCTGCTCGGCCTGCGGCACCCCCACTCCGCGTACGCCGGCGGCACCCACCATTTCCTCGCCGGGCACTGCGAGCAAGAATCCGCCGTGGCCTGCCTGGTCCGCGAGGCGCAGGAAGAGGCCGGGCTGGTCATCGACCCGGCCGACGTCGAGCTCGCGCACGTGGTGCACATGGTGGACAAGCCCGGAGACCCGCCCAGAATCGGGTTCGTCTTCCGCGCCCTGCAGTGGACCGGAACGCCTGAGATCCGGGAGCCGGACCGGTGCGTGTCCTGGGGCTGGTGGCCCGCCGATGCCCTCCCCGAGCCGATCGTCCCCTACACCCGGGCCGCGATCGAAGGCATCCGGGCCGGACGTCCCTACACCGAACTCGGCTGGGACTGACCGCCCCGCACCCCGCCCGCCATCCCTGACCACACGTAAGGAGTCGCACGTGCTCGATCCCCTCGTGCCGCCCGCCGGAACCGAAACCGCCCCTGACGAGAGAACGGAGGCCGCGCGGGCGGAGATGGTCGCCGGGCTGGAATCCGCCGGCCACCTCCGGCCGGGCCCGGTCCGTGAGGCCTTCCTGGCTGTGCGGCGGGAGGTGCTGATGCCGCAGGCGTACGTGCGGCGCAGCAAGCCGGACGAGACCCCGCCGCGCTGGGACCTGCTCGACTGGGGCGTGCCTGCGGACCGGGAGGAGTTGCTCGGGCTGCTGTACGGCGGGGAGAGCGTGCTGATCCAGCACGAGGGCGAGCCGATTCTGGGCCGGGTGCCGGGCCCGCGGTCGGGCGGGTCTATGGACAAACGTCCCGTCACAAGCACCCGAACCCAGCCTGTCACCGAGGGAGACCACCCCATGACCTCGCCCACCCCCGCCGTGACCACACCCCGATCTGGCGCCTGCCAGTGCGGCAAGATCCAGTTCACGGTCGCCGGAGAGCCTGACTACCCCCACACCTGCAGTTGCCGGGACTGCCAGAGGCTGTCGGGGGCACCGATGATGTCGTGGGTGTCCTTCCCGCTCGACGGCCTGGCATGGTCCGGCGGCGAGCCGTCGTGGCACTACACGTGGCCGGACTCCAAGCGTGGCTTCTGCCCGAACTGCGGCAGCCAGGTCTGCGCCCTCGACGACGGGGCCACCAGCATCGCGGTCACCCTCTCCGCGCTGGGCAACCCGCCCGAACTGGTCCCGGTCAACCAGAGCTTCCGCGAGAACGCCGTGCCCTGGCTGCCCCAGGTCCCCGACACCCGCGACCGCCCCCACAGCTGATCGCCACAGTTCTGAGACACCGTTCACGCCCGCACCACGCGATCGGAGACACGTGACCCTGTTCGGCTTGGTCCACTACGCCCGTTACCGCCCCAGGCTGCCCGACGAGGTCGTCCAGCTTCTGGTCCAGGAACTGGTCGGGGTGCATGCGCCCACGCTGCTGGACCTCGGCGCCGGCACCGGGCAGGTAGCCCTGTCCATGCTCCCCGCCCTGCCTCGCACGGCCCACCTGGACCTCGTAGACCAGGACCAGGGCATGCTCGGCACCGCACTCGACGAGCTCCAACCACACCTGGGCGGGCACACCGCCACGGTGCACGCCATCCCAGCAGAAGAGTTCGCCCCTGCCCAGCCCGCGTACCAGGCCGATCTGATCACCTGCTGCCGGGCCTTCCACTGGATGGTCCGCCTCGCGGTGCTGGCCATGGCCAGCCGGGTGGCGGCCCCGCAGGCCGCCGCCGCGGTCATGGGGGACGGCAGCCTGTGGACCCACCCGGCCGAGTGGACGGCCGCGCTAAAGGGCCTGATCCAGTCCCACCGCGGAGAGGACCGCCGCGCAGGCACCACCGGCACCCACCGCGAGCCCGGCCGCCGCTACGAAGACGACCTGGCCCACTCCGCGTTCAGCGACATCATCGAGCACCGCATCCCCTTCACCCGCGCCTGGACTCCCCCCAGTGTCCTCGGCTACCTGAGGTCCACCAGCTTCGCCCGGCCCGACCTCTTCGCCGACCGCCCCGGATTCGAGGAGCAGGCCCAAGCCCTCCTCCTCCAACACGCTCAAGACGGGCTCCTGCATGAGGGCGGCGTGTTCACCGTGCTACTCGCCCGCCGCCCCGGGGCATCGCGGTGAGCGGCAGGACCCGGCACACGGTGCCGGTCGACGTCCACCTCGTCCTGCGCCGCAACGGCGAAGGCGGCCCGGAGGTGCTGCTGTCCCGCCGCGCCGGACCCGTGTACGCGTCGGGCCTGTGGCATCTCCCGTCCGGGCACCTCGACCCCGACGAGGACATGGTCGAGGCCGTCATTCGGGAGGCCCGCGAGGAAGCAGGCGTCGTCATCGCGACGGAGGACGTGACCGCGGCCGTCACCGTCCACCACCGCCCACCGACGGGATCCCGTTCCCGTCTCGGTGTCTTCTTCGAAGTACGCCAGTGGTCGGGTCGGCCCCGGATCATGGAGCCGGACCGCTGCGACGGCATGGATTGGTACCCGCTGGATGCCCTCCCCGGGCCGATGGTGGCGTACTGCCGGGCCGGGCTGGACGCCTACCTCGCCGGCCTGCCCGCCGCCGTGCACTTCCAACAGCCGGGCGACGCCATCGAGTACGGCCAGGGCGGCCCCGACCGCACCCGCCTCCTGGCCGGACCGCTGACTGGCGGGGTGGAGCTGCCGTACCGGCTGCGGGTGTTCGCCGAGCAGGCCATCGGCAGGATCGTGGAGGCGACCGAGGTGTCCTGGGTCCGCACGGGCAGCCGGGTGTGGCACCTCACCGGACCCGGGGGCGGCACCTGGTACCTGAAACGGCACCGCGGGCCGAAGTTCCATGACCGGGAAGTGGCCGCGTACCGGTCATGGGTGCCGGCGCTCGGGCCGCGCGCTCCCCGCCTCGTCGCAGCCGACACCGAGGCGCAGGCCGTCGTCGTCACCGCACTGGCCGGGCGCCCGCTGCACGGCATGACCCTCGACGCCGCCGACGAGGCGCGCATCCAGCACGCTCTGGGCCGTCTCACCAGCGCCCTCCACCGCAGCGCACCCGAGCGGTCTGCCGAATCCGCAACGGCCGCCGACAAGATCAAGCGCCATTCGGAGGGGGCGCGACCGTACCTGGCCGACGGGGACGAGGACCTGGTCCTCGCGCTGGCCCGTGCCTACGCGGACCTTCCGCAGCCTTCGCTCGTGCCCACCCACGGAGACCTGCAGTACCGCAACGTCCTGCTCGCCGAAGACGGAGAACCGCAGCTGTTCGACTTCGAACGGTCCGAGTACAACACCGCAACCCGGGACCTGGTGCGCCTGAGCGACACCTGGACCGGCCGTCCGGACCTGCGCGCCGCGTTCCTCGACGGCTACGGCAGACCGCTCACCCCCACCGAAGAGCTGCGCCTGGACTGCGAGGCCGCCTTCGACGCCGTCTCCGGCATCGCCTACGGCACCAGCCACGACGACCCCGAGGTGACCGAACGCGGCCACCGCACCCTGCGCCGACTCCACGCGACCCGGCGCCCATGACCCGTGGGGCACCCGCCGCCTTCGAGGAAGGAACCCCGTGCCCGAACCCCGCCTTGCCACCCCTCCCGACGCCGCGGAGATCGCCCGCCTGCGCTCCGAGAACATCCTCAGCGAACCCCTCGACGAAGCCTGGCTCACCACGTGCACCGAACAGCTCGCCTTACGCCTCCGGGACGGCGGTGACGCCCGCGCGTACGTCGTCGACTCCCCCACCGGCGGGCTCGCCACCTGTGCCCCCGGCCTGGTCCACGCCGTCCTTCCGGCCCCGAAGTACCCCAAGGGGCTGGCCGTCCGGATCCACGCGGTCGCCACCGACCCCGCCCACCGGCGCAACGGCTACGCCAAGGCCGCTCTCGCCAAGCTCCTCGACCACCTGGAGCGCGACGGCGTCACCCTCTACGAGCTGTACGCCAGCGCTGGGTCCGCCCCGTTGTACGAGCAGCTCGGCTTCGCGTCCGACCCGGCGCTGATGCGCATGACCCGCTTGCCCGCCTCGGTCGGGGGGAGCGGATCGTGAGGAAGAAGTGGCTCCCTCCCGAGGAGTTCGCCGCGACCCTGCCGAAGGCCACCATCTTCGGAGCCGTGTCCTTCACCGACGAGGACGACCGGCCCGTCCAGCTGCGCGCCACGTACTCCAATGCCCACCCCTGGCAGTGGCCCGGTGGCGTAGCCGAGCCCGGCTAGTGATCTGGTTTTGAGGTCGGGGCTCGCCTCGTGAGTCGTGTTCTGTTTCAGATCTTGGGGTTCACGCGCCCGCGGCGGGGCGGCGGCCCGGAGCCGCTCCACCCGCTCCACGGCGGTGCGGTGCTCACGACGGAGTTCCCGGTCGTGGTGGTGGTCGAGGCGCTGGGCGACGGCCGCCAGGCCGCTGTCGTGTGCGCACCGCGCCTCCCGGACGGCCACGCGCACCTCACGGGCCCTGTCGGGAGCGCCCTTCCCGCCGAGGAAGGCGTCCCTGGCCTCGCGCGGGGTCCGGTACGGGAAGCCGTGCTCGCGCATGCACGCCGACCAGGCCCGTACGGCTGCGGCGAACTCGGGCTCGGCGGCGACCCGCTGCCGCCTGATGCCGCCCAGGTTGCCGACGAGGGTGTTCGCCGCGTACCAGCCGGCGACGTCTCCGTACAGGGCGCGCCAGGCCGTCACCCGGCAGCCGTTGCCGCTGTGTCCCACGACCGCGCCGCCGGGCAGTTCGGCGCGCAGCCCCTGCCCGTCGGTGGTGCCGTTGAGGGCGGTCACGGCGGCGTGGCGGCGTTCCGGGGACAGGCCGCCGAGGTGCACCCGGTTCGGGTCCTGGCGGCGGAGCGCCTCGACCCGCGGTTCGAGGACGCTGCCGTAGCCCTACCGCCCGGCCCACTGCGCGTCGTCGACGACGTACGGGAAGTCGCGCGCCTCGGGCAGTGGGTTCTCGGGCTTGGCCCGGTACCGGAACCCGGCCGCCGTCATGCACCGGCGCTGGAGCTCCTGTTCCGCGTCGTGCAGCAGGCTCCGCCCAGCGGCGGTGGTGGCGACGACGGTCCCCGCTGGTGCCGGGGCTCCGCCCTCGCCTGCCGGTGCCCCGGCGCTCACGTAGCCGGTGACGGCGAGGAGGAGGGCCGTCCCCGCCAGCGCCGTGGTCGTCAGCCGGCGCCGGCCGATCCGGCCCGGCCGTCGGGAGAACGTTCTCCTCATCACTGATGTGCTCCTGACATACGTGGGTCACCAGGGCCCGATGCCTTCCGGCCGCGAACCGGTCGCGGCCTGCCCGGTACCGAGGAGTCTCGCGGGGCGGCCCGCCGGCCCGACAGCCTTTCGAAGGCTTTCGAAACGTGCCCGCGAACGGCACTGCCGCCGCCCACGCCCGGCTGTGGGCGCCCACTGGCCATTCGGCCGGGGTTGTTCAGCGCGTCAGTCGCGATGCGCAGGCCCAGATCCCGGTCCGCCCGGCAGCGGGCTGCCCGGACCGGAGCCGCCGTACGGGCTCCGGTCCGGCGCCGCGCGGGTGCGCGGTCGGCCCACCGCCGCGTCGCGTGGTGTCCGCGTAAAGATCGGGGCCGGCCGCCGGCCGAGGCGCTCGCCCGCCTCACACGAGCTTCCGCGCCCGGCACGCTGGCGACGGTGCCCACCGTCCGGGAATCCGTACGCCAGAATCGGGTCGACCGGAACTTCCGCCGTCAGCGGTGCCGGGTAGCTCTGGGTGTCCTCCGCGATCACTGCCTCCGCCCACGTGACGTGCAGCGCTTGGAGCCGGGCCTGGTCGAGCGGCGCGGCGAGGCGTGGAGCGCGGCGCTCCGAGATTGCGACCGCCGGACGACGGTCGCAGCGCTGTCGCCGGCAGCGGTCGTGCGGTGCACGGGGCCCGTCACGCCCCGCGCACCGCACGGCTGCGCTCCCGGCCGTACCGGCTCTACGATCGCCTGGTGATGGAGACTTCGAAGCCCGAGCCGGGTGCCGGCCCCGGCACCGCCTTGGTCCTGATCGACCTGATGCCCCGTATCGTGGCCTTGCCACTGGCCCCCCACACGGGTGAGGAGGTGGCCGCGCGGTGCGTGCGACTGGCCGAGGCGTTCCGAGCCGGCGGCCGCCCGGTGGTGGCGGTGCGAGTTGAGCGCCCGAACGTGGCCGAACAGCCGCCCGGCAGCGGCTTCGTCGAGGGCGTCGCACGCCCCGGCGACATCAAAATCGTCAAGCGCACGGTGGGCGCCTTCCACGGGACGGGCCTGCACGAGCAGTTGCGCGGCCTGAGCGTGGGCAGGCTGGTCCTGGCCGGGCTGGTGACGACGATGGGCGTGGAGTCCACCGCCCGTGCGGCGAGCGACCACGGCTACGAGATCGAGTTCGTCGAGGACGCGATGTCCGCCTTCGCGGCGGACGAGCACGCCTTCGCCGTAGGCAGGATCTTCCCGAGGTTCGGCGAGGTCCACGCCGCGGCCTCCTACCTGAAGGCCCTCGCCGCGGAATAGGCAGCCGTTCCCGTCGGTGGATCGAGGGCTCGGAGTCCCGGCGAACCGGCCGGAGAACGAGAAGGGCGGACCGGAGCCCCTGGACTCAGGAACCAGGCAGCCGGTGACGTCCGCCTCGCGGCCCGCAGCGCCATCGGCACGACCGACCGACTGACCCGGGCATCCCCGGGTCCCGGCGATCTGCACTGGCCGCCCGCGGACCAGTACTACTGATCGTCGAGGCTGCGGACGAGGCGCTGTCGGGCGACGCCGCCGGACAACCGCAGCTTTTCGGGACCCTGCTGCGGGCAGAGCAACGATGGTGCTCCGCCAAACGGCCCGAGGGCATCGACCCCGTCGCGAAAAGGGCGCCGGGCGGCTGTTGGCGCTGGCCACGGTCCGCCTCGTGCCGGTGGAACCGAGTCGGCGCCGGCGAAGAACAGCCGGCCTTCGGTGGTGCGAGCGGACCACCAGCAGCGGGCAGCCCACGAAAGCATTCGACGGCCCGACCCCACAGCCTTTCTTCCCGCGCTCGCTCTCGCTGCCTGAGCAATCTCGTGGTTGTCCTGTCCTGCGATCCGGGATCCGTTCCGGACATTGAACGGCAGGTCCTGCGCTGACCTGGGCTTCTCTTCGTGATCTCCCGAGGCGACAACTTCGATGAGCTGACGTGCGTGGCCATCCGCTGTCAGGACAACTCGTCCGTGGAGGTCCGCTTCCGTGACCGTTACAGCTCCGACGACTACTGCGTGCACTACGCAGTCGAGGTACAGGCGCCAGGACTGAGCGCGCGTCTCGACGGGGCCGTGGCGTGGATCGGGGACGCCAGCGATCGTGCGCCGTTCCTGGAGAAGCTGGTTGCGGACTTCACTGGCTGGGAGGGCGAGCGGTGTTGGGAGACCAACGACCGCGACCTCGACGTGGCCGCAGTCTTCCGGTCAGGTGGGCACATCGGATTGACCTGGACGCTGCGCCCCTGGCGGAACGCCGCAGGCGGCTGGAGTGCCTCGGTGACCACACAGCTGGAAACCGGCGGGCAGATGGCATCCCTTGCCTCCGACATCCGTCACTTCCTCGAAGACCGCGTCGGCTGACATCGGGTTGGCCCTCGACCGGTCAGGACTGAGTCACATCCGCCGATGTCGAATCGATCCTCGTTGGTGCAGTCGACACACCACCTTCGGTACCCGGGCAGATGGCGGCCGTTCAGGGGCTTGACCAGGATCCCCTCCACGCCCGACACGCCCGTCCAGGACTCCAGCCACTCCCCCGCGTTGGCCAGGTCCGTCGTCATCGGGCAGAGAGTCCACGGGGCCGTCAGGGCGTCCTCAATGAACAGGTTCTCCAGCAGGGCGCGCCGCTCGCCCACGGGCACGTCAAAAGCTCCTGGCCGTCCTGCTGCAAGAGGTCGAAGGCGACGAAGTAGGCCGGCCACCGGGCGGCGAGGCCGGCGGCGCCGCAGGCTCGGGTGGCGGCCCGGCGCTGCAACACCTCGAAGGACAACCGGCCTGCCTCGGCGTCCCAGACGACCAGTTCGCCATCGAGGACCAGGCCATGCGGCAACTGCGCCTCGGCGGCCGCCACCAGGTCCGGCCATCAGTCCCGGACCAGCGCCCCGCGACGGGTCTGCACCAAGCCCCGGGCCGGCCGCGCTGAACAGCAGCCCGGTGACCGTCCGGCTTCTGCTCGTACGCCGCCCCCGCCCGCAGTGCCGCCGGGCCCGGCACTTCCGCGGCCTGCGCCAGCATCGGCTCCACCGGGTCTGAGCGTCACAGGGCCTCCCTCGCGGTTTGTCGGCCCCTCTTCCAGGGTCCGCCACACCAGCCAGAGGCGGCTCTGCAGGACGGCCACCGCATCATCCATCCGAGGGGCGCAGCGGGCCCGTCTAAGGCGCCCTGCGGGGCTTCTGCGGCACGGTGGCGGCATGCGTCGCTGGTCCCTGCCCTTGCTCCTTGTCGGGCCAGCGTGGCGCTCTTCCGGGCGAGACGCCTGGTCATGGAGGTGATGGCGGCCCAGGTGATCAGGGCTTCGGAGTGCTGGATGAGTCGTTCGTAGTCCCTTGCGTGGCGGCGGGCGTGCGTCATCCAGGCGAGCGACCTCTCGACGACCCAGCGGCGGGGCAGCACGACGAAGCCGCAGGCGTCCTTGGGACGGTTGACCGGCGGTGGTGAGGTTGAGGTGCTGTTCTGCCCAGTCCACGAGCTTGCCGGCGTAAGCGGAGTCGGCCCACACGATCGTGATCTCCGGGTACATCAGGCGCAGGCGGAAGAGAACTTTCTTCGCCGCTGCGGCGTCATGCAGGTCGGCCGGGCTGACCATGACCATGAGGGGCAGGCCGCGGGTGTCGACGACCAGGTGGCGTTTTCGGCCGTTGTTCTTCTTGCCCGCGTCGTAGCCGCGGGTGGCCTTGGAGATGGTCTCAGCGGCTTTCACTTCTGGGAATCGACCACGGTGGCCACTGCTCGGGGGCCGAGGGCCTTTGCCCATGTCACGGCCGATCCGCCCCGCCGGCTGGTCCCGGATTTGACCGATGATCCCGGCGGCGGCCCAGCGGGCCATGAACCCCCAGACCGTGCGCCAGAGCGGGAAATCCGCAGGCAGAGCCCGCCATTTGCAGCCAGTGTCCACGACGTAGCGGATCGCGTCGACGATCTGGCGGCGGGGAGGCGGGGAACGGAGGTGGAACGCTACGTCCTCCCCGCCCAGGGCCAGGTCTTCGGGCGGTCGGGCACAGTGACCGTTCTGGAGCCGGGTGGGGACCTGAGCACCGATCGCATCGTGCACTTCCCGCAACCCGCCGGCTACGACCTTCTGGGCGCGACGGCTTCGGTCACCTACCTTCGCCGGGGCCGGGCTGCCCTGACGGATCACTGGGCGAACTCGGGACACCCTGCTCTGCAGCAAACCTCCAGTGCTGTCGCGCCGCTACGAGTCCCGGGCGGTTCACGGCACGGCGGTGCTGGAGTACACACGTGCGCCGCAGTACATGTCGTTGTGGTGGAGCGCGGGGGAACCGGCAGACAAGTCCCCCTCCGGCCCGGACCTAGTACCCCTCCTGTCCACGCAGCCTCCGGTGAAGAAGCCGGACTGCTCCGAGTGCCCAGACCCCCCAACGCGGCCGACGCCGCCATTTTGCGGGACCGCTACGGCATGGTCCAGGCACCCAGCGGCATATGCAGCAGTCGGTGGCCACCCGCCTGGACTCCTGAGTCACCGCAGTGGCCCATGGTCACCGACCCGCAGGGACCTACAGCGGGGTGGTGCTGGAACCCTGGTGCCGACGCCGGCTTTTCTGGCCCAAAAGCGTCCTGTCGTCGGGGCTCAAGCGTTTGCATGCCGTGGGGCGATGGCTCGTCGGGGTGCGGCGTGATGCGCCGGCAGGTGTCCTGCGGCGGCTTGGAGACGCTGCAACCACAGGGAAGCCACGCCGAGCAGGCCGGTGAAGACTGCCAAAAGGAGTACGGAGACCCACATCTGCCGGCTCCCGGGATGAGTCCATCCCGTCCAGACCGTGGCGGCCGCCCACAGCAGGACGCCTGCCGTGTAGAAGGTGCGGACTCGGCGCAGCTGGCGTACGGCCCGCAGGGACCTGAGGTGTTGCGTCTTCGGTGCCATGCCGGCCCGTGTACCCCGATCCGCGCCGTCCACCAGCGGCCGGTCTCCTTCTTTCGTCCACCTCGGTTCACCACCGCCCAAACCCCACCTGCCGTCATCTCCTCCACCCGGGCCATCGCCTCCCCGCAGAAGACCGGGTCCGCGATATCCAGCAGCACCGTCCGCAGGGGGGAGCCCCCGCGACGTCCCGGAGCGTGCCGGGTCCGCCGCCTGCCGGCCGGGCCGGTCCGAGGCGTGCATGGTCCGACCTGAGGAAAAACGGCCTCTAGAGGTCCGGCTCCCAGCCGCACGGGAGGGCCGGACCCTGCCCAAGCCCACGATCTACCGCGTCATCACCTTTACGAAGGACGGCAAGGTCGCCTACCTGGGCACGACACTCCTGGACCCCGAGCAGTACCCGGCCGCCGAGCTGGTCGCGCTCTACCGGGAACGCTGGGAAATCGAGCTGGCCTTCGACGAGATCAAGGACCACCTGGATCCCGGTGGGCCGATTAGGTCGCGCACGCCGGAGGGTGTCCGGCAAGAACTGTGGGCCTACCTTGCCGTCCACCACGCGATCCGCCAGTTCGCCCATGCAGCGGCGCTCGCCCCCCGGTTGTGGACGCCGACCGCATGTCCTACCTGAAGTGCGTCCGCATCATCCGTCGCAGCCTCCTTCCAGCTCGGAGCCAACACCGCCAAGCGCACTCGCTCCCTCACCGAGGCCGGGCAGGAGGCACGCAGCCGCCTGCCTCCGCCCCGGCGAAACCGGGACTGCCCACGCGCGATCAAGAAGCCCAACCGGTGGCCCGTGCTCCGGATCCGCGCCGGCCGGGACACAGTGGAGCCCGGCCGCTGGGTCCTCAACCAGACCAAGAAGCGGAAGCGCAGCCGAGGGGCCGGGAGGCCCGCTCCCAAGACAGCACATGCCCTGTCACCTCCTCGGAAGACATCGCCTCAATGGGGAGGCTCCTGAGGGACGTAGCGGCGGAAACCCTCTGCCATGGCCTTGAAACCGCACGTTTCGTAGAAGGTGTGGACATACTCGTCATCCGCCGCCAGCAGCTGGACCTTGTAGCAGCCAGCCAACTCACCCAGTTGGACGGCGGACTCCATCAGTTGACGGCCGACACCACGCCGCTGGAAGGAGCTGGCCACCACGACGTTCTCCACAAACAGGATGGCCCGCCCGCCGCGCGTGAGGTTCGGTATGACGATGCAATCCGCCGTTCCGGCCGCGGTGTCGCCAGCGTCAGCCACCAGGATCGTCCGTCCCTGTTGCCCTGATATAGCTGCCCAGATGGCATCTGCGGACGCCCGAGGCAATGGGGCATCGTCCGGGTTCAACTCGCTGTAGAGAGCCAGCAATGCTGGCAGGTCCGCCTCAACCGCTGACCGCACAGTGATCTTCATGCATTGAGCCTAGAACTCGGCCTGCCCACTCGGCGCAGTAGTCGCTCGCCGAGCGGCGTGGGGACGGGGACGCCGGTGAGGTGCTCGGCCGGGCGGGCGATGAGCGGGGCGAGGTGGGGATAGACGCCCCGGGAGCAGGCTTGGAGGAGCTGCCCGAGGGCGATGCGTTCGCCGGTCCGGCCGGCGTCCGTGTCATGCTCCACGCATCCGAGCTCGTGGCCTACGACTCGACTGGAGCATGGTCAGCGTCGACTCCACCTCCTGCCGAGCCCATCAGCATGCGGCCGGGGCCCGCAAGAAGGCACTGCGCGTTCCGAAAAGAGGTCGACGCCCCGAAACCACCGGCCCGACGAGGGACTCGGACGGTCCCGGGGCGACCTGACCTGCAGAAGCCACCTCGCCGGTGAGGGAGGTTGTCGCCCGCTTGCCTTCCTCGTCACACCGGGGCAGTGGGGCGACGCACCCCAGATGATCGAGGTCCTGAAACGGATCCAGGTCCACCGCCCGCAGGGCGGTCACCCACCGACCCGACCGGACCACGTCGGTGGCGACAAGGCATACAGCTCGCGGCGGAACCGCCGATACCTGCGCAGACGCCAACTCAAGCACACGATCCCCGAGCCGAAGGACCAGCGGGCCAACCGTAAACGCCGCGGCAGCAACGGCGGCCGGCCCACCGGCTTCTACTCAAAGATCTACAAGCGCCGCAACGAAGTCGAACGGACAATTAACCGCCTCAAGAACCACCGGGCCGTCGCCACTCGTTACGACAAACGCGCCTACGTTTTCCACGGACTGTCACCACCGCCGCGATCCGGCTTTGGCTCCGGGCCTGAGCCGGTCTGCTGTCTCAGTCCCCGAGGAACCACAGGTAGAGGTGCTGTCCGTCGAGAACCGTCTGGCCCAGGTCCAGAAGCTCACGCGCCAACTCATCGGTGACCACGCCCGGAGGCAGCCGCGGTACTTCCGCCAACAGGGTGACCACCTGGCGGCTGTTGAAAACAGTGTCCGCGTACGGCAGCAGGTGCCCCAGCATCGGAAACACCGACTGGTCCAGAGCGGCCAGCTCGGGCCCCCAGACCACTCCATGCTTGGCGCGAGCCTCGATCGCGCCGGTCTCGCTACGGACCTGGGGATTGATCACGCTCCGATCCTAAAGCCCCAAGATCCGCCGGACAGCACCTAGGTGTGGGCCGCCCGTGGACCGCCTACACCCTGCACCGGCGGCGCGACGTCCTGACCCGACGGGGCTGATGTCCTCCAGCGCGCGCTGGACCACGTGACCATGGACGAGCGCGATCTCCTGGTGAACCTGAACGCCGTTGCGGCCATGGACGTCGACGGCCTCGTTTTGTTCACGACTTCGGGTTCTGGCACACATCCCTGAGAGCGGTGGACGAGTCTCTTCGCTGGTAGTCGTCATCGGCCCGGCAATTCGCGTCGCACTCGGCGTCGCTCTTCGGGTGCGGGTAAGGGTGTGTGCCGAAGCTCGATACCAGTCACCCTTGCGCGTGCCGCACGCTTCAGCGGCGGGTGGGAGGAATGCTGGGAGCATGAACGTGTCCTCTTCTTCCTCCGCCCTGTCTGTTGAGCGAGCACCGACGATCGGGGTGGAGGAGGAATTCTTCCTTGTCGATCCGCACACCCGCTTCGTTGTTCCTGCAGGACCGGCGGTCGCTGCGCGGGCAGCGGGCGAGGTGGGCGATCTGGTGACGAAGGAGTTCGCTCTGTGCCAGGTCGAGGGACGGACGCCGCCGTGCCGGACGGCCGGGGAGCTGCGTCGGGAACTTGGGCGGGTGCGTGGGGCTCTGGTCGCTGCGGCCCGAGCGGAGGGGGCCCGGCTGTGCGCTTCGGGCACCGCGGTCATGCAGGGGGCCGGGCCTGCGCAGGTGGCTGATCATCCGCGCTACCTGGCCGGGCGTTTGCAGTACCGGAGCATGATGGACGACTTCGCCATCAGCGCGCTGCACGTCCACGTCCATCTTCCCGACCGGGAGCTGGCCGTGCTGACGGGCAATCATCTGCGCCCCTGGCTGCCGCTGCTCATCGCGTTGAGTGCGAACTCGCCGTTCCACCGGGGAGGTGAGACCGGGTACGCCAGTTGGCGCACTGTGATTCGCAGCCGCTTCCCATGCCTGGGGCCGCCGCCGTACGCGGCGTCGCTGGAGGAGCATGAGCGGCTCGCGGTGGTCATTGCGGATACCGAGGCCATGCTGGATGCAGCTATGCCGTTTTGGGATCTGCGGCCCAACCCGAGATTGCCCACCCTGGAAATCCGTGCGATGGACGTGCTGCAGGACCTTGACGACACCGTCGCGGTCGCGGTGCTCCTGCGCGCTTTGGTGGTCACCGCGGCCGGCAGTGCGCGCTGTGGTGATCCGGGGTCGGCTTGGACGGGGGAGGTGCTGCGGGCCGCGTGCTGGCGGGCAGCTCGGGACGGGTGGAGCGGGAATGGCTTTGACGCGTTGACCGGCCGGGTGAGGCCGGTGGCGGACATCGCCGACGATCTTGTGGGTTTGGTGCGGCCGGTACTGGAGGAGTTCGGGGATCTGGATGAGGTGACCGCGCTGTTTCAGCGCCTGGCGACGCGGGGGGACGGGGCGCTGCGGCAGCGGGCCTGGGGTGCCGGCTTGGCCGGCCCCGCGGCAGCGGTGGACCAGCTCGTGCTGGCGACAGGCCGTGGCCTGGCTTTTGAGGGTTGAGGTCAGCGGGCGGCGAGGGTCGTGACCAGGACATCCCGGTGGCCGGGACGGCTGGCGTCCAGCGGGCGGATCGCGGAGACCGCGTGCCAGGTCGCCCGGTCGTCGTTCAGGAGCAGAGTCCCGGGATCGGTGAGCGTGGCGGCCGTGATAGGTCTCCCCTCGTCGTCGTACAGCGTGCTCTGGCCGCCGGTGACGTTCTCCCGGCCGATCAGGAGCGAGGTCACCAGGGTGACTCCGTCCTTGTGCCGGCCTTCGGGGGTGGGCTGGCCCGCGCTGTCCGCCTGCGCGATCACTCTGAAGGGGTGAACTTTGACGGTCCACTCTTCCACGTCGTCCAGGCCCGCCGCGATCTCGCCGAGCATGCGGATCAGCGCCGTCACCACCGGCTCGGCCTGGAACTCTTCCGTGAGCGGTTCGAAGCGGCGCTCGACGTCGACATAGAGCGGGTTGCTGGCGTGCGGCTGGACGAAGACGTCGTGAGGCGTCGTCGTGATCTCACCGGAGCGGGACAGCAGGAACTGCCCGTAGCGGCGCAGGCGGCGTGTACCGGTCTGGGCGGCGTACGGATCCACCGCAAGGTCGTCCCAGTGCACGGCGAGCCGCTCCCACACGCCGGGGGCGACGTCCAGGCATGCACCGAGTTCGGCGGGCGCCATGAGGTGCCAGGCACGCGATGCGACGACCGCGCGTGCTTCCTGCAACCGCTCTGTGGCAGCGCTCCCGGCCCTGTGTTCGCCGTCTGCCAGGCGTGCCGTGCGCCGGCCTGCTCGCGCGATGTCCTCTCCTTCATCCACGAGCCCATGGTCGCGGTCTCCAGGGTCCACTGCATCCGCTGCGCACCACCCGGGTGCCCAGTGCACCGCCGTCGCCTCATCCGCGGCTACGGGACCGGCTTGAGGCGCGTCGGTGATCTGGTGGGCGGCGACGCAGACGCCCACGGGCTGCAGATGACTTTATGAGCGCGAGGACTTCTGCGCTCGCCCGGACGCCTACGGCTTCCAGGCGAATGGTTGCCGTGCGGTTGCGGGCGGCCAGACGCCACAAGGCGATGCTGGCAGGAAACCCTACGGCTGTGGTGAGTACGCCGGCGAGCAGAGTGAGCTTCTTCGAGTTGGCCACCGATCGGGTGATTGCGACTGAGCGCTTCAGTGTCGAGTGGGCGGCTGCAGCGTCCGGTGCCAGCAGCTTGGTGAGCCGGGACAAGGGGCCGCTCGAAGCTTGCCGGCCTGAACGCCAACCCGGCGGCAAGGCCGGTGAGCGACGATCAAGCTGTTGTCAGCCGCTGGTTCTAAGGTCGGCCCTATGACATCAGACCTGGTCCAGGACTCATGGACTCGCATCGACGCGTGGCTGCGCGAGCACGCGCCCCGCACGTTTGCCACGCTTCGGCCGCCTGCAGGGGGCGAGGAGATCGCAGCAGCGCAACAGGAACTGGGGGTCACCTTTCCTCCGGACCTGGTCGCTTCACTCCTCCGGCACAACGGGGCGCTGGAGGGACCTGAGGCTTTCCGCTTCAGCACGGGCGACCGACTGCTCGGAGTGAGCGGAATCCTCGGGGACACCGGGTTCATGCGCGGCATCGACCAGGGCCTCGACGGGGAGACCGAGGGCTACTGGCTTCACGATTACGTGAAGTTCGGTTCTTACGACGTGACGTCGGACGGTCTTCTGATGGATTGCCGTACCGGGCGGGACTCCTTCGGTGTGATCGGACGGTTCTTCGACGAGACCGGCACCAGTTTCGGGCAGGCCGACTCGCTGGGTGAGTATCTGGCCGAACTGGCCGGCACGCTTGAGCGCGGCCAGGACGCCGGTGTCGTCACCTTCAACGGCCGGCTGTTCTGGGAGGCGCGTCCGCCTGCCAGGCCGCAGTACAGTGCCGACGAGCCCCTTCCCGCACCAGATGAGCAGCTGCCAGAGCTGGACCTGTCCTACAGTCCCACCGACCTCCTCCACGTGAGCCACCTGGACGGGCATGAGGAACTCGGTGCGCTGATCGCAGTCCTGCCATATGAGCAGGTGGTCGACGCCGCGCGGAAGCAGCTGCGCAGACTGGCGGTCGAAACGGGTCTGAACAACTACCCGGAGGTCAAGACAGCCCTGGACGCGTGGGAGTGCGGTGTGGCCCTGCCGCAGCCTGACCAGACCGGCCCGCTCGCCTTGCGACTCCGCGCGGTGCTCGCACAGGCCGACACCGGCCGAGACCACACGCGCAGGTGGGCCGCGGAGAAGATAGCCCTCGGGATCTGGGGGTCCCCGTACAGGTCCGTGTGCGAGAGCGCGGAGACCCGGAGTCACTTCACTCTCGACTGGCGTGCGGATCTGCATGCGGACCTGGGCAATCAGCCCCTGCCACCGATACCTGACGACCGATTCTGGGGGGCGCTGCGCAACCCCGCCATCGACTCCAGTTGGTACGCGGCCCAGTACAGCCAAGATCAGGACTGACCCCAGGGGTTTCGGTTCCGCGTGAGCGCTTCATGTGGCGGTTATCGCCAGACGAAGCGCTCACTAAGGATCTTCAGCGCTGCCGCTCCAGCGTGAGGATGGCCTTGACGATTGACGTCATGCGGTTGGAGCTGCACCGGGACCTGCGGAAGATCCGCCAGGACTTCAGGCTCGCGACACCGCGTTCAACGGGCGCTCGTGCTGCGGCCAGCGCCCGGTTGAGGGTCTTTTCGGTGGGAGTGAGTTCCTGGAGTGGCTTGCGTTTGATGCCGGTCGTCAGCCACGGTCCTGCGCCTTGGTAGGCGAGATCGGCCAGGATGGGAACGCCCTGGCGCTCGCAGCTCCGGATGATCCGGTGGGTGCGGGCGGCGGTCAGGTCGTGTGTGCGGCCCGGCAGGGCGGGCGAGAGCCACAGCAGCCGGCCGCCCGGGTCGGTGACGACCTGCACGTTCACTCCGTGGCGCCGGTGTTTGTGGGAGTAGTCGGCCCGGCCGTCGCCGACCCGGTCGCACTCGGCGAGGGTTCCGTCGAGCAGGATGAAGTCGGGATCGTGCTCGCGCAGCGTCTTGAGTAGACCCGGTGCTCGTTCGGCGAGCAGGTCGACGACCGCGCGGGTGTAGGCGTGGGCGGTGGACTCGCTGATCCCGAACCCGGCGGCGATCTTCGCCAGAGTGGTGTGCTCTCGCAGGTACACCAGTGCCACCATCGCCCGCTGGGACGGACGGAGCTTGCAGCGCCGGTCGCCCTCACGAGTGACAACCAGCATGGCGACCCACTCCACGAGCGCATGCGGCAGGTCAAGTGCGGCAGGATGGATGACCAACGAGGCCCCCCGAGCAACGTGATTGAGACGTCAGACATCTCGATCAACAGCTCGGGGCCTCGTTCGTCGCGCTTCACGACCATCACCCGATCGGTGGCCAACTCGAAGAAGCTCACTGATCGTTTCAGAATGAGTTGAGCTGTGGGTCTTGTGCTCGGCGATCTTGGTCGGCAGGGTGTCCGGGGTGCGTGCTGATCTTGTTCCGGATGACCTGTGGGAGCGGGTGGCACCGCTTCTGCCGCCCGCTCCCGACCGGCGCCACCGCCACCCGGGTCGACTGCGTGTTCCAGACCGGGCCGCCCTCGCAGGCGTCATGTACGTCTTGCGGACCGGTGTCGCCTGGCGCGATGTCCCGGCCGAGACCGTGGGCTGCTCCGGCGTGACGGCCTGGCGCCGGCTGCCGGAGTGGACCGAGGCCGGTGTCTGGCCGCGTCTGCACGCCGCCCTACTGACCGAACTACGCCGCGCTGACCTTCTCGGCCTGGACGACTGCGCCGTGGACGGTTCTCACGTCCGGGCCCTCAAAGGGGGGATCACGTCGGCCCCTCGCCCGTCGACCGTGCCCGTCCCGGCTCCAAACACCATCTGATCGTCGACCGCCACGGCACCCCGGTCGCCGTCACGCTCACCGGCGGGAACCGCCACGACGTCACCCAGCTCCTGTCACTGCTGGACGCAGTCCCAGCGATTCGAGGTCTACGAGGCCGTCCCCGCCGCAAGCCCCGGCGCCTGTACGCCGATCGGGGCTACGACTTCGACAAGTACCGCCGTCTGCTGTGGAAACGCGCATCAAGCCGATGATTGCCCGACGCGGCGTCGCGCACGGCTCCGGGCTGGGCAAGGTGCGCTGGGTGGTCGAGCGCGCCTTCGCCTGGCTGCACCAGTTCAAGCGGCTCCCCATCCGCTACGAACGACGCGCGGATCTCCACCAGGGCCTGCTCGAACTGGCCTGCAGCCTCATATGTCTTCGCCGCCTCCGAACTTCATTCTGAAAGATCAGTAAGGGGTGACACGCCGGAGTCGGTGGCAGGGTAGCGATGTCGGTCTCCTGCCCTTGCGAGCTGCACTCAGGTGTGCACTCAGGTGAGGTCGAAGGTGACGTTCACGGAGCCGTCCCAGTCCGGTGCCTCCGTGAGCGTGAGGGTTCCATCCCGTGCCTCGACGACTCGCACCATGATCCCTCCGCGGTCCTCACCGGGAAACGCAATGGAGAAGTGGGGATCCATCTCCATGAGGAAGTCCCAGCCCTCGCGTTGGGTCGTGTCAAGGGCGTTGGCATGCCGACCGGTTGCCCGCCACTGGCCGACCGCGTCGACAGCGACGGTGATGTCGATGTCGTACATCTCAAGGCAAGTCGAGTGATTGGCCCACCATTCGAGGCGGCCCTGACCCACGAATTGATCCATGAGCACACTATGCACGGTGCCTAGGCTGGCCGGGCAAGCCTGCACGGCTGCATGGCCGTCGTGGGCCAGGCCGCGAGACAGAACTGTACGGGAAAGACCCGATAGGGCCTCGGCTCAGCCAGCGGCGCCCCATATACCTTCGCCGCCTCGCGACCTCATTCTGAAACCATCAGTAATGCCTCGCAGGCCGCCCAGCGATGCCGGGCATGGGGGATGCGGATGGGCGCGGTGATCCAGCGACCAACTGTCTTCGCGTCTACCCCGCAGACCTCCGCGAGCTGCTGTTCGGTCATCGTGGCATTGGCCATGGCCCGGCGCAGAGCGTGATTCACAGTTCGCCTCCCAGGGACGGTAGGGACAGGACGAACCGTAGCCACGGAACGTCCCAAACGTCCCGCAAACGCGGTGGTAACGCCCTCCCGGGCGCCGCAGCATCGATACCCGCAGACAGGGAACGACCGGACTACCGAAAGGGACGGCACCCGACCATGAACGGCGAGACTTACCGGACCAACCCCACCGACCTCGGCTCAACGCAGCGGGCCGCCGCCATAGCGGATAGGGGGCACCGGTGGCTCGCCCCGGATCAGGAGCCGCCTGCCGCCCCTCCGGCGCCGTTCACGCCCTACCTGACCGAGCACACTCGATCGGGTGAACCGGACAGGGAAAGCGCCAATGGCGCAGACACCAGTACCGGCGTAGTCGGCATCGGCATCGGTCGGTGTGACTGCCCGACTCACGCGCGTATCTGAAAAGACGTCGAAAGGGCCAACCACCGCCCCCGCCCAGGAGGCGTGGCGTGACCAGGACATTCCGATTTCAGAACTACACGACCCGGCAGGACCCGGCGACCGACCCGGAGTACGGCGCGGTATGCATCTCGACGGACTCTCAAGACGACTCAGACGCCGCGGCCTGCCTCGCGGCATCCGGCCCGATGGCGTCGGCCCTGTCCGTGGACGACTGGATGCGCGACCACCTGAGAGACCCCGACCACCGCCACTTCCGTCGTAGCTTCGACGACTTCGCCGAGTTCCTCTCCACTCGGGAGCTCGCAGGTGCCGAGCAGGTGACTGCGTAGCCATGCACTGGTGCGAGATCACGACCCACGCGCGCACCTATTCATGCCTCCTACGTGGCAGCGCCGCCACAACGCCCCGACTGGCCGTTCGCTGGTTACGGAACCAGGCGGAACACGTAGCCGACCTCATGGACCCCCAACCGGCGAGTTGGTGGGGTGCCGAATACACCCGGCGGCCGGGCTCCCCTCCGGCCCGTGGAGGCCGGCACTCGGGACGCGCCGGAAGAACTGCGGCTCTGGAGCCGTGACGCTGTGGCCCACGAGTACGCCATGGGGGCGCTCAGCTCCGGAGCCCGGTTCCGGTTCTCGACGGGCGACGGCACCGCATTCGTCAGCCTTTCCGCACGGCTCGTGACAGCCGCTATCGCCGCTACCTGGCCAGCGCCACAGCGCGAGTTCTCGGCGGCATAACCCGACTCCCCCTTGCCGGGCCTGACCTCGAATTGATCTCCCACACGCTCATTCGAAATGCCCGGCGAGGGGGGCAAGACCCGCCCCAGCCGCCGACCAGGCACGGCCATCGGTTGGGGCGGTCCAACCCGTTCGGAGTCGGCTTCCCATAGGCCGGCCCACGACTCAACCCGAACGAAGGAGCAGCATGAACTCCTCCGCACCCCTGACTGGCGTTCGCCCGTGGGGGTCGGCCGGCTGGCGCCCTACCCGACCACCATCCCCCGCCCTCACGCGTCGGTCACCATCGACTCGGACACGCAGCTCGGAGTCTTCCGCGACCACGCAGGCCACGTCGTCGAGAGGGGCAAGCACGGCACCAGCAGCGGAACTGAGACCTCGACCTCCACCAGTTCCGACGGCCAGGCCGGCAACGACCAGGACAGCAACCAGGACTGATGACCTTGACCGAGGAGAGGCCGGTACTTGTGGCCACCGAGGCGGACGACATCACCGCCGACACGGTGATCGCGGAACTCAACCGGCTCGATGTGCCGGTGGTCCGATTGAACCCGGCTGACATCGGGGCGGGCCTGACGGTCTCGGCTCGGTTCGGCACCTGCCCAGCCTCCATGGCCGGGCAGGTGCGTACCCCGTCGAGAACCGCCAACCTCGCCCATGTGCGCGCGGTGTACTGGCGCCGCACCACCTGGCCTACGTTCCCGGGCCTGGGCCAGGACGACGCCCAGTTCGCCGCAGCACAGGTCCGGTATGGGCTCGGTGGCGCCTGTACGCGATGGACGGCCCGCTCTGGGTAAACCACCCCCTCCGCGTAGCGGCTGCCGACTACAAGCCCGCACAGCTGGCCCTAGCCCAGCGGCTCGGCCTCACGGTTCCGCCAACGATCGTCACGAACGACCCCCACGAGGCGATTGAGTTCACCTCCACACACGATCGTGTGATCTACAAAACGCTGCGCTGGACGCCCTACCAGCGGGACGGCATCCCCGTGACGGGGTGGGCCGACCTGGTCACCCCTGCGGAGATCGACGAGAGCCTGCGGGTGGCGCCCCATCTGTTCCAAGCGGTCGTGGACAAGGTGGCTGACCTACGCGTCTTGATCGTCGGCCGACAGGTGTTCGCCGTACGGATCACGTCCGGCCTGTTGGACTGGCGCAAGGACTACTCAGCCCTGTCGTACAGCGTGGTAGACCTGCCCGCGGCGGTAGAAGAGGCGCTCCTGACCTATCTGGATCACTACGGGTTGCGGTCCGGCAGTTTTGACCTCGCCGAGGACCAGAAGGGCGACTTGTGGTGCTGGAGCTGAACCCGAATGGCCAGTGGGGGTGGCTGGAGCCGCGCACCGGTTTGCAAATGTCCGCCGCGTTCGCGGCCCTACCGGCAGGGGAAGCCTCAGGACCGACACCGCGCCCGAGCGGCGAGCGCTTGCCGACCACCTCGTACAGGCTGGCGCCCTCACGACGCCAGCATGGCGGGCGGCCGTCGAGGCGGTCCCTCGGGAGCTCTTCCTGAACCCCGGGGCGGGCGCGCCTCGTTCATGCAGGCGCGGTGGCAGGCCGCGGTGCCGGTGGCTGGCGACCTCTCCGCGCGCACGGCCTATGCCGACAGCGAGCGGCAGACGAAGGTGTCGCCGCTCATGCTGGATGAGTGGATGCCCGCGTTCCTTGCCCAGCTCGCGGCACCGGGCGCGCAGCTCGTTCGCGCAGCGACCAGCGAAGGCGCGCAGCTCCTGTACCTCTTCGATCCGGAACGGGAGTCGTTCGCCGAGTTCACCGCCGATGGCGACGGCTGGCAGGTCCGCCAGGGCGGGCCCGTGGCCTTGTGGGATGACGTCGAGCAGGCTCTCACCGCGTGGCAGGGTGCGGGGAGCCCGGACATCACCGCCGTACGACTCAACATCAACGCAGGTGCCATACGTATTGGATCGGTGGTCAGCAGATCACTACACGCACGTCAGCGCAGTGGATCGGCGACAAGTCGGCCCTGCGTTGGCAACACCACCTCACCCCATGACCACCAGTGACGACCGCGCCGCGTGTGCTCCTGCCACGCGCGGCACGGTCCACGACCGCTTGTGATCACGAGCGGGGCTCTGGCGGCCTCGATTCCCTTCCATGGGGAATCGGAGCCGTCGCCTGTTTGTAAGCACTTCTTTGGACTCCAGCGCACGGACCAGAAGTGGCTCCACGCGTAAGAAATTGCTCTGGCTCCACCTAAGGCCTGTCTGATAATTGATCTTGTGGCAGGTCGAGGCGAGTTGACGGAAGCGGCGTGGGAGCGAATAGAGCCCTTGTTGCCGCAGATAGACAGGCGGGGTCGACCGTGGCGTGATCACCGGCAGGTGATCAATGGTGTGCTGTGGCGGTTGCGAACCGGGGCTCCATGGCGTGACCTGCCCGAGCGGTACGGGCCGTGGCAGACCGTCTATGAGCGGTTTGCCCGCTGGGAGGCGGACGGCACATGGGCAAGGCTGTTGGAGCATGTGCAGGTCCGCGACGACACGGAGGGCCGGGTGGAGTGGACCGTCGCCGTCGACTCCACGATCAACCGGGCCCACCAGCATGCCGCCGGTGCACGTAAAAGGGGGCTGCAGAGGGGGACGAACTGGAAGATCCGGGCCGCTCACAGGCGGGCTGACCACCACGGTCCACCTCGCCGTCGACGGCCGGGGCCTGCCCCTGTCCATCGTGCTCACGCCCGGCAACGTCAACGACGCCACCGCATTCGGTCAGGTCCTCGACGGGATCCGCGTTCCGAGAGTCGGCACCGGCCGCGCACGACACCGACCCGAGTCCTGGGCGCCAAGGCCTACTCCAGCCGGGCGATCCGGCACCTGCTGCGACGCCGCGGCATCGCCGTCACGATCCCCGAGCGCCGCGGCCAAGCAGCCAACCGCCGGCGCCGAGGGCGCCTCGGCGGCCGGCCGCCCGGCTTCAACAAGGAGGTCTACCGCAACCGCAACGTGGTCGAACGATGCTTCGCACGCCTCAAGCAGTTTCGCGCGATCGCGACCAGGTTCGACAAGCTCGCCGACCGCTACCGCGCCGGAGTCGTCCTGGCCTCGCTGATCCTCTGGCTTCGCGAAACCCGTCCGTGATCATTTGTCAGACACCGCCTAAGGCGCCGCTCCCCTGTCACGTGGCCGACGGCAACCCCCCTCCACTCCGGCACTGCGGTACGTACGGCTGTCTGGGCGCCCAGGCCCTGATAGCCGACGTCGGCAAGGATTTTCACGAGCGGGCCGCCAGTCAGGCGCTTGACAAGGCCTAACTGCCGGGCATGGGCTAGCGGCGGCGTGCGCAGGTCCAAGCCCCCATGCCCTGGATCTTGGCGAGTTTCCTCGCCGTCGCAATCTGCTCCGCCTTTGTGGCCAGGTCCGCGCGTGGTGCGTACTTGCGACCTCCTGCCGCGTTCCAGCTCGACTGCGTAAACTGCAATCCGCCGTAATGGCCATTGCCAGTGTTCGCCCGCCAGTTTCCGCCGGATTCACACCGTGCGATGGCGTCCCAGTCGCGGTTCGGTTTGGAGTGCACCGCAGCGGCATTGGCCCCGGGGGCGTTTAGCACGGCCACAGTCAACAAGACTGCACAGGAGAGCAGTTGACTGACCATGCCCCGGCCTCGCCGGTCCTTGCGTTGACGCGACATCAGTCCTCCTTCGCTGTTGGGCGGGCCTGCCACGAACAGCGGGCGGGCCCGCGAACGACCACCTTCGAGGCCGTTGCCACAGCACAGCACGGACCGACGCACCTTCAGCGGCACTTACCGTCGGCGAAGGAGTGACGCCACCCGAACGGACGTACAGCCCCTCGGGAGGTCTCCCCTGCGCAGAAAGAATCCGCCCAGAAACGTGACACGCCGAGGAGGCGGCTCCAACCAGCGCGCCCTCCGAGCCGACCCCGGCACTACCATTGCCGTCATCGGCGAGCACAACGCCCACAAGACCACCGTGCTACGCACCCACCCTCCTCGGTCTCACCCGGCAGCCGCTCGCCAAACTCCGCCTCAATGAAATCGAGTTGACGCACCTGGCCCAGCACGAGTGCGGCATTGTCCGGCTACCGCAGGGCGGGGCCTGTTGCGGCGTCTGCCGCAGTACCCAACTCCGGCCCACGGCCTGCGCACCCACGGGACGGGGCGCGGAAGACCCGCCTCAAAGGAGATGGTCCAGCTGTCGTGCGACAGCAGAACCAGCGGCAACGTCCGATGTACTGGGTGTTGGCGTAGCCGTGCCCGCACAGGGGGCACAGGCCCTTGGCGGCCGCCAGAAGCCGCTCGTACAGAGCCCGGCCGGGGCTGCCTTTGCGGGCCATGCGGGAGGTGTAGCAGCCGGTGAGGGCCTTATTGCCGGAGGCATTCTCGTCGTCGCCGTCCGGCTGACCCTTCAGGTGGTCCAGGGTGTGCAGCGCCGCGCCGGCTGCGGCCTTCTCGTAGTCAGCCGCTGCGGTGGCGACCTGGTCCTCCAGTTTCTGCAGGCGCGCCTTGGTCTTCGCGGGGCGGGCTTTCGAAATGCAGGTGGCGTACGCGGTGCGGGCGTCGAGGACGGGCTTGGGCAGCGGCTCCATCAGGAGTTGTCCCCCGGGATGACCCAGGCTTCGTCGCCGAGGTCGCGGTCGGCGACCAGGGAGCGGACGATGATGCGGGCTTCACCGCCGAGGCGGCCGCCGAAGCGTTCCATGATGCTCTGGTAGGAGTGGCCGTCGTCGACGAGGGTGGCCGGGTCGCGGTGGAAGCCGGTGGCGGTGACCTCCAGGCCGAACACTTCCCGCGTCAGGACGCCCACGTTCTCGCCGAACGTCTCGATGCCGGGCTGGTCGGCTATCACGCGGTCGCCGTAGCGGCGCAAAATCCACACGCAGTGGGCGGGGACTTCTTGCAGGACCACCGGGGAGTGGGTGGCGACGATCGCGAGGCCGTTGCGGTCGGTGAGCAGATCGGACAGGACGCGGATGAAGGCGGACAGCAGGGGAGGGCGGAGATGGGTCTCGGGTTCGTCGAGGATCACCAGGGTGCGCTCGCCGACGTGCTCCACCAGCCGGGTCACCGTCAGCCGGACGACCTTGTGGCCGGAGCTGAGGGAGGCGAACAGCTTGCGCGCCTTGGCGCGGCGGCGGCCGGCGTTGTCGGCGGCCTGGAAGTCCCCCAGCCAGTCCTCGTCCAGCAGGCCGCTGCCGGCGTAGATCAGGGTGCGCAGGGCGCTGAGCCAGCGGTGTCCCTGTTCGCCGGTCAGGCAGGCTTCGACGCTGTCGGCGAAGTCGCGCTTGAGCTGCCACTGCGACTTCGTGCGTGGGGTGCGGCCGGCTGAGGGTGTGCGCAGCCCGACGTGGATGGTGGGGAAGGTCTCGTCGTCCTCGGGGAGGAAGGGCAGGTCGTCGAAGGCGCTGAAGGAGACACTCACGAGGTTGGCGAAGGACCGGCTCTGGTCGCGGTTGTCCTCGATGACCCGGCCGACAGCTTCCGGGTCGGCGTGCGGGTCGGCAACGGCCCGGGCCACGCGGTTGAGGAGGACAGACTTGCCGGCTCCGTTGCGGCCGGTGATGACGTGGATGTTGCTGGAGGGGCGCGTTTCCGGCTCGACGCGGAAGGACAGCGTCAGTCCGCCTTCTCCGCCGGGTGCCGGGGCGGGTGCCTGGTAGAGGACGTGGAAGGCGGCGACGCGGTCCCCGCCACGGACGATGCGGCGGAACTGCTCTTGCACCGTGCCGAGCCGAGCCGAGCCGAGCCGGATGAAACGCAGCAGCGATGTGCGGGTGGCTGCCTGGCTCATGGCGAGGTCATAGGCACGTTCGTCGAAGGCGATGTCCCGCAGCCCGGCCAGTACGCTGACGCGGATGCAGTCCCCGAGCTGGCGCAGCCGCTCGTAGTAGGTGTCGTCCTGCCCGAGGGAAAAGAAGATGTCGTCGAGTGCGGTGAATCGCGGTGGCAGGAGCATCGCACCGCTCTCGCGTTCCGCTATGCCGCGATCTGCGATCTTGACGCTGCCGATTTCGTGCCGTGCGCCGTCGGTGTTGAGGATCGACGGGGTGTACTGGGTGCGGAACCCGAAGTCGTCCCACCGGTCCGGCTCGAGTACGGCCGTCGGCCTGGGGGCTGCCGGTATACGCGCGTCTGCCTCGAGGACTATGTCCGTCTTCAACCGGTCCCGCAATCCCTGCTCGCCCTCCAGCCCCCGCGCGATGTTCGCGTGAGGGCGAGCCAACCCTGCATGCGTACCCGCCCTCGTGGCGACAAGTCCGTCGCGCCGAGGCAGTCGCTCCGGTGGGTGCGACGCCGCCTCGCGCCGACGCCGCGACGCTGGACCAGGGGCCGTACCGCACCCGGTCAGGCGGGGGCCACGTCGGAGCCCCGCGTGCGCGTTCCCACCGTCTCGTGCCGGAAGGAGCGGCGATAGGCCGCGGGCGTGGTGTGCACCAGTGCGTGGAAGCGCCGGCGAAGGTTGGCGGCCGAGGACAGGCCGGTCCTGACCGCGATCGTCTCGACGGCCAGATCCGTCTCCTCCAGGAGCGCCCGGGCCGCCATGACCCGCTGCCGCAGCAGCCAGTTGCCCGGGCTCGTGCCGAGCTGCTCGGCGAACCTGCGGGCGAGCGTGCGCGTGGAGACGGCCCCGAACGAGGCGAGGTCGTCGACGGTCAACGGCTCGTGCAGCCGCTCGGCGACCCAGTCCAGAACGGGGGCCAGGGAGTCGGGCGTGCGGTCGGTGAGGGGGAGCGTGGCGTACTGCAGCTGCCCGCCCTCGCGATGGGGCGGCATGACCATGTGCCGGGCGACCTGGGTTGCGTAGGCGGCGCCCTGGTCCGTGCGGATCAGGTGCAGGCACAGGTCGATGCCCGCGGCTGTGCCCGCGCTCGTGGCCACGTCGCCGAGGTCGATGTAGAGCACGTCCGGCTCGACCTGGATCCCGGGATGCCGGGCGGCGAGTTCGTCGGCCATGCGCCAGTGGGTGGTCGCCCTGCGGCCCTCCAGCAGTCCGGCCTCGGCGAGCAGGAAGGCCGCGGAGCACAGCGCGACGATACGGGCGCCGCGGCGATGCGCCCGCCGTATCGCGTCCACGACGCCGGGCGAGGGAGCGCTCGCGCGCTGCTGCCAACCGGGGATGAGAACGGTCTGCGCGCGCTGCAAGGCCGACAACCCGTGCGTGACCGCCATGTCGTAGCCGGCCAGCGTCGGCAGGGGGCCGGGCCGCTCGGTGCAGACCTCGAACGTGTAACGGGCGGGCAGGCCGGGCCGGTTCAGGCCGAAGACCTCGGCGGCGCTGGCCAGCTCGAACGTGGACTGCGGCGGCAGGAGAAGGCACACCACGCGGTGAAGGCTCATGGCAGAAAAGTACCTCTCCGCGTCAATCCTGACTCTGGGGCGGAGGCGGATCGGCCGCGAGCATGATCTCCGTGACTCAAGAACCCGACACCGTACAGATCGTCCACGTCGATGGCATCGACCCGACCGAGGTCGCTCCCGGCATCGTCCGCAGGCGCTTGCCCGCCACGGCGTGGGCGCGTGGGTGGGTGTACGACTTCGCCCCGGGTGCGCAATGGCCCGAAGAGGACGTGCACGAGACCGAGGAACGCTACTACGTGGTGTCCGGCGAGTTCATCGACCACGGTCGGCGCCTCGCGGCCGGGAGCTATGTGGTGTTCGCGCCGGGCAGCACGCACCGCCCGCGCACGGAGACCGGGGCGCGCATGATCGGGATCACCCTTCTCGGGTGACCGGTCGGCCGCCGCCCGGCGCGCGGGCGCGGTGCTGTGCCAGTCGAGTCCGGTCGGCGTCAGCCGGGGATGGCGAAACGCTTCTGTTCTGTGCGTACGCCATGCCGGGCAGGTGCATGGGGGCCGAGCGCGACCGGCAGACCCACCCACCCAGTGAAGGGATTTTCCTCCCATGTTCGGCACACTCATGCTCTTCGCCGTTCCCGCCGTGCTGTTCAGGCTGCTCGGCGCGTTCGGCGTCGGACGGTTCGGGAGCTGGCGGGTGTCCGTCCTGCACGGCCTCGCGGTCATGCTGGTGTTCACGGCGGGCGCGCACTTCGTCCCGTCCGCCCTCGGCCCCATGCCCGGCCACCACGACCTGGCCGCAATGGTTCCGCCGTTCGTGCCGTTCCCCCGCCTCGCGGTCTACGCGACCGGCGTCCTGGAACTCCTCGGCGCCGCCGGACTCATCCGGGAGACCACCCGGCCGACGGCCGGGCTCGGCCTCGCCGCGCTGTTCGTCCTGATGCTCCCGGCCAACATCCACGCGGCCGTCGAGCAGATCCCGCTCAACGGAGAGACGGCGACACCTCTGTGGTTCAGGATCCCCGAGCAGGTGGTCTTCATCGGTGTCGCGCTGTGGGCCTACGTCCCGGCCCGTGCCGCGTCCCCCCACCGGGCCGGCGGGGTCCCGGCTCGGACATCGTTTCGCGATGGCTCCGCGAGCGGGGGGCTCACACCGCCATCACCACCACACGGATCGACCACCGGCGACTGACCGAGTGAATCGACTTCTCCGTCGAGATACGACAGTCGTATCGGACAGGGACAGCTTGTCCAGCCACTGCCCGTTCGGATGCCTTGCATGACTGCCACGATGTGCATCCGATGATCATGAAAGGGGTGCCCCGATGCGAGCGGCATTCAGAGCGTTCTTCGCAGCGGTCTTCCTCATAGGACTGGTTCTTGCTTCCGGGCCCGGTCCCGCGCAGGCCGACACTCCCGATGCGCAGAACTGGCCGAAGCCGAGGTTCATCAGCTACAACGTCTGCGGGGCTGCGTGCGCCATCTACGAGGGGTCCAAGGACGCGTGGCGCAACAAGATCGTGAACGCCATGGACGGCTGGGACGCTGATCTGGTCATGCTGCAGGAGATGTGTTACGGGCAGTGGACCCTGCTGCGCGACTCGCTGGAGGACCGCCCCAGCGGCAACAAGTACGACTCGGTCTGGGGCGCGACACTGGCATCCACGAGCGGGTGTGCGAAGTGGGGCACCGACAAGCGTTACGGTCTGGCCATCTTCGCCAAGGGCGCCCCAGGTACGATCAACAACGGCACCCGGTCCGTCAACTTCCTTCCGGAGGAGACACCGGGAGAGGACCGTATCCTTCTGTGCGCCAGGACGACCGTTACCGGGCGCACGGTCCGTGCCTGCAACACTCACATCGACTACTCGTACAAAGTGATCGCCGACCCGGACCCCAAGGTCCCCCCGACGATCCTCAACAACCCCAAGGCGCAGATTCAGAGGGTTGCCGATATCACCAGGGGTTTTGCGAACGGGGGCGACCCGGTGGTCCTCGCGGGTGACTTCAATCAGCTCCCCAAGGACGTGGACATGGCACCCCTCTACGCCCACAGTGGTGGGACCGGGGTGTTCCAGGAGGTCGACGAGAACGACAAGGACTACTTCACCGGAGTCGACTGTCCGCAGAGCGGGGATCGCTGCCGCAGCGGTGAAGCAACCGCCGAGCCGGGGTGTTCACCCAAGGTCAGCGAACCCGGGAAGATCGATTACATCTTCCTGAGCTACTACTGGTTCACCACCGTCCGCGGTGACTCCGCAGCCTGCACTCCGGGCATGTCGGACCACCACCTCCTGCGTGGCGCCGCCGCCTGGGAGCACTGACCGCAGCAACCGCGGCCCCTCAGGAACCGCACGGTTCCTGACGGGCCGCGGCGTGCCCAGCCCACCCGGGTCGCAGCCCTGACCGGTCAGCCTGCTCCCCTCACAAGCAGGTGACGCAGGTGCACCAGCGCCGCGCCCGCAAGACGCAGCAGGCGACCGGGGTGAAATACACGAAGCTCCGGCAGTCCGGGACGGCTGGAACGCGGTACGGGCGCGTCATCCAGTTCCTGACCGAAAGCCATGAGGTGGCGACCCTGCCCTACCAGCTCGCCGCAGCCTGGGCCCGGCAGGGTCTGCACGTGCTGATGCTCCACGGATACGAGCCCTACCCAAGGGACATCCGGCTGCATTCGAAGCGTGCGAAGGAGCGCAAGACCGCCGAAGCCAGGGCCCAGGCCCACCCCGGCCCGCGCAGCACCGTCCTACTCCCCCACGATGTGGCGAAGGGCCAAGGCCAACTCGTCGAGCAGCGCACCCCCTGGAGCGAGCGTGAGCCCGGCGACCCCTCGGGCAACAACGCACCCCTGCGTGTGGCACTCGAAACCGGGCGACGCCACTTCGACATCGTCGTGCTGATGGGCCGGGGCACTTCCCGCGAGAACACCTCGTCGACGACTTCGTCGTCCTGACCCACACCCAGGGGATCCCAACCGACGAGGAACTGCCCCGGCACAGTCCCGATACCCGGACCGAGCGCGTACCCCTGTCGCCCGAGCAGAGCGCCGCGCTCCTGCGCGATCGCCACCTGCGATTCCTCTACCACCCCGTTGCCCTCCTCGGCATGGTCACAGCCGAGACCCCGTGGAACGACGACCAGGCAACCAGCGCCGATCCCGAGTTCATGACAGCCGTGGTGGGGAACATGGCCGCGGTCGGGCTGCCCCTTCTGGAGCACGTCACCCTGCCCAGGAATGGCGACCTCAAGGCCCAGCTGGAACGCGATCGAAACCCATCGATGGTGGTGACGGCACCCCTTGATGGGGGTGTGCTCGAGGCAGCTCAAGCCCTCCACCCGTGCCGCTGAACCGTCCCGGACCTGCCGTCCTCCCTCGTTCGGACCTCCTGCCTCTCGGCAAGTCAGCAGGTCCGTTTCTCCGGTGAATACGGGCACCCGCACGAGTGAGTTGTTCGCCGAAGGGCTCTTCGCCGTCCAGGCCGATCGTCGTGCCGCGTGAGAGCCTTGGCCAGTTCGGGGCGGGACATCTGCAGCTCGACCTCGCGCAGCGCGCGTAAGTCCCGGTTGGGGTGACGGTCGGCCATGCCAGGCTCCGAATGGGGCGTCCGCAGGGGCGGGGTGGGAGGGCTGCGACCGTACCGCTCCCACGTCGTTCATGCCCGCTGCTTGCCGCTGGCCGCGCCACTCGTCGCGGACATCCTCGCCGAGTACCCGGGCCACCTCGCCGGCCACCGCCTCGCCGGCCGACTGGCCCGGCGCCGCGGCGACCTGGCCACGGCCGAACAGCACTTCGCGCAGATCGAGGAGCGGGACTGCGACCCCGGTACGCGGATGAGCCTGCGGGAGATCCGTGAGCTGCTGGCTCAGGTGACGCACGAACACTGAGCGGGAAGCAGCCGGAGCGGAGTGGCCGGCGCGGTGGGGAGTCAGTTCTGAACAGGCTCCCTCGGGAACCTGATGTTCCCGCGTCGGCAGCACATCGTCGAAGAAGGGACGGCCGCCGACGAACGTGGGGCGCAGTCCGGTGAACTCCTCGGCGGTGAACCAGCGGGCCTCGGGCTACTCGCTCATTTGTGACTGTGTTGGCTCTGTACACGAGAACGATTGGAAGTGAACGAAGCTATCACGCACTACACGGACGACAGCCAACCTTCACTGGAAAACGACAGCAACCTTCACCAAGAAAACGACACCCCCACGAACCCACCCACCCCAACCACCAGCAAAGACGCCTCACACACCCAGTGCAGACAACTGACGCCACCCACTGAAAAACACACGACGCCCATCAGTCAGAGCCCAGGCAAGCGTCCCCGAAGCCCAGGCTGTTTGTTTTCTCGCCGCGCCGGGAGAGGGTGGCATCAGCACTAAGCATGATCCGAGGGGGAGACATGGGGGAACTGATGCTGCCGCGCGAGTACCGGGTGAGACCAGGGAACTGGCGTGTTGTCGCCGTGTTCATCGTCGGGCTGGGGCTTGTCTGCCTGAGCCTCCGGAACGCGCCCGTGTCCGGCGAGGTAAAGCTGCTGCTCGCCGGCCTGCTTGTGGTCATTGGCGTACTCACCGTCTCCCTCAGGTTGCGCAGCTTCACCATCGTCGACCAGCAGGGCATCGCCGCGGGCACCTGGTGCTACGTGCGCCGGCTCCCCTGGGACGGCATCCACGACATCCGCACCGTGACCAGGCCCGAGCCGGTCGTACCCAGGACCGTCGCCTACGCCTACCGATCCGACGGCCGGCGCGTCCTCCTGTCGTGCATGGACGACAGGGAGCTGCCGGTCCTGGACCTGGAAGTCGCCGGGCTCCGGTCCCTCCTGCGAGAGCGGCGCCCGGCCGACTGGGCGCCGGACCCGCTGGCGGAGTCGCGCATCGCCCGCCAGACGGCGCGGGCGGAGCGGTCGGACCGGTTGTTCCGGTGGATGTCGGGGTGGCGTGCGGGGGTCGTGGTCGTCGTCCTGACGGGGATCATCGGCACCCTGTTCCTCTTCGCCGGCTCCTGACCTGATTCCCCGCACCCACACGAACAGGCCGGTGTCGCGGCCGAGGGCGCCGCTGACCTGCGGCGCGCCTCTCGTACAGGTAACCGCACCTTCGCAGAACCCTCCTCAAGAACGTCACACTCGTCGGCCTGCGGTGCGCTGGGGGCGAAGGCCGTGGGCGATCTCCGCCGCCCGGTTGTCGTAGAAGTACAGTCCCGACAAGGCCGCCGAGTACGTCCCCGGCTCCGGCGTCCTGGCGAGCGGCTTTGCGACGGAACAGAAGTTCGACGGCCACCGCGCGATCCTCTTTACCCCCGCCGGCCCGGCCGCCTGCTCCTGATCTGCCACACCGCTCAGTACATCTGCAGCGCCCCAGGCCAGAGACACAAGACCGCCTCACCATCAGTGAGAACTCACACCGACCACCTCGGCCCCCTCAAAACCCTCGGACAGGGCATCGCACACCTGATCGGCATGACCTAGAAGGCCGACCCCGACCCCAACCCCGTCCAGCAGGCCCCGCCGCGGCGGGGCTTGCCTGCAAACCTGTTTTCAAGCCCCCGGACCAGGGGGCTCGGAAGCCTGGTACCCGGTAGGCCCCAAGGCGAGTTTTGGTCACCAACTTGAACAACACCAGGGCCCGCAGTCCGACCGCCGCATCGTGATGGTGATGGAAGAACACGGTTATCCCGCGGTCCGATCGCGGGGTCAAGGACGATGACTAGCGAGTGGCTGTCCAGGACAAGGGTCTGCTCCCAGGACAAGGGTCTCCTGGACAAGAGTTTGCGGGCGCCATCCGGATGCGGCTCAGGCTCATGACCGAGGAGCAGGCCGCCGACAGCACGAGCGCCGCCTCGGGTCGCCGGCAGTGGGCCGACGACCCGGGCTCGCGTGTGGTCAGTAACCGCTGCTGTCGTAGATCCGCTGGCCGGAGTACGTGCCGCCCTGGCAGTACCAGTAGCCGCTGCTGTGTTTCACCGGGTTTCCGCCGCCGTACTTGCAGTCCGCCGAGGAAACCTGGGGTGTGGCCGCCTCGGCCGCGAAGGACCCGGTGGCGCTCATTCCTGCGAAGGCCAGGGTTGCGAGCGCCAGGCCGAGTAGTCGTCGAACGCGCATGCCTTGCTCCTCTCGGGGTTAGCCCATTTGGGCCTTCCCAGGATGACTGCGCGGGGTGTCCGTGGCATGCACGACTAGTCCAATCGGGTGATTCCGGGGAAGTGGCAGGGTGCTGCGCTGAACGCCTACAGGCCTTGGCGCGCCCGGGGAGTCCGCTGACCGGCGAGCTCACGACTGAGCCCTGCCGGTAGCTCTGACCGCGCTTCGTGATGGCCACGCCTGGAGAGGCCAAGTAGAACACTTACGGCGTAGCTGTGACTGGGCGTGGGCCCCCGATGGCCGGACGCCCGGTTCTGCCGAGCTGTCTGTGCTGTGCCCTGTGGAGCGGGCGCAGCGCTTGTCCCGGCCCGGTCTGCGCCTCTTCCGATAAGCCCGAGCCTCCTGCCGCGGGCACTCTGAACCTCTCGGCGGCTCGGGCGAAGGCGGAAATGCTAAAGCGGCGGCAAGCCCCTCGGCCGTGAGGAGGAACCCGCCGGATGCTCGCGAAGGGCGTAGAGCCCTGTTCCTACTGCAGCCCCGAGAACGCACTCGGCATGAGCGGCTGACCGCCGGCCTTCAGGCGGCAGGTACGTTCGGAGGCAAGGGGCGCGGCTTCTGGCCACCAGAAGCCGCGGCGGGGCCACGCCCCGACCCGTGTCCAGGAGCCAAGCGCAGGCATTGGCTTACGACTCCACAGAAGTGTGCCAGAGCCCGAGAACGGGAGTCGTTTGTCGACGACTTCGGGAGTCGCTGGGCACCTGGGCGCCATGATCAATGTCGATGAGTGCGGAGTCACTCAGCTCAACAGCACGTTTATGTCATCAGTCCGTCTGCCGGGCCTCAGACCTGTGCCCAGGCCCGCAGTAGCTCTTCGCGCACGCGCGCCTTGGGGTGCCTTCCAGGCCATGCTCGCGGCCCCACGCCTCCATTGCCCGCAGGTCTGCCGTCCCCGCCGCGAACCGGCCGAGCAGCCCCTGGGAGAGCGCCTCCTCCTCGGCGCTGTAGCCGCCAGCCGCTGCCGAGGAGACCCGGACCCGCTCCGGCCCGCTCCGGGTCTCCAGCCGCAGCGTCATTCTGCCCGCGCCGCGCCCCGCCCCCGCACCTTGCTGCGGGGGGCAGCCGCCACGAGGCGGAGGGCCGCACGGTCCAGACGCGCCTCCACCAGGTCAACCGGAGCCAGGACGGCCCGCAGATCCTCCGGCGGCAGAGGCACCCTCCCCGCTGCTGCCTGCCCTGACTCGTACCGGAGCACCGGCCCGAGTCTAGGCTTCCCGCTGCTGATCGACGGGAATTCTCCGGCTGTTCCCCGCGCAGCGGCCCGTCCTCTTCGCGCACGCGCGCGGTCCGGCAGACCGTGGGGCGGCGCCACCGATCCATCGGGTGTGAACGGTGAGCGGGGAACCAGGGTGGGCCGTGAGGAGAGGCTGATGGCCGGCGACGGTGATCTTGAGGTGTCTCCCACTGCGGTCGCGGCAATTCAGAGCGGCCTGCGGGCGGCTATTGCCGAGCTGCGTGAGTCCGGGGATGCAGCCGGCGCCTCTCAGGGTGCCGGGTTCAGTGACCTGTCGATGACGGGCATGGAGACCGGTCACGCCCAGCTGACGACTGATTTCGACGATTTCTGTGAGTGCTGGGAGTGGGGTGTACGCGCTCTGATCCAGGATGCGTCGACGCTGGCGGAGAATCTGTGGTCGCGGCGGGAACGGTGTGGGAGGAAGACCAGTGCATCGAGGGCTCGTTCAAGATTGCGGCCAACGCGGCCTTGTTCGGCAGTCCGTACGCCAGCGAGTTGACGTCGACGGGGCGCGTCAGGTCTCTGAAGGACCTGCTGAATGATGCCGACGGCGGGGGGGCAGGGCTGATGGGCTGGCGGGACTTTGTTCCGGACTCGGCGGAGGACTGGGTCGAAGACCGGGCCGAGGATGCCGGTGACCTCGTCGAGTGGGGTGGCAACAAGGTAGCTAGCGGGTGCAGCCGACAGAGCAGGCCTGCACGAGGCGGGCAGCCGGGTCCGCGACCAAAGCCGTTCGGTCGCGAACCAGCTCGGTGCTGAGGTGGCCGAGCTAGAGCTGGGCCAGCCGGAGGATCCGAAGAAGCTGGTGTACGGCAGCGTCGCCAAGATCCGCGAGCAAGTCTCTCACCTGACCGACTTCAAGACGTCGTTCGAGGCGGTCGGCAACGGGCTGAAGGGCTTGGGTGAGCCGGACGGGTTGAAGGGCGCGTCGGCGGAAGCCTTCCGGCGGGCTGTGGCCAAGGAGCCTCGAAGCGACGGACGAGGGTGGGCACCGGGGCGTCGGCGCAGTCCGCAGGAGCGGAGTTTGCCCGCGGTCGCGGGGCCGACCTGGTGGAGAGCGGCGACGGGGCGAGGCCGCAGCCACGCCTGCACGTCTCGGGCTTCGAGCGCGGTGTTGGCGCCCTCCGGGTCGAGGCGGCAGCCATCGCGGCGAGCATCCGGTTGGGGGCTACCGCACAGGTGGTCTGCACGCCGTGCAGGGCCGTCGTGCGCAGCGGAGGGCGCCGGTCATCGCCTGCTGCAAGATCGGCGGACTCTGCGATCCGGGTACATCCGGAAGAGGAACAGCTCACCCTCAGGCTCCTCGACGAGCCGCACGTCATCCACCACTGGGCCGAGTTCCTCCTCCCCCGCCTGAACGGCGAGGACAGCGGCCACCCCCAGGACTGCGTCGCGGGGGTGGCCGGCCTCCGCCACCGCCGCGAGGGCGGCGCACCGTCTCCTTCTGCTCGTCGCTCCAGCCGGGGCTGGCGGGCATGTCGCCGCGGTGGGAGAGCCGCTCACCAGGCTTCAACCCGGCCATGGGGTCCACGTTCCAGGGCAGCCCGGCCAGGTGGACGAGAGCGGGCAGGAGTTGAGTCAATGGTCAAACCAGCCGTGGACGCGGGGCCTCACCCGTGGATTCCGCGTCGGGGTCGTCGGTGCCGACCGGGCCGCGGGGAAGCATCCGGTCCAGCCACTTCGGCAGCCACCAGTTGGTCCGGCCGAGGAGTGTCATGGTCGCCGGTACCAGCACCATGCGTACGACCGTGGCGTCGATGAAGATCGCGGTGGCCAGGCCGAGCCCGAACATTTTGGTGGAGGGGTCCTCGGCGACGGCGAAGGACAGGAAGACCGCCACCATGATGAGGGCGGCCGAGGTGATGATCCGGGCGGTGCGCGAGACGCCCTCAACGATCGCCGTGCCGTTGTCGCCGGTGCGCAGGTACTCCTCGCGTATGCGGGAGAGGAGGAACACCTCGTAGTCCATCGACAGGCCGAACAGGATGGCGAAGAGGAACATCGGGATGAACGACACGATCGGAACCGTCGCTTCCAGCCCGATGAGTGCGCCTCCCCAGCCCCACTGGAAGACCGCGACCATGATGCCGTAGGCCGCGCCGATGCTCAGCAGATTCAGCAGTACCGCCTTGAGCGGTACGAGTATCGAGCGGAAGACCAGCATCAGCAGCAGGAACGACATTGCCAGCACGGCGGCGACGAACACCGGCAGGCGTTGGCTGGTGCGTTGGCCCACATCGGACAGGCTCGCGGCGGCGCCGCCGACGTGGGCCCTGGCCGGGCCGTGCCCGATCGCCGTGGGCAGCACGTCGGTGCGCAGCCGGGCGATGGTGTCGGCCGTGGCCTTGTCCTGAGGGCTGGTGGTCGGGAACACCACGAGGGTCGCGATGCCGGTGGCCCGATCGATGTGCGTCGGCGCGACGGATGCGATGCCCGGATCCGCCGCGACCGCCCCGACGAGTCGGTCCAGCACTCCCGGATCACCGGTGGGGTCCGCGGCGATGACGAGGGGACCGTTCGTGCCCGGGCCGAACCCCTCGGCGACGAGGTCGTAGGCCCGGCGCTCGGTACGGCTGTGGGGCAGTGAGCCGTCGTCGGGCAGGCCGACGCGCAGGCCGAGCACGGGCAGCGTCGCGGTCAGCAGCAGCCCCGCCGCGCCGACCGCGTACGGCACCGGGTGCCGGCTGACGTGCCCGATCCAGCGACGCCACCCGGCGGCGTGGGCGGCACCTGCCGTCTGGTCCCGCAGCCGTGCGAGTCGGCCCAGCTTCCTGGTCTGCAGAGCCCGGCCGATCCGGCCGACCCGGGCCAGGCGTGGGCCGGCGGCGCCGAGGAAGGCCGGCAGCAGCGTCACCGACGCGAGCACCATGGTCAGGACGACGATCGAGACGGCAAGCCCGCCCACCGTCATGAACGGCACGTTCGCGACAGCCATGCCGAGGATCGACACGACGACGGTTCCGCCGGCGAAGACCACCGGCCGCCCCGCCGTGGCCACCGCTCGTCCGGCCGCCTCGTGCGGATCGAGCCCGCGCGCGAGGTACTCCCGGTGCCTGGCGAGCACGAACAGCGCATAGTCGATGCCCACTCCGAGTCCGACCATGCTGCCCAGGACCGGTGCGAAGGTGGGGACGTCCGTGACCCCCGCCAGTACCGTCATCGTGGCGACCCCGACGGTCAGTCCGAAGACCGCCATGCCGATCGGCAGCGCGGCGGCGACGAGCGAACCGAACGCCAGGAACAGGATCGCGGCCGCGGCGAGGAGGCCGATCAGCTCGCTCGCGCCGCCGTCGGGGTCGGAGAAGGCATAGAAGAGGTTCCCGCCCATCTCGATGCGCAGGGGCTGTTCGGCGCGCAGCCGGTCGCCGAGATCGACGAGGGCGTCGAGGTCTTCGGCCGACAGCCGGCTCTGGTCGGGGTACTGCACCCGGACGACCGCGATCCGCCCGTCGGCCGAGACGAGGCCGCCGCGCACGGCGGTGTCCCCGCCTGCGTCGAGTGCCCCCGCCGGGTCGCTCGTGCCGAGCACGTGCGGCAGCCGCTTCACCTCGGTCTGCAGCCGCGTGAGAGCGGTGCGCGCGCTGTCGTGGTCGAAGAACGTCGCAGCGCCGTCGAGGGGGGTGACGACCACTTGGGCGGTCATCCCCTCCTGGCCGGTGCCGGCCCGCTCGATCAGTTCCGCGGCCCGCTGGGAGTCCAGTCCCGGAGCGGTCATCGAGTCAGCGGTCCGCCCGCCGAAGGCGACTGCGGCGAGGACGGCGAGCGTGGCGGCGATCAGCCATGCCGCGATCACCCGCCAGGGATGGCGGGCGGCGCTTGCGCCCAGGCGCAACAGGGCTTTCGAGAGCATCGGGTCCTCCAACCACCTCGTCGGCCGTCCTTGTACGGCCGCCGATGCCGAGGCTCGTCGCCATGGCGCTCCGCGGCATCGGCCCGCGGGCCGCGGATCCGTCGGCCTTGGGGCGGAGTGACGACCCGTCCTTTCGGCCGATGCGCGGCACGCCGCGGTCCCTAGGCTGGGAACCGTGCTCCGAGACGACCTGCGAACCCTGTGGACCGAACCCCGGCCGCCCGACGCGCCCACCCGGGTGCGGCGGGACTGGGCGCTGCTCGCCGCGGGCCTTGCCGGTGTGGCGCTGGAGGCCACCCTGCGCGAGGACGTCGTGTGGCGGCCGGTGGCGGTGGTGTTCGCCGTATGGCTGTGCCTGCTGCCCCTGTGGCGCCGGACCCGCCCGCTGGCGATGGTGACGCTGGCGTTCGGCTCGGTGATCCTGCTTCCGGTGGCCTCGCTCGTCGCCGCACCGCGCGAGCCCGTCGGCCTGTACACCGGCGCGGTCGTGCTCGTGCTGGTGTACGCGCTGCCCCGGTGGGGATCGGGACGGGAGATCGTGCTGGGCGGCGCGGTGATCCTCGCGACCGGCGCGCTGTGTGTCGTCACGGACGAGACCCCGGTCGTCGAAAAGATCGTGGGCCTCGTCTTCCTGATGCTGCCCGGCGTGGTCGGGGCTGCCGTGCGGTTCCGGGTGACCGCTCGCGAGCGGCAGTTGGAGCAGGTGCGCTCCCGCGAGCGCGAGCAGCTCGCCCGGGAACTGCACGACACGGTGGCCCACCACGTGTCGGCCATGGTGATCATCGCCCAGGCGGGCCGGGTGCTCGCGGGCACCGACCCTTCCGCCGCCGTCGAGGCGCTGGAGGGGGTCGAGGAGGAAGGGGCGCGCACGCTGGAGGAAATGCGCGCCATGGTCGCCGCGCTGCGCGCCCGCGGGGTCGGCGCCGAGCTGGCGCCCCCTGCCGGAGTCGCGGATCTGGAGCGCTTGGTGCGCACCCCGGGTGGTCGCCTCAGGGTCGATCTGGGGCTCGACGGCGAACTGGACGCGCTGCCCCCGGCCGTGGACGCGGCCGTCTACCGGATCGTGCAGGAGTCGGTGACCAACGCGCTGCGCCATGCGGTCGACGCGACCGAGCTCGTCGTTCGGGTCGCCGCGGAACGGCACACGGTACGGGTGAGCGTGCGCGACAACGGCCGGCGCACCGGCCGTGGTCGCGACGGATACGGACTTACCGGACTGCGCGAGCGCGCGACCCTGCTCGGCGGCATACTACGAGCCGGCCCGGGAACCGACCGGGGCTGGCATGTCGAAGCCGAACTGCCGAGAGCGAGGAGCGAGAGCGGTGTCCATTCGCGTCCTCGTCGCTGACGACCAGACGATCATCCGCACCGGGTTGCGGATCATGCTGAACGCCCAGCCCGGCATCGAGGTGGTCGACGAGGCCGCCGACGGGCGGGAAGCGGTACGTCTGGCCCGCGAACTACGCCCCGACGTCTGCCTGTTCGACATCCGTATGCCCGTACTCGACGGGCTCGAGGCCACCCGGCTGGTCGCCGGCCCGGGCGTCGCCGACCCGCTGGCCGTGGTCGTCATCACCACGTTCGACCTCGACGAGTACGTCTACGGCTCACTGCGTGCCGGCGCCCGCGGATTCCTCCTCAAGGACACGGGACCGGACCTTCTGGCGCAGGCCGTACGGTCGGCGTCCGACGGTGAGGCGCTCATCGCGCCCAGCGTCACCGTCCGTCTGCTCCAGGCATTCGCGGACCTGCCCGCCGGCCGGCCCGTGGCCCAGCCGGTCTCCCCCGTCACCGCCCGCGAGGAGCAGGTGCTCCTCGCCGTCGCTCGCGGGCTGACCAACACCGAGATCGCCGATGCACTGCACATCAGCCTCAGCACGGTGAAGACGCATCTGGCCAGCCTGATGGCCAAACTCGGCGCCCGCAACCGGGTCGAGATCGCGATGTGGGCCTACGAAACGCGCCGTATCCTCCCCGCAACCTGAGCCGGGTGCCGGGCCATGTCCCACGAATCCCCGCCCGGGCATCGGTGCACCGGTCGGCTCACGTCGGCTCCACGTGCCTCACCCGCCCCAGAGCGAGACGTACCAGGAGGCCGGAACTGGAACGGTGAGACACCCGATACGACAAGACTCCCGACAGCTACGTCGCCAGTCTCCACCTGCACGCCTCGATGATCTGGATCAAAGACCTCACCAGGACCACCGAATGATCACGACTCGATACGCGCCCGCGTCGAAGTCGTCGACCTTGAAGCATGGACGCATGGAGCCGGGCCGGTTCGCCTTGCCGTCGGTGCGCTCGCCCACCGGGTCCGTGAACTGGATCAGGTCGATGCCGCGCCCGTCGATGTTGATCGACGCGTACCGCAGCTTCGCGACCGGCAGCCCCTGTGAACGGCCGAACGGCCCGCTGCTCATGGTTCCCTCGGCAACGGGCTCCCGCCCGGTCAGGGCCGAGTAGAACGCAATGGAGGCGTCGAGGTCGGAGACCGAGATCCGACGTGGGCGCCTCGCGTGAGGTACATCGGCGTGTCGGCGACAGGCATGAAGCGAGTCCTCTCGTGCGGTGAAACTCGAATGCCGTGACAGAGGTGGGCGTCGCGGTCGAACCCTGGTGGCCTGCCGCCCCGTCGGCCTCGGCGTTTGCGGGTGGCGATCTGGTCGGCGGGTTGTGGGATCACGGTGCGGACGCCACGACGGCGAAGGTGCTGGCGGATGGCGCGGGAGGAATACGCCTCATGGGAGGCGAAGGCCGGCGGGAGTTGGCCTTCGGGGGCGCCTGTGGGGAAGATCGTTCGACTGAAGCCCTCCAGGGCCCTCAGCCGCGAGGCGACCGCCCCTCCCGCCCCCACACCTGGACCGTCCCGCCCGGCCCCCCGCCGGTCTGGGCGCCGCCCCGACTACCGGCCCCTCCCACGCAGGTCAGAAGGCGACGGGTACGCGCAGGCCGACGGCCACGGCCGCGCGGCGGCACCCCGCGCGGACGGCAGCCGGCTCGGCCCGCCGCGCACAAGGGCGCCTGCCTTACTGTCAGGCCCCGGTTGCGGACTCGGTGTCGGGATGGAGCGGGAACACCTGGTCCAGTCCGACGACGCCCAGGACGCGCCGCGTGTTGGCCGGGACCGCGGCGAGTGCGATGTCGACTCCGGCCGACTGGGCGTGGTTGCGGGCGGCGATCAGGGCGCAAATGCCGCTGGAGTCGCAGAACTCCATGCGTGCCAGCTCCAGGACGAGGCGCTGGCCCCGCTCCAGGGGGAGGGTTTGGAGGAGGTCGCGCAGGGCTGCGGAGGTGTCGTAGTCGAGTTCCCCGATGACTTCTACGACCGGGCCTTTCGGGGTGTCTCGGACGGTGAGATCCAGTGGGCTCATACCGGCTCCAAAGGGGCGGGGACGCCGAGTGCGAGGAGGGCGGTGTCGTCGTCGAGGCCGTCGCCGAGGCCGTCCAGCAGGCCGGTCAGTGCCTCCATGACCGCATGCGGGGACCGGCCGGCGTGAGTGCTGGCGAAGGCGCGCAGGGCTTCGTCTCCGTACAGGTCGGTGCGTCCTTGCCCGGTGCGGGCTTCGGTGAGGCCGTCGGTGTAGAGCAGAAGGGTGTCGCCGCGCCCCAGGGTGGCGGTGGCAGGGGTGAAGGGCGCGGTGGGCAGGATGCCGACGAGGAGGCCGCCGGGGGTGGGTAGGAAGTCGGCTGTGCCGTCGGCGCGCAGGACCAGGGCCGGCGGGTGGCCGCCCGAGGCCAGGTGGACCGTGACCTTCCCGGTCACCGGGTCGGGTTCGAGGGTGCCGAAGATGGCGGTGCAGTAGCGGGGGTCGCCGCTGCTGTAGCGCTCGTGCAGGACTTTGTTCAGGGTGGTGAGGGCGGAGACGGGGTCGGGGTCGTGCAGGGCCGCGGCCCGCAGGGTGTAGCGGGTTAGTGAGGTCACTGCCGCGGCCTGGGGGCCCTTGCCGCACACGTCGCCCAGGAAAAAGCCGAAACGCTTCGCGTCGACGGGGAAAATGTCGTAGAAGTCGCCTCCGAGCCGGTCGGGCGAGGCGGTGCGGTAGTGCGCGGCGCTCTCCATGCCGGGTATGGGCGGCAGGGTGTCGGGCAGCAGCGACGACTGCAGCACTGCGAGGGCGTCCTGGAGACGGGCCCGGTCGGCTTCGGCCTGACGGTGTGCTTCCTCGGCGGCTTTGCGGGCCCGCAGGAGTTCTTCTTCGTAGGCGCGGCGGTCGCGGGCGTCGAAGAGGGTGGTGCGGATCAGCAGCGGCTCACCCGTGGCCCCCTGCTTGACCACGGAGGAGACCAGCACCGGTATCCGGACGCCGTCTGCCTTTCTGATCTCCAGGGCGATGCCGCCGATCTCGCCCTGCATGCGCAGCAGGGGCGCGAAGTGCGTCTCGTGGTAGAGCCTGCCGCCCACGGTCAACAGATCGGTGAACCGCATTCGGCCCACCACCGCCTCCCGTTCCAGACCCAGCCAGTCCAGCAGTGTCGTGTTGATTTTCGCGATGGTGCCGTCCATCAGCGTGGACAGATAGCCGCACGGTGCGCGCTCGTACAGCTCCTCCGCGCTGTCCTCCAGCAGCGCGGCGAAGGCCGCATCCGAGGTCTTCTCGTCGTCGGCGTCGTATGGGTCGGGGTGCTGACCGGTGCGGCACATCACCGCAGGCCGGCCAGGAAGCCGGTGATCGCCTGGTTGGTGGCTTCGGGGGCGGACATGTGCGGGCAGTGCCCGGTCGCATCCAGGGTGATCAGTATCGAGCCGGGGATCGCCTGGTGCACGAAGGCGCCGACCTCGCGCGGGGCGATGGCGTCCTGGGTGCAGTCCAGCACCAGCGTCGGCACGCTCACCTTCTTGAGGTCGTCCCTCGAGTCGGACAGGAAGGTGGTGCGGGCGAAGACGCGTGCCATCGCCGGGTCGGTGGCGCAGAAGCTGTTGGTCAGCTCCTCACCGAGTTCGGGCCGCTCGGCGTTCCCCATGATCACCGGCGCCATCGCCGCGGACCAGCCCAGGTAGTTCGACTCCAGGGAATCGAGCAGCTCCTCGATGTCCTCGGCGGAGAAGCCGCCCCGGTATGCCCCGTCGTCGATGTACCGGGGAGAGGGCGCCACCATCACCAGCGCCCCGATCCGCTCCGGAGCCATCCCCGCGGCCAGCACACCGATCATCGCGGAGACCGAATGCCCCACGAACACCGCACCTCGAAGGTCGAGCGCGTCACATACGTCCACCACGTCCTGGGCGTAACCGGCGAGGGATGCATAGCGGGTCTCAGAGAACGCGGAGAGATCGGAGCGGCCCGAGCCCACGTAGTCGAACAAAACCACCCGGTAGTCCTCTACCAGGGCGGGGACGGTGAGGCGCCACATGTTCTGGTCGCAGCCGAACCCGTGCGCCAGGACGACCGTCGGGCCATGGGGATTGCCAGTGACCGTGACATTGTTTCTGCGCTGGATATCCATACCCCGCAGTCTCTCAGGCCTTACCCATCACTCTTGCAAGCCCCCGGAGCACCCCACACACCCCACCCCACGCCTTCACAGGTCACTGAGCCAGCTTTGAGGGAGCCGACCAACCGTTGCCGGCGCGATCGGGCCCAGGGGATGAAGGTCGATTGGCTTCGGCGGGCTCCCTCCGGATGCGGTGTCGGCGGCCGTCCCCCTCCAGGCGGCCGCCGACACCTTGACACCGGTCAGTGGTGGCGTCGACCCCAGGTCTCCTGTGGAGGCGGGCCTTGGCGGCTGCGGCTGCGGCTTCGGTGATGTCGAGTCGGGTCGAGTCGGGTCGGGTCGGTGACGAACATGGTGCCCAGCTCCGTGACGGTTGGGGGACGATGTAGCTGCCCCCTGCTCCGGTTGAGAGCGGGCTGGGCTGGCCTGGGGCCGGCAGCGTCGTTCGCAGCCGTTGGTGCCGCCCGTCGCGGGGGTCAGAGGGTCTTGGCCGGGGACGTTGATGTGTAGAGGCCTCACACATCAACATGCGCGAACCGCGCTCGCGCAGACTGTCCCGCCCTCACCGGCCCCCGGCCAGGGCTCCGCGGAGCCTGCCGGCCCTCACCGGCCCTCAGCGGCCCTCAGCGGCCCTCAGCGGCCCTCGGGGGCTCCGGGAAGGCCACGGCGGGCGAGCCGCCCGCCCACCACACGCCGATCACGAACGCGGCCGTGGCCTCCACGTATGCCGCCCGGTCCAGGCCGCCCGCCGGCATCGGGCTCCACCCCATGGCGCTGATCAGCTCCGTGACATGCTTGGCAGCCCCCGGGTCGTCCGCGCAGAACGGCACCGCAGGCGGGGTCGCGCCAAAGGCGGCCGCCGGGTGCTCCCAGATGCTCGCGTGGGCCAGGTTGAAGGCCTTCACCACGTGTGCGCCTGGCGCCGCCTCCTCGATCAGGCTGGCCACGCTCTCCCCGGCGCCGGTCGTCAGCATCACCCCGCTGGGCCCAGGGGCCAGGGGGTTCGTGCAGTCCACGACCGTCCGCCCAGCCAGTGCCCTGGCGTGCTCCCGGGCCAGCGCCGGCGCCGCCCCGGCCGGTACGGCGAGCAGTACCACCTCCTCCCCATACCCCACCGCCTGCGCGGGCGTCCCGTGTCCGGCCGCCCCGATCCGCCCGGCGAGCGCCTCGGCAGCGGCCGCGTCCCGCCCGCCGATGAACACCTCGTGCCCGGCCCGCGCCCACGCGCCGCCCAGTGCCGCCGCCATGTCCCCCGTACCCAGTACGCCTATGCGCATCGTCGTGTTCCCTCTCGTCCTGTCTCGTCCTGCTCGTTCCGTTCTGTGGGATGACGCTACGGACGCCGACGCGCACCGTTCGGTGTCCATCGGCGGAGGCAGAATGGGCGGCATGGAGAAGCTGACCGATCCGGCCGCGGACCTGCCGGACCTCGCGTACACGGCGGACTGTCGGGCGCGCGTCGCCTTCGAGGTGCTGGCAAACCGCTGGGACAGCGTCGTGGTCTTTACGCTCGGGGTGACCGGCCCGATGCGGCCGCGCGCGCTGGTGGCGCGGATCGGCGGGATCAGCCCGAAAGTTCTGAACGAGGCGCTGCGACGGCTGGAGTACAACGGCCTCGTCGAACGCCACGCGTACGCCGAGGCCCCGCCGCGCGTGGACTACGCCCTGACCGAGGCCGGCACGGCGTTACTCACGCCGATGCGGGCGATGGGCGCGTGGGCCGCGCGATACGCCGACGACGTGCTCGACGCGCAGGACCGGTACGAGACCCGCTGAGCGTAGTACGGGGAGTGGTCCGTGACGGCGGCCGGCCTTGCCCTGCCTGTCGCCTACCCCCAGGACGCCTCCGGGCCCCTGCCCCGTCCGCGCACGCGCCCACAGCCCCAACAAGGCGAACCTTGCGTGCGTACCACCGAAGTGTCCCCACGCAGCGGGCCACGGCCGACAGCGCGAACACCGTGGTCAACCGTGCGTCATCCAAAACAAGACGGGGCGCTGCGCCGTCGCCGGCGAGAGCCAGCACCGCATCCTGGACGGCCTCCTCCATGGGGATGCCCTTCAGCCATGCGAGCCCTGCCGGCCGCGTACGGGGAGGAGGCAACCATGGAGCGTCTTGACCGCATCCGGGCGTTGGTCGACCGGCCCTGAGCTGCACGGTCCGCCTACGGGCTCGCTGGCGCGCCGGCGCGGCTGCGGTACAGGGCGCTTCCTCGACCGAGGAACGCCACAGCTACCGCCGTGCAGTGCCTGAGCATGCCGAATTTGCCCGTAATCCTGGCCAGCATGACGTTCTCGTCCTGGGAGATGGCTTCCCGAGCGAGGAAGACAAGGGCACCGGAGAGGTCTCCGTGGGCGAGGGAGCTGCACCCGCTCCACAGAGCCTCCGCATTTTCCCGTGGGGCCCCATATGGTCTCCGGCCTCCTGGACGATCGCGGTGTCGTCGGGGTCTTTGAGGATCGCCTTGGGCAGCAGAAGCCCGCTCGGCCTAGTCAGTGAGAGAGCCCGGATACCGGCCCTGATCATGTCGCTGAGCGAGTTCGGCTTGGTGAAGACTGCGGAACACCTCCGCGGTCGCCCATCCGCGCAGCGTGGCGTGAATCGACGAGCGGAATGCGGCCTCGGCCGTAGCGGCGTCGAGCGCCCCGGCCAGTTCCAGAGTCACGAGCCCGTGCATGGTCGCCCAGATCGACAGAGCGATCGCCGTTGCGTCGCCAGTGAAGACGGACGCCGTCAAGGCGCGATCGATTGCCGCGAGGAGCGGACGGATCGGGTCACTGGCACCGACGTCCCCCGTCGGGTCGAAGGACTGCACACCACCGAACAGCACCGTGTACAGGTGCGTCCAGAACATCCTGCGCGAGGAGAAATGGCAGAAGCGGCTCACCGACGCGGACCGGCGGGCCCTGTCCCCGCTGTTCTGGATCCACGTGAACCCCTACGGCCGGTTCGAGCTGGACATGAACTCCCACCTCAACCTCGCGCCGGCCGCGTCCATGGTGCCCGTCCTCGTGCCGCACCCGATGCGCAGGACGTCGCCGAGGAGGCCGCGGTCACCTCTCCCTGACTGGAGCCGTTCCCACTGCCAGACCCGCGCGCTCGATGGCGGCGGACACGGTCTCCATCAGGTTGTCCGACCGGCCCGCGGCGGCGTTCGGCGACAGCCCAAGGTCGTCGCCGGCGAAGATGAGGACGCAGCGGGTGCAGGAACGGCGCGCTCGGACGGGGTGAGCGCGCGCTCAGCAGGCCCTCTACCGACCGGGCCTCCACGGAGCGTGGCCGCGGTTGTCGGAGCTCCGTGGAGGCCCGGTCGGCGTGTGATGGAGGCTGCCCTCGGCTTCAGGACCGTCCTCGCGGGCTCAGACGACCGCCCCCGTCCCCCTCTCCTTCTTCCTCCGCGCCTCCAACGGGTAGTACCCGTCAGGGACTTCCTTCGCGGCGCGGCGGCCCCGTGCCGGTGGGGGTGTCGCGTTGCGGTGTTCCAGGGCGATCGCGATCGGGACCGCGGTGAAGATGGTCGAGGCGATGCCGACCAGGACGCCCGCGATCAGCGCCACGGAGAAGTCCGCCAGCGAGTCGCCGCCCAGTACCGCCAGTGCGGTCAGGATGAACAGGGCTCCCATGCCCGTGTTCACCGTGCGCGGGAGTGTTTGGACCACCGCGTGGTTGGCCGTTTTCTCCAGGTTGCCTCGTGGGTCTCGGCGGCGTGCTTCGCGGACGCGGTCGAAGACGACCACCGTGTCGTTCACGGAGTAGCCGATCACCGTGAGCAGCGCCGCCAGGAAGACGCTGTCCACCGGCCTGCCCAGCCAAGCGAACAGGCCCACCACGAGGAGGACGTCGTGGACCATCGCAGAGACTGCCGCTGCCGCCAGGGTCCAGCGGAACCGCACGCTGAGGTAGATCAGTTGGGCGGCCACCGCGATGCCCAGGGCCAAGAGCGCCTTGTGGCGCAGTTCGCTGCCGAGGCTCGGGCCGATCTGTTCGTCACGCTCCACCGTGACGGTTCCGCCGGGCTTCTCCAAGGCCGCCTTGACGCGCTGCTGTTCGTCGTCGGTGAGCTTCTCCGTGCGTACGGTGATGTCGCCGTCGCCGGACTCCTGCACCACCGCGCGCGGGAACCCCGCGTCGGACACGGCGTTCCGGGCCGTGTCCGCGTCGACGGACCTGCTGGTGCCGTACTCGACGAGGCGGCCGCCGGTGAATTCCACGCCGAAGTCCAGGCCGCGGATGAAGATTCCTGCGACGGCCACCGCCACCAGGAGTGCGCTCGCGCCGAGCCAGCGGTGACGGTGGCGGACCAGGTTCGGGTTGCGGCGGGACAGCCATGTGCGGACTCGGCTCGTCGAGGCGATGCCCGTCAGACCGGGGCGCTTGCGTACGAAGCTGCGGGCGACGGCGAAGTCCGCGAGCGCGCGGGTGATCACGAGCGCCGTGAGCATGGATGCCAGGACGCCGATGCACAGGGTGACCCCGAAGCCCTTGGCCGGGCCCGTGGCGAAGAAGAACAGCAATCCCGCGACGAGCAGCGTCGTCACGTTCGAGTCGATCACCGCGCTCCATGCCTTCGCGAAGCCGGTCCTCACCGGCTTCGCCAAGTCCTTGGAACGGACGCCCAGGTACTCCTCCCTGGCCCGTTCGAAGACCAGGACGTTCGCGTCCACCGCCATGCCGATCGCCAGGACGAACCCGGCGAGCCCCGGCAGTGTAAGCGTCGCGCCGAGCGCCACCAGAGCGGCGTACGAGATGAGGCCGTACAGCGCGAGGGCCAAGGCGGCGAGCGCGCCAAGGAGCCGGTAGACGACGGTGATGAACAGTGCGGTCAGGGCGATGCCGATGAGCGCGGCCTTGGTGCTCGCCTCGATTGCGTCGGCGCCGAGCGTCGGGCCGACCGTGCGCTGCTCCACGACGTCGAGGGGCACCGGCAGCGCGCCGCCCTTCACGAGCGCCGCCAGGTCGCGCGCCTCGGCCCGGCCGAAGTCGCCGCTGATCTGCGTGGAGCCGCCGATGATACCGGTCCCGCACACCACGTTCGCGTTGACGCCGGGCGCCGAGATGATCTTGTTGTCGAGGGTGATGACGACGCGGCGTTCCGGAGCGCCCTGAGGCGCGCAGGCCGCGTCCGAGGTGATTTTCGCCCAGGTGTCGCCCGCGCCCTTGCCGAAGTCGAGGGAGACCGTCCAGCCGTTGAGCGACTGCTGGTCCAGGACCGCCTCGGCGTCCTTGACCCCCTCGCCCGTGAAGGCGGTGGGGCCCAGCTTCAGGTGGTTGCCCGGCTGGTCCGGGTCGGGCAGAGTGCGCGATCCGTCGGCCTCGGGGTTCGCGGAGCCCTTGTCGGCCGTTGCCCCCGTCACCGGGTGGACCGTGAGCTGTGCGGTGCGGCCGATGACCTCGGCGGCCTTGCGTGGGTCCTGCACTCCGGGCAGTTCGACGATGATCCGTTTCTCGCCGGAACGGGCGATGCCTGGTTCGGAGACGCCGAGGGCGTCGACGCGCTGCCTGAGGACCTCCAGAGCGCGGTCGGTGGATGCGGCGTCGGCCTTGACGGTGGGTGAGTCCCGGGTCTCCAGGACGATCTGGGTGCCGCCGCGCAGATCGAGGCCGAGGCGGACGGATTGGGTGAGGGCGATGTAGAGGGACAGCGCGACGGCTGCCAGCGCCACGATCGCCCTCCACAAGGGTGGGCGGGACAAGGGTGCGCGAGACATGCGTACTCCACGATGAGGGCAGGACGGAGGGACGCGTGACCGGCCCGCGCGGTGTGCGCCGGGTCAGAAGGGTCAGGCGTCGATGACGGTCCGCGTGCTCATCGGTGGGGCGGGCCGCGCGGGGCGGCGGACTCGGCCGGCCTGCGCGGCGGCGCGAGTGCGGTGGCGGGGCCCGTGTCGGGCCCGCCCAGGGCGCGGCGCGGTGCCGTGTCGACGGCCGTACGCGCGGGGCCCGCAGGCTGCGGGCCCGGGATGTGGGCATCAGGTCGGTGCGTGACCGCGACATACAGCGCCGGGGCGTCGTCCGGTCCTGCCCCTTGTCCGGCGTGCCCCGCCACCGTGTGGTGGGCGAGCGGCCTGTCGGCGGGCATGGGCATGCCCTGCGCCCCGGCGACCGGGACGAACAGCGCGAGGACGGTGACGACGAGGGTCAGCGCGGACGCGGCCAGGCGCGCGGAGCGGCTCTGTTGCGGCACGCGTCCCCCCACCCGTTCGGTGCTCGTCGGGTGCGCACGGCGTGGCCCCGCCCTGTCCAACGTATGGGGCGCCCCGGTCCGTTCCATGTTCCTCGGCAGTTCTTCGGAAGCCGAAGAACTTCAGCAACAGCGCGAAACCCAGCCGGTTCGCCGCCACCGACTTTGATCCGAAGCCGCTCCTGGTCCTCCTCCAAACAGCGTCCAGACCTCGATCGAGTCCTCCGGCTCCCACTCCTGCCGCGCTCGGCACTCCCGCCGGTCTTCGTGACCGGACCAACTTCGCAGAGCGGCTCCTCAAGAGCCCGGAAAGATCGAAAACCCGGACAAGCCCACCCCGGCTTTGTTACAGAAGGCTACTTGTCACTTCTTGGCAGCTTCGGGAGGACAGGGCCCACGGGCACGTCCGCGGCTTGGCAGAGATCCTTCAACCCGCTCCGGTCAGCACCTCAAAGACTGGATTATCGCCGTCCGCACCGCGGACCTGCCCCGATTGCATGCCTTCGCCACCGGTCTGGAGAAGGACCGGGATGCCGTGCTCCAGGGCCTGAGGACGCGCTGGAACTCCGGCCCCGTCGAGGGCCGCGCAAATCACATCAAGATGGTCAAACGATTCGGACGAGCCAAGCTCCCCTGCTCCGCAAACGCGTCCTTCTCACAGCCGCAGCGAATTGGTGCCCCGGAGCCAGGACTGTCAGACCGCTGCGGCATGCTCGCCGGCATGAACGAAGACGCCTTCTGGCAGCTCATCGAGGACTGCAGGCCCACGGAGGAATCCGACCCGGACGCCCGACTCCTTGCAGCCACGCTGCGGACGCTATCGCCGACGGGTTCCGCGATCTTGCCGAGCTGCAAGACAGGGCAGCCCCACGAACGGGCCGATCCGGGCAGGCCCGAGCTTACGGGTCCGCCGCAGGTCGCAGACCCGCTCTTCCACCGCGGTCGCCGTCCGGTGCGGGGTCGTGCCCGGTCGGCTCGAGCGGTCGGCCAGGCCCGCATCGCCTTCGACCTTCCAGCGGCGGACCCATTTGTGGGCCGTGGGCCGGGAGATGCTCATCTCCGCCGCCACGTGCGCGACAGGCCGTCCGGCCAGGACACGTTCGACCAGGCTCCGCCTGCCGTGAACGGTCAGCCGGGCATTACGGTGGGACACGAAGACCTCCGTGTGTGGTGTGGAGCCTAGACACCTCCATGAGCGGACGGTCGCCGCCGCCTTCCCGGCTGCGTGCAGCTCCTGGAAGAACACCGCGACCGGTACCACGGCCGCGCCGTCGGCGTCAACGAGCCGGTAGGGTTCGTACCGGTCGCCGGTCTCCACCAGCCGGCCCCACCGAGGAACGGCCAATCTCGACAGATCCCGTTCGGGCACACGATCGTTCATCACGACCGCAGACCGTACTGGGGCGACAACCTCACCTGTGCCCTGAACTGCACAATCAGCGTGGTTCGTTCAGTCAACTGGTCGTCCGCTGCTCCCTCCTACGCCCCGATCCCGCCCAGCGCGGTCGGCTCGTGGAGATCTGCGGCAACCTCCTTGACCGGATCGCGGAAGCAGAGCGCGAGGGCTGGCTCGGCGAGATCGAAGGCGTGCGGGTTAGCCTGGCCGGCGCCGAGGACGAGCTCGGTCAGATCAACCGGCGGGCACAGACCGCCCCCATCAGCCTCGGTACGCCTACGACCAGGAGCACAGACCGTGAATAGCGACGTGGACCGAGAAGACCGCGGGCGCGATCCGAGCACGTGGACACTCGACCGGCTGCAGACGTTCATCCAGAATGCCCGAGGTCAGCAGCTTGAGACAGCACGCATCGCGGCGCAGGGACATGCCTACGACTCAGCCCACCCACAAGAAACCCGCCGCCAGTGGGCGAAGCTGTCGTTGCTCGCCAATCGGCTCATGCTCGCCGACGGCGAGGGACACCTGACGCGGGTAACCCAGCAGGACTTCATGCTCCGGATGTGGGTGATCGACAGGCTGGGCCCCGACGACACGGACCCCGACTGGAGCCCCGCCGCGCTGGCGGCCGACACGCTTGACGCACTGTCGATCACGCCCGCACAGGCTGCCGCCCTCGCCGACGGATGGCGCGACCTGACCATCGAGCAGATCCGCAAGCTCCGGTGGCACAAGAACCTGACGGCCCATTTCGAGACCCTGCTCGGCTACCTGGCACCTGGACGCACCCGCGATCAACTCTTGGCCTGGACCTCTACCCGCCGATTGCTGCCCTGACTGGCTACCTGGCCTTTCTCGGTCTCGCGGCTGCCATCTGCTGCTACAAGCGACTCGTCCGCCTCACCACATAGGACACGGTCTAAGTCCAACTGGACCAGCGCCGTAGGAGGCCTTACGTTCCTGGGACGGGTTGGTCGAGCCCTTCATATGGTTGGGCCGCCCAGGGGTGCCGGGTGTGGTTTTCCAGTTGGCCCGGCTGAGCGATTTGGTTGGCGCGCAGGGCAGTGCGACAAGTCCGATGGCACCCCGTGGCCTGTCAGGAAGACATGGATCGGACCCCGGCCCGGCTCAACCTACGGGTGCCGCTCCGTAGGCTGCGTGACCTGCCACTGCTGACACCCGGCACCCGCCGGGGTGGCTCCTCGCGTTACTCCGCGGGCGAGATCCGCCAGGTGCCGTGACGTACGTCGAGCGTCACCGTGAGGTCGGCCTGCTCCGGGAACGAGACGCCCAGCCGCCACGGGCCTGGCAGGGCGGCCAGCCTGATAGTGACCAGGTCCTCGGTGACGTTGCCCAGGGCTCCGTTCCAGTGGGGTGCGGTGGCGATCAGCTGCTCAGGGAGCCAGGGCCCGGGCTCGGGAACGCGCGAGAAGGGCTCCTCGGCGAGTTCGGCGAGGGCGGAGCCGGCCAGCAGGGCCAGCAGCCGCGCCAGGACCGCGGCAGGCAGAGCGGGGTCGCGGGTCTCCAACAACACGTAGCAGTCGTCGTGGCCCGAGAACCAGACCCGGGAGTCTCCCAGGCGACTCAGGAGCGAATTGTCAATGCCGGTCGTGCCGAGCACGAGGGCGAGCTCGTCGAGCTGCTCCTCGGTCACGTCGGCGGGCACGTCGATCAGAGTCAGCTCGTACGGCGACCAGCTGCCGTCGAGTAGACGGGGCAGGAGGTCGCGGTCCATCACCAAAAACTCCTCCGCGAGTCCGTTCGTGCCGGCCGCCCAGGATCCGAGGGAGTGGACCGTGCACGGCACGCCAAGCTCAGCCGCGATCAGCGAGGGCCGCGCAGGATGCCAGTCCTCATCCAGATAGGAGTTGGTCTCCAGCGACACCACCGCCACCGCGTCGTTCGCCACGGACACGAGCAGGTCGGCCAGCTCGCCCGCCTGGGCTGCACCCGCCCTCACCCGCCACAGCCCCTCGGCCTCGCGGACGCTGAAGCTCAAGGGGAACGGCCGGCGCTCCATGCCGACACTGTGGACGCTGAACGCGCCCTGCCGCCTGACCTCGATCACTGCCCCACCCCCGAGAACCCGCCGGACGCCTCTGCCCAGCCCGCATCAATCATCGCCGGTCAGCGGGGCGGGCCTGTCACGGCCGACTACCCCCTCGGCGTGGGCGTGGTCCAGGGATCACGTCCACGCGTAGTTCACGTCTTGCACGTACCGTTCCCAGGAACCGGCGCTGGTGGTCTGCTTCGCTCAGTGCTGGCGGGTGCCCTGGATTCGACCGACGAGGGCCAAGGCCTGTTCCGGGTGCTCCTCCAGCCACGTCCCAAGGTGTTCCTGGACTGCTTGTCCCACGCAGGTCCGTGCTGTTGGGTTGCCCAACACGCCGTGGGTGGAGCCCCGAACTCGGGATGGTCCAGCTTCACCGACACCACGGCTGTCAGGCCCTCGCCGACCCGATCGGCGTCAAGCCCGGGGTCCGTTTCTGTCAGCAGCAGCCACTTACGCGCGTACGCATTGCGCGGCCACCACCCCGTCGCGGAAACCCAGCTCGTGCGTGCCTCCGATAGTGGGCCGGCTGTTGGCGAAGCTACGGAGCCGCTCCTCATGAGAGCCGCACCAACGCAAGGCCACCTCCACCGTTCCCGCCATCCGCGGGTCCTCAAGCTCGAACGCGATGGTCTCCGTGAGGACGGGCGCCGCTGTCTCGGTGTCGAGGAAGGCGACGAAGTCCCGGGCACCGCCCGGGAACCGGAATCGGGCCGACCGGGACTCGCCCGGCTGGCGCCGGTCGATGAGCGAGATGTCCAAGGCCCGGTTCAGAAAGGCCAGCTCCCGGAAGCGCTCCGCCAGTGCGTCGAACGAGAACTCTGCAGTTTCGAAAATGTCGGTGTCGGGCCAGCTCGACGACATCGTCAAGGGCTACGACACCGGCGACGAGTACGTGCTGGTCGAACCGAGGGAGCTGGACGAGATCGCCCCCGGACGCTCTCGCTCGCTGGAGATAGTCGGGTTCGTCGACCTGACGGAGGTGGACCCGATCTTCTTCGACAAGGCCTACTACCTCGGCCCGCGCGGTGCGGAGTTCGGGAAGGTCTACAGCCTGTTGGAGCAGGCCCTGGCCAAGGCGGGTAAGGCGGGCATCGCCACCTTCGTGATGCGCCAGCACGAGTACCTCGTCGCGCTCAAGGCCGAGAACGGCCTCCTGACCCTGCACATCCTGCACTGGTCGGACGAGATCCGGGACCCGAAGAAGGAGATCGACACCCTCCCTGGCAAGGCGAAGGCTTCGGACAAGGAACTGAAGATGGCCGAGCAGCTCATCGGCGCCATGAGCATGACCTGGGACCCCCGCGAGTTCCACGACACGTTCCAGGAGAAAGTCGCCGCGCTGATCGCGGCGAAGAAGGCCGGCGAGACCGTGGAGAAGGCCGAACCCGCCGCCGAGCCGACCGGCGTCGTCGACCTCATGGAAGCCCTGCGCGCCAGTGTCGAGCGTGCCGGCAGCCCGAAAGCCACCGGCGGCAAGGCCACCGCATCCGGGAAGGCAGCCGCGCCCTCGAAAACGGCAGCGAATCAGCCGCTGGCGAAGAAGAGGCTTCGCTCCACTCCGAAGAAGGACCTCAGCGGCTTGTCGAAGGCCGACATCTATAGGAAGTCCGCAGCCGCGAACCTCCCCGGCCGGTCACACATGTCTCGCGACGACCTCGTGAAGGCCCTGTCCTCGTCTTCGTCCCGGCCCTGATCGACAAGAAGAGGAGGGGCTGAGACCCCCCGATGGAGCCGGTGCCTGGGCAAGCCGTTTAGAGGTTGTCCCGTATGGGTGTGGGTTATCCGGTGAGATCCTGCCAAGAGCCACAGGTAGGCCGGCTTCTCGGCATGCATCCGATGCTCCTCGCCCCGGCTCCTCAGGCGAGGGAGTCGGGGCGCGGCGTCCGGCTTTGGGCCTTGGTCATGGACGTTGCAGGGCAGGCCGTGCGGCGCTTCCGGCGCTCGCGAGCGTCAGGGTCCCGGTCGACTTCAGGGCCGCTCCGCCGTCGGCCGGCTGGACCGTGAGGGTCCACTCGTGTACGCCGCTGTAGAGGCGCTTGCCGCTCTGGTCCGTACCGTTCCAGGCGACGTCGATCAGCCCGCGGGCCTCTCCCCCGCTGCGTACCACCGAGCTGATCCCGGAGACCGTGTTGCGTACCGTCAGCTTCCAGGAGGCGACCGGCTTGGACAGCCACCAGCGCGTGTTGCCGCTGGTGGTGCTCGTGACCGTGACGGTGGCGGGGATCGACTGGTCGATGACCGTCAGTGGTGAGGCCTTGCCGGTGACTCCGAGGAGGTGGATCTCGTCCTTGGCGTCCTTGTCGTCGATGTAGGCGATGCCGCCGCCGAACCTGTCGACGGTCCACTGCTTCCAATAGGTGGAAAGGTAGGCGGCGTGCTCGCGCACGACCGCGCCGGAGCGCAGGTTGTACAGGTACAGACCATCGCGCGTCCGGTTTACGACGTAGCCGTCCCCGAGCTGCGCCTCGCTGCGCTCCGTGTCGGCGAAGGGCAGCGGGAACGCCTTGCCTGTAGGCGCGTGGAAGGCCGAGTAGGTGTAGGTGGCGGCGTTGCGCGAGCACCACGTGTAGAACCAGTCACCGGCCACCTGGAGTTCCCCGGGACGGCAGTTTGTCCGGAGGTCCACCCGTTTGACGACCTGGCCCGTGCGCAGGTCCGTGGCGGCGACGGCTCCGGTGTCGCCGTCGGGCCGCCACAGGAGGGAGCCCCAGAGGGAGAACACTCCCGTTGCATCCACGTTGACGTCGAGGACCTTGCCGGCGTTGATGTCGACGACGTATCCGTGGGCTTGACGGTCCACGGTCGCGATAGCCCAGATCACGGCATAGCGGCCGGAGACTGCTTTGACCTCCGCCACTTTGAGCGGTCCGGTAGCGGGCGTGGTCAGGGGAAACGTGCGGCGGGCTCCGCCGGGGCGCGCCTCCTGGACGAGGAAGTCGCTATTGCACGCCGTTTCGAGGCAGTGGCTCTGGATGCCCGGGGTGGCTGAGACGAGCCGCCCGTCTCCGGTTGCCCACCCCACGTCCCACGAGGGGTGGGAACAGATCAGGTCGTGCATGATGCTGCAGCTCCACGCGGGTGTGGCGGACACCGTCATGGGGCCCGACACCGAGGCCCGGTAGGCGTGGGTGCTGTGCTCGAAGTCGTCGATCTGGCGGACTGTCAGCTCGCCGTGCGTCAGCGTGGGCCCGTAGCGCTGGACGGGCTGTGAGGGTAGGGGCTCGAGTTCCTCCGCCACCGGGATGCCTTGCGCGTTCAGCGAGATGCGGTGGATGCCCCAGTGGTAGCGGTCCGGCCCGCCGATCGCGTACAGGTTGCCGTCGGTGCCGGCCACGGGGTCAGCCGCGAGCGCGGGCAGGACAGTGCGGGCAGTTCCGCCAGTGAGCGGATACGCCACCAATTCCGCGCTTGAGAAACCACCCCGGGCATTGATGACCCAGTCGCCCGTCTGGTGCAGGTAGCCGTAGGAGCCGACTGCGGGGATCGTCCTGGGCGCGGCGGTACCCGTCCGGGGCACCAGGCTGATCTTGTCCTTCCCCGCGAACACTGCCGTCCACTGCCGGCCCAGGCCGGCGGGGACGTCGCCCAGGGCGTCGGCTTCGGCCGGCAGCGGGAGGGCGCGCATGGTCGCGGAGGCGTAGTCGACCAAGCCGAGACGCATGCCCGTGGGGCCTTGGTAGCGGAGCAGCGCGCCCCGCGCATCGGCCTCCTTCACGGAGACCTGTCCGTCGATTCGCTCGGACGTCGCCACGAGAACGTCCTTGCGCGATTCGTTGCTGCGGCCCAGCAGGTGCAGGGCGAGCGTGCCGTCTGCGCGCTTCTCGGTCGTCAGCGCCTGGGTGGCTGAGACGGCGGGGAGCCAGATTCGGTTGGGCTGGGCGGGCAGAGCTTCGGCGGTTCCGGTGGCGAAGTCGCGGATGCGCAGGCCGTCCCCGTAGCCCGACCCGGCTCGGGGTGTGCACGCTTCCATATCGCCCAGCCGCAGGGTCCAGGCGTAGTGGCTCCCGTGGCAGTAGTCGCTGCCGGTCTCCTTGTTGTCCTGCAGGCTCCGCCAGTATGGGGCCCCGTTGACTTCCGGCTGCATCTGGAGGCCGGTACCGGCAGCGGCAAGCTGCCGCTTGGGCGCCTTGACGCTCGGTGCTGAGGCGATCACCGCTTCGCCTCCCGGCGCACGGACCGCGCCTGCGACGAATCCCGGTGAAACGGCAGCCAGGATCAGAGCGAGCCCGGCGACGCCGAACACCCGTGATCGTTTCATTCGGGTCCCCACCCTCGGACGAGCGCAGGGCGTACACACGTGCCCGACGCCCCTTTCGGAAATTTGAGCGGAGCATAACAAGGCGGTGGGGGCAGCAAGGGCCTGGGCTGCAACGATGCGGCAACACGGGGGTAGGCAGATCGCCGGAGCCGCGCCAGTCGCCGTTCATCCTTTGGGCGGCAGCCCCAAACCGAGTAGGGGTGGTCGACGACGTCAGTTGCCTTCTCGTCGTTGCTCCAGCCGGGCTGTAGGGCAGCCAAGGTGATGGAGTACCGCTCACCGCGTTCCCAGCCAGGCAAGTCAGCCTGTCCGGGACCACTTGATCTCAAAGTAGCTTCAAAGCACCTCGGCCCTCACCTTATCCAGGAAGGCTGCTACGGCCTGAGCGCGTCTTCGGCGGGACGGTCACCATGACCTCTGTCTGGGACAAAGCGGGACGGCTTTCAGAGCAGCACATCACCGCCGCAGAGCGCACTGTCGGCAGCCGCACCTACGCATATCGCACCGACGGCCACCTGATATCCGTTGCGGACCGGCAGTCACGCACCCGCAGTTTTGACCTCGACCGGAGCGGGCCGGGTCACGGGCGTCCTGGCCGGCCGACCACCCCGGCAGCGAGGCCACCGGATCACGGACCTACACCGGCACCGCTGTTTTCCGTGCGGGCGACGTCCGCTTTGAGCACGACGCCCTCGGCCGAGTCACACTGCGGCAGAAGACTCGGCTCTCCCGGAAGCCGGACACCTGGCGATACGCCTGGGACGCGGTGGAGGTACGGCTATGACCCGCTCGGCCGCCGCATCGCCAAGCAGCGGCTGACGGCTGACGGTCACCGCGTGGTCGAGGAGGTCCGTTTCGCCTGGAACGGCTTGATGCTGTGTGAGCAGACCAGCCACCGACCGGATCAGCCGACCACGGTCGCCCTCACCTGGGATCACCGCGGGGCCGTCTCGCTGGCTCAGACCGAGCGCCTTCCCTCGCGGCCGACGGCGGCCAGGGGGAGATCGACCGCCGCTTCTTCGCCATCGCCACGGACGTCATCGGCACTCCAATGGAACGGATGGACGAATGTGGCGAGATAGCGTGGCGTTCGCGCGCCACCCTGTGGGGCACCCCGGCCATTACTACGACCCTGAGACCGGCCTCCACTACAACTACTTCCGCCACTACGACCCCGAAACCGGCCGCTACACCTCACCGGATCCTCTCGGTCTGGCACCTGCCCCGAACCCTGTCGCCTACGTCGACACCGAGGCGGGGCTGTAGCGCAGAGGTAGATGCGCCCTCTTGGCAAGAGGCGGGACGCCGGTTGCAATCCGGCCTGCTCCCCCGCCGTGCGTACCCACGAAACGGCCGGCGCCGGGACGGATCCCGAACACCCGGCGGTGGGTTGAGGCCGCCAGGCCGGGCGTGACGCGCTCGGCACGGTCGTGTGGCGGCCGGTGCGGGCGCATCGGCAGTCCGACCCGACCGCGCGGCGCCGTCCTGACGCCCGTACCCTCCTTCCGACCCGCTCCCCACTGAAGAGAGTCTCCGTGCACACCGCTCACCGCCTGCTCGCCGCCGTCGCCCTCACCGGTACCGCGGCCCTCGGGCTCACCGGATGCCTGTCGTCCGAACCGTTCCCCGGCCAGCCAGGCTCCCGCGTGCTGAACGACTCCGTGACCGCGCTGCGCGGCGCGTCCACCTTCACCGTCGCCGGGACAACGTCCAGCCAGGGCATACCCACGCAGGTGAACCTGTCGATCAGCGGCACCGGCGACTGCAAGGGCACCATGTCGGCCCAGAGCGGCGGCAACATCGAAGTGGTCCGCACCCGGGACCACACCTTCCTCCGCGGCGACGAGGCCTACATGCTCGCCCAGACCAAGGACATGCCCGAGGACCAGGCGGGCCGGGCCCGCAAGGAGATGTCGGGCCGCTGGATGCGCACGGACGCCTCGGACCCTGCCCTGAAGGGACTGACCAGCCTGTGCGACCGCGACGGCCTGCTCAAGGAGCTCTACAGCATCCAGGGCGCGGAAAAGGGCTCACTGACCAAGATCGACGGTCAGGAGGCGGTCACGATCAACACGCCCGAAGGGGTCTTCCTCGTGGCCACCAAGGGTGAACCGTTTCTGCTCAGGGTGACCACCAGCGGCGCCAACACGATCGACCTCGCCTTCACCGGCATCAACCAGCCCGTACACGTGGACGTCCCGGCCGACAAGGACGTCTACGAACCGAATAGGAACGGCTGACATCCGCCGTACCTGTTCGATGCGCTCCCGACTGCAGGCCCGGGGCGCGACGTTCTTGGGCCGTCCGGCCCGCGGGCCGGACCGGCAGGGGCTCATGCCGCCCGTCGGGTTGACGCGCCGAGGGCGACCAAGCGGTCGGGCAACGGCACCAGGACGGATCCCGAACCCCTGAGAAGACAACGAGTTGGGGCCCGCAGGCCGCTGCGGCGCAGCGCGCCCGATCCGAGTCAAGCGGCCGGTGTGGAGCGGCCCCGGCCGTTACTGGGGATCCTCGCGCAGTACCCGGTGGGGTGCGAGGAGGTTGAAGGGCGCAGGGGGGCAGCTCCAGGCGGGGGCCGGCGTCGTCCCCGGTGTACCGGCCGCCGCAGGAGCAGAAGCTCCCCTCGTAGGCGCAGCAGTGCCGGAAGTGCCTCCCGTGCGGGTGGCCGGGAATCGTGTCAACAGGCCTCGTCCCTTTCAGGCGGTTCAACATCACGACGTCGGACAGGATCAGGCGCTCGCGCGGGCTGGGGGCAGCGCGCGTGCGCGAGCCGGGCGCCTGCGGCCGCCGACGGGGGCGCGGCAGCCCAATGCAGTTGCCTTAGCGCCGTGGCCCCGTGGCGCCCCGCACGGCGGGCAGCCGGTCCTGATCTGCTTGGATGCCCGGGTGACTGACCTGACCATGTCCTCGTCGTGCCCTTGCGTGCTGTGCGATCCCGCAGCCGCGGCGACCTTCCGAACACGCCGGCGGCGGAAGAAACGCTGGGCCCGACAGATGGCAGACGTCCGCAGGCACGGCTGGCACGTAGTGGGTGTTGGCGGTGAGGACATACCGGCCTGGGCCTTCACCGTCGGCCTGTGGCATTCCTATCGGATCCCCGAGGTCGCCATGTTCGGTTTGGAGCTTCAGGGGCTGATGCATTGGGTCAATGACGCGGCCGCCGAACTGCGCAACGGGCCCGCGACAGAGCCGGGCACGCTGCTCCCAGGCGTCATCGAGGGCTACGAGGTCCGGCTCCAACCCGTCGATGTCAGTTGGCACCGCCCCCTGCTCGGTACGGCCGTCGGCTTCTACCGTCGGACTCCGGTCCCCTTCATCCAGCTGGTCTGGCCGGACCGGGAGCACCGCTGGCCGTCGGACGAGCAGGCAAGTCCGGGCTGCCGCGCCCAGCCCAGCTTGTGGCTTCCGGTCGACGAGCACCCGACTGGGATCTGGACCGAGGAGGCTGCCGAGCACTGAGCCCTGCCATCGGGCGGGAGCCCAGCACCTGCTGGTCGTTGTTGAGCAGGAGAAGGATGACGAGAGCGGCTCCGCCGTCGGCAGGTCGATGGCCCCTTTTCGCCGCCCCGGCGGCGTGCTGGTGGGCCCGGCAGACGGTGGAGTCGGCGTCGACCTCCCAGGTGATCAGGCCCTTGGCGTCCGCCTCGGCCTGGAGCCGGGTGAAGATCCTCGCCCACGTGCCGTCCCGCTGCCATCGCCGGAACAGGTCACAGACCCGGTCCCAGGGCCCGTGGCGTTCCGGCACGTCACGCCAGGGGGCGCCGGTGCGGGTCCGCCACCGTATGCCGTCTATCAACTGACGGCGCATCCACCACCTGCGGCCGACCCGGCTTGATGCCCTGCGGCAGCAGCGGCTCGAGCCGGACCCACTGGCCGTTCGCCAGATCTCCACGTCCCACAAGACGTGATCATGAACGAACAAGATCCACTTTCGCAACAGACCCTAGACGCCTCAGCCGCCCGGGGCGGGAGGCGGTTGGGTGGCCGCGCGCAGGCGCTTGCCCCGCTGGCCCAGCACCACTTTCACCGGGACCAGCACCGCCCACCACAGCTGCGCGCCCGTCGGGGAGACGAAGGCGAGCGGCACGGCTACAGCGAAGACCAGCACCATCGACGCCAGATCGAGCACATCGTTGCGCGCCACAGGATCGGGCATCGCCGTACTGCTGAGCCACGGGCGCTTCCACAGGACGACCGCCAGCGCGAGCTGTGCGGCCCCGAGGGCCGCGACGGCGCCGGAGTAGACCGCCACCGACTGCGGCCGGTCCCCGTACTCGGCCAGCAGCGTGGTGGGGAACGGCATCAGGGCGATGAGCCCCAAGTTCAGCAGCGCGAGCTTGAGGACCGTCCCGTCCACCTCCCGCACGTACCGGAAGACCTGGTGGTGGCCCCGCCAGAACGCTGCGATGACCACGAAGCTGAGGGCGTACGCCCACAGGTTCGGCATCACCTCTCCCAGCGCCTCTTCAAAACCGGCCGGGTCGAGCTCGGCGGGCAGCGTGATGTCCAGCGCCAGCAACGTCATCGCGATGGCGAAAACACCGTCCGACAGCGCCAGGAGCCGGGTCGCACTACCCTCGTCGTCCCGCACTCGCTGATGACCGTTCACCAGGCCACAATAGGGTTGAACATCCCGGAATATGTTGATTGCCGCGTACGCGTTTGTGAACTCGGTCAAGGGCTCTGAGGACATCCGTGCCAGCTGACGCGACACAGGCCCGCCCTGCCTCGACCTGCGGGCCGGGTCCGCCGCCGCCCGTACGCCCGGCTCCGAGCTGCTGACGGCCACGGTCGTCGTCGGCCTATTGGCCGCAGGAGCGGTCGCGGCCCAGACCGAGCCGTGGATCCGGATCCGGTACGCGGTCTGGGGCCGCCCGCTGGCCCGCTGCCCGATTGCCCTGCACACCGACCTCGCCGCGAACACGACCACGGAGGAGACCGCCCAGTGAGCGCTTCCGCCGCCAAGGCCTCCCCCCGGCTCCGTCCTGGCACTCCAGGAGCTCGCGGAAGCCTGAGGAGTGGATCGCGGAGAAGCGGGCGAAGACGTCCGGGGGACGCCACCCTCCTGACCGAGGGAGCCGAAGCCCTTCCGAGGTCGAACCACTCCGCATTGCCGTAGACATGTCCCATGCCCTCCAGTCGATGAACGCCTCCCACCACGTGCGCAAGGAGTGATCGCCCTGGCTCCTGCGGCACAGCACCTACACCGAATGGGTGGGCAGAGGAACTTCCCGAACAACGGCAGCCGACCCAGGGAAACACGCCTACACCCCGGGACGGGCGCTCATGTACCGGCCGAGGGAACCTGCCTGGCACAACGCGGCGGCAGGGCGCTGCGAGATCCACGCAGGCGGGCCCGGCCGGAGAGGCCCGGGCCCGGCACGGCCATCGCAGGGGTCGTCATTCCTCGGGGAAGAACGTCCCGCCCGTGGCTACCGCCTGCAGGGCGTCGCCCAGGTTCGCCAGATCCCCGGTTTTCGTCACGTACGCCGCGGCCCCCGCACTCCTGGCCCGGGCCGCGTATTTCTCCGCAGGCCGGCCGGTGAGCACGACCGTGCGGGTGTCCGTCTTGCCCGACACACGTTTGACCAATTCCAGGGCGTCCAGCCCGGGAAGGGCCAGGTCGATGATCAGTACGTCGGGGCTGTGGGCCCTGACCAGTGCCATGGCATCGCGGCAGTCCTCAGCCTCACCGACAACAACGTAGCCACCCCGCTCCAGCAACGGCCTGAGAGCGGCTCGGACCGTCAAGTCCTCGTCCGCCACCACTACACGCTTCGCGGTCATCGACGTCTCGTCCCTTCGTCGGAATCAGGAGTCGTGAAGACCGTTCCCGCCGGCTCTCCCAGCAACACTCACAGTCGGCGCTCCAGGGAGCGCCCGTATAGCCCGTGGCCCGGGCCACGTGACCACGTCGGCTCCCCGTTTCAGCGGTCTCGGTGAAACCCCTGAAGGGCCTAACCGGATGCTGTCATCGGCGTGTACGCGGACCAGTCCATCCATGTCGCGGCGCTGTCTCCCGGGCCGCGGCCGCGGCAGGGCGTGTTCGCGCGAAGTCGCCCGTAACCCCGGCGGGTTCGAGAGGGGGTCACTCGTGGAGCCGCGGCCTCACGCCTCGGGCATGGCCTCACCCTCCCGGCGCTGCCGCCGGCGGTAATTGCGCATGGATACCTGGGAGCCGCAGCCGGTACTGCAGTAAAGCCCTGCCCCGTTGCGAGTCCGGTCGAAGAAGCCGAAATGGCACGGGGGGTTGCGGCACGCCTTGACGCGCCCCCAGTCGCCGGTCTGCGCGAAGGTCGTCACTGCGGCCAGTACGGTCCCGAACACCCGCGGCACCCCTGCCTGCGGCGACGCCAGTTCGACGCCATCGGCGGTGACCATCGTCGCCAGCGGGTAGAGCGCACCTGCGCGCCGCAAGTGTTGCTCGGCGTGCTGGAGCGGCTCGCCGAGGCTCTCCTCGTCGCCCGAGTGCGCGAGCAGCAGGGTGACCAGGGCGTCACGCAGCTCGCGTGCAGCCGCGGCATCGGCGTCGGTCGCCACCGTATGGCCGCCGAACTCGTCGTGCTCCGCCAGCCATGCCGCGAACGACTGCCCGTCCCGGAACACCTCTCGTCGGCCGCCTCCGTCCGCGCGCGTGTTCACGAACGTGAGCACGGTCTCCACCACCGGCACGACGGTGCGCGGGCCGGGCTTCGCAGATTCGGCTGAAGCACTACTCATCACGCCATCTTACACCGGCAGAGCGAGGCCCTAAACCGCCTAACGGGCAACCCAAAGCGTCCCCACGCTTGACTCGTTGCGAGCTAACAGCCTACGTTCGCAACATGAACGGAACTTCAAGTCAGCAGACCAGCCCCCGCACATGGCTCATCACCGGCGCGACCTCCGGCATCGGCCGCGAACTGACCCGCCAGGCGCTGGAGAACGGCGATGTCGTCTCGGCGATCGCCCGCAACACCGTTTCCCTGCAGGAACTGACCGAAGCGCACGGCGACCGCCTGCTCCTCATCGGGGCAGACGTGCGTGACGAGCAGGCCGTCCGGGAAGCGGTGGAACACACGCTCTCGCGGTTCGGCCGCATCGACGTGGTGGCGAACAACGCCGGCTACGGACTCTTCGGGGCCGTCGAGGAAGCCTCCGACACGCAGGTCCGCGCTGTGTTCGACACCAACGTCTTCGGAGTGCTCAACGTGCTCCGCGCGACGCTGCCAGTACTTCGCTCCCAGCGATCCGGACACATCCTCCAGGGCTCCTCGGTCTACGGGCAGTCCGCCCACCCCGGCGTGGGACTACTGGCCGCGACCAAGTACGCGGTCGAGGGACTGTCGGAGGCGCTGGTGGCCGAAGTCGCACCGCTCGGCATCAGTGTCACGATCATCCAGCCCGGACTGACCGCCACCCCCTTCCTGTCCAACCTCGATGTCGCGGTCGGCCTGGACGACTACGACCAGACCGTCCGCGCGGTTCAGAAGGGCATCGGAGAACTGCCCGCATCCGCGTTCTCCTCCGCAGCCCGGATCGCCGAAGGCATCCGAACCGCGGTCGACAGCCCCAACCCCCCGCTCCGCCTGGCCCTCGGCACCTCCAGTGCCACCGGAATGCGCACCGCCCTGGAGGCCCGCACCGCAGACCTGGACAACTGGAAGCGCGTGACTGACGCCGTCGACAGGTGAGCGCGAGTCCCGCCGAAGACCAGCGCTGACAGCCAGAGCCCCAGGCCCCGGAGCCGGCTGACCAACAGCTCCGGGGCCCTCACCTCGAGCCGCGTCGTCCGACCAGGCGGCGGCACAGGGGCCCTCTGAGTGGATCCTGGTCCCGTGCGCGGCACACGTAGGGGCGGCGTAGGCCGCCGGTTCCCGACCGTTCTCCCCCGCGACACTCGGCCCCCGAGGCCGCGTCAGTGGCCTTCAGGAAACGGTGCGGAGGCATTCGATGAGGTAGTAGCCCGTTTCGGGGTCAGTGGTGACGCCGTGGGCTTCGCTGCCGAAGCCTGGGAAGGCGCGGTCGAAGGCCTCGAGGGCCGTGAGGTAGCGCAGGAGGGGGCCGTCGGGGGCGCCGAGGGATTCGCCGGGCATGAGGACGGGGATCCCGGGCGGGGTGACGGTGACCATCGCGGCTGCGATCCGGTCGGCGGCGTCGGCCAGGCGGACGCGTTCGGTGCCGCCCCGGATGAGCTGCTGGTAGCAGTGGCGGGGTGGGTGGACAGGGACGGGCAGGTCGTGGAAGGCCTCGTCGAGTGCGGTGATGAAGGCGCCGCGGGTGAGGTGCTCGTGCATCTGCGTGCACAGTTCGCGCAGGGTGGTGTCGCGATAGCGGGACCGGTGGCGTGCCACGAGGGCGGGCAGGACCCCGTCGAGGGGGGCATCGGTGTCGTAGAGCGCCTTGAAGTCCATCAGGGCGTCCATGAGCGTGCCCCACTTGCCCTTGGTGATGCCCATGGAGAACAGGATGAGGGTGGTGTAGCTGTCGGTCTTCTCGACGACGATGCCGCGGGTGGCGAGGTATTCGGTCAGGACGCGGGCGGGGATGCCCCAGGGCTGGGTTCGGCCGGTGGCGGTGACGCCGGGGCAGGTGAGGGTGACCTTGACGGGATCGAGGAGGCAGTGGCCTTCGGTGAGACCGGCGAAGCCGTGCCAGGCGGCGCCCGGTTCGAGCTGCCAGCAGGCGGGGTCGGTGGCCAGGAGGGTGGCGGGTGCGTCCGCGAGGGGGATGCGGGTGCCGGTCGCGGGGTCGGTGACGTGTTCGGGCTGCCAGACGCCGAAGAACCAGTCCGGGCGGTCCGCGGCGGCGGTGATGCGGCGGCCGGTGCGGACGACTGCCTGCCGGAAGCGGATCGCCTCGGTGACGGCCTCGTCGATCAGCCACCGGCCCTGTGGGCCGTCCATCATCGCGGCGGCCACGTCCAGGGAGGCGATGCCCGGGTAGAAGGCGGAGGTGGTGCCGTGCATCATGAACGCCTCGTTGAAGCGGTCGTGTTCCACCGGGGCGCGCGGCGCGGGGCGGACGTGGACCATGGCGCACTGGGACAGCGCGGCGAGGAGTTTGTGGGTGGAGTGGGTGGCGAAGACGGTGGGACGGTCGTCGGCCGGGAGCGTGTCCGCGGTCACGGCCATGCCGTAGCGCCCCTGATACAGGGGGTGGAAGCGGGCGTATGCGAACCATGCCTCGTCGAAGTGGAGGCGGGGAGTGCTGGGAGCAAGGGTTCGGGCGGTGGCCACGGTGTCGTAGCACAGGCCGTCGTACGTGGAGTTGGTGATGACCGCGTACTGGGCGTCGGATGAGACGGCGCCGGCGGTGAGGGGGTTGGCGGCGATGCGGTCGGCGATCGCGGCCGGGGCGGTCGTGGCGGACGGGAGTGGTCCGGCCAGGCCGTATCCGTTGCGGGTCGGCACGAGGTAGACGGGGCGGGCGCCGGAGACGACCAGCCCGTGCAGGACGGACTTGTGGCAGTTGCGGTCGACCAGGGCGATCTCGTCGGCCGTGACGCTGAAGTGGCCGACCATGCGGTTGCAGGTGGAGTCGCCGTGCAGGACGAAGTAGGTGCGCTCGGCGCCGAAGACACGGGCGGCGTTGCGTTCGGCCTCGCCGATCGGTCCGCTGTGCTCGTAGAGCGAGCCGAGCTCCCCGACGGAGATCGACAGGTCGGTGCGGAAGAGGCGCTCGCCGTAGTAGTCGAAGAACGCTCGGCCGGCCGGCGATTTCAGGAACGCGACTCCGCCGGCGTGGGCGGGGGTGTGCCAGGAGTACTCGTGAGCGTCCTCGAACCGTTTCAGGGCGCGGAAGAAGGGGGGCAGGACGTCTGCCAGGTAGGTACGGGCGGCGGCCGTGACGCGGCCGGCGATGAAGGCGGGTGTGTCCTCCAGCGGCCAGATGTAGCCGACGACCGTCTCCGACACCCACAGCGGCAGGTGTTCGAGGTCGTGCTCGGAGCTGTCGGTCATCAGCAGGAAGACGGGCAGGTCCTTGAAACGGTGCCGGATCCTGTCCAGGACCTCCGCCCCGCCCGTCGGCACTTCCAGCCCGTCGGGCGTCGTTCCTGCCGGTTCACGGCGGGCGGCGCGGGAGGGGAGGTCCCAAGCCACCACCGCGGCCGCGATGCCGGCTTCCGTCTGCAGCATCGCCCGGGCGTCACGCGCGTCACCGACAGGCCGCAGCTCCAAGCCCCGGTTCTCCAGCTCCTTGCCGATCCTCCGTAGCTGCTCGGCACTCACCCCACCTCCGAGGGGGTCCTCCCGCAGTGCCAGCAGCACCGTACCGATCGCCATGACCCCACCCGCCTTCGCTCACAAGGGGCCCGACAGGCAGGACGCCGACGGGACCGCCCGACACCGCTACGTGCAGGGCAGTCATCAGCCTGGCCGAGCCCCCCGCCCCACAACCGATTTTCACCTTCCGCTTCACCCGCACGGACGATATCCGCCGATTCGGCCAGACACGTCCCTGATCACGACGGTAAGGGGTGTCCGCGCGGCAGGGCCCGGGCGGGCGGCACGGCCAGGGCTACAGCCCGCGCGTCAGCACCATCCCGCTGCCAGCGCCTGTCGGCCTGACGACGAGCGTGTCCCGTCCGGCGACGACCTCAGGTACGCCGGGCCCGGCGCTGGCTCATGGTCACGAGCGCGGCAAGGGTCATGATCGCTCCTCGCCTCGGAGTACGTGCCGGACGGGACTGCCGTGGAGCGGTTGAAGCGGTGGGGAAGGGAAAGGTGCCATGTCCAGGCACGAACGAACGAAGGGAGCGCCGTCATGCCCGACCGACAGGAGAAGAAGGACGACAGGTCGCCGCTGGAGCGCGTGACCGGCGAGAACGATGTGTCCCCCGAGGAGGAGCGGCAGCGTAACGCGGCTTCGTCCGACGAGAAAGGCCGGCTCCAGGACATGGCGGAGAAGGTCAAGGACGCGGCGCGGGAGGCCCTGGGTACCGGAAAGCGCGAGCCGACCGAGGCCAGCCAGGAAGCCCAGGAGATGCTGCGTGAGCGTCGTGACGGGTCAGATCGCCGACTGTCATCGGACGGACCGGGTAACGGCTGAGCACGGCCGTCGGGACCTGCCCGCACACGGAAAGCGCCGGTTTCCGCCGGGCCGGTAAGGCGTGGTCCGGCCGGCGGAAGACTGGGGCTGCGCTGCCTACGGGCTGGCAGCCCCCGCACTCCTCCCCCGTCATCTGTTTCGCGGCCCTGCAACGCGGCCGCCGGCTCCGGGCACGGTATGACTGTGTCCCTCTGTCGAACGCGTCAACCACCTTGGAAGGGCGAGATGTTGGACACCGGGTGTGACGGTGATGGAGCTCGACGTCGCCGGCAGCGACGGGCTGCTGCCCCTGGCCGAGCCTCCCCCGGTACGACGCCGCCGCCCCCGGCATCCCCGTGCGGGTGGCCGACTTCACCGACTCCCGCGACCTGGCCTACCTCCGCGGGTCGGTGAAACGGTCACGGATTTCGCGCACGTCAGAACCGGTACGCCCCGAGATCTCGTACCGTCTCGGCGAGAGCGCGGATGAGGTCGTTCTCGGCTTCGGTCCTCCAGACCAGGACGAAGTGCATGGGAGGCAAGTCCGGGACAGGGAGCCAGCGGATGTGGCGCATGCCCCAGTGCCTGGTGACGTGGCCAGGCCATGCATGGATGATCTCGCCCATGCCGACGTAATTGATCAGGTCGTCGCCGGTGTCCGAGACTGCGGACTCGATGCGTTCGATCGTGCGGCCCCGAGGGGTGTAGAAGGGCAGGTAGCCGTCCTCCCAGTAGTCCGGCAGGCCGTGGACTGTGCCGTGCGGGAAGTCGGCGAACAGCTCCAGCGGTACGGTGTCCCGTTCCGCGAGCCTGTGGTCGGCGGCCACGGCGAGGATCCGCGAGTCCGTGCACAGGACCGGTCCGACGGTGAAGTCCGGTTCCTCCACCGGTAGCCAGGCGACGAGGACGTCCATGACACCGCTGCGAAGCTGGCCGAACACATCGGTGTAGGTCGCCTGACGGACCTGGAGTCCCCAGTGCGGATACCGGGCTCGAAACGCCTTCCAGTAAGGGTGCAGGTCGGCGACGTTGAAGGGCATCAGGCTGACGCGGAGCTGGGCGGTGATGCCCCGGGCCGCAAGCTGAGCGCGTTCGAGGGAGTCGTGGAGGCCCGCGTAGACCGGTCGCAGGTCCTCACGGAACTGGCGGCCGACTTCGGTCAGGCTCACCGTGCGGCTGGTACGGGTGAACAGCTCGGCGCCGATGCGCCGTTCCTGTTTTTTGATGGCCTGGCTGACGCGAGCCTGGGAAACGTGCAGGCGCTGCGCTGTCCGGCCGAAATGCAGCTCTTCCGCCAGTGTCAGGAAGATCTCGATGTCCCGCAGCTCCACCGGCCCCCCGCCCCCGTCGATAACCCACGGGTTATCGAACCGCGTGGAAGTCTGCCTTGATCATATGTCCGAACCCCCGGATCGTTAAGCCATGCACGCACCCCTGGACAACCTTGCTTCGGTACCGTCAGCCGGCCGGCGTGGCGCACGCGTGCCGCGCTTCTGCGCGGCGGGTGCCTGTCCTTCGCTGCCGGATGGACGCCGTTGAGAGGACGCGACCCGGGTGCTGACCTGACCGCCGGTTCAGCCTGAACTCGGCCTGATCGCAACGGCCACACGCACCTACGGACCGGCGAAGGCGAAGTCCTCGTGGGCCGACGGAGCCCTTGATGTGGCCTCGACGGTTGATCCGCTCCAGCTGGACGCGCGCGTCACGCGGCGTCCTTCGGCGGTGCGTGCCGGCCGGACGAACCTGGCCCTGACACGCGCAGAACCCCTGCTTCACCGCATCGTGCCGACGTCTCCGCCTTCACCCACCACCCCAGACAACTTATGAGGAGCTGCCATGCATGTGTCCGCGTCCACCGTTTCCCTGACCGTCTCCGACGTCCACGCCTCCCGCGACTTCTTCGTCACCCACCTCGGCTACGAGGTGGCCATGGCTGACGACGGCTTCTGCTCGCTGACCCGCAAGGATGCCGGCGTCGACCTCGTCCTGCTCCGCAAGGGGACCGAAGTCCTCCCGGCTGAGCAGCGGGACCGGGAGGCGGGCGGCCTCATCCTCGCGTTCACCGTCACCGATCTCCATGCCGAGGAGACCCGTCTACGCGCGGCGGACGCGCCCATCACCATGCCGCTGCGCGAAGAGCCCTGGGGCGAGCGCCTGTTCCAGATGACCGACCCCAACGGCGTCGTCGTCCAGCTCGTCGAATGGGCCTCCCCCGACCACCCCGAGGACCGGGACCAGGATCTGGGCGCACGTGTGATCACTCCCTCGGCCGAGAACGTCACCGTCTCCCCGAACGCCACCATGACCGGCCTGGCGTCCCCCAGTCGTGGCAGCGCGGAACTCAGCACCTGGACGGTCACGATGGAGGCCGGTGCGACCGGCCCCGAACACTCCATCAGTCGCGAACAGGTCTGGACGGTCACCGCGGGCGTCCTCGAGGTGACGTGCGACGGTCGTGGCCAGCAGGTTTCGGCCGGCCAGACCCTGATCCTTCCGGCGGACCGGACCCGCCGGATCCACGCGCACGAGCAGGTCCAAGCCCATGTCTCGATGCCCTCCGACGGAGTCGCCTCCGTACCCGGCACCGAGGGCAGCCGTGAACTGCCATGGGCCCGGTAGCCGTCGCTGCTCCGGACACGACGGGCCCCAGGGGGGGCTTTGGCGACGCCGGCCGTGCCCGGCAGTCCACGGCCGCGGCCGGCGTCCATGGGGATGGGAGTCGCTCAATGCGTGTGTGCGACGCCGGTCCCCGCCACCCGGGGCCAGCCCTTCCTCCGAAGTCACCGGGGCTGGAGGTACTTGACCGGGGGGCGTTCGGGGCGGGAGGCGTTGGCTGTGGGCTTGGTGGGGCGTATGCGGCGTGAGAGGCGGGGTGTGGTGCAGGGTTCGCCTTGGGCGGGGGTACGGGCACCAAGGAGGCTGGAGGTGACGGCCAGGATGATGGTGATGTTGCCGGCGAAGTCGTCGGCGGGCACGGGGATGTCGATGTCGGGGTTCCCCAGCTGGCCTACGGCGACGGCTGCGGGAACGTAGTCGATCATGGCGTCGGTGAGCTCGGTTCGGGGGTGCGCAGCCTCGTGGTGGAGTTTGCCCAGGACGCGTAGGACGGTGGTGGTGCTGGAGTCGAGGTTCCTGATGCGGCCGCGGTCGCTGGACAGCGGTGTGGTTTCGGGGGCGGGGTCGGTGTCGACCTGGGTCTGGTGGCGCCACCAGGCGGCCGCGTCGGTTTCGCCGAGGGCGAGGTGGTGGAGGTAGAGGCAGTAGGAGGCGGCGTCATCGCCGGCTCCGGCGGCGTACTGCCACCAGAAGCGGGCGCTGTCGGCGGCGTCGGCGAGTTGGAGGATGCAGCCCAGGACCCGGGCGCCGGGCGGGCCGGGGATCTTGTCGGTGAGGAAGTCCTGCAGCGCTTCCGCGGCGGTGCGGGCGACGACGGTCTCGCACAAGGTCAGTAGGTACCGCGCGGCAGTGTACTCATCGGCGTCAGAACCGTGCGGTCCCCATTCCATCGGGAGCACCATGTGGTCCTCCGCGTGGCGGGGGACCACGTCGCGTGGCATGTCGAGGTCGTCGCGCAACAGAGCGGCGGCCAGGAACTCATCGATCGGATGCATGAGGGCCTTCCGGATGGGCGGGGAGGTTGAGGCGGGTGGTCAGGGAGCGCCTGGCGTGACGTTCGGTGGAGATGACGAAGGCGGGCGTGACGCCCAGGAGGTCGGCGACGGGGGTGGTGTCCATGCCGCGCAGGTGGCGCAGGACGATGACGTCGAGTTGGACCTCGGGCAGCCGGCTCACGGCGCGGAAGAGAGCCAGGGCCCGTTCGGCCTGGGTGAAGGCCGCAAGTACGGTGGCGTTGTCGAGGGCGACGGTGCTGAAGGCCGCGCCGGCCAGATCGGGGTAGCCGTCGGTGTGAGGGGCGCGGGCCATGACCCCGCGGCGGAGAACCTGCCAGGCATAGTGCTGGACGTGGGAGCTGGCCAGAGCCTCGTGCCAGCACAGCCAGAGGATGTCGAAGGTCTCGGTGACGACGCGGCTGGTTTCCCCTGAGTCCCTGAGGAAGACGTTGGCGTAGCTCTCGTAGCGTGCGCCATTGGTCTTCGCGAAGGCGTGGTGTTCCAGCGGCGGGGCGGACGGCCCGGTGGAAACGACGATCTTGGCTATGCTCCCCTGGATCCAGCCCCTCTTCTTCTGCGCCTCACGAGCGGCGGCCGCCCACAGGCGGCACATCGGCGTGACCGGCATCCCCAGTACCCTGACCAGCGCGTAGGTTATCTCCCAGTGGGGGTAGAGGCCGACACCGCGCAGCAGCTCGGTGACCTTCGACTTCGAGAACCCGGCGCGTTCGGCAAGGTGGCTGGCGGTCATCCCGCTGGCATCCAGACGTGCACGCATCGGCTCGAGCCATGCCCGATGCTGCGGGCCCGTGCCGTCCACGATCGGCCCGAGTTTGCGACCGGGGCGACTGGGAGGCTCCGCGCCCCCCGTTCCCGCGGTCGGTGACATCGGCGTCATCGCCGCGCCTCCACGTCCGGCCCTGGGTGTATCGGCGCCCCCAACCACAGCCGGGCTCGGACGGAAGCCGAAACCGAGGCGAGGCGGAACGAGGCGGGGCCGCCCGAAGCCGGGAGGGCTGACGCGCGGTCGGCCGAAGCGGGCGCAGCGGCCGGGCTGCGCGAGGGCCTCACCGCCCCGACCACCAGGACCGGCGCTGAGGCAGCGCCGGCGCGCACATGCTGAAGCAGCATCGAACCTGTCTCCAAAGTAGACAAATGCGTTCATCCGGAAGGCAGTTGACCGCCACGCGTGCCACACGACGGGTTGCCGGGACGACAGCTTGATGCGGAGACGAGCGCCAACGCGACACGATCAAGAGATCACGGAACAATGCCCTCCACCGGGCGCACGCCCGCAGCGCCGGGCCAGATACCGCACGCGGGCGTGAATTCTCCAGCATTCGCAGCATTCACGGGCCAGTTCCCGCAACCGGCTTGCGTCACTACCCCGCGAAGCGGTCAATGGGGAACACCGGCGCCCACCAGCGTCGAACCCTTCCCATCCGGAAGGCCCTGTGCCCCCTCCCGTGCCAAGACGAGGGGGCACAGCCATGACCTGCGCCCAGCCGCCCACACGCCGGCAGGCGGTGTCGGTGGCCGTGGTGACGGACTGCTCGGCCGGTCCAGGTCGTGCTGCGTGTGGAGCGCGGGGAAGAAGCGGGGACGCCCCGCCTGACCGGCGCGCTGATGGCGCCGGGCCGCTCGGGCACCTGGCCTCGGGGAATGGCACCGGCGGTCCCGCGGTGGCGCGTTCGACGCTTCCCAACACCACCGTGCGCCGGGCCGTCGACCCTTGCACGGCCCCACCGCAGGGGGAAGAGTCCGTGCCCAACACCGAGAGCGTCGGACCGATCCGCGAAGCGTCTCCGGAGGAGCTCGCATATGAACCGATCGCATGCCAGGGCCTGGTTGTCGGCTCTTGTGTCAGCCGTGGCCGCCGTTGGGGTGGCGTTTGCGCCCGTGCAAACGGCGCAGGCTGACCCCGCCGGTGTACTGCGCACCCTCGACTGGGAGCAGTCCGCAGACCGCACCCTCCCCGCCGCGGCGCCCCCGAACCTCAACAAGCACTGGGCGACGGCGTACGGCGCGACCAACGTGACGTCCCCCGTTCGGGACGGCTCCCACGCCGCCCGATTCGAACTCCGCAAATCCGATCCCGTCGTCTCCAGCAGCAAACGCGCTGAAGTGTCCCAGCGTGACGATCAACCCGCCGGCGCCGAGCGCTGGTACGGCTTCAGCATCAACCTGCCGTCGACTTGGGTGGCCGACACCTCCGCTGAGATCGTCAGCCAGTGGCACCAGTGCGACTCGGGCTGCCCCGGCGGTTCCCCTCCTCTGGCCCTGCTCACCGACGAGGGCCGCTGGAAGATCGACTTCCGGGGCGAGATGATCGACCTGGGCCCGTACACCACGGGAGTCTGGGTCGACTGGGTCTTTCACGTGACCTGGCGTACGGACAGCACAGGCCTGCTCCAGGTATGGAGGAATGGTGAGCGGGTCCTACACCGGACAGGGGCGACGCACGGTGGGGGTCCGCGCTCGCCGTATTTCAAGTTCGGCATCTACAAATGGGATTGGAACACCGGCGCCCCCTCCAACACCACCGAGCGCGTCATGTACTACGACGCCGTGCGTCTGGGTGACGAACGAGCCGCCCACCGGGACGTGTCGCCGCAGCGGACCTGCACACGGCCGGTCACCCCTGTAGCCGCCTCCGCCTCCACCCACGAGCCCGCCAACCCGCCGACCCACGCGGTCGACGGCGACCTGGGGACACGTTGGTCCGGCCAGGGCTTCGGGGCAGCGCTCGTCATCGACACCGGCGCGGTCCGACAGCTGTGCGGCACGACCACGGCCTGGCACCGCGGGGACCTCAGGTGGAACGACTACACGGTGCACGTCTCGCCGGATGGCGTCTCGTACACCAAGGCCTGGGAAGGCCGCAGCTCCGGGACGACCCTGTCACCCGAGACCGTTCTCTTCGGCCAGGGGTCCCTGGACGCGCGCTACGTGAAGATCTCGTTCTGGGCGAATCCGGAGAACGATTGGGCGAGCATCACAGAGGCCCGACCCCTGGGGCTGTAGGCGACCGCCTCGTGAGTGGGAGGCACCCCGCCGTGTCCGGTGGCCGCCACCGCCGGACGCGGTGCCCGGCTGCGGTGGTCGTACCGCGGGCGCTCCGAGGGGGTGGACCCGCCCGCGGAGGGCGCCCGGCGGCCCCCTGCGGGCACGCGCGCCCATCTGGACCTTCATCCGGCCCCCGGCCGCCGAGGCGGGTGTGGTCGTCGACAACGCTCTGTGATCACGTACGCCACCGCGTCCACGGTCGTCAGGGAGACGGCTACCACCGGGCGAAACCCACGGCGCCCGCTCCGCCCCGTACCGGCACAGCGCGTCCGCGGACAGCGGCAGCCACTCCGCAGGATCCTGGTCGGCCTTGCTCCTGTTCGAGCGGTCTGTTACCGCCACGAGCGAGGCGGGCGGGCGTAGAAGGCCCAGCGACCCGTGGACAAGACCGACCGCTCACGACACGCTAATTTGGGCCGTCCCGAAGCAGAGGAGAGCCCCGTGGGCAAGGTGGTCATGTACAGCTCGGTGTCGGTGGACGGCTTCGTCGCGGACGACAACGACCAGCCCGGACCACTGTTCGACTGGTTGTCCAGCGGTGACGTCCCGTTGGACGAGAACGGCGAACTGAAGGTGTCGCAGACGTCCTACGACTACACCCGGCCGTACTGGGACCAGATCGGAGTCACGATCGTCGGCCGCCACGTCTTCGACCTGACGGACGGCTGGGGCGGGAAGCCTCCGGGTGGGATCGACCACGTGGTCGTCGTGTCGCACCGGCCGATGCCCGAGGGCTGGGATCCCGAGGCGCCGTTTCACTTCGTCGACGGCGTGGAGGCAGCCGTGGCCAAGGCGCAGGAGCTTGCGGGTGACCGCCTGGTCGAAGTCGCCGCCGGCGACGTCGGTGGCCAGGTGCTTGCCGCAGGCCTGATCGACGAGGTGCGCATGGACGTCGTACCCGTCGTGTTCGGGTCCGGCAAGCGCTACTTCGGGTCGGTCCACGCGCAGCACCTATTGGAGGATCCTGACGTGGTGATTCAGGGCAACCGGGTGCTTCACCTGCGCTATCGAGTGCGTAGTTGAGTCCGCTGCGAACGGTGACACAGGATCGGGCCTCCGGCGCTGCGTTTACGGATCGCTGTCCCTGGTCGGGCAGCCGACGCCGATCCGCCCCAACAACGGTGACGGGATCCCCGACCGTCTCAGGCACCGAGCTGGGTGAAGCCTCCGACGATGGCTCCGTACCCGATGGGGGCGAGGACGGTGACGACGGGAGTACTCGGTCCGTAGTTGAGCATGAGGAACCCGGGTGGTTCCAGAAGAGCCACCTCGGGGGCGCTGGTGAGCGTGCTGCCCATCCGGGGGTGGACGAGCGGCAGCAGAACGCCGACCAGCGCAGTGCCGGCGAACAGGCCGTGCAGAAGGCCGAAGAGGGCGCCGAGCCACCAGCCGGCCGTGCCGATCGCGACGAACACGGCGTAGTAGACGAACGCGAAGACCTCGCCGTTGACGAAGTGCATCAGATAGCCGACCACCTTGGCGCGTGTACGGTCGACGGTCACCACCGTGCCGAGGAGGAAGGGCAGGTCCATCCGCGTCAGGCGCATTTCGCCGGCGGCGCGCAATGCGGTGGTCAGCACAAGCGTGCCGGCGAAGGCGCCGGCGGCCGTTCCCCAGGCGCTCACCCGCCCGCCTCCTTGCCGGCTGCGTTGAGGGCGCAGGCGGCGCTGATGAGCGCCAGGTGGCTCAGCCCCTGGGGCACGTTTCCCAGGAAGTCACCGGTGACCGGGTCGATCTCCTCGCTGTAGAGGCCCACGTCGTTGGCCAGACGGACCAGGTCGTCCATCAGTTCGGTTGCCAGGGCGCGCTGTCCGGTGCGGGCGAAGGATTCGGCGAGCCAGAAGGAGCAGGCGAGGAACGCGCCCTCGGGTCCGCTCAGGCCGTCTTCGCCGGAGTAGCGGTCGACGAACGGCCCGTGCCGCAGTTCCAGCCCCACGGCCGTGATCGTCGCTTCCATGCGCCGGACGTCGCCGTCGTAGCCGTAGAGGTGGCCGAGGAGGACGGCGGCGTCCAGGTCCTCGCTGCCGGCGGAGCGCACGTAGCAGTTGCGGCGTGGTGACACGCACCGGGTCTCGATGAACGTGGCGATCTCCTCGCGGGCGGAGCGCCAACGGGCCAGGTGCCGATCCGGAATCAAGTGGCGCTCGGCGAGGTGTGCCGCACGGTCGAGCGCCACCCAGCACATCATCTTCGACTGGGTGAAGTGGCGGGGGGCGCTGCCGACCTCCCAGATGCCGGAGTCGGGATGCTGCCACACGGTGCAGACCACGTCGGCGAGTTCCGCGAGGCGCCGGGCGACGTCCGCGTCCAGCCGTCCGGCGGCCCGTGCGTACAGCCAGGCGGTCTGCATCAGCTCGCCGTAGGTGTCGAGCTGGACCTGGCCGGCCGCCGCGTTGCCGATGCGGACAGGCGACGAGCCACGGTAGCCCTCCCACGGGAGGACCCGTTCCGGGGCGTGGGCGCCCCCGTTCAGCTGGTAGAGGACCTGCAGGCGGGGGTGGGTGAGCTGTGAGGCGTGCATCAGCCACCAGAAGTAGGCACGTGCTTCCGCGGGGCAGCCGAGCTGGAGGAAGGCTGCCAGCGTGAAGGCGGAGTCGCGGACCCACGAGAAGCGGTAGTCCCAGTTGCGCTCGCCGCCGATGTGTTCGGGCAGTGAGGTCGTCACCGCGGCCGCTATCGCTCCCGACGGGGCGAAGACCAGTAGTTTCAAGGTCAGCAGGCTGCGCATCACGGCCTGGTGCCACCTGCCGGTGTAGAGCCGGTCGTCCGCCCAGCGGCGCCAGGCCGCGCACGTGCGGTCCAGTCGTACGTCGCATTCGGCGCGGGCCGGCAGGACCAGCGGTTCCTGGTGAGCGAACGGCATGGCGATCAGGGCACTCCCGCCCGGCGCCGTGAGGAAGCTGCCGTTGATCGCATCCTTCTCGCACCGGGGTTCGCCGGCCTCCCATGCACATACGGCGAGCGCGTCACTGCCGGCTGTCGCCACCGGGACTCCCGCGCGCCGGGCCAACCGCGTGGTGCGGGTGCCGTAGCCGAAGCGAGGCTGAACGCTCCACCGCACCGGCACGGCCCCCGATATGCCGTCGATGCGGCGTTGCAGACGGCTTGGGCGAGCCAGGAATCGAGGCCTGCCTGGAACCCCGCCCCGGACAATGCTGCGTCCGGCTGCGGCCTGCCACCTGAATGGACCAGAGCGCGCTCATCGTATTCCGGAAGCCATTGCAGGAATTACATGCCGTAAAACAGCCAGGCCACGAGTCGGTCGAATGGGTCTACGTGCGGCAGTGAAACAAGCGTGCGAGGGTACTCCGCGGAGTGCAGGTGTGGGCCGTGTGGTCGGGCGCCAGCGTCCGTTGCGGACCTGACTCGTACAGGTATCCGTACCGGACGACTCGCGGCCTGCCGCTCTTGGCCGCGTTCGGTGTCATAGGCGGAACGCCTCAGTGGGTCGTGCAGGGTTTGGTAAGCGTCGATGACTGCGGCGAGTTCTGCATCGGCCGAGGCCACGCCGGGGCGGGCGTCAGGGTGCAGGGCACGGATCAGCATGCGATAGGCGCTGGTGATCTGCTCCGGCGACGCCTCCGCCCGGAGGCCGAGGACGGCGTAATGGTCGCGCGCCGGGCGCGAGCCGCTCATTTCTCTCACCTCCGAAGTGTCCGGAGCTGCCCTTTCACCGTCTTAAAACGTTCGGGGGATGCTGTCAAGGGAGGTCGGTTTTCTCGGCCTCCCCACCTCCCCCACACCCGACGGTGCTGTGTCAGGCGGATGGCGGCTTGGCGCTGCCGTGTCCTGGCCGGGCTTGGTCCGGTGGTTCGCCCACCGTGACCTGGGCCGGGCGCAAGAGGTGTTGTCCGACGCGGTAGCCGGGCCGCAGCACCGTTGTGCAGGTCGGCTGGTCGACCTCGTCGGAGCGCTGATAGGAGATCGCCTCGTGCCGGGTGGGGTCGAAGACTTCGCCCGGGGTACCGACTTCCTGCAGGCCGAGGGTGGCGAGCTGGGTTTCCAGTGTGTCGGCGACCGCCCGGAAGCCCGGGTCGAGTTCACCGTGCTCGCGTGCCTGGTCAATCGCGTCCAGGACGGGAAGCAGCCCTCCCAGGACGTTGGCGACCGCGATTTCCCGTATCGCGAGGCGGTCGCGCTGCACCCGCTTGCGGTAGTTGTCGTACTCGGCCTTCAGACGCTGCAGGTCGGCGGTGCGCTCCGCGAGCTGCGTCTCCCAGGCGTCGGGCGGGCTGCCCGTGGCCGGAGGGCCGGGAGTACCCGGCCCTCCGGCGCGTGGCTGCGCCTCCTGTTGCGCGGGAGCGCTGTCGGGGGCCCTCAGCTGGAGGGTGACGGGGTCGATGCGTCGCTTGTCGCGGATGACGACGGGCGGCTGCCTGCGCGGCTCGTCGAAGGACTTCGGCCGGCTCATCCCGTGTCTCCTCTCGCCTTCTCCTCGTCGACGATCTCCGCGTCGACGACTTCCTCGTCCTCTCCTGACGGCTCGCCGCCGGATCCCGCTGCGCCGCCGCCGGCGGCGCCCTGACTGTCGGCGTAGAGAGCGGTGCCGATCTTCTGGGCGGCCGCGCTGGCGCGCTGTGTCGCGTTGCGGATGGCCGTGGCGTCCTCGCCCTTGAGCGCTTCCTTCAGCTCGGCGACGGCGGACTCGACCTCGGTCCTGAGGTCGGCCGGGATCTTGCCCTCGTTCTCGCGCAGCAGCTTCTCGGTCTGGTAGACGAGCTGTTCGGCGCTGTTGCGGGTCTCTGCCTCCTCCTTGCGGCGGCGGTCCTCCTCGGCGTGCTGCTCGGCCTCGCGAACCATGCGGTCGATGTCCTGGCGGGGCAGGGAGGAGCCGCCGGTGACGGTCATCTTCTGCTCCTTGCCCGTGCCGAGGTCCTTGGCCGTGACGTGCATGATGCCGTTCGCGTCGATGTCGAAGGACACCTCGATCTGCGGGACGCCACGCGGGGCCGGGGGCAGGCCGGTCAGCTCGAACATGCCGAGCTTCTTGTTGTACGCCGCGATCTCGCGCTCGCCCTGGTAGACCTGGATCTGCACGGACGGCTGGTTGTCCTCGGCCGTCGTGAAGATCTCGGACCGCTTGGTCGGGATCGTGGTGTTGCGCTCGATGAGCTTGGTCATGATGCCGCCCTTGGTCTCGATGCCGAGGGACAGCGGGGTCACGTCGAGGAGCAGAACGTCCTTCACTTCACCCTTCAGGACACCGGCCTGGAGAGTGGCGCCCATGGCGACGACCTCGTCCGGATTGACGCCCTTGTGGGGATCCTTGCCCGTCAGCTCCTTCACCAACTCCGTCACGGCCGGCATGCGGGTGGAGCCGCCGACCAGGATGACGTGGTCGATGTCCGCGACCTTGATCTTCGCGTCCTTGACCGCGTTGTGGAAAGGCGCCTTGCAGCGCTCCAGGAGGTCGGCGGTCAGCTGCTCGAACTGCGAGCGCGTGAGCTTCTCGTCCAGGTGCAGCGGGCCCTGGGCGGAGGCCGAGATGTAGGGCAGGTTGATCGTCGTCTCCGTCGCGGCGGACAGTTCGATCTTCGCCTTCTCGGCGGCCTCGCGCAGACGCTGGAGCGCCATCCTGTCCTTGGACAGGTCGATGCCGTAGCCGTTCTGGAACTGCTTCACCAGGTGATCGACGATCTTCTGGTCCCAGTCGTCTCCGCCGAGGTGGGTGTCGCCGTTGGTGGACTTGACCTCCACCAGTCCCTCGCCGATCTCCAGCAGCGACACGTCGAAGGTGCCGCCGCCCAGGTCGAAGACGAGGATCGTCTGGTCGTTCTCCTTGTCCAGGCCGTACGCCAGCGCGGCGGAGGTGGGCTCGTTGATGATCCGCAGCACCTTCAGACCCGCGATCTCGCCGGCTTCCTTCGTCGCGGTGCGCTGGGAGTCGTTGAAGTAGGCCGGCACCGTGATCACGGCGTCCGTGACGTCCTCGCCGAGGTACGCCTCCGCGTCACGCTTCAGCTTCTGCAGCACCCGCGCAGAGATCTCCTGCGCCGTGTACCGCTTGCCGTCGATGTCGCCGCTGACGGGGAAGCGCCAGCCCGTGTCGCCGATGTGGCGCTTGACCGACCGCGCGGTGCGGTCGACGTTCGTCACCGCCTGCCGCTTGGCGATCTCTCCGACCAGGACATCTCCGCCCTTGCCGAAGGCCACCACGGAAGGGGTGGTCCTGTTTCCTTCGGTGTTGGTGATGACCGTGGGCTCGCCGCCCTCCAGGACCGCGACGACGGAGTTGGTCGTGCCCAGGTCGATCCCGACTGCGCGTGCCATCATCCGCTCCTCTCAAGTCAACGAACTCAAAATCGATGAGCCTCTCGGCTGTTCACTTCCTCGTGTTCACATCCTCGGTCCTCGTGTTCACATCCTCGGGCCGGGCCGAGCAGGGCCGCAGGACGTCGAGGCCGTAGCAGTCGCAGAGGTGTCCGTCGGCGCGCGCTCTGATCACGGCGGCGGGAGGCGGTGTTTCGGACATGGCCGCCACCTCGCCCTCGTTCCTGGCCGGCTCGGCAGCTACGGAGGGAGGCCGGAGAGCGCCCCGAAAGGCGGCCGGCGCACCCTCCCGCGCCCTCCGTGTTCCTGCGGGGCGTCCGTCAGGCGTTGATCGCCTTGCGGGAGCCCTCTGCGGCCCTGATTTCGATCTTCCGAGGCGGCGCCTCGTCGGCCACGGGGATGCTCAGCCTCAGTACCCCGGCTTCGTAGGACGCCTCGATGCGGTCGGTGTCCAGCGTCTCGCCGAGGAACAGCCGGCGGCTGAAGGTCCCGGAGGCGCGCTCCGCGATCAGCACGTCACTGCTCTGTGAGGAGGCGGTGGTTCGCCGCTCCGCCCTGATGCTGAGGACGTTCCGTTCGACGTCCAGGTCGATGGACTCGGGGTCGACCCCGGGCAGGTCCAGCTCGACGACGAAGGCCTCCCCCTCACGGAAGGCGTCCATGGACATGGCTTCCGGCCGGGCCCCAGTACTCAGAAGCTGCTGAGTGAGCCGGTCCAGTTCCCGGAAAGGATCGGTCCGCATGAGCATCATCGCTCACTCCTTTCCCGCTCGTCACAGATGCACATGGCAACACCACCTATATAGCGCGCACTAAGAAAGTTGACAAGAGTCGACTCAAGCAGTGCTGGGAGGCGATCACATCGAAGGCACAGCGGCCCCACCTCTGGTCGGGCCCCCGCGTCAGACCGGGCCCAAGCCCGAGTCGGTAGCTCCACCCTTGTTCGTTGACGAGCGCGCGCCAGGGTCCTGCGGCGTGGCCGGGCGTGGCCGTGGAGTCGATTGCGAACGCTACGGGCCGGAGGTCACGCGTCGGCGACTCGACGGTCTTACGTCGCCGCAGGGAAACCGGGGTCAGCGGATCTGCGCGGTTCGTCGCGCCAGGACTGCTCGGCCCATATGGTCTTGCCGGTCGAGTTGTGCCGGGTGCCCCAGCGCTTGGAGAGCCGACCGACCAGAAACAGGCCTCGGCCGCCTTCGTCCAGGTCGTGTGCCCGGCGGGGGTGAGGGGAGGTGCTGCTGCCGTCCGAAACCTCGCATATGAGGCTGCCGTCGTGGATCAGGCGCAGCTCGATGGGGGCGTCAGCGTGGCGGATGGCGTTGGGGACCAGTTCGCTGACGATCACCTCGGTGGTGGGAACGGCCTCGGGCAGCCCCCATCTCAGCAATTGGGCCGTGGCGCGGCTGCGCGCCCGGGGTACGGCGGACGGCTCGCCGGGCACCGTCCAGGACGCCACATGGGAGGCCGCGAGCGCACGGGTCCGGGCCACCAGGAGTGCCACGTCGTCGCCGGGCGTGTCGGGCAGTAGCGTCTCGACGACCGTGTCGCACACGTCGTCCAGGGATGTCGGGGGGTGGGTGAGCGCCGTCCGTAGCCGGTGGAGTCCGACGCCGATGTCACGGCCTCGGGCCTCGATCAGGCCGTCGGTGTAGAGGACCAGCAGACTGCCCGGGGGTACGGGGAAGGCGGCGGCCTCGAAGGCCACGCCTCCCACGCCCAGCGGCGGGCCGGTGTCTACAGCAACGAAGTCGGCGGTGCCGTCCCGCGACACGATCACCGGCGGCGGGTGGCCGGCGCTGGCGAGCGAGCAGTGGCGCGAGACCGGGTCGTACACCAGGTAGAGGCACGTCGCTCCGACCTCTCCGCCGGCCTCCGCGTTCTGCCGTGCCTCTTCCAGTCAGATCGTCGAGGTCGGTCAGGAGTTCGTCCGGGGGAAGGTCGATGTCGGCGAGGGTGCGGACCGCGGTGCGCAGGCATCCCATCGCGGCGGACGCATAGATTCCGTGGCCGACGACGTCTCCGACGACCAGCGCTACACGGGCGCCGGACAAGGCGATGACGTCGAACCAGTCGCCGCCGACACCTGCCTTCGGATCCGCGGGCAGGTAGCGGACGGCTGTTTCCACGGCTTGCTGGATCGGGGGCCGCTGGCGCAGCAGGCTCCTCTGAAGGGCCAGTGCGGCTCCGCCACTCTCCTGGGGCACGGCGGCCTGCACGAACCATTGGATCTGCCCCTGACCGTCGAGCAGTGGACAGGCGTGCAGATCCACCTCGACACGGCGGCCGGACTCGTCCTGCAGCACGGCTCGCCCGATCCATGCCTGCTGCTGGACCAGGTGCCGCCGGGCGGAGTCAGGGAGGCCGTCGGCCAAAAGATCGGACGCGGCGCGCCGCACCACGTCCTGCGCCGCGTAGCCGAGCAGCAGCTGCGCACCCGCACTCCAAGCCGAGACCCTTCCCCGTGCATCGACAGCCGCCGCAGCCATCTCCGTCGCCGGGACGAAACCATTGCCACTGCGATCCAGCAGGGCACCAGGCCCGCTGCTCATTTTCGTGTAGCACCGACTCGGCGCATGTCCCCACGCCCCTTGTCCTGCACAGGACCTGTCATTCCATTTCTACATAAGCCAAAGTGTTTGAAGTTTCAAGAGGCATTTCGAACGGGGTGGGGCACCCTCCGGCGCGGCCTCTGCACTGGCCGCCCGCCGGAGGGAAGGTGGAGGTGGGGAAGGCGAAGCGGATATCCCGGCATTCGGCCGGGATGGAAGTGGGACGCAGGACGCCACGCCAGGAGGAGTCGTGGAGTGGTTCACGGACGGTGATTACTGGCTGAGCCGACTCGTGTTCCAGCGAGGTCTGGCCGTGCTCTATGCCATCGCCTTCCTGAGCACCGTCAATCAGTTCCGGGCGCTCATCGGTGAGCGCGGCCTGCTGCCGGTTCCGCGTTTCGTCGCGGCCGTTCCCTTCCGGAGATCGCCCAGCATCTTCCAGCTCCATTACTCCGACCGCTTCTTCGCGATCACCGCCTGGACGGGCACCGTGCTTTCCGTGGCGCTCGCCGTGGGCGCGGCCGACCGGGTACCGCTGTGGGCGTCGATGCTGATGTGGGCGGTGCTGTGGGTCCTCTACCTCTCCGTCGTCAACGTCGGTCAGACGTGGTTCGGCTTCATGTGGGAGTCGCTGCTGCTCGAAGCGGGCTTCTTGGCGATCTTCCTCGGGAACGAGGACGTGGCGCCTCCGGTGCTGGTGCTGTTCCTGCTGCGCTGGCTGCTGTTCCGGTTGGAGTTCGGCGCCGGACTGATCAAGCTGCGTCACGATCCGTGCTGGCGCGACCTGACCTGCTTGCACTACCACCACGAGACCCAGCCGATGCCAGGCCCCCTGACCTGGCTTTTCCACCGCTTGCCCCGGCCGCTGCACCGGGTCGAGGTCGCGGCCAGCCACGTCGCGCAGCTCGTCGCTCCGGTCATGCTGTTCGCGCCACAGCCGATCGCGAGCGTGACCGCCGGGTTCATCGTCGTCACGCAGCTCTGGCTCGTGGCGTCGGGAAACTTCGCATGGCTCAACTGGCTGACCATCCTCCTCGCGGTCACCGCGATCGACGGCGCGCGAGCCGCAGACGCGCTGGGCCTGTCCGATCCCCCAGCCTTTGCCGCCCCGCCGAGCTGGTACGAGAGCACGGTGCTCGTCGTCACCGGCCTCATGGCGCTGCTCAGCTACTGGCCGGTACGCAACCTGCTCTCCCGCCACCAGGTCATGAACTACTCCTTCAACCCCTTCCACCTGATGAACACCTACGGAGCCTTCGGCAGCATCGAGCGCACGCGCTACGAGGTGGTGCTCGAAGGCACCGACGAACCGGAGATCACCGACGCCACGGTGTGGCAGGAGTACGAATTCAAGGGCAAGCCCGGTGACGTGCGCCGCATGCCCCGGCAGGTGGCCCCCTACCACCTGCGGCTCGACTGGATGATGTGGTTCGCGGCAATCTCACCCGCATACGCAAGGCCCTGGTTCACGGCCTTCCTCGTCAAACTGCTCGACAACGACCCGGTCGTCCTCAAGCTGCTGCGTCACAACCCCTTCCCGTCGTCCCCGCCCACGTTCCTGCGCGCCCGCCTCTACCGCTACCGCTTCACCGACCGCCACGAGTTGCGAGAAACCCGCGCCTGGTGGCACCGCACCTTGGTGGGGGAATACGTCCCCGCCGTCACCAAGGCAGGATGAAGCCCTCCCGTCCCGCCCCTGGCTGCCGGACATTCGCGGCAAGGTCCGAGCGCGGCTTGGTTGCCACCCATCCGCAGCGTACTGACGGGGTGGAACTCCAGGACGCCACCCCGTCAGCGCGGGCCCTGACGAAAAGTTTTCACGGGTAGCTGAAAGTGGAAGGGCGGGAAGGAGTCCTCCACAACCACCGGATCACCCGGTCAGGTCGGGGGTTTCTGCGTGCGCCGGCCAAGCCGGCGCGGCGTGCGTCCTCATCACGGTCAGGACAGCGGACTTCGGGCTGGGGCGTCGGGGCTGGAGGCGGCCACGGGCGAACTGGTGTCGGCCTTGAGTCCGTCCGCGATGGCGTTCGTGAAGGCATCGGCCGCCTTCGTCTCCATTCGTCGGCCGGAACAGCGTCTGCCGGTCTGCTGCTTCGGCCGATGCCGCCTCAGATCCTCTTCTACGCTCGCCCTATGAGTTCGGTGAGGCCCGGGGGGCAGCGTGCGCGCAAGGGGTGCATGGGCAGGTTCGGTGGTTGCGGCCGCCGCAGCAGTGGCCGCCGCCGCGTCGGCCGTGGTCACGATTACGTGACGGACGTCCTGCCCGAATGGGCCCAGGACCCGTGGGTGGTGTGGCCGGTCTTCGTCGTCTCGGTTGCCGTCGCCGCCACGCTGGCCGTTGCGGGTCGCCGGCTCGACAACAGCGGCGGGACGGGACACGGACGGCTGGTGTCGCTCGAACGGGTCCTGGCCGGTCGGATGGAATCCCTGTCGGTCCCCAGCGGGGACGGCCCTGTCCGCGGGCGCACGGACGAGCTCGCGGCACTGCGTCGCATGCTGAGGCGACCCGAGGAACGGCTGGCGGTGCTGTGCGGGGTGGGTGGCGTGGGCAAGACGACGATCGCAGCCGCCTTGGCCGACATCGCTCGCGCCGAAGGCGTGCGCGTCTTCTGGGTGCGCTGGCGCGGGCAGGCCGAACCGGCCGAACAGATGGCCCGCATCGCCCTGGAGCCCGGGCTTACCGAGGAGCGGCTGGAGGAAGCACGATCCGGGCGGGCGGGCCTGCCCGATGTCGTATGGGAGCACCTGAACCGGACGGGCCGGCGGCTGGTGGTCCTGGACAACCTCGACGAACCGGGTGCCGTGGGGCCCGGTGGTGAGCCGGTGGCGGGCTACCGGGGATGGGTGCGGCCCGGCAACCGTGGTCTGCTGCTGGTGACCAGCCGGGACGGCGACACCGCCGTGTGGGGTGGCCGGGCCGAGCTCTTGCGGGTGAAACCGCTGGCCCCTGCGGCGGGCGGGCAGGTACTCGTCGACGCTGCCCCCCAGGCCGGCACAGCGCTGGAGGCCGAGCGCCTGGCCATCCGGCTCGGCGGGCTTCCCCTCGCCCTGCAAGCCGCTGGCCGGTATCTCGCCGCGCCCGCGCCCGGCAGCCGCTACCGCTCCTTCACCGCGTACGAGGAAGCCCTGGACGGCCACCTGGCCACATTGCTCGGAGCCGAGGACCCGGGCGGAGGGGATCCGGAGGCCGCACGACGGCTGGTCCGCTACACCTGGGAACTGCCCCTCGACCAACTCGACACGAACGGGGTCAGCCTCGCCCGCCGGTGCTGCGTCTGCTGTCTCTTTTGGCGGCCGCCCCCGTGCCGGTCTCCGTCCTCAGCCCGGAGATGGTCACCGCCGCCTGCGGCTTGCCGGCCACGCCTGTGTCGGTCGAGACCGCCGTGAACGGACTCCACACCTATGGCCTCCTCGACCGCCCCGCCCCTGTCAACGGCACGCCAGCCCTCGGGCAGGTCATCCTCCATCCCCTCGTCCGCGAGATCACCGCTCTCGCCCTCCGTGCTGAGACCCTGGACTTGGACAGCTGGAGCCGCGCCCTGACCACGCGCTTGGCAGCGGTCGTGGACGACGCCGCAGACGCCGGCAGGTTCGGCTGGAACACCAGCAGACTCCTTGCCCCCCATGCCCTTGCCGTCACACGGCTCACCACAGATGCCCGGACCATGGGTCGCATCCTGGGCAGGCTTTCGGTCAGTATTCGCCGAGCCGGGCATCCTGAACCAGCGGTCTGTTTGGGGGAACGAGCCCTTGAACTCCTCCAGTCGGAACAGGGGAACGATCACGCCGACGTTCTGAGGTGTCGCAACAGCCTCGCCAACGCCCTGCACGAGCTCGGCCGGTACCAGGCCGCTGCGGACCTCCACCAGCAGACCCTCGCCGACCGTGAGCGCACGCTGGGGCCGGACCACCCCCCCGCCCCCGCCGCAGTCGCGACAACCTCGCCCGGCTCGGAACCCAGGCGCCAACCGAGCGGACCGGTCGACAGCGTTGGGGGATTTCAGGAGCCGAAGGGGCACGGATGAGTAGTCCTGGATCCGGGGCCAGACGGCCGAAGACGGCCGTCTGGATGAGGCGTCGACCCATCAAGCTCCGTTGCGTGATGTCACACGCCCTGGTGGCTCTTTTCAGGTGGTTGCACGGCTCCCATGCCACGCACACGCCCCCCGGACGCCGCCAGAAGGCGGGGCTCCGCCCCGGGGGAAAAAGAGACGCCGATCGACGGGTCAGCCGAACGGGACGTAGCTCTCTCCGTTGAGGAACAGGTACCCCTGGGGGCCGATCCCCCACAGGTAGTTCTGCGATCCCCCCTCGGTGGAGATGGTGAGCTGGTTTCCCTCGACCGTGAAGCGGCCGACGGTGCTCGTGCCCCAGATGTCCATCCTGCACGAGCCGTCCGGGTAGAAGCTGTACACCGAGGACTTGAAGCCGTCAGAGCTGCCTCCGCTCCAACTTCCGATCAGCGCGGCCGGAACGCCGGTGCCCCCGCCCCGGTCGTCGGAGACGCCGCCGCCCGACACACCAGGACCGTCGTAGCCACCAGTGCCACCAGTGCCACCCCCGCCCCCGCCCCCACTCCCGTTGCAGGCGCCGAGGGTGAGCAGTGCGCAGAGCAGCGCGCCGGATACTGCCGCCGAGCGTCGGGCCTTGCTCATGGAACCTCCAAGCGCTGCGGTGAGCGTTCAGCCCACCGTCGATCCAGCTGCGTCCGAGCGCAAGGAGACGACAGAAAGTAGCGCATAGCGACCGGTTGTGACCGTCTGAGCCATGCCTCCGGACCGTAGGCAAGCTGACCGGCCAAGCCAACGAAGCGGAAGCAGAGCCAGAACCCGAGTCGTGGTTCCGGCTCAGGTGGTGTGCCCGTGCACTGGGGGCGACCGCTGTAGTGCGTGTTGACATCCGGTGCCACCGCCGAAGTGCATGGTGCCGGGGAGTCGACTCCCCAAACAGCGTCGGGCGCCTGCGCCCGCCGTGAGCTGCTCTCCAACGGCTGTCGGCACGCGGGCGACGTCCCCGGCCTCCATGGCTTCGTCCGCGGCTGCCGCATCACCGTCGTGGCGTCCGACCACTCGCCCCTCGCCGCCCGACTGGCCCGTCATGTTCGTTCACGGCGTGTTGGTAAAGGAGCGGCGGTAGGAGCGGGGCGGCACTCCTCGGCGGCGCACGAACTGTTCCCGCAGGATGGCCGCACTTCCGTACCCGACGCGGTGGGCGATCTCCTCGACGGGCAGGTCCGTGGTCTCCAGTAGCTCCTCGGCGCTGCTCAGGCGCAGGTTCCGCAGCCAGGCGTGGGGGGTGGTGCCGGTCGCGGCGGTGAAGCGGCGGGCGAAGGAGCGTTTGCTCATCACGGCACGCCGGGCCAGTTCCGCGACGGGAAGCGGCTCGTGCAGGTTCGCGCGGGCCCACGCGAGTACCTCGGCGAGTCGCTCGTCGCCGCAGTCTTCTGGGACGGGGACGGCCAGGTACTGTGCCTGCCCGCCGTCGCGGTGGGAGGGCAGCACCGCGTCACGGGCCACCGCGTTGGCCACCGCGGCTCCGTACTCCCTCCGCAGCAGGTGCAGGCAGAGGTCGAAGCCCGCGGCGGCTCCGGCGCCCGTGAGGATGTGTCCTTCGTCGATGTAGAGGGCATCGGGTTCTACGGAGACTTCGGGGTGGTGGCGGGCGAGCAGTTCGGCGAACCGCCAGTGGGTGGTGGCCCGGCGGCCGTCGAGCAGTCCGGCGGCAGCGAGCGCGAATACGCCGACGCAGTGGGCCGCTACCAGCGAGCCGCGCTCGTGTGAGGCCGACAGCGCGTCGAGCACAGCGGGAGCGGGTGGCGTGCGGAACCCGGCCCACGGCAGGGCGATCACAAGATCGGCTGAGGCGAGCCGGTCCAGGCCTTGCGCGATGGTGAGCGGCACGCCCAGGTCAGTGGGGACCGGCCCGGGCCGGTCTGTACACAAGGTGAAGTCGAAGCCGGGCAGTTCCTCACCGTGCGGGCCGAAGACCTCGGTGACGATGCCGACCGCGAGCATGCCGACTCCGGGCGGGGCGTATGCGGCGACGGACACGAAGGGAGGCACGCGTGCAGTGTGGCACTAATCCTGCGATCAGTGGCAGCTGCGCCACTCGTGAACGACCGGCCTGACCACAAGGATTGGGGACATGACAGACGCACCGCTCGGCCGCAGCGCCGTGTACACGATCCTGACCACCGGATACGTCGGCTCCACCGGCCCTGGAGTCGCCGCCACGGTTTCCTACATATCCGACGCCGGCCGACATGTGATCTTCGACCCGGGCATGGTGGCGAGCCCCGACCTCATCCTCGCCCCGCTCGCCGGGTTGGGGCTCGAGCCCGACGACATCACCGATGTGGTGCTGAGCCACCACCACCCGGACAACACCATGAACGTGGGCCTGTTCAGGCAGGCCCGGGTGCACGATCACAAGGTGGAATACCTCGGCGATCAGTGGACAAACCGGGATGCCGAGGGCTACGAACTGACCCCGTCGCTGCGGATGATCCGCACTCCGGGCCACAGCACCGAGGACATCACCCTGCTGGCGGGCACGGACACGGGCGTGGTCGCCTTCGCCGGTGACCTGTGGTGGCACGCGAACGGCCCGGCGGACGACCCGGTAGCCCCCGACCGTGACGTCTTGCGCGCCTCCCGTCTCCGGGTGCTGGCGGCCGCAAACCTGATCGTGCCCGGCCACGGCGGCCCGTTCAGGGCGGACGACACCACGCCACGCTAGTCGTCCGGGTCGGGATTCCGTTCAGAGTCTGCCCCCGCGCCGCGTATGCGGTGAAGCGCACCTGACCGCACATCTGGTCGCCCGTTTCCTTTCGAGCGGAGCATGAGGGGACAGCAAGAACGGCAGGGACGTTGCCCGATGGCGCGACAGGCCAGGCGCAGGCCTCAGGATCTCGGCAAGAATGAGCAGGCCACCGTCGCCCAATGGTTGGGCGACCGTGTCCGGTCGCATCTCGACGCATGGAGCGCCGGCGCACAGGCGGGCGGCGTGGGTGCCGTGGTTGGGGCCCGCCAGGGAAACCCACGCGTCGACCTTGTCTGCGCCGCCCAGGTGCTTGAGGTAGTGGCGGGAGGACAGGGAGCCCATCGAGTGGGTGACGATGTCGACCTTGGTGGCGCCCGTACGACTCAGGACACGGTCGATCTCCTCGGCAAGCTCCTCGGCGGTGGTGGCATTGGACTGTGTGTAGTTGTAGCTCCACTGGTCCAGGTGGCTCTGCGGCCAGCCGTCGGTCTGGAGTCGGGCGGCCATGGACTGCCACGGTGAAGAGTCCGGGTTCCAGCCGTGCACGAACACGACCGGATCGGGGGTGAGCGCCTTGGCCTGGATGCCATGCGCGGGTGCGGGAGAGGCGGTGGGAAGCAGCGGCATGAGGGCAAGGAGGAGTACCTGCGCGCTCCGTACCAGTTCTTTGATCACGCCCCGGTGCGTAGCGTGCCGCCGGGCTGATCCTGAAGGGCGCTCCCCGCGTACTCACTCGCCCGGAGTCAGGAATTCACCGCAGAAACGTGACGGCGCAGGACGGCCAACTTCACGCCGCTGGGCCCGGCTGCCTCCCCTTGCTCCGGTGACGACCTGGGGGGTGGAGCCGCGGGGCCGGCACGGGAGCACACCCTGCTTCCGGCCCTCACGCCCCCACCTGCAAGCCCGTCCGCTCCCCCGGGCGCCCGGGCCGCATCCGCTCTGTTCAGCTGCGGCCGGCCACCGCCACACCGCCGGACCTGGAATCAGGTGGGACAAGCGCTCCCGCACAGAGCCGGCCAACTCGGCCGGGCCAAGGCGCCGGGAGGGTGGGGAGGGTGGGGAGGGTGGGCTTCTCTGCGAGGGTCAGCCGATGCGGACGGTGATCTCGGGGAGGGGTATGTCGGCAAGGTTCAGCTGGAGCCCGGTCAGGGTCAGGTAGGTCTGCGAGTCGGTCAAGGTGGAGGTGGTGGACGGCGCCTGGGTCTTCCCGCGCGTGCTCACCAGCAGGTACCAGCCCCCGCGCTTGTAGCTGCGGGAGGCGTCGGAGCGGTCGCCGTTCGGGTTGGGGTTCAGCGTCCAGCCTTGGCGTTCCAGGTCGGCGCCGATCGCGTTCATCTCCGCTTGCGCGGCGGTGTTCTCGCGGACGGCCACCCAGCCCGTCCTGTTCGAGTTGGCGCCGGCCGCGACGGTCGGGCGGCCCTGCGACGGGTCGAGGCCAGCCGCGCTGACCGCGGTCCGGATCACCTCGTCCACGGCGTCCCGTGTGAGGGGCGGTGACGTGGACTCCGGTGTGGGCGCCGCCGTGGACGGGGACGGGGTCGGCGCGGGCGCGCCCAGGTGGATGCGCCCGTCGTCGTACATCTGGATGTGGTCCGGCAGGACCCCGGCGGCCAGGCTCACGATCAAGGCCGTGGCCAGCCCGATCCACACCCTCTTCAACAGCGCGTTCAACGCGAAACTCCCCCCGAGTGATCATTCAGAGGGAGTCTCACACATACTCCTCGGGCGTCCGGCGCCCGGTCCGGATCAGGCGGTGGACAGGGCGCGTTCAGCGTCACGGGTCGGCCATCGGCCGGCATGCGGCCGGCGCCGTCCCCGCCGCCGGTACAGCGCTGCCTGCCCGGCATGACCACCTGCGGCCCCCACGTCTTGGTGGAGACCGTCAGCCCCGGGACCCCGAGCCCTCGGGCTTCACGGCCCCGCGTCCCGAACGGCCACCGGGTCCGGGGCCGGGCCTCGGGTCGGTCGCCGGGGAACCGGGCCGTGCGGCGGGACCGAGATAGGCGCGGTAGCCGTTCATTCCCGGCAGTTCCGGCAGCTCGTACGGGCGCCAGGTGCGGGCCCAGGCGGGTACCGGCGCGCGGCCCGTGACCAGCACAGCGGTCGGCCGGGTACGGGCGAGGGCGGCCAGGGCGGCGGCGCTGATACTGCCGTCGTGGCCGCCGTAGAGCTGGCGGGAGGCGCACCCTGTACGGAAACCGACCCGGACGGCCTCCTCGCCGCTGACCACGCACGGCGCACGCATGCCCTGGCGGCGCAGCGCGTCTGCCACGGCGCCGAAGGCCGCATGGGTCGTACGACTGCGGGCGGCCAGCTTGGCGGTGATCATCAGCTGGAGCGTGAGGTGCGCGGCCAGCGCGAGGCAGATGGTGCCGAAGAGGACGGGCTTGGAGCGGGCGGTGGCGAACAGGCGGGCGAGGGCCACGGCCACGGGGAGCGAGAGCAGCGCGTACGCGGGGAGCAGGAAGCGGGGGGCGGCGTACCCCACGAACAGCAGGTAGGGGGTCGCCATCGACAGCCCGGTCACGGCGGCCACGGCCGTCGCGCGGCCGGGCGTCCGGCCGCTCCGGTACGCGATGGCCACGCCTGCCGTGGCGAACAGGGGCAGGGACAGCCACCACAGGGAGGTGACCGGCTGGGTCCACGGGATGTCGCAGGGGCGGCAGAGTGTGCGGCCGCCGAGGGCGCGCAGGTGGTCGCTGAACGAGGGACTCCAGCCCAACCCGCCCTGGATCTCGCCGGCGCGGTGGAGGCGGGCCAGGAGGCCGCCGTAGTGCAGCCGGGCCTCCACGATCCAGGGCGCGGCGCCGAGTGCGGCCCCCGCCGCGAGCGCCACCAGGCGGGCGGGCTTGTGCGGGCCGGGCAGCAGAGCTGTCGCGCAGGCCGTCGGGAGGACGAGCCACACGGCGTCCGAGGGTCGCATGAGGGCGGCAAGGGCGACTGCGACGGTGATCCCGGCGAGCGCGAGGCGGTCGCCGGGATCGCGGGCGGCTCTCAGGGCACAGCCCGTGGCCGCCAGCGCGGCGATGGCCACCCAGAGGTTGGGCATGGCCTGCGGGCCGTAGAACAGGCTGACCCACAGGCCGGCGAAGAGCGCTCCGGCCAGAGTGAGGGCGCGCAGGGGCAGCAGCCTGCGCCAGGCCCACAGTGCCGCCAGGAGGCCCGCTGCCGAGAGCAGGGCGAGGAAGACCCGCAGGGCGGGCACGGAGGGGGTGAGCGCCACGAGGGGGGCCACGAGGTAGCTGATCCCGCGGGCGCGCGGGGCGCTGAAAAACGCGGCTGGGGTGTCCGGCGAGACCTGGCTGACGTAGACGGTCTCGTCCCACCCGAGCCCCGTGCCGGGCGCCATGAACGCCATCTGGGCCAGCGCGTAGGCGGCGGCGACGCTGCCCAGCGCGGCAAAGTCCTTTCGGCGCGGCCTTTGTGGGAGGCGCTCGGCGCCGCGGCCATCCGGTGGGCTGGGCGCCGTGACGGAACGTTGGGCGGCCATGGGCCGGACCTCCCGAGGAGCGGTGGCAGAAGCACTGCCACGCTGACGCGTGCGTCGGCCCTTCGCCAGTCGGCTCGGGCACCCGGCTCAACCGGTCCGTCCGCAGCGGCTGCGGATCTCGTGGATGCGTTAGTCGGGCCCGACCGGGGCGAGGTGGCGGCGCAGTGGCAGCGCCGTTGGCGGGCACGCCAACGGGAAGCGAGCGCCTTCGAGCCGGACGTCGACGCAGACAGCCTCTCAAGGGGCAGACCGGCCCACCCACACCGGGTGGACGCCGTCGCCGCGGGTGCACATGACCGCCAGGTCCGCGCCCGGGCTGCCGCCGTCGAGGTGCATGCCGGCTCCGCAATCCGCGAGCTTGTCGGCCTTCGGGAACCTGCCGGTTCTCCGGCTCCAGCTGGTCCCGCAGATCCTGCCAAACCCCGGCGTCGGCGAAAGCGCCCGTTGCCCCGTCCGTGCCGAAGCCGAAGGCTTCTCCGGTGAACGCCGGCCGGAGCGTGTCGTCACCCGGCGGCCCGAGCGCCATCTCCCCAGGCCGCCACGGTGGCGTCGCCGAGCTGCAGCCGGACGGCCGCGACCTCCTCGCAAGACCCATGGCCATGATCTGTGACCTCGACCAGAGGCTCCTTCACCGGGTACGTGCCCCGGCGGCACGGCCACCCTGATGCTCGGCGCCTCGTCCCAGCCCTGGGGGCAGGCCACCGCGCTCCCCCGCTTGGGGGAGCTGCGCGGGACCTCCGTTGTGGTGACGGACGGGGCGGATCGTGACCATGGCGGCCGCCCGAGAGCCGCGGGAGGGGACGAGACCCCGCCACGCCTCCGCCGCCCGCCGTGTGAAGGTGTCCGGTTGGGACAGTATGGGAGGGGTGACGCTCTCCGATGCGGTGTACCTGGCCTTGGGGATCGGTGCGCTCGGCGCGGCCGTCCTGCCCCGGCTCGTCTTTCGCCGGCCACTGTCCATGCCGATGGTGTTCCTCGCCGCCGGCGCCCTCGTGGCGGTGCTGCCGTTCTCGGTGCCGGTGGTTGATCCGCAGCGGCAGCGGCTGTGGGTGGAGCACGCCACCGAGGTGTGCGTGATCGTGTCCCTGATGGGAGCCGGACTGGCCCTCAACCGGGCGGTCGGCCGACGCAGCTGGATGGGCACGTGGCGGCTGCTCGGCATCAGCCTGCCTCTGACGATCGCCGGGATGGCTGTGATCGCGGCCGTCGTGCTCGACTGGCCGCTCGCGCCGGCGCTGTTGCTGGGGGCAGTGTTGTCGCCGACGGACCCGGTGCTCGCGGCGGAGGTGCGGGTGGGTGAGCCGACCGACGAGGACGACGACGAGGACGAGGTCCGGTTCTGCCTCACCTCCGAAGCGGGCCTGAACGACGGACTCGCCTTCCCGTTCGTGCTCGCCGCCCTCGCCCTCGCCGCGGTCCCCGCCGGGCAGTCCGCGACCGCCTGGATCACGAACTGGGTTCTCGTCGACGTCCTGGCCCGGATCGCGATCGGGGTGACCGTCGGCCTTCTGGCGGGATGGCTGCTGGGGCTGATGTTCTTCCGGGCCCGCCCTTCGGCTTTGCGGCTCTCCGAGCACATGGAGGGGTTCGTCGCCCTCGGTGCCACGTTCACGGCGTACGGAGCGACCGAACTGCTGCGGGGCTACGGATTTCTGGCCGTCTTCGTCACCGCCTGCACGATCCGGGCAGCCGAACGCAGCCACGGCTACCACAAGGTCCTGCACGAGTTCACCGAGCAGATCGAACGGCTGCTGACCGCCTTTCTGCTCTTCCTCCTCGGCGGCTACCTCGTCGCGGACGCTCTGCCCTCGCTCACCTGGCGGGAAGCCGTGGTGGCACTGGTGCTCGTCCTGATCGTCCGGCCCGCCGCCGGCTGGGCGGGCCTGCTGGGCAGCGCGGCCGGCCGTCGTGAACGCATCGTCACGGCCGTGTTCGGTATCCGCGGTATCGGCTCCCTGTTCTACCTCGCCCACGCCCTCGGACAGAGCGACCACTTCGGCTCTCACGAACGGCAGCTTTGGGCCGTCGTCACTTTCACCGTCATGCTGTCCGTCCTCCTGCACGGCGCCACCGCCACCCCCGTCATCCACCGCCTGGACAGGCTCCGTGACGTCTCCCCCGGGCCTCCGTGAGCCGGGCGTGATCTCGGCGGTAACGGAACACTCGGGCCGGGGGGTACCGCCCCTTCGTGGTGCTTCGAGGGTTGCCCTCCACCCGCTCACTGCGGCCCCGATGTCGGATCCGACCAGTACGGGGCCACCTTCACGGCCGCCACCTGGTCAGGCGCGTCCGTCCACTGGACACTTCGCCTGTCACCGGCACACCGGCACACCGGCCGGCACGTCGACGGTGCAATTGACCGAGCAGCGGCTGACGCAGCCGCCGAGAATGAGCGCGCCGCGGGCACGCGCCGGGGTGGTTTCCAGGCCGGCCCCTCACGACTCCACGTCGCGGACCGCGATCAGTTCGACCGCTGCCCCAGAAGATTCCAGCAGGGGTGCGGCGGCGGCACGCCGGGGGTCAGCCCGGTACGCATCGAGGTATTCGGGGGCAGGAAAGGTCACGAGGTGGGCCTCAACCCGGTCGTCCGGAGTGCGCAGTCTTCGCTGGAGGTGCCCTCCGTGCTCGGCAAGGAGCGGTAAGACGGCGCTCTCGTAGGCGTCGAACGCCTCCATGCCTCCTTCCGGTAGCCGCGCGAGCATCAAGTAAGTGACGGTCATGACTCCCCACACACAGCGTTCCGAGGACAGTTGTCTTCCGAGACCAGCGGGGGACCCGCCCCCGCAACACCGGCCTGTCAGCGCCCCTCGGGGGCGCCCACGAGGACTGCACCCGAGCACCTCAGCCGCAGAGCGCCCGGCTTCCGCGCGCCGGCGTTGGCGGCGTTGGCGGCGTTGGCGGCGAGCACCGAGTAGCGGCCCCGCGGTCGGCGCGACTTCAGATCTCGTCGCCTTCCGGCGGGGCCGGTTCGGCCGGCGGTCCGGCGGCAAGCAGTCGTTCGACGGCGGCAGTTACGTGGGCGGCGAGGTCGGCCGCGTCCGGCACCGCTTCCGCAGCGCCGTCCACGTAGTTCACGATCGCGGCTTCGATGACCGTACGCAGGGCTTCGCTGTCGGTACCGGTCGTGGGGACGGGGTGGTTCATGGGCTGCTCCTCGGCACGGGACGGGGCCGGGCGGTCGGGTCAGGTCAGGTCAGGTCATGCCAGGCCGGCGAACGCGCCCATCCTCCCTCATTCTTCGGCGGGCCGCCTGGGTGGAGGTTCAGCGCAACAGGCGGACGGGACAAGCCCCGAGCGGGGGCGCGGTCAGCCGCCGCCGCATCTTCGCCCCGTCCGGGACGCACCGCGCCGCGCTTTGCCGGCTTCCTTGCTCGCATGCGTGCTCCTTCAGGCCTCCGACGCCGTAGTCACACCAGACACCGACCACGCGGTCATGGGGCCGGTGACCTGACAGATGCCGCCGGATGGAGCGGCTGCGGCCGTTCCTGCCATTCTGCCGTTCAGGGACGGCCGTAGCGGCTGGTGGCGGGGGGTCCCCCTGCGGACGACGGCCGGGCCGCCGCCCCCGCGCCGAGACCTTGCGGGCGCGTGGGCGTCCGAGCGGTCGCTGTGGGACACCTCGTGGTCCTCCGCGTCCTCCGCGTGGCCGAGCGGCAGGGGGACGTCCCCGGCAGCGGGCGCGGGTCCGGGCGCCTGGTCGTGGGCGGTGGTGCAGGCGGGAACACGGGATTCAGGTACGGCCGGCGCCCCAGCACGGCCCCTTCCTATGAGGAATCCTGTTACGCCTCCGGCTTTGCCGCAGCGACCGGGTCCTCTGACTCGTACCAGGGCCGGAGCTGGAGGTACTTCGCCTTCATGGCCGGCCCGAGATGCCTCTCGATCCCGAACCCGGGTTCCCCCTCGTACGGAAGGTCGTAGAGGAACGACGTCACGATGACCTCGATCGCACCCGGCACGCGACGCCGCGTCTCCTCCTCCAGGAACGCCAGGACCCCGCGCCAGGCAGGACCGTCCGGGTCACCCTCCCCCAGATACGAGCGCACGGTGTCCTGCACGACGTCCCAGAAGAACACGTGCGCGAGCACCCCGTTCTCGTTGCACACGTGGCACTCGTAGGCGTCTTCGAATCCGGGCACCTGAGCAACCAGATCGTCCACGAGCCGTACACCGGCAGCAGCCTTCTCGGGAACCCCGTGCGCCTTGCGGTCTCTTCGCTCTTCGTTGTCACCGGCCGTCATGTGCCGGGACGCTATCCGATCGCATGTGGTGGTCGGCCGTGGAGGTAGCAGACCCTGGCAGTCGCCCCTCGCCCCTCGCCACGCGCTACGACAAGCGCGAGCAGGTACGTCCGTCTGCCTCGGCACCGCCACAGCAGCAGCCGATGCCGCCACCCGCGGCGCCGCCTGCGCCGGCCCGGCCGGGCGTAGCGGTGTTCTTCCCACTTGCCGAGGGTCCCTGGCTGCTCCAGCCCGGCGCCCGTCGGCGCCTCCTCCTTCGGCCCGCCCAGCCCGAGGACCCGCCCCCGCCGGCTCCTCCGGGGCTTGCTGGGGGCAGGTCGCGGTGTCGTGCCCGGGCGCCCTTCATTGAGACGCTAGCCAGGCGCACCCGCGGCGCGGCGCCTGACCTGGTCTTCCTGGGCAAGGCGTCGCAGCAGTTCGAACACCGGGGCGCAGACCGCCAGGACGACGACCGCCCGTTCCGCCAGCGACACGGGGTCCTCGATGCCGACCGCGCGCTCCAGGTCCAGCCGGGCCACAGACTCCGCCAGCCGTGCGTAGGCGGCGAGCTCACCCGGGGCGTACTGCGCGTCCAGCCGCCGCAGTTCCTTCAGTGCCGCCGTCAGCCCTTGCACGTGCGGGGACGTCCCAGGCACCTGCCACTCCAGGGCGGCGAGCAGCTCAGCCACTTCGGCCCCGGCGGTCGTGTCGCCCTCGCTCGACTCCCCGGCGTTCGCTGCGGGCCGGGCCGCTCCCGGCACCGGCAGTGCGTAGCTGACCGCCCCGAGGGCCCCCTCGACGCCTTGAGCCTGGTCGACGGCCCCGAGCACGTCACGGGTGGCGGCGATCGACAGGCCGCCGAGCGTCGTCAGTGCCTTGATCAGCCGTAGCCGTTGTGCGTGCTCCTCCCCGTACTCGGCCAGGGTCGCGGCCGTCGCCCGCCCTGCGGGCAGCAGGCCCTGCCGCAGGAAGTACTTGATGCTGGCGACCGGTACGCCCGTCCGCCGGCTGAGCTCCGAGATCTTCATTGCGGCTTCCCTGCTGGTCGTGCGGTCCGGCGCCCGGCACCCGGCGCCCGGCGCCCGGCATCGAGCTCCGGCGATTGGACACCACAACAAGATACTGCCACTATCCAGTAGCTGGATAGTCAAAGTATCCAGTATGGAAACGCAGCTCAGCCGCACCGGAGAATCGATGCCTCAGCCCACGCCGCCCCCCTCCGTGCTCCGCCGACCCCAGCTGTGGATCGGAACGGGACTCATCGCCGCAGTGGTCTCGATGGTGTTCGCCCTGCTCTACGTCGGCGGCAACCTCGACCCCAGGGGCGATCTGCGCGACCTGCCCGTGGCCCTGGTCAACGCGGACCGCGGGGCCGACACCGGCGGCCGCCACGTCAACCTGGGCGAGCAGGTCGTCTCCGGGATCCAGAAGGCGGCCAAGGGCGACAAGAGCATCGACTGGCAGGTCGTGAGCCGCGAGGAGGCCGACACACGGCTGGGCAAGGGCAAGCTCTTCGGCGCCCTCGTCATCCCCGACGACTTCTCGACCACGGTGACCGGGCTCACGGGCCAGCAGCCCGCGCCCCAGGGCAAGGCCGCCCCGCCGACCCTGACCGTGCTGACCAACCAGGCCGCCGGCAGCATCGGTTCCTCCATGGCCTCGCAGGCTGCGCAGAAGGCCGCCCACGCCGCCTCCACGCAACTCGGCCAAGAGCTCCTCAAGCAGGCCGGCTCCCAGAAGACCCCGCTCCCGACTGCCGCCCAGCTCAAGCTGGCCGACCCGGTGACCGTGGCCGTCGCCGACGGCCACCCCGTCGGGTCCCGCAGCGCCATGGGACTGAGCGCCTTCTACTACGCGCTGGTCCTGGTCGTCTGCGGCATGCTCGGTGCCAACGTGGTCAACTCCCAGGTCGATACCGCGCTCGGCTACCTGCACACCGACTTCGGTCCCTTCCGCAAGCGCGAACCCGTCCAGCACACCAGCCGCGTCCGCACCCTGGCCATCGGCATGGCTCTCATGCTCGGCCTGTCACTGGTCATGGGCACCCTGGTGGAGGTCGCCACGGTCGGCATCCTCGACATGGACGCCTCCCACCTGGGCCTGCTGTGGCTCTACTCCGTCGCCACGATCGCGGTCGTCGGCATCGGCAGCCTGGCCCTGTTCGCCGCTTTCGGAACCCCGGGCATGCTGCTGGCCACCATCGTCTTCATCGCGATGGCCGTCCCCTCCTCCGGCGCGACCGTGCCCGTCCAGGCGCTGCCCGGGTTCTTCCGCGCCCTCGCCGAGTTCGAGCCGCTGCGCCAGATCACCGAGGGGCTCCGCTCCCTGCTCTATTACGGGGCCCAGGCCGACGCGGGGCTCACCCGGGCGTGGGCGTCCATGGGCGCCGCTCTTGTCGCAGCGCTGCTCTTCGGCTTCCTCATCACCCACCTCTACGACCGTCGGGGACTGCACCGCATCCCCCGCCCCCAGACCGAGGGCAAGGCCGAGACCGGGGCCGGGACCGGGGCCGAGACCGGGGCCGGGTCGGCGGCCCCCGCCGAAGCCTCGGAGTCCCCGGAGGCCGGCGCACCGGCCACGGCCTGATTCGTCCTCGCCCGGCCGTCGAAAGGCACGTCGGCCGGGCCCCGCGCGGGACCGGCTTGACTGGTGGACGGCGCGACAGGTAGGGAGAGGCTGTTCATCGCGCAAGGTGTGAAACGGGGGACATATGAAGCCGCTCGAATCGGGCGATCCGACTTCGCTCGGCGACGGCCGCTACCGGCTGGTGGGACGGCTCGGCCAAGGTGGCATGGGGGTGGTCTACCTGGGCCGCTCCCGGTCCGGCCGTGCGGTCGCCGTCAAGGTCGTACGCCCTGAACTGAGCACCGAGCCCGGGTTCAGGCGCAGGTTCGCCGACGAGGTCGCGGCGGCGCGGCGGGTCGGCGGCTTCCACACCGCGCCGGTGGTCGACGCCGACCCGGACGGGGAGCCGGCCTGGCTGGTGACGGCCTTCGTGCCCGGACCCACCCTGCAAGCAGTACTCGCGCGCGTCGGATCGCTGCCTCCGGACACGCTCACCGTCCTGGCGGCCGGCCTGGCCGAGGCCTTGGAGGCGATCCACCGGGCGGGGGTCATCCACCGCGACCTGAAGCCCGCGAACATCATCGTCGCGGAGGACGGGCCCCGCGTCATCGACTTCGGCATCGCGCGCGCCCTGGACGGAACGTCCCTGACACAGACCGGCATACAGGTCGGCACGCCGGGGTTCCTGGCACCCGAACAGCTCACCGGCGGTGGGGTGGTCACCCCTGCGGTCGACATGTTCGCTTTGGGGGTGGTGCTCACCCAGGCTGCCGGCGGCGCCCCCTTCGGCGACGGGCCGTCCGCAGCCAGGCACTACAAGGTGGTGTACGAGGAGCCGGACCTGAGCGCGGTGCCCGCTGGACTGCGCGAGGCCGTCGGCGCCTGTCTTTCCAAGGACCCGGCGGCAAGGCCCACACCGGCTGCGTTCCTCGCCACCCTCACCGTCCGCCACCCGGACGGCGACTCCTGGCTGCCCGATGCGGCAACCCAGCTGCTCCCGCCCCCGGAGCCGGCGGCAAGCCCCACCGCGCCGGACAGCCCGTCCGAACCCCGGCAGGGCCCGCCCGTAGCGAACAGCGCCCCGCACGGCGTCGCGGAGCCCCGTACGGAACAGCCGCGCACGGTGACGGGACCCGCAGCGCGGCTCTCCCCCCTGCCCCAGCCCGTAGCCGTGCACGAGGCGCAGGCGGATGCGGACGGGCCCCGGCGCCGCCGCGCCGTCGGGGCGGCAGTGCTCGTGATGTCCCTCGTCGCCGCCGGCCTGTTCGTGTGGCAGCCCTGGAACGACTCCGCCAAGGACAATTCCAAGGGCGGCGCCGCCACGCCCACCGGCTCCGCCCCCTCTCCCGCCCCGGACTCGTTCCCCGCCGAACCCCTGCTGGTCCGGCAGGACACCGCCCCGGGCTGGCCGGGGACGTGCCACGGCGTCATCGCCCGGCGGGACGCCGCGACGGAGAAGCCCGTGCAGCTCATCCCGGGAGGCGAGGGCGGCGCATGCGACGTCCTGCCCCAGTGGTCCCCGGACCGCAAGTCGTTCGCGTTCACCCGCAGCACACCGGAGGGCACGGCCGTCTGGACCGCCAAGGCCGACGGCTCGAACGCGCGCCGGATCACCTCCATCGCCGGCGGCCGCGTGTCCTGGTCGCCGGACGGCAGCCGGCTCGCCGTGCTCCGCATGAAGGACGGCGTGCAGCAGCTGTTCGTGGTCGGCGTCGCCGACGGCTCCGCCCGCCAGCTCACCTCGGGCAAGGGCCAGGTCGAGGATCCCGCGTGGTCGCCGGACGGCAAGAGCATCGTGGTGTGCCTGCAGACAGAGCCCGAGAACTGGCAGATCCACGTGGTCGACCCCGCCGCTCCGGGCCGCGCCCCCCAGCAGGTGACCCGGCTGCCCCACCCGGCACTGGACCCGGTGTGGTCCCCCGACGGCGCCACTTTCGCCTACACGGCGGGCACCTACGGCACGGGCACTCAGGGCGACATCCGCCTCGTGAACGCCGACGGCAGTGGCGACCGTGAACTCGTGGCCACCGGCGCCCATGAGATGGACCCCGCCTGGTCCGTCGACGGCAGGTGGGTGGCGTTCGTCCGCGGCCCCTACGAGCAGCCTGTGGTCTGGGCCGTGCGCAAGGACAAGACCGGGGAGCGCGCACTCACCGCGGGTGCCGCCTCCGAGGGGCACCCCGCCTGGCGCTGAGCGCGGCGTCGGCCGAGCGCCAGGTGCGGCTGCACTCGGTTCGGCGCGCGTGGTGGGTCTCGGGTCATGGAGTCGGCAGTGCGTGGGCGTGGGCGGCGGCCAGGGCGACGTCCACCGCGCGGTCGGCGGTGGTCTCGTCGACCGGTTCGCCGGTGAACACCAGGCGGAAGTAGATCGGCGCGACAAGGGCTTTGAGGAGTTCGCCGGGGTCGGTGTCCGTGGGCAGTTCGCCGCGCTCGACGGCTCGGCCGACGACGGGTTCCGCGCGGCGGAAGCGGTCCTCGAAGAGGGCGCGTTTGATCTCGGCGAGCTGGGTCGTGCGCGCAGCGTCCGAGAGGGCTGTAGTGAGGAGGGCTCGGCCCGCGCTCGTGGTCATGGTCGCCACTAGGGAGCGGGCCAGGGCGCGCAGGTCGTCCTTCACCGCGCCGGTGTCGGGGATCGGGATGTCGGTGGCGAAGTGGTGGGCCAGTGCGTCCGCGACGAGGCCGTCGGAGGTCTTCCAGTTCCGGTAGATCGTCGTCTTGTGTACGCCGGCCCGTTGGGCGACGGCGTCGACGGTCAGCGCGGCGTACCCGGTTTCCGTGAGCTCGGTGATGGTGGCCCCCAGTACGGCGGCGCGCATCTTGCTGCCGCGCCCGACGGTGGGGCCGCGCTGTGAGGTGGGCTCGACAGGCTTCATTGCAACTCCCAGTTGCGTTACTGGCGGGACATGCGGCATCGTGCAGCAGCATATTGCAACTCGACGTTGCGATGCGGCCGAGCACCCCTGCCCTCATGCCCCACTCCTCCATGGATCGAGGTCCCCATGACCCGTGCCACCCGGGCGTACGCCCAGACTTCGCCGAGCGACCGCTGGACGCCCGACTCCATCCCCGGCCAGTCCGGCCGTCTGGCGGTGGTCACCGGCGCCAACAGCGGCATCGGGTACGTCACCGCCCGCGAACTCGCCCTCCGCGGCGCCCGCGTCGTCCTCGCCTGCCGCAGCCAGGAGCGCGGGCAGGACGCCCTGGAGCGCCTGCGGGCCGAAGTCCCAGGGGCCTGGGCCGAACTCCGCCTGCTCGACCTCGCCGATCTGAAGTCCGTCCGCCGGTTCGCCGACAGCTGGAGCCACGGCCGGCTCGACCTCCTGGTCAACAACGCCGGCATCGCCATGGTCCCGTTCTCCCGAACCGCCGACGGCTTCGAGTCCCAGTTCGGCGTCAACCACCTCGGGACGTTCGCACTCACCGGCCTCCTCATGCCGCACCTGCTGGCCTCGCCGGACCCTCGCGTGGTGACGGTCAGCAGTGAGGGGCAGCGATTCGCCCGGTTCGACATGGGCAACCTCGACGCCGAGCGCGGCTACCGGCCGCTGTTCACCTACATCCAGTCGAAGCGGGCCAACCTGTACTTCGCCACGGAACTGCAGCGCAGGGCCGACGCCGCCGGGGTGAGCCTGCGCAGCATGGCCGTCGCCCCCGGACTCACCCGCTCCAACGTGCTCACCGGCGGAGCCAACAGCGCCCGGGGCCGCGCGTACGGAGCGCTGATGCGCCTGCTCGTGCGCAGCGCCTTCCGCCCGACGCCGGAGGGCGCGAAGACCTCCCTGTACGCCGCGACCGTTCCCGATCTGCCCGGAGGAAGCTACGTCGTACCCGACGGCCCGTTCCAGCTCCGCGGCGAACCCGTACTCCGCAGCCGGGAACGCGCCGTCCGGGACGCCGACACCGCCCACCGGCTGTGGGCCCTCTCGGAGCGGTTCACCGGCGTGGTCTACCCCATGCCCGCCGACGTGCCGTCTCGGGACTGACCAGCCGAAGCGCGGGCCGGCGAGCGAGCATGCGTCGGCGCACATCAGCGCTGAGGCCGCTCACGCCACTGAGATGCGCGCTCCGCCCTCCAGTTCGCCTGAGTCTCGACGCGCCACACGCGAGCGAGGGCTGCTGCCCAGTCTGCGAGAGCGCCCGGGCGATCCGGCGGAGCGTGGCCCGTAACTCGTCCCCGAACGGCAGGCACGACCCCTGGCGCCACTGCGCCCAACCGGGAGCCTCGCTTCACCCACCCAGCGGGCGCCGGCGAAGCGCGTGCCGGGAGCGGTAGGCGAGCGAGGGTTTGCCGTGGGTGTCCGCGGCGGCGATCAGGAGCCCTCCCAGGGCGGAGAGGTCCGTCAGGAAGTGAGCGCGCTGCCGTGCGCGCTCCTCCGGGTCCTCCTCCGTCCAGAAGGCATGCGCGGTGAGGGAGGCCGGCACCAGCGTGGCAGCGAGAGCGAGCGCGGCCAGGCGCGGGGCGCGCCCCGTCGCGAACATCAGGCCCGCCGTGGCCCGGATCGCGCCGGTGGCGCGCACCAGTTGCCGCGGATCCGCGGCGAGGGCCGGGATTCGGTCCCCCACCGCCCGTACGACGGGCTGTGCTGCTTCCGTCAAGGCGGACTCGGGGCGGTGCAGGGTGCGTAGGCCGCCGGTCACGAACGGAGCGGCGAGCAGGGGGCGGGCGAGGTTTCGTAGGACAGCCATGTCGCGCTGATGCCCGGACCTCGTATGTCTATCCCGGGCACTGATGGGTTGACGGGTCGATGGGTCGATGGGTCGATGGCGGTGATCTCCCGGCATCGTCCGGGAGCCGAGGAGGTGTCAGGACTCGCCGTCGATTCCGGTGACCGCGGGCGGCCCCAGAGGGGCGTCCTTCTCCGGGAAGCCCAGTTCTTCGAGGGTGGCGGTCAGCAGGCGGACGGCGTCGCCCTCGGCCGTCACCCGGTCCGGGGCCTCGACTTCGAGCCGGACGGAGAAGGTGCCGCCCTCGTGGACCGTGAGCAGTTCCACGTCCTCCGTCTCGCTCAGGTCGGTGTGGTGCGAAGCCAGCCTCTTCGTCAGCTCGGAGCGTGTCGCGTCGTCGATGTCGCTCAGGAAGGTGCCGGGCACGGTGATGACGTAGGTGGTCACTGCTGCCTCCTGTCGGGCGGCCGGGTTGAGTTGTGTGAATGCCCCGGTATCGGGTTTCGAATCCCTGCGGCTCGCCGCGTCAGCCTGCCGGATGCGGCGCGGGACGGCCGCGAACGGTGGCCGCGGCACTGCATAGAGCCATCGGTACCGGCCAGGAGAGCAGGTAGGAACTCAGACGAAAACGAACCGGATGGAGGAACGACGATGAACTGGCGCCACAAGGCAGCCTGCCGGTGGGAGGACCCCGATCTCTTCTTCCCCGTCGGCTCCAGCGGCCCGGCACTCCTTCAGATCGAGGAAGCCAAAGCCGTGTGCCACCGTTGCCCGGTCAGGGAGACATGCCTTCAGTGGGCCCTCGATGGAGGCCAGGAGTTCGGTGTGTGCGGTGGCATGAGCGAGGAGGAACGCCGCCGGGCCACCAGGCGGCGTAAGGCGCGGGCCCGGGCCGACCGGTCCCGCCGGCCCTCCGGCTGATGCGCCGGCCCATCACCGCAGTCCGCTGTAGGCGGCCATGACGATCTCCATGCCGCGGTTGTCCTCCTGCTGGTCCCGGTCGAGCATCCGGTTCATGACGTAGGCCACCGTCATGCGTGCGCCGGGGTCGCTGGCGACCAGCGAGCCGCCCCATCCGCCCCATCCGAAGGCGTTGCCGAACTTGCCGAAGCCGGCGGTCCACGACATCGGCGTCCGCAGGACGCGGTCTTCGCCGCTGAACACCTCCTGCCACGCGGGCACGCAACCGCGGGAGGACAGCAGTCGCACCCCGCCGGCCGATCCGTGGTTCGCGAGGACCGACTGGACGAGGGCGACCGACCGGGCGTTGCCGAAGCCGTTCACCGCCGGGATCTGCGCACGGCGCCAGGCCACGGAGTTGACGTCCCTGACCCGGACCGCGGCACCGGTGTACTTCCGGCGGGTGCCGTCGGGCCCGAGCGGTGCGCCGGCCGTGTACTCGTCGGTCAGCGACGGCGGCGGGACGAGCGGTGCGACGCGGCGGTCGTGCTCGGCGGACAGCCCGATGTGGAAGTCCGCGCCCAGCGGCTCGGCCACTTCCTCGGCGAAGAACTCGCCGAGGCTCCGGCCGGTGATGCGGCGGACGATCTCACCGACCAGGAACCCGAAGGTGAGCGCGTGATAGCCGGCCGCGGTTCCCGGTTCCCATTCGGGGGCCTGCGCGGCCAGCCCCGCCGTCACGCTCTCCCAGTCGTAGAGCTGCTCGACCGCCGTCAGCCCGGAGAGGTCCGGTAGACCGGCGGTGTGCGAGAGCACGTGGCGTACCAGTACGTTCTCCTTGCCGGCCGCGGCGAACTCGGGCCAGTAGGCGGCGACCGGCGCGGCCGGATCGAGCTCGCCCCGGTCGGCCAGGATCAGAGCGCACAGGGCTGTCATGTTCTTGCTCGTCGAGTTCACGCAGGTGAGGGTGTCGCGTTCCCATCCGGCGCGGCGGTCCCCGTCGGCGTACCCGCCCCAGATGTCGACCACCGGCTCGCCGTCCAGATAGACGGCCGCCGAGGCGCCGCCGTCGTAGGTGCCGAGCACCTCTGCCAGTGTCTCGCGCACCGCGGCGAACCGCGGTTCGCACAGTCCCTCGATGTCAGTCATGGGTGTGAGCCTCATGCAACGCGGGAGCTTCCTGCCCGACAATTCCCGCACCGGCTTTGTCGGGCGGGCGCGGTCGGCTCTTCTCCACATTCTTGTGGTGGAGACACGAGGAAGGGTGCACAGGCGTGCTGGAGCGGCTCAATCAGGCGCTGGACCACTTGGAGGCCTGCCTCGACCGGGAGATCGACATGGCCGAGGTGGCCCGGATCGCCGCTGTGTCGGAGTACCACTTCCGGCGGCTGTTCTCCGCGCTGGCCGGGATGCCGCTCCCGGTCTACGTGCGGCGCCGGCGGATGACGCTCGCCGGGGCCGAGGTGCTGGCCGGGGAGCTGACGCTGCTCGATGTCGCGGTGCGGTACGCGTACGGCTCGGGCGAGGCGTTCGCCCGAGCGTTCCGGTCGGTGCACGGCATCGGGCCGGGCGAGGCCCGGCGTACGGGAGCGGTGCTCACGGCGCAGCCCCGCATGTCGTTCCGGGTCGTCGTCGAGGGAAGTACGAGCATGCGGTACCGGATCGTGGAGAAGCAGTCGTTCCGGGTCGTCGGCAGGAAGGCCACGGTCCCGCTGGTGCACGAGGGGGTCAACGCGGCCGCCTCGGCGCACGTGGAGAGTCTGGACGAGCGGGCGGTCGCACGGATGAAGGCACTGGTCGGCCCGGAGCCGGAGGGGATCCTGTCTGCGGTGGTGCACCTGACCGCCAGCCGGGAGCAGGGTGCCGAGGTGGACTACTGGGTCGGTGTGGCTGCCCGCCCCGATGCGGCGGGCGAGGGGCTCGACACCCTGGACGTGCCGGCCGGGACCTGGGCGGTCTTCGACAACCGCGGGCCGTATCCGAGCGCCCTTCAGGAGCTGTGGCGGGACGTGTTCACGCAGTGGTTCCCCTCGAACCCGTACGCGAGCCGGCCGGGTCCGGAACTCCTGCTGACGCAGCCGGTGGAGGTCGGCGCGGAGACCGACTCGCAGCTGTGGATCCCGGTCGAGCGGAGCAGCGGGACCACTGGGACTGGGCCGTGAACAACCCCGTACACCGGTCGCCCGCCGCCGTTACGGGCTGCTTCGGCGCGACCGCGGGGACATCGCCGGGGCATGGGGTGGGGCAGGCGCGGTCATACGCTGCCCAAGTCCGCGAAACACCCGGCCGGTCGGCAGGCCCGCAGAGCCCGGAATCGAGCACCTGCGCGACGTCCGGCGGTCCGGGCCGCTCGGCGCCGCCGTCTGGGGACGCCGTCCGGCCGTCCACGCCGCCACCCGGTCGGGCATGCCCACACCCACCGCACGCCCCCGGAGAGAACAGCCCGCAGACCACCTCGGGCCGCCGCGACGGCACCCCACCGGCCTCGACTACCCTCAAACACGTGATCGAGCACGTGAACCAACTCGGACCCAACCCGCCCGTACCCGGCCCCGCGCCCACTTCCACCACCCCCGTGGTGTGGGCCCTCAACACCACCGTCCCCGCCGTCGGCGGCCACCCGGTCACGGACGCGGACTCCATCCTCGACGCGGAGGAACGCGAACGCGCCGCCCGCTTCCACACTCCCGGTCTGGCCCACCGCTACGTCACCTCCCACCTCGCCCTGCGCACTCTCCTCGGCATCTACCTCGACCAGCCACCCCGCACCATCCGGCTCACCCGCGAGGACTGCCCGTGCTGCGGCGCGCCCCACGGCCGCCCCAACATCCCGGGAAATCCGCTCCACTTCTCCCTCTCCCACAGCGGCGACCACGCCTACATCGCCCTCGCCACCACCCCCGTCGGCGTCGACATCGAAGAGCACCCCACCCCGCAGACCCTCACCGACGTCCTCCACCTCCTCCACCCCACCGAAACGGAGGAACTGACCGCGCTCCCCGCCGCCGAACGCATCACCGCGCTCGCGCGCTGCTGGGCCCGCAAGGAAGCCTGTCTGAAAGCCGCCGGTACCGGGCTGGCCAACGGCCTCGTCGACCCCTACGTCGGCACCCGGCCCCACCCGGCCAGGGTTCCCGGCCACCACCTCACCGACCTCCCCGCCCCCGCCCACTACCAAGCCGCCCTCGCCACCCTCACCGGGTGACATGGCAACGGCACCCACGCAGTACACCCGTATGCGAGTTCGGCAGGGTTGACATGCGAAACCTGCGCTTGTCGCATGCCTTGCCGTGCATCACGCTGGCGGACATGACCTCACCACACACCATCGGCCTGCCGGGATCCGGACGCTCCCTCTCCGCCGCGGAGGAGGCCGCCCTCGAACCCCTCCGTGCCTACGTGCGCGGTCACGCGACCGGCGACCCGGTGCACTTCCGCGACGCGTTCCTGCCCACCGCGCACATCGAGGGCATCCGCGAGGGGGAGTTCGTCTCCTGGCCCCTCGACGCATACTGCGGCCTCTTCCCGGGCCGGCCGGCCCCGGACGAACCGTCCCGCAGCCGCCGCATCGACGCGGTCGACGTCCGCGGCAGCGTCGCCACGGCGACCATGACGCTGTCGCACGGCGCGGACACCTTCACCGACGTCTTCCTGCTGGTCCGTGCCGGCGACGGCTGGCGCATCGCCAACAAGGCGTACCACCGGCACTCCTGAGGAATGCCCTGCCGGAACGAAGCCCGGGGTGCGACGCATGAGCCGTGCGCGCCTAGGGACCCGAAGCCTCCCTGCTCGGCAACCGCCCCCGTGCCGAGGGGCGCGACGCCGCGGGCCGTCAGCCGCTCTTCAGGCGGCGGACGAACTCGTCGCCCAAGCGGCGCTGGAGATCGGCGAGTTGCTCGTCGGTCAGGCCTGTGAGGTCGCCCGGAACGCCTCCGCCCTTCGCCGCGCCGTCCTGTTGCTTCTGCTGCTCCCGGCGTGTGAGCTCCTGCTCCTCGGGAGAGCCGGGCGCCGCGTACGCGCACCGGATGAGGGCGCCGTCGGCGGCCTTGAGGCAGGTGGCTTCACGGCCGTCGACCGGCCCCCTCCCCTCGACGCGGTAGCGGATGTTCTGTTCGCTGCCGATGGTGGCCGTCCACGTACTGCCCCCGGTGGGGACGATCTCGAACACCTCGTCGTCGTTGTAGCAGCAGACGTCCCGGTACTCGGCCTTGATGAGCGCCGCGAGTGCCTTCGGCGAGGACCAGGCGGGATCGAGGCGGTACACGGTCATCGGCGCGAGAGAGCCGCCCTGGTGGCGCGTGGGCACGGTCGAGACGGCCACCACCGAGCTGGCGTCCCCCTGCGGGGTGAGCGGGGTGACGTAGGCACTGCCACCGGCCGCGGCGCCGCCGTGGCGCAGGGTGAACTCGGCCTCGTTGCCCTCGTTGGCACCGTCCTCGGAGGCGTCCCAGCCACTGCGCTCGAACCACCAGTCCCCGAACCCGCCCACCGCGGCCGTGCCCTCCCGCTGGCGCGCGGCGAGACTCAGGGGGTAGGAGGGGCCGGGGACGGCGGACGTGTCGGTGGTGAGCGTCAACTTTCCGGTCCTGCCGTCGTAGAGGGCCACGCCGGCGGGGCGTTCGGTCACGACGAAGAGCCCGGTCTGTCGCTTGAGCGGGACGACGACGACCGGGGTGCCGTTCGAGCAGGTCACGTAGGCGTCGTCGGCCTCGAAACGAACCCAGCGCTTCACGGCCGAGATCTTCCGGCCGAGATTGTGGGTGAACCAGCCGCTGATCCGGGCGTCCGCCTTCTCCACGTCGAACGGGCAGCGCTCCTGGCTGCGGCCGGTGCCGCCCAGCGGGACCTCCTGCACGAGGCCCACCTCGTACCCGGCGAGCCAGCCGCGCCGTTCGACCAGGGCGCCGAAGCGGTCGGAATCGGGCAGGTAGGTGATGTCGGATATCTCACCGGTGACATCGCCCAGATGCGGGGCCGCCTGCGCCTTGCCGACCACGTACGGGGAACGGGCGGACAGCGTGGGCACCGGGTCGCTCACGATCTCCGCGGAGGCCATGTACGCGCGGTCCTGCAGGTAGGCCGCGTACACCAGCCAGCCGACGGCGAGCACCAGGGCGAAGGCGCCGCCGAACCAGCCCAGGACGACGGCCGCGTCGCCCCCGCCCCCGGCACGGCGGCCGGCGCGCCGCCGGAGCCACCGCACGGCCAGGCCGGCCGCGACGCAGCACGCCACGGCCGACACGGGCAGCGAGAACCACGCGAAGAGCTTGCGCAGTTCCCAGACCATGATCGTCGTGTAGTAGGAGGCGTACCACAGCACGAATGCCGTCGCCAGTGCGGTCAGTCCCCAACCCCATGCCCGTGCCATCGGCGCTCCCCCCGCCCCCGGTCCGGGCCCGCGCCCGGTGCCGCTCGCTCGATTCTGCACCCCCGGCCGGAGCGTGTCAGCGGTCTCGCGCGAGGCCGAAGCGGGCCCGCTCACGAAAATTTCACAACTCGGCTCCTCCGCACGCCGGCAGGGCCCCCCGGTGCCTACGCGGCCCTTCCCCGGCCCCCGGACCGGGCCCCGGTGTCGGCCGTCGGGCAGCTTCGGTGAGCGTCGCCCAGCGCCGCATCCCGCAGGGCCGGGGCCCTCACCGGGAAGCGCGCGGTGGCGTGAACCGTTCCGCCTGCGGTACCGGCGGAGCACGCCACTCCGCCAGGGACTCCGGGAACGCCCCAGGCAGCGGCGGCGAAGGGCCGTCCCGCTACGGGAGGGCGCGCGCGTCGGCCCCCTCCGGCGCCGCACCGGCCTCCGGCGTGAAATCGAGCCCGTCGGGTGGCCGCGGCCGGCGGCGGCACCAGCGGTACGGGCAGGCGTTCGGCGCGGTCGCGGGCCCCGGGCCGGCCCTACCGCCCGTGCCCCCGTCATGTGCGGCGCGTCTTTGCTCAATCATGGCCGGAGCATGGCAAGGATGTTACGCGCTCGTGGGCCCCTTGTGGGCGGGCCGGGGGTGGGTCAACCTTTCGAAGGCGGAGGCGAGTTGACGGGTTGTCATGTACGCGATGTGTGCACATGGCGTCGTGCCCGTCGGTCGTCTCCCCGCTTCATCCCCGCAGTGCACCACCCACGAGGAGGACCCCCCACATGTCCGTGATGCGTCACACCCGCCGGAGGTTCGCCGGCATCAGCGCTACCGCGGTCGCGGCCCTCGCGCTCGGCGCGGCAGCCGCACTGCCCGCCTCGGCGGCCGACAGCGGCGCGCAGGGCGTCATCGAGAACGCCGGGGCCGCCGGAACCATCTCCGGCAGCTACATCGTGACCCTGAAGGACTCCGCGGCCCGCTCCACCGCCGACAGCGGCAAGGCCGTGGCGAAGCGGTACGGCGCCAGGATCGACCGGACCTACACCGCGGCCCTCAACGGCTACTCCGTCAAGGTCTCCGAGGCGCAGGCCAAGAAGCTCGCCGCCGACCCGGCCGTCCAGTCGGTCGTGCAGGACCGCGTCTTCACCGTGGACGCGACCCAGCCGAACCCGCCGTCCTGGGGCCTCGACCGGATCGACCAGCGGGCGCTCCCGCTGAACCAGAGCTACACCTACCCGGACAAGGCCGGCGAGGGCGTCACCGCGTACATCATCGACACCGGTGTCCGCATCAGCCACCAGGACTTCGGCGGCCGTGCCTCGTACGGCTACGACGCCATCGACAACGACAACACCGCCCAGGACGGCCACGGCCACGGCACGCACGTCGCCGGCACCGTCGCGGGCGGCGCGTACGGCGTGGCCAAGAAGGCCAAGGTCGTCGGCGTCCGCGTCCTGGACAACAACGGCTCCGGCACCACCGCCCAGGTCGTCGCGGGCATCGACTGGGTGACCCGCAACGCCGTCAAGCCGGCCGTCGCCAACATGTCGCTCGGCGGAGGCGCCGACTCCGCGCTCGACACGGCCGTCCGCAACTCCATAGCCTCCGGCATCACCTACGGTGTCGCGGCGGGCAACGAGTCGACCAACGCCTCCACCAAGTCCCCGGCGCGCGTCGCCGAGGCCATCACCGTCGGCGCCACCACCAACACCGACGCCAAGGCGAGCTACTCCAACTACGGCAGCGTCCTGGACATCTTCGCCCCCGGCTCCTCCATCACCTCCTCGTGGGGCACCGGCGACACCGCCACCAACACCATCTCCGGCACCTCGATGGCCACTCCGCACGTGGTCGGGGCGGCGGCGCTGTACCTGTCGCAGAACACATCGAGCACCCCGGCACAGGTCCGTGACGCCCTGGTCGCGGCCGCCACCGCGAACGTGGTGACCGGCCCCGGTACGGGCTCCCCGAACCTGCTGCTCAACGTCGGTGAGGGCGGCACCGTCCCGCCGGGCAAGCGCTTCGAGAACACCGCGGACTACGCGATCAGCGACAACGCGACCGTCGACTCGCCCGTCACCGTCAGCGGGATCAGCGGCAACGCCCCGGCGGCGCTGACCGTCGCGGTCGACATCAAGCACACCTACATCGGCGACCTCAAGGTGGACCTGGTCGCGCCCGACGGCACCCTGTACAACCTGCACAACCGCTCGGGCGGCAGCGCGGACAACATCATCAAGACCGTCACCGTCAACGCCTCCTCCGAGGTAGCCAACGGGGTGTGGAAGCTCCGGGTGAACGACAACGCGAACCTCGACACCGGAAAGATCGACTCCTGGGCGCTGCAGTTCTGAGCGCACGGGCCAGCGCATGACTTCTGATCCGCGATGAACAGGAGGGGTCGACCGCGAGGCGGTCGCCCCCTCCGCACGTACGGGTCGAGGAGGTGCGTTCGAGGACGGGCGGGACGCACAGGATCCGCCGACGGGCGGAACCGCTGGGCGTACGGGTCCGCACCGGCGGTGGGGACCGGGCGGGTCGGCAGGTGCGGACACCCTCAGTGGGTGTCGCGCCGATCGTGCCGCTCGTGCCGGCCGCGTGGGTCCGGGCCGGCGGAGGGAGCGGCCGGCAGGTTCTCCTCCGTCTGACCGCTGCACGCGGCGCCGCCACCGGTGCGGCGCAGGGCCTTCGCGCCCGCACTCGGTGCCGTGAGGTACTCCAGGGTGCAGGTGATCTCCAGGAGGCGGTCGAGCTGTACGGTCCGGCCGTCGAGGTGCAGCCCCGCGCCCGCCTTGTCGGTACGCCGCCGGACCATCAGCAGCGCCGACAGGCCGCTGGAGTCGACCGCGGACAGCCCGGCGCAGTCCAACCGCAGGTCCCGCAGTGCGGGGTGTGCGGCGAGCACTTGGTCCACGGCCTCGACGAGGAGGTCGGCGTGGCGGTGGTCGAGGTCGCCGCTCAGCTCGACGCGCGCGACCTCGTACGAGGAGGAGTACGTCAGGCCGAGCGGGGTGGAGGGCAGGCTCGTCATACAGCGGTCCCGGCAGCGGTGAGGGGGGTGACGGTCAGGCGGTCGGCTCCGGCCCGCAGGGTGGCGGTGGCGCGGGGGAAGTCCTGGAGTTCCCGCCGCAGGAGCTCCAGGGCGGGGAGCAGCGAGGCGGCCGGAACCCCGCGGGCCTCCAGGACGCCGGCGGTCCACAGCAGGAAGCCGCAGAAGAGGTCCTCGTCACCGGTGTAGAGGGCGGCGGCGAGGAACTCGACGATGTGGGAGAGGTCTTCGGCGGTGCGCTCGCGCTGCACTTCGGTGTAGGTGCGCATCGCCGGATACGCGTTCTCCAGCTGCGTGACCACGGCCCGGACGAGCCGCGGGCGGCTGCGGGCGACCAGTGTGTACTCCTGGTCGTTCAGGTGGGGCAGGTCGTCGATGGCCTGGTGGCCGGGCCGGGGCCGCGGCAACGGGCCGCGGGCCAGCTCGTCGGCGGCGGCCCGCGCGTCGGGGGCCCAGGAGTCCGCGCCGAGCAGGCCGGCGTAGCGGCCCCCGGGTCCGAAGGCGGCCCCGCCCACGATCACGGGGGTGCCGACGGCCTGGCAGGCGGTGATGGTCGCGTGCGCGGCGGGCAGCCTGGTCGCGAGGGAGCCGGAGAGGGCGACGGCGTCCGGGCCGGTGCGGTGCAGGTGCGCGACGAGGTGCGGGGCGGTCACCTGCGCGCCGAGGTAGTCGACGCGCCAGCCCCTGATCCGCAGTACCTCGGCCAGGAGCCGGGCGGGCAGGGCATGCCATTCGCCGTCCACGCAGGCCACCGTGACCCGCCCGCGTGTCGGTGCCGTTTGGACCGAGGGGTGCAGGGCGACGGCGGCGACGGCCCGGTCGTTGATGGCGGTCGCGGCGTGCTCCTGGGCGACGGTGATGCGGTTCGCCGCCCACTCCTGGCCGACCCGCCCCTGTACGGAGGCGATGACGTCGAGCAGGAGGTCCTCCGCCGCCATGCCGTCGTCCAGTGCGCGCAGCACCGTACCGACCGTGGCGGCCTCGTCGAACGCCATCACCGACTCCCACACCCGTGCGCGGAGTTGCTGCGGCGCCGAAGCGCACGTCGTGGTGATGGCGGGTGCCTGCGCCGGTGCCTGTGCCGGTGATGGGGTGTCGTACGGGCTCATGCGGTGAACCGCCCGCGGGTGTGGCCGTCCACGGCGCTGAGGTGGTTGGTGCGCGGGGCCGAGATCACGACGACGGCCATGTCGTCGTGGCGGCCCGCCCCCACCCACTGAGAGGTGAGCATCTGTACGTGTTCCACCACCGCTTCGGCGGGCATCGCCGCGCATTCCGACAGGGCGCGGCGCAGCCGCTCCTCCCCGAACATCGCACCGCCCATGGGGCCTCCCCGTGCCTCGCTGATCCCGTCGGTGTACAGCACGCAGGTGTCCCCGGGTGCCAGCGTCACGCGGGCCGTCTCCGTGGTGATCTCGGGCAGCGCGCCCACCAGCGTTCCCTTCGTACGGGCCTCCTCCACCCGGCCGTCGGAGCGCAGGATCAGCGGGGCGGGGTGTCCGGCGCTCGTCAGGCGCAGCCGCACCGCGTTGCCCTCCCGGGCCGCGGAGGCCAGCACCATGGTGGCGAAGCGGGCGTTCTCGGAGTTCAGCAGGGAGGTGTTGAGCAGGCTGAGCATCCGGTGGTGGTCGTCGGCCATCGGCAGGAGGGCGTGCAGCGTGTTGCGGATCTTGCCGGTCATCACCGCCGCCTGGAGGCCCTTGCCGCAGACGTCTCCGAGGACGACGAGGGAGGGCGCGCCCTCATCGGAGGCGGGGTGCAGGTCGTAGAAGTCGCCGCCGACCCGCTCGTGGTCCTTCGACGGCCGGTAGCCGCCGGCGTACTCCACCCCGGAGACTTGGCGCAGCGGGGGAGGGAGGAGTTCGCGCATCAGGGTGTCGGTGATCGACGCCTGCTCCGCGTAGAGGCGGGCGGCCGACATGGCGGCGCCGGCGCGGGCGGCGAACAGGCGCGCGAACACCTCCTCGCCCTCCGTGAACGCGCTCGCGCCGTCGGTGCGCAGCAGTACCAGGGCGCCGGCGGGCACCCCGTGCCCGGGCAGGGGCGTGATGACGATCGACCCCAGGGTGTCGAGGCCGTCCGGCACCAGCCAGGCCGGTGCGGCGGACGGGTCGAGCCACCGGGAGGGGACGGGCGGGAAACCCTGGAGCGCCTCGGCCAGGCCGGGCACGTCCTCGGGGTCGACGACGGCGCGGGAGACGGACGGGCCGCCGCCGCGGACGCAGGACACGATCGGGAGCTGGGGGCCGTGTGCGGGGCCGATCACCAGGGCCGCGTCGGCGAGGTGATCGGCCGCCATCTGAGCCGTGACGTCCATGCACCGGTCGAGGTTCAGGGACGACAGCAGGAGGTTGGAGGAGCGGACCAGGAACTCGGTCCGTTCGCGTTCCGTCCACAGGGCTTCCCGGGCCAGCCGGTGGTCGGTGTCGTCGACGAGCCACCACACGACCGTGCCGTCGTCGCGGGGTGTCGGATGCGCCTCGTACGAGCGGTCGCCCACGGGCCCCTGGACGGTGCCGGCCCCCGCGGGCGGGCGCTGCTCGGGCACGGGGGTGGTGTAGCGCGCGTGCGCCGACACCAGCCATCCGGGTACCGCGTCCGCCATCGCCGAGCCGGGGCGGGCGTCCGGGAACACCAGGCCTGCCGCCTCGTTGGCGTGGACCACGACCGCACGGGCGTCAGCCACCAGCACCGGGTAGGGGGCCTGACTCCACGACAGGCCCGTGGTGGGCGAGCTCGGGGTCGTCTCGGTGGAAGGAACCAAACGTTGAAGGCCCGCTGTGCGAACCCCTCACCTCTTCATCGCGTTCATCACGTCGGAAAAGCCTCGGACCAAACAGTTGTCCTCCGGCAACCATCCTCCATGGGCCGTGCACCTCGCAACCGCGCCACAGGCGGACGCGGTGTCGAAGGGCCATCCCTGAGGGTGACGAAGTACTGAACCACTTGCCATTACGGGTACCCGGTCGTCGGGCCCGCACGCGATGTAGGAAGATGTCCCGGTGATCGGAGAGGAAGCGGTCGTCACCACGACCACAACACGTGACGCGACCGTCATCGGCCTGCGCGGCGAAGTCGACGAGGACAACGCACCGTTCCTGGCCAACGCCCTCGCACAGGCCGCGGCGGACGGCCCGCCACGCACCGTGGTGGACCTCTCGGGCACTTCCTTCGTGGACTCCTCCGTGCTGCACGCGCTGCTCGACGCGCAGCGGGCCCACGCGGACGCCGGTTCGGTGCTCGTCCTCGCCGGCCCGCTGCACACCGCCGTCCGACGACTGTTCGACGTCACCGGAGCCGCGGCGGCGTTCCGTATCGCGGACAGCCTGGCGACCGCGATGACATGCTGACCACCACCCCCCGTCCCCGAACGGGTCGTCACGGTGCGACCCGTGCGGCCATGGGCAGGCGATGAGTATGAACCCACCCCCGCCGTCCGAAGCTCCCCTGGGCCCGCAGCGGCACCGCGAGGACGCCGTCGGCGACCGGCACGCCGCACCGCCCGGCTCGGCGGCCGCGGCCCGTGAGCGCGTCCGCGAACTGCTGCTCCTGGCCGGTGTCAGCCTCGACAGCGTGACCGCCGCGGACGCGCTGCTCGTCACCTCGGAGCTGGTCACCAACGCGATCCGGCACGGTGACGGCGTCATCGCCTTCCAGGCGGACATCAAGGACGACGTCCTGCGGCTGTCCGTTGCCGATGCCAACCCCCGCCTCCCCGCGGCCCGTACGGGCACGGTCGACCACCCCGGGGGTTACGGCTGGCCGCTCATCCAGCGCCTGGCGGAGCAGGTCGACTGCAGTACCCGGCCCGACGGCAAGACCATCACGACGGCGGTCCGCCTGAGCTGACCCGTCCCGGGCGGAGGCCGCGGCCGTACGACATCTGCGGGGCGGCAGCCCGGACCCAAAGGCCCTCGGGTACGTCCGCAGTGCGGCGCTCCCCTCCACGGCAGCCGCGGGCACAGCCGCAGCCGGGGCGTTCACCGGTCGGCGGGCGCATCATCGGGCCGTGACGGGCAACAAGGGCCTCCATGACGACGGATAGCGGCGGGGCCGCGAGACGCTCGCGGTTGGTGTGGCTCTTGGCGGCCCAGACCACCTTGATGGTGCTCCTGGGCCTCTGGATTACCCGTGTGGCGGTCGGCCATTGGCCGCTCACCCTGGAGGACCGGCTGCCCCAGGACTTCGTCGCGCATCGGAGCCCGGTCGGGAACGGTGTCACCGCGGGGCTTTCGCTGATGGCCAGTACGGAGGGCATCATCGGGGTGACGCTGCTCTGCGTGGCCTTGCTGCTGGCCCTGCCACCTGCCCCGCGGTGGGCGGAGGCCGTTTTCCTCGGGGCGTCGGTCGCGGTGCAGTCCGCGGTCTTCCTCGTCGTCACCTTCTTCGTGGAGCGGCCCCGCCCCGACGTCGCCCAACTGGACGGGGCGCCCCCCACGTCGAGTTTCCCCTCGGGGCACGTCGGCGCGTCCGTCGCCCTGTACGGAGGGCTGGCGGTCCTCGTGCTGAACCGTGCCCGCGGCCCCTGGCGGTACCTCGCGGCCGGGGTACTGCTCCTCGTACCGCCCGCGGTCGGGCTGTCCCGGGTCTACCGGGGCATGCACCATCCCTCCGACGTGCTGGGCGGCCTGCTCAACGGCGCCGCGACGCTGCTCGTCCTGGGGTCCGTGTTCCTGTCCGGCCGTGGCGGCGCCGACGGCCCCGCGCCGCACGGCGTTTCGGGGGGCGCCGCCGCCGTGCCCGGGCAGCCCGGACAGCCCGGCCGGTCCGACCGCGCGGGCGGGCGGGGTCGCGGCGGGCGCGTCGTCGTCGTACGCCATCCCCACGGCTGCCCGGACGAGCTGGCCGCCGAGGTGCGCGCCCGGCTCCACCGGCACGGTTTCACCGATCAGCGGTGGACCTCGACCACCCTGGACCGGCCCAGCGGGAGACTTGCCGAGGAGTGCGCCGCAGGCGGTGTGGAGCTGGTCGTGGCGTGTGGCGGAGACGGCACCGTACGGGTCTGTGCCGATGTCGTCGCCGGCACCGGAATCCCGCTGGCCCTCGTCCCCTGCGGCACCGGCAACCTGCTCGCCCGCAATCTGGACCTGCCGTCCGATCCGGCGACCGCCCTCGACGAGGCCCTGGCCGGCGGTGACTTCGGAATCGACGTCGGCCGGGTCGAGGGCGACGGCCTCCCGCCGACCCGGTTCACCGTCATGGCAGGTGCCGGCTTCGACGCCGCCATGGTCCGCGACGCGTCCCCGGTCCTCAAGGCACACCTGGGGTGGGCCGCCTACGCCCTCTCGGCGGCCCGGCACCTGCGCGACCCCCGCATGCGGCTGTCGCTCCGCCTCGACGGGGGCCGCCGGATCCGGCGGCGGGCCCGGATGGTGGTCATCGGCAACGTCGGCGCACTCCAGGCCGGACTGCAACTGCTGCCGCGGGCACGGCCGGACAGCGGCCGGATGGAGGTGGTGCTCTTCGACCCGCGCGGGGCGGCCGGATGGCTCGCCGCGGCGGCGCACCTGGCCGCCCGGACCGTACGGCGTCCGGCCGCGGCCCTGGCACCCGGCGGGCCGGTGTCCGTCGCCGCGGGATCGCTGGAGTACTTCAGTGCCGCCCGGATCGAGGTCCGCTTCGCGCGGACCCAGGGCCGCGAGGTCGACGGCGACACCATGGACGACGGCTCCCGGCTGACCGTCGACACGGAACCGGGGGCCCTGCGGATACGGCTGCCGCGCGCGCCCGGCGCCGCCGCCGCCCCCTGGCGCGTAACCGACGGCACCTCGCGGACCGCCCGTACCGCACCTGCCACGCCCACCGCACAGCTCTGACCCGCACACCGCCAAGGAGGGGAGACGAACGATGGGAACCGCCACCCGGGTACCGCAGCGACGCGACGTGCGCGGCGAGGAGCTGTCCGGCGACGAGGCATGGGCGGCTCTGCGCCGTTACGGCAGCTGGCGCCTGGCCCGTGACTCCTTCGTGCGCTTCCGCTACGCGGACGGCTTCAGCCACTCCCGTGCCCTGGCCCTCCAGACCGTCCTGTCGATCGTGCCGCTGGCCATCGCCGCGATAGGCCTCTCCAGCGTCCTGCACACCGAGGACATCGGGCGCGTGGCCGAGCTCACGATCAGCCGGATGGCCAACGGCCCCAGTCAGGAAATGGTCGACGAGGCCCTGCGCGAGAGCCGTCGGCACGCCGGCGACGGCGGCCAGGCGGCCCTGTGGCTCGGCCTGTTGTTCTCCCTCGTCAACGTCACCACGAGCCTGTGCCAGGTCGAGCGCGGCGCGAACCGGATCTACGGCAACGAACGCGACCGGCCCTTCCTGCGCAAGTACTCGCGCGGCCTGGTCATGGCGGTACTGGCGGGGCTTCCCCTGGGGCTCAGCTTCATCCTCACGGTGCTCGGCACCGACCTGGCCCGCGCGGTCGCCGAGGTGTACCACCTCGGTCCGGCCACCATCCGGGCCTGGGACGTGCTGCGGTGGCCGGTCGGGGTGCTGCTGGCCGTGCTCGCCACCAGTGCGATCTTCCGCCTCTCGCCGCGCCGTGCCCAACCGGGCTACACGTGGCTCGCCTTCGGTGCCGTCGTCCACCTGGTGCTGTGGCTCGGCGCGACGTGGGCGCTGAGCCTGTACGTCGGCGCCAGCAGCTCCTTCACCAGCGTGTACGGCCCCCTCAGCGCGATCATGTCGCTGCTGCTGTGGTCCTACCTCACCTCGCTGGCGCTCTTCCTCGGACTGTCCTTCGCAGCCCAGCTGGAAGCGGTGCGCGCGGGGACGAAGGAGCCGGTGGCCCGGGACCCGGGCGTCTGACACCGCACCCCCTGTCCGCCCTCCCACTCCTCACGAACCCTCCCCGAAGGCAGGTTCCGCCGTCATGGCACAGCGCACGGCCCGATCCCGAAGCCTCCCCACCGTCCGAGCGCTGATCGCCCGGCACTCGGGGCCCGACGCGGCGTTCGGCCGCAGGCTGGTGCTGGCGGTGACGGCCACGGCCGCGGTGGCGGTGCCGTTCGCCCTGGCCCTCGTACTCGTAGAGTCCCGGTGGCCGCCGCTGTACCGGCTCGACCGGACCACCGCGGAGCGGCTGCACCGTACAGCCCTCGAACACCCCGCCTGGGTGCGCGTCCTGGACTTCTTCACCGGTGTGGTGTGGGACCCGGTGACCATGCGGCTGCTGGTGGCGGCCCTGGTGGTGTGGCTCCTGACCCGGCGGGCATGGCGGCTGGCGACGTGGGCCGGTGTCACGGCGACGTCCGGGGCGCTGATCGGGTTCCTGGTCAAGAACGCGGTGGAGCGGGCCCGCCCGCACCTGCCGGAACCGGTCGCCCACGCGCCCGGCTTCTCCTTCCCCTCCGGCCATGCCATGACGGCCATGACCTCCTGCGCCGTCCTCCTGCTGGTCCTGCTCCCGCTGGTGCCGCGCCCCTGGCGGCCGTTGCCGTGGGCGCTCGCGACGACGGCGGTCCTGGGCGTCGGCTACACCCGGGTCGCGCTGGGCGTGCACTGGGTGAGTGACGTCGTCGGGGGCTGGCTGCTCGGCATCGCCGTGGTCACGGCGACGGCACTGGCCTTCGAGGCCTGGCGGGCCGACACCGGACGCCCGCGGACGACGGTGACCGAGGGCCTGGAGCCGGAGATCACCTCCGACACCGACCCGGAAGCGCCCTCCCGCCCCACGACCCCGCCCGTCACACAGGGAAGTTGACGTCTCCCGGCCGTACGCGGCCATCGCCGCCCTCCGCTGCACGTCGGCGGACTGCGCGTCCGGCACGGGGACGAAACAGAACGGCGCGGGCCCACGCCACTCGATCATCCAGCCGGCGAAGACCCTGCGCGCGAGGGCGTTCCCTCCTCGGGACGGCGACGGGCAGTGCGGCGTGGTCCGCCCACCCTGCGCAAGGCCGCCCGCCCGCGTCAGGCCGTCCTGGTGGTGAGGGAGTTCGGGGGCGGCAGCCGCAGCGGCTTCGCGACCGCCGCGCAGAAGTCGGCGAGCCCCGTCGCCAGGGCGGCCCGGGAGGCTTCCGGCATCGCTGCCATCGCCTCGGCCAGCGCCTTCTGCCTGCGGGCGCGGAGCCGTTCGAGGTACGCCCGCCCCGTGGGCGTCAGCCGGAGCAGTACCTCGCGGCGGTCGTCGGCCCCGGGATGCCGTTCGAGGAAGCCCACGGCCTGCAGGCGGTCGCACAGCCGGGTGACGGACGGCGGGGCCGACTCCAGCAGCCTGCCGAGCTCGCGCAGGTTCAGCTGGTCGTTCGCCTCGACGAGGAACAGCACCCGGGCCTGCGCGGAGGAGACGGGCGCGGCGCCGGCCGTGTCCCGGCCCCGCTCCCAGACCACCTCCAGCAGCTCGATCAGCTCGCTCATCTCCGCCACCGCCGACACGGCTGTCTGCGGGGAGCCGATCGTCCGCTGACTCATGTGACACTCCCTACCGGACGTACGCGCAGCCCTTCCAAGGCGGACCGGCGGCTTCGTCGTCCCCCATCTTTGCAGTAGCGAGAGAGACAGGTACGGGTCCGGTGACTGAAGGCGTAAGCGGCGAGGGTGTCGGGAGCGGCGGAGGCCTCGAGCGCGTGCTGCGCGGCGCCGCCCCGCACGCGCTGTTCGAGGAGGTCCGGGGCATCCTGGCCAGCGACCACGGGGCGGCCGGCGCCGACTTGCTGATGGCGGACTACGCCTCGGCCCGGCTCCGGCCCGTCACGGCGCAGCCGTTCACCGCCGATTCCGTGTCGGCGTACAACAGTGCCGAGGGCCGGGCGTTCGGCGCCCAGGAACCGCACGTGGTCCCCGGGGTGGACGGGATCACCGTGCACCTGCCGGTGACCGTGCGCGGCGACCGGCTCGGGGTCCTGAGCGTCCGCTACCCGGCCGACGCGGCGGTCGGCGGGCTCCTCGGCCCGCTGCAGGACGTGGCCGACGCACTGGCCCACGAGATCCTGGTCGCCGACCGCGACACCGATTACTTCCTGCAGGCGCGCCGGGCCAAGAGGCTCACCCTGGCCGCCGAGATGCAGTGGCAGCTGCTGCCGGGGCGCTCGTGCTCGCGGCCCGAGTACGACCTCGGGGCACAACTGGAGCCCGCGTACGCCATCTTCGGCGACAGCTTCGACTGGTCGGCCTCCGCCGACCACCTGACGCTGACGGTCAACAACGGCATGGGTGAGGGCATCGACGCGGCGCTGCTGACGAGCCTCGCCGTCAGTGCCCTGCGCAACGCCCGGCGGGCCGGCCTCGACCTCGCCGATCAGGCGGCCCTGGCGGACCAGGCCCTCTACGGGCAGTACCAGGGGCGGCTGCACCTGGCGATGCTTCTGCTCCGCTTCGACCTGGAGACCGGCGGGGTCGAGGTCGTCGATGCCGGGTCGCCCCGGATCTGGCGGCTGCGCGGGAGCACCGTGGAGCGGGTCGGGCTGGAGGCTCAGCTGCCGCTCGGCATGTTCGAGGACACCGTCTACACCTCCCAGCACTTCCGGGTGCTGCCCGGGGACCGGCTGTTCTTCCTGAGCGACGGCGTCTACGACGTCCTCTCCCCCGCCGGCGAGCCGTACGGCCTGCACGCCCTGACCCGGGCCGTCATGAACACGCGGCTGCTGCCGCCCTCGCAGGTGCCGCGGGCGCTGCTGGAGGAGCTGCCGGGGTACCGGGGCGGCGTGGACGCCGTCGACGACGCGATGGTCGTCTGCCTCGACTGGCACGGCCGGCCCGGTACGAAGCCCGGCGGCGACGAGCGGTAGGGGCGACAGCGCGGCCGGGCGACAGGGGCGGCCGGGGCCGATCGCCCCGGACGGTGGCACAGTGGTGGCATGCCCCGTCCCGGCCGTTCCGGCGCGTACGAGGATCCGGCCGCGGCCCTCGCCGCCGCGGCGGACCTCCTCGCGGTACTGCACGCCAGGGGCCAGGACGGTGTGGAACCGGCCGTCTCGCCGTCGCAGCTGCGGGCGCTGCTCGCCGTGGAGGGCGCCGAGGGCGGCAACCTGCGCACCCTGGGCGACGTGCTCGGCTCCCGTCCGCCGTCGGTCACCCGGCTCTGCGACCGGCTGGAGGCCATGGGGCTGCTGACCCGCTCGCCGCATCCGTCCCGGCGCCGCGAGGTGGAGGTGCGGCTCACGCCGCAGGGGCGGGCACTGCTGGACGAGCGGCGGGCGATCCGGGTGCGCGAGATTTCGGCGGTGCTCGGGCGGATGGCGCCCGAGGCGGTGCAGGCGCTGGTGGCGGGCCTGGAGGCGTTCCGCGAGGCCTCCGCCGGCCCGTACCCGGCCGACGGCCCGGTCGACCGACCGCCCCCGCCCGTGGACGCCGGCCCCTCCGACGCGCCGGCCCCGGCCCCTGTCCCCGACAGCGCCTGACAGCCGGGCGCGGCCGCAGGTCCGGGGGGCGGTTTCCCGGTCCGTCCGCAGGATGACAGAATCATTGAGTTCGTAAAATATTGCCTACCGGCAAATGATCACTCTAGGCTTGTCCGACGCAACCACGCGTCCGTCGGGCGTCCGCCGTCCGAGATGAGAAGGGACAGACGCGACGCCATGGCGAGCATTCCCGGGGTCGGGGCCCCACGCCCGGCCGCCCGCACGCCGCAGCCGCCGGTGGTCCGGCCCCGGCAGGCGTCCTCTGAGACGCCGGACGACTCGCTGGTGCTGTGGAACGGCGTACCGCCGTACGTCCTGCTCATCGAGGACGACGAGGGCGACGCCGTGCTCGTACAGGAGCTCGTGGAGGACAGCGGGATCGAGGTCCGCCTCGGCCGGGCCCGCTCCCTCGCCGACGCCCTGCACCTGCTGGAGGCCGAGGCCCCCGAGTGCGTCCTGCTGGACCTGCACCTGCCCGACGCCCAGGGCCTGGACGGGCTGGAGAAGGTCCTCGCCGTGTCCGCCGAGGCCGCCGTCGTCGTCCTGACGGGCCTGTCGGAGGAGCAGGCGGGACTGACCGCCGTCGCGGCCGGCGCCCAGGACTACCTGGTCAAGGGGCGCCTCGAGGCCGACGTCTTCATGCGGGCCATCCGATACGCGATCCAGCGCAAGCGCACCGAGCTGGCGGCCGTCGCCCTCCAGGCGGGCAAACTGCGCGCCGAGGAGAACGCGCGCCTCGAACGCGGCCTGCTTCCCACGCCGCTGCTGCTCGACGACGCCGCGCACGCGGTCACCGTATGCGCCCGCTACCACCCTGGGCGCGCCCAGACGCTGCTCGGCGGGGACTTCTACGACGTCGTCCAGACCCCCGACGGGGCCACGCACGCCGTCGTCGGCGACGTGTCCGGCCACGGCCCCAGCGAGGCGGCGCTCGGCGTGTGCCTGCGCGTGGCCTGGCGGTCCTTCGTCATGGCCGGCGCCCGCGGCGCCGAACTGCTCGGGCTCCTGGAGCAGATCCTGCTGGCGGAGCGCTCCGGACCCGAGATCTTCGCCACCCTCGTCTCCCTCACCCGTCCCGCCGGCACCCGCGCCGTCTCCGTACAGCGCGCGGGCCACCCCGGTTTCCTGGTCCGTTCCGCGGCCGGTGTGGAGCTGCGCACCGTTCCGGGAGGGCCCGCGCTGGGCATCCTGCCCGGCTGGGGCGCCGGCTGGCCCGTCACCGAAGTGGCCGTGGAGGCGGGCGGCGCCGTGATGCTCTTCACGGACGGCCTGATCGAGGGGCGCATCGGCCCCGGCTCCGACCGTCTCGACGAAGCGGGCCTGCTGGAAATCGCCCGCAAGCACGCCGACCTGCCCGCGGAACCGTTCGTCGACACCCTCATCCAGGCGGCGCAGGGCCTCGCCGCGGACTGGGGCGGCCTGGCCGACGACGTCGCCGTCCTCCACCTCGAATGGGACTCCCCCACGTGATCTCCCCCGCACAGCCTCCCCGAAAGCCCCGCGGACGGGCCCAGGACCGCAACGGGCCGAGCCTGCGGGTCTGGCTGACCACCGTGCTGGCCGCCCTCGCCCTCATGGTCGTCGGCACGGGCGCGCTCGGCGCCGCCCTCCTGTCCCACACCACCACGGCCGGGAACCGGCTCGTCGACGGGATCCTGCCCGCCCAGCGGGACGCCCTGCGGCTGGAGACGGCCCTGCTGGACCAGGAGACCGGGGTCCGTGGCTACCTGCTGGCCGACGAGCCGGCGCTGCTGGAGCCGTACGAACGCGGGCTGGCCGACGAGACCGCGACCGGCCGACGCCTGGCGGCGGTCCTCGACGACGACGGCGTGCGTGAGGACCTGGCGGCCGTGCAGGAGGCCGCCCGGACCTGGCGCGAGCAGTTCGCGGCCCCCGCCATCGCCTCCGTGGAGAACGGCACCGCCCCGCCGTCCCTCCAGGACGGCAAGGACCGCTTCGACGAGGTCCGCCGACGGATCGCCGCCCAGCAGGCGCATCTGGACCGCATCCAGGCGGACGCCCGCACCACCTTCGGCGAAGCACGCACGCAGCGTGACCGCATCCTGCTGGCGATCGTCGTGGCCTTCCTGCTCGCCGGGTCCGCCCTTGTCGTGCTGCTCCACGTGGGCGTGCTGCGGCCGCTCGCCCTGGTGCGGACCGCCTCCCAGCGCGTCGCGGACGGGGCCTTCGAGGAGGAGATCCCCCTGCGCGGCCCCTCCGACCTGCGGGCCCTGGCCCGGTCGGTGGAGGCCATGCGGCACCGGACCGTGGACGAGCTGAACGCTTCGCGGCGCAATGCCGAGCGGCTCGACCGCACGGCCGCCGAGCTCGACGCGCAGGCCATGGAGTTGCGCCGTTCCAATGCCGAGCTGGAACAGTTCGCGTACGTGGCCTCGCACGACCTCCAAGAGCCCCTGCGCAAGGTCGCCTCCTTCTGCCAGCTGCTGGAGAAGCGGTACGGGGACCAGCTCGACGAGCGCGGCGCCCAGTACATCGGCTTCGCCGTCGACGGCGCCAAGCGGATGCAGGTGCTCATCAACGACCTGCTGACCTTCTCCCGGGTGGGCCGGGTCCAGGACGCGCGCGAGACGGTCGCGATGGACGGCCCCCTGGACCGGGCGGTGCGCAACCTGGCCGCCGCCGTGGAGGAGAGCGGCGCGGAGATCACCCGGCCCGAGCAGCTCCCGGACGTGGTGGGCGACCCCACGCTCCTGACGATGCTGTGGCAGAACCTGGTGGGCAACGCCGTCAAGTTCCGCTCGCCCGACCGTGCTCCGCGCGTCGAGGTGGCCGTGGCCGACGACCCGGAGGCCGAGCCGGGCTTCCACACCTTCACCGTCACCGACAACGGCATCGGTGTGCCGGCCGAGTTCGCGGAGAAGGTCTTCGTCATCTTCCAGCGGCTGCACGGCCGGGAGTCCTACGGCGGCACCGGCATCGGCCTCTCGCTCTGCAAGAAGATCGTCGAGCATGCGGGCGGGCGCATCTGGATCGACACGGACCACCGAGAAGGCACCCGGATCGTCTTCACCCTGCCGGTCGCCGATGCCACCACCGACACCGACCCCGGCCCCGCCGCCCCCGGCGCGGCCTCGACCGCGGAGCCCGGTGCCGGTGCCGGCGCCGAGCCGCCCGCCCCCGTACCCACCGAAGGAACCCTCCGATGAGCACTCCCGCAGACCGGCCCCAGGCCGCCCCCGCCGAAGTCCTGCTGGTCGAGGACGACGCGGGTGACGAGCTGATGACCCGTGAGGCCTTCGAGGACAACAAGATCGGGAACGTGCTGCACGTCGTGCGGGACGGCCTGGAGGCCCTGGACTTCCTGTACCGCCGTGGCGAGCACGCCGACGCCCCGCGCCCCGATCTGATCCTGCTCGACCTGAACCTTCCCAAGTACGACGGACGGCAGGTCCTCGAACGGATCAAGACGGATCCGGAGCTGAGCCACATCCCCGTGGTCGTGCTCACCACCTCGGCCGCCGAGGAGGACATCCTGCGCAGCTACAAGCTGCACGCCAACGCCTATGTGACGAAGCCGGTGGACCTCGACCAGTTCATCCGGGCGATCCAGCAGATCGACGACTTCTTCGTCACCGTGGTCAAGCTCCCCCGCACACGGTGAGGCCGGTGGCCGGGCCGGTGACGGGGCGGAAAGGTTCGGGAATGCGAACGGAAATGTGGGGAAGACGGACGTGAGCAGCATGGACACGCACAACGCCGAGGCACGCAGTCGCGTCGAAACCCGCTCCGACGGGGACGTGCGCATCGTGGTGATGGCGGGTGAATTCGACATGGACAACGTCGCCGATCTGCGGACCGCAATGGATCCCGCAGCGCCCGGTGTGGCCCGGTTCGTCCTGGACGTGGCCGGGGTGACCTTCGTCGACTCGACCGCGCTCAGCGTCATGCTGCAGCCCGCGATGGACCGGCCGGTGGTCCTGGCGGGGACCGTGCCGAGCCGCCTGGCCCGGCTGCTGGAGCTCACCGGTGCCGAACTGGCCTTCGCCACCGCGCCCAGCGTGGCCGAGGGCACGGTCATGATCGTCCCGCCCCGAGAGGGCTGAACGGCGTTCCCTGAGGAGGTGAACGGTGCTGCACCACACCGACGTGAGCGACACCAGGACGGGCGCGGGCGGACCGCGCACAGCCATGCAGGCACGCCACCGCGTACGGACCCTCCTGGAGTCGTCCGGAACCGTGAGGGTGGGCACCGCCGCCGGGGAGGCGGTCCTCACCGACGCACTGCTGGTCACCTCCGAGCTGGTCACCAACGCCATCCGGCACGGTGGCGGGCTGCTCGGCTTCGACGCCTCCCTGTGCGCGGGCGGTGCCGGCCTGAGGATCGCCGTCACCGATGCCACCAGCACCGCTCCCCCGTCCCCGCCGTCCCGTCCCGCCGGGGCGGCGAGGGGCCGGGGCGGCTTCGGGTGGCCGCTGATACACCGCCTGACGCGGAGCGTGACGATCGCCCCTGCGGCGCACGGCGGCAAACGCATCGAGGTCGTCGTCCCGGTCGATGGCGCGGCCGGCCCTCAGGAGGATCCCCGACCGGTTTGAGGTACCCCCGGTTCCAGGCCCGCCCGGGTTCGGGGCCCTACCGGTTTGAGACCTGGAATTTCGGCCATACGGGCGTCGAACAGACTTCGGCGTCCGCCGCGGTCCCCGCCCCGACACCGGTCGGGGCGGGGACCGCGGTGTGCCGGGGCGAGAGGGGGAACTCGTATGACCACACCCGAGGAGGACGCGTCGGCGGACGTGCGCGGCGTCGGATCCGCGGGGCGCCCCGGTGTGGGGCGTCGCGGCCTGGGTCGCGACTCGGTGCTCGCGCTCGGCCTGCTCGGCACCGCCGTCGCAGGCGTGGCCGCCTTCCTGAAGGCCGCCCCGGCGGACGGGACCAGTCTTCCGGTGACCCCGGTCGCCGCCCTGGCCGTACTGCTGCTGGGCGGGCTCCTGGCGAAGTGGAGCTTCGCGCCCGTCCGGCGCCGGTCCACCGCCCCGCCGCCCATGGGGTACGCGGAGGCGCCCGTGGACCTCCCCGACGTCGGGGCTGACGCCCTCGATCACGCCGCGGTCGACGCCGACGGCTTCGAGCACGCGGTGGCCGCCCTGTGCGCACGCGACGGCTGCACCTCGGTGGAGGTGGTCGGCGGCGCGGGCGACCTGGGCGCCGACGTCCTCGCGACGACGGCGGACGGGCGACGCGTCGTGCTCCAGTGCAAGCACTACGCCGAGGACAACCGGGTCGGCTCACAGGACCTCCAGCGCTTCGGCGGTACCTGCTTCGTGGTCCACGAGGCCGACGTCGCGGTCATCGTGACGACCAGCTCCTTCACCGCGCCCGCCGCCGAGTACGCCGACACCTGCGGGATAGTCCGCGTCGACGGCGAGGCCCTGGCCGCCTGGACCGAGCAGCAAGCGCCTCCCCCCTGGGAGTCCGGCGCCGGCGCGCCCGCACCTGCCCCGTCCACCCCCGCCCGAGGAGCCACGTCATGACCACCACCGACACCGGAGCCACCCCGGTCGACGCCACCGACCCGGCCGACGCCACCGACCGGGCCGATGAGCGCATCCACCGCATCCGGCGCCGCCTCGAACGCCTCATCGGCATCGCGGCGACCGAGGGGAACTCCGTACGGCCGCTGCGCAACGGTGACGAGATCTTCGCGTCGATGCTCGACGCCATCTCCTGCGCCCGGCACACCGTCGACATGATGACCTTCGTCTACTGGAAGGGCGACATCGCCCGCCGGTTCGCCGAGGCGCTGGCCGAGCGGGCCCGCCACGGCGTGCGCGTGCGGCTGCTGCTGGACGGCTTCGGCAGCCGCCTGATCGAACAGGACCTGCTGGACCGGATGAGCACGGCCGGGGTGGACGTCGCGTGGTTCCGCAGACCCGTCTTCCTCTCCCCCCTCAAGCAGAACCACCGCTGCCACCGCAAGGTTCTCGTGGTCGACGAGCGGACCGCCTTCACGGGCGGTGTCGGCATAGCCGAGGAGTGGTGCGGCGACGCCCGCAACCCGCACGAGTGGCGTGACACGCACGCCGAGGTCCGCGGGCCGGCCGTCGACGGGATCGCCGCGGCGTTCGCCCAGAACTGGGCGGAGTGCCATCCCGAACTCTTCGACGCCCGCGACCGTTTCGTGAGCCACGAGCCGGCCGGCTCCGCCGTCGTCCAGGTGGTGCGCGGCTCGGCCGCCTTCGGGTGGCAGGACATGCAGACGCTGATGCGCGTCGTCCTGGAATCGGCGGAGGAACGCGTGCGCCTGGCGACCGCGTACTTCGCCCCCGACGACTACTTCGTCGAGCTGCTGTCCGCCACCGCACGCCGCGGCGTCACCGTCGAGATCCTGCTGCCCGGCCCGCACACCGACAAGCGCGTGTGCCAACTGGCGGGCCAGCACCACTACGAGGCGCTCACCGCCGCCGGGGTGCGTATCCACCAGTACCAGCCGACGATGATGCACGCCAAGATCATGACGATGGACGGGGTGGTCTCCCTCATCGGCTCCTCGAACTTCAACCGCCGCTCCTTGGACCACGACGAGGAGGTCATGCTGGCCGTCATGGACCCGGCCGTCACCCGCACCCTGGACGAGCACTACGACCAGGACCTCCGGGCCAGCACGCGCATCGCCCCGGGACGCTGGCGCCGCCGCTCCGTGCTGCAACGCGCCCGGGAACTCTCGATCCAGCCGCTGCGCCACTTCCTGTGAACGGCGCAGCGGCGACCGGAGCGTGAGGGAACGGCGGAGCGGGTCCACTCCGTAGGCGATCTGATGCGCGGCGGCCATGGCGCGGGGCCCAGCTCGCCATCGAAAGAGCGCTCGGATTCCGCGGGGGGGTCCACGGACTTTCCGCCGGCCGAGCGACCGGCGATATGGGGGCTCACGACCCGTGAGGTGACCCGGGGGCTTCGGGTGAGCCGGAGCAGCGGGGTGCCACTGCCGAGGAGCTCTCTGCGGGCCGGGATGGTCGGTCCAGAGGTCGGCGGCCTCCTCCAGGGTCTCGGGGCGCTCGTCGAGCAGGGTGCGCGCGACCTCGATGAGCGGGCGCGACCCGGGCGGGGGACGTGGGCGGGCCTGTGCGACGGGCCGTTCCCGGGCGTGCGGCGACGCGAGTAGGTTGGACGGGTGATCGACTTTCTCCGGGGCGCCCCGGTCGCAGGCAGTCTTGATGTCGTCTGGCACGCGGGCTGGCCCTCTCCGAAGCACGACCCTGCTCCCGAGATCCAGGTCCACGCCTACTCCGAGCACACGGTGATCCTGCGCCAGAACAAATCCGTGCACTACGAGGCCCCGTTCCTCTTCCTCCTCTTCGGCAATGACCGGGCCCTGCTCATCGACACGGGCGCGTCCGCCGACCCGACCCACTTCCCCCTGCGGGAAACGGTCGACCGGCTCGTCGCGGACTGGCTGGAGCGCCATCCGAGGCCCGCGTACTCGCTGCTGGTCGCCCACACGCACGGTCACGGCGACCATGTCGCGGCGGACCGGCAGTTCACGGACCGGCCCCGCACCACGGTCGTGGGGCCCGGGCTGGACGCCGTCACGGCCGCTTTCGGCCTCGTCGACTGGCCGCACCGCACCGGCGCGCTGGACCTGGGCGGCCGGATCCTCGACCTGATCCCGGGCCCCGGCCACCAGCGAGCCGCGGTGGTCTTCCACGACCGCCACACGGGCATCCTGCTGACCGGCGACTCCCTCTATCCGGGCCGGCTCTACGTCGAGGACCGGGCGGCCTACTCGGCCACGGTCGACCGGCTGCTGGAGTTCTGCGCCGGCCGGCCGATCCGCCATGTGCTCGGCTGCCACATCGAGATGACCACCAGGGCGGGCGAGGACTACCCACGCGGCACCACGCACCAGCCGGACGAACCGCCGCTGCAGCTCACGTCAGACCATCTGCGCGCCCTTCGCCGGGCCCTCGACGAGACGGCGGACCGGCACGGCTCGCACCCCTACGGGGACTTCGTCCTCGTGTACCGGGACTGACCGGCGTCAGGGGCTGTCCGTGAGGATCGACGGTGACGATCCGCGCTGGTGGGGGACGGAGGCGGGCGAGGGCGGCGACGGGAGGTCCTCGCGTTGGAGGGCGATCGTGTGCGTCGGCACCGGGATCGAGATGCCCTCGGCGCGGAAGCGCCGGTGCAGGCGCTTGATGAACTCGTGCTTGATCCGGTACTGGTCACTGAACTCGCCCACGCCCAGGATCACGGTGAAGTTGATGCGGGAGTCCGCGAACGTGTGGAAGCGGACGGCCCCTTCGTGGTCGGGGACCGCGCCGTTGATGTCGGCCATCACGCCGTCGACGACCTCGAGGGTCACCCGCTCGACGTGCTCCAGGTCGCTCTCGTAGCCCACTCCCACCTGGACCAGGATCGAGAACTGCTGTTCCGGCTGGGTGTAGTTGGTCATGTTGGTGCGTGCGAGACGGGCGTTGGGGATGATGACCAGGTTGTTCGACAGGTTGCGCACCACGGTGTTGCGCCAGTTGATGTCGACGACGTAGCCCTCCTCGCCGCTGGTGAGCCGGATGTAGTCACCGGGCTGCACGGTCTTCGAGGCGAGGATGTGCACGCCGGCGAAGAGGTTGGCGAGGGTGTCCTGGAGTGCCAGCGCCACCGCCAGACCACCCACGCCGAGGGCGGTGACCAGGGGTGCGATGGACACGCCGAGGGTCTCCAGGGCGACGAGCACGCCCATCACGAGGACCACGATGCGCGTGATGTTGACGAAGATGGACGCCGAAGCGGCCACCCCGGTACGCGTGCCCGCCATCGACTGGACGAGGCCGGCGACGACCCGCGCCGTACTGAGCGTGGCGATGAGGATGAGCAGCGCGGTCAGGGACTGGTTCACGAAGCCCGAGACGCGTGCGGTGAGCGGCAGGGTCGTGGCCGCCACCGCGGCGCCCGCGATCAGCGCGGCGCCGGGGGCGATGGTGCGCAGCGCGTCGACGATGATGTCGTCGCCGCGCCAGCGGGTCCGTTCGGCGTGCCGGCCCAGCCACCGCAGGAGGGTGCGCAGCAGCAGTCCGGCCGCGGCGCCCGCCGCCAGGGCGATACCCGCGACGAGCCAGTCGTGCAGGACGAGGTCCCGGTTCAACGGACCCCCTCGGCTGCGCGGCGTCGGCCCGTGGGTGCGGCGGCGGGCGCCGCCGGCCGTCGTATGAGGTGTGTCGTCACCTTGTCACCTGTCAGTTCGTCGTGCAGTAAGCCGCGTTCGGGCGTGTGTACGCATCCGGAACGGGCTGCCATCCTGCCGCATGGCGGGGTGACGCACCGCAGGCGGGGCGGGGCTGGGGCGTGTCCGGCCCCTATCCGCCGGACACCCCCTGGCGTCGTACGGCGGCGTGTTGGAGGACCGCGCGGACCTCCACGGTGATCGCGCTTTCGTTCCGCTCGAACTCGGGGCCGGTCAGCGACTGGGGGTCGGCCGGCAGGCCGGTGAGCACCGGAGTGTGGAGGTGGCCGCCGGGCAGGTGCGGGGCCAGTTCGGCGCGCAGCCGGTTGGAGCGGTAGGCGACCTCGTTCGACAGGTAGCCGCCCCCGCCGCCCGCCACGGCGCGCGAGCCCGGCGTCGGGCCGTCGGTCCGGTCGACGGGAGCCGTGCCGCCGGCCGGGATCTCGGTGACGTCGCTGTTGAGGAGGACCGGGTAGGGGCTCTGCACGGCGGCGGTCACCGCGTCGGCGGGCAGCGTGGTGCGGATGAACTCCGGGCCCGGGCCGAGGCCGGGGGCCGTTACGGGGTGCTCGCGGGTGCCGCCGGAGAGGGCGCGCGCGTTGTCGGGGTAGGGGTCGGCGGACCGTGCCCGGCCGGCCCAGTCCTCCAGGGTGAAGATGCCGGGATAGCCCTGGCTGACGGTGGTGATGATGTCGGCCGCGGCGGGGCCCGCGGTGAGGTGCGGGGCGAACGCCCGCTCGACCATGCCGGCGTCGAAGTCGGCGTACCGGACGGGCAGGACGACGGCGCGGATCTCGGCCGGGCTGCCGTCGGCGAGGGTCACGCGCCGCCCGTTGAGCTGGAGGGCGGCCGATCCGGACGGGTTGGCGCGGCGTATCTCGGCGTCGAGCCCGAAGGGGTCGAACCCGCTGATGAAGATCCTGCGTACGCCGGGGGCCGTCCGGAAGGCGTTGCCGGTGAGGCCGCGGGAGGCATCCTCGAGGCGGGCGCGGAGCGCGGCCCGGTCGACGGGGAACTCCGGCTGCCAGCGGGCGAGTGCGGCGGTCATGGCGAGCCGCGCCCAGTACAGCGGCCGGTCGTCCCCGGTGGCGAGGTCGCCGCCTGGGCGCTGTCCCTGGGCGCGCCGTACGGAGGCCTGCCAGAGGGACTCGCCCCAGGCGTCCAGGAGCCGTCCGGCTTCGGCGGGGTTGCGTGTCGTGCACAGGGCGGCGGGGAACCGCCGTACGAAGTCGGCGAGGCCGCCGCGCTCGACCAGGGCGGTGGTACGGGCGTCCGCGAGCCGGGACTGTTCGGCGTCGAGCGGCGCCGGCACCGGGGGGCGGCAGCCGGTCGCGGTGGCGGCGGCGTGGGCCGGGGAGGCGATCGTCACGGGGAGGACGGTGACGAGGAGGGCGGCGGCCGATGCCGCGCGACGTAAGAGCATCATGCGATGTGACATTACATAGCACCCGTCAGCCCCACCAGGCGCACCGGCCGCGGCCGTCAGGACTGGCTCAACTCCACCGCTGGCGCGTCCGGTTCGGGGCTCCGCCCGCCTGCGGCGGCACCGGCAGCACCACCCCAGAACTGGTGATCGATTTTCGGCCGCCCGGTGGGTATGATCGCCGACAGCAAGGCCGTAGCGCAGAGGTCGTCGCGCCCACGCATCGAGCTGGAGGACGTCGGTTCGAATCCGACCGGTCTTGCGTCTACTTCCGCAGTTCTGCAGTACTCGTCTTCTTCAAGTCGTGATGGACGCCGGGCACCGGCGAAGGAAACCGGTGGAGTGGTGATGACACAGCCGACACCCGTGCGGTGCCCCGCGATCGAGCACCCCGACCTGCCGCCGGCCGACCCGGCCGGTCTGGAGCCGCTGCTCGCCCGGCTCGCCGCGGACCGCCCCGTCGAGGCCGACGAGGTCTTCCCGCTCGGCACCCTCCGCGCTGACGGCCGCGTCGACCTCTGCAAGCAGGGGCTCGGCCCGGCCGGGGCCGCCCGGCTGCTGCCGGCCGCGGCCGCATCCGCGCACGCCACCCACCTGCTCCTGGGCACCAACGCCATCGGCGACAAGGGCGCCGCCACCCTGGCCGAGGCCCTCACCGCAGACCGCCACGGGCTGCAGACCCTCTACCTCGGCTGCAACCGGATCGGCCCCGACGGGGTGGGTTCCCTGGCCGGCGCGCTCGCCGACGACACCACCGTCCGCGCCCTCTGGCTCAAGCGCAACCCGCTCTTCGAGGACGGCGCCCGCACCCTCGCCGCGCTGTTGCGCCGCAACACCGCCCTGCGCACGCTCGACCTGGTCAACACCGGGATCGGCACCGACGGCGTACGCCTCCTGCTCGACGCCCTCCTGAAGCGCGAGCAACCCCTGGAACGGCTCTTCCTCGGCGGCAACGGCCTCGGCCCCGACGCCGCCCCGCTGCTTGCCGCCCTGATCCGGGAGGCCGGGGTACGCGAGCTGTATGTCCCGGCCAACCACCTCGGCGACGAAGGCGCCGCGGCCCTCGCCCGCGCCGCGGATGCCTGCGCCCATCCGGTGCGCCTCGGGCTCGGCGGCAACGGCATCGGTTCTGCCGGAGCGCGGGCACTGGCCGCCTCCCTCACGGGCATCGAAGCCCTCGACCTCGGCCGGACCATGTCCGAGCGCAGCCTCGGAGCGCCCGGCAACCACTCCGGCGACGAAGGGGCGTACGCCCTGGCCGCCGCCCTCCCCGGCAGCCCCCTGCGCCGGCTGGAGCTGCGCCACACCGGCCTGACCGGGCGCGGCGCGAAGGGGCTGCTGGCCGCGGTGCCCCACGACACGCCTCTGGAGTACGTCGGCCTGGGCCCCGGACTCCCCCGCCGGGTGAAGCGCTTGTTCGCCGAGCGGCTCCGCCCCGCCCGGGCGGCCCACCCGGACGTGCGCGCCATCGGCAGCGTGTACCGGTGAGCCTGGCGATTGCCGAACTGCCCGGCGGTTTCCGGCAGGAGGACGGCCCGGCATGGCAGCGGATCCGCCGTTACGCGGTGCCCGGCTGGATGATCGAGCAGGCGACCGCGCACCGGCTGGCCGGTGACTGGCGTGCGGCCTGCGCGGCCGCCGCGGTGGACGTCGTTTTCGAGCTGCCCGAGCTCGAAGCCCGGTACGGCGCCGGCGTGGCCGAGGCCGTGGCGGAGGACCTGCGACACCTCGCCCCCGACCTGCTGCGCTGGCACCTGCCCCGACTCCTGGGCGGCCGCACCACCATCGCCCCCGACCTGCGGATCGTGCTCGCCTCCTACGGCGGCCCCGGAGGGCCGGCCCTGTCCGTCACCACGCCCGTCATGACCGAGGGCCCGCAGCGGCTGCGCCTGCACTGCGCGCCGGTCGTCATCGAGCGGAACAAGTACACGGGACGCGGCTTCGTTCCGGAGCACTGGGCCGCCGTCCGGCCGTTCTGGGACGCCCGCCACGCCTGCGAGCTCGGCGCGCGCTTCGCCGACCCGGAGGGCCTCGGGGAGCGGATCGCACAGCTGCGGGCCGCCGGGGACACGGTCGGCGCGTACGCGGCTGCGGGCATCACGTGTGACCTGACGGTCCCTGCGGCCCGGCCCTACCAGGGCCCGGTGGACCCGGAGGCCCTCCTCGCGCGGCTGCCCGCCGACCTCACGCGGATCGCGCCGGAGGTGACGCGGCTCGTGGCGGCCGGATCGGGCGACCGGTACCGCCTCCCGGCGGCCTGGCCCCACTCACTCGTACTGGAGCACACCGGTCCCGGCACGCTCCGGGCCCGCATCGTCCCACAGGCCGAGGCGACCCCCCTCCCGGCCCTGCCCCGGTACGCATGGCAGCGGCTGCCCGATCTCGAGCTGGTACGGACCGGCCGGATCTCTCCCCGCGAGCTGCACCCGCTGGTGGCCGACGCGCTGTTCCCCGGCGGCGGCCCGGTGGTGGGCCCGCCCGGCCCCGACACGGACGGCGGGCCGGTACGGGTGCGCTGTCGCGGCGGGTGGCACGAGGTGCGTTCGCGAGGCGGCGTGCTCGACGTGCCGCACACCCCCGAGGAGCAGCAGCGGGAGCGCGCGATGCGGGCGTTCGGCGGTGCGGTCTCGGGGTGCTTCGCCGTGCAGCAGTCCTGGACCACGGGCGAGGGGCGGCTGCCGCGCGGCCTGCAGGCGCAGCGGCACGCGTTCTTCCTGCGCGTCCAGCACGGCGACACCCCCGGTGTCGTGGCGCTGCTGGACGCGGGGGTGGATCCCCGGATCCGGGACGCCCGCCATCGCGGGCTGCTGCACGCGCTCCACCTGCTCGACCACGAGGTGCTGCTGCCGCGTCTGCTGGCGGCCGGTCTCGACCTGGAGGCGCGGGACAAGGCGTACCGCACCCCGCTCCTGTCCGCGGTGCACTGGGGTGGTTCGGTGTCCCTGGTCAGGGCCCTGCTGGCGGCCGGCGCCCGGATCGACGTCCTGGACGAGATGGACCTGTCGGTCTCCCAGGAGATCCGCCGCTACAAGCGCACCGACCTCGCCTTCCTCCGGGACCGCGTCGATACGGAGTTCCCCGGGATCGGCGCCGACTGGTTCGACGAGCACATGGAGTACTGGGAGGACGAGGACGGAGACGGGGAAGAAGACGACGAGGACGAAGGCTAAGAGGACGACGACGCATGACTGCCACCCCGCCGCAGCCCGCCCGGGCGCTGGCCGCCGCCGACGCCCTGGGCGCCCGGCTGAGCGCCACCCGTACCGAGCCCGCGACCAACCCCCAGCTGGAGGCGCTGGCACTGGCCGTGACGGCCAATCAGCCCGTGCTGCTCTGGGGTGAGCCGGGCATCGGCAAGTCCGCCGGCATGGAGCAGCTCGCCACCGCGCTCGGCGTCCCGCTGGAGACCGTCATCGCCAGCGTTCACGAGCCGTCCGACTTCGCCGGGCTGCCCATCGTCGGCGACGACCCCGCCACCACCGGTGTCCCCATGGCCCCGCCGGACTGGGCGGTACGCCTGGCCCGCACCGGGCACGGGCTGCTGTTCTTCGACGAGCTGTCCTCCGCCCCGCCCGCCGTCCAGGCGGCCCTGCTGCGCGTGGTCCTGGAGCGCCGGGTCGGCAGCCTCGAACTCCCGGCGGCGGTACGGATCGTGGCCGCGGCCAATCCGCCCGCCAGCGCCGCGGACGGCTGGCACCTCAGCCCGCCGCTCGCCAACCGCTTCGTCCACCTCGACTGGACGCACGACCCGCGCACCGTGGCCCGCGGCATGGCCGGAACCTGGCCCGAGGTGGCGATCCCCACCGTCGATCCCGCCAGGACCTCCGGGTCGGTCGCCCGCGCCCGCGGCGCCGTCTCCGGCTTCCTGACCGCCCGGCCGGGACTGGTCCACCACATGCCCGCCGAAGCCGCCGGGCGCGGGCGCGGCTGGCCCTCACCCCGTACCTGGGAGATGGCACTGCGGCTGCTGGCCACCGGGTACGCGGCCTCGACGGGCCGGGAGGCCCTGGCCGCCGCGCTCACCGGGGCCGTCGGCGAGGCCGCCGGGATCGAGCTGCTCTCCTACCTCGAACACCTCGACCTGCCCGACCCGGACCGGGTGCTGGCCGACCCGGACGCCTTCGCGCTGCCCGAGCGCGGTGACCGGCAGCTGGCCTTCCTCATCGCCGTGGTCGCGGCCGTGCAGAGCGAGCTCACCCGTCCCCGGTGGGAGGCGGGCTGGGCGGTCCTCGCCAAGGCCGTGGAGGCGGGCGTGCCCGACGTCGCCGCCCGCGCCGCCGCAGACCTCGCCGCGATGCGCGACCTCGACTGGCCGGTACCCGCGGGCATCGACGCCTTCGTGGAGCTGCTGCAGCTGTCCGGCTCGCTACCGGGCAGCGGCTGAGGCCCGGAGCTTGAACGTGGACCGAAGCCTCGACCGCGCGAAGCTGCTGGCAGCCCGCTACAAGGCGGCCGAGGCCCGTCCGTACCTGGCCTCCGCGCTGTACGCGCTGACGGTGGTCCCCTCGGCAGGGGTGCGCACCATGGGCGTCGACCGGCACTGGCGCTGCTACGTCTCCCCCGCTTTCGTCGAAGCCACCCCGGTCGTCGAGCTGGCCGGAGTGTGGATCCATGAGGTGGCGCACCTGCTGCGCGACCACCACGGCAGGGCCGAGCGCCTGCCGGCCGCCGACCAACGCGACCACGTCCGGGTCAACATCGCCCAGGACTGCGAGATCAACGACGACCTGCTCGCCGACGGGCTGGTGCTGCCCGAGGGCCGGATGGAGCCGCGGCTCTACGGTCTGCCCACGGGCGGACTGTTCGAGACCTACCTGCCGGGGATTCCCCCGACGCCCCACGGCCCGGACTGCGGTTCCGGCGCGCACGGCACGCCCACGCCCTGGGAGCTGGGCGAGGGCGGCGGTCCGGCCCGGGTCGGCCGGGTGGAGGCGGAGGCGCTGCGCCGGCAGACCGCGCAGGCCGTACGCGCCCACCAGCGCACGCGGGGCCGGGTCCCCGCGGGCTGGGCCCGGTGGGCCGAGGAGCTTCTGGAGCCTTGCGTCGACTGGCGCCGGGCCCTGGCGGGTGCGGTCCGCGAGGCCGCCGCCTGGGCGGCCGGCGCGGTGGACTACACGTACCGCCGCCCCTCGCGCCGCACGCCGGCCCTCGGCGGCCGGGTGGTGCTGCCCAGCCTGCGCAGGCCGCTGCCGCGGGTGGCCCTCGTCGTCGACACCTCGGGTTCGATGGGCCCGGACGACCTCGCGGCGGCGCTCGCCGAAGTCACCGGCGTCCTGCGGGAGGTGGGTGTCGGCGGCAACCGGGTGGCGGTCCTCGCCTGTGACGCCGACGTGCACGCCGTGACCCGGGTGCGCAGCGCGGGCGAGGTGACCCTGGCCGGCGGCGGAGGCACGGACATGCGGGTCGGAATCAGCGCGGCGCTGGCGATGCCCGACCGGCCGAACATCGTGGTCGTGCTGACCGACGGGTACACGCCGTGGCCGGACGAGACGCCGTCCTGCCGCCTGATCGCCGCGCTGATCGGGGAGAACCCGCCCGCTCCCCCGTCCTGGGTGGAGACCGTACGGGTCGGCGACCTCGGCCCGGTGTAGGCCGCCGGGGGCTCCGCGCGCTCAGCCGCGTGGGGGCAGGTGCAGGGCGAAGCGGCGGACGGCGTCGGTGAACGCCCGGGGATCGTCGAAGTTCGCGAGATGTCGTGCCCGTGGGATCAATTCGATGCGGGCGTCCGGGTGCGCTCGGGCGAACTCCCGCTCGCCGGAGCGGAAGACGGTGTCCTTCTCGCCGTTCAGGATCAGCACCGGGGCCTTCACATGGCGCATCGCTCCCGCGTCGAAGCGTCCCAGCACCTCGCCCCAGGCGGCCGGCAGTGTGTGGAAGGCGTAGCCGGCCCGGACGGTCGCCTCCACCACCTCGGGGGGATGGAGCCGGCGCAGCAGCCGGTCGTTCCACCGGGTCAGCCGGTCGGCCGGTATCCGCGGGACGAGCCCGGCGATCCACCGGTACGGGCCCGCCCACGCACCACGCGTCGAGGCACTGGCCCCGGCGAGGACCAGCCCGCGCAGCAGGTCCGGCCGCAGCCGCGCGAACTCCAGCGCCGCGTACCCGCCGAGCGAGTGGCCGACGACGAGAGCGGGCCCGCGGTCGAGCGAGTCCACCGCGGAGGCGATGATCTCCGTCGCAGCCTTCAGACTCCAGGGCTGGGCAGCGCGGGCACCGTGCCCCGGCAGATCGACGGCTGTCACCCGGAAGTCCGTGTGCAGTGCGGCGAGTTGCGGGCTCCATTGGCTCGCACTGAATCTCGTACCGTGTACGAAGACGATGGGCGGTGCATCCACAGCCGTCATGGGTCCCCCTGATCCACGTCCGTGCTCTGCGCGAACCCACACTACGCGCGCGGTCGTTCGAGGCGCCGTGCCGGGGTGGCTTACGGCATCATCGGGATCATGACGCCCCACCCCTGCCTGCCGACCACGGAGTCGGCCGTGGCCGCGATACGGGTCATCGCGGCCGAGTACCGACGGTCCATGACCGTCACCGACGACATCGGCGCCGACCGGACGTCGCGGAGGACCTCCGCGCCGCTGTTCTCCGTCACCGATCCCGACGGGTCACTGCCCCACGAAGCGTTCGTGGAACTGGGCGGCAGCCCGGCGATCAACGTGCGGCTCTTCCCCGAAGACGATGCGGAGATCACGCTGGACGGGGTGGTGTTCCACGACGTCCCCCGCGACCACGTACCGCCGTTCCTGACGTCCGTCTACAGCGGACTGGCCTTCGTGAAGGGGCGCTTCTTCCCGCCGGGCTACAAGCTCCACGTCCCGCTTCCGGGCGACGAGACCTACGAGGAGCACGTCCCGGGAGCCTCCCTCACGCCCTGGCTCTCCGGACGGGTCCGCTAGCACGGGCCGGTGGCGAGGCCGGGACCGGTAACTCGGCCGGGCCCGGTCCGCAGGTCACCGGGGCAGGTCCGCCCGGTCCAGCAAGGCGTGCAGCCGCGGGGCCGGCAGGCCCGGGTTGGCCGCCGCGCCCTCGGCCGTGGCCGGGTCGTGGAGCAGCGCCTCCAGCGTCTCCCCGGCGAAGAGCGGGTTGGCCGCGGCGGCGCGGCGGACACGCTCGTCCGGGTCCGTGAGCAGGGCCACGGGAGCCTGCCCGAGGGTCGGATCGGCGGCGGCCAGCGCCCGTACCTCCGGGTCCTCGTGGTCGAGCAGGTGGGACAGTCCGGTCCGCGGCAGCCTTGACTGCGTGAGCAGGTAGGGGCGTTGCCGGGGCCGGGCGACGAAGGCCGCGAGGACGGTCGCGGGCGGAGCCAGGGGGTGCCGTACGGCCAGCCGGTGGCGCACCTCCTCGTGCGGGTCCCGCGCCAGCCGGGCCACCAGGTCGGCGGGCAGTGTCGGGCACGTCGCGGCCGCCAGGCGCAGCACCACTTCCCCGGATTCGGCGCAGGTCCGGTACCAGTCCGGGTCCGGCTCCGTGTACGGCGCGAAGATCGTGCAGACGCAGTCGTGGGCTCCCTCGTCCATCTCGTGGTCGACGGCCAGGCACTGCTCCGGAGTGCGGGGCAGCGGCTGCACCCGGGCGCGCGTGCGCACCTGCTCGTGGGGATCCTCCACGAGCTCGGCCCACACGGCCGGGGCGAGGTCGACGCGGGCGGCGACGCGCATGCGCACCGCGGGGTCGGCGTCGCGGGCGAGCCGGGCGACGGCGTCGGCAGGTGTGTACGGGTTGCCGGCGAGGCACCACCGGGAGTCCGGATCGGCCATCGCCGCTTCGACCAGGGCATCCGGCAGTGCGTAGTTGTTGAGGATCTGCCAGCGCCAGCGGCCGGGGTCCGGGAGCTCCGCCTCCCTGGCTGCCGGGTCTGCCGCCCGGATGTGGCTTTCGGCGGCACGACGGACGTCCGGATGGGGGTCGGTCAGCAGGGCCTGCTGCTCCTCGGTGGTGAGCAGTGCCCACACATCGACGGCGAGGGATCGCACGGCGGGGTGCTCGTGCCCGCGCATCCTGTACCGGAAGGATGCGGAAACCTGCCAGGAGGACAGGAGCTCACTCACGATCTCGTCGACCGTGAGCCTCTGGGGTTCGCCGACTTCCTCGGCGGTCAGCAGGGTGACGATGACGTCGTCGGGCAGTGGCAGCGGCCGACGCGGGCGCGGGTGGGGTCCCCCCGCGACCGTCGCACGAACCAGGTCGTGGGGGTCCTCGACCAGACGGCCGCGCTGGGCCGGCGAGACATGGGGGTTGCCGGCCAGTGCCCGGCGTACCTTGGCGTCGGGCTGCGCGACGACCGCGTCCACGACCTCGTCGGGCAGGCGGCGCTCCTCGCACAGGATCCGCCGGGCCTCTCCGGCGGCCGGGTCGAGCAGTCGCAACAGCACCTCGGCGGGGGCTGCGGTGTTGACCGCGACGCCGCGCAGCCACAGGTCGGTGGGGGAAGAGGACGAGATGGGCATCCGAGCATCATGTCAGCTGCCTGCGCGAGTCGGTTCCTTGGCGCCGGGAGTGCTCTGCCCTCGGCCGCCCTTGTCGCGGGTGTATCGAAAATCGCATACGTCGCGGCAACCGCCCTGCGTGTGGAATGGGGGCATGAACCACGACGTACCCCTGTCAGCGCCGCCCCGCCGTACGGGCGGGATCGTGTTCCTCGGCCTGGCGGTCCTCGGCTCGGCGGGCGCCCTGTTCGTCCTGCGTCGACCGCTCATGATGTCCGCTCCGACGTGCATGGCCGGGCGGTGGCACGGCTGCGTCGACACGTTCAACGGTGTCGTGTTCCTGACGTTGGTCACGCTGCCGTTGGCGGTCCTGGCGGCGTGGCTCCTGGCGCGCAGGCGGCGCGCCGCCGGCGTGTCGTCGGCGTGGCCGCTGTCGCTGGCCGAGGTGGGCATGGTGCACGGGACGGTGCCGTTCGTGTGGATGATCCTGATGCCGGGCGCCGGGGCCGGCCTCGTCCCCGGGCGGGTGAGCCTCGTACCGCTGCGGGACCTGATCACGATGGGACCGCTCGGGATCGTCGGCAACCTGCTGGTCTTCGCGTCGCTGGGGTTCTTCGCCCCGATGCGGTTCGCGGCGCTGGCGTCCGTGCCGCGGGTCCTGGCGCTCGGGGCGGGCTGCTCGGTCCTGGTGGAGACCGCGCAGTACGTGCTGCAGCTGGACCGGGTGTCCTCCGTGGACGACGTACTGGTCAACGCCGCCGGTGCCGCGCTGGCCGCGCTGGCATCGCGCCGCCGGTGGCGCACGGCGCCGGACACGCCGTCGGACCGCCCCCGCCCCGCACTGGCACCGGCGGCCTGAGGGGAGCGGGGCGCCATGTCCGATGTGCACGGGTGTCTTCGCATACATCGGCGATACGGTGTGCCGCTTAGGCTTCTGACATGCGCGTATTGATCGTGGAGGACGAGCCCTACCTGGCCGAGGCCGTCCGTGACGGTCTGAGGCTGGAGGCGATCGCCGCCGACATCGCCGGTGACGGCGACTCCGCCCTGGAACTGCTCAGCGTCAACTCCTACGACCTCGCGGTCCTCGACCGCGACATCCCCGGCCCCTCCGGCGACGAGGTCGCCCGTCGCATCGTCGCCTCCGGCAGCGGCATGCCGATCCTCATGCTGACCGCCGCCGACCGGATCGACGACAAGGCGTCCGGCTTCGGTCTGGGCGCCGACGACTACCTCACGAAACCGTTCGAGCTGCGCGAGCTGGTTCTGCGGCTGAGGGCGCTCGACCGCAGGCGCGCGTACGCCCGGCCCCCGGTACGCGAGCTCGCGGGCCTGCGGGTCGACCCCTTCCGCCGGGAGGTGTTCCGCGACGGACGCTACGTCGCGCTCACCCGCAAGCAGTTCGCCGTGCTGGAGGTCCTCGTCGCCGCCGAGGGCGGCGTCGTGAGCGCGGAGGAGCTGCTGGAACGCGCCTGGGACGAGAACGTCGACCCCCTCACCAACGCCGTGCGCATCACCGTCTCCGCTCTGCGCAAACGGCTCGGCGAACCGTGGCTCATCACCACGGTGCCGGGCGTCGGCTACCGGATCGACACGCCCACGGGGACCGCCTCCCCCGCGCCCGGCGCCACGGATGCGTAGACGCCCCGGGCTCAGCGCCCGTATGAAACTCGCCCTCAGCTACACCGGGTTCCTCTTCGTCGCCGGCGCTCTCCTGCTGGCGGTGGTGTGGGGGTTCCTGCTGCGGTACGTGCCCGACAACTCCCAGGGCCTGCTCGGGATCTCGCCCAACCGCTACCTCCTCGTGCACACCTTCGCGCCGGCCGCTGCCGTGGCGATGGCCTTCCTGCTCGTGTTCGGCCTGGTGGGGGGATGGCTCCTGGCCGGCCGCATGCTGGCGCCGCTCACGCGGATCACGGAAGCGGCCCGGACGGCCGGGAAGGGGTCGCTGTCCCACCGGATCCGCATGGAGGGCCGTCAGGACGAGTTCCGCGAACTGTCGGACGCGTTCGACTCGATGCTCGAACAGCTCGAGTCCCACGTCGCCGAGCAGCAGCGGTTCGCGGCGAACGCCTCGCACGAACTGCGCACCCCGTTGGCGATCTCGCGGGCGCTCCTCGACGTTGCCCGCACGGACCCCACGCAGGACCGGGCCGAGATCATCGAACGTCTGCACACGGTGAACACGCGGGCGATCGACCTCACGGAGGCCCTCCTCCTGCTCGGCCGCGGCGAGTGCGGCAGCTTCACCCGCGAGAGCGTCGACCTCTCCCTCCTCGCCGAGGAAGCCGCCGAAACGCTGCTTCCCCTCGCCGAACAGCGCCGGACCACCCTCGACGTCACCGGCGGCACGGCCCTGACCAGCGGCTCCGCGGAGCTCCTGCTGCGGATGGTGACGAACCTCGTCCAGAACGCCATCGTCCACAACCTCCCCGCCGACGGCACCGTGACCGTCCACACCGAGGCGTACGGCGACACGTGCGTCCTGCGCGTCGAGAACACGGGCCGCCCCCTCCCGCCGGAACTGGTACCGACCCTCACCGAACCCTTTCAGCGCGGAACGGAACGCGTACGCACCGACGAGCACGCCGGCGTCGGCCTCGGTCTGGCCATCGTGCACAGCATCGTCCGCGCCCACGACGGAACGCTCGGCCTGTCCCCCCGCCCCACCGGCGGCCTCGTCGTCACCGTCCGCCTTCCGGCCGCGCCGTAGGGGCCGCCCGGGCCGGGTATCCCGGCCTCACCACAGAGGCCGCCCGCTCGGTCGGGGCCTGACGGTCTGCCTCAAGGGGCACCTCGGTTGCACGCTCCGGTGTGCGTCCGGGCAGAGTGTCGACGCCATGCGCCGAACATTGCCTTCACCTCGGCGAGTTGGCCGATAATGCGTCAGACCCCCTGGTCACAACGGGTGTGACCGCCCCTGGGGATGTGGCCGGCAGCCGCCCGAGGCGGCTTCCCCGACGTACCGAAAAGGCGATCGTGTGAGTCCCAGGCACCCCCGCTCGACGCGGAAGACCGACGACCAGTTGCTGCAGTCCTCCCGCCAGTCCGCGGCTCCGCAGCAGGCGGCCGCACCTCCCGTGGGGCTGTTGGCGCTGCAGTCCAGTGCGGGCAACGCCGCGGTCGTGCAGATGCTCCGTCGGTCCGGCCGGCTCGGGGACCAGGAACAGCACCAGCACACCGACGGATGCGGGCACCACCGGCCCGGACAGCACGCGGTGCAGCGCTCCGCCGTGCACGACGTCCTGCGCGCCCCCGGGCGCCCCCTGGACACCGCCACCCGCACCGACATGGAAGCCCGGCTCGGAGCGGACTTTTCCGACGTCCGCATCCATGACAACAGCACCGCCAAGGCCTCCGCCGCGGAAGTCGGGGCCCGCGCCTACACCTCCGGAAGCCATGTCGTCATAGGCGCCGGCGGCAACGACAAGCACACCCTCGCCCACGAACTCACCCACGTCATCCAGCAGCGCCAGGGACCGGTCGCGGGCACCGACAACGGTGCGGGGCTGAAGGTCTCCGACCCGTCGGACCGGTTCGAGCGGGAGGCGGAGGCGAACGCCGGCCGGGTCATGGCGCCCGGCCACCGCGCCGCCACGGACGTGGAGCACCCGGCGGTGCCCTCGGCGCCCTCGACCGCGTCCGGTTCCGGCGCCGCGGTGCAGCGCGTCGAGAACCCGCAGGACCGGTTGACGGAGGAGTACTGGCGGGACAAGGCGGGGCTGGGCGGTGCCAGCAGCAGCAACGCCAAGGCCAGGGCCACGCACATGGCCGATTCCAAGAAGGCCGCGAAGAAGTTCAAGGCCAGCAAGCCGGCGCGCACGATCGACGAGATCATCAAGACCGTCGGCCCCGCGCTGCTGGAGGAACTGCGGCGCAAGGACGAGGGCGCCGGGCGCATGGAGCTGTACAGGTCCATGAGTTTCGAGGAGGCCGAGAGCGCGCTCGCCTACTGGGGCGACACAGCCGCACGGGAGGAGATGCTGGCGTACGTGGCCTCCGCCACCGGCTCGGCGAAGGAGTTCAGGGAGAAGGGCTACACCGGCATGACCATCGGGGCCCACCTCGGCGACCAGGGCCAGGCCGACGGGTACTACGAGACCCAGGGAGCCCCCTACGCCGTCCAGCTGAAGTTCACGCTGAAGCCCGGGGCCCACGAACTCCTCTTCGACCAGGCCCACATGGCCCTCGGGCCGGGTTACAAGAACGACTACATCCGCAAGGCGAACGAGCGCGGCGGGGACTACAAGAACGCGAACCCGAACGAGGGCACGCTGGGCGGCTACATCGGCGTCAAGGCCGAGGACAAGGAACCGTACAGCCTGGGCATCGCCCAGGGGAACAACGGCAAGAACGGCCGGGAGCTCGGTGCGAGCCAGTTGCTCTTCCAGTTGTTCGTCGAGAACGTCGAACTCGTGAAGAACAGGTCGGGGCAGGAACTTCCCTCCGCCGCGCCCCAGCAGGAGCTGGCCGCCTGATACCCGCAGCTCACCGCGGACGCCCCGGCCCGGTTCGGCCGGTCCGGGACCTCCACGGGGCCGGCCGCGCTAGATCGAGCCGACGACCTTGCGGGGAACGACCCGTACCACTACGCGTGCGGCATCGTCGACGGAGGCGGGGTTGAAGTCGCGGTAGTCCTTGCCCGTGTACTTGCGCGAGAGTTCGTTGATCAGCTCCTGGCCGCCCTCCTCGCTCAGCTCGGCCGTGCCGCGCACTTCGGCGTAGGTGTACGGCGCGTCGTGCGGGTTGATCATCACGGTGATACGGGGGTCACGGCGCAGGTTCTGTTCCTTCCTGCGGCCCACCGTCGTGGAGATGAGCAGCTGGTCGCCGTCGCGCCTGAGCCATGTCACGGACAGTTGCGGGCTGCCGTCGGGCTGGATGGTCGCCACCGTCGCGAACACGGGGGAATCGTCGATGAGGCGCTTCAGATCATCGGAGAGTGCAGCAGACACGGGCGCAAGCCTTTCCGGAGGGACGTCCCGCACCCACGGCACGGAACCCGACACTTCTGACTCTGTGTCACCATAGCCCCCGTCGCCGCCACCCCACGTGACAACGCGGCTCACGGCGTCCGACGGCCGCCGGGCCCCTACGGGGGCTCGGGGCGGTCCTTCAGGGCCGTGCCGCAGCCGGTGCAGTAGCGGGCGTCCGCCTCGATCGCGTGGCGGTGGCACCGGGGGCACACCAGGTGGAGCGCGCAGGGCTCGGGGGCGACGGCAGGGGTGCTCCGTCCGATGCTCATTCCGCGGCGCCTGTGGTGCACGGTCAGCACGAGCAGGCCCTCGGGGCCGGCCAGTAGTGCGCGGGAGGTGCCGCGCGGCAGCAGTCCGATGAATCCGGGGGCCAGCCGGGACTTGGTGCCGTCCAGGGTGAGGGTCCCGCCGCCCGCGACGACGACCAGCATGACGTCGACCTCGGCCTCGGTGTACGCCGCCCCGCCGGTCCCGGGCAGGTGGCGCACCAGGTTCGCGTCCAGCTGCCGGTCTGCGCCCTCCAGCCGCCACAGCGCACCGCTGTCCCTCTGTGCAACCGCCGCGACCAGCCCCGCGACCGTTACGAACTCCGCCTCCCGCACAGCTTGCCTGTCCTTCGCACCCGAGCCGAACCTCACTGCACCACACCATCATGATCTCCCCCTCATGGCGAAGGCGCAGACCCACAACATTCGCGGGCTGTGACTGTCGGCCTCCGTGTGCGGTGCCGGGATCCGCCCCCGATTGCGCGTGCACGCCGTCAGCCGGTCTTCCCCGTTGCGTTCGCGGGCGGGTCCGGCAGCCAGTCGCGCGTCGGGTCGTACTCCAGCCAGCGCCTGTGCCGCGCTTCTTCCGCGCAGGCCGCGGTGAGGCTGTTCAGGCCCGGGTGTCCGTCGCCGCTGCGCCACAGCAGCGACCAGGCGTACAGCGGCGTGGGGTCCACCAGGGGTACGGAGCGCAGCCCGGCGACCTCCGGCAGGGGCACGTCCGCGGGCAGCAGCGAAAAGCGGTGCGGATCGCCGGCCACCTCGGCGAGGAAGTGGGCGAGGCCCAGATTGACGCTCGCGGCCCTGTTCCGGATCCCGAACCGCTCGGCGAACTGGTGGAGGAAGTCGAGCCGCTGCAGCGCACCGGGTGCCCACAGGACGCTGCCGCGCAACTGGTCGGGCCGGAGCTCCCCCGCGGCCGCGAGCGGATGGTCCGCGCTCAGTACGGCGTCCACCGGTTCCAGGCGGACGAGGCGGTGTACCAGTGCGGTGTGCAGGGGCGGGTGGACCCGGCCGAAGGCCGCGTCGATGTCGCCGTGCAGCAGCGCGTCCGTCACCGACGGGAGATCGCGTCCGTGCCCCAGCACCAGCTCGCCGGCTCGCCCCGCGACCTGGGCCAAGGTCCGCATCGGTGCGTAGAGGTGCCCCCAGACGTCCACGTGCAGCGGACGGTCCTTCCCGACCGCCGCGGCGACCGCGGCGTCGGCGGCGGTCACGGTCTGCCGGGCGGGTGGGAGGAAACGCGCTCCGGCCTCGGTGAGGCGCACCCCGTTGCCGTCACGCTGGAACAGCCGGGTTCCGAGCAGGGATTCAAGTCGCGAGATCCGTTTGGACAGTCCCTGTTGGGTGATGGCGAGCATCCCCGCCGCCCGGCCGAAGTGCAGTTCCTCTGCGGCGTGCACGAAGGCGCGTACCTGTGCGAGGTCGAGATCCACGGCTCCCACCATAGGTCACAACCGACGGTTGTCGGCCGTGCTGGTGCGTTGTTGGATCCCGGGATGCCGCGGGCGTTGGATTGTCGGCATGCGAAGACTGATTCCCACCGGGGAGGCGGAGCGTCCGGTCGCTTTCGCCGAGGTCCCCCAGCCCGTCCCGGAGCCCGATGAGGTCCTGGTCAAGGTCGAGGCGTTCGCGCCGAACCGGGGCGAGACGTTCCTCCTCGAAGACCCGCGGCCGGGGTGGCTGCCCGGCAAGGACGTCGCGGGGCTCGTCGTGCAGGCCGCGGCGGACGGCTCGGGTCCCGGCATCGGCGCCCGTGTCGTCGGACACCCGGCGCAGGGCGGCTGGGCCGAGTACGCCGCCGTGCCCACGCACTCGCTCGCGGCGCTCCCGGACGGCATCGACAGCGTACGGGCGGCGGCCCTGCCGCTGGCCGGGATCACCGCGCTGCGCCTGCTGCGGACGGCCGGCCCCGTGGCGGGTCTGCGGGTGCTGCTGACGGGTGCTTCGGGCGGGGTCGGCCACTACGTCACGGAGCTGGCCGTCGGGGCCGGGGCCGAGCTGACCGCGGTGACGGCCACGCCCGGGCGTGGTGAGCGGCTCGTGGAGCGGGGCGCGCACGTGGTGCACGGGGTCGCGGCGGCCGAAGGGCCGTTCGACGTCGTGCTGGAGTCCACGGGCGGGCCGGATCTGGCCCTCGCGCTCTCGAAGGTCCGGCCGGGAGGAACGCTCGTGTGGTTCGGCCAGGCGAGCCGCACGCCGGCCACCCTGGACTTCTTCCGACTGCTCGGCGGACCCGAGCGCGTCACGATCCGGCACTTCCACTACGCCGGCGCCCCGTACGGATCCGATCTCGCGGCGCTGGTGCGGCTCGTGGAGCGGGGTCGGCTGCATCCGGAGATCGGCTCGATCACCGGCTGGGCCGCGACCGCCGACACGCTGGTCGATCTGCGAGAGCGCCGCATACGCGGCAAGGCCGTCCTGCTGACGGGAGGAACACGGTGAACGTCCCCGATTTCGCCGCCGCCCAGTACACGCGCGCGCTCGGCGCGGGCCTCGACCCGCACGAGTACCGGCGCGTCACCGACGGCCTCGCCACCCTCTCCGCCTGGGGGCCGGCCTTCTTCGACACCGGGCACGCCTACCTCCGGCGGGCGGATCAGGCGGCCTCGCCGGTCTCGGCGGGCGAGTACCTGCTGATGGCGGCCCGCTGGTTCCACGCCGCCACGCTCGCGCCGTACGCGCAGGCACACCGCGCCGCCGTCGAGGCGGACCACGCCCTGGGCCGGGCGCTCGCCGCGCTGGAACCCCATGCGCGGCGGGTGAGCGGCGAGGGATTCACCGGCTGGCTGCGCGGCCCCGCCGACGCCGTCGGCACCGTGGTCGTCGTGCCCGGTCTGGACTCGGCGAAGGAGGAATTCCTCGACCTGGCGTCCGCGCTGACGGCCAGGGGACTGGCGGTGTTCACGATGGACGGCCCCGGGCAGGGCGTCCTCGCTGCCGCAACCGTCTTCAGGCCGGACTACGAGCAGATCGTGAGCCGGGTCGTCGATGCGCTCGGTGCCGCACGGGTCGGACTCGTCGGCCTCAGCCTGGGCGGCTATTTCGCGGCCCGGAGCGCCGCGCTGGAGCCGCGCGTGGCCGCGGTCGCCACCGTCAGCGGCCCCTTCCGCCTCGACTGGGAAGAACTTCCCCCGCCGGTACGGGACATCATGGCCCAGCGTGCCGGAGGCGCGCGCGCCGCCCGCGATTTCGCCCGCCACGTGGATCTCACCGCCCTGGCCTCCCGCATCACGGCCCCGCTCCTGGTCGTGGACGGGGGCCAGGACGTGATCCCCGGCGTCACCAATGCCGAACCGCTGGCCCGCCTGGCCCCGCACGGCACCTACCTGTCCGTCCCGCACGGCGATCACCTCCTCGGCAACGCACGGCCCGACTGGCTGGCCCCGCTCGCCGACCACTTCACGCACCACCTGAGGGGTGTGGAGGCGTAACGCCCGGCCGCCCGTCCGGTTGGGGAGCGCGAGACCGCCCCGGACCGGTCAGGAATGGAGAAGCCCCGGCAGCCCTCCACCCCCTAGCGTGAGGGACATGGCAACCACCACGCACACCCCGGCCCCCACGTCCCTCGCGTCCGTCACCATCGAGGTCACCGACCTCGAAGCCGCCCGCCGCTTCTACAGCGCCTTCGGCGTGGACAGGTACGTGCGCCTGCGGGCGTCCGAGTCGCACTCCTCCGGATTCCGCGGCTTCACCCTGGCCCTCACCGTGGCCGGGCCCGCAACCGTCGACGGCTTCGTCGCCGCCGCGGTGGACGCCGGCGCCACCGTGCTGAAGCCGGCCGCGAAGTCGCTGTGGGGCTACGGCGGCATCGTCCAGGCTCCCGACGGGACGATCTGGAAGATCGCGACCTCGGCGAGGAAGGACACCGGTCCCGCCACCCGCGAGATCGACGAGGTCGTCCTGCTGATCGGCGTCGAGGACGTGAAAGCCACCAAGCAGTTCTACGTCGCCCGCGGTCTGACCGTGGGCAAGAGCTTCGGCGGCAAGTACGCCGAGTTCACCGCCGCTGGGTCCAGCCCCGTCAAGCTGGCGCTGTACAAGCGCCGCGCCCTGGCCAAGGACCTCGGTGTCCCCGTCGACGGCGCCGGCTCGCACCGCATCGTCCTCGGCGGCACCCCCGACGCCTTCACCGACCCCGACGGGTTCACCTGGGAAGCCCCCGTGCAGTCCTGACCCCCGACCGCGCGGCAACGCCGATCAGGCCGCCGCGCCGGCCGCCACCACGCGCGCGTTGTCGACGTACAGGCACAACGCGCCGTCCTCGGGGCACCGCAGGCCGACCGTGACACCCCGCACCGCCCCGTCCGCCGCGAATGCCAGGGCGACCGCGACGTGGAACACGTCGTGGCCGGCGGGGCAGCGGGGCAGGTCCGACGCCTCGAAGCCCGGGCCCGGCGAGGCCGGCGGCAGCGGCGCCTCGGACGGCTCGAGCCGCCACGGATGGGCGACCGGGTGCACGTCGCCGTCCGTGACGCCGAGCGGTATGCAGCAACCCACGCAGAAGCACTCGCCCTTGGCGACCTCGAAGCCGTCCTCGTCCGCGTCGCACATCACGCACCGGGCGATCCGCGCGTCGACGCGTCCGCCCGGCGCCGTACGGGCAGCACCGCGCACCATGCGCAGGAGGTCCTCGGGCCCGGCGGACGGCTTCCCGTCCGCTGCGCACGTCCACACGGCTGCGTGATCCATGGGTGGATCCTCGCACGCCGCGTCCGTTCCATGATCATGCGGTGGGCGAAAACCAGCGGTGGGGGAGTGATCGGAACTGCTTGGATGCAGCCATGACCACTCTCCTTCCCGCTGAATACGAGATATCCGCCGACTCCGCACGGATCGACAACGCGCTGGTCCACCAGTGGCTGTCGCAGGACGCGTACTGGGCCCGCGACCGGTCCCGGGAGAAGCAGGACCGGGCCATCGCCGGCTCCCTCAACTTCGGCGTCTACGAACGGGCTTCCGGTGCGCAGGTCGGCTATGCCCGCGTGGTGACCGACCACGCCGACTTCGCCTGGCTCTGCGACGTGTACATCTCCCCGCACGTGCGCGGCAAGGGGATCGGCACCGCGCTCGTCACCGCGGTGCGCGACCACCTCGCCCCGTACGACCTGCGGCGCGTCCTGCTGGCCACCGCGGACGCGCACGCGGTCTACGCCAAGATCGGCTTCGCCCCGCTGGAGGCGCCCGAGCGGTGGATGACACTCGGCAGCCAGTGAACCACCCGGCCCCGGCCCCGCCCGTCGGTGACGGAACAGGCCGGAGTGGAGCGGAGGCCGTCGGCCTCGCGCTCCACTCGGGCCCAGAGCCGGCCCGTACCCGGTGCAGGAGGAGCGGACCGTTGCGGCCGTAACCGGTGGAGTGCGGGCCGGCCGGGGAGTGCCACCAGCCGCCCCCCGTCCGGGCCTCTTCGAAGGTGTCGCCGAAGACGAACAGCATCCGGCCGTCGGGCAGCCGGACCGGGATGCCGAGGTTCGTGGGCTCCGTCGCCGAGGCCGTCTGAGGGCCCGGTGGGGCCTCTTGCAGGAGGTGCAAACTCCTTACATCGCTGCGGCTACGGACTGGTGTACCGCGTTCTGGTGCGGTGGTCTTGGAGTTGCCGGGGTCCACCATCGCCGCGCACCTTCCACCCTCCCAGTGAGCACTCCGAAGAAGGGACTTCTCCGTGGATCGGTACTTGCGCCAACGCGAACGTCTGTTGACGTCGTCCAGGCCCCTGCCGAACTTCGAAGCCGTGGGTTCGAACGGGCCTGGCCACTGCGCCGATGGCCGCCGGATTCTCGACGGATCGAGCGGCCTTCTCCGTGTGAACGTCGGGCAGGGCAGTCCGGCGGTTCTCTCCCGCATCGGGCGGCAGTTCTCCCGCTCCTCGTTCGGTCGTGCCGCCGTCGTGCAGCCCCACATCCAGATGGAGCTGATGGACCGCCTGTGCCAAGCGGTGGACCGCCCGGAGGACTCGGTCGCGCTGATCACGTGCGGAACCCTCGGCGTGGAAGTCGCGGTGGGTCTGGCGCGGAACATCGTGCGGGCCCGCGACGGGTAGCGGCGCGGGGACATCCTGACGGCCAGCCTGTCGTACCCCGGCCACAGCATGTTCGCCCTCGGGGTTGCGGGCAACCAGTTCTGCAACCCCCGCCCGGAAGACCGCTACGGTCTTGGCCCCGCATTCCCGGCGCCCTACCCGCCGACGCACGGCCACGCGCATGAAGGGCACGGGTGTGATGCCTCGTGCGCCGGCGAGGTGGCGCGGGCGATCGACAGCCGGGGTGCGGAGAACGTCGCCGCGGTCCTGCCGCGGACGGTCCGCCGCCGCCCGTGGGAGGTGCTGCCCCACGGTGTCCGGGTCAAGGACACCCCGGGAAAGCCGGTCTACGCCGACAGCGGCTGCGGCGTCTCCTACGAAGCCGGGATCCCGCCGCTGCACCGGCTCCACGAGATGTACCACGTCAACGAGATCGAGGGCGAGCTGCTCGGCAAGGGCTTCACCTTCGTCCTCGCCCCGGCCGGGACCCGCTGCTCGCCGAGATGTTCCTCGACACCGAGGACAAGGTCAGCGAGCTGTCGGAGATGTACCGGGCGTGCTGCAACGCGGAGGTCACCCCGGCCCTGCACGCGCTCAAGCGTAGGGAGGAAGCCGGGCACATGGTCGGCCCGTTTATCACGAACAACTTCGACGGTCTGGGAGCGCGCGCCGGGTTCGAGGAGCAGTTCATGCGCCGCTACGACCAGCGGATCCCGCCGGTCACCTTCCACCCCGACGCGAAGGCCCTGGTCGTGATCGGGCTGCACGCCGACCGGCGCTGGGTGGCAAAGCGCGCCCGCGCGGCCGGACTGAAGGTGTTCTTCGTCGACCCGGAGGGATTCCCCCGTCCGGACGGCAGCTGGTTCGCCTACCCACTGGAGGCCCCGCAGACCGGTGACGTCGTCGTACGGCAGACGGCCGCCGACGCGGTCAGCGAGCTGGAGCGGCTGCTGAACCGCAACGACGGCGTGCACGTAGCGCGGTGCGCTCTGCGCCGCCGCCCGCAGGGTCACCACGGCTTCGCCGGAGCGGCCCATGCGGAGCATGGCCCGCGCCTCGTCGATCCGATAGTGGGTGATGCGCTCCCCGATCGGCATCGCCGTCACATCGATGACGACCAGGCCATGCTCGGTCGTCGACGAACGACACCGCTGCCGACGTCGGAGGAGACCGGCGCCGACTCGCTGCCGTCAGCCACACGCATCCTGGCGGAAACCACGCCCATGGGCTGCTTCCCTGGCCGGTGAAAGCCCGCAAGCGCCTGACGGATTGGACATCCGTCCCGCACCGAGGCGTTGCTGGCCCTAACGCGCGGCGTCGCGCCTCGGATTCCGGCGGTGGGCCACCGGTCGGCCTGACTGCGACTCCCCCCTCCCGGGGCGGACGACGTCACGCGCTGAGTGCCGTTGGTCTGTTCAGGCGGGCGCACATGCCGCTCCCGCCAGTACCACCGGCCGACGGGGTGGTGTGGCGGGACAGGGCGCTGGAACCGAGAGTTGTGGATCAGCAGCCGTACGAGGTGGGGCCGCAGCGCCGCGCGCTGAGGTCCTACCTGGAGACCGCCCTCGCCCGCCGCCTGGAGGTCACGGCCAAGCCGTCGGTATGGCCCGCCCCGGCGTCACCGAGCCGTGCGATGGATGGTGCCGTGTCCTAGGCTGTGGCCACATGGCTGCCCCCCGCGATCGGGGCGGCCCGCTCTGTCCGAAGTGGCCGCACTGCGCGCCATGCCCGCTCGTTCTGAACGCGCTGCGTGGATTCCGCGACCTCCTGCCCACCCTGTTCGACACCCGGAAAGCCCCCCGGCTGTGGCGGCATGCCCGGTGCGGCCACGGGCAGGCGAAGACGGTACGAACCAGCTCACATTCACATCACCACTCATCCCCACGACAAGACCATCAGAGTCGACCTGCGCCTGACCTGACCCCCACTGGCCCCGCCGACCCCACGCAGTGGCAGCTCCGGGCACTCCTGCCGCACGCTACACAGCCACGTCCCGCCAGCGGAGGACGGGGCGGCCCGGTAGTAGTGCCGCCAGAGCGCTCTGGTCACTGGGCCTCGCCCGTGCACGCGTGATCGGCACGAACTGCGCCCGCCCATAACCGCCAGCGGGCGACGCCCCACACCGAGAACGCGGCATTCGACAGCCCGCGTGAGATACCAGGGCCAGGACTGACGCCCGACGCTGACACAGCCCTTCCCCCACGGACGCCGTACCAGCCTCCTTCGCGGCTCCAGGCCAGGCACCCTGACAGCCGCATCCGCGTCCACCACGACGCGACCGTAACCACTCTACGTCCGTCCACTGGTGCCGCCTGAGGTCGGCGTCGATGACGAGGTCCACAGTGAGGTGGAAGGTGTCGAACCCTGCGAGTGGGCGGACGAGACAAGGCCGCAATCTACGCGGAGCGACTGGGGCTTGGAGAAAGCACCTCCCGGATCCGGCCGCCGCTGCGGGTGGCCTGAGGACGATACTCGGGCGACATCCACCCTGTTGAACTGCGCTAACGGGGGAATGCGCATGGAGCCGCTTGTCCGACGTGTGGAGTGTGAGGGCCGAGGCCGCCGCGCCCCCTGTGTGAGGAGATGCCCCACGTGAGTACCGCCCCAGCGCTGATACCGGCTTCCGTTGTCGATGCGGCCTTCGACGCCGCGTACGAGACACACCGCCAGTTCCGGCACGGTGCGTTCGCTGAAGCCTGTCCGACCTGCCACGTTCCTGCAGGCGAGCTCTGCCTGGCTCGGCGCAGTGTGCACGCCGCGCGCCGCCGAGCCCACCGCGCCCAAACGGAGCGCACCCGGGTTCCGCTGCTGGCGGCGCTGGTCCGATGAGGGCACTCACCGTAAGGCCCCGCTCCGGCCTGAGTGGCCAGTTGGTCGCACGTGCCGTACCGAATCGGTGAGATCAGCAAGAAGGCGGTCGTCTTGTCCGTCCACGGTCCAGCACGACCTCAGACCCCGCTACCGGCTTCGGGGAGTTCCAGGCCCCTGATCCTCCACGGGGGAACCCCTCCGCTGACCAGCTCGTGAGCCTCATTGGCGTTGCGGACGAAGATGCGTTGGAAGGCGAGCTGCGGCGAGAGGATCGCGAGGGCGGGGCACGGACGGACGACGCCGTAGAGCCCGCCGGCCGTGAACGGGCACGCCATAGGCGAAGGCCGGCACACCGGCACGGGCACCGGGGTTGCTCAGCACCACCCCGTCCTCAGCTCAGTCCTGTCGGCATCATCCGGCCTCGGCCGGCCGGGCGGGTGTAGCCGTCGATGGCCGCCTGGACGATCTGGTCGTCCAGGCCGGTCTGGTGGGGGCGGCCGCGCAGGACGTAGGAAAGGTGGCGGCGGGCCTCGGCGAGGAGGTGGTGGCGCGCGAACGCGCCGCGCATCACGTACACCACGGCGATGGTCTCGGCGGCGGCCAGGGCGATGTCGACGACCGGGCGTACCCGCGCCCATATTGCCGAAGCGCCCGCCAGGCGGGCCGTCCCGGCAACCCGAGACGGTAGGCCACGGGGAGCCATGATCGTTCTCACTGATAACCACGGTTCCATTGATCCCCGAGGCCTGAGTCGCTGCGGGGGCCGGGGACGTGGCCCGCGTCGGGTTCGAGCTGGTGATCCCACACCTTGACGGTGTTCGCGACTCGCAGAGGCGCATCCGCCGGGCCTTTGATGTGGGCGGGGGTGGGCGGGGTGATCCGCTCCTCGTGTGTGCAGTCCCCGGACGCGTGCGAGCGAGGGCTCATGCAGTGGTCCCGACGGCGTGGGCGTACCGGCCAGCGGTGGCTGTAGGACGGGGCCCGCCGGCCGGAGGATGCTGCTGCGTCATCCTCGGCGGCGGTGCGAGCCGGGCGGTGAGTGGCGTGCACGTTGATGACCCGTACGTCTGCGGTCTGCGATGCCGTCACGGGCGTCGCGTTTGCGGCCCGCCCGGGTCCGCGGGATGTCCTCGCGGTCGGTCAGGCCGCGATCCGCTCTGGGTGATCAGCTGGAAGGCGGTGTAGACAGCCTGCACCCATTCGTCGCAGGCCCTGCCCGGCCGGGCAGGTATTTGGGCCTGGGTTGGATTTCACGGGGTGTAGGCGAGTCCCGTGGGTGGCTGCGATCTGTCCGCTGCCGTGGCCTGCGTGGATTTTGACGGGGTTGCCGTCGAGGTTCTTGACCTTGAGGTGGTGCGGATCTGGGTGCAGCCGCCGAGCTGGGACTTGGTCAGCTTGAGGGTGTTGGTGGCTGCCTGGTGGTGGCGGGCGTCGCCCCCGCAGGTGGCTCCGTCCGGCATCTGCGGCTGCGCTTCGATCCAGGTCTCGGCCTGCGTGTTTTTGTAGGCGGCCCTTCCGCCGGCACAGATCCGGGAGTCGAGAGCAGGTGGTCAGGTTCGCGTCCTGGACCACGGTGATGTCCTCACCCGTCGCGGCGGGGGTGTAGGTGTAGCCGAGAGTGGTCGCCGTCGAACCGCGGGGAACATCGACGGTGCTCTGCGCCGGCGCCCACGGGTTCTCCAGGGCTTGGACCACCGCCCCGGCGGTAGTGCTCTGCAAGAGGAGGGGCGGGCCGGCAGTAAGGCTGTGACGCCCTTGGAATCCACCCGTAGCTTTCTCCGGCGCCGCGTCAGGCTGCAGCCGGGCCTGTCATCTGCTGGAGGGCGCCGAAGAAGTCCTCGACGTGCCAGGTGGTTGTGATGCGGTCGGCGGCGATGTGGTGCATCTCCATGGTCATCATCTCGATGTGCCGGCCGGTCGGGGGCACACCGAGGAATTCGCCGGTCTGACGGCCGGAGAGTCGGGCGCGGACGGCGGCGGTGTCGCCGGAGACGACCACGTCCTCGACCGTGTACCGGAGGTCCTCGAAGACACTGTGCAGCATGCGCAGAGTCTGCTTCTGGCCTTCCGGGCCGCCCGGGTTTCCAGGAACGGGCGGCTGAGGAGTCCAGTCGGGGGCGAGTGTTTCGTCGAGGAGGTCGGGGTTGTCGGTGTCGAATGCCTCGTAGAAACGGCGGGCGAGTTCTTCAGCGCGGGTCACAACGTGCTCCTTGTGCGGGCGTGGTCTTGTGCGGGGCGTAGCCTTGTGAGGGGCGTGGGCTGTCCGGCAGGCACTGTCGGCTGCGGGTCGCGTGTCGGCGAGGGGGCCGGGTCAGGCCGTGGTGATGACGAGTTTTCCGCGGACGTGGCCGCTGGTGGAGGCTGTGTAGGCCTGGTCCATGGCGGTCAGCGGATAGGTGGTCGTCTCTCCTACGCGTAGTGCGCCGGTGGAGACGAGTCGGCCCAGTTCGGCCATGTCGTCGTCGGTGGCCCGGTAGTTGAAGTTGACGGCGCGGACACCGGCCTCGGCGAGTGCGTCGGGGTCGGCGGCGAAGATGGTGCTGGCCAGACGGCCCCCCTTGCGCAGCAGCGGGGCGATCTTCTGGGCCACCACCTCGCGGTCATCGACCAGGTCCACAACCGCGTCGATGCCTTCAGGGTGCGCGGCACGGACCGCGTCCGCGACGTCAGTGGTGCGGTAGTCGACGAACTCGGTCGCGCCGAGCTGTCGGGCGTAGTCGTGGTCCTCCGCTGATGCGACCGCGATGACGCGGGCGCCGCGGGCTGCGGCCAGCTGTGTCACGTAGGAGCCGACCCCGCCGGTCGCGCCGACGAGCAGGAGTGTCTCGCCGTCCTGCAGGTCAAGCCAGCGGGTCAGGGCAAGGGCGGTTCCGCCGGTCATCGGCAGCGCCGCCGCCACCACCGGGTCCAACCCTTCGGGCCGCAGGGCCAGGGCGGCGATGTCGGGGGATGCGGTCATGTACTGGGCGTAGGAGCCGTGCGGGTGCGCGGCCGCCGTACCGGGACGGCGCATCCCGAAGACTTCCTGCCCCACCTCGAACGCAGCCCCCTGCCCGACGGCGCTGATACGGCCGGCGACATCGAAGCCGAGGGTGAGCGGGAAGGGGAACTCCGCGCCCGGGCGGGCGAAGGCGCCGCCCGCCAGCTTCCAGTCGATCGGGTTCACCGCTGCGGCGCGGACCTCGATCTGCACCTCGCCCGCGCCCGGCTCGGGCACCGGCAGGTCCCGCACGGCGGGGGTCTGACCGAAGGAGTCGATCGCGAAGGCATACATGGTGATCCTTTCCGCCGTTCACGACGGCTGCGGATACGACAGGCGACGGCCTGGGACACGCAGCCCACAAGATTCATAGACGGCTATGCTTCCTGGTATGAGGATAGGCGTCTATGGAATTATGTCAAGCACATCCGATCATCACGCGAGGACACGAGGTGGCCATGGCGGCACGCACACCGGACCAGGCGTCTCCCCCGCCCGGCCCACCGGCCCGCTCGGAGGCGGAGTCGATGGTCTGCTACACCGTGAACTACGCCGCGCGCCTCCTCGGTCAAGCCATCACCACGCGCCTGGCAGCCCTGGGCGCCTCTCCGGGCCAGCTCCCCACCCTCCTCGCCCTCTACGAGCGGGACGGGCTCACCCAGAGCGAGCTCGCCCGACACACCGGCGTCGAGCAGCCCACCATGGCCGTCAACCTCAAACGGATGGAACGCGACGGCCTGATCACCCGCCGCCCCGACCCCACCGACGCCCGCCGGGCCCTCGTCCACCTCACCGAGAAAGCCAAAGCCGTCCGCAGCGAGATCCAGGCCCTGCGCGCCGGAATCGACACCGAAGCCCTCACCGGCTTCACCCCCGAAGAGCACGCCCAACTCGGCAGGCTGCTCGACCGCCTGGTGGCCAACCTCCACACCCTCACCGGCCAACCCGGCCAACAAGCCGCCCCCTGAACCCGCCCGCCCCCGGGCACGGCAGCCCGGCCTCCGGCCGCTTGCGGGGCTGCACCACCACACCGGTGTTCCCCGGCGGCACGCCGGGGAACTGGCGGCACACGCACTGCGTGGCCGCATCTACGAGGCCCTCATGATCGAGATCGTGGACGGCACCCTGCTGCCAGGCGTCCTCATCGACGAAGAGAGCACCGCCGGGCGACTAGTGTCCCCGCGGCGCAGGTGCGAGAAGCCATGCTCACCCTGGCCTCACAACGGCTGATCGAATACACATCCAACGCTTCGGCACCGAGCGGGTGGCGGTCACGGGGATGCCGGAGACCTACCGGGCCCGGCACGCCCTGCGCGATGCCGGCCTCTCCTTCGGTAGCGCCCCGCAGGTGATCGACCGGGTCGCGAAGGCGTTCCCGCACGTCCGCGCGTGCGAAGTCCGCGATGCCCTGGCCACCCTGCCGGAGCTTGTGAAGTCCGGGTTCTGACTCATGCGCCACGACCAATGTCAGTGGCTGATGGAATGCAGATCGATGTCGCAGAAGTGCTCGCACAGGCCCGCTTCACGAGGCGCTCCGGAGCATCGGTGGTGACCGCGAGGGGCGAACCCTGCCGCCGCCAGATCGTCACCGCCACTCGTCTGCGCTGATCAGGAGACCGTCCCGTGCCGCCGTTCGTCACCGCCCTCCAGTTCCATCCCGGCGGCCCCCGTGTCACCGGATACTGGGAGACCGAGCCGCCCGCAGCCAAGGCGTGGGCCGTCTGGTTCCACCTCTACGGCCTTCCCGCCACCACCACGAAAGGCCATGGCCATCAGGGAGAGGTCGCCGACGCCGAACCGGTTCGCGGGCAGGGCGGCGGCGGTCCTATCCATGGGGCGGACGAGCAGGGCCGGGCCGCGGCCGCGGGTTTCCTTGGTCTTGGCCAGGGCCATGGTCTTGGCCTTGAGCAGGGCGAGGGCTTCCTCGGCGACGTCCGTCGGCGGCGCCGAAGACGCCGTCCAGGACCTGCGCCCGCGCCGACCTCGACATCCGCCCCACCGGCCAAGCCCCTGCCGCGGGCTGGTCGCGAGTCCGCCCGCGCCAGCAACCCCGACGCCGCCATAGAGCGCCAGGGCGGCTGGGCGGCTGGGCGGCTGGGCCAAGGGCTCCAAGGGCATGCCCGGCTACCGCGAGGCCGACGACGGCTTCAATGAGAACGCCCTGCACAGCGTCCTGTAGGGCAGGTGACGCGTCCAGGGCGGGCGTTACCACTTCTCTCGCTATGAACAGGGCGCCCGACCACAGCCACGAGCGGCCTTCGGCCATGGGCCCAGCCCGTCCAGTTCGCGCGGTGGCAGCTCAGCCGTGATGCCGCGGGCGTCGCTGCGGGCCAGCAGCCGTGCGATGACAGAGTATGAGGACCGGCAGCGCCCCGGAGCGCATTTCGGCCCGCTCCGCCGAACCGGCCTTCGACGGCGGCAGTTTCGGCAGGCCGTGTCCGGGCACACGCCGTAGCGTCACCCAGCGACCGCACAGGAGGATTCATGTCCGGGCTACTCCGCAAGATCAAGCAGTTCAGCCGCAGCCCGCAGGGGCAGCGGACGATCGCTTCGGCGCGTCGGGCGGCTTCCGATCCGCGCAAACGTGAGCAGGTCCGCGTACTGCTCGGCCGTCTTCGCGGGAAGCGTTGACGGCACCCGGGCCCGATCGGCTCGCGCCCGGTGGTCTCAGTGGCCGCCGGCGAGCGCGGTACGCAGGTGGGTGAGTCGCGAGCCGGCGCGCAGGCGCAGGTAGGCCTTGCGGTCGGCCGCCGGCCCGTCACTGGCAGAGCCGTCCGGGACGGCACCGTCCTCCTCGGCGCGACGCGAGCGGCGAGGAAGGCGGTGAGGTACGCGAGGTCGGCGGCGGTCAAGTGCACCGGCAGGCGTGCGCTGACCAAGCCGGCCTCGATCACGATGTCTCGGCCGCCTCGCGAGCACGGGGGTCCCGAAGCGAAGCACGCTGCACGGCCGGCTTACCTCGTGGACTACCGGCCGCCCCGGTGCGATTCTTCAGGCATGAAGACGAGACGACGGACCCAGGCCGAGCGGGACGCGATCCCTGTTGAGATCGGTTATGCGCTGCTGAGCGCATGTTTCCTTGGCGCCCTCGTGTTCGCGACGATCGCGGGGCCGACCGCCGTCTGGGACCTTCCGGCGGGGGTGGACGAATTCCTCCGGGTCACCGGGCTTTGGATTGCCGGACTTCTCGCGGTGGTCCGTGTGGTTCATGTCCTCCGGCAACACGGACAGCGCGGCTAGGAGGTGTCCGGCGCCGCACTCACCGGCAGCTGGGCCGCGCCAACCGCGCTCAGCTGCCGGTGAGTGCGGCGCTCAGGCGGCGGGCTTCGGTGGTCAGGGCGGAGGAGCCGCGGCGGGCTGCGGCTGCCGCCACCGCGTCGGGGACGGGGCCCGTGGCTGCGCACTGCTCGGCGCAGGAGGCGGCTACGGCCAGGATCTCGCCCGCGCCCCGTACCGAGGGCAGGAGGACCGGCAGTACCTCGGCGAGCACGGTCCACAGGGTCGCGTGCGCGCCCGCTGCCGCGGCGCAACGGGCCGCGTCGGCGAGTCGGTTGGGCTTCACCGTGCCCAGGGCCGTCATGGCGGCGAGCTCACGGCCCAGCAGCGGGGCGTCGAGATCGCCCCGGGCCGCCAGGACGAGCAGCGCCTCCACCGCCGGGCGGCGGCTCTCCGCGTACCGGCCGCCCAGTCCTGCGGCCACGGCGGCGTGCAGAGCGGGGCCCGCGGGCCCGCCCAGCCGGGCGAGGTGGGGCAGCATCCAGGAGCTGCCGTGATCGCCGGCCGTCGCCGCCAGCGTCACCTGCGGCAGCAGCCACGCCGCCTGGGTCTCGCGGTCCTCGGGCAGCACGGACGCGCGTACGGGGTGCCCGTCGTACCAGTGATAGCACTGGGTGAATCCCGCGTGCGGACGGCCCAGCCAGTGGAACGGCTCCGGGAACTCCCGCTGCAGGGCGGCACGTTCCCCACTGAGGAAGGCGACCTGCGCACTGGCGGTTCCGGCCCGCTGCCAGGCCTTGTGGGCCTGCGGATCCGGTTCGACGACGCGGCGCAGCGCCGGGGCCGGTTCGCCGTCCCGGCCGAGCCAGGCGGCGAGCCGGGCACCCTCGGCGGTACCGAGACGGGACGCCACCTCGGCGGCCGCCCCGCCCGCAGCATCGTCACGCCGTACGCGCAGCAGCGCCTGCCCGAAGTCGGCCGGACCGGGCCGTATGCCCCATCGGCGGTAGGCGGTGAGCCGTTCCACCAGTTCGGCAGCCTCCAGCGCGCCCGTGTCCCAGGTCGGCGTGGACAGCAGGAACGGCAGTGGCTCCTTGGACATGAGCCTGTGCGCGATCTCGCGCAGCCGGGCGGTGAGCACCAGCTCCAGACCGCCCTGCGCACAGTCCTCGTGCCCCCGGCCGCGGCGTACGGACTCGGGCTTGAGGCTGTATCCCGGCACCTGCCACAGCAACGAGGCCACCACGACGTTCAGGCCGCCGAGTCGTTGTGCCTCGATCTCCTCGGTGTAGCGGTGCCCCAGCGCGTCGGCGAGCGCCCGCGCGAGCGGGTGGCGGTCGCGGTGGGCATGCCGTACCAGCCCGTCGAGGGAGCGCTCGAAATCCGCCACGGTGTGCGCACGGGAGTCGAGGTGTGCCGCCGTGAGCTCGACGGTCTCGGCGAGCCCCTCGGGCGCGGGATCGAGCCGCTGCGCGGGAGGCACGGGCGGGAGGGTGTCCTCAGAGGCGGTCCAGATCATGCCGCAACGCTAGAGGAGCCCACTGACACACCCCTGCCGGGCCCCTGGGTCGACCGTGGGACCGAGGCCTTGAACGGGCTGTCGACCCAGACTCTGACGGCCCGTCACTCCCTACGCCCCGCGAGCGCCAGCCACAGGGCCCGCCCGGCCTGCACCGCGAGCGCCGACAGGCGGTGGGTGACGACGTCATGGAGGTGACCGGCCAGGGCGGTACCGCGCCGGTGGCCGAATTGCCGTCGAGCGGGCTCGGTTTGCTCACCATGCGGGAACGGGTGAGACTCTACGGCGGGTCACTGCGGGCCGGGCCGAGAGCCGAGGGAGGGTTCGAGGTCGTCTTCACCATCCCGCTTGCCCCGCTCGACGCAGCCGGGGGCGCGTGACACCTCCCCCGCACACACGGGGGGAGACGGCAGCGATGACACGGCTGCTGATCGTGGACGACCAGGTCCTGATACGGGCCGGGCTGGCAGCACTGGCTGCGGCGGCACCCGGCTTGGAGGTCGTGGGGCAGGCGGCAACGGGCGAGGAGGCGGTCGAACTCGCAGCCGCGCTGCGGCCGGACGTTGTCCTCATGGATATCCGTCTGCCCGGGATGAGCGGTATCGCCGCTCTCCAGCACATCCTCGACCGGGCGCCTCAGCCGAAGCCGAAGATCGTCATGCTCACGGTCTTCGATCTGGACGAGTACGTGTACGCCGCCCTGCGGGCCGGCGCCAGCGGGTTCCTGCTCAAGGACACCCCTCCCGAGCGACTGCTGGCCGCTGTAGCCCTGATTGCCGAAGGCGAGATGCTGTTCGCTCCCACGGTCACCCGAAGGCTCGTCGAAACCTTCGCCCACCAGCCGGAGGCGCGGCGTGCGCAGCCTGCCAGTCTCGCTGAACTGACGGAACGCGAGACGGACGTCCTACACCTGGTCGGGCAAGGCCTCGCGAATGAGCAGATCGCCCAGCGCCTGGTGGTGAGCATCGCCACCGTCAAGACGCATCTGAACCGCATCATGTCCAAGCTCGGCCTGCAAAGCCGGGCGCAAGCCGTGGTCGTCGCCTACGAGAGCGGCCTGCTGTCGCCCGGCCGGGCGGGCACGCAGCGGCCCTCTGCCCTGTAGTGGTGTGACCGGAGTCGTTCGCCGTGCGGCTCATGTTCCGGTCGGATGACGTCGGGCGTGGCGGCTCCGGCCGGCAGGGGCCTGGCCACGGCTGGAGGGGTGCCGGCCCGCCAGGGGCGGGCCGGCACGTCACAGCGATCCGGGGTCGCTTCCGCTCACCGATCCCCTCCGGCCGCTGTCACTGGCCCCGCAGCTTGCGCCAGGTGTTGGGGCCCACCTTGCCGTCGGCCGCGAGGCCCCGGCTGCGCTGGAAGGCCTTCACCGCGTCTGCCGTGGCCTTGCCGAAGTCGCCGTCGACACCGGTCCTACCGATGTTGAAGCCCCAGACGTCCCGCAGGAGGCACTGCACCTCGCGCACCTTGTCGCCGCGGTCGCCCCGGTCGGTGTACGGCGTACCGTCCTCGTAGCCGCAGTACCAGCCGGAGGCCGCCGTCGTGGCCGCCGTGGCGGCTGCCCCCGCTCCCGCCGGGGCGGCCGAGGCGACCCCGGCCGTGCCCATCAGGACGGCGGCGGCCAGAGCACCGCCCGACAGCAGTACGGCGGACTTCTTGGTGGTGATCATGTTTCTCCCCTTCATGACATGACAGGTCGCCGGGACCGGCCGGCCTGAGCGCGCCCTCGAGGGCGCGGGCAGGGACGCGTCATCCCCTTGCGTATAGGTGTCGCCCCGTCCCGGCGCCGGGTGCGACAGACAGGAACGCTATGCGGGCGGCCGGTGTCCACTCGTCGCCCGACGGGTTGATCCCCTGCCTCAACCCCTCAGCCCAGTCCCGCCGACCGTGCAACCACCGCATGAGATCGGGCCCGCGGCATGTACAACCACGGCTGCAGCGCAATCCGGCCAGCCGGCACGCCTCGCGGATGCCCCGGCCGGAGCACGGTCACCCGGTTTTGCCCGGCCGGCGCTGTCGCCCCGTCCGCGGCGGTCCCGGCGCTGCCGCGGGCGGTGGCCTCCCCGCCCGTGTGCCCGATCACGTGGCCAGGATGTGGATGAGGTCGGGGGCATGCCGCATGGATCCACCGGCAGGCGTGCTCATCGTCGGGAGAGTCCAGATCGTTCCCAAACGGAGGCCAACCCGAGGCTGCCCGCAGGGCATCGACTGGATAACGTCACGAACACCCGTGAGAGACGCCCTGCGGCACCTTCTACTGAGCCACACCATCTCACGCCCGCCCAGCTTGAATCGACTGCGCACGTATGGCGCATCGGAAGGACCAGCCGTGTCAAAGTCGCCGCAGATCGGCACCCTTGCACCCGCAACCAAGAAGAAGTTCTTCGACGGACTTGCCCCGTGGCAGGTGGTTCTCTCCCTGCTCCCAATGGGACTGCTCTTCATAGGCGGTGCGATCGGCGGCGGGCTGGGCGCTCTGGCCATGGCCGCCAACGTGAAGATTGCCAAAACACAGCTGCCGACTGCCGGCAAAGTGGCAGGAATGCTAGGCGTCGGTCTCGCAGCGCTCGTCATCTTCCTGGTGGTCGCAGGACTGTTGTCCAACGCTTTGAACGGCTGATTCAACAGCGGCCGCCGACAGCACGACTGCCATCCACGCCGGTGCGACCCGGCCAACGCGGATAGCACCGGGGGTACTGGCGGCCCGCAAGTCCGGCGACGCCGTGAAGGACGACCCGCTCGAACCCCGACCACTCCCCCGCCAAGCCGGCTGCGTTGGCGACGGCTCCCCGGTCCACGTCCTGGCACGCCGAGCGCCCCTCGTCGCCGGACGGTGTCCCGCGCCAACGGAACGGGCCGCGGGAGTGGCAGCGCGCCCGCGCGCCACCCACCCGCCAGCACCGCCGGCGCCGCCAGCAGACGCAGGATCAGGCCGACGGCCCCGGTCCCCGGACAGGGGGGCCACCAGCCACGTACGGTGAGCGGCGTCCCCGCCAGCACGGCGGCGCCCGTACGGCGCTGCCTGCCGATCATCAGCAGCGCGATCCCCCCGTCCCGTTGATGCGGCCACCCCCGGCCAGGGCCGACGCTGCTGCCCGGGGACGGGTGGTCAGTCCCGGGGACCCGGGGCCCCTGAGACCCTCGCGGCGTACGAGCGGACCTCGTCCGACGTCGACACCCCGCGGCCCGGGAAGGTACCCAGAGGGCGGGACGGCCGGCCGCGACGAAGTCAGCAACACGGAGACCAGGGCCCGGCCGTGTGGCTACCGGGCGTCCGGGCCGTTCTGGGCGGCGGGCCGCGGAAAGTACCGAGGAGCGGGCGACGCCCTCGGGCTTGGACCGCCACCGCGGGGGATCACTGAGCCTGGGCAGCGGAAGCAGGCACCAGGGCCCTCTCGGCCGGGCGCAGCGGCTTCGCCCACCGGTAGGTGCCGGGGCGTCGGCGCTCCGCTCGCAGGGATGCGAGCGTGTATCGGTTGATCCACTCGTTGATCCGGGCGGCAGGCCGACCGGTGATCACCAGGCGGTGCGCCGAGTCATCGGTGCGTACCGGCTGAATGACGCCGTCGTGGCGACCGAGGCTGATGGACTGCGCCAGGTAACGGAACCTGAGCGGCTTGGGCTCGCGTCCACGGGCGAGTGCGTCAATGGCCTCGGCAGCGTGCGCTCCGGTGGGCATCGCCGTCGCGCACGCCATGCGGAGTTCCCCCGTGCCGGGCACGGTGACGCGTGCCGCGTCGCCCACGACGAACACGTCGGGGTGGGAGAGCGAGCGCATGGCTGTGTCCACCAGAGCCCGGCCTCGCTCGTCCACGCGCAGCCCGGCTTCGGCGGCCAGCGAGGGAACGGTGAACGCGGCAGCCCAGACGACCACGTCCCCGGTCAGCCCACCGTGATCGGTTGACAGTCCACCGCGGTGGACGGCTTGGACCCGGGTGTGTGAGTGCAGTTCGACGCCCAGACGTTCCAGGGAGTTGCGCACATGGGTCCGGCCGGCTGTTGAAAGCCCGTTCCCGGGCTCGCTGCCGGTGACCAGACGTACCTGCCACGCGCCGGCCGACTCGGCGAGCTCTGCGGCCAGTTCGATGCCGGTCGCTCCGCCGCCGACGACGGTGACGGTCCCGGATCCACGAGACAGTCGATCACTGAGCTGCTGAGCCTGCTCCAGTGTGTAGGCGTGCTCGCGGATACCGGGAACGCGGGTGGTGTCGGTGCTGCTGCCGAGGGCGTAGACAAGCCGGTCGCAGGTCAGAGTGGTTGCGCTGTCCAGAAGGACCGTACGGGCGGCCGGATCGATCGACGTGGCCGTGGCCTTGACCGTGTTGATCTCCCTCCCGGCGACAAGGTCACGCAGGACGAGGGGTGTGCCGACGCGGCCGGCGGCCATTTCGTGCAGCCGGATGCGCTCGGTGAAGCATTCCTTGGGGTCGACGAGAGTCACCTGGTGGCGGCGGCTGACGCGGAGGGCCGCGGTCACTCCGGCATACCCGGCGCCCACCACCACGACGTGCTGCTTCTGTCCCATGTCGATGTTCCCGTTCCACTCTCGCGGGGCTCCGTGTGTGCCCTTTCGGTACGAGGACCGGAGAGCGGGCCCGGATCGTGACAACGTTCCGCCGCTCCGTCGTGTGAAGTGGATCTCATGCCGGCTTCCGGCAACTCACAGGTCACATTCCGCGGCCGGCCTACGGGCGGTAGATCATCTCTGTCAGGGACGCCACTGCGCCTCGCGACGATCACCGAGTATGACGCCCGCCGCCGGCGCCGAACCGCACCAGAGAAGCCGACTCACAGACGGCTCCCTGAGCTCGTGTCCGGCCCCCCGGCCGCAACAATCTACGCAATACCGACATAGCTAGGCCACGGGTCCTGCCCAACCGCCCCGATGAGCCCACGCCCCGAGGGACGCCACAGCCGTTCCGACGGTCCCGACCCGTGAAACCTTGACGCATCCCTAATGCCTGCACCGCACATCGCCTCCGGCGGCCTGGCCGCCACGCCACGTGTTCAGCGCCGCGTGCCGACGTCGGCCCGCCCCCGTTCAGGCCCTGCCCCGGGCCCTGAACAACCGCCGCCACGCGCGCACTTACGTAGGGGCCGCGGCCCTACTGGCGGGGATTGGCACGCGACGTCGTCCGGGGGGCTCGACCAGGGCGTACTCGACGCCGTTCGCCCGTGACGATTTGTCCAGCTGGCACAGTCTCCGATCCCTTCGTTGCGCCGCCGACTACGGATCCGGTCGCCGGTGTCTGGCTGTCCGCGGCCGGGGATAGGGCCCCCGGCCGCCCTGGACCGGCAGCCCTGCGGCTGTCGGGTTCCGTCAAGCAGGGCATGGGCGTGTCGCAGTCCGAAATCGCCGGACCCCTGAGACGTTCTCAGGGCCACGTTCACAGCCAGGGAAAGGAGTGCCCGACATGGGCCATGGAGGAAGCGTCATCGAGGAACTGACCTCGGACCACCAGGAGGTCGCGGCTCTCTTCGCGCAGATCGACAACCTTGCTGGAGCCGATCCCCAACGCCGGGAGCTGGCGGACCGGCTGACGATGGAACTCGTACGCCATGCGGTCGCCGAGGAACAGCACCTCTACCCGGCGGTGCGCAGGTTCGTGGACGATGGCGACGACCTCGCGGACAAGGAGATCGCCGACCACAGCGAGGTCGAGCGCCTCCTGAAGGACCTGGAGGGTTGTCAGCCCGACGACGAGCGTTTCGACGGGCTGATCGCCCAGCTGAAGTCAACGGTCATGGCTCACGTGGCAGACGAGGAGGACCGGCTGTTTCCGCTGCTGGCCGAAGCGTGCTCCGCCGAGGCACTGAACGAGCTCGGCGAAAAGGTGCGCAGGGCCAAGGAGACGGCCCCGACGCGCCCGCACCCGGCAGCCCCCGACACCCCGCCGCTCAACAAGCTCCTGGCGCCGGGAACCGGGATGGTCGACCGCGTCCGTGACATGTTCACGGGCCGGGGCAAAAAGGGCTGATCGCCGAGTGCCGAGCGGATCGGCGGCAGTGACCCGGGCAGACGCAGTCCAGGCCCGCCTCGCACGGGCGGCGGCGGGCTGACGACCGCTTGCCCCGCGAAGCATTCTTCGCCGAGGCCGAGCACGTACCGGCCCAGGAGGCTGTCGGACGGATCGCCGCAGAGATGATCAGCCCGCATCGGCCGGGCGTGCCCGTGGTGGCCCCCGGAGAGGTCGTCAACGCCGAGGTGGTGGACCACCTGCGCAGCGGCGTCGAGCACGGCATGCTGCTGAGGCGCAACCGGGCACCATGATGCCCGGTTGCCTGACCGGCGTAGCAGCTGCGCCGCACCCGTGGACCGGACTCGCGACGCGATCCGAATGGCCATGGCGAAGGACGACCCGGACGACGCCTGACGATCGCGCCGATCCGCGCTTCATCAGCTGCGCTTGCGTCGCTTTCCCGTCCCCTGCCTCACAGTCGGGGGGCAGGGCGCTGGCCCCGCCGTCAGGCCTGTACCTGGCTGTCGGACCGGGCGGACTCCTGGACCACGTTCGCGAGCCTCTTGAGCATGCTGCGGTGGCGCAGCTGGATCAAGGCGTCGAGCGCGGCGTTGTGTACCGCGCCGCCCACGCCCCGCAGCGGGTGCTCATCCACGATGACCAGGGACTCGCTACCCCAGGAGCGGACCTCGATCGCCACGCGGGCCGTCCCGACAGGGCCGCTGTCGACTTCCAGCTCCAGCTCGTCGGGCGCGCTCACCCGCCGCACCACGGTGGTACCGGAAGCCGTCCACGGGCCGAGGCTTACGGTGTACTCCAGGGCCGCGCCAAGCTCTGGCCACAGGCCATGGGCAACACGCGAATCGCTGGTGCCCACCACCCAGTCCGAGTAGCGGGAGCCGTCGGCGAGCACGGCCCACACCTCGTGCGGCGCGGCGTGGATCAGGCGGTGTCGTATGGCCATGATTCCTCCCCAAGACGGTGGTATCGATCGCGGTGCGACGGTCCAGATGCGGCGGTTCCGGCGGCCGCGCCGCCGGGTCCCAGGAGGCCGGTGGGCGGCAGGGGCGCGCCTTCACGGGTCGCGAGGACCCGCCGGGAACGGTGCGTGACGACCGAGGGCAGGCAGGCCCGCGCCACCAGGACACCGCGTAGCCACGGCGGGGCGTACACGTAGGTTGATCTACGTTCGATCCCTCGGACCATGGCACGGACGAAGGGGGCGGTGTCGTGGGTGACGGAGGCGGGCCAGGGCAGGTGCGTCCGCAGTACCCGGAAGACATCGGTCTCGTCGGCCGCACGGATCATTTCGGTGTCGGCCCAGCTCAGGTAGGCGATGCCCACGCCGACGCCCTGGTGGGCGACTTCGGCGCGCAGTGCGTGTGCGAAGGCCTCGACCCCGGATTTGGAGGCGCAGTACGCCGTGAGCAGCGGCGCGGGCGCGAGGGCCGCCAGGGAGGCCACCTGGAGGTAGTAGCCATGGCTGCGCAGCAGATCGGGAAGGAAGCAGCGCGCGGTCAGGGCACTGCCGACGAGATTGACTTCGACCACCCGCCGCCATACTTCGGGATCGCACTCCGCCAGCCGCCCGCCGAGGGCCACACCCGCGTTGGCGACGACCACGGAGGGCTCACCCAGGGTGTACCGCACGGCTTCGGCGGCCGCCGCGAGCTCGTCCGCATCGGTCACATCGACCGTCCAGTGAGTTGCCGGTCCCGGCAGCTCCGCCGCCAGCCGGCCGAGCCGTTCCCCCTCGAGCCCCAGCAGGGCCACCCTGGCCCCTCGCTCCGCCAAGGCGTACGCCACGCCTTCGCCGAGCCCCCGGGCGGCACCGGTGACCACCGCGACGCGGCCCTCAAAAATGCCTGCGCCGGTCCGGCATGGCCGAAAGCCTGTCCTCACGCCGGGCACCTGCCCGACCGGCTCTCCTCTACACGGGAAGCGGGAAGGCTGTTGCGGCCCCGTAGCCGGACACGTGTCCTGGCCAGGGCAAACGGCCTGAGGACTGCCTGTCCGCCCGCCGCCCCTCCCCTAGAACTCCTCCAGCCGGTGGCCGCGCTCGGACCAGCACTGAAGACTTCGTCCACGGTCACGTCCAGGCGCCGCGCACTGCCGGCAGGTGAGCTTGCAGGCGGCGAGCTACCGCCACGGACCGCCCATCATGTGCGGGTCAGGGGGCCAAGGAAATACGCCAGGGGCGGCAGTTCGTGGCCGTGCCACTCGCAGAGCAGGACGGTGGCGTCATCACCGAGCTGTCCGTCGTGATGGTCCAGCACTGCGCGAACCAGACGGCGCAAGGTCTCGGGGACCGGGAAACCGTCCGCCTGGTGGCGGATGACGAACTGCAGGAACCGGTCGAGGCCGAACTCTCGCCCTGAGCGGTCGCGGGCTTCGATGATGCCGTCGGTGTAGAGGACGATCCGATCGCCGGGTTCGAGCTGCTCGCGGTGGATCTCTGCGGGCAGGCCGAGATCCGTTCCCAGGGGATGGGTCGGTGGGCGGTCCAGGGCGGTGATCCAGCGTCCGGCCCGGATCAGGACAGGCGGAGGGTGACCGCAGTTGATCCAGGACAGAAGGCCGCTTCGAAGGTCCAGGTCGGCCAGGACCGCCGTTGCGTAGCGGTCGAGGGAGAATTGCTCGAGCAGCATCGATTCGATGGCGTCCCGGGCCTCGGTGAGGCTGGCTCCCTGACGGCGCTGGTTTCTGCAGGTGGCCATCGCGAGGTTGGCGGTCAGACCGGCTGCAGTGTCATGGCCCATAGCGTCGAAGACCGCAAGATGGACGATGTCGCCGGCAAGGGCGTAGTCGAAGGCGTCCCCCGCGGTGGAGTAGGCAGGCTCCATGGCCGCGGCCACGGTCACCCTGGGCCCGGCGAAGGTCCGCGGGGGCATGAGCGTCCACTGCATCTCGGCCGAGACGGACATCGGCTGCAAACGGGTCAGGCGCGCGTAGGAGTCACTGTGTGTGCGCTTGGAAACCACCATCAGACCTACAAGTGATGCCACGGCGGTCATCGCAGTGCGGCTCTCGTCGTCCGGCTCCTCCGTGAGGCACACGGACAGGACGCCGAGTCGCTCGGTGCCGTCCAGGAGCGGGAGCCAGTATTTCCTGCCGCCGTCGTCTCCCCCACTGCCCGGGAGGATCTGCAAGCTTTGGAAGACACGCCCGGCCACCGTGCCCTCGATTTGGAGCTCGTCGCCCCCCTGGGCGGCGTCGAGGCCCTGGCCAGTCAACTCCCGCAGCGCCTCCTCACGGAGATCGGCCACGTAGATGCGGGCCCGTTTGAGCCCCGCGAGCGCGGCATGGTGCCGAACCAGGGACGGCAGTCGCTCCAACGTCGCAAGATGGCTGGCGGCAAGGAGATTCGTGAGCATCTGAGCAGTGGAACGACTGGAAGCCATGACCGGACCTGTCGCCGGAGCCTTCCCCGATCCACCGGCCGTTCGCGCACGGCCGGCGGGTACGAGCAGATGACATCAGCATGCCTCGGAAAGCGTGCATCACGGGGGTGGCTGCATGACCCCATCGAGAGATCACCGCATCGGGCTAGCTTCGACGCAGCGTGACCTTGTGGCCTGTGGCAGGTTACCCGTGAGCGCAGCCGAAGGCTTGCTTCCGGAGCCGGCCCGAAGATCACAGTGTCGGCTCGCAGGTGCTGTCCTACGGACCGGCTGCCACACGCGAACGGCACTTCGCTCGTGACCCGAGGGGCACCGCCGGTTGCAGATCGACAATGCGGGATCCGCCCCCTTGGGCAGGATCTTCCTTGGTCCACGGGTCCGGGCGGCGGCCGCCTGTCGTTGATCTTCGGCCCACTCTTGGATCATTAGCCGGAAGCCCACCGGAGCACGGTGCCGGCCGTCATACGGACCGCTGACGTCTGCTGGCAGGTCTGCCGCACATCTCATGAGGCGGGCCATCCTGCGCATGGACCGTGCCCGCGCACTGCCCCACCATCGGCCGGCCACGCTGGGCGAGCGCCTGGAACTCGGCACCGCTCGCGGTACGTGGGGCGGAGCGGGCGTAGAGGTTTCATCCGCAGGCTCGGAGGTGACAGGGGACGTCCCGGTGCTACACGAGGGTTGCTGTGAGCGGGCGTCGGGGTGCGCGGCCCAGAAGTTGACGGAGGTCACCGCCGGTTCGGGACATGAATCCGGCGGCGATGGCGGAGTACGTGCCCACCAGCATCGGCACCTGGAACGGTTCGGCGCCGGAGGCGGCGATGCGCGCGCGGGCCTGGGCGAGTGTCTCCGGCTCATAGGTGACGTGCGGTCCGTGTGTGCGGGCCAGGTCGGCGCCGCCGATCGCCTGCTCGCCGACAAGTTCATAGATGCGTCCTGCGTGTGCGGGCGCCTCCACCGTTACCCGTACCGCGGCGTCGGCCAGATCCGCCCGCGCAACGGCTGCCAGACGGCCCTCGCCGAGCGGGGCAGTGATCCGGCCGTCCTCCAGTGGCGCGAGCCCGGCCAGCAACTCCGCGTAGAGGCCGTTGCGCAGGATCGTCCATCCCATGGTGCTCTCCCGGAGCCGCCTCTCAGTCCAGCGGTGTGGCAGCGCGTAAGGGAGGTGATCACCGTCGGCGGTCAGGCTCGTATAGACGACATGCCCCACACCGGCCTTCTCGGCAGCGTCGATGGCGGCGCCGTGCCGGGCTATGACGGTGTCGTCCTCGCCCTGGCCCGCCGAAATCAGGACCAGCACATCCACACCCTCGAAGCCCCTGATGAGGGTTTGGCGGTCGTCGAAGTCGATGGGGCGGACAGGAAGCACAGCCGGGAACTGCTGAGGATCGCGCGTTCCAAGGACCGTGTCCTCACGGCCCGCCAGCCGCTCGGCAATCAGCGCGCCCAAGGCGCCGGCAGCTCCGGTAACCATGATCATCAGCGTGTTCCCATTCCGGTAGGTTCTCTTCGGTAACCGGGATCATCCTGCGGATTTGCGTCACGAAGCGTAAGGAGGCACTTCCATGTCAGTAGGGCACACAGGGGTAACCACCGAACCCGTAGTCACATGCGGCGGCGAACACGAGGACTGCGGGATCCGTGAGGTGCTCGACCGGATCGGGGACAAATGGTCGGTCCTGGTCGTGGTCGAACTGGCCCAGGGCGTACGTCGTTTCAGACAGCTCCAACGCGCCATACCCGGGATCTCGCAGCGGATGCTGACGCTCACTGTGCGTCGGCTGGAACGCGACGGGGTGATCACCCGGACGGTGCACCCGACAGTGCCTCCGCAGGTTGAGTACGAGCTCACGACGATGGGTCACAGCCTCACGCATTTGGTGAAAGCCCTCGCGGACTGGTCGGCCGACCACCGCGATGCCATCGCGCGAGCACGCCAGGAATGGGATGCCGTGCATCCCGACTCCGGCATCCGCTGACCGAATGGGCTCCAGCACCTTGCCGCTCCTGCGGGCCGGTGCCGCTCCGGCCTCACAGGCGGCAGGCGCCGGAGCTCTGCAAGGAGCGGCGCAGCAGCCGGGTGGGTGCGCCGCGGTCCATGCTGCGGCCGGCGGCTGGATGGAGGCCGTCGACGAGGTCCATGAGGCGGCGCGGCTGTGGCTGCCGGTTGTAGCTCCACGTACCGCCCCTGCGGCAGTGGTTCGGCAAGCTTTCGGCCCGTGGCGGCGGCCATCTTGGCTCCTCCGCTGGGAAGCCCGCCCCCCGGGGTGACGACGCTTGCCCCAGCCTTCTATGACCTCCGGAGAAAGCGAGGCGTTCTGGCAGAGCTCGGGGAGTATGGGGCGTAGGCGTTCGGCGGGTGGAGTACTCCCGGGTGCGGGCGGTCGGCGGGGCCGTGAGCCTGGGTCCATGAGCACGCGCAGGGTGGTGGTCCAGGCGCCGGACGAACGCGGCCTGCGCGCGGTGGACGTAGTCGTCGTGGCCGCGGGCGCCGCGGGTCACGACGCGATCCGCGCAGGCGGCTCCGCCGCGCGGGGGTGCCGCGGGACGTGGACCTGGAGGACCGGACCTGGACCTCCATAAGCCGGGCGACAGCTTCTGCAGGCTGCGAGAACTCGTCCGGCGCCCGCCCCCTACCCGCTCATCCGGTCCCGCGCCCATCCGGTCCCGCGCCCTCAACACGACCCGCCGCCGCGGCTGGGCGGCGCCGCCGGGCTCCGTGTCGGTGTACGTGTCATACCCGGCGGCTTTCCGACCGCCGGCCCAGCCGGCTCCGGGCGGGGCCGACGAGCAGTCCGCGGGGCGCAATGGCCTCTGTGGCTGCGATCGCACACTCGACTCGTCGGTTGCACAGTGCGTCGGTCAGGAAGGGCGGTTGCGCGCGCCACCCGAACGGGCGCACCGGCTGTCGCGCGGCAAGATGTGCGCGGCATCGTGAGGGTCCCGGGCAGTGGGAGTCGATGACTCCCTGGAACGAAGGCGGTCACGATGGCGGCAGCAGTGGAACCGGGCCGGTCGCCCGGTGAGGGACCCTGCGACCGGGCCGCAGCGTCCCTCAACCCGCCGGTAAGTTCGCACAACGAGTGGGACCCGCTGGAGGAGGTCGTCGTAGGGCGGCTCGACGGCGCCGCATTCCCCTCGCGGCACCCGGTCGTGGCCTGCAACGTCCCGCCCTGGGCGGCGCACCTGCAGGGGCTGGCGGCCGGCCGGCGGTACCCGCGGATTCTGGTGGAGTCGGCGCAGCACGAACTCGACCGGTTCATCGCCGTCCTGCGCTCCCTGGGGATCACCGTGACGCGACCGGACCCGGTGGACCACACCCGGCGGTTCGCCACTCCCGACTGGGCCTCGCGCGGCTTCAGCAACAGCTGTCCGCGCGACAGCTTGCTCGTGGTCGGGGACGAGATCATCGAGACTCCGATGGCCTGGCCGTGCCGCTACTTCGAGACGCACGCCTACCGCACCCTCCTCAAGGACTACTTCCGGCGCGGTGCCCGCTGGACCGCGGCACCGCGACCGCAGCTCACCGAGGCCTTGTACGAGCCGGACTACCGCGTTCCGAAGGCCGGGCCGCCCGGGCGCTACATCCTCACCGAGTTCGAGCCCGTGTTCGATGCCGCCGACTTCGTGAGGGCGGGTCGGGACCTGTTCGTGACCCGGAGCAACGTCACCAACCGCATGGGGATCGAATGGCTGCGTCGGCACCTGGGCCCGGGTTACCGTATCCACGAGATCGAGAGCCGCTGTCCGACCCCCATGCACATCGACACGACGTTCCTGCCCCTGTCGCCCGGCAGGGTGCTGGTCAATCCCGAGTACATCGACATCGGACGGCTACCGGCGGTTCTCGACTCGTGGGAGGTTCTGGTGGCGCCGGAGCCCGAGCCGGTCGACGAGCGGCTGCTGGGCATCACGTCGATGTGCGGGAAGTGGCTCAGCATGAACGTCCTGGCGATCGGCGACGGACGCGTGATCGCGGAGCGCAAGCAGACCGGCATGCTTCGGGCGCTCGAGGCGTGGGGCTACGAGCCCATCCCGTGCGACCTGCGGCACTACGCCCCGTTCGGTGGATCCTTCCACTGCGCAACGCTCGATGTCCGGCGCCGCGGCGAGCTGGAGACCTACCTGCCGTGAGGGGGCGCACGCCCGTCGGGCGGCCCAGCAGCATGACCGGGACCGCGCACCTGCGCGCTCACCTGCTACGAGCACAACGCCGCCACGGGCAACGACCACGTCTACGTCCAGGGTCAACGGACAGACCCTCTGGAGCTCCGCCGACAGCATCACCTGCAATCGGGACGCGCCACCTGGCAGGTCAACCGCCTCGTCCGGGCAGGCGACAGCGCCGGCTCCAGCGCCTCCCGGAGATGACCGCGCCGACACCGCCTCCGCCTCCGCCTCCACCCACGGTCCGAGCCGCGATCGGGCGCCGCGAGGCCAGCTGACAGGCTGGGGCGCCCACGCGCCGGCCTCCGGAAGACGGCACCCGTACGGGGGCCGACGAATGCCGTGTGCGTGGACGCCGCGGTGGCGCCCGGGGCCACCGCCGCCGACATGGCCGGCCTACCCGCCGGACGCTCAGGACTGGCGCCGATCCGCTACGACGGCAACGCCCTCGGGGTCGCCCACCGGCCGTCCGCCCTCCGCGCCTTCCTCGCCGAGGCCTGACTCGAGAACGCCGAGGATGTATACCTCATCGACCCCGACGTCGTGGAGCGGCGAGGAGCGGGCGCCGAGGAGTGCGACCGTCCCTGTGAGGAACAGGCGCGGGCCTCGCTACACGCCGGACAGCCATCCGGCACCGAAATCCGACAGGTCACGTGCGCGCTGCGCCCGCTCCTCGATCAGCCGGCGAAAACCCGCCACGGCGTACCGCTCGCCGGTGGCCGAGCCCCGCCCGCGAATGCCGGCGACATCAGCCATGAACTGCTGGGGCTGGGGCTGCCAGCCGACGACCATGACACGCAAACCCAGGCTGTCCGCCCGCCGGTGCAGGGCCAGGAGATGGAGCAGTCCGTCGGCGTCCATGGAGATCGCGCCGTGCAGGTCGACCATGAGGTCCCGCTCACCAGTGGTGACGCCGTCCAGCGCCCGCTGGAGCACCGCGCCCGCGTCTCCGTCGAGTGCCCCGGTGACGCTGACCAGGACCGTGCCGTGACGCTGAATGTTCGTGGTGATCAATGCGCTCTCCTTCCGCCCGGGGGCGCCGGGCCCTCGGGGCTCCCCATCCTGGCGCGACTCCCCCCGGACGGACGCGAGGCTCGCTGACGCCCCACACCAACGTGGACAGCGACGGCTGTGTACTGCATGGCGCCAAAGCGGCCAAGTAGAAGCGAAAGTCACAACCGGTGTGACGTCTCGGTGTCCCCACGGGGAGGGAGCAGCCCATGCGAAGGCTGCTCCCCACCGTTGCTATTGCACCCTTCTTCCTGGTGCAAGGCCTGCCGTTGACGCGCTGATGCGGATGTCAGCCGCACCCGGACAGAATGCTCGCGTCCGGGAGTACCGCTGCTGGGTCCGCCCCTGCGGCGGGGGCCAAAAGGAGAATCGGAACCGACGGGGCGGTGCGACTTCCGTGTAGAGGACGAAGCTCAGGTAGCCCTTCAATCCTGCGGTGCGGGGGTGAACTCCATGTCCGTGCCCGCCGGCCGGCCGCGATGTCCGGTAGGCGGTCGCGCTCCAGTTCGCCGACCGTGAAGGGGGACGGCGGGCAGCGGCAGGGCAGCGATCAGGACGCGTAGCGGGTAACCTTCGTGACCTTGCATGTGATCTTGTCCGTGATCTGGTCCAGGCCTTGCGCCGTCTCTTCTGCGGCCTGACCGGGCGCAAGGTTGTTGGTCGCAGCGATGGCCTCGCCCACGCGGGTTCCCGCCTTGTTCACGAATTCCACGCTGATCATGTAGTTCGACTTCTTCGACGACCTGTTCGTGATCGTCAAGTCTGCCTTCGCCCACTTCGTAGCGGAGTCCACCTCGCAGTCCGTGATCTCCACGTCCGCTTCGGCGCCCGCGGGTGGGGCTGGCTTCGACGCCGGGGGCTTCGCCGAGGCCGCCCCGGCCGCCTTCGGGGAGGCGGCCGTCTGCGAGGGCTCAGATGCGTTCCCGGCCGTGTCATCGCGGCCGCCTACGAGCGCCCCGGCGATGCCAATGATGATGATCAGACCTACGATCCCAAGGCATCCGAAGCCGAGCACCTTGCCGACGCTCGACTTCTTCGGCTGCGGCGGGGGCGGGTAGCCGTACCCGGGCGGGGGCTGCTGACCGGGCGGCGGAAACTGCTGAGACATGAGAAACCCCCACAGGAAGCAATAGGAATGCGGTCACGGCACGGGCAGGCAGGTCACGGGGGGCGGCGGCAGCCGAACCGGTATGGGAAAAGGCCGGCCCTGCCATGAGGCCATCCCATGGGGCCATGCCATAGGGCCGTGCCATGAGGCCATACCCTTCCAACGCGCGCGCCCTCCAGCGGTCACGGGCCGGCACGACACGGGCTTCCGCACCACCCACACCTCGGTCCTGGTCTTCGATGATGTGGTAGCGCGTGGCCGTCTTCAGCTCTCGTCGCGGTGGAGACAAACCACAGCAGGTGCCGGCCGGACTCTGAATTGCCTCACTCCAGCGGCGCGCCCAGCTCGTAGTTGCCCGGATGGAAGGGTCCTGTATGGACGGGGTGGAGTGGGACGGAAGTGGTAGCCACCGTCGCGCGCGTCGGGCGGCTACCGGTAGCGGCCGAATTGGCCCCGGCCCTTCCTCCTCTCCACTGCGGCCGCTTCCCGCTCCGCACTTTCCTCCGCCTGGCGCCGCGCGTCCGTTTCGCCCCCCCTGCGCGTCGTGCTCGTGCAGGCACGACCAGCACAGGTCGCACAGGTCGTCCTCCTCGCTGCGCCACGAGGACTGCCCGATCGCCTCCCAGCGGCCGTCCGTGAACTTGCTGCCACAGCGGCTGTACACGGGCCGCCGCGCCTCATGGCCGCGGCTTCGCGTTCCGCCTTCCGTCGGCGCCGCAGGGCGGCGATCGGCACGGACCACTCACCGCCCGCGCCGTCCACCCGGAGGTCGCCAGCGCGAGGGGTGACGCCGGTTGCCCCCTGGGCAGGTGCGTGCTCCGCTTCTGAGATGGGGGCCGAGGATTCCGAGCACATGAAGGTCGTCCACCGGCTGTAGCCCGGCGGCCTGGCAACGACCGTTCTGATCGGCGGGCCGGGTCAGGAGCCGACAGGGGTAGGCGGCTTCAGGAGAGAGGTCGGAAGGTAGGCGGACCTGGTCTGCAGGTCCCAACCATGAACCTGCACGGCGAGGGCGGCCAAGGCGATTGCGCCCAGGGGGAGCAGAGTTCCGGGCGCGGGATTCTCCCCGACACCGGCACGATGCTGCGCCAGCCGTTCGTCCAAGGCCCGCTCGAAGGCGCACTGATCGTCGGCGAGCAGGACCCGCAGCAGGCGCTGGTCGAGACTCACCGCGTGGGCGGCATCCAGGGCGAGGGCAGCGTCCAACCGCTCATCCGTCGATGGCTTGGTCAGCGTCACCTGTGGCCAATCTCGGGGCAGGTGGCCGCGGGCCGGGGTCAGGTAGGCGCACAGGGCGTCCATGTGTGCGAGATCGTCCGGTTCGGAGACGGAGTCCCGGCCGGCGTGGGGCAGGTTGTTGTGGAGTGCGGGTGCGAAGTCGCTTCGCAGGACGAGACCGATCGCCCGCTCCCAGTCCTGCACCAGACCGCTGGCGAGGCAGATGTCGAAGGCGTCGATCCAGGTGCGCGCGGTGACCGTGTCGGTCGCGTCGTGCGTCTCGTCGTAGTCCAGCTCTTCACTGGTCAGACGCGTCCCGGTCAGAGGCAAGGGGATCTCCCAGTCGCCTCCGGGAGCGCAGCCCAGGTCGAGCACGCCCAGGCGGCATTCAGCAGCGGTGACCAGGGCGAGGCGGGTGCGCTCGTCGTCGAGGTCGGGATCCTGGGTAGTGCGCGCTGCGACGTGGTCGAGCAGCTCGTGGCCGAGTTCCTCGAGCATCACGCGCATCGGGTAGCCCCGCTGGTAGACGTCCTCGAAACGCTCCTGCACACGGTCCGCCTTGTCACCGAGGGCCTGGTCCAGACGCTGCTGGTTCACGTGATGACGTTGCGCGTGCTTGATCTCCATCCGTGCATCCTGTCAGCCGCCACCGACACGTCGTAGAACGACCGCAGCGCGGTCTCGCAGTGCGTCCGCGTCGTCGCCGCGTACATCAGCCCCGGTCCCGCCCGTCCCGTCACCGAATGCGGCACCCCCCCCCGGCGCCCTGGCCACCGACCGCACCTTGGTGTCCGCGGTCTGTCGACGCCGGTGCACCTGCACGGGTTTCGGCGCGATCGCCATCCACCGCCCGAAGTCCCGGGCCTCCGCCCGGGCACCCGGCCACTCCACCCCCAAAAGCATCCGGGAACCGCCACCAACGCAACAGATCCGTCCCGCAGGAGCGGATCGTCGAGGGCAGCCGCGAACACGCCTGTTCTCGGCGAGAACGCCGAGACCGGCTCCACCACGTCCCCGATGGCGGCCAGCAGGTACGTCTGGCTTGGGACGGCACTGGCTCATGAACGCTCGTCGGCGTCGGCCGGCCGTGCCCTTCAGCGTACGGGTGCCGGCCGAGCCCGTCGTAGTGCCCGGCCCCGCGCGGCTCAGCCGTCTGCTGTGCAACCTCCTCGACAACGCTGACCAGTTCAGCCCCGCCGGTCTGCCGCTCGAGGTCGAGCTGACGGTGGGCACCCCGGGCCGGGGCCCGGAGCTGACAGTCCGCGACCACAGCCCCGGCTCAGCCCCTGGTTCTCAGCCCCGGGATCTCACCGCAGGACCTCCCGCACGTCTTCGACCGCTTCTACCGCGCCGGCACGGCCCGCACCCTGCCGGGCTGGGGCCCGAACCTGGGCTTGGTACGCCTGATCGCCCGGGCCCACTCGGCCGACCTGACGGCGGGACCCGCCCCGGCGGCGGCGCCCTCCTGCGCCTGACGCTCTGAACGCGGGAACCGGGCGGGTGCCTCAGGGCAGCCCGTCCTGGGTCGCACCGATGTGGGTCCAGTTCCCGAACTGCCCAGCGGGGAAGTCCACCAGGTTGATGAAATCGCCGCCGTCGTCGAGCTCACCCGATGCGGCGGCCCGCGTCTGCTGGTTGTAGAAGAACAGCCGACGGTGGGTGGGCACGATGTGGGTCCACTTTCCGAACTGTCCGGCGGGGAAGTCCTTGAGGTTGACGAAGTCGCCGGCCGCGTCGAGTCCGCCGGTTCCGGCTGCCCCCGTGCCCTGGCTGTAGAAGAAGAGCTTCGAGGCGCCTCCGTCGAAGACGATGTGGGTCCAGTCCCCGAACTGCCCGGCCGGGAAGTCCATCAGGTTGATGAAATCGCCGCCGTCGTCGAGCTCACCCGCTCCGGCCGCCCGTGTGCTCTTGCTGTAGAAGAAGAAGCGGGCGAGAAGATCACCGCCCGCGAAGAGGACATGGGTCCAGTCCCCGAACTGTCCGGCGGGAAAGTCCACCAGGTTGAAAAATTCACCACTGGCATCGAGTCGACCGGTTCCGGCTGCCCGCGTGCCCTTGCTGTAGAAGAAGACCTGGACGCCGTCGGGCGATATGTGGGTCCAGTCCCCGAACTGCCCGGCGGGGAAGTCCTTCAGGTTGACGAAGTCGCCGCCCGCGTCGAGCTTTCCCGTTCCCGCCGCCCGCGTGTCCTTGCTGTAGAAGAAGAGCTGGCCGCCACCGGGCACGATGTGCGTCCAGTTCCCGAACTGACCGGCGGGGAAGTCCACGAGGTTGACGAAGTCGCCACTGCCGTCGAGCCTGCCCGATCCGGCGGCTCTCGTGTCCTGGCTGTAGAAGAAGAGCATGGCGTTTCCTCCCGTTTCTCACACTTCCGACTTCTTTCGGAGTTCAAGAATTCAGGGGCAACTCGTTGAGTCATCAACGGCCTAATCCATTTCTCTTCTGAGCTTATGTCAGGAAGGATGCCGATGCGACTCATGTAAATGTTGAAGCGATCGGATCGCGGGTCTCGGATGGGACCCCAATGGGAGGATCTTCACCTCAGCGGGCTCCGGGCTGCATGGGCGGTGGGGTGGAGGATCACCGGCCGGGTCGGCGGATGCCTATGGGGCTTGGGGCACAGCGTCAAGCCGCCGCCGATGGCAGTCGATTGACCCGCCGAGCCGGCGGCGAGGCCTGCGCACCATGGTGACAATTGGCAGAGCCTTCTCTACGAAGGAACCTATGCAGAGAAGGCTCTGCAACCTACGCTCTGGGCATTTCCGACGAGCCCGAACGAGGCCTCACCCGTGGTACCGCACGGGCCGTCTTCCCCGACGGGGTCGAGGCTGTGGAGGGCGACTTCGAAGAAGTTTGCGTCGTGGAAGCCCGCGCTGGAGGGAGTGCGGTTGCTTCCCCTCGTCCCGCGCCCGGGCTCAGACGCCGACATTCTCGAAGCCGCCCGGCAGGCGGGCGTGCAGCAACGCCGTGCTGGTGTCGTCCATCACGGTCCAGACCCACCCGCACCTCGGGCCCATGGCGAGAACCTGGGGGTGGAGCAACTCCTCAAGGCAAGCGGCATGGCCTGGACGATCCTGCGGCCGATGCAGTTCGCCCGAACGCCCTACTGTGGGCCATGCCATCCGTGGCCACGAGACCGTCCGCGCGCCGGACGCCCAGACCGCGCTGCCAACCATCCACCTTGCGGGCATCGCATCTGTGGCACGCGTGGCACTGACCGAGCCCGGCCACCGCGGACGCACGTATGCCTTGACCGGTCCACAGTTGGTGACCGCCCGACAGCAGGTCGAAGCAATCGCGGCAGCACTGACCGCCGGACCCGGGACGTGCGCGGCGGCCCGGGCGAGCATCGGCTCGAAGGAACGTGAGAACCACTCGGGAATGCGCTCCTTACCGCCGCTCCGGGCCTGGCACCCGACAGCCTCCCCCGGCCAGACATCCAGGGCGCGTGGATACGACCAGAGGGGCCCGCCGAATCAGGCTCCGGGGTGAGCCGACTTCTGCTGTGACTCCACACGCCGTGCCCGGCACTCCTGGCAAAGGGGCTCTGCGGATGATCACGTGGCGTGAGCGTCCCGCAAGAGGTTCACGCAGCTCAGCGTCGGTGCCGCTCCCCGTAGCGGCTACCACAGGTGGGGTGGCATCTCCGGGTCGGGCCACAACCACCCCTGCGCCGCAGGGATACGCTTCCCGAGACGCCACCGATGCTCGCTGTGCGCCAGTTCGCGGCGACCCAAGGCGGGGCCGGCGCGGTCGCAGCCCGACCTGGCGGTGAACTTGATGGGTTCCAGCCCTCCCGGATTCCGGGCCTCCGTGCTGTGACCCGCTAAGGGCTGTCCCGTAATCCCTGGCGGATCAGCGCGCGGTGTCGGATGCGGTGCATCGCAAGGCGGAGGAGCGTCCTCATACTGGGCGTATGTGGGCGCTTCCGACAACGCGGCGAGGCGCCGTAGCCGGCACCGCGCGCCCGCCGGGGATTACGGGACAGCCCTTCGGCAGGCCGGACTCCCTGCGGCGCTCCGCAGCGTCTGCCAGACAGAGCACCGGCATGACGTACCGTCAGAACGTTTACACATAGTCCGGGGTTGTGTTCATTTTTCGAGTCTGGGACTGTCACTCGAGTAACTCACCCCCCTCACAGCGGACTTCGGAGCGCAACGACTTCCGGCTTCGCTGCCCGGCGCCTTGCCCCGGCGCGGCGAGACGGACGACGTGCCTCCTTTGCGTGCTCTCTGCTCGCGGCTACGGCCCACGGAGGGCACCAGCCGCTTCGCCAGGACAAACTGGGAGACCAGGCAACAGTGAAACGCACGAGCACCCTCGCCCTGACCGCAGCACTGCTCGCTTCATCGGCCCCGCTCGGCCTCGTCGCCATGGGAGCCGGTACGGCACACGCCGCGGCCCGCACGTACTTCGTCAGCCCCAGCGGCAACGACAGCAACTCGGGCACGTCCGTCCAAGCTCCCTTCCGGACCCTCCAAAAGGCCGCGGACACCGTCGAGCCGGGCGACACCGTCTCGATCATGAACGGCACGTACTCCGAGCGTTCGGAGGGGTCGAACGTGCTGACCATCAAGCGCTCCGGCCTCCCCGGAGCCCCCGTCACCTTCACCGCTCATCCCGGCCACCATCCGGTGATCCACCCGGTGAAGGCGTGGAACGGCATCAGCGTCCACGGCGCCTCCTACATCTCCATCAAAAACCTCGAGGTCAAGGGCAACAACGCAGCCCTCACACCGGCCGGAGCAGAGCGCGAATCGAAGAAGGGCGACCCCACCTACAACACGAACTGCATCGCCGTGGAACAGAACCGGTCCACGGGCGCGCTGTCGCACCACATCGAGGTGACGGGCAACGAGGTGCACGGCTGTGCCGGCGGCGGCATATCAGCCATCGACTCCGACCACGTGACCATCTCCGGCAACCACGTGCATGGGACCTCCTGGTACACGGTGTACGCAACCAGCGGCATCTCCGTCCTCACCCCCCGCGACGTGGGTGGCGGCGACGCCGGAACGTACAAGATCCGCATCACTGGCAATCGCGTCCACGACAACGAGACCAAGATCAAATGGGAGAAGTGCGGCTGCTACTCCGACGGCAACGGCATCATCATCGACACCCTCAAGGGCGACGCCGATCACCCCGCCTACAACGGACGCGTACTGGTCGCCAACAACCTCTCCTACGACAACGGCGGCTCCGGGATCCACTCCTACAAGAGCCAGCACGTCGACATCGTCCACAACACGGCCTACGCGAACGGGCGCAGCACCCGCATGGAGAGCTACGCCAACATCTTCGCGCATGACAGTACCGACGTGCGGCTTCTGAACAACATCGCGTACGGCCGACAGGGGCAAGCGACGAACAGCAAGTCCCGCAACGTGGACGTCACCTACGACTACAACATCTACTTCGGTGGAAAGGCGCCCGAGGTCCAAGGCCCGAACGACGTCATCGCCGATCCGAAGCTCGCCAAGACGGGCACCGGGGCGGACGCGGACTTCCGGCTGGCCAAGGACTCCCCCGCCGCCGGCTCGGGTACGCCGTTCGCCGCCGTCACCACCGACTTCACCGGAGCCCGCCGGGCCGGCGGCGCGCCCGACCGGGGCGCCTACGCCTTCGGCGCCAAGAGCAGCGGCATCACGGGAAGTGCCTCCGAGACCGCCTCCCCCGGCCGGCAAAGTGACGCCCCCGCCGGGAGCGGCCAGTCCGCCGGAGGTGATCCCACCAGCTCACCGGGCGCGCAAGCCACCGACGGCACTGACAGCGGCTCCGGGCTGAAGCCGCTCAGCGGAAGCGGTCCGCTCGCAGAGACAGGCGGTTCCAGCCCGGTGCTCCCGCTCGGCATTGCAGCGGCGGTCCTCACTCTCGGCGGCGGCCTCCTCTTCGCGGCGCGGCGCAAGCGCTCCTGATCCCTTCGGATCACTGAGGGCCTGAAGACGTGGTGCCGGCCCCGCCCCCTCTCCCAGGGTCGGCACCACCGCGCGCCCGGCGCCCGCCGGACCCGCACGCACGAGCCCGGTTCGCCGAACGGGCTTCGGTCCCTGGCAGACTGGCCGTTATGACGGCGGCAAGGCATCGGATCGAAGCGGCGACACTCACAGGTGGGCCGGTACCTGACCCCCCGCGCATTGCCTGGCGCAAAGAGATGAGGCGGCGCGTATTGGAGGCCGCTCGCGACCTCACATGCGAAGCCGGCTGGGACCAGGTCAGCCTCTCGGCCGTCGCCGCCCGCGCCGAAGTGTCGCGCCCTTCGGTGTACAAGGAGTTCGGCAACCGCGCCGGCCTGGGCCGTGCGCTGGTAGTTCTTGAAACCCAGCAGTTTCTGGCGGGTGTGACCGATGCTCTCTATCCCGGCGTGCCCGACTCCCATGACTGCCTCCGGGCGGCCATCCTCCACGTGCTTCAGGAGGCCGACAGTCAGCCCCTCATACGGGCTGTCATCACAGCCGCCCGACAAGGATCCGACAGCCTCCTGCCTTACCTCACCGCCCGAGCGGACCCAATCTTCGATGCCGGTCAAACCCTCGTCCAGGGCTGGCTGGCTACGCGATACCCCCAACAGCCCACAGAGTCTCTGGAGATGGCCGCGGACGTCATCGTCCGCATGACCATCAGCCACCTCATCCTGCCGGCCGACGAACAACACCGCACCGCCCCAAGACTGGCGACTGCAGCCCTGAAACTACTGCAGTAAGTCGACCTGCACCGGGAACAGCTGGGCGTTGCCCCGAATGCAGTTCGGCACCGGGCACCTGGCAGGGTGATGTCCGTCGGCGGCAGCGGGGCACGGCCGGTCGCCATTGCCCGCGACCACGGGCCGTTGGCCATAGGTTGGTCCGAAATTCGGCGGAGTGCGTGATGTTGCAGAGGTCGAGCGGTTTGACCCCGCGGGCGTAGTTGAGTGTGCCGGCCGTGCCCTTGAGGGCACGGCCCGCAAGGTGCGTCTTCGCGAGGTCGAAGTAGCCGAGGCCGTCGCTGAGCTGCTCGGCGTACGAGGGCTTCGTCGGGGCTCCCAGGGCGCGGTTGGTAGAGCGCGTGCCCGTCGGCGGTCGCGAGGTGGTGCTGTTCGACCTGCTCCTGGAGATCTTCGAGGAACGGGGCGTGAGCGTCATCCTTAGGTGACAGCAGGTGGCTTACAGAGTCTGCGGCAGAAACACCCCGAGGGTCATCACCAGGCGGTAGGCCACCGCAGCGGTCTGCGCCGCCTCCCACAGCGCCTCGGTGAACGGCTCGGGCGCGGGCGTACGGGGTATTCGGACGCCATCAGCAGGGCTCCCTCGGTCGGACGAGGCGGCCGACCGCCGGAATCAGCAGTGCGCGGTTCCCATCCGGTTTGCTCTGCAACCGTCCCCACCCACGCCCCTCTACATGTGTAGAGTGCTGGCAACGTCCTCTACCGATGTAGAGGGCGGCCTCGTTCGACTTCAAGGAGCCACGGTGAGCGCGACCGTCACACCCGTTCTCGAGCGCAAGCCCCAGCCCAAGCCGCTGCGACCCTTCAGAGTCGGGGCCGGCGGCTTCGTCCTGCTGGGCACGGGCCACCTCGCCCTTGCGGCCGCGACGGCGCTGGCCGACCCCACCCCCGAGCAGCAAGCTTCCTCGACAGCCATGCGGGAGTCGAGCATGACCCTGCTCGGTCTGGAACGCAGCACCCTCGACATCGTCCAGGGCATGAGCCTCGTCATGGCCCTGTTCGTCATCGCGTGCGGGCTCCTCGCCCTCACCGCCGTCCGGCACGCCCCGGCACTGGTCGAACGGCGCACCGCCTTCGGATGGATCCCCCTGGTCGCCTCACTGGTGGGCCTGGCGATATCCGTCCTGCTCCTGCCCATGCCGCCGATCGTCATCCTGGCCGTCACCAGCTGCGCCTTCGCTCTGTCCTTGCGCCGGGCGACGCCCTGATCCGGTCGCGGCGGGGGGGGGGCCGCCCGCCCCCCCCGGGGGGGCCGGCACCCCCCCCCCCCCCGCCGGGGCCCCCGTGGGGCAAAAAGGCGGAGGGGGGGGGGGGAAACACCGCGGGTGTC